>CAUTMS010000026.1:0-2710 GCA_963539805.1 uncultured Actinobacillus sp. | reverse complement strand
AACGATGCGTGACGCGCACGTTTGCCGGCAGACTGTGTTCGTCCACTTCAAATCCGTGATTTTGGCTGGTGATCATCACTTTTTGCGTATCCAAATCCTGTACCGGATGATTGGCGCCGTGGTGACCGAACGCCATTTTTTTGGTTTTGCCGCCGCTTGCCAAACCTAATAATTGGTGCCCTAAACAAATACCGAATAACGGTTTCTTACTGGCCAGAATTTTTTGAATGGCTTCGATGGCGTAATCGCAAGGCTCCGGATCACCGGGGCCGTTGGATAAGAAAACGCCGTCCGGATTGAGCGCAAGCACCTCTTCCGCCGACGTCGTCGCCGGCACCACGGTTAAGTGACAGCCGCGTTGGGCAAGCATGCGGAAAATATTGCGTTTCACGCCGAAATCATAGGCCACAACGTTGAATTCCGCCTTCGGCGCTTTCACATAACCTTCACCCAGTTTCCACTCGCCTTCGTCCCAGCTGTACGGCTTGTCGCAAGTCACTTCTTTAGCCAGATCCTTACCTGCCATGGAACCGAAACTTTTGGCGAATTGAAGAGCTTTCGCCTCATCGATTTCGCCCGCCATAATGCAGCCCGCCTGCGCGCCGTTATCGCGTAAATGGCGGGTTAAACGGCGGGTATCGATATCCGCAATAGCCACCACATTATTTTCTTTTAAATAATCCGAAAGGCTTTGATTGGCGCGGAAGTTACTGTGAATCATCGGTAAATCGCGAATAATTAAGCCGGCGGCGTAAACGCCTTTACTTTCGAGATCTTCCGGATTAGTGCCGGTGTTGCCGATGTGGGGATAAGTGAGCGTGACAATTTGTTTAAAATAAGAGGTGTCGGTGAGAATTTCCTGATAGCCGGTCATTGAAGTATTAAAAACCACTTCGCCGATCGTGTGCCCCGTAGCGCCGATAGAGGTGCCGTGAAAAACGCTGCCGTCTGCTAAAACAAGAATTGCAGGTTCAGACATAAAATATCTCCTATAAATTGTTATTCGGTCGAACACTTACGAATGTTCATTAACCCAAAATCCCGAAAAAAACGACCGCACTTTTCATGCATTTTACATGTGATATTGCACGGACATCACAAATTTGCGGGATTTGCTGATAAATTTTAGCGCACACAGGCTAAATTTTGCCTATTCTAAAGGACAACGACGCCTGATTCAAGCAAATTCGCAAACGGTTAACTGATTAATTATGCTTTATTTTTGCATAAAAATTCAATTTATGCCAGGCAATAATGAAAAAAGTGCGGCGAATTATTTGCCAATTCCGGAATAACTCATTTACAATGCAAAAATTGTTTTACCACAGGATAACCGTATGAAAAAAATCTCTCTTTTTTTGACCGCACTTTTCAGTGTCGTGGCCCTAGCCGGTTGCAGCAACACGTTAGATCCGGTGACGGGCGAACGAAACGACCCGCTGCAAGGATTTAACCGCACCATGTGGGATTTCAACTACAAAGTGCTAGACCCGTATTTATTGAAACCTGCCGCCAAAGGCTGGAACGCGCTGCCGGATCCGCTTACTACCGGATTATCCAATGCCGCCAATAACCTTGACGAACCCGTTAGTTTCTTGAACCGTTTATGGGAAGGCGAAGGGCAAAAAGCGATGGTGCATTTAAATCGCTTTATCATCAATTCCACTTTCGGATTGGGCGGTTTAATCGACTGGGCAAGTTACAGCGATCCGCTTAAAATTGAACATCAGCGCAACTTTGGCGACACCCTGGGGAGCTACGGCGTCAATCCCGGTACTTATATCGTATTGCCGATATACAATGCCACCACCACTCGTGAATTAACCGGTGCGCTGGTAGACAACGTTTATACTTATCCGTTCTGGCATTGGGTTGGCGGCGCTTGGTCATTGGTAAAATATAGTATTCAGGAAGTGGATACCCGCGCTAAAGCTATAAATACAAATGCGGAAGCCTTGTTAGAACAAGCGACGGATCCGTACATTACATTCCGTGAAGCCTATTACCAAAACTTAGAATATCGCGCCACAGACGGCAATGTGAAAGCAAAAGAAACCGGGCTTTCCGAAGAAGACTTGAACAGCATCGATTAGGAGTAATCATTATGGAAATGACCACTACGCAACGTTTGATTTTGGCCAATCAATACAAGCTTATGGGATTGCTTGACCCCGCCAATGCGAAAACCTACGCCCGTTCGGAAGCCATTGTACGCGGCGGTTTCAGTTTGGAATTGCAAGCGCTGGATAGCGAATTCAGCAATCTTTCCGCGGAAGAATGTCAAACCGTGCTTGACACCCTTGAAATGTATAAAGCGTTGCAGGTGTCTTACAACAACTTAAGCAATAAAACCGAAGTGACGGAACATCGCTTAAAATTCGCCGGTTACTGCGCGGTGCGCGAGAAAAAATACTTAAATTATTTACGTTTTATCACCGGCACGGAAGGCAAATATCAGGAATTCATGCATTGCGAACACGGTTGCGATTCACAAACTCCGATGTGGGATAAATATATCAAAATGCTGGATGTCTGGCACGGTTGCCCGCACGGTTATCATTTAAGTATTCAGGAAATTCAAAAGATCCTGAATGCCTAAATTTCAAATATTGCGCGAATAAACGATTAAGGAACCGAATTCTACGGAATTCGGTTTTTTTATTATAGCTAGACAACGTCTAGCTATAATAAAAAAACCACACGCTATGCG
>CAUTMS010000025.1:0-5948 GCA_963539805.1 uncultured Actinobacillus sp. | reverse complement strand
TGTTAGACGTAACACCGTTATCTTTAGGTATCGAAACCATGGGTGGTGTGATGACAACCCTGATTGAGAAAAACACCACGATTCCGACGAAGAAATCACAGGTGTTCTCAACGGCGGAAGACAACCAAAGTGCGGTAACCATTCACGTGCTTCAAGGTGAACGTAAACAAGCTAGTGCCAATAAATCTTTAGGTCAATTTAACCTTGAAGGCATTAACCCGGCTCCGCGTGGTATGCCTCAAATTGAAGTGACTTTCGATATCGACGCGGACGGTATTATTCACGTTTCCGCGAAGGATAAAGGCACCGGTAAAGAACAACAAATTACGATTAAAGCTTCTTCGGGCTTAAGCGACGAAGAAATTCAACAAATGGTTCGTGATGCGGAAGCCAACGCCGAAGCGGATCGTAAATTTGAAGAATTGGTACAAGCCCGTAACCAAGCGGATGCATTAGTCCACGCGACCCGTAAACAATTAACGGAAGCCGGTGACAAATTATCTGCGGACGATAAAGCGCCGATTGAAAAAGCGGTAAGCGAATTGGAAGAAGCGGTGAAAGGCGATGATAAAAACGCGATTGAAGCGAAAACCCAAGCCTTAATCCAGGTTTCTGAAAAATTAATGCAAGCCGCTCAACAACAAGCGCAGGCAAATACGCAAGGTCAGCAATCCCAAGGCGGAAACGACGACGGTGTAGTTGATGCGGAATTTGAAGAAGTGAAGGATAATAAATAATCCCCTTTGTAGGGGCGGGTTTTATACCCGCCCCTTTGCATTAACAATCATTTCGGGCGGATATAAAATCCGCCCCTACGCATATAATACGCAAAATTATGGCAAAACAAGATTATTACGAAATCCTTGGTGTGGAACACGGTGCGGACGAAAAAGCGATTAAAAAAGCCTATAAACGTCTCGCCATGAAATACCACCCTGACCGCACCAAAGGGGATAAAGCAAGCGAAGAGAAATTCAAAGAAATCAATGAAGCCTACGAAATTCTAAGCGATAAAGAAAAACGCGCGGCTTATGATCAATACGGTCACGCCGCCTTTGAACAAGGCGGTTTCGGTGGCGCGGGTGCCAGTGGATTCGGCGGCGGATTTGGCGGTTTCGGCGGATTCGAAGACATCTTCAGCGAAATGTTCGGCAGCGGTTCCAGTCGTCAACGCGTGGTACGCGGAGACGATTTGCGTTACGACATAGAAATCACGCTGGAAGAAGCAGTTCGCGGCGTCACTAAAGATATTCAGATTCAAACTCTGGCATCTTGTGATCACTGTAACGGCACCGGCGCGGAAAAAGGTTCCAAAGTGGAAACCTGTCCGACTTGTCACGGCCACGGACGGGTTCGCCGTCAGCAAGGTTTCTTTATGACGGAAACGACCTGCCCGCACTGTCACGGAACCGGTAAAAAAATCGAAAAACCTTGTAAAAAATGTCACGGCGACGGTCGCGTACACAAAACCGAAAGCCTGTCCGTTAAAATTCCCGCAGGGGTCGACAGCGGTAACCAATTACGTTTGGCGGGCAAAGGCGCAGCAGGTGAAAACGGTGCGCCGGCGGGCGATTTATACGTGGTCATCCATGTGAAAGATCACCACATTTTCGAACGCGACGGCAACAACCTTTACTGCGAAGTCCCAATCAGCTTCACTCAAGCGGCGCTGGGCGGCGAGATTGAAGTTCCGACCCTGGACGGCAGAGCGAAACTCAAAATCCCGGAAGGTACGCAGACCGGCACCATGTTCCGTATGCGCGGCAAAGGAATTACCGCCATGCGTTCCGGCTATGCGGGCGATTTAATCTGTAAAATTACGGTAGAAACGCCGGTGAAACTGACGGACGAACAAAAAGATCTGTTATACAAACTGGAAACCAGCCTGGAAGGCAAAACGACGCAACGTCCGAAATCGTCAAGCTTCCTCGACAGTGTGAAAAAATTCTTTGATAATTTAGGAAAATAGTCGCAAGGGCAATCGCCCGCGATTCGTTAAAAGTGCGGTCAAAATTCCGAATGTTTTTTGGATTAAAAAAACAAGCGAAAAAT
Organism: uncultured Actinobacillus sp.; assembly: GCA_963539805.1. GTDB lineage: Bacteria > Pseudomonadota > Gammaproteobacteria > Enterobacterales > Pasteurellaceae > Exercitatus. Next base: position 3,896 of record CAUTMS010000025.1, on the reverse strand, counting down.
TGACCGCACTTTTATTGGATGCGAATTAAATTGCCGTTTTGAACAACCAGACATTGTAGCCGATATAAGCCAGCAAGAAAATCAACCCTTTCAGACGGTTAATTTCCCCTTTCTTACCGAAACCAAAAATCAGCAATAACACCGTTAATGCGGACATAACCAACATATCGCGCGAGAACACTTCCTGCCCCACATGCATTGGTGAAATCACACCGGCAATCCCCACCACAGCCAACGTATTAAACAAGTTGGAACCGATAATATTGCCTACGGCAAGATCGACTTCGCCTTTGCGGGCCGCTACTAAAGATGAGGCCAATTCGGGCAATGAGGTGCCGACGGCGACAATAGTCAGACCGATAACCAAATCGCTGATGCCGAAAAACTTCGCCATTTCCACCGCGCCCCACACCAGCAACTGGGAACTGCCGATTAACAAGATTAGCCCCACCAGCACCCAAATAATTGACACGATTAACGGCATATATTCGCGCGTATTCAAATGTTCCTGCAAATCGCCGACCAAAGTATCGGATTTCTGAGTTAAACCGTGCCAAATGGTCCAGCTCATATATATGGCGAAAATCAGTAATAAAATCACCGCATCCGAACGGGAAACTTCGCCGTCATGAAGCAGATAAGCGGAAATCGCGGTGATCAAAAGCAGTATCGGTAATTCCAGCTTTAACACCTGAGAATTCACGGCCAGAGGGGAAATTAACGCGGTACAGCCCAGAATCAACGCAATATTGGTAATATTCGAACCGTAGGCGTTCCCCAATGCGATACCCGGATTATTGTTCATCGCCGAAATCGCCGACACAATCATTTCCGGCGCAGAGGTGCCGAATCCAATAATCACAATACCGATTAAAAGTTGCGGCATACCGAAATGGCGCGCTACCGCGGCGGCGCCATCCACAAAACGATCGGCGGACCAAATTAATAATAACAATCCGGCGATAATGGCTAAGCTGGGAAAAATCATAATATTCTCCGAAGTTATGAATTAATGACAAGAAATAAATCAAAGTTATAAAGACGCAGAAAAAATAAAAGCCCGAAAATTCGGGCTAAAAGCTCTTAGTTGATTATAAATACTTATCAAAGGAGACAAATAAGTATTCACCAAAAGAAAAATGGCTCCTCCTGCGGGACTCGAACCTGCGACATATGGATTAACAGTCCACCGTTCTACCGACTGAACTAAGGAGGAATAAACTTTTGCATCGCTAACCTGATTCACCGTAATCACTATTGTTCTTTGCCATTTGCGTTTTCGGCTTCAAAGTAAGGCGGTATTCAGCCCAATATTCAGCATAGTTAGCTTCGATAGGTCGCGAATAATAATGATCTTAAACTCGAATGTCAACCTAAAATTTAAACTTTTTACTCGCTATGATCAATAAGATTATGCTGTGCTCGGCGGTTACAGGCAACGCCGGCGTTCAAAAAACTTCGTATTTTTTGACCGCACTTTTCTATCCACACAACCTGTGGATAACTCTGTGAATTATTTTTTAACAAACTGGCGCAGGCCTTATAAAATCTAGGGTTGTTTTCATTGAACTTAAAATTGGTTGTAAAATAACATTTCCTTATATTTCAATAAGTTAAAAAATTTCCATAAAATTTCAAATAAATTTTTATCAATTTTTTACCTTACACAGCTTGACTTTCCTAACCCTGTGTAAAACCTAGAATTTTCCCGTCTGAAATCCTGTAAAAAATATGATAAAATACACCCACTTTATAAGAGATCAGTATTCCAAATGACACACAAAATTAATACCAAACCTTTTATTCTTCATTCTGAATTTAAGCCTTCCGGTGATCAACCGTCCGCGATTGCAAAACTCGTCGAAAATCTTAACGACGGCTTAGCTCACCAGACGTTGCTTGGCGTAACCGGTTCGGGAAAAACCTTTACGATTGCAAACGTCATTGCCCAATTAAACCGCCCTGCAATGTTGCTGGCGCCTAATAAAACACTGGCAGCCCAACTTTATGCGGAAATGAAGGCTTTCTTCCCGGAAAATGCGGTGGAATACTTCGTTTCTTATTATGATTATTACCAACCCGAAGCCTATGTTCCCAGCAGTGACACCTTTATTGAGAAAGATGCCTCGATTAACGATCAAATCGAACAAATGCGGCTGTCCGCCACTAAATCTTTCTTAGAACGTCGCGATACCATCGTAGTGGCTTCCGTTTCCGCCATTTATGGTTTGGGGGATCCGGACAGTTATCTGAAAATGATGTTGCATCTGCAAACCGGCGCCATTATCGATCAACGTCAGATTTTAAGCCGTTTGGCGGAATTACAGTACAGTCGTAATGATCAGGCGTTTCAACGCGGTACCTTTCGGGTGCGCGGCGAAATTATCGACATTTTTCCGGCCGAAAGTGACGATCAGGCAGTACGTATTGAACTTTTTGACAATGAAATCGAACGTTTGAGTTTGTTTGATCCGCTCACCGGCACCAGTTTCGGCGCCGTTCCACGCTTTACGATTTACCCGAAAACTCACTATGTGACGCCGCGCGAACAGATTCTGGCCGCTATAGAAAACATTAAAGCGGAACTAGCGGAACGCCGGGAATACTTCATCAAAGAAAACAAATTACTGGAGGAACAACGTATTACCCAACGTACGTTGTTTGATATCGAAATGATGAACGAATTGGGATATTGTTCCGGTATCGAAAACTACTCGCGTTATCTGTCCGGTCGTAATGAGGGCGAGCCGCCGCCGACATTATTTGATTATGTTCCGTCGGACGGCTTATTAATTATTGACGAAAGTCATGTCACCGTACCACAGATCGGCGGGATGTACCGCGGTGACCGTTCCCGTAAAGAAACCCTGGTTGAATACGGTTTTCGCCTGCCTTCCGCATTAGATAACCGCCCGTTGCGGTTTGAAGAATTTGAACGATTGGCTCCGCAAACCATTTATGTTTCGGCAACGCCGGGACCTTATGAATTAGAAAAATCCGGTTCGGAAATTATCGATCAGGTTGTACGGCCTACCGGATTGGTGGATCCTGAAATCGAGATTCGCCCGGTTGCCGTTCAAGTGGATGATTTACTTTCCGAAGCGCGTCAAAGAGCGGAGAAAAATGAGCGGGTTTTAGTCACGACGCTCACTAAACGGATGGCGGAAGATCTGACCGATTACCTGGAAGAACACGGCGTACGGGTACGTTATCTGCATTCGGATATTGATACGGTAGAACGGGTGGAAATCATTCGTGATCTTCGTTTGGGTGAGTTTGACGTATTGGTGGGTATCAACTTATTGCGTGAAGGTTTAGATATTCCGGAAGTTTCATTAGTTGCGATTTTGGATGCCGATAAAGAAGGTTTCCTGCGCTCCGAACGTTCGCTTATCCAAACTATCGGACGAGCGGCTCGCAACCTGAAAGGGAAAGCGATTTTGTATGCGGATCGCATTACGCATTCCATGGATAAAGCCATCACGGAGACCAACCGACGCCGCGAAAAACAGATAAAATACAATGAAGAACACGGCATTATTCCGCAGGGATTAAACAAAAAAGTAGGAGAACTGCTGGACATCGGACAAAGTTCCGGCCGGATCAAAGGAAAATCCCGTAATAATAAAGTTGAGGAATCTTCTGCAGGTTATAAAATACCGAAAACGCCAAAAGAATTGCAGAAAGAAATCAAAAAACTCGAGCAACAAATGTACAAATACGCCCAAGATTTGGAATTTGAAAAAGCCGCCGCCGCACGCGATCAGCTACACCGATTACGGCAAGAATTTATGCTTGATGAACTCGAATAAAACAAAAAATCCCGGCTTTTTCGCCGGGATTTTTATTATAGCTAGACAACGTCTAGCTATAATAAAAAAACCACACGCTATGCG
>CAUTMS010000024.1:0-6199 GCA_963539805.1 uncultured Actinobacillus sp. | reverse complement strand
CCAGTGCAATACCGAGCTCAATATTTAAGTTAACGAACCTGTCCAACTTTTGGGGTGCAGATCAGTTTTAAAGATGCCGATTTGTATGTCGCATTTTATGCGGTCATCATTATTTTCGATGCCGCCGGCAATCGTTTTTAATAAAAAATTTTTGACGATATTGGGTTGTCTTTATTTATCGCTGTCATCAAATTGTCATAATTTTTTTCTACACTGAGTCACGCAATAAGTAACACATCATCTTCAGGGAGAATTCGTTATGTTAATGCGTACGATAAAAAAAACCGTCATTCTGGGAACAATACTCAGCGCGCTGCCTATTGTTTCTCAGGCTTATAGTATTACGGGCGCCGGCGCTTCGTTTCCTTATCCGATTTATGCAAAATGGGCGTCGTTATATGAAAAAGAAACGGGCAATAAGGTTAATTATCAGTCTATCGGTTCCGGCGGCGGGCAACAACAGATTATCGCGAAAACCATTGATTTCGGCGCTTCCGATGATCCGATGAAAGCGGATTTATTACAACAACATCAATTACTTCAATTTCCTGCCATTATCGGCGGAACGGTACCTGTCGTTAATTTGCCGGGAATTAAGCCCGGAGAGCTTAAATTGTCCGGCGACGTGTTGGCTCGGATTTATTTGGGAAAAATCACAAAATGGAACGATCCGGCTATTCTGTCATTAAATCCTACGCTTTCTCTGCCGGACAAAAATATTATTGTCATCCATCGCTCCGACGGTTCGGGTACGACTTTCGGTTTCACTAATTACTTATCTAAAGTTTCTTCCGATTGGAAAACAACCGTAGGCGAAGGAAAGTCCGTTAAATGGCCGACGGGACAAGGCGGTAAGGGTAACGAAGGCATCGCGGCCTATGTTCGCCAGATGAAATATACCATTGGTTATGTGGAATATGCTTATGCAAAACAAAATCAGTTGGCCTGGACGGCAATGCAAAACCAAGCCGGTCAAACGGTTCAACCGTCGAAAGAAAGTTTCATGGCCGCCGCCGGCAATGCCAAATGGAATGAAAGTGCGGGAATGGGCGTCGTATTAACGAATGAAGCGGGCGAACAATCCTGGCCGATTACCGCAGCCAGTTTCATTCTCATTCATAAAAATAGCGATAAACCGGAAGCGACGCAAAATGTCGTAAAATTCTTTGACTGGGCGTTTACCAAGGGGCAAGACGCTGCGACGGAATTGGATTATGTTCCGATTCCTGAAACGGTGGTAAAAACCATTCGGGGGAAATGGCAAACCGAATTGAAAAAATAACAAAAAAATTGACCGCACTTTTAAGCTAATTCGTTTAAAAGTGCGGATTCGAAACAAATTTTTATAAAGCTAGAAAAAGTTATGCTTAAAGTAACAAGAACATGTCTTAATCATAGATGGATTGAGCCACTGTTTAAATATACGACTCGATTTTTCGCACTATTGGTTTTTCTTTTACTCTCCGCAATTTTAATTTCACTTATTGCGGGGAGTTGGGACAGCATTCAGCAATTCGGATTGTCGTTTTTATGGAGTGACGAATGGGATCCGGTGCAAAATCGATATGGTGCGCTGGTGCCTATTATCGGTACGGTCATTACTGCGTTTCTTGCGCTTGTGATTGCCGTGCCCGTTTCATTCGGCATCGCGGCATTTTTAACCGAACTTGCGCCTGAATGGCTGAAACGCCCGGTCGGTATCGCTATTGAAATGCTTGCCGCGATTCCGTCTATTATCTACGGTATGTGGGGATTATTTGTTTTTGTCCCTTTGTTTCAGGAATATATTCAACCGCATTTGATTGAGACGCTGGGCGATTTACCGGTGTTTGATTTGCTTTTTTCCGGTGCGCCTTTCGGCATCGGTTTATTTTCCGCCGGGTTGATCTTGGCCATTATGATTATTCCCTTTATTTCGTCTGTAATGCGCGATGTCTTCAGCGTCGTTCCTCCGATGTTAAAAGAAAGTGCGTACGGATTGGGTTCGACGACATGGGAAGTGATATGGAAAGTCATTTTACCTTATACCAGAACGGGGGTAATCGGAAGTATTATGCTTGGTCTTGGACGGGCGCTAGGTGAAACTATGGCGGTAACGTTTGTGATTGGTAACACATTTCGATTGCCGTCTTCATTATTTTCACCTTCCACGTCGATTGCTTCCGCTATTGCCAATGAATTTAATGAAGCAGGAGGATTACAAAAATCTTCGCTTATAGAATTAGGATTGTTGCTTTTCTTAATTACTACGACGGTACTTGCCATTTCGCGTTTAATGATTTTGCGGATGAATAATAAAGAAGGGAAAAAATCATGAAAAGTAATCAAAACTTACGTTTTTATTGGCGAAAGTGCCAAAATACGCTGATGTTAAGTTTAGCCTATGTCGCGGTTATTTTCGGTTTATTTTGGCTTTGCTGGATTATTTTCACCCTGGTTACGCGTGGAATTCCGGCGTTATCTCTGGATTTATTTTTACACGAAACTCCCGCGCCCAATGAACAGGGCGGACTGATTAATGCTATTTTAGGTTCTTTATTGATGGTTACAGCCGGCACATTATTAGGCACGCCTATCGGAATATTGGCCGGTACGTATTTGGCGGAATATGGGCGCTATAGCCGTTTTGCCAAAGTGACGCGGTTTTTGAACGATATTTTGTTATCGGCGCCTTCTATTATTATCGGTCTGTTTATTTATAGTATTTATGTGGCGCAGCTTAATCATTTTTCAGGTTGGGCCGGTGCTTTTGCCTTAGCATTATTAATTATTCCGATTGTAGTACGAACAACGGACAGCATGTTGAATTTAGTTCCTAATAATTTACGGGAAGCGGCGGTAGCCTTAGGTTGCCCGCAGTGGCGAGTGATTGTGATGATTTGTTATCGCGCGGCTAAATCGGGCATATTAACGGGGGTATTGCTTGCCGTTGCACGTATTGCCGGTGAGACCGCACCATTATTATTTACGGCACTGTCTAATCAGTTTATGTCTTGGGATATGAACGCACCGATGGCAAATTTGCCGGTCGTTATTTATCAATATGCGGCAAGTCCTTTCACGGATTGGAATAATCTGGCTTGGGCCGGTGCAACCTTAATTACATTGTTCGTGCTGTGCTTAAATATTGCCACGCGCATTTTCTTTCAACCGAAACAAAAGTAAGGTATTTTTATGGTTAGTTTATCGGAAACTAAGATTGCTGTTCATCACTTAAATTTTTATTATGGTGATTTTCATGCATTGAAAGATATAAATTTAAGAATTGCTAAAAACAAGGTAACGGCATTTATTGGGCCTTCAGGTTGTGGGAAATCAACTTTATTACGTACGTTTAATCGTATGTTTGAACTTTATCCTAATCAGCGGGCGACGGGTGAAATTAATTTAGACGGTGAAAATCTGTTGGTGACGGATACCGATATTGCACTTATTCGGGCAAAAGTGGGGATGGTATTCCAAAAACCGACGCCGTTTCCAATGTCAATTTATGATAATGTAGCCTTTGGTATCCGTTTATTTGAGAAATTATCAAAGTCCGAATTGAATGACCGCATAGAATGGGCGCTGACTAAATCCGCATTATGGAATGAAGTTAAAGATAAGCTGTATCAAAGCGGAGACAGCTTATCCGGCGGTCAACAGCAACGTTTGTGTATTGCCAGAGGCATCGCGATTAAACCGGATGTTTTATTATTAGACGAACCTTGTTCTGCGCTGGATCCCATATCTACAATGAAAATTGAAGAATTAATTAATGAACTAAAAAACGATTATACGGTGGCGATGGTGACGCATAATATGCAGCAAGCCGCCCGTTGTTCGGATTATACGGCTTTTATGTATTTAGGGGAGTTAGTCGAGTTCGGCGAAACCAAACAGATTTTTGATAAACCAAAAATCCAACGAACCGAGGATTATATTCGCGGAAAAATGGGGTAATGATTAACATAAAAAACAAAAGTGCGGTAAAAAATAACAGAGTTTTTTTCCGCACTTTTGTGCCTCAGTCATATCAACTATAGGAAAGAACATGACAAAAAAGATCTTAGTCGTTGAGGACGAGAGAGCAATTCGTGAAATGATTGCCTTGTTTTTATCACAACAGCATTATGATGTGTTAGAAGCGGAAGATTTTCAGAGTGCAATGAATAAGTTGAAACAACACCCTAAACTTATATTGCTGGATTGGATGTTACCGGGGCGTTCCGGTATTCAATTGATTCAACATTTGAAAAAACAAGAGGAAACGTCTCAGATTCCAATCATTATGCTTACCGCACGAAGCGCGGAAGATGATTGCATCACATGTCTCAACGCCGGAGCGGACGATTATGTTACCAAACCGTTCTCGCCTAAAGTCTTATTAGCTCGTATTAATGCGGTCTGGCGACGCGCATACGAGCAGAACCAAAAAATTATTCAAATAGATGATTTAGTGCTTGATGAAAATGCCGAGCGTATATTTTACCAACAGCAAGAAATTAACTTAAGCGGTACGGAATTTAAGTTGCTTCATTTTTTTATGCAACATCCGGAAAAAGTTTACTCGCGAGAGCAATTACTTAATTGTATTTGGAAAGATGATTTAGAAATTGAAGAACGCACCGTCGATAGTTATGTCCGCCGTTTACGCCGAAATCTTGAACCTTATCAATGCGAGCGTTATATACAAACCGTGCGGGGGAGCGGTTATAGGTTCTCTAATCATTTCGGGGATTAATTATGCGAATATTGAATATTCTGGCTGAAATCGTATTTATCGTTGGTTTTTCTTTGATATTTAGTCTCTTCACCGGAGGATTTACTTACTGGTTGCTCTCTTTTTTATCATTCACGTTATTATGGCATCACTTTACGGAGCATCGTTTATTACGTACCCTTCAGCCTAAATATAATCAAAAATTTGCCTTAACCAGTTGGGAAAACGTATCTCAGTCTGTCGCTTATTATCAGCGTATAAATCGAAAAGAAAAGATTAAAAATTTACGCCTGCTGTCTAAATTAAACCGTAATATTAATTATTTACCGGATGCCATTATTATTTTTAGTCATGACGGTGTGATTGAATGGTGTAATCAAATATCACAACAACTTTTTGAATTTTATTGGAATAAAAAAACGCCTAAACAAATTTTAAACGTTATCTTTTATGACGAGTTTAAACATTATTGGCAACAAACCAAGCATAACCGTCCTTTAGTATTACTTACGTATAATCAACGTTATTTAGAAATCCATTTGAACTCTTATGATACGAAACGTTATTTATTAGTCGCCCGCGATATAACGGGAATGATTCGTTTGGTTCATTCAAGACAAACGTTTTTAGCCAATATGAATCATGAGTTAAGAACGCCGTTAACGGTTTTACGGGGCTATTTAGAAATGCTTTCTAACGAAAAACTTACGGATTTTCAAATGAAAGTCGTACAAACCATGTTAGAGCAAAGTCAACGAATGACATATCTCTTAGAACAACTGAATCAGTTGGCTAAGATAGAAACCTCATCTAATGCCGATCACAATAAATTTAATATGTCCGCATTAATTTTATCGATAAAAAAAGATATGGATATATTAAATCAATCGGGGCATCAAATTGAATTTGATATTGAACCGGATATTTACGTATTAGGCGATGAATATCAATTACAGAGCGTTATTACAAATTTAATTCATAATGCGATTAAACATTCGGGTGATAAGAATCTTATACAAGTTCAGTGGCATGCCTGTGAACAAGGGATGAAATTTAGCGTTAAAGATCATGGTATCGGTATTCCGCAACAACATATTTCACATTTAACGGAACGATTTTATCGAGTGGACGAATCTCGCAGTAATAAAACCGGCGGCAGCGGATTAGGTCTGGCGATTGTGAAACATGCATTAAAACAGCATCATTCACATTTGGATATTGAAAGTCAGGAAGGCGCCGGAAGCTGCTTTTCTTTTATTATCAAACGAAATTTGATCAGTGATGATAAAACGGAACAAATGGAATAGAAGCTATTGTTAATAGATATCTATTTCAGGTGGTTTTAATGTTTTCTCGGGTTAAGAAATTTGGCGAGCTGGACCAAAGCAAAAATTACGTTTTATATTGCGAACGAGGCGTCATGAGCAAACTACGGGCCTTGTTGATCTGCCCCCCAAAATCTGGACTATTCACATAAGGACTGAAGACGATATTGTA
>CAUTMS010000023.1:0-10131 GCA_963539805.1 uncultured Actinobacillus sp. | reverse complement strand
ACCCTCGATGGAGTTTTTGACCCCATACTCCCTTAGCAGGGGAGCGCCTTCAGCCAGCTCGGCCATCTCACCGCAATCGGTTTGTGGGCCGTATGATACGGATTTCTGAGATGAAGTCAAACGCTTTTTACAAAAAAATACCCGTTTGACTAAATCCTCTACAATTTCGCTTTGGATTGCGCCAGGATAGCGCGCAGATTGGCAATATTGGCGGATGCCTTTTGCTGCTTTTGCTGTTCCGTCATTGGCGGCTTATCCCTTTCCCATAATACGTCGTCCTGCGGCAACTCCAGTAAAAAACGGCTCGGCTCGGGCTTAATCAGCTCGCCGTATTGACGACGTTCTTTGCATAAAGTAAAACGCAACGTCCGTTGCGCGCGGGTAATGCCGACATATGCCAAACGGCGTTCTTCCTCGATATTATCTTCATCAATGCTGGTTTGGTGCGGCAACAGTCCTTCCTCCATGCCGACCAAAAACACGTGAGGAAATTCCAACCCTTTAGACGCATGCAAAGTCATCAACTGGACTTGATCACTTTCATCTTCATCTTCAGCGCGTTCCATCATATCGCGTAAAGTCAGGCGCGTTACCACCTGATCCAACGTCATCGGCTCATTATTATCGTCGCCTTGCAGCATACCGCCCACCCATTCGAACAGCGTGGCGACGTTTTTACTTTGCATTTCCGCCGCTTTCGGGCTAACGGCATTTTCATACAAATATTCTTCGTAATGAATTTGCGTCAACATGCGTTTTACCGCCCGTTCGGGTTCGGAACGCTGTAATTCGTCATTCAATTCCACCATCCAACGGGCAAAATGCTGTAACGCATTATAAGCCTTCGGCGTCACACGATGAATTAAATCGAAATCAAAAATGGCTTCAAACAGGCTGATATGCTTCTCATGCGCCAATATGCCCAGTTTTTCCAGCGTCACCGCGCCGATTTCCCGTTTCGGCGTATTAATAATGCGCAGCAACGCCGCATCGTCGTCCTGATTCACCAACACGCGCAAATACGCCATCATATCTTTAATTTCCATGCGGCTGAAAAAAGACGTTCCGCCGGAAATTTTGTAAGGAATGCGATTTTGTATCAGTATTTTTTCCAGCAAACGGGATTGATGGTTACCGCGATACAAAACGGCATAATCCTTATATTTGGTTTTATGCGAAAAACGGTGGGCAATCAGTTCCGCCGCCACGCGTTCCGCTTCTTGCTCTTCATTGTTCGCTTCAATAACCTGCAGCGGTTCTCCTTCGCCCAGATTCGAGAACAATTTCTTCTCGAAAACATGAACGTTATTATCAATCAGAATGTTGGCGCAATGCAAAATCCGTTGCGTGGAGCGATAATTCTGTTCTAATTTGATCACCTTCAAATCGGGAAAATCATCGCGCAGACGCACCATATTCTGCGGTCGCGCCCCGCGCCAGGAATAAATGGACTGATCGTCATCCCCTACCACGGTAAAATGCGCCCGCTTCCCCACCAGCAGTTTAATCAATTCGTACTGGCTGGTGTTAGTATCCTGATATTCATCCACCAGCAAATATTTAATTTTCGTTTGCCATTTTGACCGCACTTCTTCGTTTTGTTTAAACAACAGCGTGGGCAACATGATTAAATCGTCAAAATCCAAAGCGTTATAGGCGCGTATCTGATTGGCATAACGGGCATAACAACGGGCAAAAACCTGCTGTTTCTGATCTTTCGCCAACGCTTGAGCCTGTTCCGGCAGAATCAAATCGTTTTTCCAATTGGAAATTTGCATCGTCAGTTCGCGCAGTAAATCTTTGTCTTCCTGCAAATAATCGGCGGTCAGCTCTTTCAACAACGCCGTTTGATCCTGTTCGTCAAGCAGCGTCATATTGGCTTTAAAGCCCAAATGTTTGTATTCGCGTTTAATGATATCGAAACCTAAGGTGTGAAACGTAGAAACGATCAAACCTTTGGTTTGCGCTTTACCGATGGAATGCGCGACCCGCTCTTTCATTTCCCGCGCCGCTTTATTGGTGAACGTCACGGCGGCGATTTGGCGCGGCAAATAACCGCACTTACCGATAAGATAAGCGATTTTATTAATAATCACGCGGGTTTTACCGGAACCCGCCCCCGCCAGCACCAAACAAGGTCCGGAAGTGTATTCAACGGCGGTTTGTTGTTGAGGATTTAATTTCATTCTTGTTGCGACCAAACGTAAGGTAACAAAGCGGTATCCAGCAAAAACGACAAAGGCAAATCCAAAATCGGCAAGCCCCATTTCTGCGCCTGTCGCCAATCGTACAGCGTGCCGTCATAGGCTTCGTATTTGTCGGCAGGATTCATCAACTGCACGACCGTGCCGCACCCGTTCAGCATGAAAAGTGCGGTCAAAAAAAGCAACGTTTTTTTCATATCATCAATAATGCGGCGGCGGGGTTTCTTCCGCCTGACTGGCAATATTCGAAGGCTGCATATCTTGCAGCTTCGTCGCCACATGGCGCAATTGCACCTGCATGCGATCAATCACAAATTGTTGTTGAACTAATGCGTGGTTTAGTTCCTCTAATAGATTGTCTTGAAATGTAATTTTCATTTCCAGTTCGGCGATTCGTTCTTCAAGATTTTGCATAATATTTTAAATAAAAGGTTGTGCATTGAGGGATAAAGCTTTACTCTAATTCAATATTCTACCCTAATACAGAGGAAAACACAGAGGAAAAACAATGGTAAAAATTCAAAAACTCTCAGCGGTTGCATTATTAGTCGGCGCCGTTTTTATGACGACGGCCTGTAACGAAAAAGACAAAACGGCCGCGACTGCTGCGGAAACCCAAGCCGCGCCGGCGGCAAACTCGGATTTGGTAAAAGACCCTTCTTACGCCGTGGGCGTGTTACTGGGTTCGGATCTGAAAGGGTTGGTAGATTCCCAAAAAGAAGTGATGAATTACGATCAGGATAAACTCGTTTCAGGCGTAAAAGATGCACTTGCTGGCAAAGTGGATTTAACTAAGAACCAGGAATTGCAAAAAACCTTAACGGATTTAAACGAAAAACTCAGTAAAGCAATGGAAGCAAAAGCCAAAGAAGAGGCGGCAAAAGCGGCCGAAGCCGCCAAACAGGCACAAGCTGACGGCGAAAAATTCGCGGCCGAATTCAAAAAACAGGAAGGCGTGAAAGAAACCCAATCCGGCCTTTTATACCGCATTCAAACGCCGGGTGAAGGCGAAACTATCAAACCGGAAGACAGCGTAAAAGTTCACTATACCGGTAAATTACCGAACGGCACCGTATTCGACAGTTCGGTAGAACGCGGTCAACCGGCCGAATTTGCGTTAAACCAAGTTATTCCGGGTTGGACTGAAGGTCTTCAGTTAGTGAAAAAAGGCGGCAAAATCGAATTGGTCATTCCGCCGAAACTGGCTTATGGCGATCAGGATTTAGGCACTATTCCTGCAAATTCAACCTTACATTTCGATGTTGAAGTGCTTGACGTCACGCCGGCTAAAAAATAAAAAAACTTAACAAAAAATGACCGCACTTTTACGGCGGTCATTTTATTTTGCTCTTATAAAACCAATTCAAACACCGATTTTCGGGGATTCAATTTAAACCCTTCCATTTCCAGAATATTACGCTGTTGCTGATCCTGCTCCACCGTCAGAATATTCGACTGAGTAAAACTGACAAACTCTTTTGCCTTTTCAATCAATGCTTTATAAATATCGTTCTTATACTTGCCGTCTTTCACGAAAATATCCGTCAACTGCCAGTAACGTTGTAACTGCAGCGAAGACAAACGCGGGTAAAGCTGAATAAACCCAACGGCTTTTTCATGTTCGTTAACGGCAATGAAAAAAATGCTTTCGCTGAAACGGATACGATTATTCAGAAAGGTTAAGGTACGATCGGGATTTTCCGACATGCCGTGCGCCAACCGGTATTCTTCAAATAACGGCAGAAGCAGCGCCAGATTCCATTGTTCGGCTTTGAAAATACGCATAACGGGTTCACTTAGTACAAAAATTGATTAAAAAATATCAAAAATATGCGCCGAATTCTACCCGCTAAAGCAAAAATAATCACCAATTAGATCAAAAAATTGTAAAAAAAGCCGAAACGCCTAATAAAAATTTGGTATATTAAACGCGTTTATTTTTATTAACACGGAGATTAAAAATATGGCATCTCGTAAACCATTAGTCATGGGTAACTGGAAATTAAACGGCAGCAAAGCGTTTACCAAAGAATTAATCGAAGGCTTAAAAACCGAATTGGCCGGCGTGGAAGGCTGCGACGTAGCCATCGCACCGCCGGTGATGTATTTGGCGGAAGCGGAAGCCGCGCTTGCCGGCAGCAAAATCGCCTTAGGTTCGCAAAACGTAGACGTAAACGTAAAAGGCGCGTTTACCGGCGACATTTCCACCGAAATGTTAAAAGATTTCGGCGCGAAATACATCATCATCGGCCACTCTGAACGCCGTACTTATCACAAAGAAAGCGACGAATTCATCGCGAAAAAATTCGGCGCGTTGAAAGAAGCGGGTTTAGTCCCGGTTTTATGTATCGGCGAAACCGAAGCGGAAAACGAAGCGGGTAAAACGGAAGAAGTGGTTTCCCGCCAAATCGACGCCGTCATCAACGCCTTAGGCGTGGAAGCCTTTAACGGCGCGGTGATCGCTTACGAACCGATTTGGGCAATCGGCACCGGCAAATCCGCGACACCAGCACAGGCACAAGCGGTGCACGCATTCATTCGCGCTCATATTGCGGCGAAATCTCAAGCGGTGGCGGATCAGGTGATCATCCAATACGGCGGTTCCGTAAACGATTCGAACGCCGCCGAATTATTCACTCAACCGGATATCGACGGCGCATTGGTGGGCGGCGCATCATTAAAAGCGCCGGCATTTGCGGTAATCGTGAAAGCGGCGGCCGCGGCAAAAGCTTAATGCCGGCTTAAAATCCTCTCAAAGTGCGGTGAAATTTGACCGCACTTTTTTTATCTTTATACTATCGGTAAGTTTTCCCGGTTTCAGATAATCATGCGCCATTTTTACACATTCTTAATGTATCTGCTGCAGCCTTTTGTGCTGTTATTTATGCTGATCCGCAGCCTGAAAGCGCCTCAATATCGCCGCCGTTTCGGCGAACATTACGGTTTTTACCGCAACCTTACCGCACCCAAAGCGCAGGGCGTGCTGATACATGCGGCTTCGGTGGGCGAAGTGATTGCCGCAACGCCGTTAATCCGTCGCATTCAAACGGATTATCCCGAACTCGCCGTCACCGTCACCACTATGACGCCGACGGGTTCCGAGCGCGTCAAAGCCGCATTCGGCGACAGCGTCACCCACGTTTATTTGCCTTACGACTTGCCTGATGCCGTTGCCCGCTTCATCCGCTTCATTCGACCAAAACTTTGCATCGTCATTGAAACCGAATTATGGGCGAATCTGATCCACGGACTACACTGTCATCGAATCCCGTTCATTATCGCCAACGCACGGCTTTCCGCCCGTTCCGCCCGCCATTACGTCAAATTTAAAGGCGCGCTGCGGGAAATGTTGAGCGAAATCGAACTCATCGCCCCGCAGGACGAATTCAGCGAAAAACGCTATCGGGAAATCGGCTACCGGGGCAGAATCAGCCTAACCGGCAATATCAAATATGATTTACACATCAGCGATGAATTACTCAATAAAATCAACGAATTGAAAGCTAAGATCGGCAATCGTCCGGTTTGGATTGCCGCCAGCACGCATCAAGGTGAAGAAAAAATCATCTTAAAATCGCACCGCACTTTGTTGCAAAAACACCCGAATTTATTGCTCATTCTGGTGCCGCGCCATCCCGAACAGTTTGACGCGGTAGCGGAAATGATCGAAAAAGCCGGTTTGACTTACGCCCGCCGTTCCGTAAACGGAACGCCTAACGCCGATACCCGGATTTTTCTGGGCGACACCATGGGCGAGCTGATGTTGCTATATGGCGCGGCCGATTTGGCGTTTGTAGGCGGCAGCCTGATAAAACGGGGCGGGCATAATCCGTTGGAGCCGCTGGCGTTTAAATGTCCGGTCATCAGCGGCAAATATACCTTTAATTTTCCTGACGTTTTTGCCAAATTAAAGCAGGTGGGCGGCGTTATCGAAATAGAAGAAAATGATTCCGCACTTTCGCAGGCGGTAACCGATCTGTTAGATAACAAAGCATTACGCGAACGGCTCGCTAATGCGGGCTACGCCGTGTTAATGGAAAACCGCGGCGCATTACAACGCTTATTGGATTTATTGAAACCCTATTTAGAGAAATAATATGAAAACTGTGATTTACCCCGGCACATTCGACCCAATCACCAACGGGCATTTGGATATTATCGAACGCACGGCGGTGCTGTTTCCGCACGTGATTGTGGCGGTGGCGGCCAGCCCGACCAAAAAACCGTTATTCGACCTGCAGGATCGCGTACGGTTAGCGGAAGAAAGCGTGGCGCATTTGCCGAATGTCCGCGTTATCGGTTTTTCCGGTTTGCTGGCGGATGCGGTGAAAGAGCACGACATCACCGCCATTATTCGCGGCATGCGCACTACAATGGATTTTGAATACGAATTGCAATTAGCGCACTTAAACCGCGTACTTTCGCAGGGCGTGGAAAGCCTGTTCCTGCCGTCCACCGAACAATGGTCTTACGTTTCGTCCACTATTGTACGGGAAATTTATCTCCACAACGGCAAAGTGGATCAATTCGTCCCGCCGCCGGTATTAAACGCATTAAACCGGCGCAGAAAAGCCGATGCTTAATTCCGCACGAACAAAAAGTGCGGGCAAAAATCTTTCGTTTTTTTGATATTATATAGCGCTCGTACAAAACAGATTCTCTCCATAATAGAATTTTTATGCCCTAACTTTAGCTATCAAGTTAAGGGCATTGAATTTGTAGAAGGTTAGGCCTAATGTGCCTTTATTATCTAAGATTTAGATACTGACCCGATAATTCCTCGACCTTCTCCACTACCTGATAATCCAAATCCGGATAATCCGAACGTAAACAACTAAAATTCTTACGGGCATAAGCGATTTTCATTTGTTCATTTTCTCGCAATTTTTCTTCATCTACACCACCCTGAATGCCTTTGCCGGTATTTTTGGTTTCGGCGACAAAATAGAGTTTGTTTTCTCCTTTAAACACCACCGCCCAGTCAGGATTGTAATTGCCCAATGGCGTTGGAATTTTGAAACGTTCGGGCAATTTAAAATAAAATTCAATGTCTTCGCTGGTTTCGCAATGTTTAGCAAAAGTATATTCCGTGGTTGAGTCCAAAGAAATACACTCTTCATAGATGGTTTTGTTTTTATCGTTTACGGCAAAAGTATATGAATTGGCATAAAACTCAAAATCCTTGAATAACGTCATTTCATAACTTTTTCCGGCAATTTTTCGATACGCTATGCCGTCCGCCATAATGAGTTGTAATACCGCATTGATTTTTTCCGCCACCAGATCAATAAAACGTTGTGGATTACGGAAAACCTCCTGCAAGCGGTCGGATTGTTGCAAAATTTTGCAAAGCGTTATTCGAGTAAGCCCTGTTTTCTTTTGCAATTCATTCAGTAAATCAGGAATAGCCCATTGCGAATGTACGGTCGTTTCACCTGCCGAGCGATAATCGGTAGAAATACCTTGCTCGTTAATCACTAATTTTGCTTTGGCGTGTTTAATTTTGGTGGCTTCAATGGTTGGCATTTTACGGATTTTTTCGACCGCACTTTTAATCAGTTCTTCATTGCTGAAATTCACGCGATAAGTGGTTTGGTGTTTAATCCGTTCCCAAATTGCCATAAAATCGGGGTGCAAACTGAAATCTTTGCGATAACGGACTTCTCGTTTATCTTCCCGTTTTTTGATATGGTTTTTATCAAATGTCACACCGCAATCTTCTTCAATTTCACGTTGTAACGCCGATGCAAATTGTTCATAACTTTCATTGGCAATCACGGTGAGCGTACTGTGAGAGCGATCATAAATACGCAGCCCTTGCTGATTAACTGGCAAGCGCAAGCCACGCCCGATTTCTTGGCGTTTTTTCATTTCACTTGTTGTATCGTTTAAAGTACAAATCTGAAACACATTCGGATTATCCCAACCTTCTCGCAAAGCGGAATGTGAAAAAATAAACCGCAACGGATTGTCCAATGAAAGCAATGTCTCTTTATCGCGCATAATCAGCTGATAAGTGTCATGGTCCGCTTGCGTTGTGCCGTTGGTATCTTTTGCCACGCCTTTTTTATCTTGCGAAAAATAGCCGTTGTGTACGCCATTCGGTTCTTCTTTCGCCAATTCACGATAAATTTCTTCAAACCATTGCGCAAACTTGCCCCCCGAAGGGTTCTCCGCAGATGGACGGTAGTTATCCACTTTATCAATAAAAAACAGCGACAACACTTTAATTCCAAGCGGTCGTAATTTCCGTTCTTTTTGCAAATGCTCGGCAATGGTTCGGCGAATTTGCATTTTTTGCAAATCGTCTTTTAGTTGTGAATAATTGACACCTTGGAAAATTTGTATTCCATTGGAAAATCTCACCATTTGCTCATCTCTATCCACTTCCCACAAAACAAATCCGGTACGATATATTTCGTTTTGATTAGAAAGCTCATACAAATCTTGACCGCTTTTCACCGTCATGACTTTTTTCTTTATTGCTTTGGTATCGTTAAATAAGAGTTCAATTTTTACCGAACTACTTTTTGCTCCAACACTTTTGATTTCTTTTAACGCAAGATAAGCACCGTTTACCTCATTTTCCGCCACAATGCTATCCACTTCGATCTGTTTCACTAGCCCCAATTCATAGGCTTGCACAGGGTTTAAACTGAAAATCGGGTTATAAGCGTTTTTATGGGTTGCCGAATAGCGCAACGTAAACAGTGGATTTAAACTTTCGATCGCATTGCGGCGAATGTCCGTTTCCATATTTTGCGGTTCATCAATAATCACAATCGGATTGGCTTTTTGAATATAACTGATTGGTGCTTCGCCGCTTTCGTTGATCGTATTGATCACATTGCTGTCTTTGGCAAAGGCATCAATATTGATAACCAAAATCTCAATATGATTACTGCCCGCAAAGGCTTTCAAACGGGAAAGCTGATTGCTTTTATATTCAAACTTCGGATTCACACTCGGCTTATCAAATAGATTGTTGAAATGTGCTTGCGTGATGTCGAGGGTATGTAACACGCCTTCACGAATGGCAACGCTTGGCACCACAATCACAAATTTCTGCCAGCCGTATTGTTTGTTCAGTTCAAAAATGGTGCGTAAATAAACATAGGTTTTACCCGTTCCCGTTTCCATCTCCACGGTAAAGTGCTTATCGTTTTCGTTAATCAACGTGCGGTCAATTTTTTGATGGTTTTGCTGATTGGCTAAATTTTGTTGTAATTGCTCATCGCTGATTTGCAAACTCAAATTAGGGATAAAACGCATATCATTTTGCGATCTTAACGTAAATTCAGCGGACGCATTCGGCTGCCCGACAAACAAATTCACCGCCGCCTTCACTGCTTGCAGTTGATAATCTAAGGTTTCAAATTGGAGTTTCATTTTTTTATTTCTTCTCAAATTAATCCCCCTCTTTTCTAAAGAGGGGAGAAATTTTTGTTAAATCACAAACAAAGCAATATCCGCATCTTGCATTTGCAATTCGGTGTTTTTCTTCTGTGCGTCATTGCCGTTGAACAAACGATCTAAGGTCACGACTTTTTTTGGTTGTGCGGCAATTACTTTTTCAATCATCTCATCAGTGATTTCAGTAAACATTAAGGCAAAATTCAGCCCGTTTTCATCTTCCACCCAAAACACCTGATTTTCCGACCGCACTTTCACTGTCAGTTTTAAACCCAAACGCAATAAAATCTCATAAAGCACCGCTTGCGTATCGGTTTGCTTGTCCACTGGGTCGATAAACATTTCCAACTGATCGGCTAAATTGTCTTCTGTCGGTGATTCCCATTGTTTGAAGTGGCTTTCCGTGAGTTTGAACACCTTAAAACCAACATCAAGCGGTCGGTTTTCGGTATTATTTTGCAAAATCTGCTTGCCTGCTCGGCGAATACGTTCTTTGGAAATTTCGGCGATATTT
>CAUTMS010000022.1:0-18632 GCA_963539805.1 uncultured Actinobacillus sp. | reverse complement strand
GGCCCTTATAGGGTTGCCTAAAAACCGCACGTTCCACGTGCGGATTGTTATTATGCCAACAAACCGGACTGGTTTAAGATAAATAAAATAGCGAACCCGCCGAGGAAAATCAGACCGGCAATGGAAAGCCAAAATAAGCCGCCCCGAACTTTATGTTCGCCTTGCAATACCAATGAAAAGTTCAGCCAAGCAAATAACGGAGCGGAAACGAAAGAAGCGATCATCGCGAATTTTAACATCGGACCTACTGCGTTATTAAAGTAGAAAATTACGGCCAAACCGGAAAGTGCGGCCAAAATAATGGCAATATTTAAAATTCTGGGCGAACTTTCTTTACTGCCCAAAAGCAGCCGCAAACTTTCCACATTGGTTCTTGAATAACCGTCAATTACGGTGATAGTGGTACCAAACATACACATAAATGCGATGAAAGCAATTAAACCGCGCGCCCATTCTCCGATAGTCGAAGCATACATATTAATTAACTGAGCAATATACTTCCCGCCAATCATTTGCACTTGTTCACCGGAACCGAACTGGACCAATGCGCCCAAAGCCAAAAAGACCAAAGCTAACACCGCCGTACCAATGAAACCTACGTTAAAATCAAAAATGCCATCCTGATAAGAAACATTAGTCAGACGGCGTTTTGCCACCACCCACATGGAATTAATTGCGGAAATCTCAATCGGAGCCGGCATCCATCCCATTAACGCGACAATAAAACCTAATCCTAACGGACCGAGATTCCACGGAGTTGGTGAGACAAAATCAGGTTGTGCGACGCCTTGCATACCGTTACGCCAAAATGCAATCAACACCGCCATCACCGTTGTCACCGTCAATGCAATCATAATTAATTTCGATAGCCCGTCCAAAATACGGTATTTTCCCAACAGCAAAATAAAAGTACTTACGGCAATAACCACTAAACTTAAGACCGGAATAGTAACGGGCAATACGAATGTTAAAATTGCCGCACAAAGTAACCCTACTGCGGCCGCATTAATGATTGTTGCGAAAACATTGAGCAAAAAGAAAAGCCATAAATAGAATTTGCCTTTCTCCAAATAACCTTCTAACAGGGTCTTATTACTATCAAGCGTATATTGAGCGCCAAAGCGAAAAAACGGATATTTGAATAAATTCGCCAGAATAATAATTAACGCTAACTGCCAGCCGTACATAGCACCGGCTTGAGTGGACATAATAATATGCGAACCGCCCACCGCCGCGGACGCCATGAGAATCCCCGGACCTAATGCGGCCAATTTTGATCGCCAAGAAGATTTCTCGGTATTTTGTAGATTCATAATTTATATATTTGTATAAAAAGTGAAAAGAGTGGGCAAATTCTACCTGTTTTTCAGTTTTTTACAATGATATTTATACAAATATGAGAACGGTTAGGTGATGAAAACAAAAGATGGCTGGGGTACTAGGATTCGAACCTAGGAATGCTGGAATCAGAATCCAGTGCCTTACCGCTTGGCGATACCCCAATAGACGCTATCTTAAGATGAACAAAATTTGAATACGGCAATATGGCTGGGGTACTAGGATTCGAACCTAGGAATGCTGAGATCAAAACCCAGTGCCTTACCGCTTGGCGATACCCCAATAGACTTTATCTTAAGATGAACAAGAATTAATACGACAGTATGGCTGGGGTACTAGGATTCGAACCTAGGAATGCTGAGATCAAAACCCAGTGCCTTACCGCTTGGCGATACCCCATCAACTAAAAGAATGCAAGCTAATGAAATGGTGCGGAAGGAGGGACTTGAACCCACACGCACAAGCGCCGGAACCTAAATCCGGTGCGTCTACCAATTTCGCCACTTCCGCCAATAAAAATTAAAAATATGGTGGCTACGACGGGATTCGAACCTGTGACCCCAACATTATGAGTGTTGTGCTCTAACCGACTGAGCTACGTAGCCATATTTTTAGATTTTATTGCGTTACCGTCATCGGCTTTGCGGAGCGTATTATGCTGATTTCAGCCTATGCCGTCAACTCTTTTTTGTAAAAAATCCGGAATATTGCGCCAATCGCCTAGAGATTAAACAATTCACCGCAAAGCCGGCATAAGTCGCTCAAATTACGAAAAATCACAATAATACGTAAAAGTGCGGTCAATTTTCGTCATGATTTTTAACTGATATTTGTTGAATCTAAGATTAAACCGTTTAGCACATTCGCTATCCATGAACATAAGGATTATGCATTTTTTCCTGTCCGATGGTGGTATAAGGGCCATGCCCCGCAATCACAATGGTATCGTCAGGCAAAGCAAATAATTTATCTTTAATCGAGCGCATTAAATCCCCATGATTCCCGCCGGGAAAATCCGTTCGGCCGATACTTTGGTTAAACAGCACATCGCCGGTAAAGGCGATATGATGAACATGATCAATAAACCCTACATGCCCCGGCGTATGCCCCGGCAAATGTAACACTTCAAAACGCAAGTCGCCTAATTGAATCACTTCGCCTTCCCGGTTCAACCAGCGATCGGGCAAAAACGCCTCCGTTTCAAACAAACCGAATTGACGGGATTGTTGAGGCAGCATTTGGAACCAATATTCATCCGCTTGGGCAGGACCTAAAATTTCACAATCGAAATGCGCCTTTAACTTTATCGCCGCGCCTACATGATCCAAATGTCCGTGAGTCAACAAAATCATTTTCGGATTAAGGCCTAATTCTTCAATGCGCTTAATTAATTTCAGCGCCTCACCGCCGGGATCGATGATTGCGGCGCTTTTGTCTTTTTCATCCCAAACAAGACTGCAATTTTGCTGAAAAGACGTCACCGGAATAATATCTAACTTCATTTCATTCTCTCTCAATAAAAAGGAAAACCGCACAAAGTGCGGTCAAAAAAATGGATGTTTTTAGCTACCGCGCCAGGTTCTGACCGGCCCGGTATCCACATGCACAAAATTACTGTACGGATAAAATCCTACTCCGCCGGATTGCAATCGTTGCGCCGCCAGCTGCACGCTATTCAATGGCACGCCATCAATACGGAAATCTATCGCCTGCCCGCGAATATGATAACTGTTGCTGGCTACGCCGCGGCTTCGACGATGCATTGCCGCATTGCTTGCCGGCGAACGATAACCGCAAATGATCTGAATTTCCGCATTCCGCAAGCCTAAATTACTTTGAATGCGGTACAATTTAGCAAACAGCTTAAGATCCATACGATGCACTAAATTATTGCGTTTATCCCGCATAAACCAATCGAATTTCCTTTGCACACTCGTCGAAATGAATGAACCTTCCGAGAACTCCGTATTAAAAAATTCTCCCGTATTAATATTGCGCAAACGCAAAATTCTGGGTTTGGGGGTGGACACACCCGCCAACACGAAATCAGGCAAAACCACCGCGCCTAATGCAATTCCTCCGAGGGACAACCATTTACGTCTGCTTAAATTTATTTCAGCCATACTATTCTCTTTATGAAAAGTCATACCAAATTATGACAGAGTGAAATTTTTGAAGTTCATCGTTAGAAAAATTTAACCGCACTTTTAACACAGCGTAAAAGTGCGGTCAAAATTATAAGTATTTTTGAATCGTATTCCAATTCACATAATCCGGGTGTCCGACCCGATCGTAACCGTAAATATCCGGCAACGATTGCACTTTACCATTTTCGACCCAAGTGGTGACGTAGTAAAGATAAACCGGATTATCGGACTGAATCAATGCGGATGTGGTTTTTTTACTGTCCAGCACGCGTTGTTTTTTATCCGACGACCAACCGGCCTCACTCAACAAAATAGAAGCCAGCTGATCCGATTTGTCCACCCTTACGCAACCGGAACTCAACGCTCTATTTTTGCTATCAAATAATGCGTGATTCGGCGTATCGTGCAAATAAATGGCATCGGAACTCGGCATATTAAATTTATAACGGCCGAGCGCGCTATTATCTCCCGCCGCCTGACGCAGACGATACGGGAATTTATTCCCGATTGCGGCCCAGTTGATATCATAAGGGTTCACCGTATTACCTCTGCTGTCAATGATACTGTAACCGTGGCGCGCCAAATAACCCGGATCACGTTTTACTTTCGGAATAATGTCTTCATTAATCAAGCGGGTCGGTGCGTTCCAAGGCGGATTCACCACGACATTGCTTAATTTACTGTACATTACCGGCGTGCGACGCTCGTTTTTTCCCACGATTACTCGGGAATTTAAAGTCAACCGTCCGTTACGATAATAATTTAATTGATAACTCGGGATATTCACGAAAATCCCGTTGTAGAAATCCGGAATAATGCGCAAACGTTGAGCATTAATCGCTAATTTATAATTATTATTTGCAGACTCTTTTTTAACCGCGTTTAAATTCGCGGCAATATGGTTAAGCGTCTGCTGATACAAACTGTTATTTGCATGCAACCCGTTGATAAAATTCAGATTTCCGTTATTTTTTACCGCCTCGAGCCACAAGGCGATATCTTCATCCGTTGGCGTGCCGGCGTGATAGCCATTTACCGAATACAACCAACTTTGAGCGGACTGCGTGACATTCTTCGAATAATAAAGATAATCCAAAAATGCGTCGGTCAACAAAATATCGTAGATCTGCTTGTCCGTTTCGCCGGCAACCAAATCGAGCGAATGCGCGGAACGAGCAGAAATCCCGCTGGCAACCATGGCGGCATATTCGCGTAAGAATTGTTTTTCTGCGGCGGAATCCGTCCAAATCTGTTCATATTCGCGATCCGCATAAATTTTGGCTACCACCGATTTAAATTGCAACGGACGATCGCCCACAATACTCAACAGCTTTTCTTCCGCCTGACGCTGTTTTTCCTGCGCCAGTCGTTCTTCTTCCGCTTTACGTGCGGCTTCCAAACGCTCGGCTTCTTCGCGTTTTTGCTGTTCAACCTGCTGAGTAGCCAAATCTACATCAATATTTTCGCGGTTAGAGGTATTCGGGAAATAATCGGATAAAACACAACTCGTGCATAGCCCCGAAATTAAAACCACCAACGGAGCGAATTTAAATGAACGTTTAGATTGTGCCATACCTATTCCTTAAAAAAATAACGAAAAAATTGACCGCACTTTTACCCCTTAATGCAGTAAAAAATTATTTTTGCGTCGAGATTGTCTCGGCAGATTTTGTTGTTTCGGATTGTGCCGAATCATGCATATGAGCAATCTGATACTTAGCGAAATCCGCTGCGATGTGCTCGGCTTCCTTCAGGAAGAAATCCGGCGCTTCATAATCTTTCGGCAAATCATTAATATCTTTTAACGGCGCCTTACCTTCGCGTTTAAACCGATCATTTAGCGCTTTAAGGCGACGGACGTCATCTTTATCGTTTTCCGCTTTACGTTTTTCAAAATTCAACGATTCGAATTTACGTTCGCGGCGTTCGTCACGAATTTTCAGCTCCTCATTTAACGCTACAAATTCAGGATCTTTTTCAATACGAGCCATGTGTTTTCGGGTCAATTCGTCCACTACCCGATTCGCTTCTCCGGCAACGGAATAAGTGGCCGCCGGAATTTTATCCCAAGGCAAGGCATTATCTTCTTTCTCTTCACCGATTTCTTTCGCATCAATAATTTCAGGGAATTTGATATCTGCCGCCACCCCTTTCATTTGCGTGCTGCCGCCATTAATCCGATAGAATTTCTGAATGGTATATTGAATGAAACCCAACGGATCCTGATCCAAATCATACACGAAATTTAATGAACGACTTTGTTGTACGGTGCCTTTACCGAAGGTATTTTGTCCGATGATAACGCCGCGATTGTAATCCTGAATCGCCGCCGAGAAGATTTCCGAGGCGGAAGCGCTGTGTCGGTTAATCATCACTAATAACGGGCCGGAATATACTTGCGCGTTATCCGGATCTTCATGCACTTTAATACGGTTATAAGCATCGCGAACCTGCACGACCGGACCGTCGGAAATAAACAATCCGCTCAGTTCAACCGCTTCCGTCAGAGCGCCGCCGCCGTTTTCACGCAAATCTACAATTAAAGACGTCGCTTTTTTCTCTTTCATTTGATTGAGCAATTTACGGACATCGGCGGTTAAACCGATATAAAAGGTCGGAATTTTAATTACCGCGACCATTTCGCCGTCGACTTTTTCCACCGTAAGTTTCGCCGCGCTGTCTTCAATACGCACTTTATCCCGGACAACGGTGACAATGCGGGTTTTTCCGCCCTTTTCAGATTCAAGTTCTAAACGGACTTTCGAGCCTTTTTTCCCTTTAATCTTGTCAACCACATCTTCCAAGCGCCAACCGACGACATCTTCAATTTCCCCTTTCGCTTGACCGACACCGATAATTTTATCGCCCGCTTTGATTTTTTTACTGCGTGCCGCCGGGGCCCCGGGAACTAAAGATTGAATAATCGTCATGTCATCTTCCTGACGTAAGGTCGCGCCGATTCCTTCTAACGAAAGATTCATGCTCTCATTAAAACTTTTGGCGGTACGCGGCGCAAGATAACTGGTATGCGGATCAATTTCACGGGAAAACGCGTTTAAAAATAATTGAGTAATATCATCCGCTTTCGTTTGAGTTAAACGACGAATTGCCAGATTATAACGTTTCGTCAACGTTTTCTTAATTTCCGGCCATTTTTTCTCTTTTAATTTGAGATCGATCACATCATTTTTAACGCGTTCTTCCCAAAGCTTATTCGCTTCTGCCGTATCTTTTGGCCAACCCGCTTTGCGACGATCAATTTCAATTTGATCGTCCGCCGTTAAATTAGGCTCTTTATTTAGCAATGACAAGGCATATTCATAGCGTTCGTAACGGCGTTTACTCATTAACTCGTACATGGCAAAGGCAATATCCAATTTACCTTTGTTTAACTCGTCATCCAGTTTATTAGCGTATTGAGCGCGCAAATTGTCAATATCCGATTGCAGAAATGTATTATGGTTGTAATCCAATCCGTCTAAGTAGCGATCAAAAACTTTTTGCGAAAAAGCATCATCCAATTGGAACTTGCGGTAATGCGACTGAGTTAAACGAGTCGCCACACGTTTTGTTGCTAATGAATTTTCTTCCGTAACCTGCGGAATGGTAATTTCGTTTGCTTTGATACTTGGTTGAACCGCGGCCACTTGTCCACTAAACAATACACTTACTACAAAAGCAGCCAAAAAGCTTTTTGATTTATTCAATTTCATTGAGCATTCCTAAAGGATATCCCTAAATAAAGAAAAACACCGTTAGGATAATTCCTACCGATGCATACGATGCCGTTGTATTACAAACGACATACCGAAACACTAGGCAAATAAACGATCCGATGACACGTTAATGATTAATCCGTTCTCAAGCTGTACGCGGGCGGAATCTTTTGCGACTTCCAATACGGTGGCATTTTGTACCGCATTACCCGCTTTAATTTTCACTTGTTGACCAACTTGCAGCATAACAAGTTCGATTGACTTTAAGTCAACTTTCGGTTGACGCGGCGTTTTAGGCTCGGTCGGTTTATTACCTGATGTTCGAGGTTTACGCGATTGACGTTTTTTCTGGTTGGCTTTTTCCGCCGCGCGTTTTTCGGCCAGTTTCGCTTTTGCTTCGGCTAATTGTTGTGCGGCGTGATCGGCATGTTCCTGTTCCAAAACACCGGCAGGATTACCTTGCAAATCCACACGTTCCGCCCCTAAACGGCAACCGTGTAAATAACGCCAATTGGACGTATATTGACGCAATGCATGACGTAATTGGGTTTTACTGATGCGTTCATCGTCTTGCAATGCTTCGGCCAAATCCTGGAACAATCCGATTTTTAACGGTTTCGCTTCACCTTCTACTGAAAAACAAAGAGGAAATTTTTCCGCTAAATAAGCAATAATTTCTTTATTGCCTGATAATTTCTGCACTTCCGGTTGGTTTTGTGCTTCTGCGGCTTGTTCGCTTAATTGAACGTCAGTCATGTTAATTCCTGTCTGATAAAAATATAGAAAATTGAGCGTATTTTATCGCACTTTTTTAAAAATTGGCAATGAATTAATCAATAAATGGATAAAATATCAGTTTTGTTTCATTTTCTAACCGCACTTTTGCCTTTTATTTTAAAAATCTCTAAAATACGGCATTATTTTACGGTACGGTAGCTTATGGCAAACTCAATTTCTCATTCCGCTTCATTCACTTCCATCGCTCGCTGCGGCGAATGCGATGCGGTCGTGGCCATCGCCGAATTGAAGAAAGGTCAACATGCGGAATGCCCTCGCTGCCATCACACGCTGCAATCGAAGGATCGCTGGTCATTACGACGTTGCGGACTGATTGCCTTTTCCATTTTAATTTTAATGCCCTTCGCATTGACATATCCGTTGCTCAGCGTAGATTTAATCGGCTTAAAAGTCGACGCTTCCATCTGGGGCGGCGTATGGAAAATAGCGACGGAAGGCTATCCTTATACGGCGTTTATGGTCTTTCTGACGGCGGTATTTGCGCCAATCTCGTTTGCTTTGTTAGTTATTTTGCTGCGTATCGTGCAAATTATGAAACGAACGCCGCGCAATTTGCTCATTGCCATTGATTATATAAAACCCTGGGTGATGTTCGACGTTTATCTCGTCGCCCTCGGCGTCAGCGCATTTAAGGTGCGGGATTATGCCTCGCTCCACTTTGACATTTATCTCATTGCGTTTATCACCGTTGCGATCCTCATCACCTTGCTATTCATCAAAATTAATCCGCGCGAACTATGGACGGATTTTTATCCTCAGCATATGCGATTATCACAAATATCGAACGAAAATCGACCGCACTTTTGCTCCAGTTGCGACTATACCTTCGAACATCCGTTGCTTAACGAAAAACGACGCCCAATCTGTCCGCGTTGCCACTCGGAACTGGACAAATCGGCGGCAATCAGCCTGCAGCAGACCTGGGCGCCGTTGATTGCGGGGATTATTATGCTGTTTCCCGCCAATCTTTACCCGATTTCCTATACGTTTATGAATAATATTCCGTCCGGCGACACCCTAATTTCGGGCGTCATTTCCTTTATCAATATGGGCAGTTATTTTGTCGCCTTTATTGTTTTTACCGCCAGTATTTTCGTGCCTATTAGTAAAGTATTGATTATGCTTTATTTACTCGGCAGCATTCACTTCAACTGGCGCCATTCCATAAAATGGCAAATGCGTTTATTTCATATTATTCATTTTGTCGGGCGGTGGTCTATGCTCGATTTATTCGTACTGGCACTAATGATGTCCTTAGTGACCCGAGGACAAATTATCAGCTTTTCGGTGGGACCCGCCGCATTTTACTTTGGTGCTTCGGTTTTTTTAACCATGATTGCTACCACTAATTTCGATAGTCGTTTACTCTGGAAAATTTATGAAAAACAAGAATCCCATTAATTCGTCGCAAGAATCGGCCGAATCCGTCGAAACCGCGAACATTCGTCAATCCCGTCGAATTTCACCGTTTTGGCTGCTTCCGGTGATAGCATTATTTATTGGCGCGACCCTATTCTTTCAAATTATCAGAGAACAGGGCAGCACGATTCATATTACTTTTGCTACGGGCGACGGTTTGGTTGCCGATAAAACACAAGTCCGTTATCAGGGTTTACAAATCGGGATTGTCAAAAAAGTCAGCTTTACCGACGATCTCAAAAAAGTCGAAGTGGAAGCGAATATTTATCCCGAAGCAAAAACCGTTTTGCGCGAAACAACCCGTTTCTGGCTGGTTCAACCTAATGCGTCATTGGCCGGGATTTCCGGTTTGGATACCTTAATTTCCGGTAACTACATTACTCTTCAACCCGGCGAAGGCGGCTATAAAGACAACTTTATCGCCGAAACCGAAGGTCCGGTGGCGCAAATCAAAGACGGCGATTTGCTGATTCATCTTATTAGTGAAGATCTCGGTTCCATATCCACCGGTGCCTCCGTGTATTACAAAAAAATGCCGGTAGGGAAAGTGATGAATTACCGTTTCACTAAAGATCAGAAAAACGTAGAAATCGACGTGGTCATTGAAAAAAGCTACGCCAATTTAGTGAAAAAAGATTCCCGTTTCTGGAATATCAGCGGAATTAAAGCCGACATCGGTATGACCGGCATTCATGTGGATATGGACAGTCTGAACGCCATTGTCCAGGGCGCAATGACGTTCGATTCGCCGGAAAACAGCCAGAAAGCGGAACAAAATGAAAATTATACACTGTATCCGAACATTAAATCCGCGCAACGAGGCGTTGAAGTCAATGTCACGCTACCTAATATGACCACGTTAAAACCGGGTCAAACGGAAGTGTTTTATCAGCAAATTCCCATCGGAATTTTGTCGGAATTAACCCAAACGGAAGTCGCTCACAAAAATATTTCAGGAAAATTATTACTTAATCCGTCAAGTGAAGATTTGCTGAAAACCAACACGACTTTCGTTCTGCGTCGTTCAAAAATCAATTTAGGCAATTTATTCGATCTGTCGACTGCCTTTCGCGGCGAATATATCGAATTGATCCCCGGCGACGGCGAACCGAAAAATCAATTCAACATCATTAAAGAAAACGAGTTATTACTGCAACAAGCCGATACACTGACGTTAACATTAACGGCGCCGGAAACTTACGGCATTACCGAAGGCCAAAAGCTTTACTATAACAACATTGATATCGGCGAAATCATCACACAAGATATCAACACCGACGGCGTAAAATTCAATGTTGCCGTCGCCGGACAATATCGTCATTTGATCCATGCCGACACGCAATTTATTGCCGCATCCAATCTGGATGTTTCCCTTGGCGTAGACGGCGTCAAAGTCGAAGCCGCCTCGCCGGATAAATGGCTGCAGGGCGGTATCCGAGTGGTGAATAACAACAATCAGGGCAAACCATTGGCAAGTTATCCGCTGTATCAGAATCAAAGTAATGCGGAAGCCGGCATTACCACTAATGTGTTAACGCCAACCCTGACTTTGACAACCACCAATTTGCCAAGCATCAATAAAGGTTCCCTGGTGCTGTATCGCCAATATGAAGTGGGTAAAATTCTCGATATCCGTCCGACTAAATCGCATTTTGAGGTCGATCTGTATATCTATCCGAAACACCGGAATTTGCTCACCGATAAAAGCCTGTTCTGGGTGGAAAGCGCCGCACAAATCGACATTACCCCCAAAGGCATCAGCATTCAGGCATCGCCTATCTCACGTTCGCTCAAGGGGGCAATCAGCTTTGATAATTCCGGTTCGGGCAATAATCGCACGCTTTATGCCAACGAACTGCGGGCAAAATCCGCCGGGCAAGTCATCACGCTAACGGCAAATGACGCCTCCAATTTAAGCAAAGGAATGGCGTTGCGTTACATGGGGTTGAACGTTGGGGAAATTGACAGTCTGACGCTGGATACAAAATCGCAGAAAGTGATCGCGAAAGCATTTATGAACCCGCAATATATGGGAATTGTCGCCAAATCAGGCTCAAGCTTCCGCGTTATCGCGCCCCGAATTTCCGCGGGCGGAATCGAAAATTTAGATTCCCTGTTGGCGCCTTATATCGATATCGATGCGGGAACGGGCAAATACCAGACGCAATTCCAGCTTATCGATCAAAACGGCCCGCAAAACACCAAGCTGAATTCGGGTTTCCCAATTATTCTGGAAGCCAGTGACGCATCCAATCTCAGTATCGGCTCGCCGATCATGTATCGCGGCGTGGATGTGGGCAAAATTGAAGATATGGAGCTAAACGGCCTCGGCGATCGCGTGTTGATCCATATACTGATTGCCGACAAGCACGCGCATTTAGTCCGTCAAAATACGCAGTTCTGGATTTCTTCCGGCTATACGGCGGGTGTAGGCTGGAACGGCATCGAAGTGAATACCGGTTCCGTCCAGCAGTTACTGAAAGGCGGTATCGCGTTTTCGACGCCGTCCGGCACCATCGTGCAACCGCAAGCGAAAGCCAACCAACGTTTTCTGTTGCAGGTTCGCCGTCCGGACGACTCCAAAAAATGGAATTCCGGCATCATCGCGCAATAAAAAAACAGGCAAAAAATCGCCCGCACTTTTGCCGATTCCTGACTGGATTCCGTTAAAGTGCGGGCGAAAAAACGCACGTTTTTTCAGATGAAATCACGCCTTAAGCTAGAAATCGTCAAGAAGTGCGAGCGCCTCGGATAATTTCTTCACGGTAAACACCTGCATTTCCGGCAATTTGTTTTTCGGCCGGTTACCGAACGGCACGATTGCCCGTTTAAAACCGTGTTTCGCCGCTTCGGAAATGCGTTCTTGTCCGCTTGGCACGGGACGGATTTCGCCGCCTAATCCCACTTCACCGAAAACCACTAAATCCTGCGGCAAAGGACGGTTACGAAAACTGGAAATCAAAGCAAGTAACAGCGCCAAATCCGCACTGGTTTCCGTCACTTTTACGCCGCCCACCACATTCACAAACACGTCCTGATCGGACATTTGCAAACCGCCGTGGCGATGTAATACGGCAAGCAACAGCGCCAAACGGTTTTGTTCCAGTCCCACGGCGACGCGGCGCGGATTCGCCAGCATGGAATGATCCACTAACGCCTGAATTTCCACCAGTAACGGGCGCGTGCCTTCCCATAATACCATCACGGAACTGCCCGATGTCTGTTCTTCGCCGCGACTGAGGAAAATCGCCGACGGATTTTTCACTTCGCGCAGGCCTTGTTCCGTCATCGCAAAAACGCCCAGCTCATTCACCGCGCCAAAGCGATTTTTATGACTGCGCAAGGTACGAAATCGGCTGTCCGATTCGCCTTCCAGCAATAATGAACAGTCGATGGCGTGTTCCAGCACCTTCGGGCCTGCCAGCGTTCCGTCTTTCGTCACATGTCCCACCATGATAATCGCTACCTGGCGGGTTTTGGCGTAACGGGTCAAAAACGACGCGCATTCACGCACCTGTGCCACCGAACCGGGCGAGGACTGAATATCCGCCAAATGCATTACCTGAATGGAATCAATCACAATAATTTGCGGTTTAAGCTGATCCGCCAGTTGACAAATCTGTTCGACACTGGTTTCGGAAAGCATATGCAAGGCATCCGCCGGTAATCCCAGCCGATTGGCGCGCATCGCCACCTGTTGCAGACTTTCTTCTCCGGTAACATAAAGTGCGGTCATTTTTTCCGCTAATCCGCACATCACCTGTAACAATAAAGTTGATTTTCCCGCACCGGGATGCCCGCCGATTAAAATTGCGGAACCCGGCACAATGCCGCCGCCCAGCACGCGATCTAATTCTTTAAAACCGCTGGTAAAGCGCGGCGTTTCCTGCAAACTGATTTCCGCTAAAGTTTGAATTTTTGCCTGAGTTTCGCCCGCATAACCGCTGAATCGATCATTTTTCACCGCGGATTTTGCCGAAACCAACCGCACTTCACTAATCGTATTCCAAGCTTTACAGGCGCTGCACTGCCCCTGCCAACGGGAAAACTCCGCCCCGCAATCGTTACATACGTAAGCCGTTTTTGGCGCTTTTGCCATATCAATCCACCGTTAATCGAATTAAGTTGATCATGCGTTTTACATATTGCCCCTGGTGCAACAGTTCGTCCAGTTTGTTCATTGCCAAGGCGTTATCCCGCGTCTCGCTATGCAATCGGATAATATCGCGGATACATCGGAACAAAACTTCATTGCTTTCAATCAATTCCGTTACTATTTGTTCGTCGGCGCCCGTCACTTCCGCCGCCGTATTCAGCAATTTCTTGTTTTCCGTATAAAAATTCATCAAATTAAAAAAGGAGCCGATGCGCTCGACGCTGCGCATAAAATCCTGTGCAAAATAAGACGGTGAGAAAAAAACCGTTTCTTCCGCCAGTTGCTGCTCATAAGCCAAAAGTGCGGTCAAAATTTCCTTCGGATTTTGTGCGCTTTGTTCGAGTTGCAAAAACTCACGCCATTTGGCCAGACAATCCATGGGCGCTGACAACGTATCCGACGCCAACTGATAACCGCGTTTCGCTTTACTGACGGAACTTAGCCGTACGCCGTCAATCAGCGGTAAATTCGCCACAAACGTCAGCAAATCCGACAACTCTCCTCGCTTTAATTCAAATTCAACTTCACAAATCGGTTGCGTTTTATCCTTCGCTTTAATCTCACCGCGATCCAACGCCACTTCGATTTCCGTATCATGCCCGCATTCAATCAACCACAATTGACGGGTAAAATCCGTGGCAAAAACCGGTTCCAGAGATAAATTTTCAGGAAAATCAATAAGATGTTCCCGTAATAAAGTGACATCAGGTTCGGCGGAAGACAATGCGACATTATATTCGGGACGCACATGCAATCCGCCGGTAACTTGTCCGTCGGTTTTTAAAGTCATAGTAAAACCTTCGTTTTCCGAGCGCACTCTCAGCCCCATTTTTCGCCGGGCAAACTCGCGATCCGGCGTGTCGTAATAACAATTTTCAAGTTCAACGATTTGAGTCGATAAAATATGAAAATCCGTCATATTTTGCGCGAAATTATCCGCAAAATTCGGGCTGACCGCCAGTTTCAACTCCACTTCATTTGGCATAATAAATTCCTTAACTATCAAAAATTTGACCGCACTTTAGTGCGCAAATTATACGAATTATTATCGCTATTATACATTTAAACCGTGAATTTTTACTTTATATCGGGTAATATGCACCCAAAATTTGATTAACCAGGTTGCATTCAGGAGTATCTATGGCAATGAACAACATTTTAGGGTTGTTTGCTCATTCACCGTTAAAACCGTTACAAAGTCATTCGAACAAAGTCACGGAATGTTGCAGTATGCTTGTCGAGTTTGTAGAAGCGACATTCCATGGCGATTGGGATATGGCGGAAACGCTTCGTGCAAAAATTTCGGAAGCGGAACGTCAGGCGGATTTGCTGAAGCGGGAAATTCGTTTGAAATTACCTCGCGGTTTATTTTTGCCGATTGATCGTACCGATTTGTTAGAGTTAGTCACCCAACAGGACAAACTCGCCAACCTGGCAAAAGATATCGCCGGACGGATGGTCGGCCGCCAATTCTCAATCCCGGCGCCTTTGCAAGATGATTTTATGACATTTATCTGTCGCGCATTAGATGCCACGGTACAGGCCAACCGAGTGATTGATGAAATGGATGAACTGCTGGAAACCGGCTTCCGCGGGCGTGAATTGAACTTTGTCAATAAGATGATCAATGAACTGGATTCTATCGAAGACGACACGGATCAAATGCAGATTAAACTGCGTAAAATGCTACGTGATATTGAACAAGACTATAATCCTATTGATGTCATGTTTTTATACAAAATTTTTGAATGGGTGGGCGTGCTGGCAGACCAGGCTCAGCGTGTAGGCTCGCGTATCGAATTAATGTTAGCGCGTTCATAATGTTATGGGAAATTCATTATTATGGAAATATTACAAGAATACGGTTCCTTATTAATTCTATTAACGGCATTATTCGCTTTTTTTATGGCATTCGGTGTAGGGGCGAATGACGTTTCCAATGCGATGGGAACATCCGTCGGCTCCGGTACGATTACCGCTAAGCAAGCGATTGCTATCGCATTAATCTTTGAATGTGCCGGTGCTTATTTAGCGGGCGGCGAAGTGACGGAAACCATTAAAAGCGGCATTATTAACCCGATGGATTTTATCGAAAATCCCGAAGTGTTAGTTCTTGGCATGATGTCCGCATTATTCGCCTCCGGCTGTTGGTTATTAATCGCTTCGCGCTGGGGCTGGCCGGTTTCGACCACCCATTCTATCATTGGCGCAATCATTGGTTTCGCCTGTATCACCGAAGGTGCAAACGCCGTAAGATGGGGCGCCATTACGGGTATCGTCGGCAGTTGGTTTATCACGCCGCTTATTGCGGGCGTGCTGGCGTACGGCATTTTCTTTATTATTCAAAAATTAATTTTCGATACGGATCGCCCTCTGCGTAACGCACAAAAATTCAGTCCGTATTTTATGGCATTAACGGTATTCATTTTAGTCATCGTTACCGTTGCCAAAGGGTTGAAACATATCGGCTTAACCCTGGATACCGGTGATACCGTATTAATTTCATTAACATTAAGTCTAATATCCCTGGTTGTCAGCCTTTTCTATTTCCGTACTAAAAATTTCATAAGAAAAGCCCACAACAGCATCTTTGACGGAGTGGAATTAGTCTTCAGTATTCTGATGTTAATGACAGCCTGTGCGATGGCGTTCGCGCACGGTTCGAACGATGTAGCCAACGCAATCGGCCCGCTGGCGGCCGTCGTGACTATCGTTGAGAGCGGCGGTAATATCACGGCCATCGCCCCAATGGCATGGTGGGTTTTACCGCTTGGTGCGCTTGGCATTGCCTGCGGTTTATTAATCATGGGTTATAAAGTGATGGCAACCATCGGGACAGGAATTACGGATTTAACGCCAAGCCGCGGATTTGCCGCACAATTTGCAACCGCCGCGACTGTTGTGGTAGCCTCTGGTACAGGTTTACCGATTTCGACGACCCAAACCTTAGTCGGTGCCGTATTAGGAATTGGTTTGGCCCGTGGTATCGCCGCATTAAATATGAATGTTATTCGTAACATCATTATTTCTTGGGTAGTAACATTGCCGGCGGGAGCGTTGTTCGCGATTATTATTTACTATATTCTTAATATCATTTTTCGTTAATTTTTTAAAGTGCGGTCAAATTTTACCGCATTTTTATTTTTTCAAATTAAAGGGATAACATTATGCTAAAAATTATTAAAGTAACATTCTCTTCTCTGATTATTTTCGGCAGTATTTCATTGGCGCATGCAGAAACTCAATACGTGACGGAAAATCTGAACACCTACCTGCGTAAGGGGGCAGGTGATAATTTTAAAATTGCAGGTGCTATCCAGGCCGGTGAACAAGTAACCGTGCTTAATCGTCAAGAAAGATACAGTCTGATTCGAGATAGCCGGAATCGTGAAGCCTGGATTTTAAACAGCGAATTGACTTCAACGCCAAGCAGTAAGAATGAAAACCCGAAACTCAAGGCGCAAGTACAAGAATTGACCATGAAACTCAACCGAATTGATTCGGATTGGCAACAGCGTACGGAAGAAATGAAACGTCGTAGCGACGATAGCAATCAAAAAAGCAGTCAATTGCTGGAGGAAAATTCGCAGCTTAAACGCGAGTTGGAAATTACCAAAAACAAGAACCGTGACTTAGAAGCCTTGCTTGATGCGGGAAAAAGAGAAATTGCGATTCAGTGGTTTATTTACGGCGGCTCGGTTTTAGGCGTCGGTTTATTGCTCGGATTAATCATCCCGGTAATTATGCCAAAACGCCGTCGTAATGACGGATGGTCTTAAAATAAAACGGAAGTGGGCTTTGCCCACTCTTTTTTATTGGAGAGAGGATATGGAAACTTATTTAGTCGGCGGAGCAGTACGAGATCAATTACTTCATCTACCGGTCAAAGATCGCGACTGGCTCGTGGTGGGAGCAACGCCGGCTGAACTTCTTTCGCTCGGCTATTTACAGGTCGGGAAAGATTTCCCCGTTTTTATTCATCCGGAAACGCAAGAAGAATATGCGTTAGCCCGTACCGAAAGAAAATCCGGTTCGGGTTATACCGGATTTATTTGCGATTTTTCACCGGAAATCACCTTAGAAGATGACTTAATCCGGCGCGATTTGACAATTAATGCCATCGCACAGGACAAAGACGGGCAATTACATGATCCTTACCACGGCATTGAAGACTTACATAACCGCATCTTACGCCATATATCACCCGCTTTTGAGGAAGATCCGCTGCGGGTTTTACGGGTTGCACGCTTTGCCGCCAGATTTCATCATCTAGGATTTCATATTGCACCGGAAACCCTTGATTTAATGAAAAAATTGTCTAATCAGGGCGAATTACGGCATTTAACGGCCGAACGCATTTGGCTGGAAACCGAAAAAGCGTTAATGACGCAAAATCCTGAAATCTATTTCAAAACATTACTTCAAGTCAATGCTTTACCGATACTTATACCTGAACTTGCAGCTTTATCAGATAAAGACTTCGAATATGCTATGCGCGCATTACAACAATCGGTGACGTTCACGGCGCATACCGATTGCAATAAAAGTGCGGTACGTTTTGCTGCGATTTTTACGGGGCTTAATCCAGGCTCTCCTTCCCATAAAACGCAATCAACACCTATTCAAACATTATCTGAAAGATTAAAAGTGCCGAACTATCATAAAGAACTCGCGCTACTGGCCAACCAATATCATCTATGTATTGATCATGTTTTTGAGCTTACATCTCAGGCCATTATTACGCTATTTAATCAATGGGATGTCTGGCGAAAACCGCAACGTTTCTTAGAATTACTCATCGTTTGTGCCGCAAGTTACAACGCACGATCCAATGCGCCGTCAACCTATCCGCCAAAAGATTATCTTTGGCTGTTATATCAAAAAACCAACGTCGTTGATGTCAAAAATATTATTAACGCAGGCTTTAAAAAAGAAGAAATTCGAAACGAATTAACCCGTCAAAGAATGTTAATTATTGAAAAAACCAAAACCCCGGCTCATTACTGAACCGGGGTTTCTCTTCACTCATATAAAACCTGGCGGTGTCCTACTCTCACA
>CAUTMS010000021.1:0-19691 GCA_963539805.1 uncultured Actinobacillus sp. | reverse complement strand
AACTTTCAAAATTTTGACCGCACTTTATCCCATCGCAAAAGTGCGGGTGATTTTTCGTCTGTTTTTCCAATCGGTAAACGATTCGATTTGATTTAAAGTGCCGCCAATTCTGCGGCAAAAGCCGCCACTTTATTCCAATCCGTATATTCGATCTCAACGGTCGGATCCGTTTCGCCTCCCGTAATTTTCATGATCAATCGGATCATCGTTCGATCGAAAAAATTATAGCGCGGGTAAAATAACGCGCCGGCAAAAACGGCGGAAAGGGTTGGTCGCCATGAAATCCGCTGCAAAAATTTACGCACGTAAACGTTGGTTTCCGGTGTGTTTTTTTCTTCTTTACGGGCCGTCAGATTCACACCGAAAAACGCCGTCCTTTTTTGATTTAAAAGTGCGGTCTGTTTTTCGATAAATTTGTAAAGCGCTTCGTGGAAATGTCCGTAACGAACGGACGCCCCGATGATAATGCGTTCAAAATCGTTTAAATTTTTGCCCGCACTTTGCTCGAGAGACACCACCTCGGCATTAATTTTTCGTGCAATAAATTCAGCAATTTTCTTGGTTTGTCCGTCACGGCTTGAATAAATAATCAAGGTTTTCATTATGTTCTCCAGAACGCCGGGCTGAATAACGCCAGTAAAGTGAAAATCTCAAGTCGTCCGCATACCATTGCGCCGGTAAGAATCCATTTCGCGCTATCCGGCACTTCTACAAAATTGTTGCTGACAATGCCCATACCGGGCCCTAAATTGTTCAAACAGGCCAGCACGGCATTGAATGCATCAAAGGGTTCCAGTCCGCAGGCGATAACCGATAACAGGCAAATCACAAATAACAGCGCATAAGCGGAAAAAAATGACCAAATACTGGAAATGACGCGGTTATCCAAAATCGAATTCCCCCATTTTATCGGGTAAACCAAATTGGGATGTACGAATAATTTCAGCTCGCGCAAACCTTGCAAATAAAGCACTAACACGCGGGCCACGCGTAATCCGCCTCCGACCGAGCCCGCACAGCCGCCGATAAAAGACGCAATAATCAGCAACATTGGGATGAAAGAAGGCCAGTGAGCAAAATCGGCAGTAGTGTAACCGGTCGTCGTTGAAATGGAGACCGCTTGAAAAACCGCTTGTTCCACGCTTGTCCACCAATGCTCGGAGGATTGATGGCTGACTAACGCAAAAGTACACAAAGCGATAAGCACGATTTGGATCCGAATGAAAAAGCGGAATTCGGGATCCCGCAAATAAATTCTTAAAAAATTGCCTCCGCGGATTTCAGAAAAAGCACGGAAATGCAAAGCGAAATTACAAGCGGAAATCAGCAAAAACACCACGGTAATCATATTAATTGTCGGGCTGTTGAAATAACCCATACTGGCGTCATGAGTGGAAAATCCTCCAATCGATACCGTGGAAAAGCTGTGACTGATAGCGTCAAATCCCGACATTCCCGCCCAATAATAAGATAAAGCGCAAAGCACCGTAAGCGAAGCATAGATGAACCATAACGTTTTGGCCGTTTCGGCAATTCGCGGCTGCATTTTTTGTTCTTTCATCGGACCCGACATTTCGGCCCGATACAGTTGCATGCCGCCGATGCCCAACAACGGAATGATGGCTATCGCCAACACGATAATTCCCATGCCGCCTAACCACTGCAAAAACTGGCGGTAAAACAAAATGGCTTTCGGCAGATTATCCAACCCGGTAATCGTCGTTGCGCCCGTGGTGGTGAGCCCCGAAAAGGCTTCGAAAAATGCCGACGCCGGCGTAAGATCCGGTTCGTCGAACAGCATAAACGGCAAGGCGGCAAGACTGCCCAATACCACCCAGAAAGATACTACAATAAGAAAACCTTCGCGGGAACGCAATTCTTCCTTATGTAAATGACAACTCCACCACAGGCTTGTTCCCACCGTCAGACTAATCGCAAAAGACTGAATAAATGCCGTACCGGCGCCGTCGTCATAGATTAACGCAACAAATGCCGGCGCAAGCATCGTAAAGGAAAAGCACATGACTAAAATGCCGACAATCCGAATAATGGTAAAAATATGCACAAAATTTCTCTATTTAATTTGATTCAATACCAATTGTCCCGCGGAACGTTCGGTGAATTCTTGGTTAAACGCCGCAAGTTTATCATCACTTATCGCTGGAATAAATTGCACGTTTCTCTGAAAACTCTGATTTTCAATCACAATATCATATTTTCCGCATCAAAGCGGCGACCGATTCATTTGGCCGCAATCTAATTTCTTCCCCCAAAACGACCGCACTTTTCGGGATTAAATACGGCAAAAAACATCTTAATTTTTGACCGCACTTTACCAGAAAGTTATTATACGCGCTAATCGATAAAAACCCGAATTATACCCATGAACAATATTACCATTCACTACACTCTCGATACCTTGGGGCTCCGTTGTCCGGAACCCGTGATGCTGGTGCGCAAACAAATCCGTCACATGCAGGACGGCGAAATTTTACTTGTTATCGCCGACGATCCCGCTACGACGCGCGATATTCCCGGCTTTTGTCAATTCATGGAACATACGTTAGTGCACGCTGATACGGCGCAACCGCCCTTTCATTATTGGGTGAAAAAAGGGAAATAAGTCACAAAATCACATGCGTTCTAAAAAAACGCCCGTTCCGAGCCATTTTTAAATATAGCGATACGCCGATTTGATGTTGTGTGATCTCTCTCACAAAATTAAACGCCGCACATTGATTACCTTAGCGGATAGGTATAGATTGCTTTTATGACCATTTATTATTCTTGCAAGGAGCGACGACATGAAAATTATGGCGGTGTGCGGACACGGAATCGGCAGTAGCTTTATGATGGATATGAACATTAAAAAAATCCTGAAAAAATTGGGTGTGGAAGCGGAAGTGGAGCACACGGATTTAGCCTCCGTAAATGCAAATGATGCGGATTTATTTGTCATGGCCAACGATATTGCCGACAGTAGCGGTCTGCCTAAAGACAAAATTCTGGTAATAAAGAATATTGTCGGTACCAAAGAGCTTGAAGAAAAACTCTCCGCCTATTTTAATCAATAACATTATCGGAGATAAGGAGAAATCGTATGGACGGCTTACTCTTCTTTATTTTGGATATTCTGAAAGTCCCTTCCGTATTGGTGGGATTAATTGCTCTTGTCGGTTTGATTGCTCAGAAAAAAGGCCTGTCTGATACCATCAAAGGCACCGTCAAAACCATTCTTGGTTTTATTGTGCTCAGCGGTGGGGCGACGGTATTGCTCACATCACTGACGCCGCTCGGTAATATGTTTGAACACGCCTTTAACGTACAGGGGATTATTCCGAATAACGAAGCGATTGTGTCAATGGCTATCGAAAAATACGGTACGG
Organism: uncultured Actinobacillus sp.; assembly: GCA_963539805.1. Classification (GTDB taxonomy): domain Bacteria; phylum Pseudomonadota; class Gammaproteobacteria; order Enterobacterales; family Pasteurellaceae; genus Exercitatus. The sequence continues at coordinate 16,305 of CAUTMS010000021.1, read as the reverse complement.
CCACCGCACTTATCATGGCGTTCGGTATGGCGGCTAACATCATTGTGGCGCGTTTTACTCGCTTAAAATTCATTTTCTTAACCGGTCACCACACTTTCTATATGGCGTGTATGATCGGCGTGATCCTGACCGTTGCGGGCTTTGAGGGCGTACAACTTATTTTTGTGGGCGCGTTGACACTAGGATTGATTATGGCGTTCTTCCCGGCGTTAATCCATCGTTATACCCGCAAAGTCACCGGCACTAATGAGGTGGGATTCGGCCATTTCGGCACGTTAGGATACGTATTATCCGCCGTAATCGGCGGCATTGTGGGCAAAGGTTCTAAATCGACGGAAGAAATGGATTTGCCGAAAAACCTCAGTTTCTTGCGTGACAGTTCTATTTCTATCTCCCTGACCATGATGGTGATTTACTTCATTTTAGCTATCGCTTCCGGTAGCGAATATGTTACCTCTAACTTCAGCAACGGTCAGCATTATTTGGTTTATGCCATGATTCAGGGGATTACGTTCGCCGCCGGCGTATTCATTATTTTACAAGGCGTACGTTTAATTTTGGCTGAAATTGTCCCGGCATTCACGGGGTTCTCGGAAAAATTGGTACCTAACGCGCGCCCGGCGTTAGATTGTCCAATCGTGTTTCCTTATGCGCCGAATGCCGTATTAATCGGCTTCCTTGCCAGTTTTGCCGGTGGTGTCATCGGATTAGCTTTATTGGGGCAACTGAACTGGGTGCTGATTTTACCGGGCGTCGTTCCGCACTTTTTCTGCGGCGCGACCGCCGGGGTATTCGGTAATGCAACCGGCGGGCGCCGCGGCGCCATTATCGGTGCCTTTGCTCACGGTTTACTCATCACATTCCTGCCGGTTTTCCTGCTTCCGGTCCTAGGATCTTTAGGTTTCGCCAATACCACATTTTCCGATGCCGATTTCGGCGGTGTTGGCATTGTGTTAGGTTACATGGCGCAATATTTGTCGCCGAACGTCATTACCGCGGTAATTGTCGGTATTTTTGCGCTGTTAGTGGTATACAATTACACGGCCAAACAACCGCAACCGGTGGAAAACGACGAGTAAAAATTTATCGTTATACTCAAGACTCCGGTAGAACACTACCGGAGTTTTTCTGCCTTACCGTTTCTTAAAAAGCGGTTGAAATGCATTTATATCATGAAAATCGGCCTCAGCCTGCCGATTATGTATACACCTTCTTTAATCCGATTTACGATCACCGGCGCGCTGCAATTTTATATCGACGGTAATTTTGGCATTTCGTCATTTATCGGGTATCCTTAGCGCGACCAAAAGGAAAGATTATGTCTGAAATTAAACTGAATTATCACAAAACCCGTTTTCTGACCAGCGCCGCAAATATCAAACAGTTGCCGGAAGACAACGGGATTGAAATCGCATTCGCCGGGCGCTCCAATGCAGGAAAATCCACGGCGCTGAATGCGTTAACCAATCAAAAAAATCTGGCGCGAACCTCTAAAACACCGGGACGCACACAGCTAATTAACCTGTTTGAAGCGGCGCCGAACTGCAAACTGGTGGATTTGCCCGGTTACGGTTATGCCGCCGTGCCCGAACAAATGAAACTGCAATGGCAAAAATCACTGGCCGAATATTTGCAAAAACGCGAATGTCTTGGCGGCGTGGTGATTCTGATGGACATCCGGCATCCGTTAAAAGATCTTGATCAACAAATGATAGAATGGGCGGTTTCCTCCGATTTAGCGGTTTTATTACTGCTGACCAAAGCGGATAAACTCAGTCAAAGCGAGCGCAGCAAAACCGTTAAAATGGTACGTGAAGCGATTCTGCCGTTTCAGGGCAATATTCAGGTTGAAGCGTTTTCGGCACAAAATAAACTGGGCATTGATCGCTTATCGGCCAAACTGGACGAATGGTTTGCCCCAAATTTTACGACGGAATAAAAGGCGACCGCACAATTTTGTGAACGCGATTCCAAATTGCAGTAAAACCTTTTCAAATTTGACCGCACTTTTCTTATAGTTCTCCAAAATCGTCGTTTTGGAGAATTTTTATGTCCCTCGCCATTGTTTACAGCCGGGCGTCTGTCGGGGTTCAGGCGCCGCTTGTGACCATTGAAGTGCACATCAGCAACGGGAAACCTGCGTTTGTACTGGTCGGCTTGCCGGAAAAAACCGTTAAAGAAGCGCAAGATCGCGTCCGCAGCGCTCTGCTGAACGCCCAATTTAAATATCCCGCTAAGCGTATTACGGTAAATCTGGCGCCGGCGGATTTACCCAAAGAAGGCGGACGCTTTGATTTACCCATCGCCCTCGGTATTCTGGCGGCATCAGACCAAATTGAAGGCAAACGACTGCGCCAATTTGAATTTCTCGGTGAGCTGGCATTAACCGGCAATCTGCGCGGCGTGCAAGGTATTATTCCGGCCATTTTAGAAGCGCAAAAGGCCAAACGACAAATGATTATCGCCGCGCAAAATGCTAACGAAGCTTCATTGATTTCTCATCAGGAAACTTATTACGCCAATTCATTGCTGGATGTCGTACAATTTTTGAATAATCAGACGGCATTGCCCTCCGCCGATCGATTGGCGCAGCAAAGTGCGGTCAATTTTTTTAAAGGAAATCAACCGGATTTAACGGATATTATCGGTCAACAACACGCCAAACGCGCCCTAACCATCGCGGCGGCCGGACAACACAATTTACTGTTTCTCGGTCCACCCGGCACCGGCAAAACCATGTTGGCAAGCCGTTTAACGGGATTATTACCGGAAATGTCCGATCAGGAAGCCATTGAAACCGCCGCCGTTACCAGCTTAGTTCAAAACGAATTGAATTTTTCCAACTGGAAACAACGCCCGTTTCGCGCTCCGCACCACAGCGCGTCCCTGCCGGCATTAGTGGGCGGAGGCACCATTCCTCGTCCGGGGGAAATTTCGCTGGCCCACAACGGTGTATTATTTCTGGATGAATTACCCGAATTCGAACGCCGGGTGCTGGACGCTCTGCGTCAACCGCTGGAAAGCGGCGAAATCATTATTTCCCGTGCCATGAGTAAAATTCAATTTCCCGCCAGATTTCAATTAATTGCCGCTATGAATCCCAGCCCTACCGGCAATTATCAGGGCACGCACAATCGCACGACGCCGCAGCAAATTATCCGTTATCTGAATAAGCTTTCGGGGCCGTTTCTCGATCGTTTCGACTTGTCCATCGAAGTCCCGCTGCTGCCGCAGGGAGCGTTGCAAAGTAAAGACGAACGCGGCGAAACCAGCACTGAAGTGCGGTCAAAAATTCTAAAGGTTCGGGAAATTCAGTTGAATCGGCAAGGCAAAGTAAACGCCCACTTAGGCAGTAAGGAAATCGATCAATTTTGTCAATTAACCGAGACGGACGCGGTTTTTTTAGAACAGGCGCTGAATAAACTTGGGCTGTCGGTGCGGGCATATCACCGCATTTTGAAAGTTTCGCGCAGTATCGCGGATTTAGCCGGCGAAGAACGGATCAATCGCACCCATTTAGCGGAAGCATTGGGCTATCGTGCGATGGACCGACTGCTGATGAAATTGCACGACGGACGCGGATAACAAAAATCTGTCACACGCATCCGGTAAAGTAAAAGCCTTTCTCATATGAAAGAAAGGCTTTACCGGAATTAAGGACGAATATCGCGCAAAATAGGATTCTGCATGGAAATCAATGTCTCGGTAGATTGAATTTCATCAATCAACTGAATTTTCGTCGCCAGTACGCTGTGCAATTCTGCGATGGTATGGGTCATCACTTTGATGAAAATGGAATAATTACCCGTGGTGTAATAAGCTTCCACTACCTCGTCAAAGGCTTCCAGCTGTTGAATGACCTTGTCATAATCTTTCGCCGATTTCAGGATGATCCCGATAAAACAGCATACGTCATAACCTAATTTACGTTCGTCAATCCGCACTTTAGTACCTTCGATGATACCGGATTGACGCATCTTCTCCACCCGCACATGAATCGTGCCCGGGCTGACACCAAAGTTTTTCGCCATTTCCGCGTAAGGCGTTCGGGCATCTTTGGTTAACACACGTAAAATTTGTTGATCTAGCGCATCGATTGTCTGCATAACATCACCTCGTCACCTTATCAGGTTAATTTTTAGATTTTATTTAATTTTTAAATAAATTATTTAAATATATTCATCATTATAACATTTTTTAGTAAAAAGTGTTGAATTTAATTCTCTAGCTGTTAAATAATATGTAACAAGCGTTAACGGTACGCAGCATTTTATTTATTCAAAGGTATTTTCATGAAAAAATCGTTTATCTTACAACAACAAGAAATCAGTTTTGCCAAAAACACATTTACAACAAAATTGGCCGAACATTTAGGATTAGTCGAAGTTCAAGGTCCAATCTTAAGCCAAGTCGGTAACGGGATTCAAGACAATTTATCAGGTAAAGAAAAACCCGTACAAGTTAATGTCAAAATGATTGAAGACGCCATATTCGAAGTGGTTCATTCATTAGCCAAATGGAAACGCCATACCCTGGCGCGTTTCGGCTTTGCGGAAGGCGAAGGTTTATTCGTTCACATGAAAGCGTTGCGCCCGGATGAAGACAGCCTGGACCAAACCCACTCCGTTTATGTGGATCAATGGGACTGGGAAAAAGTCATTCCGGCCGGACAACGCAATCTGGATTATTTAAAAGAAACTGTACGTTCAATCTATGCGGCCATTGTGGAAACTCAGGAAGCGGTAGAAAAAAAATTCGGGTTAAAAGCGTTCTTACCCAAAGAAATCACCTTTATTCACAGTGAAGATTTGGCGCGCGAATATCCGCACATGACGGATAAAGAACGGGAAAACGAAATCTGCAAAAAATACGGTGCGGTGTTCTTAATCGGTATCGGCGGCGATTTACCGGACGGCAAACCGCACGACATGCGCGCTCCGGATTACGACGACTGGACAACGCCGTCCGAAGGCGAATATAAAGGCTTAAACGGCGATATTTTAGTCTGGAACCCGATTTTAAACCGCGCATTCGAGCTTTCTTCCATGGGTATCCGCGTTGATGAAACCGCGTTACGCCGACAACTGGCGCTAACCCATGACGAAGATCGATTAAACCTTGAATGGCATCAGGATTTAATCAACGGTCGCATGCCGCTTTCCATCGGCGGCGGAATCGGCCAATCCCGTTTAGCCATGTTATTGTTACAAAAACACCATATCGGTGAAGTACAATCCAGCGTATGGCCAAAAGCCGTAATGGAACAATTTGAAAATATTCTCTAATAAAATCAATTAATTATGAATAATGATAATTTGACGCAGCATTTCGCTGCACATCGCCAAGAATACTAGCCGTCCGAGCATTTCCTCGGTGGCGGTATATGCCGAGGAAATTCTTCGTCTTTTCTGACTTTCTATTTCCCCTGCAAAAGTGAAAAAAGCACAATTTTGCCGTTGATTTCGTCAAGGGTACGAGATTCGTTTTGCCTTTTTTCAACCATTAATCATCCAAAGCAACAGGTGTAAATATGAAACAACTTACCGCTATTATTCAGCCTTTCCGTTTAGACGACGTGCGCGACGCGCTCTATAACGTCGGTATTCATGGCATGACCGTAACCGAAGTAAAAGGTTTCGGACGCCAGAAAGGTCATACCGAACTTTATCGCGGCGCAGAATATGTCATTGATTTTCTGCCTAAAATTCAACTCGATATCGCATTAACCGATGACATGGTCGACTGCGCTGTCGACGCGATTTCTTCCGTCGCACGATCGGGAAAAATCGGCGACGGCAAAATCTTTATTAAACCGTTGGAACGCGTTATTCGGATTCGAACAGGCGAAACCGATGAAAGTGCGGTCTGATTTTTCATTGTTTTTTTCGGAATTTTTGAGGTAATAAGATGAAAAGACTTATCCTAACGGCCATGCTTATGCTGCCGGGCGCCGCCACGGCAAGCACCGCCGACTGGCTGCAATCGCTCTCCGTCATCAGTGCGGGCGACACCACTTGGGTCATGGTTTCCACCATTTTAGTATTATTTATGACGATTCCCGGATTGGCATTATTCTATGCCGGCATGGTTCGCAAGAAAAACGTTCTCGCCACAATAATGCAAAGTTTCGCAACATGTTGTTTAATCGCGATTATTTGGGTTTGTTTCGGCTACAGTTTGGCATTCACGCCTAATATCGGGCTCATCGGCAGCACGGATCGTTTCTTCTTAAACGGCCTGGATTTATTGACGGAAAAAGGTCTGGTCACGGTTTATCCCGGCGCAGCCAGTATTCCGGAATCCGTCTTCATGCTGTTTCAAATGGCGTTTGCCATTATCGCCGGCGCCATCATTACCGGTGCATTCGCCGAGCGAATGAAGTTTTCTGCTCTGCTCTGGTTTGTCGGTTTATGGTCGCTACTGATTTATGTGCCGACCGCACATTGGGTATGGGGGCCGGGCGGCTGGCTGGCATTAGACGGCGTATTGGACTACGCCGGCGGTACGGTTATTCACATAAACGCCGGCATTGCGGGTTTAGTGGCCGCCGTGATCATCGGCAAACGGGTCGGCTACGGACGCGAATCGATGATGCCGCATAACCTGGTATTGACGTTAATCGGCACCGCAATGTTGTGGATAGGCTGGTTCGGTTTTAATGCCGGTTCCGCCCTGGCGGCGGACGCGCGTGCCGGCATGGCGCTTGTCGCAACGCAAATCGCCACTGCAGCGGCGGCATTAACCTGGATTTTCATCGAAGTCTGTCTTAAACATAAACCCTCTGCACTGGGACTGGCGTCCGGCGCCATCGCCGGTTTGGTCGGCATTACGCCGGCGGCGGGCTTCGTGTCGCCGCAAAGCGCATTAGCAATCGGAGTGATCACCAGCGCCGTCTGTTTTTTCACGGCCACCAAACTTAAATATTGGCTGGGTTATGACGATTCGCTCGACGCATTCGGCATTCACGGTATCGGCGGCATTGTCGGCGCGGTGTTAACGGGCGTTTTCGTCTCCACCGATATTTCCGCTACAGATACCACTTTATGGATTCAAATCGAAAGCGTGTTAATCACCATCGCCTACAGCGCCGTCGGCAGCGCTATTTTGCTGAAGTTAATCGACAAAACCGTCGGCTTGCGCGTCGGTTACGATGAAGAACGGCAAGGGCTCGATTTGGTTTTACACGGCGAACGGGTGGAATAACGCGGAAAAGTGCGGTCAAAATTTTAATCGTTTTTTAAAAAATCTTTTAAATTTCGACCGCACTTTTACGCTTCCACAAAGCTTAACGCGGTTCGAACCACTTCCGCATCCGCGCCCGGTTTGTAGGCATTTTCGCTAAGATAGCGGCGCCATTGGCGCGCGCCTTTACAGCCCTGAAACGCGCCCAGCATGTGACGCACAATGTGATTCAGATACACGCCCCGGCTTAACTGTCGCTCGATATAAGGCAACATGTTTTCCACCGCTTCACGGGCGCTGACAATCGGCGCCGTCGGGTCAAACAACGCCTGATCGACAGTGCCGAGCAGCGACGGATTCTGATAGGCTTCGCGCCCCACCATGACACCGTCCACCCGCTGCAAATGGGCGGTCATTTCCTCTAAGGTTTTTATCCCGCCGTTAATGCTGATGAAAACATGAGGAAAATCCCGTTTAAGCCGATAAACCCGTTCATAATCCAGCGGAGGAATTTCGCGGTTTTCTTTCGGGCTGAGGCCGGAAAGCCAGGCTTTACGCGCATGAACGATAAGTTCGCGACAACCGGCTTCGGTCACTTTTTGTACAAAATCGCACAAAAATTCGTAGCTGTCCGATTCATCAATCCCGATACGCGTTTTGACGGTCACCGGAATCGAAACGGCCGCCTGCATTTTCGCCACAGATTCCGCCACTAAATCCGCTTTCGCCATTAAACAGGCGCCAAACATGCCGTTTTGAACGCGATCCGAAGGGCAACCCACATTCAAATTCACTTCCCGATACCCTCGCGCTTCCGCCAATTTGGCACAATGCGCCAACTGCGCGGGATCGCTGCCGCCCAGTTGCACGGCAACGGGATGTTCCGCCGGATCAAACTCAAGATGATCGTAACTGGCATGCACAATCGCCTGAGTTGTCACCATCTCCGTATAAAGCAACGCATGGCGACTGAACTGACGGTGAAAATAACGGCAATGGCGCGTCGTCCAATCCAGCATCGGCGCGACGGAAAAACGTCCGCGGTAAAAATGCGGTTGATTTTGCATAAAAAATATCCTTGAAAATTTTTCAGGGATTATACAGAACGACGAACGGAGAAAAAAGTGCGGTCAAAAATTCAAACGTTTTTTAACAGCGAATTCTCCCTGCCGATAAAAAAACGTTTGAATTTTTGACCGCACTTTAGCGTTTAAAGCCCTTTTACCCGCTGATACAACGCCGCGTATTTCGCCCGTTTTTCCGCGTAATACGCGGTGCGTTCGGCATTCGGACGATAAACCGCCTCTAACGGCAAAGGTCGGCAGAAATTCGCGATGTCTTCACGAGGATTCAACGCAATTTGCGCCAGTTTGGCCGCGCCGAGAGCCGGCCCCACATCGCCGCCGGTGCGATATTCCATGGTTCTGCCCGAAATGTCCGCCAGCAGTTGGCGCCAGTAAGCGCTTTTCGCCCCGCCGCCGATTAAAGCGATGTGATCCGCCGTCACGCCGGTTTCATGCAAAACGTCAATGCCTTCCGCCAGAGCGAAACTCACGCCTTCCACCACGGCTTTTGCCATGGAGATTTGATCGTCGTTATGACTTAATCCCCAGAATACGCCTTTGGCGTTGGCGTCGTTATGCGGGGTGCGCTCGCCGGAAAGATAAGGTAAAAAAATCGCCTCGGAATTGACCGCACTTTTTTCCACTTTTTGAAACAACGTTTGAATGTCCGCGATCCCTGAGGCTTTTTGCACCCAATCCACGGCGGAAGCCGCACTTAAAATGACCGACATTAAATGCCAGCGGTCTGGCAAGGCGTGACAGAAACTGTGCACCGCCTTTTGCGGGTTGGCGGTGAATTTATCGGTGACCACGAAATACACGCCGGAAGTGCCCAAAGACAGCATAGCTTGTCCCGTTTTATACAAACCGATGCCGATAGCGCCCGCCGCATTGTCGCCGCCGCCGGCCACCACCGGCACCGCATTCATTTTCCAGTTTTTGGCAAGATCTGCGCGCAAATGCCCCGTAATTTGATTACCTTCAAACAGTTTCGGCATATGGCTTTCGTCCAGCCCGCAGGCATCGAGCAAGGACGGGTCCCAACTCCGTTTCGCCACATTCAGCCACATGGTACCGGAGGCGTCGGACATATCGGATGCATATTCGCCGGTCATCATGAAGCGCAAATAATCTTTCGGCAGCAACACCTTACTGATTTTTTCCGCAACGGCGGGTTCATGCTTATTCACCCACTTAAGTTTAGGCGCGGTGAATCCCGGCATCATTAAATTGCCGGTAATTTCGCGGGAACAGGGCACGCGTGCTTCCAATTCTTCGCATTCGGCAAAACTGCGTCCGTCATTCCATAAGATCGCCGGTCGCAGCACGTTGTTGTGTTTATCTAACAAGGTGGCGCCGTGCATTTGCCCGGTTAAACCGATGGCTTTTACCGCAGACAAATCCTGCTGCCGAGCAAGCGCTAACATGGCGAGGTTGGCGGCATGCCACCAGTCTTCGGGATTTTGTTCCGACCAAAGCGGGTGCGGGCGGGAAATGGGAAGGGATTGTTGTGTGGTGGCAATGATATGTTGATTTTCATCTAACAGCACCGCTTTTACCCCGGAAGTGCCTAAATCGATTCCGATATACATAAAGGCTCCTTATATTAAAAGTGCGGTCAAAAAAAACAAAGATTTTTCAACCGCACTTTACGATGGAATTAACGATAAATATAACCGTTCACTAAGTTTTCGAGATATTCCTGGCGACCGGAAACCGGTTGAGGATCAAGGTGTTGCGCCGCTTTAGCCAGCGCTTCAAGGGAAGATTTACCGGTTAAAATCTGTTGTCCCAATTCACCGTTCCAGCCTGCGTAACGTTGATCCACCAGATTTTGCAACACATTATTTTCCAGCATTTTGGCGGCGCGTTTTAAGGATAACGCCAGCACATCGATAGCGCCGATATGACCGTAGAATAAGTCTTCGGGATCGATACTTTGACGGCGGATTTTCGCATCGAAGTTGAAGCCGCCCGTGGTTAAACCGCCGGCTTTTAAAATTTCATAGAGCGCTAACGTGTTTTCTTCCACGCTGTTCGGGAACTGGTCGGTATCCCAACCGAGTTGCGGATCGCCGCGGTTGGCGTCGATAGAACCTAAAATATCCAAGGCGGCGGCGGTGGCGATTTCATGCTGGAAGGAATGCCCCGCCAACGTGGCATGATTCGCTTCAATGTTGACCTTGATTTCTTTTTCCAAGCCGAATTGTTTTAAGAAACCGTAAACCGTCGCGACGTCATAATCGTATTGATGTTTGGTCGGTTCCTGAGGTTTCGGTTCGATTAATAAGGTGCCGCTGAAACCGATTTTATGTTTATGTTCCACCACCATTTGCATAAAGCGACCGATTTGCTCGCGTTCACGGCGTAAATCCGTATTCAATAACGTTTCATAACCTTCACGACCGCCCCATAATACATAATTTTCTCCGCCTAAACGTTTGGTGGCGTTCATGGCGTTAAATACCTGTGCGGCGGCGCGAGCGAAAATTTCAGGGTTCGGATTGGTGGCCGCCCCAGACATATACCGCGGATGGCTAAAACAGTTTGCCGTTCCCCATAATAATTTCACCCCGCTTTCCGCTTGTTTTTGTTCCAGAATATCCACAATCGTATTGAAATTGCTGACATATTCCCGATATGAATTGCCTTCCGGCGCGATATCCACATCATGGAAACAATAATAAGGTACACCTAATTTGGTTAAAAATTCAAAAGCAATATCCGCTTTTTGTTTTGCCGCCGCCAGCGGATCCGACATTTTTTGCCAACTGCGATCAAGCGAACCCACCCCGAACATGTCATTGCCGTTCCAGCAAAAAGTATGCCAATAACACACGGCCAAACGTAAATGTTCCGCCATCGTTTTCCCTAAGATCACTTCATTCGCATTGTAGTGTTTATATGCGAACGGATTAGTCGAATCCTTACCTTCATATTTGACTTTTTCAATTTTATCGAAGTAGTTTGTCATAATGGTTTCTCCTAAATGGACATGAGTGAATAACGTTCGCAAGCATCATCGGAAAAAATGAGGTTTCTCGCAATTATGTTATTTCGTTTTGTCATTTCGATAATTCGTAATTGTGCGGGGGATCACAGAAATGAAAAAACGTAATGACATTATCAAATCTGATAATTGAATTTAGCCGACAAGATGCTCAAACTTCGTTCAGAGCTAAGTTGGTTGTTGCTCTAACAACGTCATTAACCTAATTATTCGAGGTGTCATTATGAAAATGAAAACGGCTTTATTATCTCTTGTTGCGGCGGTTTCAATCTGTTGCAATCCGGCTTTAGCGAAAGATTTAACCATTGGCATGTCTATTGATGATTTACGTTTGGAAAGATGGCAGAAAGATCGGGATATCTTTACCAAAAAAGCGGAAGCCTTAGGCGCGAAAGTATTGGTTCAGTCGGCAAACGGTGACGATGCGGCACAAATTTCACAAATTGAAAATATGTTGAATAAAAATGTGGACGTTTTAGTGATTATTCCTCATAACGGCGATGTGTTAAGCAATGTAATTGCGGAAGCCAAAAAAGAAGGCGTGAAAGTATTAGCTTACGACCGTTTAATCAATAATGCGGACCTGGATTTTTACGTGTCCTTCGACAATGAAAAAGTGGGCGAATTACAAGCCGGCGCGATTGTTGAGAAAAAACCGGAAGGAAATTATTTCCTGATGGGCGGCTCGCCGGTGGACAACAACGCGAAATTGTTCCGTAAAGGTCAAATGAAAGTGCTGCAACCGTTAATCGACAGCGGCAAAATTAAAGTGGTGGGCGACCAATGGGTTGACAGCTGGCTTGCGGAAAAAGCCTTACAAATTATGGAAAACGCCTTAACCGCAAACAAAAATAACATTGATGCGGTCGTCGCCTCCAACGACGCCACCGCAGGCGGCGCAATCCAGGCGTTAAGCGCACAGGGATTATCCGGCAAAGTGGCGATTTCCGGTCAAGATGCGGATTTAGCGGCGATTAAACGTATCGTAGAAGGCACGCAAACCATGACCGTGTACAAACCGATTACCAATCTGGCGGATAAAGCGGCTGAAATTGCGGTGGCATTAGGCAAAGAAAGCAAAATTGAATCCAACGCCAAATTAAACAACGGGTTGAAAGAGGTGGACGCTTATCTGCTCGATCCGATTGTGGTCACCAAAGACAACATCGACAGCACCGTGATCAAAGACGGTTTTCACACCAAAGAGGCGGTTTATCAATAATTCGGCAATGTAACTTCTCAAAAGTGCGGTCAAAATTTCTTACGTTTTTTCGACCGCACTTTCCAACCCCAAATCAGAGGATGTTTTTATGGCTCAATTATTAGAAATGAAAAACATCACCAAAAAATTCGGTGATGTGACTGCATTGCATAATATTTCCATTTCGTTAGAGACCGGGGAAATTCTCTCTTTATGCGGTGAAAACGGTTCGGGCAAATCCACCTTAATGAAGGTATTATGCGGAATTTACCCGCACGGCGATTTTAGCGGAGAAATTTATTTTTCCGGCGAACCTTTAATCGCCAAAGGAATTAAAGACACGGAAGAAAAAGGTATTTCCATTATTCACCAGGAACTAACCCTGGTAAAAAATATGACCGTGCTTGAAAACATGTTTTTAGGCAATGAAATGGTGAAATCCGGCATTACCGACGACAACGAAATGTATTTACGCTGCAAAACCATGTTACAGCAAGTGCAGTTGGATATCGACCCGAACACCAAAGTCGGCGAACTGGGATTAGGTCAGCAACAGCTGGTGGAAATCGCCAAAGCCCTCAATAAACAAGTCCGTCTTTTAATTCTGGACGAGCCCACCGCTTCCTTAACGGAAAAAGAAACTGCAATTTTATTGGATTTGGTGAAAGATTTAAGCGCCCATAATATCGCTTGTATTTATATTTCCCATAAATTAAATGAAGTCAAAACCATCTCGGATAAAATTTGTGTGATTCGGGACGGAGAACATATCGGCACCCGACCTGCCGCCGGGATGTCGGAAGATGACATTATCACCATGATGGTAGGACGTGAAATCACTTCGCTTTATCCTCATGAAGCGCATCAAATCGGCGAAGAAATCCTGCGGATTGAAAATCTGTCCGCCTGGCACCCGATTAATACCCATATTAAACGGGTCAACAACGCGAATTTCAAATTACATACCGGTGAAATTTTGGGCGTCGCCGGGCTTGTCGGCTCCGGGCGTACCGAAATGGCGCAATGTCTTTTCGGCTCTTACCAGGGCAAATATCAGGGCGATATTTTTATTCGCAATCAAAAAGTCAAAATCCGCAATTGCGCGGAAGCCATAAAAAATCAAATCGTGATGGTCCCGGAAGATCGGAAAAAACACGGCATTGTGCCGATTATGGGCGTGGGTAAAAACATTACGTTATCGTCTCTCAGACAATTTTGTTTCGGCGGAAAAGTGATTAATGAAGCCTTGGAAGAAACCGTGATTAACCAATCCATCGCCAAGTTAAAAGTAAAAACCTCTTCGCCGGAATTAGCTATCGGTCGCTTGAGCGGCGGCAATCAGCAAAAAGCCATTTTAGCGAAATCTTTGTTATTAAATCCCCGAATTTTAATTCTGGACGAGCCTACCCGGGGTATCGACGTGGGGGCGAAATATGAAATTTACAAATTAATCAACCGATTGGCACAAGAGGGAATGGCGGTGATTGTGATTTCATCCGAATTACCGGAAGTGCTGGGCATTAGCGACCGAGTATTGGTCATGCACCAAGGACAGATTAAAGCGGATTTAATCAATAATAATTTAACCCAGGAACAAGTGATGGAAGCGGCGCTTAAGGAGTAATCTATGACTAAGTTGAAATCCATAAATTTACAGGTTTACATTATGTTTATCGCCATCGTGGTGATTATGGCGTTCTTCTTTGTGGCGACCGACGGCGCCTATCTTAGCGCACGTAACATTTCTAATTTATTGCGCCAAACTTCCATTACGGGGATTTTAGCCATCGGTATGATTTTTGTGATTATCTCCGCCGAAATCGATTTATCCGTAGGCTCCATGATGGGATTATTGGGCGGTTTTGCCGCCATCGCCGATGTGTGGTGGGGCTGGCCGTTGCCTTTAACCGTCGCCGTAACATTGTTCGCCGGCGTAGTATTCGGCACTTGTACCGGCTGGTGGGTGGCGTACCGGAAAGTCCCGTCTTTCATCGTCACCTTGGCGGGCATGTTGATTTTCCGCGGCATGCTGGTCGGCGCGACCAACGGTACGACGGTTTCGCCCATCAGTAAAGAAATGACCGTAATCGGGCAAGGCTATTTATCCGATACGACGGGTATGGTTTTAGGTATTGTTGCGGTGGTTTGCTTCCTGTTATGGGGATCTTATCAACGCAAAGCCCGCCGGAATCTTAATTTGACCGTGCCCAACGCGGGAAGAGAAGCCATGAAATACGGCGTATTCACCATTTGTATATTAGGCGCGATTTACCTGTTAAATGATTATCGCGGCATTCCGTTCCCGGTGCTGCTGCTCGCCGTTTTGGCCGTGGCGGGGATGTTTATTGCCCGAAAAACGGCGTTCGGTCGGCATATTTACGCCATTGGCGGTAACGTTGACGCAGCAAGATTATCCGGTATTAATGTGGAAAAAGTAAAACTGATCATTTTTTCTATCAACGGTTTTATGGTAGCCATCGCCGGCTTAATCTTAAGCGCCCGTTTAGGCGCCGGCGCGCCTTCCGCCGGCCAAAACGCCGAACTGGACGCCATCGCCGCTTGTGTCATCGGCAGCGCCAGCTTAGCCGGCGGGATCGGCAGCGTTTTCGGCGTGGTAATCGGCGCATTGATTATCGCCTTATTGGACAATGGCATGAGCATGCTGGACGTGCCGACTTTCTGGCAATATATCGTCAAAGGCACCATTTTATTACTCGCCGTATGGATGGATACCATGAGCAAGAAAAAAATGTAGCCGATAAAAACTTTCAAATTTTTGACCGCACTTTATCGGAGTGCGGTTATTTTTTTGAACTAAATCACATCCCGGCAACAAATCCGTTTTCTTATCCGTTAATTTGGCTATGATAATAACCTGTTTCAGCTCAGGGAATCCAAATGACAAACGAGTATAAGTATTATCGTATCGCACTGCTTTTTAACGCCAACAAAGTCTATGACCGGGAAGTTATTGAAGGCGTCGGCCAGTATATTCAGGCATCACAATGTTTGTGGAATATTTTCATTGAAGACGATTTCGTTTATCGAAAGGAAAGTTTGCATCACCTGGAAATTGACGGCATCATTGCGGATTTTGACGATCCGGAAACCGTCGCCATGCTGGAGCATACCGCCATTCCGGTGATTGCGGTGGGCGGTTCTTATCAGAATCCTGCGTTTTATCCTCATCATCCCTATGTGGCGACCGATAATGATGCCTTAGTGGAAACCGCATTCCTGCATTTAAAACAAAAAGGCATTAATCAATTTGCCTTTTACGGTTTGCCCAATGAAACGCCGAAACATTGGTCGCAAGAACGCAAAAACGCCTTTATGCGGCTAATGCAGGATTACGGTCATCAAACCTATATTTATTTGGGCCAACAGGCACATTCCGATAATTGGCTGGCAGTGCAATCCAAACTCTGCGATTGGATCAGCCATCTGCCGCCGCATACGGGAATTATCGCCGTCACCGATGCGCGAGCCAGGCATTTATTGCAGGCTTGCGAATATCTCAACATCGCGGTTCCCGACGAACTTTGTATTATCGGCATCGACAATGAAGAACTTATCCAATATTTATCCCGCGTATCGCTTTCTTCCGTGGTGCAAGGCACCAATCAAATCGGTTATCAGGCGGCAAAATTATTGGATCAGTTGCTAAAAGGACAGGCCGTCGCCTCAACACCGATTTTAGTGCCGCCGTTACGGGTGGAACAACGCCGCTCTACGGATTACCGTTCTCTGCACGATCCGCTGGTTATTCAAGCCATGCATTATATTCGCCATCACGCGACTCAGGGAATAAAAACGGAGCAAGTGCTGGATCACCTGCGCATTTCCCG
>CAUTMS010000020.1:0-23481 GCA_963539805.1 uncultured Actinobacillus sp. | reverse complement strand
CCCACACGAAGGAGGGATTTGTCACGTTGAAGCAGAATACTTTTATCCAGGAGTAGAACATAGGCCGCGATGCCTTCGTTACCCTTACCGCCTTGTCCCGTCGGCCATTTAACGGACTTTCCTTCGCCTACGGTTGTTTTCCAATCGGAAGAAACTTTAGATAAGTAATTAGTGAAACCGAAAGTCGTACCCGAACCGTCGGAGCGATGGATGACAATAATATTTTTGTCCGGCAGAGAAAGCGTAGGATTTAATGACAGAATAGCCGGATCGTTCCATTTTGTGATTTTTCCCAAATAAATCCGAGCCAACACGTCGCCGGACAATTTAAGCTCTCCGGGCTTAATTCCCGGCAAATTAACGACAGGTACCGTTCCGCCGATAATGGCAGGAAATTGAAGTAATTGATGTTGTTGTAATAAATCCGCTTTCATCGGATCATCGGAAGCGCCGAAATCAATGGTTTTCGCGATAATCTGTTGTTGCCCGCCGCCGGAACCGATAGACTGATAATTAACCTTATTGCCCGTTTCTTTTTCATATAACGACGCCCATTTTGCATAAATCGGATAAGGAAACGAAGCGCCGGCGCCCGTAATACTATAAGCCTGAGAAACAATAGGCAGCGCGCTGAGTATTGTTCCCAGAATGACGGTTTTTTTTATCGTACGCATTAACATAACGAATTCTCCCTGAAGATGATGTGTTACTTATTGCGTGACTCAGTGTAGAAAAAAATTATGACAATTTGATGACAGCGATAAATAAAGACAACCCAATATCGTCAAAAATTTTTTATTAAAAACGATTGCCGGCGGCATCGAAAATAATGATGACCGCATAAAATGCGACATACAAATCGGCATCTTTAAACTGCATTCAGGCTTTACAAACCGGTTTTTTTATGTAAGATCTCAGCCATCCACAGTGCGTGAGTGGATAATTCATGATGTATTGGTTGGATCATCTGAATTAACCCAAACTAGTAATATCGTTATTTGGTTTTCAAAATTTAGAATCTTCCGCCTTTCGGGGCATACCGGTTTAATTCCGGGTTCGACGCCATTTAACGTTATTTAGCGGAAAGATAAAGACAGCACCCTGAGGTGCTTTTTTTGTATCTAGAATTATTTCGATTCCGGCGAAAAGAATCGATCATGAAGAAAGTATCGGACATTATGCGTTTTAAACATCTTTTTGTCGTTTTATTAACGACCTTTATTTTCACCGGTTGTTCGTCACTGGATATCAGCGAACGCCGCCCGAGCGACATAAAAACCATCGCAAAATCTGACCGCACTTGGCAGCAACATTTAAGCCAAATCAAGCGAATCAAACATTATTCCGCGCAAGGACAAATCGGTTACATCAGCGCTCAGGAACGCTTTTCCAGCCGTTTTGAGTGGCAATATCAAAACCCGCAGAATTACACCTTAAAATTATATTCCACCATCAGCACCACCAGTCTGGAAATGCAACGTCATCCTTCGGGCATGACCGTTTCCGACAATAAAGGCAATCAACGTTCGGAAGTGGACGCAAAAATGCTGATTCGTGAAATTGTCGGCATGGAAGTGCCGCTGGAACAGCTTGCCACCTGGCTGAAAGGTCAACCCGACGAACAAGCCGATTATCAGGTAGGAGAAAATCATTATCTGGCCGGTTTCAGTTATCCGGTGGACGGCGTAACCTGGACCGCGGATTATCTGGTTTATCATCAGGATCTCAACCCCGCCCTGCCGCAGGATATTTTGCTGAAAAACAATAATCAAACCCTAAAAATCCGGATTGAAAACTGGATGTTACCATGAAAAAAACCTCTCGATTTTCGACCGCACTTTTCAACCCGCGCGACCGATCGGGAGAAATCCTGCGCATTCCCAGTCCGGCAAAACTGAATCTATTTTTATATATCAACGGAAAACGGGATGACGGTTATCACGAACTGCAAACCCTTTTTCAGTTTTTAGATTACGGCGATTGGCTGGAAATCGGTGTACGCCCCGACGGTGAAATTCATCTGTATCCTGAACTGCCCGGTGTCAAAAAAGAAGACAATTTAATTTACCGTGCCGCTAAAATGCTGCAACGACAGACCGGCAGCCGCCTCGGCGCCGACATTCATCTGGACAAAATTCTGCCGTTAGGCGGCGGACTCGGCGGCGGATCCTCTAACGCGGCAACCACGCTGGTTGCTTTAAATTATCTGTGGAAAACCCGTTTGTCACTCGCAGAATTAGCGGATTTAGGGGTAAAACTGGGTGCCGACGTGCCCGTTTTTGTTCATGGGAAAGCCGCATTTGCCGAAGGCGTCGGTGAAAAGTTAACCGATTGCGAACCGCCCGAAAAATGGTTTGTCGTGCTCAAACCCGATATCGCCGTTTCAACTGCAACCGTTTTTACCCATCCGGACTTACCGCGAAATACGCCTAAACGTCCTTTAGCACAGTTATTAACCGAAGAATACGGTAACGATTGCGAAAAAGTTGTACGAAATTGTTATCCCGAGGTTGAAGAAACCCTTGCGTGGTTGCTAAAATATGCTCCGTCAAGATTAACGGGAACCGGCGCCTGCGTTTTTGCGGAATTTGATAACGAAAAATCCGCCCAAGCCGTGTTTGAAATGAAACCCGATTCGGTTTCCGGTTTTGTCGCGAAAGGTTGTAATCGTTCGCCATTGCATCTGTGGTTAGACAAAATTTCGAAATAAATCAATCTATTACTTTTTATTTACAGCAAACCTTGAGGTTCAATTTAAAAATGCCCGACATTAAACTCTTCGCTGGTAATGCAACGCCAGAACTAGCAAAACGAATTTCCGAACGCCTATATCTTTCTTTAGGTGACGCTACCGTAGGTCGTTTTAGCGATGGCGAAATCCAAGTGCAGATCAATGAAAACGTACGCGGTAGCGACGTATTTATCATTCAGTCCACTTGTGCACCGACCAACGATAACTTAATGGAACTCATTGTAATGGTTGATGCGTTGCGTCGCGCGTCGGCCGGTCGTATCACCGCCGTCATCCCTTATTTCGGCTATGCCCGTCAGGATCGCCGCGTGCGTTCGGCCCGTGTGCCGATCACCGCCAAAGTGGTGGCGGATTTCCTTTCCAGCGTGGGCGTCGACCGCGTGTTAACCTGCGATCTTCATGCAGAACAAATTCAGGGTTTCTTTGACGTGCCGGTGGACAATGTCTTCGGTTCTCCCGTATTAATCCACGATATTTTGAAAAAAACCGATTTAGACAACCCAATCGTGGTTTCTCCGGATATCGGCGGTGTCGTTCGCGCCCGCGCCGTAGCCAAATTATTGAACGATACGGATATGGCGATTATCGACAAACGCCGTCCTAAAGCCAACGTGTCACAAGTCATGCACATTATCGGTGACGTAGCCGGTCGGGATTGTATTCTGGTGGATGACATGATCGACACGGGCGGCACTTTGGTAAAAGCGGCGGAAGCTTTAAAAGAACGCGGGGCAAAACGCGTATTCGCTTATGCCACTCATGCGGTGTTCTCCGGGGCGGCGGCACAAAATATTGCCAATCCGGCATTAGACGAAGTGGTGGTGACCGATACCATTCCGCTTTCACCGGAAATCAAAGCTTGCGGCAAAGTTCGCGTGTTAACTCTTTCCGGCATGCTTTCCGAAGCCATCCGCCGTATCAGTAATGAAGAATCCATTTCTGCCATGTTTAACTGATTTCACAGAAAGCCCGAAAAAGTTTCGGGCTTTTTTCTCATATTTTTAGCGCCTCCATTCATTAAAACCACAGACACCGCTTTTCTACGGCGATTTTGTCTCATTTCATATAAAAAACTTCGCAAAATCCTACCGCACTTTTCGAGTTTTCTTTAGGCAAAAATGCCCTATTTGTGCTATAATTCGACCAGTTTTTTCATCTCAGAATTAGGAAATTTCAATGTCTGAATTAAGCCAAGATATCACGCCGGTTAGTATCGAAGACGAACTGAAATCGTCATATCTCGATTACGCGATGTCCGTGATTGTCGGGCGTGCGTTGCCTGACGTGCGGGACGGGTTAAAACCGGTTCACCGTCGTGTACTTTTCTCAATGGATCAAAGCGGCAATACGCACAATAAAGCCTATGTCAAATCAGCGCGTGTGGTGGGTGACGTTATCGGTAAATATCATCCGCACGGCGACAGCGCGGTTTATGACACAATCGTACGTATGGCACAGCCGTTTTCATTACGTTATATGTTGGTGGACGGTCAGGGTAACTTTGGTTCTATTGACGGTGACGCGCCGGCGGCAATGCGTTATACCGAAGTCCGTATGCAGAAAATCACCCAGGAATTATTGACGGATTTAGACAAAGAAACCGTAGATTTCTCGCCGAACTACGACGGTAAAGAAATGATTCCGGACGTATTGCCGACCAAAATCCCTGCTCTGTTAGTGAACGGTTCGTCGGGTATCGCCGTGGGCATGGCAACCAATATTCCGCCGCATAATTTAGGCGAGGTAATGGACGGCTGTTTGGCGTATATCGACAATGAAGACATCAGCATTGATGAACTTATGCAGTTTATTCCCGGTCCGGATTTCCCGACGGCGGCATTGATCAACGGTCGCCGAGGTATTGAAGAAGCCTACAAAACCGGACGCGGTAAAGTTTACGTTCGCGCGAAAGCGGAAATCGTCACAAACGATAAAGGCCGCGAACAAATTATCGTGACCGAAATTCCTTATCAAGTGAATAAAGCGAAACTGGTCGAAAAAATCGGCGAATTAATTCGTGAGAAAAAAATCGAAGGTATTTCGGGTATTTTAGATTTGTCGAACAAAGAAGGTATCCGCCTTGAAATCGACATTAAACGCGACGCGGTCGGCGAAGTGGTGCTAAATCACCTTTATGCGTTAACCCAAATGCAGGTGACTTTCGGGATCAACATGGTGGCATTGGATCACGGTCAACCGAAGTTATTCAATTTAAAACAAATTATTGAAGCCTTCGTTAAACATCGCCGTGAAGTGGTAACCCGTCGTACCGTGTACGAATTGCGCAAATCCCGCGAACGCGCGCACATTTTAGAAGGTTTAGCTATCGCGCTGGCGAATATCGATCCCGTTATCGAGTTAATCCGCGCGTCAAAAACCGCGGATGAAGCCCGCGAAGGATTATTAGCGCGCGCCTGGAATTTAGGTAACGTCGCACCGATGTTGGAAGCCGCAGGCGTGGACGTTTCCCGCCCCGATGATTTACCGGCGGAATGCGGGGTGCATGACGGTCAATATTATCTTTCCGACACACAGGCCCGGGCGATTTTAGAGTTGCGTCTGCACCGCTTAACCGGCCTGGAACACGAAAAAATTGTCAGTGAATATCAAGAAATTCTGGTACAAATCGGTGAATATCTGCATATTTTAACCAGCAGCGAACGTTTACGCGAAGTCATTCGGGAAGAATTGGAATTGGTTAAAACCAATTTTAATGATGCGCGTCGGACAGAAATTACCGCCGCTTCAGGCGATATTAATATTGAAGATTTAATCGCACAGGAAGATGTAGTGGTAACCCTTTCACACGAAGGTTATGTGAAATATCAGCCGTTAACCGATTACGAAGCGCAACGTCGGGGCGGTAAAGGCAAATCGGCGACGAAAATGAAGGAAGACGATTTTATCGAGCGCTTACTGGTGGCAAACACTCACGACACCATTCTCTGCTTCTCCAGCCGCGGGCGTTTATATTGGTTAAAAGTATACCAATTACCGGAAGCCAGTCGCGGTGCGCGCGGGCGTCCGATCGTAAACATCCTTCCGCTGGAAGAAAACGAACGTATTACCGCCATTTTGCCGGTGGCAAGCTATGATGAAAATAAATTCGTCCTGATGGCGACCGCTGGCGGTATTGTGAAGAAAACCGCGCTAACCGAATTCAGCCGTCCGCGTTCAAACGGTATCATCGCCTTGAATTTACGCGATGAAGACGAACTGATCGGCGTGGATATTACCGACGGTTCCAATGAAATCATGTTGTTTTCGTCACAAGGCCGCGTGGTGCGTTTCGCCGAATCCGCCGTACGCGCAATGGGTCGCACGGCAACCGGCGTACGCGGTATCAAACTTGCCTTAACCAACGAGTTGTCCGACGACGAAAGTGCGGGAGAAATTGAAGAGATTTCTGACGAAAATTCGGAAGAATGTCTGGATTTGAATATCGATAAAGTCGTTTCCTTAGTGGTGCCGAAAAACGACGGTGAAATTCTCACCGCCACCCAAAACGGTTACGGTAAACGGACAAAACTCGAAGAATATCCAACTAAATCCCGCAATACCAAAGGCGTCATTTCCATTAAAGTGAGCGAACGGAACGGCAAAGTGGTTGCCGCGACACAAGTGGAAGAAGTGGATCAAATCATGCTGATCACCGACGCCGGCACGCTGGTTCGCACGCGCGTCAGCGAAGTGAGTATTATCGGCCGAAACACTCAAGGCGTACGTCTGATTCGCACCGCCGAAGACGAACATGTCGTCAGTTTGGAACGTATCGCCGAACCCGAAGATGACGAATTTGACGGTGAAGATGTGGAAAACACAGAAAGTGCGGTAGAAAATTCACAAGAATAATTGACCGCACTTTAGATGAAAAAAGCTACCTTTGGGTAGCTTTTTTTGTGTGTACATTTGAGGGGTGGTTTATGCTTCGGCTGATCCTATCCAATCCGCGGGTTGCCACGAATTTTTATCCAATACGCGCCCGAAAAAACCTTCCACCAGTCGCCGAGTGGTGTCATGTTGCGGTGAACAAAATAGGGCTTGAGTGTTGCCGTACTCTACCATTTGCCCTTCGTCCATCACCAATACTTCATCGGCAATATGCTTAATGATGCCCAAATGCTGACCGACGTAAATATAGGAAATCCCGCGTTTTTCCTGAATATCCAGCATAAGGTTAACCAACTGGGTTTTCACCGAAGCATCTAAAACGGCTAAGGCATCGTCGGCAATAATCACTTTAGGATTTAAAATCAATGCCTGGGCTAACGCCACCCGCTGTTTCTGGCTGACCGACATGGTATTAATGCCGATATTGGCATGATCGGGATATAATCCTACCAAGCGCAACGTATCAAAAATCCGGCTATTTCGCGCCTGTTCGTCTAAATCCGTGGTAAGGCGAAGAGGGATATCTAAAATTTGTCCTACATTTAAATGCGGATTAAAACTGGAATTCGGATCCTGAAAAACCATGCGGATATATTTCGCCCGATACTGATAATCCCCGAAAGTCAACGGTTTTCCGTCGAAAAAAAGCTGTCCGGATGTAGGTTCGGTAATTCCTACGATCATTTTCGCCAACGTCGATTTACCTGAACCGTTATTGCCGATCACCGCCAGTGTTTTTTGTGGTTCTAACGTAAAACTGATATCTTTTACCGCATAAAATTCATGTTTTTCAAAAAAAGACGTTCGTTCTTTGAATAATTTGCACAATGCATTAACTTGTAAAAGTGTTGACATACTTATTCCGCTTTGGCTTCTAAATTTAAGGTTAACGGGCTGCTTACCTGTTCTCTGGCGAGAGATTTCTCCCGTATATTCAACGGGTAATGACAGGAAAATTCATGCTGTTTAACCCGACGGGGAAACGGCTTATTAATGCATTTTTTCTGCGCAAAAGGACAACGCGGGCCTAACCGGCAACCTACCGGCATATGCTCCAACAACGGGACTGTACCGCGTAACGTATTCAGCTTACTTTTCAACGGCAAAGGTAAACTGAAATCCGGAATGGCGTGCAATAAAGCCGAGGTATAAGGATGATGCGGATTTTCCAAAATACTTTCTTTCGGTCCGCTTTCGGCATTTTGTCCGCAATACAGCACCACAAAACTGTCACACCATTCCGTAATGCTGGTAATATCATTACTGGCAAGCAATACGGTCATCCCGTTATTCTGATTCATACCGGAAAGTAACCGGAAAATTTGCAGCTGGGTGGATGACTCCAAGGCATTCGTGGCTTCATCGGCAATCAGCAAACGGGGCTGGTTCGCCACTGCAATCGCAATCATCACCTTTTGCCCTTCCCCTTCGGTAATTTCGTCGGGATAACTGCGCATAATATCTTTGTGATTGCGAATTCCGACCCGGTGCAACAACTCAACCGCACGTCGTTTCTTCCAACCGAACCATTTCCACCAAGGCCCTTTATAAGACCAATTAGAAAGCGTTTGTATAATCTGTTTACCGATTTTTTTACTGGGATCCAAATAACTCAGCGGATGTTGATATACCATGGAAATATTTTTCCCCACCAGTTTCCGCCGTTTATGGGGACTTAATTTCAGCAATTCCACCTCGTCGAAACGAAAACGATCCGCCGAAACAATCCAATTATCCTTAAATGCATTACAGATTACCTTTGCAATAATACTTTTGCCCGAGCCCGATTCTCCGACTAAACCGCAGATTTCGCCTTCGTTAATGGTCAAATTGACGTTATCAACAATACGAATCAGTCCTTGCGGAGTCTCAACATCAATGCATAGATTACGAATATCCAATAAAGCCATAACGTATTTTCTCCGCGCTATTCGCTGTAACGCTCAAGGGTTCTGCAGATGCCGTTTCCCATTAAGATCACAATCAACAGAACAAAAATAATGGCAATACCCGGCAAGATTACCGCCCAGGGCGCAATATAAATAAGCTCTAAACTATCGCGAATCATCGCGCCCCATTCCGGTGTCGGACGTTGTGCACCCAATGAAATAAAACTTAACGAGCTAATCTCCAGCAATGCAATCACAAACGCTTGTACGATTTCCCGAATATAGCGCACCATAATATTCGGCAAAATGGTTTCACGCAGTAATACGCGATTCGGCGCACCGTTCAATCGCATCATCAGAATATAATCTTTTTTTAATTCCTGTTGAATCGCCTGATAAATTTCATGAATAAAATGCGGTAATAATGCTAAAGAAATTGCCAACATAGCATTGGATAAACCGGGCTCCATTAATGTGGCAATCACAATCGAAATTAATAAAATCGGCACCGACAAAAAAGTATCCAGAAAATGCCCCAGCACACGGGATTTAAAACCGTGCGACATACCGGCCAGAATGCCCAGTCCGCCGCCGATAAACGCCGTAAAAACCACCACGATTAAAGCGGAGCCGAAAGTGTAACTCACACCATTAATAATTCGGCTGAGAACATCACGACCTAAATCATCCGTGCCGAAGAAATACGCCACTTCCCCGCTTGCCACCCAAGACGGCGGAGTTAATTCTTTGCCGATAAATTGCGTATCGCTGGCATAAGGCGCAATAAATGTGCTGAAAAGTGCGGTCAAAATTAGCAACAAAAAAAGATAAAAACTGAATAACGCAATACGATCGCGACGAAACGCCAGCCAGATCCGCCGCAATTTTTCCGTTTCTCTGAATTCGTAAGGTTCTTTATCTAACACTGCCGGACCATCCTTTTTTATCAAACGGATCTAACAGGAACAGGCACAACCCGGCAATCAGATTAATGGACATAATAAATACGCCGATAACAATCACGCCGACAGAAATGCTGTTGTAGTCTTGCTGAGCGACCGCATCTATTAACCAACGTCCCATGCCCGGCCAACCGAAAGTGCCTTCCACCAGCATACATAACGCCAGAACATAACCTACCAAACGGGAAATTTGAGGAATCAACAACGGCAACATATTGCGCAACACATAAACATGCAGAATACGCAACATCGACCAACCGCGCGTCACGGCAAATTTAATATAATTTTGCTTTAACACCCATTCCGTGCGTTGTTTGACAAATTTGGTAATTTCCATTGTAGGCGAAATCATCAGAACAATACTTGGCAACGCCAAATGCTGCAGCACGTTTTGAATCGCTTTCAATCGGTACGGTACATCCATAAACCATACGTCAATAATGGCGAATCCGGTAACCGGCTTAATGGAATACAGCAAGTTCATTTGTCCCACCGCAGAAATTTCCCAACGATTCACTGCCGCAAAATACAACAGAATCGGAGCAATCCAGAATATCGGCAAAGAAAGGCCGAGAGAGGAAACCGCACTAATCGTTTTACTGATAATATTATTTTGTTGAAAAGCGCCCAGCAATCCTAAAGGAACGCCTACGATCAAGGCCAACAAAATCGCCACAAAACAAAGTTCAAGAGTAGCGGGCAATACCGTAAATATCATAGAGGCAATCGAATCACCGCCATTATAGGTAATACCCAGATCGCCTTGTAACAAACTCCACGTATAGGATTTATAGCCTTCATAAACACTGGGTTCCGCATATACCGCATTAGCGGGATCCCGCATAAAAATGGCATAGCTGATAATGCTTAACAAAAATAAATTAATCAACATCAGTAAGAGGCGACGAAACAAGGAAAAAAACATTATTTTCCCTCCTTTTTCAAGGATAATTTCTCGAAATGGATATTACCGAACGGTGTCACTTCTATACCATTCACCCGCGTATTCGAAATCAAAATACGTTTAACGTTCGCCAGCGGCAAAATCGGTAATTCGGAAAAAACCTGTCGCTGGGCAATCGCATAATCCGCCGCGCGCGCATGAGGATCCGAATGAGTTAACGCCGAATCCAGCAGCTGATCAAAACTTTCCGAACACCAGTTCGATACGTTAGATATTTCATTGGTGGTGCCGCAGCTTAAAATCGGACGCAAGAAACTGTCCGGATCCAAACTCCCCGCCAGCCAACCCGCTAAAATCAAATCGTAATCTTCCGTTTTATTGTGCAGATTTTCCGTTAAAAAATTGCGTGAAATTAACCGCACTTTTACATCCAGCCCCACCGCTTTCAAATCCGCCCGAATCATTTCTGCCATTTTGATCGGCGCCGGATTGAACAATTGCTCTTCCTGGACCGCCCACATTTCCAGCGGCGGAACCTGCATATTGGCTAATATTTCCCGCGCTTTTTTCGGATCATAATTATAATCGAAATGCGAAGTGTCATTACCCGCCGCCCAGGATATCGCCGGAATAATGTTATTCGCTACCACTGCAGTATCATAGTAAATATGCTTAATCAGACGTTCACGATTAATCGCCAACGCAATGGCGTGACGAAGATCCGCATTTTGCATGGCCGGACGCAAAAAATTAAATGCCAAAAAGGAAAGATTCATCCCCTCGGTAATTGTCGTTTTGAATTGCGCGCCGCTTTGTTGCAGCAGTCCCAACTGACTCACCTCCGGAAAAGCGGCAATATGACATTCATTATTAAAGAATTTTGCCATCCGACCGGTTTTATCTGTGGACAAATCAATAATAATATTAGAAATCTTCGCTGGTTTTTGCCAATAATATGGATTCGGCATCAAACGGACATATTGCCCGCGCAAATATTCCTGAAGCTGGTAAGCGCCCGTACCTACCGGTAATGTATCTAATTGTTCCAGGTTATCATCCGCATTCAGCTGCAGTGCGTATTCATGGGAGAAAATCACCGCATACTGGCTTGCCAGATGAGACAAAATCGAAGCATCCGGTTCAAATAAATGAATTTGCACCGTATAAGGATCGACATTTTCCACATAATTGATTTTCTGATTTAATTTAATACTTTCGAAATAAGGAAAACGCGTCTTTTTCGCTAAATCGTGGAAAATGCTGTATTGACGATTAGCGATATTTTGTTCTTTTTCCAACTCAAATTCCGGCAAAGACGTGTTATGCCCCAATACGCGATTAAGCGAAAAAACCACATCGTCGGCATTAAAATCACGGCTGGGCGTAAACCATGGCGTATGATGAAATTTCACGCCCCGGCGCAAATACAAGGTAATGGTTTTTCCGTCGGGCGAAATTTTATACGACTGCGCCAGAGACGGCACCACTTGCGAACTGTTTGCCTTGCTCTCGAATAATTTATTATAAATCTGCTCCGTAACCACATTCATGCTGGTTCCCGCATCGGCAGTTTGCGGATTAAATGAAAATCCCGTCGCATGAGTGCAATAAATCAACCCGTTATCGGTTAACTCGGCGGGCACCCGCGGCGCGGACAAAACAGGAAAACTTGTTGTTAAAAAAAACAACAAAGTTATTGAAATCTTAAGCATAACCCTGACTATTCGTGATAAATTATGTAAAGTTTAAAGGATTTGGCTCTGTTTGAAAAATAAAAATGTTTAATACCATTCAAAAAGAAATTCATCAAATTTTTGACCGCACTTTTGATCGCAGCCTAAGACTGGCTGTGACAGGGTTAAGCCGTAGCGGCAAAACGGCGTTCATCACCAGCCTGATCAATCAGTTGTTACATATCAATCAGGCGGATAACAGCCATCTTCCGCTGTTCGAAAGCGCGCGTGACGGAACGATTTTAGGGGTAAAACGTATTCCCCAATTAGATCTCAGCGTGCCCCGTTTTGATTATGAACGCAATCTGGCGGAACTTGAGCAAAATCCACCGCACTTTCCGCAATCTACCCGCGGAGTCAGTGAGACCCGGCTGGCAATTCGCTACCAACGCCGACAGGGAATTTTCAGCTATCTCAAAGAAAAAGGTACGCTTTATCTGGATATTTTCGATTATCCCGGTGAATGGCTGTTGGATCTTCCGCTGTTGGATTTGGACTATCGCCAATGGTCGCAATTTCTGCAACAATTCACCACGCCGACCCGTCAGCAATTAAATCAGGCATGGCAGACAAAGGCGAGAAAACTGGATCTTTCGGCTCCCGCCAATGAGGAAACGTTAGCCGCCATCGCCCAAAATTATACGGATTACCTGCTCGCCTGCAAACAACAAGGATTACATTTCATTCAACCCGGACGTTTTGTTTTGCCCGGAGAATTAGAGGGCGCACCGGCTTTACAATTTTTCCCGCTTGATTATTTAACGGCGTCCGAATGGAAAAATCTGGAGAATAATGCCGGTTCCGTCAGTTACTTCGGTGTTTTGAAAAAACGTTACGATTATTATCGTAAGCATGTGGTGAAACGGTTTTATGAAGATTATTTCGCGCATTTCGATCGTCAGGTCATTCTTGCGGATTGCCTGACGCCGCTTAATCACAGCCATGCCGCCTTTGAAGACATGCAATTGGCGTTACATCAATTGTTTAAGAATTTTCATTACGGCAAGCGCAATCTGCTTTCGCGTTTATTTGCGCCACGCATTGATAAATTAATGTTCATCGCCACCAAGGCGGATCATATCACCAGTGATCAAGTTCCTAATTTAATCAGCCTAATGCGGCAATTAGTGCAGGAAGGCGGACGCCATGCGGAATTCGAAGGCATTGATATCGCCTATTCCGCCATTTCGGCTATTCGCGCCACCACTCAGGTAAATGTGAATGAGAACGGGAAAACGTTCAAAGCGTTACAAGGCGTTCGCAGCCAGGATTTACAGCCGGTCACGCTTTATCCCGGCAGCGTACCGAGTAAATTGCCGAAAGCGGATTTCTGGCAAAACCGACGTTTTGAATTTGATGCTTTCGAACCTCAACAATTAGAAAAAGGAGAAGCCATTCCGCATTTAAGAATGGACAGCGTATTACAGTTTTTATTGCACGACAAACTGTAACTTTTCCTCTCAATAAAAAAACGAGAACTCAGCATTGAATTCTCGTTTTTTTATTGAATCTTTAACGACCGACGCGTCGTGAAGCCCGCCGTTTCATGCGACGGATAAAACGTGTCACGCGCCACGCCCGGGTAATCGAATAAAGATACAGGAAAAACAGCACAATAAACGCACCGAACATAAACCATTCGTTCAAATAATATACTTCGCCGAGGATCCCGAAACCTGCGCATAATGCGGCAAAAAGCGTAATCACCAAAAATGCCTGGCGCGACGTCAACCCCGCACGAACCATTAAATGATGTACGTGCAAACGATCCGGCTTAAACGGGCTTTTTCCTTTTCTTACCCGACGATAAATCACCGCAATCATATCGATTAACGGAATCGCAATAATCCACAATGCCGTCACCGGATTCATCGGATGCCCTTTGCCTTGCGTGCTCAGCAATAGAATCCAAATCATGGTAAACCCGATTAACGTACTGCCGCTGTCTCCCATGAAAATTTTATATTTTTTACCGAACGGAATACAAAGGTTAAACATGGAATACGGAATTAACGCCACAATTAAGGCAAAACACCAAATCGCCAAATCCCATTGATCATCGAGAATCAGCAAAATGCCCATGGCGGCAAAACCGACACCGGATAAGCCGCCCAACAAACCGTCAATCCCGTCAATCATATTAAACGCGTTTATCACGGCGATAGTCGCCAACACGGTAATCACAAAACCGACGCCGCCTAAGGTCACCTGAAACGGTCCGATAATCTGCCCTAAATTATTCAGTGACAAATGCCCGAAATAAATCATCGACACCGACAACGCCGCCTGCACGCAAGCGCGTAACGCGGCGCTTAAATCAAAACGGTCGTCCAACAAACCGATAATCAGCAAAACGGTGACGGAAAACAGATAAAGATAAGGCAATCGGGTTTGATCCCATTGCATCAAATAAAAACATAAATTTCCCATAAACAGGGAAATGCCGCCTAACAGCGGAATAGCCCCCTGATGGCGTTTGCGATAATTAGGTTTATCCACCAGACCGATTTTTTCAGCCACCGGACGCCCCGCAACAATAGTCGCAAACGACACAACAAAGGTTAAAATAAAACTAAACCACAACATTTTTATGCCTTATTTTCTTATTCGAAAAAACGTTCAAAGCATATCATAAACCCTTATTTTACGATAACATTTTTTATCATTTTCAAGTACAATATGCGCCGTTTACTTCATTTACTTTTCAGATTATAGGAAAAATCATGTCAAATTCGACCGCACTTTTTCAACGCGCCCAACAAGTGATTCCGGGCGGGGTAAACTCGCCGGTTCGCGCATTTAAAGGAGTCGGCGGAACGCCGGTTTTCATTCAAAAAGCTGCGGGCGCCTATATTACGGATACGGACGGAAAACAATACATCGATTATGTCGGTTCATGGGGGCCGATGGTGTTAGGCCACAATCATCCCGCAATTATTGACGCCGTATTAAAAGCGGTGCCGAACGGGCTGAGTTTCGGGGCGCCGACGGAAAGCGAAATCACCTTGGCGGAATTCGTCTGTAAGCTTATTCCTTCCATCGAGTTAGTGCGCATGGTCAGCTCCGGTACGGAAGCCACCATGTCGGCGATTCGCCTGGCCCGCGGGTACACCGGACGCGATAAAATCATTAAATTTGAAGGCTGCTACCACGGTCATTCCGATTCCTTGCTGGTAAAAGCCGGTTCCGGCGCCTTAACCCTCGGACAACCGAGTTCACCCGGCGTACCGGAAGATTTCGCCAAACACACGCTGACTTGTACCTATAACGATCTGGATTCCGTTAAACAAGCTTTTGAACAATATCCGCAGGACATCGCCTGTTTAATTATCGAACCGGTAGCCGGCAATATGAACTGCATTCCGCCTAAACCGGGCTTCCTGCAAGGCATTCGCGAACTTTGCGACCAATACGGCGCCTTGCTTATCATTGATGAAGTGATGACCGGCTTTCGTGTGGCGTTAGGCGGTGCGCAAGCTTATTACGGCGTGACGCCGGATTTGACCACGCTCGGCAAAATTATCGGCGGCGGCATGCCGGTCGGTGCGTTCGGCGGTAAACGGGAAATTATGGAATTCATCGCGCCGACCGGCCCGGTTTACCAGGCGGGCACTTTATCGGGCAATCCGATTGCCATGGCGGCGGGCTTAGCTTGTCTCACCGAATTATCCAAACCGGGCAACGAACAGAAATTAACGGAAAAAACCCAAAAACTGGCGGAAGGTTTGAGAACTTTGGCGAAAAAGCACCATGTGCCGTTCACCGCGCAATATGTCGGCGGCATGTTCGGCTTATTCTTTACCGATGCACCAGAAGTCACGAATTTCCAGGATGTCATGAAATGTGACGCCGCAAAATTCAACCGTTTCTTCCATTTGATGCTGGAACAAGGCGTGTATCTTGCGCCTTCCGCCTTTGAAGCCGGTTTTATGTCGCTTGCGCATTCCGATGCGGATATTGAGCAAACTCTGACAGCGGCGGATAAGGCTTTTGCGGCATTAGCTTAATCCTAAGAAAAGTGCGGTCAAAAAATTTAACGTTTTTTGACCGCACTTTTTCATTTAACCGGCGTTTTTATTCGTCTGCCGCCGCTATTGCACAATAGCCGGATCCGAAGGCAACTGATTAAAATCGATATTTTGATGCCAATTAAAAACCTTCACGTCATCAGGTTTTTCAGAAAAAAACTGGTAACCGTTGCTGAGCGTTTTTTCCTGAATTCCCAGCCATTGCGCAAAACCATAAATAAAGTTAAACGCCGAGCGTTGCGTTTTTAGGATTTTACGTTCCGAATCGTCACTAGAAATGCGAATAAAAGGCACTTGATAATTTTCTTTATGCTCATTACCTACCTGCAATGTTCCCCGTTCGCTTTCTTTCTCTCGATGGGATAAGCCGTGATCGGAAAAATAAATCAGGCTGTAATTATTATTGCTTTCGGTTTTAATTAAATCCACCACATTTTTAATCAACTCGTCCGTTTGTCGTAAACTTTCCAAATAACAAGACATTTCGTCATTCTTAAATCGTATTGAGGGCGCCATATCGATTCGACGGCAAAACAAAGGATGAGATCCCATTAAATGAAGTACAAATAGTTTTGGTTTGTCATCGCTTTCCTGTAGTTCCGTTTTAAAAATTTGAAGTAGTGTTTTATCATTGATATTAATTGAATCCGACGATAATTGGGTAAAATGCGATTTATCACTTCCCGCGCCGACTCTTGCCGCAACCGAATCAAACTCGCCCGAAAATCCTTGATTGGATAACCAATAAGTTTTAAAACCGGCCTGTTTGGCTAACGTAATAATATTATTCTGGAATTGTGTGTCATTTTCTTTGTAAAGATATAAGGTTCTCGCCAACGAAGGTTGCGTATTCGGTGCCGCGGAAATATAGCCGTCGATAATTAATCCTGTTGTTTTGGCTAAAAACGGTGTGGTTTCTATCGGGTAGCCGTACATAGACAAATAATCCGCACGCATACTTTCTCCAATAATCACCACATAATTTTTATATTTAGGATTCACCGAAGAAATTTCCCACGTCGATTGCTGATTTTTTACCGAAGACATTTCGGCTTTTTGCTGCTGATATTCTTTAATTAATTGATAATTCACCCAATAAAAACCAATCAATGAAACACGGGTATCACTTAATTGAAATCCTTTGCCTTTATGGTAATTACTCCAGGGTTTATAGAGAACTGCAAGCGTTATCAGGCAAATTACGGTAATCACTGTGGTTGCCTTCATCGGTGAAAGTTTTACTTTCAACACAAATACGGCAAAACCGAGAGCAAACAATAGAAATAATAGCGAGATCACATAACTGTAAATCGGCAGTGATTGTAAGTATTCCAAGCTTTCCTGTGCATTGGTTTCGAATAATGACGCAATAATCCCGACAGATGGCGAACCATAAAAAATCGCTTCGGGGATATAAACACAACAAACTAAGCTATGAAATAATAAAACAGTAAAAAATAGGTATTTAGACAGCTTAAATACTAAAAGCAATAATAAAAAATTACCGGCAATCGCATAAATATTAGGCGGATAACCTAGAGAATAATTAGAAAATAAAGCATAAAGAAGCAATAAAAAATAGAATATTACTGTTTGTTTGTTTGTTTGTTTGTTCCATAGGATAACTCAAATAAAAAAGAAAGGGGAAATAGTTTCCCCTAAATTAATGGTGCGAAATTATAGCATGTTTTTTTCGCCGCGCGAGAGACTGATTAACCCCGAACGGACGATTTCCAAAATGCCGGTTTCTTCTTTCACCGCGCTGACAAAAGCGTCTAGTTTGTCTTTTGTTCCGGCTAATTGAATGGTGTACGATTTGGTGGTGACATCCACGATTTGTCCGCGGAAAATGTCGGTCAAACGCTTAATTTCATCACGCGTTGCTCCCGTTGCGCGCAGTTTCAGCAACATAACTTCACGCTCCACATGGTCGCAATCGCTTAAACTGATCACTTTGAACACATCAACCAGTTTATGTAATTGCTTTTCAATCTGCTCCAACACCCGTTCATCGCCGGAAGCTTCAATCGTCATGCGGGAAAGCGTCGGATCATCCGTCGGCGCAACCGTTAAGCTTTCAATATTAAACGCACGTTGTGAGAATAAGGCGACAACACGAGATAATGCGCCTGTTTCGTTCTCCAGTAATACAGATAAAATTCTACGCATTTTGTACTCCTTATTTTGCTTCCGGTTTGCCTAACAACATTTCATCCATGGCACCGCCACGAATTTGCATCGGATATACGTTTTCCGTTGCATCGACGCGGACATCCACAAAAACCAGACGATCTTTAATCGAAAATGCCTGAGCGAGTTTTTCTTCCAATTCATCGGCCGTATCAATTTGAATTCCGACATGGCCGTAAGCTTCCGCTAATTTTGCGAAATCTGGTAAGGAATTCATATAAACCTGCGAGTGACGGCCGGCGTAAATCAGATCCTGCCACTGTTTTACCATTCCGAGGAAACGGTTATTCAGGCTGACGATAATAATCGGAATGTTGTATTGCATTGCCGTCGAGAGTTCCTGAATATTCATCTGAATGGAACCGTCGCCGGTGACGCAAACCACCGTGCTTTCCGGATGGGCGAATTTCACCCCGATGGCCGCCGGTAAACCGAAGCCCATGGTGCCGGCGCCGCCCGAATTAATCCAGTGACGCGGTTTGTCAAACGGATAATGCAACGCCGTGAACATTTGGTGTTGCCCCACGTCGGACGCCACGTAAGCATCGCCGTTAGTCAAACGGTAAATCATTTCAACGACGGCTTGCGGCTTAATTTCCGTTGAAGTGCGGTCAAATTCCAGACACTTTTTCGCTTTCCATTCGTCAATCTGTTTCCACCAACCGGTTAAATCGGATTGTGATTTCGCTAAATTTTCATCCTGTAACAGAGACAAAAATTCGGTGAATACGTTATCTACGCTGCCGACGATTGGAATCGAAGCGGTAACGTTTTTCGAAATGGAAGTCGGATCAATGTCAATATGAATCACTTTGGCATGCGGACAGTATTTATCCAGATTGTTGGTGGTTCTGTCATCAAAACGAACGCCTACGCCTAAAATCAAATCCGCATTATGCATAGCGGTGTTCGCTTCAAAGGTACCGTGCATACCCAGCATACCCAGCCATTGTTTATCCGTACCCGGAAAACCGCCTAATCCCATTAAAGAAGAAGTTACCGGTAAAT
The DNA here is from genome assembly GCA_963539805.1 of uncultured Actinobacillus sp. Classification (GTDB taxonomy): domain Bacteria; phylum Pseudomonadota; class Gammaproteobacteria; order Enterobacterales; family Pasteurellaceae; genus Exercitatus. Next base: position 4,124 of record CAUTMS010000020.1, on the reverse strand, counting down.
TCAACTGTTTGGCGAATTGCGTGACTTTCTCGCTACTGTTATCAATGATCACACCGCCGCCAATAAATAACACCGGTTTTTTCGCTACCAGTAAGGCTTTTAACGCCTTTTTGATTTGGCCTTTGTGCCCATGAACGTTCGGATTGTAAGAACGCATGGAAATTTCGCTCGGATATTCATAAGTAAACTTATTGGCCGGATTCACCATATCTTTCGGAATATCAATCACTACCGGCCCCGGACGTCCGGTTGAAGCGATGTAGAACGCTTTTTTGATGGTTGCCGGAATTTCCGCCGGATCACGAATGATAAAACTATGTTTGACGACCGGACGGGTAATGCCGATGGTATCGCACTCCTGGAATGCATCGGTCCCGATTAAATGAGAATGAACCTGACCGGTAATAATCACTAACGGAACAGAATCCGCATAAGCGGTGGCAATTCCCGTTACGGCGTTGGTTGAGCCCGGCCCGGACGTTACCAGGACGCAGCCGACTTCTCCGGTTGAGCGGGCATAACCGTCGGCCATATGAACCGCCGCCTGTTCATGACGTACAAGCACATGTTCAATGCCGCCAAGGGTATGAATTGCATCGTAGATGTCTAAAACTGCGCCACCCGGATAGCCAAATAAATATTTAACCCCTTGATCGCGCAATGACTGTACAACCATTTCTGCGCCTGATAGTTTTTTCATCGTATTCTCCATTCTACTTTCGGTTATTAATGGCGTCAGTTTACTGATTTCAAGCGTTTTGTCTAATGATTTTTAAGGCGAAAATCTCGTTTTTAAAGTACAAAAATCTAAATTCACATAAATATTCAGAATTAAATAAAAAAATAAATCTTCTAAAACAAAAAAATGCGACTTTATGCCGCATTTTATAAAATAAATGAAATAAAATTTTTTATTCAAAAATGTGATTTAGATCACATTTGCTACCGCTTTTTAGTCAGCAAAATCAAAATGAACAAGATCACGCCGGTTGTTGCAAATCCCAACACGCCCGATTGAGTAAAGCCCACCATCAAATAACCTAAGGCGGTTGCCAATGCGACAATCAATGCATAAGGCAACTGTGTGGTAACGTGATCCATATGATTGCACTTCGCACCGGTTGAAGAAAGAATAGTGGTATCGGAAACCGGAGAACAGTGATCGCCGCAGACGGCGCCGGCCATTACGGCAGACAAGCAGGGCAGAAACAATTCAGGCGCGGCATTTACCGTAATTGCCGCAGCAATAGGCAACATAATACCGAAGGTTCCCCAACTTGTTCCTGTCGAAAACGCCATTAATGCACCAAGAATAAATAATAATGGCGGCAAAAATGCGGGATTGAGATTACCTGAAATCAGGCTTGAAAGATATTTACCAGTCTGCATGTCTCCCACAACTTTATTGATTGTCCAGGCAAAAAATAAAATTGCAATGGCTCCCGACATTGATTTCATCCCCGCTAACCAGGACTTAGCGTATTCGGACGGCGTAACGAGGCGATCAAGCATAATTAAAACTGTTGAAATAATGACCGCACTTATACCGCCGACCACAAGGGAAATCCCTACGGAAGTATTTTCAAACGCGCCTAACACGCTGAAGGCTTTACCATTTTCACTCAGCGCTTGGTTACCCGTATACATCATCATAGAAACCGTGCCGATAATCAGTACCAGAATCGGTAAAATCAAATTACGCACATGACCTTTCGTTTCAGCCGCCGTATTTTGTTCATGATTCATTTGTTCCAGCGCCAATTTTTCATGACGCGCCATCGGACCGATATCAAATGAAAAATACGCCACAACAAATACCATAACCATAGAGAAAATCGCATAGAAATTCATGGCGCTCATTGCCATAAACGCACCGAACGGCGTGTAACCGCTGATTGCATGTTCCGCCAGTAAACCGGCAATCAAGGTCATAATATAAGCGCCCCAACTGGAAATCGGCATCATCACGCACATCGGCGCGGCCGTCGAGTCTAAAATATAAGCAAGCTTAGGACGGGAAATCCGGAACTTATCCGTTACCGGACGGGCAATCGCCCCTACCGCCAGACTGTGAAAATAGTCATCAATAAAAGTCACAAAGACCAAACAAGCCGCCATGATTTTGGCGCCGCGACGATCTTTTATATGCTTTCGCGCCCACTCGGCAAAGGCTTGATTACTGCCGGATACGCTTAAAAGTGCGGTCAAAATTCCAAGCAATAATAAGAATAATATGATACTAAGATTGCCGTCGTTTAATGCATGATCTTCCACACTGTAAACCAACGCTAAAATCCGATCCGCCAAATAACTTATTGCCACACCTATATTACCGTTAGCCAACATTAAAGCCCCCACAGCAATACCGATGCTCAGCGATAGTAATACCTTACGTGTCAAAATGGCTAAACCCAATGCGAGAATCGGCGGTAAAATTGACCAGATTGACGTAGAAAAATTAGCGATTTCCATATAATTCCCTAGTGCGATTTTAAACAAAAGATAAGGCAAGAAGATTACAACAAGATCACAAAAAAACCAACTGAAAAAAAACTTAATTGCTCATATAGGGAAAAAATAATTTACTTTAAATGATATTCTTATTATTATTCTAGATTGCAACGAAACATTCATATCAATTTATTCTGGAGAATACTATGTCTTTTAGCAAAGGTTTAAATAATATCCGTACATTACGCGCCGCCGTAAATGAGTTAGGCTTAGAAAAATCGGAAGAAGCATTAAAAAAACTGACACAGGTCATTACCGAAAAACGTGAAGAAGATGCGGCATTAATTGCAGAACAAAAAGCCCGTCAGGCATTAATTGAAAAATATAAAGAAGAACTTAAAGAAAACGGAATAAGCTTAGCAGAATTAGGATTAGCTTCAACAGAAGTAAAGAATCGTAAAGTTCGTCAACCTATGCCGGCTAAATATAAATATATTGATGAACAAGGTAAAACTAAAACCTGGACCGGTCAAGGTCGTAAACCTAAAGCCATTCAGGATGCGTTAAATGCAGGAAAATCACTTGATTCATTTGCTATTTAATTAAATTTTAAAACCCATATATTTAAATATATGGGTTTTCCTTTACCTAAAAAGAATTAAAACAAACACAACAATGATTGAAAATAAAATTTTACTTACAGACTGCCCCGATGATAAAGGTTTAATCGCTAAAATTACAAATATTTGTTATAAACATCAATTAAATATTTTACACAACAATGAATTTGTAGATTTTGAAACAAAGCATTTCTTTATGCGCACTGAATTGCAAGGTATTTTTAATGAAGAAATATTGCTTGAAGATTTAAATTTCAGTTTGCCTAAAGGAACAAATTGCCGTCTGATTAATGCGGATCGCCGCAAACGTATCGTTATTTTAGTTACCAAAGAAGCGCATTGCCTTGGTGATATCTTAATGAAAACCTATTATGGCGGATTAGATGTAGAAATTGCTGCCGTTATAGGTAATCATGACAATTTACGCACACTTGTTGAACGTTTTGATATCCCGTTTCATTGCATAAGTCATGAAGGCTTAACACGAATTGAGCATGATAAAAAACTGGCAGAAACTATCGATCAGTATAATCCCGATATCATCGTATTGGCTAAATATATGCGCGTACTCAACCCTGAATTTGTCGCACGATACCCTAACCGAGTAATTAATATTCATCACTCTTTCTTACCAGCCTTTATCGGTGCCAATCCATATAAACGCGCCTATGAAAGAGGGGTAAAAATTATTGGCGCCACCGCACATTTTATCAATAATGAACTAGATGAAGGCCCGATTATTATGCAAAACGTCATCAATGTAGATCATACTTATTCCGCCGAAGCTATGATGAAAGCAGGCCGTGACGTAGAGAAAACCGTACTCAGTCGAGCATTGGATTTAGTATTACATGACCGTTTATTTGTCTATCAAAACAAAACGATTATTCTTTAAATTGAAAGGTATAAGAAAGCCCGAAATATTACAATCGCAGAGAGAACTTAGCCATCAAGCTATTTTTAGATTAACAATTTCTGCCTTTCTTAAAATTCCTTCACTAAAAAACCAAAACCCCGGCTCATCTCTGAACCGGGGTTTCTCTTCACTCATAT
>CAUTMS010000019.1:0-26275 GCA_963539805.1 uncultured Actinobacillus sp. | reverse complement strand
GGTTCGCTGATTGCGTTTCAAAAAACGTTGAAAAATTTGACCGCACTTTGAGTTGTCCTACGAAAAGGCGTGATGAAAAACGCCTTTTCTTTGTTGCCATTACAGCAACGGGCTGACCAGGCGCACGATATTTTCCACCAGTCCCCACCATTTTTGCCGGTAGAGCCAGTCCACTTCGTCGATGTAGCGGCTGTCGGCTAAATATTGTTGTTGCAACGCCGCGATTTGTGCGGTCATGTTCCGATTATAAATGGCCAGACTGATTTCAAGATTCAGAAAGAAGCTGCGCATATCCATGTTAACGGTGCCGAACAGGCTGAAATCATCATCAATCACCAGCGTTTTGGCGTGTAATAATCCCGCGTTAAATTGGGCGATTTTAATGCCGTTCTTGAGCAATAACGGGAAATAAGCCCGCGAAGCGTAACGTACCATGAAGGAATCCACTTTTTCCGGCAAAATCAGAGTGACGTCCACGCCGCGGCGGGCGGCGGTGGTGAGCGCGATAAGCAAAGGCTCGTTCGGGACAAAATACGGCGTGGTAATGACAATTCGTTTGGTGGCGGAATGAATGGCGCATAGAATGGTTTCGTAAATAATGCTTTCATCCTGTTCGGGGGCGGAAGGAATGACCTGAGTGGTGATGTTGCCCGTCGGCGTCGGAATTGCCGCCACATCCGTCTGTTCGTAACGAATCAGATAGCTTTGCACCAGTTGTAGATTTTCTTCGCTTTCAACGGCGATATCCGCGTACAGTACGGCGGCCATTTCCAACACCACGGCGCCGGTGCAGCGCATCATCACGTCCACCCATTCGCCCACACCGGAATCTTTTTTGAAATAACGCGGATCAATCAGATTAAAGCTGCCGGTGTAACCGATGTAATAATCGACGACCAGAATTTTGCGGTGATTGCGCAGATCGTTGCGGGTATAAAGGGTGCGTAATAAACTGATTGGCAGGGAGGATTGCACGAACACGCCGGCTAATTGCAGTTTAGTATGCCACTGGCTGCGGAAAAAGCGGCTGCTGCCGATGGCGTCGGCCAATATCACACAACGTACACCGCGTTGGGCGGCGTCCAGAACGGCCTGCAACAGCGCATCGATTCTGCCTTCCGGTTCGATAATGTAAAAAGCCAGTAAACAACTTAATTTAGCTTGCCGAATATCGTCGATCATGGCGTTGATGATGTCATCGGTAGAGGTGAGCAATTGCATGTCGTTATGCTGATTGGCGCCCAGACCGGTGGCTTTTCTTACCATTTTTTCAATTCCCTGATGGGATTTCGGCAGTTGTGTGTCCGTACTGAAGTGTTGTTCGTCCGTCAGATAATCCGAAGCGAAGTTTTGGTAGAATTGGGTCATTTCCGACGTCCGGGCTAAACGACGTCTGCCGATCCGGGTTTCGCCCACCAGCAAATAGGCGATAACGCCCACCATAGGAAACGCCAGCAAAATTATCAGCCAGGCGAAAGCCGAACCCGTATTGCGTTGACGGTATAACACTCGAACGGCGCAAGCAATCACAACGGTAAAGTGGATTGCTAATAAAACTTCACTCCAGGTTAACGAAAATAACATATTCTTTCCTTCATTTGTAAAATCCGCGTTATTCCAGGGAAAAATGCAGTTCTACCGGGTTGTGATCGGAACTGCGTAACGCCTTACTTTGCGCGGAATGCACGATGATGCCGCGGGTAAATACATTGTCCAGCGGATAACCGAAAGCTTTAATCCGTTCGTCCGGCGAAAAATGCACGGCGGTTAGGCCTAAGGAACGGATTAACGCCTGTAACTGTTCTGTCCGGTTTTTACTCCAGGCATTGAAATCGCCCGTTAACACTACGGCGCCGCGATGCCGTTCAACCAGTTGTTTTAACGTTTCCAGTTGGTATTGATAGGCGGTTGTTTTCCATTCGAAATTAACCAAATGCACGTTAACGATTAACAGAGATTGCGTCCCCACCGCAAACTGCATTGCCGCCATGACCTTCGGCAGACGCAGCCAGGGTTCGGGTTGCGCGTTGACACAATAACGCTCGGCCGCTAAATCGGATAAATTCAACACGCCCGTTTGTTGGTGACGAAACTGAAAGGCCAGAGTGTGCAATACGGTTTGAAATTGCGGGAACGTCTGCGGAATGTGCTGTAAGGTGGTCGCCTCCTGCAGTAAAACGAACTGTTTGTTTTTTGCCAGATTCAGCAAATCCCGTTGCCATCCGTTATCCGCGCCTTTGTGAATATTCCAGCTCAGCAAGCGGAATTCGCGCATGGGCACGGTTTCGGCACGGAGATTCTGATAACACTGCCAGCGGCTAATATTTTTATCTTTGACTTTCTCAAACACTTGTTCCTGCGGATGTTGAAACAGCACTTGCGGTGTTTGATAAAGCGTCAGATTTTTGGTTAGAAACATAGTGCCACTGCCGAGTAAAAGCGTAATAACTAAGAATAATGTGCGTTTTTTCATCTTGTGCACAAGTTGATAAATGATGCCCATCTTAGCAATAAACGGTGCGGTTGTTCAAATTTTTACCAAACGGAGGATTCGGGCAACAAAAAGTGCGGGCGATTTTTGCCGAGTTTTTTAAAAAAACTTGCAAAAATTTGACCGCACTTTTGCAATAAAAACGATGAATAAATATCGTTAACCCGTGTTACGCATACCCGCGGCGATACCGGTAATGGTGATCATCAGCGCTTGTTCGATATCCGGATTCGGATGTTCGGGATCCGCACGCAGACGGCGTAGCAATTCCACTTGCAATAGATTTAGCGGGTCGGTGTAGACGTTGCGCAGCGCGATGGATTCCGCCACCCAAGGCAAATCCGACATTAACTGATCGCCTTTACCGGAAAGCCGTAAGACGGTGGCGATATCTTCGTTTAACTGTTTGCGCAGAGATTCGCCTAAATACCAAAGTTCTTTTTTCACTAAACGCTGGTCGTAATATTCGGACAGCCAGCTGTCGGTTTTGCTGAATACCATTTCCAGCATGCCGATTCGGGTATTGAAAAACGGCCAATGGTTACACATTTCTTCAATCACCGCCGCTTTACCGTTTTCCATTGCTTGACGGATTGAGGCGCCGGCGCCGAGCCAGGCGGGCAGCATCAGGCGGTTTTGCATCCAGGCGAAAATCCAGGGAATGGCCCGCAGGCTTTCCACGCCGCCATGCGGATTGCGTTTTGCCGGGCGGGAGCCTAAAGGCAGTTTGGCCAGTTCTTGTTCCGGCGTTGCGCTGCGGAAGTAAGGCACAAAGTCCTTATCGCCGCGCACCACATTGCGGTAGATTTCGCAAGAGGAAACGGCTAGCTCGTCCATCACTCGACACCAGCTTGCTTTCGGTTCCGGCGGCGGCAGAAGGTTGGCTTCAAGAACGGCGCTGGCGTAAAGATCCAGACTTTCTGCGGCGATAGCCGGTAAACCCAGTTTGAAGCGGATCATTTCCCCTTGTTCGGTCACTCGTAAGCCGTTTTTCAGAGAACGGGGCGGTTGAGATAATAGTGCGGCGTGGGCCGGTGCGCCGCCTCGTCCTACGGTGCCGCCGCGACCGTGGAAGAGGGTGAGTTCGATGCCGGTTCGTTCGCAGAGTTTGACTAAAGCGTCCTGTGCGCGGTATTGCGCCCATGAAGCCGCCATCATGCCCGCGTCTTTGGCGCTGTCGGAATAGCCGATCATGATCATTTGGCGGTTGTTGATGACGCCGCGATACCAGCCTACGTTAAACAGTTGCGTCATCACTTCCTCGGAGGCGTCCAGGTCGTCCAGGGTTTCAAACAGCGGAACCACCGGCAAATGATATGAAATGCCCGCTTCTTTCAGTAATAAATGCACCGCTAAAACATCGGAAGCGGTTCTCGCCATGGAAATGATGTAGCAGGAAATAATGCCTTCCGGCTGTTCCGCAATCACTTTACAGGTGTCTAAAATTTCCCGGGTTTGCTCCGAAGGCGTCCAATTATGGGGAATTAACGGGCGACGGGAACTCAATTCGCGAATCAGGAAGGCCTGTTTGTCGTCTTCGGTCCATTGGCTGTAATCGCCCAAGCCGATGTAACGGGTAATTTCGCCGATAGCGTCGCTGTGGCGGGTGCTTTCCTGGCGGATATCCAAACGCAATAACGTAACGCCGAAACAACGAACGCGACGTAACGTATCCAGCAATAATCCGTTGGCAATAATGCGCATGCCGCAGGCGGTTAAGGATTGATAGCAATCGAAAAGAGGTTGCCAGAGTTGTTGGTCTTCGCAGATGATTTCATCTTGTTTAAACGGCGGAATGCGACCTGCAAGCACGTCGTTATAATAATCCAGGGTATTTCTTAATTTGGTGCGCAGGCTTTTTACCACCACGCGGTAAGGTTCTAAGTGATCGCCGTATTTTTCCCGAAATTCCTCGGTACATGCCGTCATCGATAACTCGTCGCAGAGCGCCTGAATATCGGTTAAAAACAAATCCGCCGCTTTCCAGCGCGCGAGTTGCAGCGTTTCCTGCGTAATTTTGGCGGTAACGAAGGGGTTGCCGTCGCGGTCGCCGCCCATCCAGGAAGAGAAGCGTACCGGGGTAAGATCCACCGGCAAGGCGTAATTTAAATGTTCGACGGTGGCATCGTTAAGTTTGCGGATAAAAGAGGGCAAACCTTCCCATAAACTGTTTTCGATGACGGCAAAACCCCATTTGGCTTCTTCCAGAGGCGTCGGTCGATTGGTGCGGATTTCATTGGTATGCCAGGCTTCGGCGATAAGGCGAAGTAATTGATATTCAATATTTTTTTGTTCTTCATCGGTTAAGTCGGCATGATCCAGTTGCGCCAGACATTTGTTAATTTCAACCTGTTTATGCATTAATGAACGGCGGGTGACTTCCGTCGGGTGGGCGGTAAGAACGAGCTCAATCAGCAATTTTTGTACGGTTTTAATAATTTCTTCCTGAGAAATATGTTGCTCTTTCAAACGAGCAAACAATGCCGCCGTGGAACGTTCCGCGGAAACCTTATCCTCATGGGAACGAGACATGGTTTGATATTGTTCCGCCACGTTGGTCAGATTCAGAAACTGGCTGAAGGCGCGGGCAACCGGGATGATATTGTCCGTCGAAATATTGGAAAGCGTATCTAATAGTGCCGCCCGGGCTTTGTCGTCACCGCTGCGGGAATTGCGCGATAATATACGGATATTTTCAATCAACCCGAGAATATCGTCACCCTGCGCCTCCTGAATGGTTTCGCCCAAAAAGCGCCCCAGCATGTTGATGTTGTTACGCATCATCAAATATTCTTCTGTCATAAGAGTCCTCCGAAAAATAAAAAATTTTTGAGGTATTTATACCTGCGATGGGGTAGGTATAAACAAAAGTTATGTGAAGATCAAATGATATTTCCGATAAATGGGGAAAATTAAAAAATATGCCATTAAATTAGTTGACATTTAAAAATATGGGTAAATTTTTAGAAGAATTCTTAGCAAAAACGTGAAAGCCAAAGCGGTAAATTAATTTGAAAATATTGTTTTCGGGGATTGAAAAAACGCTAAAAAAATGACCCGCACTTTATCAAATGGGTTTACCCCTTTGACTTTCGGTGCGGATCAGATTTTTGCTTGTTCCGTTAATTTTAGATGAACATATTGGCAAATAACAAACCAAAACAGAGGCAGAAGAACATGCTGAGCAAGCCCGGAATCATAAAGCTGTGGTTGAAAATATATTTACCGATTCGAGTGGTGCCGGTGGTATCAAAGTCGATTGAGGCAATGATCGGACCATAGTTAGGAATGAAGAAGTAACCGTTTACCGCGACAAATACGCCAATAAGCACGGGCGCAGGAATACCCAAACCGATACCGAGCGGGAACAGGGTGGCAACCGTAGCCCCTTGGCTGTTTACCAGCACGGATAACGCAAATAAAGCGAAAGCGAAGGCCCATGGTGCGGTATGTACTAATTCGGATACCATTTCTTTAACTTCGGTCATATGCGCTTGCATTAACGTGTCTCCCAACCATGCGATACCGAAGATGGCGATAACCGCGCGCATACCGGCGTGGAACACGGAACCTTTGGTGATGGCGGTGCCGTCCGGTTTACAGAAGAAGATGATAAGCGCGCCGATTGATAACATGACGATTTCAATGGTGTGCGCCATACCCATCGGTTTGCCGTCAAAGACCGGGCGTAATGACGGTATTGCACCCATTAACACCACCAGTAACGCGCCTAATAGGAATAAAGAAACGGAGATTTTTGCGCTTGAAGTAATTTCAATTTCCTCAGGATTGGTGTCCGCGTGAATGGATTTTACGTATTCCGGATCTTGCAAACGTCTTTGGTATTCCGGATCGTCTTTTAATTCTTTACCCATTTTATTGACAAAAATACAGGCTAACGCGATACCCAATACGGTTGCCGGCATGGTCACCGAAAGCACGTTACCCAGCGTGATGCCTTGCGGTTCAAGATAAGCGACGACGGCAACCACGGCGGCGGCAATCGGGCTGGCGACAATGGCGAATTGCGAAGCGATAACCGCCATAGAAAGCGGACGTTCTGGACGAACGCCGTTGTGGCGACTGACTTCCGCGATAACCGGTAATACGGAATACGCTACGTGGCCGGTTCCCGCCAATACGGTGAATGTCCAGGTTACCGCCGGTGCCATAAAGGTAATGTATTTCGGATTACGGCGCAGAATGTTGGTTGCGATTCTGATCATATAATCTAAACCGCCGGCCGCCTGCATAGATGCCGCGGCGGCCACCACCGCCATAATCATAAACATTACGTCAATCGGCAAGCCGGCGGGTTTTAGCCCGAATCCGAAGGATAAGATGGCCAGCCCTAAGCCGCCGAATACACCCAAACCGATACCACCGACCCGTGCACCCACCAGGATACAGAGCAATACGATGGCAAATTGGATTATAAACATTGCAGTCATAATTGTTCTCCATAAAAGTAATAAAAAGTAAACCGCACTTTTTTAGTCTGAATATCAGTTTTGTTCATTTTATGAACGATGAACAGCCTTAAATCAGGGATCTAAAAATTTCCGATAATATACCGCTAAATAGTAAGGATTTAAACCTTAAAATTTTTAATAGCTCAAATAAATATTTGTACGATCAAACACTTATTAAAATTTGATCCAGATCACATTTTTGCGTAATAAAAGCCGTTATGATTTATCGCGTCAACAATCTGACCTAACGAAAAATTGAGGATTAATTATGAAAAACGTACGTGTTGAAGTGGATTTATTAGGCGAACGCGAAGTATCAAATGACGTATATTGGGGAATTCACACCTTAAGAGCGGTGGAAAATTTTAACATTTCCGATCATTGCATCTCCGACGTGCCGGAATTCGTGCGCGGAATGGTCATGGTGAAAAAAGCCACCGCATTGGCGAACGGCGAATTAGGCGCCATTCCGAAAAAAGTCTCCAAAGCGATTGTGCAGGCTTGTGATGAAATTCTGGAGAAAGGACGTTGTATGGATCAATTCCCGTCCGATGTTTACCAGGGCGGCGCCGGTACTTCCGTGAATATGAATACCAACGAAGTGGTGGCGAATTTAGCCTTAGAAATTTTAGGTCATCAAAAAGGCGAATATAACATTATCAACCCGATGGATCACGTGAACGCCAGTCAATCTACCAACGACGCTTACCCGACCGGTTTCCGTATTGCGGTGTACAACAGTATTATGAAACTGGTTGAAAAAATTGAGTATTTACAACAAGGTTTTGACAATAAAGCGACGGAATTCGCCAATGTGCTGAAAATGGGTCGTACTCAGCTGCAGGATGCCGTGCCGATGACCGTTGGACAAGAATTCAAGGCTTTTGCGATTTTACTTGAAGAAGAAGTGAAAAATCTGAAACGTACGGCGGAATTATTGCTTGAAGTGAACTTAGGTGCGACGGCAATCGGTACCGGTCTGAATACGCCGGAAGGTTATCGCGAATTGGCGGTGAAATATTTGTCCGAAGTCACCGGATTGCCTTGCGTCAGTTCCGAAAACCTGATTGAAGCCACTTCCGACTGCGGTTCTTATGTGATGGTGCACGGTGCGCTGAAACGAAGTGCGGTCAAAATTTCGAAAGTTTGTAACGACTTACGTTTGCTTTCGTCCGGTCCGCGTGCGGGGTTGAATGAAATTAACCTGCCTGAATTGCAAGCGGGTTCTTCCATCATGCCGGCCAAAGTAAATCCGGTAGTGCCTGAAGTGGTCAATCAAGTGTGCTTCAAAGTAATCGGTAACGACACTACCGTCACCTTCGCAGCGGAAGCCGGTCAGTTACAATTAAACGTTATGGAACCGGTGATTGGTCAAGCTATGTTCGAATCTATCGAGATTCTTGCCAACGCTTGCGTAAACCTGCGCGACAAATGTATCGACGGAATTACGGTAAACAAAGAAATCTGTGAAAATTACGTATTTAACTCTATCGGTATCGTGACTTATTTGAATCCGTTTATCGGTCACCATAACGGGGATATCGTGGGTAAAATCTGTGCTCAAACCGGTCGCAGCGTACGCGATGTGGTATTGGAAAGAGGTTTACTGACCGAAGCGCAGCTAGACGATATTTTATCCGTTGAAAATCTGATGAAACCGACTTACAAAGCGGCGCGTTTTACCGATGAAGACTAATTCGCAGTGAAAACTCATTCACAGGAAAAATGGTTATGCAATTGAAAAAATTAACGTTAGCGACCTTATTGGCATTGTCGGCATTTTCCGCATCTGCCGCGGAGTTGCCTAATCTGACCGTCCTCGCCACCGGCGGCACTATCGCTGGCAGCGGTGAAAGCGAAGTGAGTTCCGCCTACCAAGCCGGACAGTTGAATATCGATACCTTATTGAACGCCGTGCCGGAAATTAAAACGCTGGCAAATGTAAAAGGCGAACAGGTGGTGAAAATCGGTTCGCAGGACATGACCGATGACGTTTGGTTGAAACTGGCGCGTACCATTAACAGCCAATGTGGCTCAACGGACGGTTTTGTGGTGACGCACGGTACGGATACCATGGAAGAAACCGCTTATTTTCTCGATATGACGGTAAAATGCGAAAAACCGGTGGTAATGGTGGGGGCAATGCGTCCGGCAACCGAGAAAAGTGCGGATGGTCCGTTGAATCTTTATAATGCGGTTGTCGTTGCGAAAGATAAAAAATCCGCAGGGCGCGGCGTGTTGGTGGCGATGAACGACGAAGTACTCGGCGCCCGCGATGTGACCAAAACCAGCACGACGGCGGTACAGACTTTTCATTCGCCGAATTTCGGTACTTTAGGTTATGTACATAACAGCAAAGTGGATTACGAACGTTCGCCTGAAAGCAAACATACCATTGATACGCCGTTTAATGTGGATCATCTGGAAAAACTGCCGAAAGTGGGCATCATTTACGCTTATTCCAACATGCCGGTGGAACCGCTGAAAGCCTTGCTTGATGCGGGTTACGAGGGCATTGTGGTAGCCGGCGTGGGCAACGGTAATATGAATAAAGCGAATCTGGAGCTGTTGGCGGAAGCGGCTAAAAAAGGCGTAACGGTGGTGCGTTCGTCCCGCGTGCCGACAGGTTATACTACGCGCGATGCCGAAGTGGACGACAGCCAGTACGGCTTTATCGCTTCCGGTACGTTGAATCCGCAAAAAGCGCGCGTGTTGTTGCAGTTAGCTTTAACCCAAACCAAAGATGTGGCGAAAATCCAGCAGTATTTTGAGGATTTTTAAATTCGTCGAGAAAGTATCGCGTTTTTATTCGCCGTTCCCGGAAGGATGGCTTCCGATCGTTGGCAAAGTTAACGTTTAAAAAACGATGCGTTTTTTGCCCGCACTTGAATCAAAAACACCCGACAATTACAATGTCGGGTGTTTTTTATGGGAATGGTTATGAAGAAAATTAAAATTCTGTTTGTCTGCCTGGGCAATATTTGCCGTTCGCCCATGGCGGAATTTATGATGCGGCACAAAGTGGAAAAAGCGGGCTTGAGTGATGTTATCGAAACGGACAGTGCGGGCACTTCCGGCTGGCATGACGGCAGCGATATGCATTGCGGCACGGCGGATATGCTGGATTTGCATAAAATCGGCAGCACCGGTTTTGTAAGCCGAAAAGTGAAATTGGCGGATCGCAATAATTTTGACTATATCGTGGCGATGGATCAGCAGAATCTGCGGGATCTGCAAACGCTGTTCGGCGGAAAATCCGATAAATTATTCGGCATTGCCGAGTTAGTGCCCGATCTGCAATACGACCATATTCCCGATCCTTGGTATACCCGTAATTTTCAGGAAACTTATCAGTTGCTGGATGTTTGTTGCGATGCTTTGCTGGAAAAAATCCGGCGTGAGCATAAACTTTAAAAATGCCGGGCAGATCACATTTTTTACGGTGAAAATCGGTTAACATAAAAACCTATCCTAGAGATATTCTCTTTTCTTTTTGACTTATCTGACAGGAGTGCAGCTTATGTTTCCGGAATTCCGCGATTTAATTACCAAACTAAAAACCGAAGATGCGCATTTTGCCCGTCTGTTTGAAAAACACAACGAGCTTGATCACAAAATCAAAAATATTGAAGATCATATTGAAATAGGTACGCCGAGCGAAGTGGAAATGCTCAAAAAGGAAAAACTGAAACTGAAAGACGCCATGTATGCCATTTTGAAAAGGGTCGCATAAATACTGTTAGACGGTTGCATTCGGGGACGTATAAGCTAGAATGAGCGAACTTGATTCAAACAGGTTGTGTTTATGTTAGATATTGTTTTATACGAACCCGAAATTCCACAAAATACCGGCAATATTATCCGCTTGTGCGCCAACACCGGTTTTCGCCTGCATTTAATCGAACCTCTCGGTTTTACCTGGGATGATAAGCGTTTGCGTCGTTCCGGGTTGGATTACCATGAATTTGCCGAAATCAAACGGCATAAAACTTTCGAACAGTTTTTAGCCGACGAAAAACCGAAACGTTTATTTGCTCTGACGACCAAAGGCGGGCCGGCTCACAGTGAAGTGCGGTTCGAATTGGGCGACTTTTTGATGTTCGGCCCCGAAACCCGCGGTATTCCGATGTCAATTTTAGACAACATGCCGATGGAACGAAAAATCCGCATTCCTATGACGGCAAACAGCCGCAGCATGAATCTGTCCAATTCCGTCGCTGTGACGATATACGAAGCCTGGCGTCAACTCGGTTTTCAGGGTGCCGTGAATTTAAATTTTCAACAATCTGGTGACAAAATCGACCCTTAGGCAAGAGTGAAGCGGTCAATTTTGTCTACTATGCCAAATTGTTCGGCGAATCGACTTCCCCTCAAGACTTCGTTTTTCATCAGTTGAGTCTAAGCTTCAGCGATTAGATTGACCGAATGGGACATCATGAATCCGCTTTAACGCCTAGAATATCGATTAATAACGAATTATTACCGAATCCGCCTGATTTCGTCATGACATTAAGACCTTTATAAGGTCCGTTCGTGACGGTACATAACGGTACACCGGGAACAATCGCATAAGAGACTTTCATTTCGGAAATCTTCATTTTATCCAATAATGTCGCGGCGCCGTCACCTCCAAATAAAATAAGCGAATCAAATTTTTCGGTATTTAATGCGTGTAATCCCAGATTTGCCAGATATTCTGCTATTTTTCGCGCAATTTCGTTAATAGAACCGTCTATGTTGTTAACGACTTTCGCCGGATTTGCGCGAATAATGACATTTTCGCGGCTGGAATGAATTAATGCGTTAAATTGTTGTAGCAAGGCTTCACTGGATATTTGGTGATTAATCAATTGTGACGGCGACGGATTAAACACAACGGATTTACCGCCGATACCGGAAATATATTGATCCACCTGATTTTGGCTCGTTTCATGAATAGATGTGACTAAGATTAATGCCCGACCTAAATTTATTTTTGTTTTTTCCGTTAATTCATGCCCGGATAATTTCAGTTTTTGCGCAAGACCGGCGGAACCGACAGGGATAATTTTGTTTCCTAACCGGTTAATCGCCTTGGCGATGGTTGCCAGATCCTCTTCCGTTTTGGCGTCGATCACAATTTGTTTGTGCGGTACCGAAAGGATTTTTTCAATAAGTTCGTTTTCCGGCGCGCAAGCAAGGCAAATCGCGTCGGGTAATAGATCCTGCATCGATGAAGATTTGACCGGACATATGGCATCTTTCCCCGACGCCGTCTCGTTTACCGGTGTACCGTTAACATATAGATGTCCGTTTTCAATGGTTCTTCCCATTACCGGATAGGCCGGACATATCACGGCTTTGGTATCCGGGTATAAGCTTTCCCAAGCGGCTAACGCCCCTTTAATTTGATAATTTACGGAACCTCGCATAGTGGAATCGATTTTAAGGTAAAGTTGGTTAATTCCTTTTTCAATTCCTTTCAAAATTGTCATTTTGGTTTTATTCTCGGCTGCCGTACCGATGGGTCTTGAGTCTGTGGACACGGAAAATATCTCGGCGCAGGAAACATCCGTCGATTCGAGAGAACGAACGTTGGTTTCCAACAGCGTATTAAATCCGGCCTCGGCGAACATGACGCCCGTATCGTTAGCGCCGGTTAAATCATCGGCAACAACAAGCAATTTGTCATTTTTCATATCCATTTCCTTCATTTGTTGATTGTTCTAAGCCGCCCTGACGTTTTAACACCCAGGCTGCAAAGAGCGGCGCCAAAATTGCAGAAACAAGTACGGCGGCTGCAATTTGAGCCGTAGCGGTTTGTACGAACGGTGCAAAGCTGGGATCAGCCTGAGCGACAATTTCCGGGGTAATAATTGCATTGCCCGCCGTCGTGCCTGCTGCAAAACCGATACCTGACTGGTTTCCGCGTTTTAGGATTGTTTTATAGCCGATAAATACAAGAAAACCGGTCAATAGCGATGCCGCAATTCCCAAGATAATGCCGGTTAATCCGCCGGTCACAATGGCGTGCAGATTAATTCCGGTTCCGAGAGCAAAAGCAAAGAAAGGGATAACAATGGTACCGGTCGGCTTCATTAGGTTCGTCCATTTCGGATCTAAATTGCCTATTACCATGCCGATCAACAGCGGAATTACCGCGGCAAGCATTAAAGATAGCGGAATATCCGCAAGTCCCGATGCGCCTAGAAAAAGTAATACAAAAAACGGACCGTCATTTACCGCCGAGGCGATATAAGCGCCTTGATCCCGATAATCGCCGTATTTACCTGTGAATGCCAACCAAATACCGCCGTTGGAATTCGAAACGACGGTAAGCATCGCGAGTAACGAAATACCGATAACTCCGTCGTTTCCGATAAAAAATCCTAAAGCCGTGATCACCGCCGCGGGAATAATGGTTTTACACAGCAAAATGACGCCGGTGTGAGCCAAAACCGGTCCCGAACTTTTAAGCGTAATTTGCATACCCGTAGCAAAAATGAGCAATGCGATTAAAGGCCCGGCGGAGGATTTGAAAAGTGCGGTCGTAAATGACCCTAATCCCAAAAACTCGGGAAAAAAGGTACCGACTAAAGAACCGATAATAAGCGGAATAACCATTGCTCCGCCGGGGATTTTGTTCATTCCGTCGTATAACGGAATAATCGATTTTTCCGTTTGGTTTGTGGTAGTCATGATAATCATCCTCTTAGCCGTTTAAATATTTGCCGCTTTAACGTCGGGATAAGGTTTTCGTTATGCTGTGACTATCGGCGACCGTAACCGAATGTGCCGACTCATAAATTCGTTCGTTTTCTCATGGCTTTTATCACTAGCCGAAATAGTTACGCCTATTCTGATTGAAAATAATCATTTAAGCGTTAGCTTACGAATTTCTTCGTTTCTCATAAAAATATTGATTGATTCGGTAGAAGTATAGCTTTAAATAATCATATAAACTGTGAACGAGATCACAAAATTGATTTACTTTAATCAAAAAGCTTTAAATGAATCAATTTGAGTTGGCGGATAGAATGGATTGAGAGGCTGTTAATATACGGCGAATATTCATTTCTTACCGAATAATGTGTTTAAGAAATTAAAGATAGACTGCCCGTTTAAAACAAAAAAGCAGCGATAAACGCTGCTTTTCGGGGAAGTCTAAAAAAACGTGTTAAAAATCGACCGCACTTTTGAGTTTTTTCAACGCATTATTTTCGAGTTGGCGGACGCGTTCGGCGGAAATGTTGTATTTCGCCGCCAAATCGTGGAGCGTTGCTTTGTTTTCATCCAACCAACGGGTTTTAATGATGTCCTGACTGCGTTCGTCCAGGGTTTCCATGGCGGCGGCTAACTGATCCGCCGCTTGGGTTTCGAAATTTTCGTTTTCCAATTCGGCGGCAAAGTTTGAGCTCTTGTCTTCCAAATACATAGACGGTGCAAAGGCTTCTTCTTCGGATTCATCGGTCGGTAAGTCAAAACCTACGTCGGCGCCGCTCATGCGGCTTTCCATTTCGATGACGTCTTCTTTGGATACGCCGAGTTCGTTTGCTACTAAATCCACTTCGTTGTCACTGAACCAGCCTAAACGTTGTTTGGTTTTGCGCAAATTAAAGAAGAGTTTGCGCTGCGCTTTGGTGGTCGCCACTTTGACGATACGCCAGTTTTTCAAAACGTATTCGTGGATTTCGGCTTTAATCCAATGCACGGCGAATGACACCAAACGCACACCCATTTCCGGATTGAAACGACGTACGGCTTTCATCAGACCGATGTTACCTTCCTGAATCAAATCCGCCTGCGGTAAGCCGTATCCGGCGTAACCGCGCGCCACATGAATGACAAAACGAAGATGCGACAGGATCAACGCTTTCGCCGCGTCTAAATCGTCCTGATAGTATAGGCGCTCTGCATAGTCTTTTTCCTGTTCCGCAGTCAACATCGGGTATTCGTTGGCGGCGCGGATATAACCTTCAAGGTTACCTTGCGGGACTAACATCATTTGAGCTTCTTTATTCATTATCTTCCTTCTTAATTTCGGATGAATGGTTTCATCTAGTTATAACACAAAAAATCGCAAGCACCAATTTTTGCTTTCAATTTTATGTTAAATAAGACCGCGCAACAGATGAAAAAGTTCAAGCGGATGATCATATTTTTTACGCACCTAAAAACGTTTCAACCTATTATTTCACAAGCGGTTGTAAGATATAGCGATGGTTTTCCGCAATAACCCGCATAAGCAGATCGACGTTCGGATGCTTGCCGGGATGGGCTTTGGCGTCCGCAGTATGTTCTGCGAACAGTTCCAGGCCTTTTTCGGCGGAAGTGCGGTCAAGTTTTCCGTCAAATTTTTGTGCGAGCGCGTAATAAACCCGTAGCGAACCGAATTTTCCGGGCGCCGCCGGGATATGATGAACCACCGTTTCACCGCTTAAGATATTCAAACCGATAAGATGATCAACGGTTGGCAAAGTTTCTAAGATAGCATTGAAATTCATGCGTGTTCCTGTTCAGCTGATGGTATTTTCCGCGTTAACTTCGCCGTTTTCGCCGATGAAACGCACTTCGGGCGCCAGATAAACGTCAAATTTTGCCGCGACCGCCTGGCGAATATGATGAGCCAGTTCGACCACATCGGAACCCGTCGCATTGCCTTTGTTAACCAGCACTAACGCCTGTTTTTCATGGACGGCCGCACCGCCTAATTGATAACCTTTCAGACCACATTGGTCAATGAGCCAGCCCGCCGCCAGCTTAACGAAGCCGTCATTTTGCGGGTAATAAGGTATTGTCGGGTATTCCGCCCGTAACGTTTGGTATTGTTCTTCCGTCACAATCGGATTTTTAAAGAAACTACCGGCGTTGCCGATTTGTTGCGGATCAGGCAGCTTAGCGCGACGAATGGCGCACACTTCGTCAAAAATTCGTTTGGCGCTGACCGCACTTGGATCGAGTTCGTTTAATGCGCCGTATTTCAGTACCGGTTTCCAGTTTTTGGTTAATTTTAACCCGATTGCAACGACGATGAAATCACCGCCGTATCGGTGTTTGAAAACGCTGTCGCGATAGCCGAAGCGGCATTCCGCATTAGTTAAACGGAAGGTTTTGTTTTGTGCGAGATCCAAAACTTCCACATAATCGCAGACATCTTTAAATTCTACGCCGTAAGCGCCAATGTTTTGTACCGGCGCCGATCCTGCGCAACCCGGGATTAAGGCAAGATTTTCCAGACCGAAAATGCCTTGTTCTAATGACCATTGTACGAGATTATGCCAGTTTTCACCGCCGTTAACGTGTAAATAATGAAAATTTTCGTCTTCTTTGTGTTCAATACCTTGCAGGCGATTAACCAAAACCGTGCCGCGGAAATCTTTCAAAAACAATACGTTACTGCCTTGTCCCAGCAGCAATACGGGCTGACCGGCATCTTTCGCATTCCGCCAGGCGGCGTGAAATTGCGATAATTCCGTGATTTCGACGATATTTTCGGCGTTCGCCGCAATACCGAAAGTATTAAATGAAAGAAGACTTTTCATAGTATTTCTCATTGAGGGAAAGGAAAACCTTAGTCTAACGATAGTTGTTCGCGAACGCAAATCATAAGAAAAAAAGACCGCACTTTTGCGGTCTTACCTGATTTAGTGGACGTAATTGACAATAACCAGGAATATTTTCAGCAATGTGGCATTCAGCAAATCGATGAAGAACGCCCCCACCATCGGCACGATTAAGAACGCTTTATGGGACGGACCGAAATGCGACGTGACCGCCTGCATATTGGCGACCGCCGTCGGTGTTGCGCCCAGTCCGAAACCGCAATGACCGGCACTCAGCACTACCGCATCGTAATCTTTGCCCATGGCGCGGTAGGTAACGAAAACGGCGTATAAAATCATGACGATAACCTGAGCCACCAACACAACCAATACCGGCAATGCCAAGCCTGCCAATTCCCATAATTTTAGCGACATCAGCGCAATAGCAAGGAAAATGGATAACCCCACCGTACCGAGCACGTCCACCGCTTCATCCGCCACTTTAAATTTGAAAATATGGGCCAGACTATTGCGGATAATCACCCCGGTAAACAAACACCAAACGAAAGTCGGCAATTGGAATGCAGTGCCTTTTGTCGCCATATCCAGATGTTGACCTACAAATAAACAGATGGACATCATGGTAATGGTCTCGATGATGGTGCGCGTATTAACTTTACGGCGATAGACCGGTTTTTCAAAGGCTTCTTCCACGTCGTCCACGTTTTCGTCTTCCGCCACTTCGTCTTTATGCATACGTTTTAACAGGAATTTTGCCACCGGACCGCCGATAATTCCGCCGAACACTAAACCGAAAGTCGCACATGCCATGGCAATTTCCATGGCGCTGGAAATGCCGAATTGCTTGGTTAAGGTATCCGCCCAAGCGGCGCCGGTTCCGTGCCCGCCGGTTAAAGTTACCGAACCGGCGATTAAGCCGTAAGCCGGATCCAGCCCTAATGCCATGGAGCCGAATATTCCCACCGTGTTTTGGACGCAAATTAATCCTGCCGCGACCACCAGAAACACGACTAACGGTTTACCGCCTTTGACTAAGCGGGAAAAATTCGCACTTAACCCGATGGAGCTGAAGAAAACAAGCATCATGGTGGTTTGCAGATCTTTATCGAATCCGAAGCTCAGCCCCCATATTTCATGCACTACGGTTAATAGGATAGCGACAATAAAGCCCCCCACAACAGGCTCCGGAATATTGAATTCGTTTAAAACGCGAATACGTTTGACCAAAAAATAACCCAGCAATAAAACCAAACAGGCAAGCGCCACGGTTTCATAAGTATCAAAAATCATATACATCCTTTTTTGGTTATCTGATAAAAAATAAGCGTCCAATCTAACAGAAAAAACGATTGCTTGCCAGTGGCGGCCGTCGGTTATTCGTTTTTAAATTTAAAAATCTGAATATTTATTCATGGGATATTGACGGCGTGACCGGCGTTTGATAATTTTATGTGTACATAAATATAGTATTGAGATGAGGGGCGTAATCAAATGAAGCAATTGGATATTAAATTTGTTAAAGAACGGGACAGTCAAAAAGCGGCGCGACAGGCGGCGGTTATGGCGCAGCTGGAAACCCGCTTGCCGGAACGTATCAACGAATCTTTTGTCGACGTCAATGTTCGGGTTCGTTTTTCCGGCAGCGCCGGTGTTGAGGTGACAGGCTTTAAAGATAAGGAAGAACGTGAACGTTTTATGCGGTTTTTGGAAGAACTCTGGACGGACGATAGCTTGCTGGAGATGGCGTAACAGCAAAAGTGCGGTCAAAAAAACGAAAGAATTTTTGCCCGCACTTGAATGTTCGTGCCGCCGCGATTTTGCTTTATTCTCCGTTTTTGCTTTCTTCAATTACCCGTTGGCGGAAACGCATGGCCGCAAAGTGATAGAACGGTTTAGGCATAATCTGACGCGAAACGAAAGACGCAATTAAGCCGCCGATTAAGGACCACACCAGGACCGGCTGACTGCCCGTCATTTCCATTACAATTACGGCGGCGGTAAGCGGAGACTGTGTGGCGCCCGCTAAAAAGCCGACCATGCACAGCAAAACCAGCAGACGGGAATCGATTAAGCCTTGCGTAAAGACCGAAATATGTGCGCCAATGCCGGCGCCGATCGTGAGAGACGGCGTGAAAATTCCGCCTGAAATACCCGTCCAGTAAGTGGCGACGGTGGCGAATAATTTGGCTATGCCGACGGATTCGGGTTCAATGGCTTCTCCCGCCAAAGCGCTGGCGACCACATGATAACCCGTGCCGTAAGTTTGCCCGTTGGTATAAGTGCCGAGCGCAGCCAGAACGATGCCTAAAAAGAGTGCGACGATAATCGGATGACGGCGAATCCAACCGCGCAACAATGCCGGAGATACGCCCGCCACGCCTTTTGCCAGCAAACGGGCGAAAATGCCGCCGAAAACGCCGCATATAACTCCGCATAACAACACCCATAACAGCATATTGTTAACCAGCGTCGCCCCTTGATATTGCGGAAAATAAGGGCTGTTACCTTCAATGACGACTAAAATCACCCCGGCGGCAAATACGCCGAACAATACGCGGCGTTCCCAGCGCAATAAAATACCGCGCCCCAATTCTTCCAGGGCGAAAATCACCCCGGCCAGCGGCGCGTTAAAGGCCGCCGCCAAACCGCCGCCCGCGCCGGCCGCCATTAATTCGTTGGCATTAAGCGCGGTGAACGCCATGCCGTAACGACGGCATAAATTTCCCCACGCCAGCATTACCGCCGCCCCGACTTGAACGGAAGGCCCTTCGCGCCCTACGGAAGCGCCGATAAACATGGCTAAAAACGTGAGCGGAATTTTCCACAGCGTTTGCCAAAATGTGATGAGCCGGCTTTTTTGCGGGCCTTGTTGCAGACTGAGTGACGCGATAACCTGCGGAATGCCGCTGCCGGCGACATAAGGCGTGTAACGTGACGTAAACCAGGCAAGCGCCGCCATACCGAGCGGCAAGACGAACCAAACGGCGACGGGATAACGGCTTGTCCATTGCGCATTCCATTCCAATCCCAAATCGGCCAGCTTGGCGAATCCTAACGAAAACAGCGCGACTAGGGCGGCGCCGATCAGCAAACAGCTAAATTCAATGGTTTTGTGGGAAATACGGTGCGTCTGACGCAATTTTTTGTGCAGCACATAACGAAATTTGGCCCGAATGGAAGAATGATGTTGCATAGTTTCAGTTGAAGTTAAAACGAATGAATAAATTATACCGGGAAAGGTAAAAGTGCGGTGAAAAAACTTCGTATTTTTTCACCGCACTTTTCACGTCCGTTCTGTTCTGCAACGGGTTTTATCTATGAAAAGCGGAGCGTCATCCGTTTGGGGATAAAAACAAACTCAATGAGAAATATCGTTTTTCCGATCATCTGATCGTGGTGTTTACCCGCAACTTGCGGTTATTTAACGAGAAATCGATGTCGCCGCCGAATGAAACGATAGAGGCGCCGGATTCGTTAGTAGGACAGATGAAAGTCCGGCGTCGTGAGAAACTGGTGCAATCC
The DNA here is from genome assembly GCA_963539805.1 of uncultured Actinobacillus sp. Lineage (GTDB taxonomy): Bacteria > Pseudomonadota > Gammaproteobacteria > Enterobacterales > Pasteurellaceae > Exercitatus. The sequence continues at coordinate 6,248 of CAUTMS010000019.1, read as the reverse complement.
TGCCTGATTTTAACCGTCACGGAAATTTATCAACAATTACAAGTAGAAAGTCCGTTGTAAAAAGTGCGGTCGGAATTGCGCAAGTTTCTGCAGAAAAGGCTTGCATTTGACGGATAACTCAGTATAATTTGCGGACTTTCAGGATGAAAGTCGTTTAATGTAATCATTTATTAAACGTAAGATTACGTTAAGTAATCTATAACAATGCTCCCGATTGGGGAGCTAAATAGGTCTGCTGCACTTCCCTTTATTAAGATGTTAAAGGCGATGGTGTCAGTTTTTTTATAGCTAAATTTTATTGGAGCTCTGGTCTAATGCAGAACCAAAGAATCCGTATCCGCTTAAAAGCTTTCGATCACCGTTTGATCGATCAATCTACTGCGGAGATCGTAGAAACAGCTAAACGTACTGGTGCACAAGTTCGTGGTCCAATTCCTTTACCAACTCGTAAAGAACGTTTCACCGTATTGATTTCGCCACACGTGAATAAAGACGCGCGTGACCAATATGAAATTCGTACTCACAAACGTTTAGTTGATATCGTTGAGCCAACAGAAAAAACTGTTGATGCATTAATGCGTTTAGATTTGGCTGCCGGCGTGGACGTGCAGATCAGCCTAGGTTAATTAAGAGGTTATTACAATGATTGGTTTAGTCGGTCGTAAAGTTGGTATGACCCGTATCTTCAATGAAGACGGTGTTTCTGTACCAGTTACCGTTATCGAAATCGAAGCCAACCGCGTAACTCAAGTTAAAACTCTTGAAAACGATGGCTATACTGCAGTTCAAGTTACTACTGGTTCTAAAAAAGCGAATCGTGTAACTAAACCTGAAGCAGGTCATTTCGTGAAAGCAGGTGTTGAAGCTGGTCGCGGTTTATGGGAATTTCGTACTGAAGGTGAAGAATTCACTTTAGGTCAAGAAATCAATGTTGACATCTTTGCAGATGTTAAAAAAGTAGATGTTACTGGTACTTCTAAAGGTAAAGGTTTCCAAGGTGGTGTTAAACGTTGGAACTTCCGTACTCAAGATGCTACACACGGTAACTCTTTATCACATCGTGTACTTGGTTCTATTGGTCAAAACCAAACTCCAGGTCGTGTGTTTAAAGGTAAAAAAATGGCAGGACATTTAGGTGCTGAGCGTGTAACCGTTCAATCACTTGAAGTTGTTCGTGTAGATGCTGAGCGTAAATTGCTATTAGTAAAAGGTTCTGTACCTGGTGCTATCAATGGCGATGTTATCGTTAAGCCGGCAGTTAAAGCATAAGTCTAGGAGATAGAGATGGAATTACAAGTTGTAGGTGCAAACGCACTAACTGTTTCTGAAACTACCTTCGGACGTGAGTTTAACGAAGCTTTGATTCACCAAGTTGTTGTTGCTTATGCAGCAGGTGCTCGTCAAGGTACTCGTGCGCAAAAAACTCGTGCTGAAGTGTCTGGTTCAGGTAAAAAACCTTGGCGTCAAAAAGGTACAGGTCGTGCTCGTTCTGGTGATATCAAATCACCAATCTGGCGTTCTGGTGGTACAACCTTCGCGGCTAAACCACAAGATCACAGCCAAAAAGTGAACAAGAAAATGTACCGTGGTGCTATCAAAAGCATTCTTTCTGAATTAGTTCGTCAAGACCGTTTGGTTGTTGTTGAAAAATTCGAATTAGATGCACCAAAAACTAAAGTTTTAGTACAAAAATTAAAAGATTTAGCAGTTGAAGATGCGTTAATTATCACAGCAAGTTTAGATGAAAATCTATTCTTAGCAGCACGTAACTTATATAAAGTTGATGTACGTGATGTTCAAGGTATCGATCCAGTTAGCTTAATCGCTTTCGATAAAGTGATTGTTACTGTTGACGCTGTGAAACAAATTGAGGAGATCCTAGCATGAGTCAAGAACGTTTGCTAAGCGTGCTACGTGCACCGCACATCTCTGAAAAAGCAACTAACAATGCTGAAAAATCTAACACTGTTGTACTTAAAGTTGCTTTAGATGCGAACAAAGCTGAAATTGCTGCTGCTGTTGCTCAATTATTTGAAGTAAAAGTTGATTCAGTTCGTACTGTGGTTGTTAAAGGTAAAACTAAACGCCGTGGTAACAAAATGGGTCGTCGCAGCGACTGGAAAAAAGCTTATGTAACTTTAGCCGAAGGCCAAAACTTGGACTTCGTGGACAGTGCAGAGTAATCGGAGGAAATTAGAGAATGGCTATCGTTAAATGTAAGCCGACCTCCGCTGGTCGTCGTCACGTTGTTAAAATCGTGAACCCTGAATTATACAAGGGTAAACCTTACGCGCCTCTTCTAGATACTAAATCTAAAACTGGTGGTCGTAATAATTATGGTCGTATTACCACTCGCCACATCGGTGGTGGTCATAAACAACATTACCGTTTAATCGATTTCAAACGTAACAAGTTAGATATCCCAGCGGTTGTTGAACGTTTAGAATATGATCCAAACCGTTCAGCTAACATTGCTTTAGTGCTTTATAAAGATGGTGAACGCCGTTATATTTTAGCACCTAAAGGTTTGTCAGTTGGCGATCAAATCCAATCTGGCGTTAACTCACCAATTAAAGTGGGTAACTCATTACCAATGCGTAATATCCCAGTTGGTTCAACAGTACATAACGTTGAATTAAAACCAGGTAAAGGCGGTCAAATCGCTCGTTCTGCTGGTGCTTATGTACAAATCATCGCTCGTGAAGGCAACTACGTGACTTTACGTTTACGTTCAGGCGAAATGCGTAAAGTATTAGCTGAATGTGTTGCTACAATCGGTGAAGTTGGTAACTCAGAACATATGCTTCGCGTATTGGGTAAAGCTGGTGCTAACCGCTGGAGAGGCATTCGCCCTACAGTTCGTGGTACTGCAATGAACCCAGTAGATCACCCACACGGTGGTGGTGAAGGTCGTAACTTTGGTAAACACCCAGTAACTCCTTGGGGCGTTCAAACTAAAGGTAAGAAAACTCGTCACAACAAACGTACTGATAAATATATCGTACGTCGTCGTGGCAAATAATTTAAATTAATAAGAGGATAAGCCATGCCACGTTCTCTCAAGAAAGGTCCTTTCCTTGACCTACACTTGTTGAAGAAGGTAGAGAAGGCGGTGGAAAGCGGGGATAAAAAACCAATTAAAACTTGGTCCCGTCGTTCAATGATCATTCCATCAATGATTGGTTTGACCATCGCAGTCCATAATGGTCGTCAGCACGTTCCTGTTTATGTTTCTGATGAAATGATCGGGCATAAATTAGGTGAATTTGCACCGACTCGTACATACCGCGGTCACGCTGCGGATAAGAAAGCTAAGAAGTAAGAGGTAAATAGATGGAAACTATCGCAAAACATCGTTACGCTCGCACTTCAGCGCAAAAAGCTCGTTTAGTTGCGGATTTAATCCGTGGTAAAAAAGTTGCGGCAGCATTGGAAATCTTAACTTACACTAACAAAAAAGCGGCAGCTTTAGTGAAAAAAGTTTTAGAATCCGCTATTGCAAATGCAGAGCATAATGACGGTGCAGATATCGATGATCTTAAAGTCGCTAAGATTTTCGTTGATGAAGGTCCTAGCATGAAACGTGTAATGCCACGTGCTAAAGGTCGTGCAGATCGTATTTTAAAACGTACAAGCCACATCACCGTGGTTGTGTCGGATCGTTAATCGTAGAGGAATAACAAATGGGTCAAAAAGTCCATCCACATGGTATTCGCCTTGGTATTGTTAAACCTTGGAACTCTACTTGGTTTGCGAATACACAAGACTTCGCCGATAATCTTGACGGCGATTTCAAAGTACGTAAATTCTTGAATAAAGAATTAGTGAATGCTTCAGTTTCACGTATCACTATTGAACGTCCGGCTAAAAGCATTCGTGTTACAATTCACACAGCTCGCCCGGGTATCGTTATCGGTAAGAAAGGTGAAGATGTTGAGAAATTACGCAACGCGGTAGCGGAAACCGCTGGCGTGCCGGCTCAAATCAATATCGCTGAAGTGAAAAAACCTGAACTGGATGCAAAATTAGTTGCTGACAGCATCGCTTCACAATTAGAGCGCCGCGTTATGTTCCGCCGCGCGATGAAACGTGCGGTACAAAACGCAATGCGCTTGGGTGCCAAAGGTATCAAAGTTGAAGTAAGCGGTCGTTTAGGTGGTGCAGAGATTGCACGTTCCGAATGGTATCGTGAAGGTCGCGTGCCATTACATACATTACGTGCGGACATCGATTATAACACTGCAGAAGCACATACGACATACGGCGTAATCGGCGTTAAAGTATGGATCTTCAAAGGTGAAATTCTTGGTGGAATGGCTGCAATTGCACAACAACCAGAACAACAACCGGCTGCGCCTAAAAAGGCACCACGCGGCAAAGGTCGTAAGTAAGGAGAACTGCTAAATGTTGCAACCAAAACGTACAAAATTCCGTAAAGTCCACAAAGGACGTAACCGCGGTATCGCCGGCGGTACTGAAGTCAGCTTCGGTACATTCGGCTTAAAAGCGGTTGGTCGTGGTCGTTTAACAGCTCGCCAAATCGAAGCGGCTCGTCGTGCGATGACGCGTGCGGTTAAACGTCAGGGTAAAATCTGGATTCGTGTATTCCCGGATAAACCGATTACCGAAAAACCATTAGAAGTTCGTATGGGTAAAGGTAAAGGTAACGTGGAATACTGGGTAGCGCTTATCCAACCAGGTAAAGTACTTTATGAAATGGACGGAGTTTCAGAAGAAATCGCACGCAGTGCGTTTGCATTAGCGGCGGCGAAACTTCCGATTAAAACAACGTTCGTAACTAAGACGGTGATGTAATGAAAGCTCAAGAACTACGTAACAAAAATGTTGAAGAGCTGAATGCTGAGTTAGTAAACCTTTTAGGTGAACAATTCAAATTGCGTATGCAAGCAGCCACCGGTCAGCTTCAACAAACCCACCAGTTAAAACAAGTGCGTCGTAACATTGCACGAGTGAAAACTGTATTAAATCAAAAGGCGGGTGAGTAATGACTGATAAAATTCGTACTGTTCAAGGTCGTGTAATCAGCGACAAAATGGATAAATCTTTCACAATCGCAATCGAGCGCAAAGTGAAACACCCACTTTTAGGTAAATTTATCCGTCGTACAACGAAATTACACGTTCACGATGAGAACAACGAGGCAAGATTAGGTGATACGGTCGAGATCAAAGAATGTCGTCCGGTATCAAAAACTAAATCTTGGACTTTAGTTCGTGTAGTAGAAAAAGCAACTGTTGCTTAATCTTCGCACTTAAAACTTGAAAGCCCGGCAGAAATGCTCGGGCTTTTTTATGCTAAAGTGCGGTCAAAATTCGATGAGTTTTTTGACCGCACTTTTTGGCTATTTTGAGCGGCTATTAAATTTGTTTAATCTTTAAAATCGTGTTGATCTCCTTGGTTTAATTTGATAAACTCCGCGAACTGCTTACATTGGGTAAGTAGTCCCGAAAGGGTGTTTTATTTAATTAACGGAGCACTAATATGATCCAAGAACAGACTATGCTGGATGTTGCTGATAACTCAGGGGCTCGCAGTGTAATGTGTATCAAGGTTCTAGGTGGATCGCACCGTCGTTATGCTGCTATTGGTGATATCATCAAAGTTACTGTGAAAGAAGCAATTCCACGCGGTAAAGTTAAAAAAGGTGATGTGTTAAAAGCAGTTGTTGTGCGCACCAAGAAGGGTGTTCGTCGCCCAGATGGCTCAGTTATTCGTTTCGATGGCAATGCTTGTGTAATTTTAAACAATAACACTGAGCAACCAATCGGTACTCGTATTTTTGGACCTGTGACTCGTGAACTTCGTTCTGAGAAATTCATGAAGATCATCTCTTTGGCTCCAGAAGTACTATAAGGAGAACGTAATGGCTGCTAAAATCCGTCAAAATGACGAAGTAATCGTACTTGCCGGTAAAGACAAAGGCAAGCGCGGTAAGGTAACTCAGGTGTTACCAAATGGTAAAGTGATTGTTGAAGGTGTAAGAATCATCACTAAACATGAAAAACCGGTACCTGCTTTAGGTAAAGAAGGCGGTTTAGTGAAGAAAGAAGCTCCGATTGATGCGTCAAACGTAGCGATTTTCAACCCGAAAACAAATAAAGCTGACCGTGTAGGTTTTAGATTCGAAGACGGAAAAAAAGTCCGTTTCTTCAAATCTAACAATGAAATTATTTAACAAACTGGAGTAATGCGATGGCGAAACTGCATGATTACTACAGAGATCAAGT
>CAUTMS010000018.1:0-29402 GCA_963539805.1 uncultured Actinobacillus sp. | reverse complement strand
TTTTTCAAAGCTCACAACAGCGCGTCGTTGTGTGGGGCGTATTATAGGAGTTTTCACCGCCTTTGCAAGTGGTTTTTGTAAAAAAATGTCATTTTTTTCTCAATCGACGTTTTTTTCGGCATTTTGCCGGCTTCTCGTTCAACCAACGTCTATTTTTTCATCCGGGTTAGCAAGTTCGGTAAATCAGCAATGCTGTCTATGACATAATCCGCCAGTCGTTCCCCCTCGGGCGTAATGGGTTTTCCCGTTTTTACCAAAATTTTTGACCGCACTTTAGCACTTTGCGCAGCCAGTAAATCCTCGGCCTTATCTCCCACCATAAACGATTGAGCGGGATCAATATTTAATTCTCTAATCGCTTGATCCAACATGCCGGATTTCGGTTTGCGACAATCACAGTTCTGTTTGTATTCGCCTTGCCCCTGCGGATGGTGAGGACAATAGTAAATGCCGTCCAGATCCACGCCTCGATCCGCCAGCGACCAGTCCATCCATTCGGTTAACTGTAAAAATTGCTCTTCACTGAAATAACCTCTGGCAATGCCCGATTGATTTGTTACCAAAACCAATAAAAAACCCATCGCTTTTAATTTCTGCAACGCTTCGATACTGCCCTCGATAAAATGAAAATCATCAATCCGATGGACATAGCCGTGATCAATATTCAATGTACCGTCACGATCTAAAAAAATGGCTTTTTTCATGATTATTCCCGACTCTGTTATATCCTTAGTATTATCGCTTTTCCTAAAGTCATTAGCAAATTGCTTATAAATCATACCGATCGGTTCTAAAAACCAAACTGATAAATATTGACACAGCCATATAGCCGTCTAAAATACGAAAACATCATTACTGTAGCGATAAAATATGATTAAGTTAAAAAATATTACCAAAGTTTTTGACATATCGGACAAAAAACTCACCGCTCTAGACAATGTTTCTTTGCATATTCCGCAAGGGCAGATCTGCGGCGTTATCGGCGCATCGGGCGCCGGAAAAAGCACTTTGATCCGTTGTGTAAATTTACTGGAACAACCGACTTCCGGCTCGGTGATTATCGACGGGAAAGATTTGACTCAACTGTCCGACGCGCAATTAATGCACGAACGCCGTAAAATCGGGATGATTTTTCAGCACTTTAATCTTCTCAGTTCCCGCACGGTTTTCGGCAACATTGCTTTACCGTTGGAATTGGAGAATACACCGAAAGATGAAATCCAAAAACGAGTAACCGAATTGCTCAAGCTGGTAGGATTATGCGAAAAAAGCGCCGTTTATCCGGCAAATCTTTCCGGCGGACAAAAACAACGGGTTGCCATCGCCCGCGCGCTGGCCAGTGATCCGAAAGTATTGCTGTGCGATGAAGCCACCAGTGCGTTGGATCCGGCGACCACCCAGTCCATTTTAAAATTGTTAAAAGAAATCAACCGCACTTTAGGCATTACTATTCTATTAATTACCCATGAAATGGAAGTGGTGAAACGTATTTGCGACACGGTTGCCGTTATCGATCACGGTCAGTTGGTCGAACAGGGTTCGGTCAGCGATATTTTTTCCAATCCAAAAACCGAACTGGCGCAGGAATTTATCAGTTCCACTTTCCATTATAATTTACCGGAAGAATATCTGGAAAAAATGTCCGACACACCCCGTTCGGCCAAATCCACGCCGATTATTAAATTTGAATTTACCGGGCGTTCCGTGGATGCGCCGTTGCTGTCACAGGCTTCACGCCGTTTTGACGTCAGTCTGAATATTCTGATCTCGCAAATCGATTATGCGGGCGGCATTAAATTCGGTTTTACCATCGCCGAACTGGAAGGCGATGAAGACGCCATTACACAAGCCAAAATATATTTAATGGAAAATAATGTCCGCGTGGAGGTGTTAGGTTATGTGGGCTAATTTTATTAATGATTTCAACACCCAAATGACACCGGAAATCTGGGATCTCATTTTAGTCAGCACCTGGGAAACCCTGTATATGACTTTCGCCGCCACATTTTTCGCCATTTTGTTCGGCTTGCCGTTGGGTATCTGGGCATTTTTGACCAAAAAAGGCTACGCATTAAATAACGCAAAAATCAACCGCACTTTGGAAGTGATCATCAATATCGGACGCTCCATTCCGTTTATTATTTTGCTGTTAATTTTATTACCGGTAACCAAATTCCTGGTAGGCACCACTATCGGCACTACCGCCGCTATTATTCCGTTAAGTGTCGCCGCATTGCCTTTTGTCGCGCGTTTAACCGTTAATGCGTTGGGCGATGTACCGCCCGGTCTGACGGAAACCGCCCGGGCAATGGGAACCAGCACATGGCAACTCGTGACAAAATTTTATTTACCTGAAGCGCTCCCTATGCTGATTAAAGCCTTCACCCTGACTTTCGTCACCTTAATCGGTTATTCCGCCATGGCGGGCGCCGTAGGTGGCGGCGGTCTGGGTAATACGGCTATCACATTCGGGTTGTACCGTAATATGCCTTATGTGCTTTGGGTCGCCACCATTATTATCGTCTTCATCGTTATCATCGGTGAAAAATACGGTAACAAACTCGCTGATCGTTTTGATCATCGTTAATTAACCGAAAAGGAAACATTATGAACTTTAAAAAACTTCTTAGCGTGCTCGCATTAACTTCAGTGTTTGCATTAACCGCATGTAAAGACGACAGCAAATTAAAAGTCGGCGTGATGGCGGGTCCGGAACATCAAATGGCGGAAATTGCCGCTAAAGTCGCCAAAGACAAATACAAACTCGATGTGGAATTGGTGTCGTTCACCGATTACAGCCAACCGAACGCCGCTTTGTTCCGCAAAGATCTGGACGTAAACGCGATTCAGCATAAACCTTATCTGGATGAAGATATGGCAAAAGGCGGTTATAAAGATTTAGTGATTGTCGGTAACACTTTCGTTTATCCGATCGCCGGTTATTCTAAGAAAATCAAATCGTTAGCCGAATTACAAGACGGTGCTACGGTGGCGATTCCGAATGATCCGACCAATCAGGGCCGTTCGTTGGCATTACTGGAAAAACAGGGTTTAATCAAATTAAAAGACAGCAACAACATTTTAAGCACGCCGCTTGATGTGGTTGAAAACCCGAAAAACTTAAAATTCAACGCGGTGGAAGGCGCCTTATTACCGCGCGTCCTGGATGACGTGGATTTGGCCGTCATCAACAACAATTTCGCCGGACAAATCGGTTTATCGCCGAAAGACGGTATTTTCGTAGAAGATAAAGACAGCCCGTACGTCAATATCATTGTTGCGCGCGAAGACAACAAAGACGCGCAGGCGGTAAAAGATTTCGTCAAAGCTTATCAGTCCGAAGAAGTGTATCAAGAAGCGGTGAAACACTTTAAAGACGGCGTGGTAAAAGGCTGGTAATCCGTAAAAGTGCGGTCAAAAAAACGCATGTTTTTTTGATGCTTAATTAACGTAAAAAGGCGTGATCCTGTTATGATTACGCCTTTATTTTTACGCACAAAAACCGATTTTAATCGAACCAAATCAAGCTCGCCATACGGCCGGTTTTCATTTCTCTGCGGAAAGAAAAAAATTTGTCGCTTTCAGTATAAGTGCAATGTTCTCCGCCGCTGATTTGCATAACGCCCATACGCTGCAAACGTTGCGCGGCGATTTGATAAAGATTGCCCAGATATTTCCCGGCTTTCGCCGAATCCGCCACAAAAGCCCGTTCGGCCTGCGCATCCTGCGCAATAAATTGCGCAACCACTTCCGGCCCGACCTGAAAAGCCGTCGGCCCGATTGCCGGACCGAACCAGGCGAGAATTTCATCGCGCGGGCATTGAAACTGTTTCACGGTTGCTTCCAGAATGCCGTCGCATAATCCGCGCCAGCCCGCATGCGCCGCCGCCACTTCATTCCCTTTTTTGGACGTAAACAATACGGGCAGACAATCGGCCGTCATCACCAGACAAACCTGACCCGGCTTATCGGTATAAACCGCATCCGCTTTGATGTCTTCGCCCGGATAAGGCAAACGAATCACGCGGGTGCTGTGAACTTGGCTTAAAAACAACGGAAATTGCGGCAATCCGAATCGTTCCACTAACAAATCCCGGTTTTTTTTGACCGCACTTGGCTCATCTTCCACATGATCGCCTAAATTAAAACTGGCGTACGGCGCCCGGCTGACACCGCCGCTGCGCAATGTGGTGAAAGCGTGAACATTTTGCGGGACTTGCCAAAACGGGTAAAGTGCGGTCGGTTTTTGCGTCATTTTTTAGTAATCCAGTTCGTCTTTATGCAATTGATAATCTTCTTTCAGGGCGGCAATTAATTCGGCAAAATCCTCCGGCAAGGGTGCAAACCATTCCATCGATTCGCCGCTAATCGGATGTTCCAAACGCAACATAACGGCATGCAAAGCCTGACGCTGGAAATTGCGCAGCACCGCGCTGAAATGTTCGCTGGCATTTTTAGGCGGGCGCGGGCGTCCGCCGTAGGTTTGATCCCCCAGCAACGGATGCGCGATATGCGCCATGTGTACGCGAATCTGATGAGTACGCCCGGTTTCCAGGCGTAAACGTAAACGCGTATAATTGCGGAAATGTTCCATAATACGGTAATGGGTCACCGCCGGTTTGCCCATCGGATGTACCGCCATTGCCGTACGTTTGGTAGGGTGACGCGCCATCGGCTCGTCCACTTTTCCGCCTTTTGTCATTACACCGAAAGCCACGGCTTCATATTCGCGGGTGATTTTGCGTTTCTGTAAATCCCGTACCAACTGAGTTTGCGCGGGAATGGTTTTGGCGATCACCATTAATCCCGTGGTATCTTTGTCCAGCCGATGCACAATGCCTGCACGGGGCACTTCGGCGATTTGCGGATAATGATAAAGCAACGCGTTCAACACTGTGCCGCGCGAATTGCCGGCACCGGGATGCACCACGAAATTCTTCGGTTTATTAATCACCAGAATGTGTTCATCTTCATACACAATATTCAACGGCAGATTTTCCGGTTCGTAATGCGTTTCTTCTTCCGCTTCGACGTTAATTTCGATCTGTTCGCCGCCCAACACTTTAGTCCGCGGAACATTCTGAATGTTGCCGTTCACCCGCACCAGGTTTTCTTCGATCCAGGTTTTCAAACGAGAACGGGAATAGTCGGGGAACAATTCCGCTAAGGTTTGGTCTAACCGTTGTCCCATTTGGTGCGACTGAACCTCAGCCGTTAAAGTAAGTTGAGCCATAAAAAGTCCGTGAATTATTTTGTACTATCAGATAGAATGTGACGATTATTGTAACTGAATATCATATTTTTACATAGAAAAAGGATTATCACGCTATGCGTAACTTAAAATCGCTTACTCTCGCCGCGCTGGCTGCATTTGCGCTGACGGCCTGTTCCGGCAGTAACAATGAAGTCGAACAGGCATCGGAACAGGAATTGTTCACAAAAGGCCAGGCTTATGTGCAAGACGGTAATTACAGCGATGCGACCAAATATTTGCAAGCGGTGGATTCCCGTTTTCCGGGAAGCGATTACAGCGAACAGGCGGAATTAAATCTGATTTACGCCGCTTATCGCAGCCAGGATTATACCACGGCGCTGGTCACGGCGGACCGCTTCCTGAAGTTACATCCGCAAAGCCAACATACGGATTACGTGCTGTATATGGCGGCGTTAACCAATATGTCCATGGGCGATAATTTCCTGCAGGATTTCTTCGGAATCGATCGCGCTTCCCGTGAAAGTACATCCATGAAAACCGCGTTCGGCAACTTCCAAACATTGGTTCAGCATTTCCCGAACAGTCCATATACGCCGGATGCCGTCACCCGTATGGCTTATATTAAAGACCGTTTGGCCCGTCACGAATTGGAAATCGCTAAGTTCTACGCCAAACGCAAAGCCTGGGTTGCGGTGGCAAACCGCGTAACCGGTATGTTGCAAACTTATCCGGACACCAATGCGACGTTACAAGCGTTACCGTTATTGGAAGAAGCTTATCGCGAAATGGGATTAACTCAGTTAGAACAAAAAGCGGCGACCCTGGTGAAAGCCAACGAAGGGAAAGTGATTAAAGAAGCGGATAAACCCGACGAACCGTTCTTAAGTTTGCCGTCCTGGTTAACATTCGGCGGCGATGATAAAAAAACCGAAACTAACGCGAAATAGCTAAAAAATAAACGGAAAGGTGCGAAAGCACCTTTTCTTTTGCCTGAAAAACGTGCAAAAAATTGACCGCACTTTTCCGCTTGTAAGCAAACCTAAAGTGCGGTCAAAAAATGCGATGTTTTTTTGGCGTTATGAACGTTTCATAATTTCAAAAAATTCTTCGTTGGTTTTCGCCACCATTAATTTATCGATAAGGAATTCCATCGCTTCCACTTCGCCCATCGGGTTAAGGATTTTGCGCAGAATCCACATTTTTTGCAATTCGTCCGGCGTGGTGAGCAAATCTTCTTTACGGGTGCCGGAACGGTTGAAATCGATAGCCGGGAATACGCGTTTTTCCGCAATTTTGCGGGAAAGATGCAATTCCATATTACCTGTTCCTTTGAATTCTTCAAAGATCACTTCATCCATTTTGGAACCGGTATCCACCAGTGCGGTCGCAATAATCGTCAGGCTGCCGCCTTCTTCCACGTTACGCGCGGCACCGAAGAAGCGTTTCGGTCGATGTAACGCATTCGCGTCCACACCGCCGGATAAAATCTTGCCCGATGCCGGTGTCACCGTATTGTAAGCGCGGGCCAAACGGGTAATGGAGTCGAGCAAAATGACCACGTCTTTTTTATGTTCCACCGAACGTTTGGCTTTTTCAATCACCATTTCCGCCACCTGAACATGGCGCGCCGCCGGTTCGTCGAAGGTTGAAGCGATCACTTCGCCGCGTACCGTACGTTGCATTTCCGTCACTTCTTCCGGACGTTCGTCGATCAACAGCACGATTAACTCGCATTCCGGATAATTCGCGGTAATGCTTTGCGCGATATTTTGCAGTAAGACCGTTTTCCCCGCTTTAGGCGGCGCTACGATCAAGCCGCGCTGGCCTTTACCAATGGGCGAAGCCAAATCTAAAATGCGGGCGGTTAAATCTTCTTTTGAACCGTTTCCGCGTTCCATACGCAAACGGGAATTGGCGTGTAACGGCGTTAAGTTTTCAAACAGAATTTTACTGCGGGAAACTTCCGGGCGGTCGTCATTAACCTGATCCACTTTTAATAAGGCGAAATAACGTTCGCCTTCTTTCGGCGGACGAATTTTTCCTTCGACTTTATCGCCGGTTTGTAAATTAAAACGGCGGATTTGGCTCGGCGAAACATAAATATCGTCCGGGCCGGCTAAATAAGAACTGTCCGCCGAACGCAGAAAGCCGAAGCCGTCGGGTAAAATTTCCAAGACACCGCCGCCGAAAATATCTTCACCGCTTTTCGCGTGTTGTTTTAAGATAGCAAAAACAATATCTTGTTTACGTAACCGGGCTAAATTTTCTAAGCCCATTTGTTCTTCTCCAAGCTGTACAAGCGTGGAAACCGGGGTATTTTTGAGTTCTGTTAAATGCATAATTGAGAGTTAATACTTTGGATTGGAAAAAATAAGAGTTGACTCACAGGTCAGTTGAGTGCTGGTAAAGGTATCATTAAAACCCGATTCTGTCTAGTTTTTTACCTAAAAAAAGTGCGGTCTTTTTTTGGGTAATTTTGCATAACGTGGTATGCTTGTCGCAATTTTTCACAAAATAAAAATAAAATTATGACAACAGAACACCTATCTCAACAGCGGTTTGCCGACTTGCCGTTACATCCTCAAATTCTCACCGCGCTGAAAGCACAAGGTTTTGAATACTGCACGCCGATTCAGGCCTTATCTTTACCTTTAACATTGCAAGGTAAAGATGTTGCCGGTCAGGCACAAACGGGCACGGGTAAAACCATGGCGTTTCTCACTGCGACATTTCATCATTTATTAACCCGTCAACCGGATTTCGTTACAAACCAACCGCGGGCGTTAATTCTGGCGCCGACCCGCGAACTGGCGGTACAAATCGCTCACGATGCGGAATCCCTTGCCAAAACCAGCCAATTACGCATTGGGCTGGCGTACGGCGGCGACGGTTACGACAAACAACTGAAAGTCATTGAAAACGGTGTGGATATTTTAATCGGCACCACCGGCCGGATCATCGATTACGTAAAACAAGGCATTATTCGTTTTAACGATATTCAGGTGGTGGTGCTGGATGAAGCCGATCGGATGTTCGATTTAGGCTTTATCAAGGATATTCGCTATTTACTACGCAAATGTCCGCCGCCGGAATCACGTTTAACCATGCTGTTTTCCGCAACGCTTTCTTATAAAGTCAGAGAGCTTGCCTTTGAAGACATGAACGATCCCGAATATATTGAAATCGAACCATTGCAAAAAACCGGGCACCGAATCAAAGAAGAACTGTTCTATCCGTCCAATCGGGATAAAATTGCCTTACTTATGACGTTACTGGAAGAAGAATGGCCGGAACGTTGCATTATTTTTGCCAATACTAAACATCGTTGCGAAGAAATCTGGGGCTATCTCGCCGCCGACGGTCAACGTGTGGGTTTGCTAACCGGCGATGTGGCGCAAAAAAAGCGGCTGGCATTGCTCAAACAGTTTACCGACGGAGAACTGGATATTCTGGTTGCCACCGATGTGGCGGCGCGCGGTTTGCATATTCCCGATGTCACACACGTGTTCAATTATGATTTGCCGGATGATCGCGAGGATTATGTGCACCGTATCGGGCGTACCGGGCGCGCCGGCGAAAGCGGCGTATCCATCAGCTTCGCCTGCGAACAATACGCCATGAATTTACCGGCGATTGAAGAATACATCGGACATCCGATTCCCGTCAGTCAATATGATCCCGATTCATTAATCGACGAATTACCAAAACCTTATCGGATCAAGCATAGTCAGACTCCGCATTCCAGTCGGGATTACAAAAAACGTTAAAAATTCCGACCGCACTTTTCGCCTTATCCTTAAAAGTGCGGTCGATTTTTTTGATGTTTTTTCATCTTACGGGCGAATAAAAAATCCCCCGGAGCCTTGCTCTCGGGGGATTTTGTTTTATGGGTTAAACGCCGGTTTATTCCTCATCCGCCATGTTCAGCATTTCTGCCAGGCTGGATGTCGGATCATCCGCGACCATATTGAATTCCGCTTCAATTTCCGCTTCATCCGCCGCGGAGAATTTTACAGATTGTTCTTCCGGCAACGTTACTCCCGCATGACGGTTTTTAATACGATTTTGGTGATAAGCAAAACCCGTACCCGCCGGGATCAGGCGACCCACAATCACGTTTTCTTTCAGACCGCGTAATTCATCGCGTTTACCGGCAACCGCCGCTTCAGTCAACACGCGGGTGGTTTCCTGGAACGAAGCCGCCGAAATGAATGATTCGGTAGCCAATGACGCTTTGGTAATACCAAGCAATTCACGTTCGAATTCCACCAACGGTTTGCCTTCCGCTTCACGTTTACGGTTAACAACCTTAATGCGCGCCACTTCCACTTGCTCGCCTTCTAAGAATTCGGAATCGTAAGCATTGGTGATAACGGCTTTACGCAACATTTGACGAACGATAACTTCGATGTGCTTATCGTTAATTTTAACCCCTTGTAAACGGTAAACTTCCTGAACTTCGTTTACGATATACTCGGTTACGGCATGCACACCGCGCAGACGTAAGATGTCATGCGGCGTTTCCGCACCATCGGAAATTAAGTCGCCGCGTTCCACCATTTCGCCTTCGAATACGTTTAATTGACGCCATTTCGGAATCATTTCTTCGTATGTTTCACCGCCGTCGGTCGGTGTGATTAATAAGCGGCGTTTACCTTTGGTTTCTTTACCGAAGGAGACGATACCGGAAATTTCGGCTAAAATTGCCGGTTCTTTCGGTTTACGCGCTTCGAATAAATCGGCTACGCGCGGCAGACCGCCGGTAATATCTTTAGTTCCCACGGATTCTTGCGGAATACGGGCTAACGGATCGCCGATATTGATTTCCGCACCGTCATCCAAGGTTACAATTGCTTTACCCGGTAAGAAGTATTGCGCCGCTACGTCGGTGCCTTCGATTAAAATATCGTTGCCTTTGGCATCGACCAGTTTAATCGCCGGACGCAAATCTTTACCCGCCGTCGCACGTTCACCTACATCTTGCACCAAGATTGAAGACAAACCGGTTAATTCGTCGGTCTGGCGGCTTACGGTTAAACCGTCAACAATATCAACAAATTTCACAAAACCCGCCGCTTCGGAAATAACCGGCATAGTATGCGGGTCCCAGTTTGCTACGGTTTCACCCGCCGTGACTTCAGCACCGTCGGCTTTACTTAAAGTAGTACCGTAAGGCAGTTTATAGTGCTCTTTGGTACGACCGAAGGCATCGATGACGGTTAATTCGGTATTACGTGAAGTTAACACCAGTTTACCTTCGTTATTGGTTACGAATTTCACGTTAGCCAAACGAATGGTACCGTTATTTTTAACCTGTACGCTGGATTCTTTCGCCGCTGCGGATGCCGCACCACCGATGTGGAACGTACGCATGGTTAACTGTGTACCCGGTTCACCGATGGATTGCGCCGCAATAACACCGACGGCTTCACCCTGATTAATCAGATGACCGCGCGCCAAATCACGACCGTAACATTTCGCGCACACGCCGAAATCGGTATCACAGGTTACTACGGAACGAACTTTAATGCTGTCTACCGAATTTTCATCAATAATATTACACCATTGCTCGTCAATCAGCGTATTACGCGGAATCAAAATTTCTTCCGTTCCCGGTTTCAGGACGTCTTCCACCGCGACACGGCCCAATACCAATTCGCGCAACGGCACTTTCTCATCGCCGCCTTCGATTAACGGCGCCATTACGATACCTTCGTGCGTACCACAATCGTCTTCGACAATCACCAAATCTTGCGCAACGTCAACCAAACGACGGGTTAAATAACCGGAGTTTGCCGTTTTTAATGCGGTATCTGCCAAACCTTTACGCGCACCGTGGGTGGAAATAAAGTACTGTAATACGTTCAAGCCTTCGCGGAAGTTTGCCGTAATCGGCGTTTCGATGATTGAACCGTCCGGACGCGCCATCAAACCGCGCATACCCGCTAACTGACGAATCTGTGCCGCAGAACCGCGCGCACCGGAATCCGCCATCATAAAGATGCTGTTGAATGAAGCTTGTTTTTCCGGATGACCTTCACGGTTAATCACTTCTTCCGTAGACAGATTTTCCATCATCACTTTCGCCACGCGTTCGTTAGCCGCCGCCCAAATATCAATGACTTTGTTATAGCGTTCACCGACAGTGACCAAACCGGATTGGAACTGTTCTTGAATTTCGGCCACTTCTTTTTCCGCCGCCGCGATAATTTCGTATTTTTTCTCCGGAATCACCATATCGTCGATACCGACGGATGAACCTGAACGCGCCGCATACGCAAAACCGGTATACATGATTTGGTCTGCAAACATCACGCTCTCTTTCATACCTAAACGACGATAACATTCGTTAATCAATTTAGAGATGGCTTTTTTACCGAGCGTTTGATTGAACAAGCTGAACGGCATGCCTTTCGGCGCGATCATCCATAAAATGGCACGACCGACCGTGGTATCCACTAAGTTTGTCTGCGGTTCAAATTCACCTTCGGCATTTTTCACATATTCCGTAATACGGATTTTCACGCGCGAATGTAATTCCGCACGACCGGTACGATAGGCTTTTTCCGCTTCGCGAGGGTCTTGCAACAGCATACCTTCGCCTTTACCGTTCACTTTATCGCGGGTCATATAGTAAATACCCAATACCACGTCTTGTGACGGAACGATAATCGGATCACCGTTCGCCGGCGATAAAATGTTGTTGGTTGACATCATTAATGCGCGGGCTTCTAACTGCGCTTCCAATGTCAACGGAACGTGAACCGCCATTTGGTCACCGTCGAAGTCCGCGTTGAACGCCGCACAAACGAGCGGATGCAACTGAATGGCCTTACCTTCGATTAAAATCGGTTCGAACGCCTGAATACCCAAACGGTGCAATGTCGGCGCACGGTTCAACAGAATCGGATGTTCGCGGATAACTTCCGCCAAAATATCCCATACGATAGCGTCTTCACGCTCAACCATTTTCTTCGCCGCTTTAATGGTGGTCGCATAACCGCGGCTTTCTAATTTCGCATAGATAAATGGACGGAATAATTCCAGCGCCATTTTTTTCGGTAAACCGCATTGGTGTAAGTGTAGGTACGGACCTACGGTGATAACCGAACGACCCGAATAATCAACGCGTTTACCCAATAAGTTCTGACGGAAACGACCTTGTTTACCTTTGATCATGTCCGCTAAAGATTTAAGCGGACGACGGTTCGACCCCGTGATCGCACGACCGCGACGACCGTTATCCAGCAACGCATCCACGGATTCCTGCAACATACGTTTTTCGTTGCGTACGATAATATCCGGTGCGATTAAATCCAAAAGACGTTTCAACCGGTTGTTACGGTTGATAACGCGACGGTATAAATCATTCAAATCCGAAGTCGCAAAACGACCGCCGTCCAACGGCACCAACGGACGTAAATCCGGCGGAAGCACCGGTAATACGGTCATGACCATCCATTCCGGTTTGTTGCCGGACTGAATAAACGCTTCCAACAATTTCAAACGTTTAGTGATTTTTTTACGTTTAGTTTCCGAGTTAGTTTCTTGTAACTCTTCACGTAAGGTTTCACATTCATGTTCTAAATCCATATCGCGCAAAATGGCCTGGATGGCTTCCGCCCCCATTTTCGCGTCAAATTCGTCCGCCCAACGTTCTTCGGCGTCCAAATATTGTTCTTCGGTTAATAACTGACCTTTTTCTAAATCCGTCATTCCCGGTTCGATCACGATATATGATTCAAAATAAAGAACGCGTTCAATATCGCGCAACGGCATATCCAATAATAAACCGATGCGGGACGGTAACGATTTCAAGAACCAGATATGTGCTACCGGCGAGGCTAATTCGATATGCCCCATACGTTCGCGGCGCACTTTGGTTTGGGTCACTTCCACACCGCATTTTTCACAGATCACACCGCGATGTTTTAAGCGTTTATATTTACCGCATAAACATTCGTAATCTTTTACCGGTCCGAAAATACGCGCACAGAAAAGACCGTCGCGTTCCGGTTTAAATGTACGGTAGTTAATGGTTTCCGGTTTTTTCACTTCGCCGAACGACCATGAACGAATCATGTCCGGTGAGGCCAAACCAATCTTAATCACATCAAAATCTTCGGCGGTTTTGGATTGTGCTTTTAAAAAATTAACTAAATCTTTCACAGATTTTGCTCCTGTCGGAGTTAAACTTATTCAAAGTGCGGTCGAAATTCATTCGATTTTTTGACCGCACTTTGCGCGGAATTTTCGCATTGCGATGAATGCTTTCTCATTACAACGGGCTGCCCGTCTATAAATTAGGCTTCATCTAAATCGATGTTGAGACCAAGCGAACGAATTTCTTTCATGATTACATTGAAAGATTCCGGCGTACCCGGTTCCATGTAATGGGTGCCGCCCACGATGTTTTTATACATCTTGGTACGACCGTTCACATCATCGGATTTCACGGTTAACATTTCCTGTAATGTGTACGCCGCGCCGTATGCTTCAAGCGCCCATACCTCCATTTCACCGAAACGCTGACCGCCGAACTGCGCTTTACCACCCAACGGCTGTTGAGTAACAAGGCTGTAAGAACCGGTTGAACGCGCGTGCATTTTGTCGTCCACCAAGTGGTTCAATTTGAGCATATACATGTAACCCACGGTTACCGGGCGCTCAAATTTTTCACCGGTGCGACCGTCATACAAGGTGATCTGCCCGGATGTCGGCAAGCCGCCAAGCTCTAACAAACCTTTAATTTCGCTTTCGTCGGCACCGTCAAATACCGGCGTGGCAAGCGGCATACCGTTACGTAAATTTTCCGCTAAACGCAATACTTCTTCGTCCGTGAAAGTATTGAGATCCACAACTTGCGAACCGCCGCCTAAATCGTAAGCTTTCTGGATGTAGCCGCGTAATTTTTCAACATCCTGTTTCTGTTTAAGCATGATGTTGATTTGTTCGCCGATACCTTTCGCCGCCAAACCTAAGTGCGTTTCCAGAATCTGACCGATATTCATACGAGACGGTACGCCCAACGGGTTCAGCACAATCTCGACCGGACGACCGTTTTCGTCATACGGCATATCTTCAACCGGGTTAATTTTTGAGATAACCCCTTTGTTACCGTGACGACCCGCCATTTTATCTCCGGGTTGAATCTGACGTTTCACCGCAAGATACACTTTCACGACTTTTTGTACGCCCGGCGCCAAATCATCACCCTGGATAATTTTGCCGCGTTTCACTTCAAGTTTGTGTTCGAAGTCTTTGCGTAATTCTTCGTATTGTTCCGCAAGCTGTTCCAACTGACTTTGTTTGGATTCGCTCGAAAGGGTTTGTTCCAACCATTTCGTACGTTCCATTTTGTCCAATTCTTTTTCGCTGACGCCGCCGTCAATTAATAAATTGCGAACACGGGAGAACAAACCGGCTTCCAAGATTTCCAATTCTTCAACAAGGTCTTTTTTCGCTTGTTTTAATTGCATCTCTTCGATTTCCAACGCGCGTTTGTCTTTTTCTACGCCGTCGCGGGTAAAGACTTGAACGTCAATAACCGTACCGGAAGTACCGTTAGGCACGCGAAGCGAAGAATCTTTTACGTCCGAAGCTTTTTCACCGAAGATTGCGCGGAGTAATTTCTCTTCCGGCGTTAATTGAGTTTCGCCTTTTGGCGTCACTTTACCCACCAGAATATCGCCGCCTTTCACTTCGGCACCTACATAGACGATACCGGATTCGTCCAGCTTGCTTAATGCCGCTTCACCGACGTTAGGAATATCTGCGGTAATTTCTTCCGCACCTAATTTGGTATCGCGCGCCACACAAGATAATTCTTGAATATGGATAGTGGTGAAACGATCCTGTTGTACTACGCGTTCGGAAACTAACATTGAGTCTTCGAAGTTATAACCGTTCCAAGGCATAAATGCGACGCGAATATTTTGACCTAACGCCAATTCGCCCAAATCCGTTGACGGACCGTCGGCTAAGATTTCACCGCGACCGACAGGTTCGCCTAAATTCACGCAAGGAATTTGGTTGATACAGGTATTTTGGTTAGAACGGGTATATTTAATTAAATTATAAATATCAATGCCCGCTTCACCCGGAATCGTTTCGTCTTCGTTTACTTTCACCACGATACGGGATGCATCAACGTATTGAATCGTACCGCCGCGTTTCGCGACCACCGCCACGCCTGAGTCAAGGGCAATCGGTTTTTCCATACCGGTACCCACTAACGGTTTATCCGCGCGTAATGTCGGCACCGCCTGACGTTGCATGTTCGCTCCCATTAATGCACGGTTCGCGTCGTCGTGCTCAAGGAACGGAATTAACGCCGCCGCAACGGAAACCACTTGTTGGGTTGAAACGTCCATATAATGAATTTCTTCCGGACGATATAAACCGGACTCGCCGTGTTCACCGCGGGCGGTCACGAAAGTATCCGTAAAACGAAGATTCTCATCTAAGTTCGAGTTTGCCTGTGCAATGATATATTTACCTTCTTCAATTGCCGATAAATATTCAATTTCTTCCGTTACCTGACCGTTTACCACTTTACGGTAAGGCGTTTCTAAGAAACCGTAATCATTGGTACGCGCATATACGGAAAGCGAGTTAATCAAACCGATATTCGGACCTTCAGGGGTTTCGATCGGACATACGCGACCATAATGAGTCGGGTGAACGTCTCGAACTTCAAAGCCTGCACGTTCGCGTGTTAATCCGCCTGGCCCCAATGCGGAAATACGACGTTTATGGGTTACTTCCGATAGCGGGTTATTTTGATCCATAAATTGGGATAATTGTGAAGATCCGAAAAATTCACGGACTGCCGCAGAAATCGGTTTGGCATTAATTAAATCCTGTGGCGTTACCGCATCAAGATCACCTAATGAGAGGCGCTCTTTCACAGCGCGTTCAACACGAACCAAACCGATTCGAAATTGATTTTCCGCCATTTCACCCACCGAACGGATACGACGGTTACCCAAGTGGTCAATATCGTCCACTTCACCGCGACCGTTACGAATATCGATCAGTTTCTTCATCACGCTGACGATGTCTTCTTTGCTTAACACGCCGCTGCCCGTTTCACTGTCAATACCCAACGAACGGTTGAATTTCATACGACCTACCGCAGATAAATCGTAACGTTCTTGCGAGAAGAATAAGTTATCAAATAAACCTTCCGCCGCTTCTTTTGTCGGTGGTTCTCCCGGACGCATCATACGATAAATTTCGACTAACGCACTTAACCGGTCATAAGACGGATCCACACGCAGCGTTTCGGAAATATACGGACCGAAATCCAAATCGTTGGTGAACAACGCTTCGATTGTGGTGTAGCCTGCCTGAGTCAATTTTGCTAAAAGCTCTAAAGAAATTTCCATGTTTGCGGCACAGATGACTTCTCCGCTTTCTAAATCAACATAGTCTTTCGCCGCTACTTTTCCGATAATATATTCCGTCGGCACTTCGACTTTAATAATGCCGTCTTTCTCAAGCGCTTTGATGTGACGCGCAGTAATACGACGACCGCGTTCAACATAAACCTTGCCGTTAGCCTCAATATCAAATGTCGCCGTCTCACCGCGTAAGCGTTCCGGGACTAATTCCATCAGCAGTTTATTGTCCTGAATTTCGAACAGAACTTTATCAAAGAATAAATCTAAAATTTCTTCCGTCGTGTAACCCAACGCCCGTAAAATGATAGTTGCCGGCAACTTACGACGACGGTCGATACGCGCGAATAAATTGTCCTTCGGATCGAACTCGAAATCCAACCAAGAACCGCGGTAAGGGATAATGCGTGCGTTATATAAAACTTTACCTGAAGAATGCGTTTTACCTTTGTCACTGTCAAAGAACACGCCCGGACTGCGGTGCAATTGCGAAACGATAACACGCTCGGTACCGTTAATTACGAAGGTACCATTGTCTGTCATCAGCGGGATTTCGCCCATATATACGTCTTGTTCTTTAATATCTTTAACCGTGCCGGGAGCCGCATCTTTATCGTAGCTCACCAAACGTAACTTCACGCGTAACGGCGCGGCAAAGGTTGTTCCGCGAATCTGACATTCGCGTACGTCGAATACCGGCTCGCCTAATTTATAGCTGACATATTGCAACTCCGTGCTTCCGTTATTGCTTACAATCGGAAATACCGAACGGAATGCGGCTTCCAGGCCTTGCTGACCGTCAGGATCGCACTGGATGAATTTATCGAATGAATCTAATTGAATGGTTAATAAATAAGGTACGTTTAAAACTTGTGGACGTTTACCAAAGTCTTTACGGATACGTTTTTTCTCAGTATAGGAGTAACCCATTGGTTTTCCTCTGTCATTGCTAGTGAGACCGACTTGAAATAAAACCACCAAAGTGCGGTAAAAAAATTCAATGTTTTTTTATCTGATGTACTGTCAGATGATTTTAAATCAATGTATGAATCCGTTTGTGAGATACCGCACTCTGAACCTTACTTCTGATGAGCGGATTGCATTAAGCTAACAGCTTGATTTAACTTAATTTTTCTGCAATTAAACGGTGATTTTTTTTGTACTTATTTGAGAGCACAAAAGGCTGACGGAAAAAACCGCCAGCCGTAAGTTCCGAAGAACAGGAAAAGTCATCAAAAATTATTTGATTTCTACTTTCGCGCCTGCATCTTCTAATTCTTTTTTCAATGCTTCAGCTTCAGCTTTAGAAATGCCTTCTTTCAAGTTAGCCGGAGCGGATTCAACTAAGTCTTTCGCTTCTTTCAAACCTAAACCGGTTGCACCGCGTACCGCTTTGATGACTGCAACTTTGTTAGCACCGGCTTCCGCTAATACTACGTTGAATTCAGTTTTTTCTTCTACTGCCGCCGCTGCGCCCGCTTCCGGAGCCGCTGCCGCTACTGCTGCTGAAACGCCGAATTTTTCTTCCATCGCTGCGATTAATTCAACGATTTCTGATACTGATTTTGAAGCGATCGCTTCAATGATTTGTTCGTTAGTTAATGACATGACAATCAATTCCTAAAGTAAATAAGTTGTTAAACGATTCAAGAAACGCTTTTAAAATTAAGCCGCTTCTTGTAATTTGTCGCGTAATGCTGCAAAAGTGCGAACAAGTTTGCCTGCCGCAGCTTCTTTCATTGTACCCATTAAACGTGCAATCGCTTCTTCGTAAGTCGGTAATGTTGCCAAGAAATCGACATCTTGGATTTTACCTTCAAAGGCCGCACCTTTAATTTCAAACTTATCATTCGCTTTCGCGAAATCTTTGAACAAACGTGCCGCAGCGCCCGGATGTTCGTTAGAAAATGCGATAAGTGTCGGACCGGTAAACGTATCTGTTAAGCATTCGAATTCTGTGCCTTCAACCGCGCGACGTAATAAAGTATTACGAACAACGCGCATTGAAACACCAGCTTCACGAGCCGCTTTACGTAACTCAGTCATTTTATCCACTGTTACACCGCGAGAATCCGCAATAACAGCTGAAAGGGCACCTTTGGCTGCTTCATTTACTTCAGCAACAATTGCTTGTTTGTCTTGAAGATTTAATGCCATTGGCTTTGAGCTCCTGAATACACTCCGATAAATCGGAATTAAATTACCTGATACAAACATATCAGGACGACTTCGGTGTACAGAAGCAGAAAATTCTTTTTCTGTTCACCATCTACGTAGGTAATTAAGAAAACTCGGCAAAAACCGACCGCACTTTTATCGTGCGTTTTCTCCTACGGTCTTGGACGGGGCTTGATTTGGCAAGCACCATCAATTTTATGGCCTAAGCCATAAATAGGGCGTAAATTATACGGATAATCTACGCCTTTGTAAAGCTACCCGCGCGAATTATAAGCTGCTTTGATCAACTTGAACGCCGGCGCCTTGAGTGGTGGAAACACTTACTTTCTTAATGAAAATACCTTTAGCGGTAGTCGGTTTAGCTTTCACTAACGCCGCTAACAGCGCTTGTAAGTTTTCTTTTAATTGATCTTCGGAGAAATCCACTTTACCGATTGTGGTATGGATAATACCGTTTTTATCGTTACGATAACGAACCTGACCGGATTTCGCATTTTTAACCGCTTCGGCAACATTTGGCGTAACCGTGCCCACTTTAGGGTTCGGCATTAAACCGCGAGGGCCTAAAATCTGACCTAATTGACCGACTACGCGCATTGCATCCGGAGAAGCAATCACAACGTCGAAGTCCATTTCGCCTTTTTTAACCTGTTCCGCTAAATCGTCCATACCGACTAAATCGGCGCCGGCTTCTTTAGCCGCATCGGCGTTAGCACCCTGAGTGAACACCGCAACACGTACGGAACGACCGGTACCATGAGGTAATACGGTTGCACCGCGAACGTTTTGATCGGATTTACGCGGATCGATACCTAAATTCACGGCAACATCAACGCTTTCGTTGAATTTCGCCGTTGCAAATTGTTTTAACAACGCAATGGCTTCGTTAATTTCGTACGCTTTGGTAGAATCTACGCCAGCTTTGATTGCTTTCATTTTTTTAGTCAATTTAGCCATCGTATTATTCCTCCACCACTAAGCCCATTGAACGAGCCGTACCAGCGATTGATTTCATTTTGGTTTCGATAGTCGCACCAGTCATGTCCGCAGCTTTAGTTTCAGCGATTTGACGGATTTGCTCTTGCGTCACTTTACCCACTTTATCTTTATTCGGTTTGCCCGAACCGGATTTAATGCCCGCGGCTTTTTTCAATAATACGGCTGCCGGCGGAGTTTTAGTGATGAAAGTGAACGAACGGTCTGCATAAACGGTAATAACAACCGGAATCGGTAAACCTTTTTCCAAGCTCTCGGTACGAGCGTTGAACGCTTTACAGAATTCCATGATGTTTACACCTTGTTGACCCAATGCCGGACCGACCGGTGGTGAAGGGTTAGCCATACCCGCCGCAACTTGCAGCTTAACGTATGCTTGAACTTTCTTTGCCATTTTTAGTTTCCTATGTTTTGGGTGATAACGCTACAATCAGCTCCCCAATGAATTAAGCACCGAAGTGCCGTTACACAAAAATATGAGCAAGTTCCCCCGCTCATAATAGGTCGCGAATTATATAAAAAGTGCGGTCAATTTTCAAGCAGTTTTTTATAATAAAAAAGCAGGTATAAAACCTGCCTTTATCCTGAAAATTTCATTAGCCGTTTGCTTTTTCCACCTGGCTAAACTCGAGTTCAACCGGGGTCGCACGACCGAAAATGGAAACGGAGACTTTCAAGCGTCCTTTTTCATAATCCACTTCTTCAACCGTACCGTTAAAGTCTGCGAACGGACCTTCGGTAACGCGTACTTCTTCACCCGGTTGGAACACGTTTTTCGGACGCGGTTTATCCGCATTTTGCTCTACCCGATTAAGAATAATATCGGCTTCACGCTGGCTGATCGGCAGCGGTTTATCCGGTGTCCCGCCGATAAAACCCATTACACGCGGCACGCTGCGTACCAACTGCCAGGTATAATCGTTCATTTCCATTTGCACTAACACATAGCCCGGAAAAAATTTACGTTCGCTTTTACGACGTTTACCCGCTACATTTTCAACCACTTCTTCGGTCGGGACCAAAACTTCACCGAATTGATCTTCCATATGGTTGAGTTTGATATATTCGCGTAATGTTGCGGCCACACGACCTTCAAAACCGGAGAAGGCTTGTAACACATACCAACGTTTTTTAGGTGCTGCTGTTTCTGTCATTTTAGAATCTCAAATCTGTTAAGAAATTTAATACGCTTACAATTACGCTATCAAAACCCCATAAAATCAATGAGGTGACAACCGTAACCGCCACAACAATAAATGTGGTTTGCATTGCTTCAGGGCGCGTCGGCCAAGTAATCCGGCGAAGTTCGGTTCTGGCTTCGCCGAAAAATACCAACGCTTTTTTACCCTGATTGGTCACTGCCGCAAGAATCAAGGCAATCACGATTAAAACGAATATCGCAACGACACGAACCGGTGTTGAATACTGTCCGGCAAAATAAATATTACCAACCGACGCAACTAAAATAAGCGCAACAACAAGGAACCATAAAAAGCCGTTCAAGCCTTTTGACTTTTGCGCCGTCTGTTCTATCTCATTTTTCTTTTTTTCAACAACTAAAGTCATATTTTAACCTAAGTGATTTATCATTTTTTTGGAATAACTACTGGGTTCGCGATTGTAGCATTTTATTTTGTTAATTCATAACGAATTTTGCTAATTCGTTATCCCGGTGTTAGACTTCAACCAATGAAGTATCCATTAACCGTATTTCCTCCGGCGGGATTCGGCCTCAAGTTCGTCCGCTGAAAATGTCATCGCCGCCTTGTTAAGGCTTTTCCCACATTTACAAGCTAATGCCGAACTGACTTACAATGAATTAAAAAACTGATACGGGAGACTAATCCATGGCATTTGATTTTAAAAAAGCATTTAAAGAATATTACTTACCTAAAACCACTCCTCACATTATTACCGTTCCGAGTATTAATTACTTGGCCGTACGGGGATCCGGGAATCCAAACCAAGAAAACGGCGATTATAAACGCTCTATCGAATTGCTTTACGGCGTTGCCCACACACTGAAAATGAGCAACAAAAGCGCACGCAAAATTCAAGGATTTTTCGAATATGTCGTTCCTCCGCTGGAAGGGTTTTGGTGGCAGCACAACAGTCAAAACGAACTGGATTATGAACGTAAAGAGAATATGAACTTTATCTCTGTCATTCGCCTGCCCGATTTTATAACAAAAGAGGATTTCAACTGGGCTATCGATCAGGCGACTGCCAAGAAAAAACGGGATTTTTCACAAGTTGAGTTTTTCACTTACGATGAAGGCTTATGCGTTCAGTGCATGCATTTAGGCGCTTATGACAGTGAGCCCGCAACGGTCAACGCAATGCATCAATATGCGGCGGAATCGGGCTATCAAATAGATATGAATCAACAACGTTTACATCATGAAATTTATCTCAGCGATCCGAGAAAATCCGCGCCGGATAAACTGAAAACGGTGATACGTCATCCGATAAAAAAACAACGTAAAAATTGACCGCACTTTACAACATAAAGCGCGAGTCCGTCTTTTTGCACGATTTTAAGCTCAAACCGAACGGCGCAAATTTTACCAAAAAACCGGGTTAAGCATTACTTAACCCGGTTTTGTATTATCGTACGGTATTATAAAGTTTTGGCTAACTTTTTCAGATAATCTCTGAACCGAGCGCCTAATTTTTCATGTTGAAGACCGTATTCCACGAACGCTTCCATGTAACCAATTTTATCTCCGCAGTCAAAAGATTCGCCGGTCATATGAAAAGCTTCTACGGTTTCCTGTTTAATCAGCATATCGATGGCATCGGTTAACTGAATCTCATCACCTACGCCCACCGGCGTTCTTGCCAGTAAATCCCAAATTCCGGCTGAAAACACATAACGTCCGACTACGGCTAAATTTGACGGCGCTTTATCTACGCTCGGTTTTTCCACTAAACGGGAAATCGGCGCGCTTTCGCCGCCGCCGAATTCCGCGCCGCCGCAATCCGCCACGCCATAATTGCTGACATCTTTCGGATCCACCGGCGCCACCATAATTTGACTGAATCCCGTTTCTTCAAAACGTTTAATCATCGCCGCCAGATTTTCTCTTTTTTGATCGGCGGTAAAATCCGCCAACAATACATCAGGCAAAACCACGGCGAAGGGCTCGTTACCCACTAACGGACGTCCGCATAGCACGGCATGTCCCAAACCTTTGGCGTTCCCTTGACGGACATGCATAATCGTCACATCTTTCGGGCAAATCGACCGTACTTCATCCAAAAGTTGGCGCTTAACCCGTTTTTCCAGCATGGATTCCAATTCATAAGAGGTATCGAAATGGTTTTCAATGGCATTCTTTGACGAATGCGTCACCAATACGATTTCTTTCATTCCGGCGGCGACACATTCGCTGACCACATATTGAATTAACGGTTTGTCCACCAAAGTCAGCATTTCTTTCGGAATCGCTTTGGTTGCGGGCAGCATACGTGTTCCTAGACCTGCAACAGGAATAATCGCTTTCATATTTTTTCCTTTAATTTATACATAGAAACGACCGCACTTTAGCATAAATCGGTAAAGTGCGGTCAAATTTTACAGAGTTTTACAACTTATTGGCGTAATAACGCTAGAATTTCATCGGTTTTTTCTTTCATTAACGCTTTATCGCCGCGGGTTTCAAGGTTCAAACGGACCACCGGTTCCGTATTGGAACTGCGCAGATTGAAACGCCAGTTCGGATATTCAATACTGATACCGTCAATTTCGCTCACCGAAATCGCGTCTTTTTCATAAGCGGCGCGTACTCGGGCAATCGCTGCTTTGGCGTCGGTTAATTTGCTGTTAATTTCGCCCGGTGACGGATAAGTATCAATACTTTCGTTCACTAACTGACCTAAGGTTTTACCTGCCACGCAAACCAGTTCCATCACAAGCAACCAAGGAATCATACCGCTGTCGCAATAATAGAAATCGCGGAAATAATGGTGGGCCGACATTTCGCCGCCGTACACCGCATCCACTTCGCGCATTTTTTCTTTAATGAACGAGTGACCGGATTTAGACATCACCGCCACGCCGCCGTTTTCCGCCACCAATTTTTCGGTATTCCAGATTAAACGCGGATCGTAAATGATTTTTGCGCCCTGATATTTTTTCGTGAACGCTTGTCCCAGCAAACCGACCACATAATATCCCTCGATAAACTGACCCGTTTCATCAAAGAAGAAGCAGCGGTCAAAGTCACCGTCAAATGCAATCCCCATATCCGCTTTATTGGCAAGCACGGCATCAATGGTATCTTGGCGGTTATCGTGCAAAATCGGGTTAGGAATACCGTGCGGGAAGGTACCGTCCGGGTTGTTATGCACTTTAACGAATTCTACCGGAATACGGCGTGCTTTAAATTGCGCTTCAATGGCGTCCACGACGTGACCTGCCGCCCCGTTACCGGAATTAAATACCAATTTCAACGGTTTAATATTATCCAGATTCACGTAGGACAACAAACGTTCGACATAATCACCTAATACGGATTGCTGTTTATAAGTACCGCGTTTTGTGACTTCCGGGAAGTTATTTTCTTCGGCTAAACGTTGAATATCCGCCAAACCGGTGTCCGCACTAATCGGACGGGAACCCTCGCGAACCAGCTTTAATCCGTTGAAATCCATCGGATTATGGCTTGCCGTCACTTCAATCCCACCGTCCGCATGCAAAAACGACGTGGCAAAGTACACTTCTTCCGTACCAACTTCGCCCAAATCAATGACATTGACGCCGGAATCCAGCAAACCGTTTGTCACTGCGCTTTTGAGTTCTTTACTCGTCAAACGAACGTCACCGCCGACAACAATAGTTTTGGGTTTTAGAAATTGCCCGAATGCTCGACCAATCCGATACACGATGTCCGCATTCAATTCATCGCCTAAGCGACCACGGATATCATAAGCTTTAAAGCATGTTAATTTAGACATAATTTCTCCTAGCTATACATGATTATTATCTTCGGCTGCGAGCTTGATGCGCTCGTAAATTTCTTCACGATGTACCGTCACATCCTTCGGGGCTTCTATACCGATTTTCACTTGATTTCCCCGAATATTCAATATAGTAATGGATATATCGTCACCAATAAGTACCGTTTCACCAGCTTTCCGGGTTAATATCAACATACAGACCTCCCCTAATGAATGTCGCCTGTAACTATCCCTTTGTCTAAAAGCTCATCCGCCGATAAGCCTTTCCCCTATTAGAGCTTTTCCTTTAACCAATCAGAAGCGGCGGTTAATGCGGCGGACAGATTTTCCGGTTGCGAGCCGCCCGCCATGGCCATATCGGGACGACCGCCGCCTTTGCCGCCCACTTGTTGCGCCATCACATTCACCAATTCACCGGCTTTTACCGTCGCCGTTAAATCCGCCGTGACGCCCGCAATTAAATTGACTTTACCCTCTACGGCGGAACCTAACGCAACAACGGCGGAACCCAGTTGATTTTTCAGATCATCCACCATCACGCGCAGCGCTTTGGCGTCCACACCGTCAAACCGGTGAATCACCACAAAAACGTCGTTAATTTTGACCGCACTTTTCGCTAAATCGGATCCCGCCTGCATTGCCGCTTTTTCTTTAAGCTGCTGCAGTTCTTTTTCCGTTTTCTTCGCTTTATCCTGAAGCTGGGCGATTTTTTCCGGCAAAGACGGAACATCTGATTTCAACAAATCCGCACTTTGCGCCAGAATGGCTTGTTGATTAAACAACCAATTCATAGCGTCTTCGCCGGTTACAGCTTCAACTCGGCGAATACCGGCAGCGATCGCCCCTTCGGAAACAATTTTAAATAACCCGATTTCACCGGTACGTTCCACATGCAAACCGCCGCAGAGTTCGATAGAAAACGGACTCATGGTTACGACGCGCACGGTTTCACCGTATTTTTCGCCGAACAACGCCATGGCGCCTTTCGCTTTTGCTTCTTCCACGCCCATTTCTTCCGTTAATACCGGATGGTTGGCGCGGATATGGAAATTCACTATACGTTCGATTTCCATGATTTGCGCCGACGTGACGGCTTCCGGTTGGACGAAATCAAAACGTAACCCCACATCAGAGACCAACGAACCCTTTTGCGCCACGTGCTCGCCCAATACTTGCCGTAACGCGGCGTGCAGTAAATGGGTCGCACTGTGATTTAATTTGGTATGTTGACGGCGCCGGGCGTCCACTTCCGCATTCACAATCTGACCGACGGATAACGTACCTTGGGTTAATTCGCCGATATGACCGAAAACCTGACCGTATTTTTGCGTATCTTTCACGTCGAAACGCAAGCCATTGGCGCTTAATACGCCGCTATCGCCGATTTGTCCGCCCATTTCCGCATAGAACGGCGTATTTTCCAGAATAACCACGGCGCTTTGACCGGCGGAAATGCTGTCCACCGCTTTGCCGTCCCGGAAAAGTGCGGTCACTTTTGCGAGACTTTCTACATTGGTGTAACCTTCAAATTTGGTTTCCCCGTCTACGCGGATAATACTGTTATAATCCATGCCGAAGTTGCTGGCGGATTGCGCGCGTAAACGTTGCGCTTCCATTTCTTTATCAAAACCGTCTTCGTCTACCGTGATATTGCGTTCGCGGCAAACATCCGCCGTTAAATCGAGCGGGAAGCCGTAAGTATCATAAAGTTTAAACGCCACTTCGCCGGACAACACGCCGTTTTTCACATTGGCCAATTCGGCATCCAATAATGTCAAACCGCGTTCAAGGGTTCGGGCAAATTGTTCTTCTTCCAGACGTAATAATTTTTCTACGTTAACTTGCTTGTCTTTTACCTGTTTACCCGCTTCCGCCATCACCTCAATCAACGTCGGGACCAATTTGTAGAAGAACGTTTCCTTTGCGCCCAATAAATGACCATGACGCACCGCGCGACGGATGATGCGGCGCAATACATAACCGCGACCTTCGTTAGACGGAATCACGCCGTCCGCAATTAAATAGGCGCATGAACGAATATGGTCGGCAATAACGCGTAAGGATTTATTGTCCAAATCCGTCGTTCCCACAATTTCCGCCGCTTTTTTAATCAGGGTTTGGAAAATATCGATTTCATAATTGGAATTCACGTGCTGCAAGACGGCGGTCATACGTTCCAGCCCCATACCGGTGTCCACCGACGGTTTCGGTAATTTTTCCATGCTGCCGTCGGCCAAACGGTTAAACTGCATAAACACAATATTCCAGATTTCAATGTAACGGTCGCCGTCTTCTTCCGGCGTACCCGGCAGCCCGCCCCAAATATGATCGCCGTGATCATAGAAAATTTCGGTACAAGGACCGCACGGACCGGTATCGCCCATCGCCCAGAAATTATCGGACGCATACGGCGCGCCTTTGTTGTCGCCGATACGGATAATATGTTCTTTCGGCACACCG
This sequence comes from uncultured Actinobacillus sp., assembly GCA_963539805.1. Taxonomy (GTDB): domain Bacteria; phylum Pseudomonadota; class Gammaproteobacteria; order Enterobacterales; family Pasteurellaceae; genus Exercitatus. Next base: position 2,189 of record CAUTMS010000018.1, on the reverse strand, counting down.
ACTTCTTTGTTCCAGATGTCATATGCTTCGTCATCGGTTTCATATACGGTGACGTACAGTTTTTCTTTCGGTAACCCTAACCATTTGGGTGAAGTCAAAAATTCCCAGGCGAAATTAATCGCATCATGTTTAAAATAATCACCAAAGCTAAAATTCCCCATCATTTCGAAGAAGGTATGATGGCGCGCGGTATAGCCCACATTTTCCAGATCGTTGTGTTTTCCGCCGGCGCGTACGCAACGTTGCGCGGTAGTCGCGCGGTTGTACGGGCGTTTGTCCATGCCGAGAAACACATCCTTAAACTGGTTCATCCCTGCGTTGGTAAATAATAACGTCGGATCGTTTTCCGGCACCAACGAACTGCTTTCTACAACTCGATGACCTTTACTATGGAAAAAATCTAAAAAAGATTGACGAATTTCTGCTGTTGTTTTCATTATTAAGCCTTTGGTTGTCCTTAAATACTGGGCTTATTGTGACATATTTTTCTTATTTATTGAATGGAATTCACCCAAATCCCGGAATAAATAAAACCGCACTTTTGCTCTTCCTGCGAAAGTGCGGTCAAATTTAGGTTAATTTTTTCGTATCTGAATTTTTTATTCATCACGAAGCGGCACAACCAACATATCGATAGTAATACTGTTCATCACTTGACGTGTTGATGACATCAATTTACTCCAGAAATCCTGGTGGTGACCCGTTACTAATAAATCGACACCGTATTGTTCGATAGCGTCCGAAAGTACTTGACCTAAATCCCCGCTTCCGCTTAATTTTTCAGAAACCGGATAGCCCGCTTGTTCCGAAAGTTGCAATAAAGCCTGTTGGGTTTCACTGGAAATACGATCCTGCATGGAGGACATGTTCACATCAATCAAACCGGTATAGAGATCAGAAAAATTGACATCCACGTGAATGATTGAAAGTTTTGCTTCATGGCGTTTTGCAATGCCGGCCGCTTTTTTCAATAAGAAATCGCTTTCATCGGAAAGATCTACGGCTACTAATACGTGTTTGTACATAATCCTACTCCTTTGACTAAGTTGCACTTCTTTTGTTGGTTGTATAATAGCACCTCAACATCAGAAAAAACTTGCGCCAGATCACATTTCCGAAAAAACATTGAATTTTTGAAAAATCGCCCTATTATGGAACCTTTTATCGGAAAATCCGGCTTTAACTTTGCGCCGCAATGTGTAAAAAAACATCCGATTTTCCGACCGCACTTTTGTCTACGAGGAATTTAATTATGGCTTATCACATTCAGGATTTCGTTCGGCTCATCGCTCAATTACGCAACCCGAAAGGCGGCTGCCCGTGGGATCTCAAACAGAATTACCGCTCCATGATTCCCTGCTTAATCGAAGAAAGTTACGAAGTGATAGACGCCATTGAGCAAAACAACAAAGAAAATCTGCGGGAAGAACTGGGGGATTTGCTGATGCAAGTGGTATTTCTCAGCCAGCTTGCCGCGGAAGATCAACTATTCACTTTTGACGATGTGGTAAACGATGTGTCAGAAAAAATTATACGCCGTCATCCTCACGTATTCGGCGAACAATCCGCCGGCAACGAACAAGAGGCGCTGGCGCACTGGAACGCCATAAAAGCGCAGGAAAAAAGCCGTCGGACGGAAACCTCCGTTTTAGATAATATTCCTCATGCTTTTCCCGCCTTACTTCGCGCGGAAAAACTTCAGAAAAAATGTTCAAAAATCGGTTTTGACTGGAACCATGTTGACGGCGTCATGGCTAAAGTGGAAGAAGAATTGGACGAAGTAAAACAAGAGTTAAACCGACCGCACTTGGAACAGCCTAAAATTAATGAGGAAATAGGCGATTTACTGTTTGCCGTCGTCAATCTGGCGCGTCATGTCAAAACCCAAGCGGAAGAGGCATTACGCCAGGCAAACCACAAATTTGAACGCCGTTTCCGCGCCGTGGAACAACAAGTCCGGCAAGCGGGTAAAAACCCGGCAGACTGCACGTTGGTAGAGTTGGATCTGTTATGGGATGAAGTGAAATTGCAAGAACAACGCAAATAAAGTGCGGTCGAAAATCAATGTGTTTTTATCGGATAAAAAAAGAGATTTTCCGTTTGTAAGACCTCATGTCAATCATCAGGCTTCGCTAAAAAACCAAAACCCCGGCTCATCTCTGAACCGGGGTTTCTCTTCACTCATATAA
>CAUTMS010000017.1:0-33013 GCA_963539805.1 uncultured Actinobacillus sp. | reverse complement strand
GCTCGTCGGGCTCATAACCCGAAGGTCGTTGGTTCAAATCCGGCCCCCGCAACCACTTCTCATCGGATTGAGAAGGAAATAAAGGTTCAGTGAAACCCAAATTTGAAATTTGGGTTTTTTTGTACGTAAAATTTGGAAATTTTCACTGGGCTTTACGCCCTTTTTTTATGTCTGAAATCCGCATGAAACCGTCATAAGCGGGATTTCCTCGACGAAAAAACATAACAAAAATTGACCGCACTTTTATGGGAATTGGACGATGAACCGCCAGGTTCGTCTTACGGAGAATAAATGGCAACATTAGAACAAAATTTACAAGAAATGCTACAAGGTTCGGTGGAAGACTTAGGCTTCGAACTTTGGGGAATAGAATGTCAGCGCGCCGGCCGTTTTATGACGGTACGTTTGTTTATCGATAAAGAAGGCGGCGTATCTGTGGACGATTGCGCAGACGTCAGCCGTCAGGTGAGTGCGATTCTGGATGTAGAAGATCCGATCGCGGATAAATACAATCTGGAAGTCTCCTCGCCGGGATTGGATCGTCCGTTGTTTACGTTGTCTCAGTACGAACGTTTTATCGGTGAAGACATTGCGCTTCATTTGCGTATTCCGATGTCGGATCGTCGCAAATGGCAAGGTAAATTGGAAAAAATTGAAAACGATATGGTGACGTTAATCGTCGACGGGCAACCGCAGGTTTTTGTTTTCGGTAATATTCAAAAAGCCAATATCATTCCAAAATTTTAATCATTGTTAACTGGGTAATTAAATAAATGAGCAAAGAAATTTTATTAGCGGCGGAAGCCGTATCAAACGAGAAAGCGTTACCAAAAGCAGTCATTTTTGAAGCGTTGGAAGCGGCGATTGCGCTTTCGACCAAGAAAAAGCACGCGCAAAAACAGGAACGTTTGGGCGTGGATAAACCTTCCGAAATTGACGTTCGCGTAGCGATTGATCCGAAAACCGGCGAATTTGATACTTTCCGTCGCTGGACCGTTGTGGAAGAAGTGGTCAATCCGACGCGCGAAATTACTTTGGAAGCGGCGCGTTTAGATGATCCGAATATTCAAGTCGGCGATGTTGTCGAGGATCAAATCGAATCCGTGGCGTTCGATCGTATTACCATGCAAACCGCCCGTCAGGTGATCAGCACTAAAATCCGCGATGCGGAACGCAGCAAAGTGGTGGAACAATTTATCAATGAAGAAGGCAAAATTGTTATCGGCACGATAAAAAAAGTGAATCGCGAAAATATCATTCTTGAGTTGATTGGTAATAAAGAAGATCCGGCCAAAGCCGAAGCGGTGATCATGCGCGAAGATATGATTCCGCGTGAAAACTTCCGCCCGGGTGATCGCGTACGCGGCGTACTTTATAAAGTCAGCCCGGAAAGCAAAGGCGCACAATTGTTCGTGACCCGCGCTAAACCGATTATGCTGGAAGAGTTATTCCGTCTGGAAGTTCCGGAAATCGGCGAGCAAATCATCGAAATTAAAGGCTCTGCCCGTGATGCGGGTTCCCGTGCAAAAATTGCGGTGAAATCCAGTGATAAACGCATCGATCCGGTAGGCGCCTGCGTAGGTATGCGCGGTTCCCGTGTGCAGTCCATTACCAATGAGCTCGGCGGTGAACGTGTGGATATCGTGCTTTGGGACGACAATCCGGCACAATATGTGATTAACGCGATGGCGCCGGCAGACGTGAGTTCCATCGTAGTGGATGAAGACAATCATTCCATGGATATTGCGGTGGAAGCGAGCAATTTGGCGCAGGCAATCGGTCGTAACGGACAAAATGTTCGTCTTGCCACCCAATTAACCGGCTGGACATTGAATGTGATGACCACCGAAGAATTAGCGCAAAAACATCAGGCGGAAGATAACAAAATTTTAAATCTGTTTATGACCGCACTTGAAATCGACGAAGATTTCGCACAAATCTTGGTGGACGAAGGTTTCACTAAATTAGAAGAACTGGCATACGTGCCGGTGAGCGAATTAACGGCGATTGACGGTCTTGAAGATGAAGATTTAGTGGAAGAACTGCAAACCCGTGCGAAAGACGCCATTACGGCAGCCGCACTCGCGGAAGAAAAAGCGTTGGAAAATGCGCAGATTGAAGATCGCTTACTGAACCTGGAAGGTATGGAACGCCATATTGCATTTAAATTGGCGGGAAAACAAATCACCTCTCTGGAAGCGCTTGCCGAACAAGGCGTAGACGATTTGGCGGACATTGAAGAATTGAGCCCGGAGAAAGCGGCGGACTTAATTATGGCGGCACGTAATATCTGTTGGTTTGGTGAGTAATAGGAGCAGAATATGACAGAAAAAGAACAAAATGCGGAAAACGCACCAAAAAAACTGAGTTTAAAACGGCGTGAAAAAACTACGGTCAGTGCAACGACCGCAGGCGGAAAAGCGAAAGCGGTTCAAGTCGAAGTCCGTAAATCCCGTAAAATCGATACCGAAGCGGCAATCAGAGAGGCGGAAGCGGCAAAATTGAAAGCACAGGAAGAGGCTAAAGCCAAAGCGGAAACTGAAAAAGCGGAGCAAGCGAAAGCGGAAAAAGCCGCCGCACAAAAAGCCCAGGAAAAAACGGCTAAACCGGTAAAAGCGGAAGCGAAACCAGAGAAAAGTGCGATCGCAAAAACGGTAGATCCTGAAAAAGAAAAACGTAAAGCGGAAGAAGCGGAACTTCGTCGTAAAGCGGAGGAATTAGCCCGCCAAAAAGCGGAAGAACAAGCCCGTAAAGCGGCGGAAGACGCGAAACGCTATGCCGAAGCGGCTGCCGATAATGTTGACAACCATAATGATTCGGATGATTTTTCCGATTACCATTTAACTTCAAGCTATGCCCGCGAAGCGGAAGACGAAGACAACCGCCGTCGTGAAAGCCATGCCCGTACCGGTAAAAATAAAGTGACCAAAGCGAAAAAAGGCGGTCGTGACGATAACGGGTCGAAAGATGAGCGCAATGCGGATCGTCGCAATCAAAAAGACGTGAGAGGCAAGGGCAAACAAGGTAAGAAAGGCAGTACGTTGCAGCAAGCTTTCACCAAACCGGCTCAGGTCGTGAAAAGCGATGTGGTGATTGGTGAAACCGTTACCGTCGCGGAATTAGCGAATAAAATGGCAATAAAAGCGACGGAAATCATTAAAACCATGATGAAAATGGGCGAAATGGTGACCATCAACCAAGTGCTTGATCAGGAAACCGCCCAATTAGTCGCGGAAGAGCTCGGTCATAAAGTGATCCTGCGCAAAGAAAACGAACTTGAAGAAGCGGTATTGGAAGACCGTGACGTAAATGCCGAAAAAGTACAACGCGCACCGGTCGTAACGATTATGGGCCACGTTGATCACGGTAAAACCTCATTACTCGATTATATCCGTAAGGCCAAAGTGGCGGCGGGCGAAGCGGGCGGTATTACTCAGCACATCGGTGCCTATCACGTTGAAACCAACGGTAAAATGATCACTTTCTTAGACACCCCGGGACACGCCGCCTTTACTTCAATGCGCGCACGCGGTGCGAAAGCGACGGATATCGTGGTGTTGGTTGTGGCCGCCGATGACGGCGTCATGCCGCAAACTATCGAGGCAATCCAACATGCGAAAGCGGCAGGCGTGCCGATTGTCGTTGCGGTGAATAAAATCGATAAACCGGAAGCCAATCCGGATCGTGTCGAACAGGAATTGCTGCAATACGACGTGGTGGCGGAAAAATTCGGCGGCGACGTGCAGTTCGTGTATGTTTCCGCCAAAAAAGGGACGGGCGTGGACGACTTACTTGACGCCATTCTGTTGCAATCCGAAGTGCTTGAATTGACCGCCGTAAAAGACGGCATGGCAAGCGGTGTGGTGATTGAATCCTACCTGGATAAAGGCCGCGGCCCGGTGGCGACTATTTTGGTTCAGTCCGGTACGTTGAAACGCGGCGATATCGTGCTTTGCGGTTTTGAATTCGGCCGCGTTCGTGCGATGCGCGACGAAGACGGCAAAGACGTCGATGAAGCGGGTCCGTCTATTCCTGTGGAAGTGTTGGGGCTTTCCGGCGTGCCGGCGGCGGGTGACGAAGCGACCGTGGTGCGCGACGAGAAAAAAGCCCGTGAAGTGGCGTTATACCGTCAGGGTAAATTCCGCGAAGTGAAACTTGCCCGTCAGCAAAAAGCGAAACTGGAAAATATGTTCAGCAACATGAACGAAGGCGATGTGGCGGAATTGAACGTAATCGTGAAAGCGGACGTTCAAGGTTCGGTGGAAGCGATTTGCCAATCTTTGGCGGAACTTTCAACCGATGAAGTAAAAGTGACCGTGGTGGGTTCCGGCGTAGGCGGTATCACTGAAACCGACGCAACACTGGCGGCGGCGTCAAATGCGATTATTCTCGGTTTCAATGTCCGTGCGGATGCCTCGGCTCGTCGTGTAATTGAAAATGAAAATATCGATTTACGTTATTATTCAATCATTTACGAATTGCTCAACGAAATTAAAGCGGCGATGAGCGGTATGCTGCAGCCTGAATTCAAACAGGAAATTATCGGTCTGGCCGAAGTACGCGACGTATTCCGTCATCCGAAATTCGGTGCGATTGCCGGTTGTATGGTGACGGAAGGCGTGGTGAAACGCAACAATCCAATCCGCGTATTACGTGACAACGTGGTGATTTTTGAAGGCGAATTGGAATCTCTGCGCCGCTTCAAAGACGACGTAAACGAAGTGCGTAACGGCATGGAATGCGGTATCGGCGTGAAAAATTACAACGACGTAAAAGTCGGCGATCAAATCGAAGTGTTTGAAGTGGTGGAGGTTAAACGTTCGATTTAATTAAACGTTTTTTACTTGTTATAACACGCCAATTTTTAAAAGTAGCGGCCAGATTTTCCGGTTTTTGTAAAAAAACATCGAAAAATCTGACCGCACTTTGTCAAATGAAGCGACTAAACATGCATTGTCATTTTTTATGCAGTTATCGCCATTCACGATATCCCTTATGAAATCGCTAAAAAACGTAATCATCCGCATTTAGAGGCGCTCCATTACGCTGGGTGAGTTTGTTTACGTTGCACGTAATTTGGCCTTTCCTGTGGATTTGGGCGACCTTATGGCATAAAGAAAACGGTTGGGGCAACGGCAACCGTCAAAATGATGGCGGGACGTTTGGCGATCCGACCGGTGATGACGTTTATAGGGGAACAAAAGCGTCAGTTTATCGCGGCTTTCCGGCAAAATTCGTTATTACGCCTAAAAGCGGGCGATGATGCGGAATTCGTCTTTCCCGCCATTCCGGGCAAAGTGTTTCCGGCTAAAGTCAAAGCGATTTTGCCTGCGATCGGGGAAAGCGAAGTGCAAGCCAACGGCACGACCTATACCCGTAAATTCATTGACGACCAGGCAATGCCGCTTGTGTTGCTTGAGCTTACCGGCGATATGAGCGAATATAATTTACCGTTCGGTACCACTGCCGAAGTTGCCGTTTATACGGAACACGCTCATCATCTGGCCATGATGCATAAAATTCTGCTGAGAATGAACAGCTGGAAAAATTATTTATATTTAGATCACTAAACAACGCCTATGTTTGGGCGTTAAAAGTGCGGTCGGATTTTGCGGAGTTTTTTTAATTCCGGCGTCCGGCCGTTTTATTCAAAACCTTATCAAAATGCGTTGCTTAATTGTTATAGGATGTTTGATGAAACCCGCCAAAGAGGAGTGGTCAACTTAGCGGGAAGATTAGGATATTAAGGCTAATTAGGATATAATCACGCCGATTTTTGAGGCGAAATTCGCCTTTTGTTTTTTGGGAGAGAAGATGAGTAGAGAATTTTCAAGAGCCGACCGCGTAGCGCAGGAACTGCAGAAAGAGGTGGCGATCATTTTACAGCGCGAGGTAAAAGATCCGCGCATCGGCATGGTGACGGTATCCGACGTAGAAGTTTCTAGAGATTTAGCCTATGCCAAAATTTTCGTGACATTCCTGTTTGATAACGATCCGGAAGCGATTAAGCAAGGCATGAAAGGCTTGGAAAAAGCTTCGCCTTATATTCGTAGTCTGTTGGGCAAAGCCATGCGTTTACGTATCGTGCCGGAACTGCGTTTTGTTTACGACGAATCTTTGGTGGAAGGCATGCGGATGTCGAACTTGGTGTCAAGCGTGATTAAAAACGACGAAGCGAAGCACGTGGCGGAAGATAGCGAATAATGGGCGGACGACCAAAGAAAAAAGGGCGTGATGTGCACGGCGTATTTTTGCTGGATAAGCCGCAAGGCCTGTCGAGCAATGACGTTATGCAGAAGGTAAAACGTCTTTTTCAGGCGAACAAAGCCGGCCATACGGGCGCTTTGGACCCGCTTGCCACCGGCATGTTGCCGATCTGTCTGGGCGAAGCGACGAAATTTTCCCAGTTCTTACTGGATGCGGACAAGCGTTATGTGGTGACGGCAAAATTAGGCGAACGCACCGATACTTCCGATGCGGAAGGGCGGATTGTGGCAAGCCGACCGGTCAACGTAAAAACAGCGGAAATTTTGACCGCACTTTCTGCTTTTCGCGGCGATTTAATGCAAGTGCCGACCATGTTTTCCGCGCTGAAACATCAGGGCAAACCGCTTTACGAATATGCCCGCGCCGGTATTACCGTGGAACGGCAGGCTCGTCCGATAACCGTTTTCGAACTGAATTTTATTGAATACAACGCCCCGTTTTTAACGCTGGAAGTGCATTGTTCCAAAGGCACTTACATTCGCACTTTGATTGACGATTTGGGCGAACGGCTCGGCTGCGGCGCGCATGTCAGCATGCTGCGGCGCACCGCGGTTTCCGATTATCCGAGCGATAAAATGATCACCTGGGAAGCCCTTCAACAGCTTGCGGAAGCGGGCGATTTGCGCCGACTCGACGCGCTTTTATTGCCGCCGGACAGCGCCGTATCCAAATTACCTTCCCTGTTCTTGACGGAACGACAGACGCAAGCCGTAGGCTTCGGACAACGGGTTCGGTTTGACAATACGGAAAAAATTTACGGACAAGTGCGGTTGTTTTCTGCCGAGAATTTATTTCTGGGCGTAGCGGAAATTCATCAGGACAATGTGATCCGCCCGGCCCGAATGGTGAATCGGGATAACCTCAAGAGTGGCGGAGAAGGTTGAAAATGGACATTAATAACAGCGTTATTCTTGGCGGTGCGACGGGATATAAACCTGAGCGGGTGGAAATTTTCCTGAAAAGTTTGAACCTTGTGCAGTTTAAAGGCAAAGTCATTTTATTGGTTTATGAATCCGATTTGTTGTGCCGGCGTCACGCTCGGCGATTATCAATCGGTGCGGGATTATCTGCATACCATGCTGAACGAATTCCTGGATTTGCCTTATACCGTCATGGCGAAATCCAATTACGATCAGGGCATTCATAACCGCCTGCTTTATGCGAATCGTTTTGAGCGGGAAATCCGTTGCCTGCCGCTGAGCTCCGTGATTTCTACGGTCGGCTTATTTAATTATACGGATTTGACCTTTAATTCGGCCCATGAGTTGTTGCTGACGGACGGTTCGAAAGCCACCGTCATCCATCAGTACGATCGCCATAAAGATTGGGAAGAGCGGGTCAGACGGCAATTTCTCTGATATTTGTCGCAGCGGTTAAAAAACGTTAAAAAAACCGACCGCACTTTTCAGTTTTCCGTCCATAAAAATCAACGGAATACGCGTGCGTTGCCAAGGCGGCACGCCGTGTTTCTGCCAGACTTTTTTAATATCCCGATTGACATCCTGCTCATGCAATTTCACTTTACCGGCGTAACCGAATCCTACGCGGATTTCCTGTTCGCCGAGCGGTAAATCCGCGTAATATTGCTGCCCGTCGGTTTGCCAAAGTGCGGTCAGATTTTGGGCTGTTTTTGTCAGGCGCAATTGTCCTAAATTGTCGGGCAAATCCACCGTTTCATTGAGAGCAAGCATAGCTCGGAAATCCGTCACGTCGGCATAATGGGGCGTCAGATACAAACGGTTCTGATAGCGCCGAATCACCCGTTCGCCCAGCACAAACTGAGGATTGGCGTCGGGTTTGGCAAACACTACGTCACGAATCAGTTGCGTCAGCTGCGTTTTTTCCGGCATGGGCACGCGGCATGCCGTCAGCCACATGCGCAACAAGGCGTTTTGTTTGGTGGGACGATAATCGGCAAAGCCGGAAAGCGCAAAAGTGCGGTCGATTTTACGATAGTTTTTTTCGAATTCCGGGGTTAGCAATTCCCGGATCAGCTGGTCCTGTTCGTAACAATGCTGAGCGGAGCGACTGACCGCAGAATCAAAATCCGCCCAGCGCCGGCGTAATTCCGGTAGAATCTGATTGCGCAGAAAATTGCGATCGTAACGGTTGTCGCGGTTGCTATCGTCTTCAATCCAGTCCAGCGATTGCGCGCGCAAATAATCTTCCAGTTCGGCTTTGCGAAACGAAAGCAACGGGCGGAAAATCGGCATATCGTACAAGCGGCTTTCCCGTTGCATGGCGCTCAGCCCTTTAATGCCGCTGCCGCGTTTTAAAGCCAGGAAAAAGGTTTCCGTTTGATCCTGCAAATGGTGCGCGGTGGCAACGATTTCATCATCTTGCCGGAGGCGTTGAATCGCCGCATAACGGGCTTCGCGCGCGCCTTGTTCAATGCCGTTTTTCGCGTCCACCGTCACTCGTTCGATAAGCAACGGAATATCCAGTTTTTCACAAATCCGTCGGCAATGGGCGGACCAGGCGTCCGCCGCGGCATGGAGTCCGTGATGAATATGAACGGCACGCAACCGTAAGTGCGGTCGATTTTGGCGGGATTTTGCAAATAACGCCAGCAAGGCGGTGGAATCGGCGCCGCCGCTGAACGCAATCAGATAACGGGAATGCTGCAGTTGCGCTTGGAATTCGGAAACTAAACTCATAACATTGACCTGCGAGCGATTGGAACGGATCGGCGGAAAAACGGCGGGTTAATCGCCCGCCTGTTACTTCGTCGATTAAGCGATTTTTTCCGCTTTATACTGAATTTTCGGCGCCATAATGGCATGGCGGGCTTCAATTAATTGTAATTCGTAAGAATTCAGGTTATGCGTGATTTTCATGACGTCGTTTACCGCATTGCCGGTTAATTCGAAAGCTTCCAGCTCGGATTTGCCGTTCAGCAGGTTGGCTAAGAATAAGCCGGCAATTAAATCGCCGACACCCACCGGATCCTTGGCGAAAGGATAGAGCGGACGGGACAAACACCAAACGCCCTTTGAGTTAGCCATTAACATATCGAATTTACCGGCATATTTGCCGGCGGAACCCAAATGTTTCACAATGACGGTTTTCGGCCCTCTGGTTAACAGATGTTGCGCGGCGATAACCGCTTGTTCGAAATCATTGACTTGCATTCCGCTTAATTCGCGCAGTTCCAACAGATTCGGCGTAATGATATCCGCCTGAGGCAACGCAATCTCAATTAGGCCTTCGCGCACGCCGTCCGCCACTACGCAACCTTTTTCCGCGCTGCCCATTACCGGATCGCATAAATAAACGGCATTGGCATTGCGGGCTTTAACCTGATGAGACGCCTTAACGATTTCCGCCACCTGATCAGCGGAACCGATATAACCGGAAAGCACCGCATCGCAATTTTTGAGTTCGCCGATGGCGTCAATGCCGTTGACGATTTCAGGGATTTGTTGATGGGGAATGACCATTCCCGTCCATTTTCCGTATTGAGTGTGGTTGGAAAATTGCACGGTATTTAATGCCCATACGTCAATGCCGCTTAATTGCATCGGGAAGGTTGCCGATTTATTGCCGGCGTAACCGAATACTACGTGAGATTGAATGGATAAAACGTTTTTCATCAAGTTGCCTCAATAGATAACGCAGGCTAATCAGCCCGTTACATATACAGATAAAAACGGTGGAACCTGCGTTCCACCGGAATTCGGAAAATGATCGATTAACAATAACCGTAAGACATCAGACGTTGGTAACGACGATCGAGCAGATCATCTTTGTCCAGTACGTCTAAATCGTCTAAATCGCTCAGCAAACGGGCTTTTAGATTTTGCGCCATTTCCGCGTAATTACGGTGCGCGCCGCCCAATGGTTCCGCTACGATATTGTCGATTAAATCCAGTTCTTTCAGGCGTTCGGCGGTTAAGCCCATGACTTCCGCCGCGGTTGAGGCTTTTTCCGCGCTTTTCCATAAAATGGAGGCGCAGCCTTCCGGTGAAATCACGGAGTAAGTGGAATATTGCAACATATTGACTTTGTCGCCTACACCGATTGCCAGTGCGCCGCCGGAACCGCCTTCGCCGATTACGGTACAGATGATCGGTACGGTTAAGGTTGACATTTCACGCAGGTTGCGGGCGATGGCTTCAGCCTGTCCGCGTTCTTCCGCACCCACGCCAGGATAGGCTCCCGGGGTGTCGATAAACGTGATAATCGGCAATTTGAAGCGTTCCGCCATTTCCATTAAACGTAAGGCTTTACGATAACCTTCCGGCGCCGGCATGCCGAAATTGCGCAGTACTTTTTCTTTGGTGGTGCGGCCTTTCTGATGTCCGATTACCATCACCGGGCGTCCGTCTAAGCGAGCCAACCCGCCCACAATGGCTTTGTCGTCGGCAAAGGCGCGATCGCCCGCCAGTTCTTCGAATTCAGTGAAAATGTGTTGAATGTAATCCAGCGTGTAAGGACGGTTTGGATGGCGGGCCATACGGGAAATTTGCCATGCATCTAAATTAGCGAAGGTTTTTTTGGTCAGCTCTTCGCTTTTTTTCTGCAGACGTTTGATCTCGTCATCAAGATTAATTTCGTTATCCTGACCGGAAACGGCGCGCAGGGATTCAATTTTCGCTTCTAACTCGGCGATAGGTAATTCAAAATCCAGGTATTCTTGGCTCATTTTTGTTTCCTAAAATTAGGGTCTGTTTATCTTTCGTAAACGGTGGCGATAAAGTTGATTCTCACCGGATTTAAGGCGAGAAACGTGCCGTTTAGTCATGCTAAACAAACGATTTTCGGCGCAGGCTGGGCAAAATAAGCCCGACTTTCGGGTTGAGCTTAAAATAGCCGCATGCGTCGTTGTAAAACTTGTTAACAGAGGGCTGTCATTCACGGCGTTTTTCGCCTAGCCTGCGGCTATCGGGCGACAACGCAATCGTTTATAAAAGATAAACAGACCCTAGCATAATCGGACCGCACTTTAGCAAGAAATTTTCCGTCGTGCAAACTTGTGGGCTATTCTATGCGTTTTTGATGAAAATTGCAGTAATTTTGTCGCTGGTTTAACCATGATTTCGGTTAAACCAGGCCACATAATCGAATTGATCGTAATATTTTTTGCCGAACCAGCCGGAGAATTCAAACAAATCGCCCACTTCAGCCTGATGTTCAAAACCGCGGATATAATAAGCGGAAGCGAATTGCGGATAAGCTTTATGCGTGAAAATCACTTTGTTCGGATAAGGCAACGCATCAAAATCCGCGATGTTTTGTTGCGTGCAACCGTCGCGATCCGTCATCATCACAAACAGATTATCCCAATCGATCCGGGCCGAACGGCTCAGCCATTTTTCGCGCGCTTCCCGTTCGGAATGATAATGCACAAAGTAAAGTCGAAGATCGTCCAGTTTTGCCACGGGATAAGGCTTATCCGTCTGTTCGAAAACCAGTTCGGTTTGCTGATAATGACGGGGATTTTGCAAATAACGGATAAAATCCGCCGGTTCCAGATATAAATTCACGAAAGGCGAACGGAATGCTTCCTTTAAATCGTGCAGAATCAGCGCGCCGTTGCAATTACTGGCAATCACCGACATGCGGTGATTGGTTAATCGTCGTTGTAATTTTTTGTTAATCGCAAGGCGAAACAGACGGTTTGAAATTTTACGTAAAATCGCTAGCATGTTTTTCTCCTGTTACGGTTGGGATTTTAGAAGCAAAATTCCGTCGCTGCAAACGGATTATTGCTTGCGTATCGGCGAATGAAGATTTACACTCGGCATGTTCTCATCGGGGTGCTTGCCGCGGCGACAGCCGGAAAAGCTGAGAAAATACCCGTAGAACCTGAACTGATTAATATCTGCGTAGGGATTTGAGAAACGTCAATTTGTTGAAAAACAGTCTGAAATTTGACCGCACTTAAGTTCCTTTGTTGTTTGCAAAATGCTTCCCAAAGGATTTTTTTATGCTTAAAAAGCCCATTATTTTTTCTCTGCTTTCCGTTTTTTCATTTTCCGTTTTAAATGCCGCCGCCAATGCGCCGTTACAGGTTTATACGGAAGAATTTTTCGGCGCGGACTGGGGGCCGGGCGGGGAAGTGAAAGCGCGTTTTGAACGGGCTTATCCTCAATGCCAAGTGAATTATCAAGTCTTTGACGGACGCAACACCATGCTGAATCGCCTGCGTTTGGAAGGCAAAAAGACCAAAGCCGATGTGGTGGTGGGGCTGGATAATTTTCAGTTCGATGCGGCGGAAAAAACGGGATTGTTTGAAAAAACGTCGGTAAATTTGACCGCACTTTCCTTACCGGTCAGTTGGACGAATCAAAGGTTTATTCCTTATGAATTCGGACAGTTCGCCTTTATTTACGATAAAAACAAACTGAAAAATCCCCCTCAAAGCCTGAAAGAGCTGGTGGAACGACAGGATTTGCGCGTGATTTATCAGGATCCTCGCACCAGTAGCATGGGACGCGGCTTCCTGGGATGGATGAACGCCGTTTACCCGCCGGAACAAATCCGAAACGCATGGTGGCAGCTTGCCAAGCACACGGTAACGGTAGGCAAAGGCTGGACGGAAACTTACGGCGCCTTTTTGAAAGGCGAAGCGGATGTGGTGTTCAGCCATAATACTTCGCCGATTTATCACTTGCTGAAAGATAAACAGGACCGGTACGCCGCCGCACAATTTAGCGACAACGGCGTGTACCAGTTCGATACGGCGGCGAAAATTGCCGGTAAAAATCATGCCTGTGCCGATGATTTTATTGAATTTTTGCTTTCGGTCGAGGCGCAAAAAATCATTATTCCGAAAAACGTCATGTTATCGTCGATTTCCGTGCCAATCGAACCGCACTTTGATCAATTAAAGGCGGAAATCTTAAAGGCTAATCCGACGGCGCAAACTCTGTCCGTGCCGATGGACGCGACGGTTAAGCAATGGATTGAAATCTGGCAAACGAGTCTGAGCCGTTAATGTTTCAACACACAGGACGACACATAAAGCGTCGCCCTACGTGTTGCCCTGAAACAGAAGGGGTTACGCCCCTCCTGTTTGAATTATCCGCCATAAATGACGGGGTTTCAACCGAAAAGGAAATTTGATGAACGCATTTTTTCTGAAATTACGCCGCTTGCGCCCGCGTCATTATGCGGGCGGCGTTTGCGTGTTGGTATTTTTACTGGCGCTTTACGGCGACAGCCTGGCTGCGGTATTTTCGGCGGGAGAAACGCCGCTGCGGCAGTTATGGCAAAACTTGTGGCGGGACGCCTATCTGAAACGGGTTCTGTGGTTCAGTTTTATGCAGGCGGGTTTGTCCGCCTTGCTGTCGGTAATATTCGGGATCTTGTTCGCCCGGGCGGTTTTTTATCAGCATTTTCGCGGCAAAAAGATTTTACTGCGTTTGTTCTCGCTGACATTTGTACTGCCTTCGCTGGCGGCGGTTTTCGGTTTGCTGGGCGTGTACGGTGCATCGGGGTGGCTGGCGCAGGGGTGCCGTTTTTTCCAGTTGAACTGGCAACCGGATATTTACGGCTTGCCGGGCATTTTAATTGCACATGTGTTTTTTAATCTGCCTTTGGCGGCGCGACTGTTTTTGCAAAGCTATCAAGCCGTTTCCAATCAGCAGCGGCAACTTGCCGCCCAGCTTGGTATTCGTGGCTGGCGGTTTATTCGTTTGATTGAACTGCCGTATTTGCGGCAGCAGATTTTTCCGGCTTTTGTTCTGATTTTTATGCTGTGTTTTACCAGCTTCGCTATTGTGCTTGCGCTCGGCGGCGGACCGAAATACAGTACCCTGGAAGTGGCGATTTATCAGGCGATAACTTTCGATTTTGATCTCGCTAAAGCGGCGTTGTACGCTTCGTTGCAGATTGTGTTTTGTTTATTGCTGTTCGTCGTCGGCAATCTGGCGGGAAAAATGCCGGAAGGGCAGTTGCACCAGCGGGAAACCTGGTTCGCGCGGCAATCAAGTGCGGTCAAATTTTGGCAAGTTTTTGTGATTATTGTCGCGACTCTGTTTATTGCTTTGCCGTTGGGCAATATTGTGACCGGCGCGCTGTTTTCCCAACAGTTTTTTAGCGCTTTGCAAAATCCTCAACTGTGGCGTGCCATAGCTTATTCTTTTGCCATCGCACCGATTTCCGCCTTTATTTCATTGCTGACGGCGATCGCGCTTTTACAATTTACGCGGCAGTTAAACTGGTTGTATTTGCCGTTTTTGGCCCGGCTTTTTATGAACGTCGGCATGCTGATTCTGGCGGTGCCGATGCTGGTGTTGGCGGTCGGTTTGTTTTTACGGCTGCAAACGCTGGATTTCGGCACGGTGCATTTATTTGTCATTGTGGTGATATGTAACGCCTTAACGGCTTTGCCTTTTGTGATTCGTATTTTATCGGTGCCCATGAACAATAACATGCAATATTACGAAAATTTGTGCCAATCGCTGAATATTCGGGGCTGGCGGCGGTTCCGTTTGATTGAATGGCATCATCTTGCGGCACCTGTGAAATATGCTTTTGCGCTGGCAACGGCGTTATCTCTGGGCGATTTCACCGCAATCGCTTTATTCGGCGGACAGGATTTTACTTCGCTGCCTTATTTGCTGTATCGGCAACTCGGCAGTTATCGCGGCGAGGAAGCCGCCGTTACGGCATTCCTGTTGTTATTGGTGTGCGCCGGTTTATTTTTAACGGTAGAAAAGCAACATGATTAATTTAAAACAAGTCATCTTCCGATATAAAGACATGACTATGCAATTTGATTTGCATGTTCGCCCGCAGGAAAAAGTTGCCGTGGTCGGCGCCAGCGGCGCGGGGAAATCCACTTTGCTGAATCTGATCGCCGGCTTTGAATTGCCTGAATCCGGTGAAATCTGGTTGAACGGCGAAAACCAAACTTATTTGGAACCTCATCAACGCCCTGTTTCTGTGTTGTTTCAGGAAAATAACCTGTTTCCTCATTTAACCGTGGAACAAAATATCGCGCTGGGCCTGAAACCGGGATTCAACCTGAACGAGTGGGAACGGCGGCTTGTGCGACAGGCGGCAAGTGCGGTGGGTTTGGACGCATTTTTAAGCCGCAAACCCACCGCACTTTCCGGCGGGCAAAAGCAGCGGGTAGCATTGGCGCGTTGTCTGTTACGGGATAAACCGATTTTACTGCTGGATGAACCTTTTTCATCGCTGGATCCCGAATTGCGGTTGGAAATGCTGGATTTATTGGATAAACTTTGTACGGAAAAACAATTGACCATGTTGATGGTCACACATCAACCGAATGAATTAAAAGGGCGAATTGACCGCATTTTAACCGTAGAACGCGGACGGCTGCTTTAATTCGGAAAAATATAACTTATTGATAAGGAAAGACAATGGAAACAACATTACAGCTTTATTCGGTTACGCCTCATCCGCAGGTGGAATATTGGTCGGTTTGTAAAGTGGAGGCGCTGTTTGAAACGCCGTTTTTGGAATTAATTCACCGTGCGGCTTTGGTACATCGTGAAAACTTTAATCCGCAAGCTATTCAGCTTTCGACTTTAATGTCCATTAAAACCGGCGGATGTCCGGAAGATTGCGGTTATTGCCCGCAATCCGCCCGTTATCACACCGGCGTGCAAAAGCAAGCTTTATTGAATGTTGAAGAAATTGTTGAAAAAGCTAAAATCGCTAAATCCCGCGGCGCCAATCGGTTTTGTATGGGGGCGGCATGGCGCGGGCCGAAGCCGAAAGACATTGCCAAAATGA
Organism: uncultured Actinobacillus sp.; assembly: GCA_963539805.1. Taxonomy (GTDB): domain Bacteria; phylum Pseudomonadota; class Gammaproteobacteria; order Enterobacterales; family Pasteurellaceae; genus Exercitatus. Next base: position 17,035 of record CAUTMS010000017.1, on the reverse strand, counting down.
CGGAAATTATCAAAGCGGTGAAAGAGTTAGGATTGGAAACCTGCGGCACTTTCGGCTTATTGGAAGACGGCATGGCGGAAGATCTGAAAGAGGCGGGCTTGGACTATTACAACCATAATATCGATACCGCTCCGGAACATTATAAAAAAGTGATTGGCACGAGAGATTTCGATGATCGCTTGAGTACTTTGGGCAAAGTACGCAAAGCGGGATTAAAAGTCTGCTGCGGCGGAATTATCGGCATGAACGAAAACCGCAAGGAACGGGCCGGTTTTATCGCCAGCCTGGCTAATTTGGATCCGCAGCCGGAATCGGTGCCAATTAACCAATTGGTGAAAGTGGAGGGAACGCCTTTAGCGGATGCGGAAGCGCTGGACTGGACGGAATTCGTCCGCACGATAGCCGTTGCCCGAATTACTATGCCGAAAAGCTATGTGAGATTATCAGCCGGTCGTCAGGGCATGTCGGAAGAAATGCAGGCAATGTGTTTTATGGCGGGCGCGAATTCCATTTTTTACGGTGATAAATTATTGGTCACCGGCAATACGGAAGAAGATAGCGACCAAATCCTGATGGCCAAATTGGATCTGGAACCGGAAACCGCGGAAAATCGCTATGTTCCGGCATGATCTCGGCAATAAAAGTGCGGTCGAATTTTTTCATGTTTTTTGAAATGAAGAGGAAGTGCAATGTTTAAAGTTCAGCGCATTTATGATTTTAATCCGACGGAACGGGATTGCGCCGTATTTGTGGATCGGCTTTATCCGCGCGGCGTCACAAAAGAAAAATTTGCGCGCTGCCGTTGGTTGAAAGAGGTTTGTCCGAGCCATGAATTGCGCAAGTTTTATCACGAAAATCCGCAGGAAAATTATCCGGAATTCGTCCGCCTTTATCGCTTGGAATTAGGCAACGCCCCGCAACAACAGGCGTTGGCGATGTTGAAGCAATTAGAAAAAAGCCGTTCGCAAGTGACGCTGCTGACCGCCGTGAAAGATGTGGAGCACAGCCATATTCCCGTGTTATTACAAGCCTTAGCGGATTTTACCGAATAAAAAAGCCACACGACGGTGTGGCTTAAACGTTTCTGACAATTACAGTTTGTCGGCATTTTGTTTTAAGTATTTCGCTACGCCTTCAGGGTTGTCTTTCATCCCTTCTTTGCCTTTTTCCCATTGAGCCGGGCAAACTTCGCCGTGTTCTTCATGGAATTGTAACGCGTCGACCATGCGCAGCATTTCGTCGATGTTACGGCCTAACGGCAGATCGTTCACCACTTGGTGACGCACTACGCCGTTGGCATCGATTAAGAATGAAGCGCGTAACGCCACACCCGCTTCCGGATGTTCGATGCCGTATGCTTTGGCGATTTCGTGTTTGGTGTCCGCCGCTAACGCGTATTTAACCGGGCCGATACCGCCTTGGTCAACCGGTGTGTTACGCCATGCGTTGTGGCTGTATTGTGAGTCGATAGACACGCCCACCACTTCTACGCCGCGTTTTTGGAATTCCGCGTAACGGTGATCGAATGCGATCAATTCGGACGGGCAAACGAAAGTAAAATCTAACGGATAAAAGAAAATTACCGCAGGCTTGCCGGCGATGTGTTTTTTGAAGTTGAAGTTTTCAACGATTTCGCCGTTGCCTAAAACTGCGGCTGAGGTAAAATCCGGTGCTTGACGAGTGACTAATACCATGTTTAATCTCCTAAAGTGGATTGAGGGAAAAACTTTTGCAAAAATTCAAATCTGTTGCAAAATAACGGAAAAATTGTAAAAAAATTGACCGCACTTTTACAGTCGATTTTATCTATTAAATTAATTAATTATATCTAACAGGAAATGATTATGTCGGAAAAACAGTCGTTAGCCACTACATTAGTACATGCCGGTCGCAGTAAGCGTGTCAGCCAGGGCGCGGTGAATCCCGTGGTGCAACGGGCGTCTTCTTTAGTTTTTGAAAATTTGGCGCAAAAGAAAGAAGCCACCGTTAACCGCGCTAAACAGGCGTTGTTTTACGGTCGTCGCGGTACTTTAACGCATTTTGCGTTGCAGGATTTAATGTGCGAAATGGAAGGCGGAGCGGGTTGTTATCTTTATCCTTGCGGCGCGGCGGCGGCCAGCAATGCGATTTTAGCCTTCGTGCAATCCGGCGATAACGTTCTGATGACGGGTGCCGCCTATGAACCGACGCAGGATTTTTGTAACAAAATTCTGAGTAAAATGGGGGTGACCACCACTTATTATGATCCGGTGGACGGCGTGAAAATCGCCGAATTGGTGCGGCCGAATACCAAAGTTTTATTTTTGGAAAGCCCGAGCTCACTCACTTTTGAGGTGCCCGATGTGCCGAATATCGTCAAAGCGGTGCGTAAGATTAATCCCGAGATTGTGATCATGATTGATAACACTTGGGCGGGCGGTATTTTATTTAAAGCGCTGGAACATGATATCGACATTTCCATTCAGGCGGGAACCAAATATCTGGTGGGCCATTCCGATGTGATGATTGGTACCGCCGTATCCAACGCCCGTTGCTGGGATCAATTGCGGGAAAATTCCTATTTAATGGGACAAATGGTGGACGCCGACACCGCTTACACCACCGCGCGCGGCATTCGTTCCCTTGCCGTGCGTTTCAAACAACACACCGAAAGCGGCATTAAAGTGGCAAAATGGCTGGCCGAACGACCGGAAGTGAAAGCGGTTTATCATCCCGCTTTGCCGAGCTGTCCGGGACATGAATTTTTTGTGCGGGATTTCACCGGTTCAGCCGGTTTGTTTTCTTTTGAATTAAAAGAAAAATTAAGTCGCGAGCAGCTTTCCGCATTCATGGATCACTTTGAACTGTTTACCATGGCGTATTCCTGGGGTGGCTTTGAAAGCCTGATTTTGTGCAATCAACCGGAAGAAATAAAAAAAATCCGCCCGAATATTGACCGCACTTTAACCGGAACCTTGATTCGCGTGCACATCGGTTTCGAAGATACGGATGAATTAATTGCCGATTTAAAGGCGGGATTCGAACGTTTAAAATCTTAAATTGGATCTCATAATGAAAAACAAGGAACGGCGCCAACCGTTCCTTGAATTCAGGTTTTCTCGACATCAGGCATGTTTCATCGCCCTTGAGCGATAAACGGAGTAGTAGAAGAATAATCAACCATTTTAAAAGCGGTTTTATTGCATCCTTACGATAAATTAAAACGTAAAGATCTGCTCAGTGGCCCGCAGGGCTTGCAAACCGGCGGACGGCTAATGCAGATCCGTCCGCCGCATAAATGGTGCGGATTTATAAAATAAAGCTATATGAGCGTATAGTATTATTTGTTTTTATATCCAGCTAACTGTTTGTTATTTTTAATTTTTTCTTCCCTGCTGAATCGTTCCATTCGATCTAAAACTGTGTAAAAAATAATCAAAAATCTGCAAAAAATGTGATCTCGATCAGAAAAATAAAAATTACTTGTGTTTTTTTGATTGACATATGCATATGATCTTTGGCAATATCCGAGCTGCTTAAATATTAAGCGTGTTTGACTTTTCCCGTACGGGAAAGTTCAAAATGAGTTGTACTAAAAATAAATTCTGATAAGGAATTAAATTATGAAAAAGACATTAGTAGCATTAGCAGTCGCTGCAGCCGCAGTGGCAAGCACAGCAAACGCCGCCGTTGTTTATGAACAAGACGGTGCAAAAGTTGAATTAAGCGGTTCATTCCGTGCTTTCTTGGGCAAAGTCGGTGATGGACGTGGTGACTTAAAAAATGACGGTTCACGTATCTATGTGAAAGCAAGTCAAGATTTAGGTAACGGCTTATCCGCATTTGCCGGTTATCAAATCCGTTTCGAAGAAGAAGCGTATAAAACAAAACACGAAGGTTCCGACAGTGACTTCGGTGATCCGACAACTCGTGAATTATATGCCGGTATCAAACATGCGGACGTAGGTGCGTTAAGTTTTGGTCGTCAAAACACCACCGCTGATGATGTATTACAAGATGCAACATACTACCGTTCTGGTGAATACGGTATCTTGACTACCCGTTCAGATAAATCCGTGAAATTTAAATCTGCAGAATGGAACGGTTTCAGCTTCGGTGCGGACTACTTATTCGGTCATAGCAATACCGAAGTGGATCCTAATGTAGCAGGCACAACAGAATATAAAAACGGTTACGGTTTAACCGCTTTCTACCACTATGATTTTGCCGAAGATAACAAATTAGAATTTGCGGCAGGTTATACGCAAGATAATTACGATGATGTTTCATACTCAAATGATTCAGTAGGCAAAAACAAAGCTTGGTTATTACACGGTAGCTGGACATATGGCCCACTTTATTTAGCATTGAACTACGGTCAATATAAAAATGAAGTGAGTGATGCTTATACTCAGTTCCGTACTGGTCAACGTGTAGAAGCGGGTACTAAAGGTCGTTACGCAATGGTTGACGCTCGTTATCAATTCTCTGAACCGTCTGCAGTATTTGCACAATGGGAACGTAAAGATACTCGTTCTGAAGCAACCGGTAATACAACAGAAATCGCTAACCGTTACCAAGTTGGTGTGGATTACAAATTACATAAAAACGTAATCACATACGCAATGTACGAACAAGAACGCATTAAAGATGATTATGGTCACGATAAAGACAACATCTACGGTGTTGGTTTACGCGTATTCTTCTAATCTTTGGATTAGCTAATCGAATAAAAAACCCGATCTTAGGATCGGGTTTTGTTTTTATTATCATGCTAAATAGTGGGTAATCCTTTTGTAGGTGAATACTATTTTCCCCCGTATTATTTCCTAACATTTCTTCAATTCTATATTTCTAACAAAATTGTCTAAAGTGCGGTCAAAAAATGACATGTTTTTTTGAGCTTGCAGGAAAGCGCGACGATAATTTGCTTCTACATTGCGATGCCGGAATTCTTCTATTTGTTGAATTATTTTATTACCTCTAAATAGTTAGTAATAAAGCTATTTTTTACATTTATTTACGTTAACTCAACAAAATTGAGAAATTTTAAACAAAAATTGCTTAAAAACTGACAAATAGTCTTGCATATAGGCAGGTTTTGCCTGATAATGCCGCCGATTTGTAGTATAGCTGTAAACTTTGCTTTTTCAGGTTTTAGCCTGAATTAATATTTCATATTTTTTATAAGGGTCCATTCATGAATCACATCTATAAAGTTATTTGGAGCAAAATCACTCAATCTCTAGTAGTCGTATCTGAATTAGCCACAAACCAAGGCAAGGCTCATTCTTCAACTTCACGTAACACTGTTACTCAATCTTCTCTTGCGAAATCAAGCTTTAAATTAAGCGCAGTTTCGGCTTTATTAATGGCGGCAATGCCGACGGCGAATGCTGCGGTTGTTATTGCTGGAAATTCCGGAAATTACTGGAATGTTGCATCTGCTTCAGGCGCAAGTGTTCCATATAATTACGGTACACCAAATAATACTAATTATCCAGGACAATCAAACTCAAATATTTATTCCGGTAATTTGAGAGCTGCACAAAGTATTTCTATTGGCGCGAATACAAATGCAACTAGTGGTTCGATTGCTTTTGGCGACTATTCAAGTGCAACAGGGGGATTATCTCTAGCTTTAGGTCCTTATTCTCGTACAACCCAAGCCGGCGCTATTGCTTTGGGCACTTCTACGTTAGCTTCGGGTTTTGATTCTTTTGCCGCTATGCGTCAGGCGGCGGCAACGGCGGATTTTGCGATGGCAATGGGAACAGCTGCCAATGCAAACGGTAATTCCAGTATTGCTATGGGTTCATCTGCGCTGGCTTTAGGTACGCAGTCCATTGCCATTGGTAGTGCGACGATGAATAAATCATCCGGTAGTGGTGGTGAAGATAGCTATACTACCACTCATAATAATGTAACCAACACCAAAGCTCAGGGAGATCGAGCTATTGCGCTTGGGGTAAATACCTCAACGACATCAAATGATTCTATTGCAATCGGTACTAATACAAAAACGAACAGCGGAACCGGTGCGATTGCGATCGGTTGGTGTTCGTCGACTAGTTATCAGGATTCTGTTGCAATGGGTTCTAATGCTACCGCAAATGGTACATATACTGTGGCATTGGGTTATAACGCCACTTCAACCAACTCCAGTTCAATCAGTATCGGTTGGAATTCTGCTGCAACAAATACGCAAGGCGGACCTTCTCAAGGTTCGGTGGCAATCGGTCCTTCTACGGTGGCAAAAGGTAATCAATCCGTGGCTTTAGGTGCCGTAGCGCAGGCCGCCGAGCAAGCAACGGCTATTGGTAATGATGCCCGCGCCAGCGGTTTCGGTTCCATCGTAATCGGTGGTGACGATACCGGTTATAGTAGTAATAAGAGTTCTGATCCTTATACTTATGCTTCAACCGGTAACGTTATTGGTTACTTACCATATGATAGTGCCAATAGTACATATTCTAACTACCGCACCTCCGTATCAAGCGGCGTGGGTACCGTCACCGTTGGTGTACACGGACAAGCGTTAAGCCAAGGTTCTACGGCGATCGGTGTATATGCCACGGCAGGCGATAACGGCGAATATATTGTGGACAATACAACGACAACTAACGCTATTGAAGCCACGGCAATCGGTGCGATGGCTCGTGCGAAAAGTACACGCAGTACCGCGATTGGCTATTCCGCTGATGCATTAGATGAAGAAGCGACGGCAATTGGTTCCAACACTACTGCAAACTCAACGGACTCCATGGCGCTTGGATCAAATTCTACCGCAAACGGCAACAGCTCTTTAGCGGCAGGTTACAACGCGACGACCAACGGATTAAACGCACTTGCTATCGGTAGCAGCGCACAAGCTTTGGCCGAGAACGCAATTTCAATCGGTACGGGCAACATCGTGACCGGAAAAAATTCCGGCGCAATTGGTGATCCGACCACAATTTCAGGCGAAGGTTCTTACAGTTTAGGTAATAACAATACGATTCCGGACGATAATTCGACGGTTGTCGGTAATGATAACGTATTATCGCAAGGTGATAGCGGAGCAAGCACGTCCGACGGCTCGCATGTTGTGGGCAATAATGCCAAAGTTCGCGGCACGAACTCCATTGCTATGGGGAATAATGTCGTTGTAGGCGATGCTTTATACGAAACCGGTGAAGTTTCAACTAACGCTACGGCAATTGGTACTTATTCGAAAGCAAACGGAGTAAACGCATTAGCGTTAGGTACGGGAGCAACGGCTTACCACACTAATAATACGGTTATTGGCACAAATGCCACTGTGGGACGTTCAGCCGGCACCGATAATATTGCTTTCGGTTCAAATACAAATGTAACAAGCGGAAATAACAGTGTTGTCATTGGTAAGGATTCAAAATCGGAAGCGATAAACGGTTCTTCTATTGCGCTGGGTAATAATGCAAGCATTTCCAGTGGCGTTCAACAAAATGGTTATGCTATCGGTACGAATGCCAATATTGCCTCAACAAATGGCGGCATTGCATTTGGTACGAACGCTACCATCACAAATTCGAACGGCGGCGAAGGCGCCTCTGTTGCTATTGGTGAAAATGCAACCGCAACAGGTACAAGCTCAATTTCTATTGGTTATAACGCGAACAGTAGCGGTAGCCAAAGAGATTCTATTGCGATCGGTACGAATGCGACCGCATCGGGACTTGACAATATTGCAATAGGTAAAGGCGCTTCAGCAAGCGGTAGCCAAGGCAGCCATGTCGTTATCGGTACTAAAGCGAATGCAACCGGCGCGGAATCAATCGTAGTGGGTGCGAATGCGAATGCGACCGGCAGCCAGGCAGAACAGATCGTTATCGGTTCAAATGCGACTGCAACCAGCACCAGCCAATACGGTATTGTAATGGGTTCTAACGCAACGGCTTCACGTGAATATTCAACCGTGCTCGGTGCGAATACTGATTCAACCGTAGACGGCGGCGTGGCATTAGGGGCAAATAGTCAGTCGACTCGCGGTTATAGCGGTTCAGCTACTGCGCATCCATCAACTATTACGCCGTATATTCCTGACACAGCGGATACGGCGCAATCCGATGCAATTAATGCGACTAAGGCAACGACAGGTGCGGTGAGTGTCGGTTCCGATACCGTTAAACGTCAAATCATCAACGTAGCGGCAGGTTCGGAAGATTCCGATGCGGTGAACGTTGCTCAATTAAAAGCGGCGGTATCAAGTACGTCATGGAATCTGCAAAATAACGGCGTACAAAAAGATGAAATCAAATCAGGTGATACGGTTAATTTTGTTAACGGTACGGGTACGGTTGCGCAAGTAACGGGCAACAGCACTAACTCGACGGTGAAATATTCCGTCGATATGACAGGCCTGAATGTTGCCTCAGACGGAACGGTAAGTGCGGTCAAAAATGGCGACAAATTTGCTACGGCGGAACAGGTTGCAAAAGCCATCAACGATTCTGAAAAAAACACTACGGTAAACAGCACTAACGGCACGATTGCGGCGACGGCAACCACAAGCGGCACGGTGACTAATTACGATCTTGATCTGTCTCAAGCCGCTAAAGATTCGTTAGCAAAAGCGGACAGCGCGTTACAAAGCTGGACGGCGCAAGTGAACGGCACCGACGCGAAAGTGGTGAATCAAACTAGCAACACGGTGAACTTTGTAAACGGCACCAACACGGTGGTGAGCGCGGACGCAAATGGCAATATTAGCGTATCGACGGCAGAGAACGTCACGTTCAATACGGTAAATGCCAGCACCTTCAACGCGGGCGATGTGAGCATTAGCAATAATGGCATCAACGCGGGCGGCAAGACGGTGACTAATGTCGCAAACGGTACGCAAGACAGCGATGCGGTGAACTTCAGCCAGTTAAACGCCACCAATACCAATGTGGCGAATAATGCGCAGAATATTACCAATAATGCGAATGCGATTGCGAACAACACGCAGAACATTACCAACAATACCAATGCCATCAACAAAGGCATTAACTTCGGTAACGGTACCAGCGCGAACAACTTCGCATTGGGTAGCACTATCAATGTGACCTCGGACAGCAATCTGGTAGTCAGTACCGTAACGGACGGAGTAAAACTGACGTTAGCGGACAGCATTGCAGTGGGTAATGTGACGGTGAACGACACCTTCAAAGCAGGTGATGTGACCATCAACAACAGCGGTATTGATGCGGGTAACCACACCATCACCAACGTGACAGCGGGCACCAACGCAACGGACGCAGTGAATGTGGCTCAATTAAACGCCAGCCAATCTTCCGTGAAAGCGGGCGATAACGTAAACGTGACATCTGCTAAAGATGCAAACGGTACGGTGTACACGGTGAACGCCAATACGTCCACAGTGAGCAACGGCTCGGACAAAGTGATGGTGACGAAGACGGATACGGGTAACCACACCAGTAACTACGCGGTAGACTTAAGTCAGTCTGCGAAAGATTCATTGACGAAAGCGGACAGCGCGTTACAAAGCTGGACGGCGCAAGTAAACGGCGCAGACGCGAAAGTGGTGAATCAAACCAGCAATACCGTGAACTTCGTAAACGGCACCAACACGGTGGTGAGCGCGGATGCAAGCGGCAATATTAGCGTATCAACGGCAGAGAACGTCACGTTCAATACGGTAAACGCCAGCACCTTCAACGCAGGTAATGTCAGCATTAGCGGCAACGGCATCAACGCGGGCGGTAAAACGGTGACTAATGTCGCGAATGGTACACAAGATAGCGACGCGGTGAATCTCAGCCAGTTAAACGCCACCAATACCAACGTGGCGAATAATGCGCAGAATATTACCAATAACGCGAACAACATTACGAATAATACCAATGCGATTGCCAATAACACGCAGAATATCACCAACAATACCAATGCCATCAACAAGGGCATTAACTTCGGTAATGGCACCAGCTCGAACAACTTCGCATTGGGCAGTACCATCAATGTGACTTCGGATAGCAATCTGGTGGTCAGCACGGTAACGGACGGGGTGAAACTGACGTTGGCAGACAGCATTGCCGTAGATAACGTGACGGTGAACAATACCTTCAAAGCGGGTAACGTGACTATCAACAACAGCGGTATTGATGCAGGTAACACCACCATCAGTAACGTAGCGAATGGTACGGCAGACAGTGATGCGGTGAACTTGGGTCAATTGGAAAAATACATCGGCGACAACGCCTACAACTGGAATCTGTCCGACGGTACCAACAGCAATGCGGTAGCGGATGACAGCACCGTGGCGATCAAAGGTTCGGCCAATGCAGACAGCGCAAAAACTGCCGGAATTGTGACCGCACTTGACGGCACCAATGTGTCTGTCGACTTAAGCGAACAAACCAAGTCCGACATCCAACAAGGTGTGGACGCCAATACCACCGTAAACAACAAAGGCATTACCTTTGCGGCGGACAGTGGCGCGGCGACGGAACGCAAACTGGGTGAAACCCTGACGGTAAACGGTGATAACGACTTAATCAACACCACCGCCTCCGCCGGTAAAATTGAAGTGGCGGCAACGGACAAGCTGAAAGACGCGGTGACGAATGCTACCAGCGCGTTGCAGTCCGTGGTAACGCAAATCGACGGTAAGGATGTGAAAACCCTGAGCAAAGCGGACAATAAAGCAAACTTTGTAAGCGGTGACAATATCAGTCTAACTGATGACGGTCAGGGCGGTATTAAGATTGCGACCAAAGAGAACGTCACGTTTAATACGGTAAACGCCACTACCTTCAACGCGGGTGATGTCAGCATCAGCAATAACGGCATCAACGCGGGCGGCAAAACGGTGACTAATGTCGCGAACGGTACGCAAGACAGTGATGCGGTGAACTTCAGCCAGTTAAACGCCACCAATACGAACGTGGCGAATAATGCGCAGAATATTACCAATAATGCGAACAACATCAGCAATAACACCAAAGCGATAGCGAACAACACGCAAAATATCACCACCAACGCAAACAATATTGCGGCTAATACGGCAGCGATAAAACAAGGCTTTAACATCGGTGCGGATAAAGGCTCGGATGATAACGTTCAGTTAGGTGAGACGGTTAACTACAACGGCGACAGCAACATTATTACGACAGTGAGTGATAATGCGATTGCGTTCGCGTTGAACAGTAGCATTGCCGTAGATAACGTGACGGTGAATAACACCTTCAAAGCGGGCGATGTCACCATCAATACCGCCGGTATTGATGCGGGCAACCACGCCATCACCAATGTGACGGCGGGTACCAATGCAACGGACGCAGTGAACCTGGCGCAATTAAACGCCAGCCAATCTTCCGTGAAAGCGGGTGATAACGTAAACGTGACATCTGCTAAAGATGCAAACGGTACGGTGTACACCGTGAACGCCAATACGTCCACAGTGAGCAACGGCTCGGATAAAGTGACGGTGACGAAGACGGATGCGGGTAACCACACCAGTAACTACGCGGTGGATTTAAGCGAACAAACTAAATCGGATATCCAACAAGGCGTGGACGCCAATACCACCGTAAACAGCAAAGGCATCACCTTTGCGGCGGACAGCGGTACGGCAACGGAACGCAAACTGGGTGAAACCCTGACGGTGAACGGTGACAGCGATTTAATCAACACCACTGCCTCCGCAGGTAAAATCGCGGTAGCGGCAACGGATAAATTGAAAAACGCGGTGACGAACGCCACCAGCGCGTTGCAGTCCGTGGTGACCCAAATCGACGGTACCGACGTGAAAACCCTGAACAAAGCGGACAACAAAGCGAACTTTGTAAGCGGCGACAATATCAGCCTGACTGATGACGGTAACGGCGGTATTAAGATTGCGACCAAAGACGACGTGACATTTACTACAGTAAACGCCAGCACCTTCAACGCAGGTGATGTCAGCATCAGCAGCAATGGCATCAACGCGGGCGGCAAAACCGTGAGCAACGTAGCGAATGGTACGCAAGATAGCGACGCAGTGAATTTCAGCCAGTTAAACGCCACCAATACCAATGTGGCGAATAATGCGCAGAATATCACTAATAATGCGAATAATATCAGCAATAATACCAATGCGATAGCGAACAATACGCAAAATATCACCACCAATGCGAACAATATTGCGGCTAATACGGCGGCGATAAAACAAGGCTTTAACATCGGTGCGGATAAGGGTAACGATGATAATGTTCAGTTAGGCGAGACGGTTAACTACAACGGTGACAGCAACATTATCACGACAGTGAGTGATAATGCGATTGCGTTCGCCTTAAACAGCAGCATTGCCGTAGATAACGTGACGGTGAATAACACCTTCAAAGCGGGTGATGTGACCATCAATAACAGCGGTATCGATGCGGGCAACCACGCCATCACCAATGTGACGGCGGGAACTAACGCAACGGACGCGGTGAACTTAGGTCAATTGGAAAAATACATCGGCGATAATTCCTACAATTGGAATCTGTCCGACGGTACCAATAACAGTGCGGTAGCGGACAACAGCACAGTAGCGATCAAAGGTTCGGCCAATGCAGACAGCGCAAAAACGGCCGGAATTGTGACCGCACTTGACGGTACCAATGTATCTGTCGACTTAAGCGATAAAACCAAGTCCGACATCCAACAAGGCGTGAATGCCAATACTACGGTGAGCAAAGGCTTTAACATCGGTGCGGATAAGGGTAACGATGATAACGTTCAGTTAGGTGAGACAGTTAACTACAACGGTGACAGCAACATTATCACAACAGTGAGTGATAATGCGATTGCGTTCGCGTTAAATCCTAGCTTGAACTTAACGGACGCCGGCTCGGTGACCATGGGCGATGTGGTGGTAAATAACGGCGGCATCACCATCGCTAACGGTACCACCAATAATCAAGCGGTAAGTCTAACCAAAGACGGCTTGAATAACGGCGGTAATAAGATCAGCAACGTAGCGAACGGTACACAAGACAGTGATGCAGTGAACCTGGCGCAATTAAACGCCAGCCAATCTTCCGTAAAAGCGGGTGATAACGTAAACGTGATATCTGCTAAAGATGCGAACGGTACGGTGTACACGGTGAACGCCAATACGTCCACGGTGAGCAACGGCTCGGACAAAGTGACGGTGACGAAGACGGATACGGGTAACCACACCAGCAATTACGCGGTAGATTTAAGCGATGCGGCGAAATCTTCATTGACGAAAGCGGACAGTGCGTTACAAAGCCTGACCACCAGCGCGGACGGTAATCAAGCGCAAACCTTAAATCAAGAGAATAGCAACGCCAACTTTATTTCCGGTAACAACATCCAGCTCACGCCGTCGGCCAACGGTATTACCGTGGCGACCAAAGCGGACGTCACCTTCACCAACGTTACGGCGACTAACGTTAACGGCAACACGGTTACCATCGGTTCGGGTGCGAACACCACTACCTTGAGCTCTACCGCAGAAGGCCTGGATGTGGGCGGTGATAAGTTGACCAACATCTCGGCGGGTACCAACAAAACTGACGCGGTGAACTTAGGTCAATTGGAAAAATACATCGGCGATAATTCCTACAATTGGAATCTGTCCGACGGTACCAATAACAGTGCGGTAGCGGACAACAGCACAGTAGCGATCAAAGGTTCGGCCAATGCAGACAGCGCAAAAACGGCCGGAATTGTGACCGCACTTGACGGTACCAATGTATCTGTCGACTTAAGCGAACAAACTAAGTCCGATATCCAGCAAGGTGTAAATGCCAATACTACGGTGAGCAAGGGCTTTAATATCGGCGCGGATAATGGCAACGATGATAACGTTCAGTTAGGCGAGACGGTTAACTACAACGGTGACAGCAACATTATTACGACAGTGAGTGATAATGCGATTGCCTTCGCATTAAATTCTAGCTTGAACTTAACGGACGCCGGCTCGGTGACGATGGGAGATGTGGTGGTAAATAACGGCGGCATCACCATCGCTAACGGTAGCACCAATAATCAAGCGGTAAGTTTAACCAAAGACGGTTTGAATAACGGCGGTAATAAGATCACCAACGTCGCGAACGGCACGCAAGACAGCGATGCGGTGAACGTAGCTCAATTAAACGCCAGCCAGTCTTCCGTGAAAGCGGGCGATAACGTAAATGTGACATCGGCTAAAGATGCGAACGGCACGGTGTACACAGTGAACGCCAATACGTCCACGGTAAGCAACGGCTCGGATAAAGTGACGGTCACGAAGACAGACGCGGGTAACCACACCAGCAACTATGCGGTGGATTTGAGCGACGCGGCGAAATCTTCATTGACGAAAGCGGACAGCGCATTACAAAGCCTGACCACCAGCGCGGACGGTACGACCGCGCAAACCTTAAATCAAGAGAATAGCAACGCCAACTTTATTTCCGGTAACAACATCCAGCTCACGCCGTCGGCCAACGGTATTACCGTGGCGACCAAAGCGGACGTCACCTTCACCAACGTTACGGCGACTAACGTTAACGGCAACACGGTTACCATCGGTTCGGGTGCGAACACCACTACCTTGAGCTCTACCGCAGAAGGCCTGGATGTGGGCGGTGATAAGTTGACCAACATCTCGGCGGGTACCAACAAAACTGACGCGGTGAACTTAGGTCAATTGGAAAAATACATCGGCGATAATTCCTACAATTGGAATCTGTCCGACGGTACCAATAACAGTGCGGTAGCGGACAACAGCACAGTAGCGATCAAAGGTTCGGCCAATGCAGACAGCGCAAAAACGGCCGGAATTGTGACCGCACTTGACGGTACCAATGTATCTGTCGACTTAAGCGATAAAACCAAGTCCGACATCCAACAAGGCGTGAATGCCAATACTACGGTGAGCAAAGGCTTTAACATCGGTGCGGATAAGGGTAACGATGATAACGTTCAGTTAGGTGAAAAGGTTAATTACAACGGAGACGGTAACATTATTACGACAGTGAGTAATAATAAAATTGCGTTTGCGTTAAACCATACCTTGAACTTAACGGGCGCCGGCTCGGTGACCATGGGAGATGTCGTGGTAAATAACGGCGGTATCACCATCGCTAACGGTACTACCAATAATCAAACGGTAAGTCTAACCAAAGACGGCTTGAATAACGGCGGTAATAAGATCACCAACGTGGCAAACGGTACGGCACCGACAGATGCAGTTAACTTAAGCCAATTAAACGAAGTGAAAACAACGGCAAATGCCGGTTGGAACTTAACGGCTAATGGGCAAAACAGTTCGAATGTAGCACCGAATGCAACCGTGGATTTAGCGAATAAAGATGGCAACATCAACATCACTAAATCCGGCAACAACGTGACCTTTGGTTTAAGCGATAAGCTGAACATCGGTACCGGTGCTAATACCGTGGTGATTGACGGTACGACCGGTAAAGTCAGTACAGGAAATGTATCAATCAGCAAAGACGGTATCAATGCGGGCAACCAAACTATTACAAATGTTGCGGCGGGTGAAGTGAGCGCAAACAGCACGGATGCGGTGAACGGCAGCCAATTGTACGCAATGAATGCGAACATTACCAACGGATTAACATGGAAAATCACGGGTAATAGTAACGTAACTAATGCTACCACTGTCGGCAACCAAACCGTAAGTTTCAACAATGGTACGAATACGGTTGCGGTAGTGAACGGCACGAATGTGACTTTCAACTTGGCTGATAATATTACGTTAACTAACAATGGTTCTATGACCATCGGTTCAACAGTAATCACTAGCGGTAATATCAAGGTCGGTGATAATGTCGCTGTAACCGAAACCGGATTCACAGCAGGTAACGTATCTGTTACTACCAGCGGGATCAATGCCGGCGGTAATAAGATTACCAATGTGGCTGACGGTGAAGCGCTGACAGACGCAGTTAACCTTGGTCAATTACAAGCAGCGATGAACGTAACGACGGCAAATGCAAGTTGGAACTTAACGGTTAACGGTGCTGACAGTTCAAGTGTTAAACCGAAAGATACCGTGAATTTAGCGAATAAAGATGGCAACATCAATATCACTAAATCCGGCAACAATGTGACCTTTGATTTAAGCGATAAGCTGAACATCGGTAGCGGCGCTAATACCGTGGTGATTGACGGTACAACCGGTAAAGTCAGTGCAGGCAACGTATCAATCGGTAAAGACGGTATCAGTGCGGGCAACCAAACTATTACCAATGTCGCGTCGGGCGTGAACGGTACGGATGCGGTTAACGTTGATCAATTACGCGATTACACCTCGTCTGTTGTTGACAAACCGTTAACTTTCGCAGGCGATACAGGTACGCCTTCAGAAAGAAAAATGGGATCTACCGTAACGGTTAAAGGCGGCGTGTCCGATACCGCGAAATTAACCGATAACAATATCGGCGTGGTTTCTGACGGTCAAGGTTCGTTGAACGTGAAACTGGCTAAAGACTTAACCGGTCTGAACAGCGTAACTATCAGCAACGGTTCGGCTTCAACCAAGTTAACGACGGTAACGAAAAAGAATGTTGAAGGTAAAGAAGCTTCGGCGTTGGATGTCGGCGGTAATCAAATTACCAATGTAGCGCCGGGCGAAGTATCGAAAAATTCGACCGATGCGGTTAACGGCAGCCAGTTACACGCGACCAACCAACAGGTTATTCGTAACGCAAATGCGATTAACCAGGTTGCCGGTCAGGTTCACAGCGTAGACCGTAAATTGCGCGCAGGGGTCGCGGGGGCATTGGCATCAGGCGGTTTATACCACGCAACTATGCCGGGTAAATCTATGGTTGCGGCCGGTGCGGGGACATACCGCGGTGAAAGCGCGATCGCAGTGGGTTACTCCCGTTTGTCGGACAACGGCAAACTCGGCGTGAAATTCTCTGTGAACAGCAACACCCGCGGCGATACCGGTGCGGCGGCAAGCGTAGGCTACCAATGGTAGTGTGACACTGAAGTCTTAAGCAAAAGTGCGGTCAAATTTGACCGCACTTTTTCTATTATAGCTAGACAACGTCTAGCTATAAAAACCACACGCTATGCGTGTGGAATG
>CAUTMS010000016.1:0-38658 GCA_963539805.1 uncultured Actinobacillus sp. | reverse complement strand
CTCGCCGTTCAGTTCAATCATACATTCACCGATTAGGGCCAGGTGTTTCATGATTATTCTCCCTTAAAGCGTTACGCCACTTTTGAAAATAGCCAATTCGCGAAATTCATTAATTTCATTTTTCGTTGGTTTACCATTTACAATTTCAACCACTAAATTAATGAAATCTTTCAATAATTCCGGCATGCTCATATCATAGACCAAACGTCCCGCATCAAAATCAATCCAATGTTTTTTCTTCTGCGCAAGCTCGCTGTTGGTGGCAATTTTCATGGTTGGAACAAAACCTCCGTAAGGCGTGCCACGACCGGTGGAAAACAATACCATATGACAACCCGCTCCGGCTAAAGCACTAGTTGCAACAGCATCGTTACCGGGCGCACTCAATAAGTTCAGCCCTTGAATTTTTAACCGCTCGCCATATTTCAATACGTCAACCACTTGGCTATGTCCCGCTTTTTGCGTGCAACCAAGAGATTTATCTTCCAGTGTCGTAATTCCCCCGGCTTTGTTTCCCGGAGATGGATTCTCATAAATGGGCTGGTTATGTTCAATGAAATATTTTTTGAAATCATTCACCATATTTACCATTTTTTGGAACGTCTCTTCATCTTTACAATGACTCATCAGAATACATTCCGCCCCGAACATTTCCGGTACTTCTGTAAGCACAGTCGTACCGCCGTGACTAATTAAATAATCAGAAAAATGCCCTAACATTGGGTTGGCCGTAATACCGGAAAAACCGTCCGAGCCACCACATTCCAAACCAAATTTGACTTCGCTTAATTTACCTGTTTCACGACGATCCTGACGCATTTCCTGATAAAGCTGTTGTAACAATTCAACACCCTTCTCAACTTCATCATCATAATGTTGCGAAATCATAAATTTCACACGGCTTTCATCATACTCGCCTAAGCTTTCTTTGAACGCTCCAACCTGATTATTCTCACAACCTAAACCAATCACTAACACCGCACCCGCATTAGGGTGTTTCACCATATTTTGCAGCATAGTTTTAGTGTTTTCGTGATCATCGCCCAACTGAGAGCAACCGTAACTATGATTAAAGGCGAATACGCCGTCAATATCGTGTAAATCGTTAAGTTGCATAAAACGCTTTTTAATCAGGTTAGCAATGCCCACTACACAGCCCACTGTCGGCACAATCCAAAGTTCATTACGGATTCCGATATCGCCGTTTTTACGGCGATAAATTTGTACCTCCCGATCCGGCATTTGTTCGGAAAGTACGGTCAATTCCGGCAGATATTTGTAATCATTAATATCTTTCAGATTGGTTTTTACATTATGCGTATGGATATGTTCACCCGGTTCAACATGACATAATGCATGGCCAATCGGATAGCCGTATTTAATAACATCCTGATTTTCAGCAATGGCAGACAAGGCAAATTTATGTCCGCGCCCAATATCTTGTTTTAATTTAAGTTGCTGCCCCTCAATATCTAATAATGTGCCGACAGGTAAATCCTGTAACGCTACCGCCACATTATCCTGCCGGTGAATTTTGATAAACTGCTTCATATCAATCTCCACTTAATCAGCGCAATATTCGCGAAGGGCTTGGCGCATACCTTTGTCTAAAATGGTTGCTAATTGTCGGGTGACTGTTTCAACTAACTGAGGAATAACCGTTAAATCCTGTTCCCAATGCGCTTCCTGTTTTAATACATGATGCACAAGTTGAAATAACGAAATTTTACCCGCCGACACTTCTTGCCACCAGGTTTTGAAATTCATCAACCAATATTCGTCATCTTGCAAAGGAATCGCCTGTCCGTCTCGTTCACCTCGATAGAAAGCAATAAGCGCCGCTAATGAAAAGGTTAAGTGCGGTGGTAATTTTCCGAATTTTTTGACGTAAGAAGTCAATTGCGGCAAATTTCGGGTTCGGTATTTTGTCATACTATTCAAAGAAATAGACAACAGCTGATGTTGAATAAACGGATTCTGGAAACGTTTAATCACCGCATCGGCAAATTGTTGCAATTCGTCTTTCGGCAAAGACAAAACCGGAATAATTTCGTTATCCATGGTGTGCCGAACGAAGCGACAGAGCTCCGAATCGCGCATAGCTTCGCCCACCGTATTTACCCCGGCCAAATAAGCTACCGGCACCAGAGCGGTGTGAGCACCGTTTAGAATGGCAACCTTGCGCTCTTTATACGGTTTGATATCATCGACAATTAATACGTTTAAATCCACTTGATCTAAATGTAATAATTGCGCTAAAGATTTAGGGCCTTGAATTACAAATAAATGGAAATATTCTGCGGTATCTAAGAAGATATCTTTATAACCCAGTTCCGCTTCCAGTTCTGTCGCTTCAGTACGCGGATAACCGGTGACAATGCGATCCACTAAAGTTGAGCAAAAAGTATTCGAAGTCTCTAACCATTGAATAAATTCGGCGGATAAATCCCATTCTTTAGCATATTTAAATACCAGTTCTTTTAATTGTTCACCGTTATAATCAATTAATTCGCAAGGCAATAAAATAAAGCCTTTGTCTTTATCACCATTTACCACAGAGAATCGTTCGTATAATAAACGGGTGAGTTTAGCAGGATAACTCACTTGCGGACGGTCGCCGAATTTATCACCTGCATGATAGCTAATACCCGCTTCAGTGGTGTTAGAAAAAATAAATTTAATCTCTAAGTTATGGGCTAGTTTCAGATATTCGTCATAATTTTGATAAATATTAATTTCATTATTCACCGAACGAATAATACGGCTTTCTTTAACTTTATTTCCGTTTTTATCTAAACCGCGAATAATCGTAGTATAAAGTCCTTCTTGCGTATTTAATGACGGCGGGAAATCCGTATTAATCGGGCGAACAATCGTCACACCGGCATTTAAATCTGTTTTTTCATTTAAAATATCAATTTGCCAATCGATAAAAGCGCGTAAAAAATTTCCTTCTCCAAATTGAATGATTTTGGTTGGATGTTGACGACCTGGAAAATCAATTCTATTTAATGTTTTCATTTTATTTTTCCTTGCAACTAATTATTGTGCTACACCATAAACTAAGTTTGGTAACCATGTAGAAATTTTTGGAATATAGGTTATTAATAATAATTCAATTAATAACAATCCCCAGAATGGAATAACATCCTTAATAAAATTCTCAATTGGCACTTCTGTGATTGAACAAGTCGTAAACATTACTGTGCCTAAAGGTGGTGTAATTGTGCCAATTGCACCATTAAAGATGAATACAATGCCAAAATGAATTGGATCAATACCATAAGAGTGGGCGATTGGCGCTAATAACGGCGCAAGCACAATCATTATTGCATTTCCCTCTAAAAACATACCTAAAACCAATAAAGCAACATTCACTAACATCAGGAACGCTAATGGGCTATCAACAACCGTTGTCATCCAGCTTGCTAAGGCTTGTGGTACGCGTTCCCAGGTAAGGAATTTAGAGAATGCAACGGCAACACAAATAATTAACAATACATTTGCTGCTCCTAATGCAGATTCACGCGTTGCTAACCACAATTTTTTAGCATCCATATTACGGTAAATAAACATCCCTAAAACCAACGCATAAATAACCGCTACAGCACCAGCTTCTGTTGGAGTAAATACTCCCATACGGATACCACCAATAATGATAACTGGCAATAATAGTGCTAATACTGCATCCTTAGCCGAAACAATGACTTCTTTACAACTTGCACGTTTTTCACGGATAGGTAAATAGCCACGTTTTTTAGAAATAATTGACACTAAGATCATCATTAAAATACAAAGCATTGAACCTGGAACAACACCTGCCAAGAATAAACGGCCAATAGAAACATTATTGACATAACCGTAAATAATCATTGCAATACCAGGCGGAATAATCGGGGTGATCAATGAACCAGCCGCCGTTACCGCTGCAGAAAATGATGCACTATAACCACGAGCAACCATTTGTGGCACAAGCAATTTAGAGTTCATTGCTGCATCAGCAATATTCGAACCGGATAAGCCGCCCATTAATGTACTTAATGCAACGTTTACTTGTGCTAAACCACCGTTCATATGACCGGTGAGTACTTCACAGAATTTTAATAACCGCTCGCTAATTCCTGTATGGTTCATAAATACACCGGCCATAATAAAGAATGGTATTGCAAGTAATGTAACGCTTTCTAATCCACCCGCTAAACGTTGAATTAAAATAACCATTGGTTGATGGCTCATTAAGAAATAAATCAACGTAGAACAGAAAATACAGAATGCCACTGGCGTACCAATAACAAAGAGAATCAATAAAATTGAAATAGGAATAATTACATCCATAATTTAATCCCCTTTATTTATTTTAAAATAATATGCAATTTTTCTTAATTCGTAATAGAGCATAAATAACGCGCTAATTGGGATGATGGCGTAAATATAGACATAAGGAAATTGCAATGCTGGCGTAAAACGCATTTTAGACATTGGTAATAATTTAAAACCTAAATAGATCATAAAACTTAGGCAGAAAATCATAATCAATGGTTGAATAACTCCATCAATAAAGTTTGCAACTTTTGGTGGAATTTTAGTCAATAGATAATCAATGCGAATTAATTCATTGTTTTTACATAAAGCACTTGATGCTAAAAATGTAAACCAAATAAAGAAGACGACACAGATCTCTTCTACCCAGGCACTTGGCGTATTTAAGAAATATCTCATGACCACACCATAGCCTGAAAGAAGAACGATTAACGCTAAGAAAAACGATGCAAGTATTTCATCAATATCACTTAGCCAAAATTTCTTTTTATTTGTTGGCACATTCATATAACAACCTTTTTAAAAGAAGGCATCTGCCGAAACAGATACCTTATTTGAAAGATATTAGAATTGAGTTAATTTATCTTGAACATTTTTATATAAGTTCGGTGACCATTCCGGGAACCCGGTTGAAATTACACTACTTACAGATTTTTCAAATGCAGGTAAATCAACCTCATGAATGGTTACGCCGGCTGCTTTTAATCTCTCTAATGCCTCTTTTTCAGCATCATTAATTAAGGTTGCACCATAAGTTACCATTTCACGGCTTGTATCAACGATGATTTGCTGCTGTTCAGGCGTTAATGAGTTCCAAAACGAAGTACCGGTCACGAACGGAGACATATGCTTTGTATGTGCCGTTAAACTTAAGTTTTTTGCCACTTCATAGAATTTACCGCCAAATAGAACTACTGCCGGATTTTCTAAGCCGTCGATAATACCTTCAGATAATCCCGGATAAACATCAGATAATGACATTGGTGTAGGTACGCCCCCCATCGCTTTAATAGTTTCAAGGAATAAACGTGAATGTTGAACACGGACTTTAACACCTTTCAAATCTTCAGGTTTTGTTACTGGCTTTTTGGTCAATAAATGACGAGTTCCATAAACAACATCAGGGACGATGATATGTACATCGTGTTTATCTAATTTAGCGCTTAAATCTTTAAACCAATCAGACTGCAGTAATTTAGATTTCTTTTCAAAAGACTGGCTAATATAAGGCGCATTAATTACACCAAGATCAGGCACAATATCCATTAATGCGCCGTAATCACTGATGGTAATAATATTTGAACCGAATTTTGCCTGCTCCATCACTTCCGTTTCACTACCTAATTGACTTGACGGGAACAATTTAAATACGATGTCGCCATTAGATTTTTCTTTAACTTTATCAGCCCAAAAATGCATTGCTTTATCAATAGGTTCGCCGGGTTGATTACCATAAGCAACCATAATTTCCGTTTCTGCCTGTGCACTAATTGCTAATCCTAAGAAACCGACAGAAAGAATAGCTTTAATTGATTTAGAGAGTAATTTCATATTGTCCTCACATAATTAATGATGATAGATAATGAACTTATAACTTCGTAACGGCGTAGCTACTGTAATTAAAATTCGCATTAACACATGAAAAAACTTATAAAATTTTGTCATGTGTCATATTTATCTGTTTTTTATCTGTTCTTAATACAAAATAACAGATTTGATTAATGATTTATTTTTAGTAATCTGCTCCTCGTAAATATCAGCCAACCCGTCATATTCGAATGTGTGCGTCAACATCATATTCGCTGCAATTTTGCCCTCAGCCATCAAACGTTGCACTTTTTCAAAGTCCTCCAATGTTGCATTGCGGCTCCCCATAAGTGTCGTTTCTTTTTTATGAAAATCAGGGTCGCTAAATTCAATCGTACCCTTATGTAAACCGACAAATACAATCCGTCCGCCATGACGAATCAAATTTACCGCATTATTCATTGCTTTTTGATTACCCGTTGCATCAATAACAATTTGCGGTAAACGACCATTAAAATAATCCTCAATTTTTTCATTCGCCGGATCTACTGTCGGTACCGGAATATTCGTTTGAATATGTTTACGCCGTTCTTCACTGGTATCTGCAATTACTACATTTGCACCATCAGCATGAGCGATCACCGCCGCCCCAAGTCCGATAGGACCTGCTCCCACAATTAAAACATCGTCGCCGGCATTGATTTGCGCTCGTCTTACAGCGTGCGCACTGATAGCATAGGGTTCGATTAATGCGGCAGTCACATCATCAACGTTGTCGGAAATCGGTAAAATATTTTGAACGGGGGCAACAAGATACTCGCTAAATGCACCATCCTGATGAACACCAATAACGGAAATTTCTTCACAGCAATTTGTTTTACCGTTTAAACAAGCTCCACACTTACCACAGGAAACATAAGGAATTAATGCAACCCGTTGACCTACCTTAAATTTATCTGCCTTTTTACCCAGCTCTGTTACCACGCCACTTGCCTCATGCCCTAATACACGAGGATATTCAAAAAACGGCTGATTCCCTGCATAAGCGTGAATATCCGTACCGCAAATACCGATCGCCGCGACTTTTAATTGAACTTCATTTTCTTTCGGTTGTGGTTTTTCTCTTTCCTCTAAGATAAGTTGAAACGGCTCTTTGCATACTAATGATTTCATAATAATTTCCTCTTTTAATGAAAAAATTTAGAGTGCGGACATTATTTACTCAATTTTTATTGTCTTATAAATTTCTTTGCAGTAATGTGATCGAAGAATAACTTTAGTGTTTTTTAACTGTTTTTTATAAACGAATTGAGCAGTATATGAGCAGAGATCTGAATCTAAGACAGGATATAATTAATCGATTGATTGACGATATATCATCGGAATTACTGGAATCACCATTACCCTCATTGTCAACACTTGCAGGATTGTATAATGTCAGCAGAACGACAATTAGACATGCCGTACATTATTTAACCGAACAAAAAATTTTGGATAAAAGAAATGATCAGTTAGTGGTTATTCAAAAACCTACTGAAGATCTCAAAATAACCTATATAAAAATCAAGAAATTAGAGAATAATCAAATACAAAAACTAGAAAAGTATTTCAGTTATGCCGTGCAACAGAAAATTATCAAACCTGGTGATGATTTCACAGAACTGGAATTGGCAAAAAAAGCGAATGTGGATATTTTTACGGTACGGGAATATCTCATCCAATTTTCCCGCTTTAATTTAATTTCTCATATCGCCGCAGGTAAATGGAAGCTCACAAAGTTGACTCAACATTACGCCGATAAATTATTTGAATTAAGAGAAATGCTGGAATGTCATGCATTAAATTGTTTTATGAATCTGCCTAAAGATGACATGCGTTGGAAACAGATGAAATTTTTATTGCAAGAACATCGGACATTAAGAGACAATATCATTGAAAAATATCCTGATTTTTCCCTATTGGATCACCAATTACATTCACTTATTTTATCCGCTGCCGATAATCCTTTCATCAATGACTTTATCAATTTAATTTCTGTCGTTTTTCATTTTCATTATCAATGGGATAACAAAGATTTACGCACTAGAAATATTTTAGCTGTCGAAGAACATTTGGCTATTTTAGTAAAAATCGTGAGTCAAGATGATTTAGGCGCAATTACAGAGTTGAAACGACATTTACAAACAGCCAAAAAAGGATTGATGAACAGCATTAATCGAGTGAACGAATAACTCAAAGTGCGGTCAAATTTGAACGCATTTTTTCAGCACAATAAATAAAACCAACTACCTCACCTTTTTTGATAACCGTAAATCAAAAAAGTCTGTAAGCTGTCGCCCATGTTGGCGATGTTCGGATAGCGTCCCCATTGGCGGAAGCCTTGTTTTTCGAACATTTTGCGGCTTACGTGATTTTCCTCAATCACATAGGCCATCAAAGTATGTACGTCCAATTCGTCCATCTGCGCCTGCAAGAACCGAACCGCCTGCGAACCGTAGCCGCATCCTTTTGCGGATTGATCCAGATAAACGCTGATTTCCACGGTTTGATCAAACGCGGCGCGATCATAAAAAGGCGAAAAGGAACACCAGCCCAAAACTTTGTTTTTTTCGACCGCACTTTCCAGCACCCAAATCGGATGGCGACGGCTGTTCAGATGCGCTTCAAACCAAGGACGACGCGCTTGTTCCGTTACGGGCGTCAAATCGGCGGTAATGCGGCGTGAAGGAATCGCCTGATTATAAATCGCCACAATTTGCGGCAAATCCTGTTCTTTTGCAGTTCTGATTTTCATTTTTACAACACTATGCAAACTTCCGTTCCGCCGGTCGGGCGGTTTTTAATGGTTAATTGCGCATTTAACCGGTGACTGCGTTCTTCCATAATCCGCAAGCCGTAATGCCCTTCCGGTTCGTCCAGACTCGGAATACCGACGCCGTCGTCACGGATAATAATTTCCTGCTCGCCGTCTTCGTTGGTATGCGCAATCACTTCAATCAGATTGGCTTTTGAATGTTTAATGGCATTTAACACGGCTTCGCGCACAATCTGCAAAGCGTGCACCAACTGTTGGGCGTTAAACACGTGCGACGGCAAGCTGCAAGTCACACGCATCCGAATAGAGGTTTGGTTGCGCAGACTGTCGATAACCTGTTCCAGCGCCAGTTTCAAATTGGCTTCCTGCACAGTCAGTCGGAAGGTCGCCAACAATTCCCGCAGCTGAGTGTAACCGCCGGTTAACGCCTGCTCGAAATCACGGATAATCGCCAAACTTTTTCTTTTTGCATCGGGCGCATCCTCATTCAAATTATGTTTCAGCAAAGTTAACTGAATTTGCAGATAAGACAACACCTGCGCCAGCGAATCGTGCAGTTCGCGGGCGATAATGGAACGTTCCTCCATTAACAACAATTGTTGTTGCTGGCGCTGCGTTTGGCTGAAATACAGTGATCGTCCCAACATTTGCCCGATATTTTCCAGCGTGCGCGGATCCGGGCAAGGCAAGCCCGTCTGCCAGCGCAACTCGCCGATACGATTATTGTCGTCTCCGACATCCACCGACTGCCAGTTAAAATTTTCGCTCGGTTCACCCAACAAAATGTGCGTATCATCGGCAATCAGCACCAGTTCCAACGCGCGCAAATGTTCCGTCAACATCACATCTTTCATCACCGCACGTAAATGTTCGCTGTTCATATCCGTGCCGGAAAGCGCCTGCGAACAATGATACAACATAGACAACGTGCGGTTGGTTTGCGTAAGTTTTTGGGTTTTCTCCGCAATACGTTCTTCCAGATTGGAATAAATTTTGCTCAGTTCGGATGACATTTGAGTGAACGCCTGCGCCAAATTGCCCAGTTCGTCCGAACGATTCACATCCAGCGGAACATGCTGGAAATTGCGCATTTGAACCTGCACGCTGGCTTGCGTTAATTGCTGTAACGGAGCCGCCACCTGTTTTTTGACAAACGCGGTAATGCTGGCGACCAATGCGATAATCAATAACATGGACACCACAATCACCACGCTGGTAATGATCAGTTTTCGCTCGGCAAAGCGTTGCAGCGCAAATACGAAGCGATCCACCTGCGAAACATAATCGGCCAAATTCTCATCATAGGCGTTTATATCTCTATTTAAGGCGATTTTTTCCATTTCGCCCCAATTCGCGATGAGATCATGATAGGCGCTTTTCAGCTCTTTCGGCACCAAAATCTGGGTGTCGATTTGGCTTAAAGACAGCGAATGCAGGGATTTGCGATATTCGCGTAAATCCTGATACAACAAATCCGGGTGATTTTTCAGGTTATACAGAATGCGATAACTTTGATAACGCAACGAGCCCGATACGTTAATCTGTTCGGCATCGGAACGGTTACTCACCATAATGCCGAGCGCAAAGGTGGTCATAATACCGGCAAAAATAATCACCGTAATCAGATAGCGGGCAATGCGCGTAGTCACCGATTTCTTAACGTTCACAATGAATCCTGATGAATAAAAAACGCCGGCTATTGTAACAAAAAACCGCGGCAACAAAAAAGTGCGGTCAAAAAAATCAATATTTTTTACGACCGCACTTTGAAGTGCTCTTAATTCAGAATTTACAGATTGCCGGTTCCGTTATCCAGATGCGCGCGGATAAACCAATGCAATTTTTCCAACGCCCGGGTTTGCGCCACCAGCAAATCTTCGCTGATCGGATCCAATTCACCGAAATGTTCCAGCACGAAACGGTGGGATTCAATGTTATGCGTGTAATATTTGTCGATGATACGCAAGTGATCCTGCGCGGTAGCGCGACCTAACGGATATTCCGGCGTCTGGCGGGTTGCCACCAGATTACCCGGCAAACCGTTCGGCGCAACGCCTAAGGCGGCAATACGCTCGGCGATTTCATCCACGAATTCGCGCACTTCGGCAACCTGGTCGTCCAACATTTCATGTACGGCGATAAATTGCGGCCCTACCACATTCCAATGGGCATGTTTCAAAATTAATTGCAATTCGTTCAACCCCTGTAACCGCATTTGCAACGCGTCCGCAATGGAATGACCGATTTTCACTTCCAAACCGGGAACGGTATGACCGGCGTTTTTATTGACATCCGCCGTTAAAGCTTTTGATTTTTCGGTTAACGTTAAAACCGGATAATTCATTTTATTTGACATAATCATCTCCTTCTCTTTTTATTACTTCTTTGTTTTGTCGGTTTCATTATATACCCTATAGTTCACTTTTATAATCGTTTTTTTGAATAGTTTAAATAGAAAAAAACTATTATTTAACAGAGAACGATTTTCATTTCCTATTAAATGATAATGAAAGTTGCTTAGCGCGCCGTTTGGGGGTAAAGTGCACCCATCGGTTAACAACATAGGATAATCATTTATGAAAAACGATAAACCCGTTGAATGCGTCGGTTGCAACACCCTTGATGTGGGCTCCATTCTGGATAACAGCGATTTAAAAGCGACTTTCGATAAAGTGTATCCGACTCAGGCGGAAGCGGAAGCGGCGTTGGCAAAATTAACCCAAAAAGCGCGCGATACCGAAACGGAGCCTTGTCAAATCCAAAGCGAAATCAGCGCGACGGAAGGCGGTTTCCGTTTAACGGCCGATTTTACGTTCAGCTGCCAGGCGGAATGCGTGATTTTCCAATTAGGCACCCGCGCCGTATAAATTTTAATTCCGTCAAAAGTGCGGTCAAAAAAACGAAAGTTTTTTGAACCTCGGTGTTGCCGACAACCCAAAAGAGGAAAAACGTGCCGGCGATTTCCATAAAAATTCTTTCATTTTTTTGACCGCACTTTTCGGCGCGATTCGTCTGCCAACCGACGTCACACCGTTGACTTTTTTACAATTCATTGTTACATGACAAAACTTAATTTCCGTTTCTATCTTTCGCTCGTCTATATCGGTCTCATCGCCGGATTGATCGGCACTTCGCTCACTTATATTCTGCACGGCATTCAGCATTTCGCTTTCGGCTACGGCTTGAACGGCGAAAATCTGTCGTTTCGCGAAGGCGTACTGCAAAGTTCCGCCGAACGCCGTTGGCTTGTCCTCACGTTTTGCGGCATAGTGGCGGGAATCGGCTGGTATGCCGTTCACCGTTACGGCCAAAAATTGTTAAGTATCAAGCAAGGACTGGACAACCCGCAACAAGGCGTGCCGTTTTTCAAAACCGTCGGCCACGCTTTATTGCAAATCGTCACCGTAGGACTGGGTTCGCCGTTGGGACGCGAAGTGGCGCCGCGCGAAATGTCCGTGGCATTCGGCAGCGTATGGGTAAGAAAAGCCGGCTTAAACGATGGCGACGCCAAATTGCTGCTCGCCTGCGCTTCCGGTGCGGGCTTGACGGCGGTATATAACGTGCCGCTCGCTTCCACGATTTTCATTCTGGAAACCATGGTGTTCAGCGTCAACCCGCGTTCGCTGGGCGCAGCGCTGATTACGGTAGTGATTTCCACTTGTGTCTCGCGCTTTTTTCTGGGCGATTTGGTGCAATATAGCCAGGTTACGCCGTTTCAGGTTAACACGGCGTTGCTGTTTTTCGCCGCTGTTATCGGCATACTGACCGCGCTTGTGGTGCGGGGATTCCGTCGCTCCACTCAACGCCTGCCGTTTTTAGCGCGCACGAACAAACGCATAATTCCCGTCGCCGTGCTGTTTTTCAGCCTTATCGGCCTGATTTCCGTCTATCAACCCGAAATTCTCGGCAACGGCAAAGCCGGCAACCAACTGACCTTCGGCGAAATGATCAATTGGTCGGAAAGTCTGCAGTTAATGGCGTTAAAATGGCTTGCGGTATGGCTTGCCCTGGCGGCGGGCGCGTACGGCGGGCTGATCACGCCGTCTATGATGCTGGGCAGTACCTTTGCTTATAGTCTGGCTATCGGCTGGAACGCGCTGTTTCCGGCGCTTTCCACAGAAGGCGCCGCCATTATCGGCGCGTGCGTATTTTTGGGCATTATGCAGAAAATGCCGTTTACCGCCATTGTTTTTCTGGCGGAACTCACCCGCAGTAACGCGGAAGTGTTCATGCCGCTGACGCTGGCGATGGGCGTGGCGATTGCCACCGATCGTCTGGCGGCCAAATGGCGGGCATAGCGGGATAAGCGCGTCGGTAAACGAAAAGTGCGGTCAAAAAAATCAACGTTTTTTTGACCGCGCTTTATTTTATTGGCGATGATACATTAATTAAGCATAGTACAATTCGTATTCCACCGGATGCGGCGTCATATTTACCCGCGCCACTTCTTTACGTTTGATGCCGATGAAGGCGTCAATGAAGTCTTTGGTGAAAACGCCGCCTTTGGTTAAGAATTCAAAATCCGCTTCCAGGGAGTTCAGCGCTTCTTCCAATGACGCCGCCACAGCCGGAATTTCTTTCAATTCTTCCGGCGGTAAATCGTACAGATTTTTATCCATCGCATCGCCCGGATGAATTTTGTTCACTACGCCGTCCAGCCCCGCCATTAACAATGCCGCAAAAGCTAAATACGGGTTTGCCGCCGGATCCGGGAAGCGGGCTTCAATGCGGATCGCTTTCGGGCTGGTGACCGCCGGAATGCGGATGGACGCGGAGCGGTTGCTGGCGGAATAAGCCAATAATACCGGCGCTTCGAATCCCGGCACCAAGCGTTTGTAAGAGTTGGTGGTCGGGTTGGTGAACGCGTTTAAGGCTTTGGCATGTTTGATAATGCCGCCGATATAATAAAGCGCGGTTTCGGACAAACCGGCGTATTTATCGCCCTGGAAAATATTTTTGCCGTCTTTGCTTAAAGACATATTACAGTGCATACCCGAACCGTTGTCGCCGGCGAACGGTTTCGGCATAAAACAGGCGGTTTTGCCGTGTTCGGCGGCGACATTCTGCGCGATATATTTATAAATTTGGGTTTCATCGGCTTTTAATGTCAGGCTGTTGAATTTAGTCGCAATTTCGTTTTGACCGGCGGTGGCCACTTCGTGGTGATGCGCTTCAATCACCAATCCCATTTTTTCTAATAACAAACACATTTCCGAGCGCAAATCATGGCCGGTATCGTTCGGTGCGACGGCGCAATAACCGCCTTTTACCAGCGGACGATAGGCGTTGTTGCCGTCTTCGTATTTGCGGTTGGTGTTCCAGCCCGCTTCGATGTCGTCAATTTTAAACGAAACGTTGTTCATTTCGGTGCTGAAACGCACGTCGTCGAATAAGAAAAATTCCGGTTCCGGCCCGAAGAATACGTTATCCGCAATGCCGGTGGAACGCATATATTCTTCCGCACGCATGGCGATAGAACGCGGATCGCGATCGTAACTTTGCATGGTGTTCGGGTCGTAAATGCTGCAACGGATGGATAAGGTCGGAATTTGAGCGAACGGGTCAACGACGGCGGTTTCGGCGATTGGCATTAACAGCATATCGGCTTTGTTGATGGCTTTCCAGCCTTCTACGGACGACCCGTCGAACATTTTGCCGTCTTCGAAGAAATCTTCGTCGATTACGCTGACCGGCAAGGAAACGCCGTGTTCTTTCCCCTTAATGTTAGTAAAACGAAGAAGCACGAACTTCACGTCGTTCTCTTCTATTAACTTGAACACACGTTCAATTGCTGCATTAGCCATAAAAAAACTCCTGTTATAAGGTCTGTAAAATTGCGGTTATTTTAAAACATTTTCCCCTTGCGGGAAATACCACATAATCCGTTCCGTGCCAATATTCATAAAAAATCGCCCCAGCCGATATTTAAACGAATAAACGCTGCGTTTTAGTCAATAAAGTGCGGTGAAAATTCAAACTGTTTTTCCGATTTTAGATAGCCCGGCGACGGAAAACGTTGTATAATTTGCGACCTTTCGCCGCCGCGGCTTATGCCATGACAGATAAAGTGCGGTGACAAAATCGAAGATTTTTGAAGGTTGGCTTGGCCGATAATCCCGAAAGGGTGAGAAATCGTTTTGGCGATTTCGCATAAAATTTTCATTATTTTACTACTCGTTAAACAATTAAGAACATTTTAAATGGCAGAATTAGATATTCATAAATTGCGCAATATCGCAATTATTGCGCACGTTGACCACGGTAAAACCACGCTGGTCGATAAACTGTTACAGCAATCCGGCACCTTGGAAGCGGCGCGTAACGGCGATAGCGACGAACGCGTGATGGACTCGAACGATCTGGAAAAAGAACGCGGCATTACCATTTTGGCCAAAAACACGGCGATTAACTGGAACGGCTACCGCATTAACATCGTGGACACGCCGGGACACGCGGATTTCGGCGGCGAAGTGGAACGCGTGCTTTCCATGGTGGATTCCGTCTTATTAGTGGTGGACGCCTTTGACGGCCCGATGCCGCAAACCCGTTTCGTCACCCAAAAAGCGTTTTCCCACGGGTTAAAACCGATCGTGGTGATCAACAAAGTCGATCGCCCCGGCGCGCGTCCCGACTGGGTGGTGGATCAGGTTTTCGATTTATTCGTAAACTTAGGCGCCACGGACGAACAATTGGATTTCCCGATTATTTACGCTTCCGCTTTGAACGGCGTGGCCGGTCTGGAACACGATGAACTGGCGCAAGACATGACGCCGTTATTCGAAGCTATCGTCAAATACGTGGAACCGCCGCAAGTGGAATTGGACGCGCCGTTCCAAATGCAGATTTCGCAGCTGGATTACAACAACTACGTCGGCGTGATCGGTATCGGTCGCATCAAACGCGGAACGGTGAAACCGAATCAATCCGTCACCGTTATCGACAGCTTCGGCAAAACCCGTAACGGTAAAATCGGTCAGGTGCTGGGACACTTGGGCTTACAACGTTACGAAGAAGATTTGGCGCAGGCGGGCGACATCGTGGCGATTACCGGTTTGGGCGAATTGAATATTTCCGATACCATTTGCGATATTAACGCCGTTGAAGCGTTGCCGGCGTTAACCGT
Source organism: uncultured Actinobacillus sp. (assembly GCA_963539805.1). Taxonomy (GTDB): domain Bacteria; phylum Pseudomonadota; class Gammaproteobacteria; order Enterobacterales; family Pasteurellaceae; genus Exercitatus. The sequence continues at coordinate 22,873 of CAUTMS010000016.1, read as the reverse complement.
GGACGAACCGACGGTCACCATGTTCTTCTGCGTCAATACGTCGCCGTTCTGCGGACAGGAAGGCAAATTCGTCACCTCACGTCAGATTCTCGAACGGTTAAACAAAGAATTGGTGCACAACGTAGCGTTACGCGTGGAAGAAACCCCAAACCCGGACGAATTCCGCGTATCCGGCCGCGGCGAATTGCATTTATCGGTGTTAATCGAAAACATGCGTCGCGAAGGCTACGAATTAGCGGTGTCCCGCCCGAAAGTTATCTATAAAGAAGAAAACGGCCGCAAACTGGAACCTTTCGAACAAGTCACCATCGACATTGAAGAACAACATCAGGGCGCGGTGATGGAAGCATTGGGCATCCGCAAAGGCGAAGTGAAAGACATGATCCCGGACGGCAAAGGCCGCACCCGTTTGGAATACGTGATTCCAAGCCGCGGGTTAATCGGTTTCCGCAACGAATTTATGACCATGACGTCAGGAACGGGTTTACTTTATTCCAGCTTCAGCCATTACGACGACGTCAAACCGGGCGAAATCGGTCAACGCAAAAACGGCGTGCTGATTTCCAACGCCACCGGCAAAGCGCTGGCATACGCGTTGTGGGGCTTGCAGGAACGCGGCAAATTAATGGCGGAACACGGTCAGGAAGTGTACGAAGGTCAAATCATCGGCATTCACAGCCGTTCCAACGATTTAACCGTAAACTGTCTGCAAGGTAAAAAACTGACTAACATGCGCGCATCCGGTAAAGATGACGCGATTCAGTTGACCACGCCAATCAAGTTAACCCTTGAACAAGCCATCGAATTTATCGATGACGACGAACTGGTGGAAGTCACCCCGCAATCCATCCGCATCCGTAAAAAACTCTTAACGGAAATGGATCGCAAACGCGCCAACCGCACCACCACCAGCACCAGCACGCGTTAATGAAAAAAACGTTGAAAAAATCGCCCGCACTTTTGTGCGCGGCGAACCGATAATCTCAACCGCGCCGATAAAAAGGCGCGGTTTTTTTATGTCAGGTGAAAAATTCGATCAAAATTTACATTACCTTGACATTCAAAACCGATAAACTTCCTCAAAAAGATCGATTTATTTCCGCTAACCGGCTCTTTTGCTCAAAAAATAGGCTTAATTACAAGCGGTTAGTATTGTATTCGAATTTTTATTTTGCTAGGATCACGCTGCTTACATAACTTTACAGAACTTTAGGTTGTTTTAGTTGTCGCTAGTATAATTTTTACACAAATTTACAAAGTGTAGCTAAAGTGGTGAATTATGTAATCGGTGATCAATAAAAAACGGATCACCATCAGCTATAAAAAAATCTCAATACATTTAGGAGAAATCTATGTTAACCAATTTCACAACTAAAACCTATATTGCAACAACGGAAGCTATTCGTCGTTTCAAACAGGATCATAAAGGCGTAACCGCAATCGAATATGGTTTAATTGCTGTGGCTATGGCTGCGTTTGTAGCTTTTGCATTTGGTACTGGTGAAGGCAGTTTTATTGGCGCCTTAAAAGCTAAATTCACTAATTTAGGTCAGACTGTTACTGACGCAAAAACCACATTGCAACAATAAAAAAGTAGTTATGATTTTTTGATTCATGGCGCATGCGTCTAGTGTGCGCCTATTTACCCCAAATAATTAGTTTTATTTTATGCTAATCCACCAACTGATTATAGGGCTTGATTTAATCGCTGCGCTGCAATTGCTTTATCTTTGTTGCACGGATATTAAATCAAGAATTATCGACAACCGGGTGATTATCGGCTTGTTTTTCACCATGGCGGCGTTAAGTTGGCTGAAATACGAACAGGTGTTTGTGCTGCAGGCGGCTGCCGGACTGGTGATTGGTTTTCTTTTATTTACTTTGAATGTGATGGGCGGCGGCGACGCCAAATTAATTGCGGTGTTAATGCTTGCCGTTCCGTCGCAACAACTGATTTCTTTGTTTTTTTTGACCGCACTTTGCGGTTTGTTGTTGATTATTATCGGTTGGCTTTTTTTCCGCCAATCCATTAAACAAAACGGCTTGCCTTACGGCGTGGCCATCAGTTTCGGCTATTTTGCCACCTTGTTTTTATACGCTTCCTAAGGGCCGGCACCCGTAACGGGGCGGAAAAGGATATAATATGAATTACAGAGTGTTGTTTATTATCTCATTCTTTATCCTCACCATAGGGCTGGGCGGGCTATTTTTTATGTTTCCCGATGAAAACCGAAGCGCCCCGGCCCAACATCAAACCGCCGGCGAGCAACCCGCCGCCAAACGCCAAACCGCCGTTCTGCTGGCGCAAACCACCCGTTCCGTTCCGCAAGGCGCCTTATTACAGGCGGGCGATTACGCGTTTAACGAACTCTCCGTGGACAGCGACGATCCCCGGCTGAAATTCGATTTAAAACCCTTATTTGAAAACACCGACAATTATTCCCTACAGGGATATTTGGTTAAACAACCGCTGCAGGCGGGTTCTTTTTTGTCGGCCAATCTGCTGCTTTCACCGCAACATCCCGATTATTTGTTTTCCAGTCTCGATCCTAAACGGGAAGTGCCTTATCGCATTTATATCAAATATGCCGACCGCTATATTTTCGATAGCCTAAAAAACGGCGCCGTCGTTTCCATTTCCAGCCAGCAAGCGATGAGAGGCGTAAACGGCACCTTAATCAGATTGATCGACAACGCCGTGGTATTGCAAACCAAAATTTATACCCAGGACGAACAGTTATTAGACAAGGATAGAAATATCTTCGGTTACGTAACCGTTAAACTGGACGTCGAACAAATGAAAAAATTTTATTCCTTACCTAAGGACGCCCATTTAATTGTGCTGCCGAATAACGAACCACCACAGGGCGCAACCAACCATCGTGGCATTTATGTCAGAAAATTGAGAGGTCAATAATTTATGCCGACTTACACACAAATAATCAGAAAAACGATTACCGCCGGTTTAACCGCATTGATGATGACCTGCGCTACCACGGCTTTCGCCAAACAACTGTATTTGGAACAAGGCAAAAGCAAATTTTTCGTGCTGGATAAAAAAATCGATACGATTTTTGTCTCTTCTTCCGAAGTGGCGGACTATGAAATTGTGGACGATTACAGTTTTATGGTTTTTGCCAAACAGGAAGGCACCACAGACGTTACCGCCTTTGACGAAAACGGCAAAATTCTGTTATCGGATTCGCTGACGGTGAATGCCTTTATTAACAATATCGTCGATACCAACAAACAAATTAAAGCCCGTTTCCCGAATACTAAGTTGGAAGTGAAGAAAGTGGGCAAAGCCTATGTGATCGAAGGAGATGCCAATTCCCAGCAGGAAAGCGAAGAAGTAAACCGGATTGTGGGCGAAGCTATCGGCGTCACGCCGAAAGTGACGGAAACCACGTTAAAACGCGGTGGCGGGATGTCCGATGAAAAACTGCCGTTCCTGGATAAATACGAATATAACGGCGTGATCAATAATGCCAATGTCGGTGAAGTCACGCAGGTCAATGTGAAATTAACGGTGGCGGAAGTGAATAAAACCTTCTCGGATTCCTTAGGTATTAAATGGGAACACTTATCCGGTTCCGTCCTGCCAAACTGGAGTTCGGGCAGCAACTTATACAGTGCGGCGTTTGACGGTACGACAAGTTCAATCGCATTGATTAATGCGGAGCGCCTCAGCGCATTTATCAGCGCTGTGAATAATTCCAATAACGGGAAAATTCTGGCGGAACCGAATATTTCGATGCTGTCCGGTGAAACCGCGGACATTTTAGTGGGCGGAGAAATTCCTTTTGCCCAGCGGGACAGCGAGGGGAACGCCACGATTATTTATAAAGATTTCGGGGTGAAGCTGATGGTGGGCGCCAAAGTGCAGAAAAACGATCGGATCCGCCTGGCACTGGCTCAGGAAGTGAGCACCTTAGCAGGAAATTATACCTATGCGGATGTGGGGGATATTCCTTATTTCCAGACCCGCCGTTCCAAATCCACCTTTGAAGTGGGCGACGGCGAAAGTTTTATTATCGGCGGCTTGCTGAGTTCCAGCGATCTGGAAGGACTTTCCAAAGTGCCACTATTGGGCGACATTCCGGTGCTAGGCGCATTTTTCCGTAGTGTGACCACTTCCCGCGAAACTAAGGAATTAGTGGTGGTGGCGACGGTGAATTTAGTCAAACCGAACGATGTGGAAAATTTGGTTTATCCGTCATTTGATCAAACCGGCACTCTGGAACGTTTTTTCAACGTCACGCCGTTTAAAAACGTTTACCATAAGACCTTAACCTCAAATTTCATGAAAAACGGCGGCTTTATCCAATAATTACGGGCAAAACTGATCATGCTATTACTTGATAAAAACAAAGCGAATCCGGTCGGTGCCCGTAAAATCGTGGTGTTATCGGATTGTGCGGAAATGCAAAACAACGTCTCGCAACTATTGCGCACCGGCGGTTTTGAAAATATCGAACAGCTTAAACGCTCTTTTCTTTCGGAAAATATCGGATTTAATGCGGAAGATATTCTCGGCATGATTGTAGATATAAAAGACGAAACGGATATCGGCTTAATTACCAAGCATATCAACGCCATCGTACCGCAAAATCTTTGGGTTTGTGCCATAGGTACTTCGGATTCCATCACTTTGGCGCAGAATCTGGCGAATGCCGGAATTTTATATTTCCACGCCGGCACTCAACTGCATTTAATGATGGATAAGATTACCAGCGCTAAAGTCAGTCTTCCGCATACCAGAAATACGGTAAAAATATGCGTTCTGGGCTGCAAAGGCGGAATCGGCAGCAGTTTGATCAGCATCCATATTGCAAATCAGATTATCAGTAATAAAAAGGTACCGGTGTTATTGGCGCAAGGCCCTAACGGTTCACAGGATTTGGATCTGGCCTTCGATAAAAAATTACAGGGCGATATTTCCAAATACGACGAATATCTCGATCTTTTTAACGGTATTCCTCATAAGCTGAACGATAAAGTCACGGAAAAATATAACTTTATTATTTACGATCAACCGATTTTTAATATCGATAAGGATCTTTATCCCGAATTTTTTGAATACAGCAACAGTTTTGTTTTAGTAGTGGAACGACGAATTGCTTCGCTGCGCGTGGCTAAACAATTTTTAGAACAATGCGAGCGGATTCGTAGTCTTACCAATCAGGCTATCAGAGTGTTTATTTGCATTTCCGATCATAAACCTAAAAGCGAGAAATTAATGGCCAAATCGGATATCGAAACATTACTGGGAACCCCGGTTGACGCAGTGATTCCCTTTATTAAAAACACCGAGGCTAAAACCGTCATCGGGTTAAATTTAAGCAAAGCTCATAAAAAATCTTTCTACAGCCTGGCAATGAAAATTATCGGCGTATTGTCGCGGAATAATTTGAACAACGAAAATAAAAGTTTGTTTATAGGACTTTACCGTTTGTTATTCAATCGTTAGAGATGAAGGCATTCTATGTTAAGCAAAGAACAACAGGTTTTTTTCCGTAACGAAGTGTTGAGCAATCTGGATATTGAAAAACTCGACGAAATTCAGAGCGAATACGGCAAATTGGTTGACGAACTGGTGCAGATTGTTTATCAGGTCAGCAACCAGCACGGTCACTACCTTACCGCCCTTGACGCTTCAACCATGGCGCAGATCATCGCCGATGAAATCACCGGTTACGGTCCGCTACGGGAATTAATGGAAGATGACACGGTTAACGATATTCTGGTGAACGGCCCGAACGACGTGTGGGTTGAACGCGCCGGTATTCTGGAAAAAACCGATAAACAATTTATTAATAACGAACAGCTTACGGATATTGCCAAGCGATTGGTGGCACGGGTCGGACGGCGCATCGACGACGGTTCGCCGCTGGTGGACTCCCGCTTGCCGGACGGTAGCCGTCTTAATGTTGTGGTGCCGCCTATCGCCTTAGACGGAACCTCTATTTCCATCCGTAAATTCAGCAAAAATAAGAAATCCTTACAGGAATTAGTGAATTTCGGTTCCATGACGCTGGAAATGGCAAATTTTCTGATCATCGCCGCCCGCTCCCGGGTAAACATAATCGTTTCCGGCGGGACGGGTTCGGGCAAAACCACGTTATTAAACGCTTTATCCAATTATATTTCCCATACGGAACGGGTGATCACTTTAGAAGATACGGCGGAATTACGGCTAGAACAGCCTCACGTGGTGCGTTTGGAAACCCGTATTGCCGGTGTCGAGCGAACCGGTGCCGTAACCATGCAGGATTTGGTGATTAATGCGCTGCGTATGCGTCCCGAGCGGATTATTGTGGGGGAATGTCGCGGTGCGGAAGCGTTCCAAATGCTACAGGCGATGAATACCGGTCATGACGGTTCAATGTCCACCCTGCACGCCAACAGCCCGCGTGACGCCACTTCCCGTCTGGAAAGTATGGTGATGATGTCGAATGCGTCATTACCCCTGGAAGCGATTCGACGCAATATCGCCGCCGCGGTAAATATTATTGTGCAGGCTTCCCGCTTAAATGACGGTTCGAGAAAAATCACCAATATTACGGAAATTATGGGAATGGAAAGCGGACATATCGTCCTGCAGGATATTTTTACTTATCAGCCGAGCAAATACCGTGACGAAAACGGGAAAATCATCGGTGAGTTTATTTCTCACGGCTTATTATCCAATTCGGTGGTATATCAGAATGCGCAAATATTTAATTTAAGCAGCGAATTACAAAGTATATTCGGGGATTCGCAATGACTTTATATTATCTGATAATAATTTTCGGTTTGCTGCTATTCGCTTATACGGCGCTTAGCCTGAGCTCTGCTAAAAAGAAAGTTAATCAGCATGATAATTCCTTTAAAAAATTAAGCGAATATTTTGATCAGGTAAAACTTAAAGTTACGCTTTGGAAATATTATTTTACCGCCGGCAACGAACGGAATTTTCTGAGAAATATATTATTAACCATCATTATATTTTTCTTTTTCCACGTTTTGAATTATTTATATCTGAAAATAGATAAATTTATCTTTTTAGCCGTATTTATTTTCCTTTTCCTGACTATCGTATGGAAACTGGGACAGCGGCGGAACAGAAAGGAATTTGAAGAAATGTTTCCCGAAGTTATTCAGATTCTTAACTCTGCAACCTCCTCCGGCGCCGGCTTATTACAGGCGCTGGAACGCTGCGGTAAAGACATTAGCGGACAGATCGGGGAAGAATTTACCAACGTTCATAAACGTTTGGCCATCGGTGAGGATCCGACTTCGGTGTTTGAAGACAGTTACACCCGTTATCCTTATAAAGAATATTATTTCTTTATCACTATTATTCGGGTAAATCTGGATAAAGGCGGACAAATGCGGGAAGTCATTATGCGTTTGGGGCGGGTTATTGCAGACAGTAAAAAAATGGAAAAAAAGAAAAGCGCAATGACCTCCGAAGCCAGAATGTCGGCAATGATTGTGGCGTCGTTTCCCGTGGCATTCTTTATTTTCATGAAATTTATGATGCCGGAAAATTTTGATTTTTTATTAAACGATCCGGGCGGGCGGATGATTCTGTATTACGTATTAGGCAGCGAAGTACTGGGCATGCTGATTATCTGGTGGTTAATGAGGAAAGCGACATGAAAATGGGATCCTTATTATTTTATCTTTCACTGATATTATCAGGCTTTATTATATTTTTATTAGCGGTTTCAAATAAGAAAAAATTAACCCGTAATAAAGATATTCTTTCCGGCACCTACCCGAAAGAAAAAGCCAATAAAGAGCCTCAGGGTAACAAAAATAAACAACAGGTAGAATTAGAACAGTTATTAATTACGAATAATAAATTATTAAATACATTAAACGAAGTAGATAAGAATATTAAGCTGAAACTGTTTATTACTCTGTTATTAACGGGAATTTATGTATTGTTTAATCCGGAGTCGGATCGAAAAGAGTTGGCGATTGCGGGCGCGGTTATTTTCGTGTTGACGATATTAATACCCGGCTCTTTAGCCAATATGATTTTGAAACGCAAAATTAAAAATATGATGACGGATTTGCCTAGTTTTGTGGATTTAGTGGCGATCTGCGTGCAAACCGGGATGACCATTAATGCGGCCTTATTACGCGTTGCCGAAGATTTTAAAGTGCTGAATCCCGATTTAAGCTATGTCATGCTCAGAGTTATCCGCAAAGCGGAAATCGTCGGTTTACTCTCGGCATTGGATACCCTGGCGGTTTCCTTACCGACCCGGGAAATCCGGATGTTTACTACCGTATTGCAGCAAAGTTTAAATTTCGGTTCTTCAATTTACGGCCATTTATTGCAATTGTCATCGGATATGAGGGAACTGCAACTGCTGACTATCGAAGAACACTTGGGTACGCTTTCCGCGAAGATGAGCGTACCGCTGATTATATTTATTATGTTTCCGATTATTATTTTAATTGTCGCACCTGGTGTGATGAGGGTATTTCCAAATGTTTAACAACTCAACGAAAAAAGTATTATTTTTATCTTTAATTTTTGCTTTGGGCGGTTGCTCGGTTCTTCCTATGAGTCAATCCGAAAGTATTGCCGCAAAAGAAAAACTCTATCAATCCACCAATAATTACAGCGGTTTGATTTCCCTGTACCGCGAACAGTTAAAAACGGAAGAAAATAACGCCGTACGTTATAAGCTGGCGTTGGCTTATTATCAGAAAGGTGACAGCCAATCCTCACTGGATTACTTACAGCCTTTACTGGATGAGAAAAATATTTATTTTACCTCGGCGACCGTATTACAGATTCGTAATTTAATTCAATTGAAGAAATATCATGAAGCCATTGATCTTTCCACTATGCTGATAAATAAACATCCGCATATTTCCGAAGCCTATAATTTACGCGGTATCGCTAATGCACAACTCGGCAACTATAAAAGCGCCGAACAGGATATTCATGCCGCCAGAAAACATTTTATCAACGATGTGATTGCTATTAATAATCTCGCCATGCTGAAAATCATTAACGGCGAATACAGAGGCGCGGTGAACTTGTTATTACCGCAATATTTGAACGGCGTAAAAGAACAGCGTCTGGTTCATAATCTGGTATTTGCCCTGGTTAAGAGCGGAGATACGGATTACGCATTGGATATTATCAAAAAAGAAAACCTAAACACTTCACCGAAAGATTTGGTCAACGCCTTAAAAAATACCGAAAAAGTGGGCAATACCGGCACGCCGGTACGGCCTAGAAGATAATCCTTTAACCCACAATCGGGGGCGGAAAAATGAACAAAATAAAACAACTGTTATTTTGCCGAAAGGGAGTTTCCACCATTGAATTTACCCTAACCGTCGGTATTTTCTTTATGGTTGTGTTTATGATTCTCGAACTCGCCCGCTTAACATTATTTACCGCTTATTGGGATTATCTGTTAACGGAAAGCGTACGGATAACTAAAAACCAACGGGCGGAAAATAACGATTACGCCGCATTGTTCAAACGGGTTTTAACTGAGCAGCACCGCCAACAGGGTAATCCCGTATTAGCGCTTTTTGAGGTTCGGGACGAACAGGTGGAGGCGAAAGTGGAATATGCGGAATCCGTTGATGATTTGGTGAATGAGGTCTTCAGACAACCTACCGTCGTTAACGGTGTAGCCGTTTCGCCGACCGGTGCAAACGCCAGTATCGCACGTTACAGCCTGAATTACAGTTATCGGTTTTTAGTGCCGCTGCCTTTTATCGCTCAGGAATGGATTAGCCCGATGTTTAAACGGGAAATTTTTGTGGTGCAGGAATATGAACGAGACCAATTCAGATACTAACCTTTTGCGCCGTTTTATTCGCCAACAAAGCGGATCCGTGACGATTGAATTCGTCTTCATGCTGATTCTGCTGATTCTGATTCTGGCTTTTATGGCGGATTTGGCGATTTTGCGTTCGACCGCCGGCAGACTGGATAATATTTCCTACTCGCTGGCTAACATTTTGCGCGAACGGACCCAGTTATATAACGGCAATGAAAATCTCGCCACCGAACGGGTAAATAATCGTGACGTTATCCAATTCAAATCATTGGCGACCCGAATGGCGTTCGGCGATAAAAACAGCAACAAAAAAATCTATGTGGTTTTAGAGTACCTGGCGCCGGAAAACTCCACCTATCGGATAATCGGCGATACGGATAAATGCAAGCCTTATGAAGCCTTGCAAAACCTGGTTAATCTTTCGCCGCGCTCCGAAATGAATAATTCAAGAAAAATCCCCTTATACCAGGTTACCGTTTGCGTACCGAATTACAGCTTTTTCAGTACGTTAGTTCCGGGCGTGGCAAAAAATATGGATGAAACGGTACGCTCTTCCTCCATTACGGTTTCCCGTTAATATTCAGAATAGGGAATGGATGATGAAAATAAAGAATTACACTAAGTTATTACGCCGGTTTTATCGCAATGAACGCGGCGCCTATACGGTAATGATGGGAATTATGTCCTTCGCTTTGCTGGGTATCGTCGCCTTAACCGTTGACGGTTCGGGAATGCTGCTGGATAAAGCCCGCTTTTCACAGGGAATCGAACAGGCGGGATTGGCGTTAATGGCGGAAAATAACTATTCCAGAACAAATGAAGAGCATGAGGATGTGCTTCGTCAAATAGTAACAGCGGATGAATTAGGAAGTAAGACGAAGCTTAAGGTACAGAAAGAAAAGCGTGATCAGGAATTAATTAAAGGCATAGTCCGTCATTACTATTATCCATCCACTTACTTTAAAGATAGTAAAGACATTAAGGATGACTACAAGCCCATATGCGGTAAGCTAAAAGGTCCGAACGGCGAACAACTGAAAAGTATCGCTTGCGAAATTTCCGGCGAGTTTGAACGCCCTTCCTGGCTTTATCTCGGTAAAAATAACGGTTTAAGCTTTGCCAAAACCACCACTATTAATGCAAATAAAATCTACGTACAGAAAAATCTGGATGAAATTATCCCGATTGACTTGGTATTAGTGACGGACTTAAGCGGTTCAATGAATGATGATGTGAACGGAAGAAGATATGGTACCGCTAAAATAGATATTCTTCGGGATGTCGTTGCCTCAATTGCGGAAGAGTTGCTTGAGCAAAATAATACTGAAGAAGGCAAAATAATCAGTAAATATAACCGAATCGGTTTTACTTCGTTTGCTTTTGGTGCGCAGCAGCAAAGTAATTCTACTAAATGTTATTTGCCTTATGAAATCAAACCAAGCATAACAGTCCGTAATAATTACTATTATGATTACTATACGACTACTATCCGCTATTCCGATCTGCTTTCTTATATAGGTAGTAACCAACAGCGTTATTCTTATGCGACATTAGCACAGTTTTTCGATTTATTCGTCGATTACGATAAAACTATTGACTCAATCGATTCTTTTAACGGAAAAGATTCTGATTATCTGATGACTTTTAATAAAAATTCATGGTGCTTAGGTAGTGCTAATACCCGTATTAATTCCACTTATATCTGGGCGAAAAAGAATGAATCGGCCAATCTTATTAGCCGGTTTAATCGGGTTCCAGCTACAGGAGCGACATTATCCAGTTCCGGTTTATTGATCGGTGCGAATTTATTAATGAATACCAATCCTGATGAAGAAGCCCAACCGAGTAAATTAGGCGCCAATACACAGCGAATTATCTTGGTGCTTTCCGACGGAGCGGATCAAATTAGTGATGCCAACAGTTCGTTAAATATTACAAGTAATCTAATCAACCAAGGTATGTGCGAAAAAATCAAAAGTAAACTGGATTCATTGCAGGATAAAACCTATCTGGAACAACCGACCCGTATCGGTTTTGTCGCTTTTGGTTACGGCCCGTCGGGAACACAAAAAGCGGCGTGGGAAAAATGTGTGGGCAAATATTATTATGTTGCCAATAACAAGGAAGAACTTTTAGAATCTTTCAGAAAAATTATCGGCTTGGTGGAAGAAGTCGGTCACTCAATTTACCAGGCGCCGAGCTATTACAGTAATTAACGGAAATCCTTTCCGTTAATTACTCAAAATACCGCACTTTTGCTTAAAAGTGCGGTCAATTTTTTCATTGTTTTTTGAAACGGCATAGTAAAGCCAGTGCCCGGCACTATGCCGTTTCGTCCTTATTTATACGCTGCCTCATTCCAACGTAATTCATTTTTCAGTTGCGGCAGTTTCGTTTTGGCGTTGATATGAATAAATTCAATGTCGAAATATTCCGCAAAGGTTCTCAACATATCCGCATCGATATCCAGACTGAATACGTTGTGGTGAGCGCCGCCGGATAAAATCCAGGCCTGGGTGCCGGTATCAAAGTCCGGTTCTAATTTCCAGAAAACATGACCGACCGGCAGATTCGGCATATCCTGCGGTTTATCCACGGCGTTCAGTTCGGCGGTAATCATTCTGAAACGATGACCTAAATCCACAATGGTAGAAGCGGTGGCTTCGCCCGCTTTGCCGCTAAAAATCAGGCGAGTCGGATCGTCTTTACCGCCGATCCCCAACGGTTTGATATCAAGAACCGGTTTATCTTTCGCAATAGACGGACAAACTTCCAGCATGTGTGCGGCAAGCACCACTTCGTTATTGTCTTCCAGATTGTAAGTGTAATCTTCCATAAACGAGCAGCCGTTTGGTAAACCGTAACTCATCACTTTAACCGCGCGCACCAATGCGGCGGTTTTCCAATCGCCTTCCGCGCCGAAGCCGTAACCTTGCGCCATCAGACGTTGAACCGGCAATCCCGGAAGCTGTTTCATGCCGTATAAATTCTGGAAGGTGTCAGTAAAGGCTTTGAATCCGCCTTTATCCAGAAATGCTTTTAAACCCAGTTCAATGCGGGCGGAGTCAATCAGGGATTGGCGCTTTTCTCCGCCTTCTTTTAAGCTGTCCGTTAACCGATAAGCGGCTTCATACTCTTTAACCAGCGCCGCAACCTCTTCGTCATTAACCGCATTAATGCTGTCGACCAGCTGATATACGCCGTAACCGTTCACGCTATAACCGAATTTGATTTGCGCTTCCACTTTGTCCCCTTCGGTTACCGCCACTTCGCGCATATTATCGCCGAAGCGCGCCACTTTCAGGTGTTGTTGGTCGTAAATGGCCGCCAACACCCGCATCCAACGATTGAGTTTTTGTTTCACGGATTCGCTTTGCCAATGGCCGACCACAATGGTACGCGGTTTGCGCAAACGGGACACCATGAAGCCGAATTCGCGGTCGCCGTGAGCGGTTTGATGCAGATTCATATAATCCATATCAATTTCGTTCCAGGGAATATATTTGTTTAATTGAGTATGGAATTGCAACAACGGTTTGTTTAAACGGGAAAGACCCGCAATCCACATTTTCGCCGGCGAGAAAGTGTGCATCCAGGCAATCACGCCCACACAGTTCTCTTCATAATTCGCCGCCTGACAGACGGACAGAATCTCTTCCGGCGTAGTAGCTAACGGTTTTAATTGGATTCGGATAAAAGGATGTTGGTCGTTTAAATAGCGGGTAATGTGTTCCGCATCGGCGTTCACTTGTTTAAGCGCTTCATCGCCGTATAAGTCCTGACTGCCGACCACAAACCACACTTCCAGTTTTTTAAGAAATTCCATAATGTTCTCCTGATTCGTTTTAAATAGCATGACGGAAGGTATCGACCGCCGTTTGCACGACGGCAATGCCTTGTTGATAATATTGCATAAATTCCGCGTAGCCTTTCGCCATTTCTTCATCCGGTTGCGAAACGAATATTTCGGCTTGGGCGAAGATATGGTCGTCGAGGTAATCTTCTAAGGATTGTCCCGCCTGATAAGCGGTTAAATAATTTGCCAGTAACGCAATTCCCCAAGCGCCGCCTTCGTTTGCCGTTTTCATTACGGCTACCGGAACGTTAATCGCCGAAGCAAGAATCTTTGAGGCGACATTCGGGGTTTTGAAAATACCGCCGTGACCGAGAATCTGCGCGATATTCACTTTTTCCCGTTGAATAAGAATATCGACGCCTAATTTCATGGCGCCGAACGCGCTGTATAAATGGGTTCGGATAAAATTAGCCAAAGTAAAACGGGCATTGGCCGGATGCATAAAAATCGGGCAACCTTCGGCTAAACCTACGCCGTGTTCGCCGGAATAGAAGCCGTAAGACAATAAACCGCCGCCGTTCGCCTCGCCGTCCAGGGCTTGCAGGAAAAGGGTTTCGTATAATTTATCCGTTTCAACTTCCGCACCAAAGGCCTTTAACGTTTCGCCGAAAAGGCGAATCCAGGCGTTAATGTCCGAGCTGCAGTTATTGGCGTGCGCCATGGCGACGGGTTTGCCCGCCGGCGTGGTGACCATATCCAATTGTTCATACACTTTGGAGAGCGCTTTTTCCAGCACAATCATGGCGAAAGCCGACGTGCCGGCGGAAATATTTCCGGTATTGGTTTTAATGCTGTTGGTGGCCACCATGCCGGTTCCCGCATCGCCTTCCGGCGGACAAAACGGAATGCCCGCCTGTAATCGCCCCGTCGGATCGAGCCATTTTGCGCCCTGTTCCGTTAGATAACCGGCGATCTGTCCGGCCGTTAATACCTGCGGTAAAATGCGGGCGATGTTCCAGGGATAAGACTGCGGCGCAATGAGATCGTCAAACCGCTTGAGCAGGCTTTGATCATAATTACCGGTTTGCGGATCAATGGGAAACATGCCGGACGCTTCGCCCACACCGAGCACTTTTTCACCGGTTAGCTGCCAATGAACATAACCCGCCAGCGTCGTGAGATAGTCAATTCTTCCCACATGTTCCTCTTGGTTCAGAATCGCCTGATATAGATGAGAAATACTCCAGCGTTGAGGAATGTTGTAGTTAAAAAGTGCGGTCAATTTTTGCGAAGATTTTTCCGTAATATTATTGCGCCAGGTTCTGAATTCGACCAGCTGGTTACCTTGCTTATCGAAAGGCAGGTAACCGTGCATCATGCCGCTGATGCCGATAGCTTTGGCGCGGGTGAGCACCAGGCCGTATCGTTCCTGCACCTGATTTGCCAAATCCCGGTAGGCCTGTTGCAGCCCTTGGCGGATTTCGCTTTGCGGATACGTCCAGATTCCGTCGGTAAAGTGATTTTCCCAGGTAAAGCCGCCGGTTGCCAGAATATCGCCGCGGCTATTAATTAACACGGCTTTAATCCGGGTGGAACCGAATTCGATGCCGATGGATGCCTCGCCTGAAGCAATCGCGGTTCTTGCCTCTTGCATATTGATTACTCCCGATTCTGTCGTAACAAAAGTGATGGCAATCTGTGTATGCCACGCCGTCAGACTGTAGAGTAGATCTTATTGCATAGAATCGTTAGCGTGGAATAAGCTATATATATGGATAATCCGGCTGCGAGAAACAAGATGAGAGCCGGATCACTTTTTAAAAAACTTATCCATTTTTGACCGCACTTTATGAACTCTGGCTAACGGGAATTACGGTAATCGGAGGGACTTAGCCCTGAATAACGTTTAAACAGGCGGGAAAAATAAAGTTGGTCGTCATAGCCTAATTGTCTTGCAATGGCGTAAATCGGTGCACCGGACGTATGGAGTAAATGCTGCGCTTTGATCATGCGCTGTTCTTCCCGCCATTTGATAATGCTCGATCCCGTTTGCTGCACAAAAAGGTGCGTCAGGCGGGAAGGCGACATGTGAATATGCTCGGCAATTTCGCTGATTTTATGATTAATATGCAAATTGGCGGAAATAAAATGGCAAGCTTCTAAAATGCGGGGATCCAGCATTCTCTGGCTGTTGACGGGATCTAATTGAATACATTTAATCAGCAGTTGTTCCAATAAACACATGGACATGGCTTCGGAGAAAATGTCTTTGGTGCTATATTCCCATTCGATTTTCTTAAATAATGCCAAAATTTCCTCATAGGTTGCCGAATCGGTCACGGTAAGGCGCCCGACGTGATCCGATACGTGGCTCCATTGCAGCCAGTTCGCCCAGAAAGAACGGGGTCTGAAATAAATCCATTGATGATGCCAGGAGTCGGCGGATTCCGAACGAGAATACAAATGTTCGGCATTGGGCGGGAAAAGCAATAAATCCCCTTTCGAACAAGTAAAGGCACGGTCGCCTTCAAATACCGTGCCTTCGCCTTTGGTCGTAAGATTAATAATGTAGCCTTTCATGCCGTTTGGGCGACGAATGGCAAAATCCACTTCATTACCTTTTTCGATAGGAGTACAACCCGCCACTAAATACGAACCGAACCGATAGCCGGGTAATAACGGGTTGGTTTCCTGTTGAACCTCTTGCCGTTGCTTCATTCCTCAACCTTAGGATTTGATAAATTTTTGTTTATATTTATCAAAAATAACTGCAATCAGCAAGATGAGACCGCGCACCACATATTGCGCAAACGGTGAAATATTCAGTAAGTTCATGGCATTTTCGATAGTTCCGAGAATTAATACCCCGGCGATAATAAATGAAATTTTTGCCACCCCGCCGTTCAGCGAAACGCCGCCTAATACGCAGGCCGAAATCGCCACCATTTCGAACCCTACGGAAGTCATCGGTTGGCCGCTGGTCATGCGGGCGGCCAGGATCACGCCGGCAAGCGCGGAAACAAAACCCGATACCACAAAAATAATCAATTTGGTTCTGTCTACATTGATACCGGCCAAACGAGAGGCTTCCTGGTTACCACCGATAGCCAGCGTGTTGCGACCGTAAGTGGTTTTGCTGAGCAAGAAACCGAAAATAGCAATACAGATGATGGTAAAAATAATCGGTAACGGCACGCCGAAAATGTCCTGATAACCTAATTCGAAGAATTCTTCTTTGGTGATGCCCACCGCTTTACCGTCCGAAATAATATAGCCTAAACCGCGGGCAATCTGCATAGTGGCGAGCGTAGTGATTAACGAGTTGATTTTTAATTTCGCAATCACAAAACCGTTAATTAGGCCCACCGCAATACCTAAACCAAGACCGGCAAGAATACCGACCGAGACGCTTTGCGTCATGTTAATGACTACCGCCGTGACAACTCCGGCGCACGCGATAACGGAAGCCACGGAAAGATCAATTTCACCGGCGGCCAGGCAGAACAACATACCGCAGGCAACGATTCCGCTCATAGAAATGGCTAACCCCAGCCCCTTCATATTTACCACGGTGGCAAAATTCGGGATAAATAAGCAAGAGCAGACAAAAATGACCGCAAAAATTAACAGCATGCCGTAAGCGTTCCAGATTTTGCTGAATGAACCCGCATTTTTTTCTTGAGTTGTTGAAGTCATAATCAATCTCCTACATTAAGCCGCTTTGCTTTCTACCATAGCAAGTTTTAATACTTTTTCTTCCGTTGCATCCGCACGTTCTATTACGCCGGTAATTTGACCGGAACGCATGACCATAATTCTATCGGACACACCGATGACTTCGGGCAGATCGCTGGAAACCACAATAATGGCCAGTTTTTGGTCGGCTAATTTAAAAATTAAATCGTAAATTTCGGATTTCGCGCCCACATCGATACCCCTGGTCGGTTCATCGAGCAGTAACACTTTAATATCTTCCGATAACCAACGTCCCAAAATGGCTTTCTGTTGATTACCGCCGGATAAATTCACAATAAGTTGCTGAATCGACGGCGTTTTTACATTCATTTGCTGCCGCTGTTGTTCGGCGTTTTTCTTTTCCCATTTTTCATTAATGATGAATTTAAGGAAATTGTGAGAACGTCTGGCGCTGATATTGATATTTTCCCCTACGCTTGCCGTTGGAATAATCCCTTCTTTTTTGCGATCTTCAGGACAAAGCACAATGCCCTGCTCAATCGCTTCTTTCGGACTGCGTACGGAAATGGTTTGACCGTCCAGTTCAATGGTTCCCGACACGCTCGGATCCGCGCCGAAAATTACTTTTAATAATTCCGAACGCCCCGCACCGACTAAGCCGAATAAACCTAAAACTTCACCGGCCCGAACCGTTAAGCTAAAATCGCCTTTTAGTTTCTGACCGGATAAATGCGTAATTTTTAAACGGGTGTCGCCCACTTCACGCGGACGATAATGATAAATATCGCCTAAATTGCGTCCGACCATGCTGCGCACTAAATCGTCATTGGTGATTTTTGAAAGATCAGAAAAGGTTTCCACGAATTGTCCGTCTTTCAGCACGGTAATTTCATCGCTGATACGGAAAATTTCTTCCATGCGGTGAGATACGTATAAAATCACCTTACCTTCGTCCCGCAACTCGTTAATTACGCTGAATAATTTTTCAATTTCAGGGGCGGAAAGGCTACTGGTGGGTTCGTCAAATGCAATAATTTTGGCACCCCGGCTTAAAGCCTTGGCAATTTCAATCATTTGCCATTGACCGATAGATAATTCCTTTAAAGGCGTATCCGGCGAAATATTGAGATCCAGTTTATCGAGATATTTTTGCGTTCTCTCAATTAATTCCGCTTTATTCACAATGCCGAAGGAATGCGGCAACTGACCTAAACACAGGTTTTCCGCCACAGTCATTTCCGGCACGATATTTAATTCCTGATAAATAATGGCGACGCCGGCTAATAGCGCTTCTTTGGTATTACGGAAAACCAGCTGGCGACCGCCGACACTTAATTTGCCCTCGGTAGGCAGATAATTACCGCTTAAAATTTTTAATAAGGTGGATTTGCCCGCACCGTTCTCACCCATTAACGCATGAACTTTACCCTCATAGCATTTAAAGGAAACATTTTGTAATGCTTTAACGCCGGGAAAGCTTTTACTCACATTATCAAACTCTAAATATGGAACTTGCATCTCGTCCTCCTTATTGAGGTCTGTTTACGGGCGATAAACAGACCCCGATTTCAACTATTAAAGGCCTTTTTTAGAAAGTTCTTCTTTGAAATTGTCACGTTTTAAGAAAACAACGTCCTGCACGGCAATGTATTTTTCCGGTTCCACTCCATCTCTGATCCATTTAGTGAGAAGCTCAACGCTGCGATAGCCGTGAATATCCGGACTTGGTAACAACGAACCTAAAAAGCCGGTGGCTTTAGGTTTGGAAAGCTCATTAACCGCATCCACACCGTTAATACCGATAGCCACCACATTTTCCGGTTTAAAGCCCTGCCCTTCCGTTGCCCGCACACCGCCTAATACGGTGTTATCGTTCATCCCCACGATAAGCCAGTTTTTCACTTCCGGATGTTGTACTAACATAGAGTTGGCGGCATCAAGTGCGCCCGGAATATCGTTACTTTTTGTCGGTGATTTATAAATTTTTTCTTTCGGAAAACCCGCTTTTACTAACGCGCCGATAGAACCTTCGGTACGGCGACGGGCGGTGTCCAGTTCATCGGCGGTAATGGCTAAAACCGCGGTATCTTTCACATCCCATTTACGGTTTTGCATTTCTTTATAAAGTTCCTCGCCCTGACGCTGACCGATTTCACTCGCCGCCATCATAATTAACGGAACATTGGTCATCGGTTCGCCGGCGGCATTTAAAAATTGATCGTCAACGGCAATCACTTTTAAATCGTAAGCGCGGGCTTTCGCCATAATGGCGGGACCTAATTTCGGATCCGGCGTACAAATCACAAATCCTTTTGCACCGTTAGCAGCTAAATTATCAATAGCGTTTAATGTTTTTTCACCGTCAGGCACGGCAATTTTGATAATTTGCACATTACCGAGATCTTTGGCGGCTTTATCCGCAAACGCCCATTCGGTCTGGAACCAAGGTTCTTCGGGTTGTTTTACCAGGAAGCCTAATTTGATCGGTTCGGCCGAACTGGAATATGCCGGGTTAGCATTTAATCCCGTCACAGTCAGAATAGATACGGCGACTAAAGATTTAAGAAATGTTCTTTTGCTTAATTTCATTGTTCTGTCCCTCTCAATATTGTTTTTCGTTTATCAATGAACCACAAGCATTGATAGTGAATTGCTACGGTAAGCACGGTTATATTAGTGACCTTAACCGGCAAAAAACTCGATCTGGATCACAATCTAAAATCATAGCCGAATAATCCATGTTTTTAGCAAAATTAACTTACCCTATTTGACGAAAACTTTATTGAGACCGATTATTTCCACTGCCTTCTTTTTAAGCAAAAAGATGATTGTTCCACGGCGCCCGGTTGAAACGAAAAGTGCGGTCGTTTTTAACGACGTTTTTTTACGATTGCCGTCGCAAACCAACAAAACGCAGAATCATTAATCTATTTCATAAATTTTAAGAAAATTATTAATTTGCATAATAATCCTGTTTCCGTCATTCTAACCTGCGTACGGACGTTTAGCCGTCTAAATCATTTAACACATTGAGGAATTAGTATGACAATATTTCATTTATCCGGCTTTCCGCGCATCGGCGCAAAACGTGAACTTAAATTTGCGCAAGAACGTTATTGGCGCGGTGAAATCGCCGAGCAGGATTTATTAGACATCGCCAAAGCCTTGCGCGAAACCAACTGGAAACACCAATCGGCGGCGAAGGCGGATTATGTGGCTGTGGCGGATTTCACCTTTTACGATCACATTTTAGACTTACAAGTGGCAACAGGCGCCATTCCTGCACGTTTCGGTTTCGACAGCCAACATTTAACTCTTGATCAATATTTCCAACTGGCGCGTGGCAACAAAGACCAATTCGCCATTGAAATGACCAAATGGTTTGACACTAACTATCATTATCTTGTGCCTGAATTTCACGCGGATACGTCATTTAAAGCCAATCCGACGCATTACGTGCAACAAATTCACGAAGCCAAAGCCCTTGGCTTGAAGGTCAAACCCACCATTGTCGGTCCGTTAACGTTCCTGTGGTTAGGCAAAGAAAAAGGCTCGGCATTTAATCGCTTTGATTTATTAAGCAAACTCGTGCCGGTTTATGTGGAAATTTTAAACGCCTTGGCGGCAGAAGGCGCGGATTATATTCAAATTGACGAACCTGCTTTAACCGTCGATTTGCCGGCACAATGGGTTGCGGCTTATAAAGATGTGTACGCCGCATTAAGCGCGCAAGTAAACGCAAAATTATTGTTAGCCACTTACTTCGGTTCTGTTGCCGAACACGCGGCTTTATTAAAAGCCTTGCCGGTTGCGGGCTTACACATTGACTTAGTGCGTGCGCCCGAACAACTTGCCGCCTTTGCGGATTACCACAAGATTTTATCTGTGGGCGTGATTGATGGTCGTAACATTTGGCGTGCGAACCTGAACCAAGTGTTGGACGTGGTAGAACCGTTAAAAGCTAAACTGGGAGACCGTTTGTGGATTGCACCAAGTTGTTCTCTGCTTCACACGCCTTACGATTTATCCGTGGAAACACGGTTACAGGCAAACAAACCGGAGCTTTACAACTGGCTTGCTTTCTGTTTGCAAAAAATCCGGGAATTAGGCGTCATTAAGACCGCACTTGAACAAGGCAGAGCTGCCGTACAAGCGGAACTCGACGCCAGCCAGGCTGCCGCCGATGCCCGTGCGACCTCAAAAGATATTCATCGTCCCGAGGTGGCGGAACGTTTAGCGAACTTGCCAACAGGCGCGGATCAACGCAAATCCCCGTTTTCGGAACGCATCAAATTACAAAATGCATGGTTAAAACTGCCATTGCTTCCAACAACAAGCATCGGTTCTTTTCCGCAAACCACTGAAATCCGCCATGCGCGTGCAGCCTTCAAAAAAGGCACATTGTCCCTTGCGGATTATGAAGCGGCAATGAAAAAAGAAATCGAATTGGTCGTACGTGAGCAAGAAAAATTGGATTTAGATGTATTGGTTCACGGCGAAGCGGAACGTAACGACATGGTGGAATATTTCGGCGAATTATTAGACGGATTTGCCTTCACCAAATTCGGTTGGGTGCAAAGCTACGGTTCCCGCTGCGTGAAACCGCCGATCATTTATGGCGATGTGGTACGCCCTGAGCCAATGACGGTACGCTGGTCACAATATGCCCAAAGCTTAACGAAAAAAGTGATGAAAGGCATGCTTACCGGTCCGGTCACGATTTTGCAATGGTCTTTCGTGCGCAACGATATTCCGCGTTCAACAGTATGTAAACAAATTGCGGTGGCACTTTCCGATGAAGTATCGGACTTGGAAAAAGCCGGTATTAAAGTGATTCAAATTGACGAACCGGCAATTCGCGAAGGCTTACCGCTCAAACGCGCTGATTGGGACGCTTATTTACAATGGGCGGGCGAAGCATTCCGTTTAACTTCAATGGGTTGTCAAGATGACACACAGATTCATACACACATGTGTTATTCCGAATTCAACGATATTTTACCGGCCATTGCAGGCTTGGATGCGGATGTGATTACGATTGAAACCTCCCGTTCCGACATGGAATTATTAACGGCGTTTGTCCATTTCAAATACCCGAACGACATCGGTCCGGGCGTGTACGACATCCACAGCCCACGCGTTCCAACCGCCGCCGAAATCGAACACTTGCTACGCAAAGCGCTCCAAGTGGTACCGAAAGAACGTTTATGGGTCAACCCGGACTGCGGTCTAAAAACCCGCGGCTGGAAAGAAACCCTCGAACAACTGAAAATCATGGTTGAAGTCACGAAAAAATTACGCGCTGAGTTAATGTAAATTGCTACGATAATGCGGTGATTGACGTTTTTTGCGATTTTGAAATCGGAATGTTTTTATCACCGCATGATTCATCAATAGCCGAATGACAGGCCGGCATTGATGAATATTTGGCATATTACAATCAAAAACGGATTTAAAAGATCTGAGCTCTGCACAATACTGAGCTCAGTATTTAAACTAACCCGTCCAGCTTTTATTGGGCAACTCAAAGTGCGGTCAAATTTTTCAACGTTTTTTGAAACGCAATCAGCGAACC
>CAUTMS010000015.1:0-39523 GCA_963539805.1 uncultured Actinobacillus sp. | reverse complement strand
GCGACCCCGACCTTGGCAAGGTCGTGCTCTACCAACTGAGCTATTCCCGCATTTGTTTGGTAATTTAAAATGGTGCCCGAGGCCAGACTTGAACTGGCACGCCCCGAAAGGCGAGGGATTTTAAATCCCTTGCGTCTACCGATTCCGCCACTCGGGCACAACGCATTTAAAAATTGGAGCGGGAAACGAGGCTCGAACTCGCGACCCCAACCTTGGCAAGGTTGTGCTCTACCAACTGAGCTATTCCCGCATGTGTTCCGGCTTATTGCCGTAACGGATTTGCATTTTACTTATTTTGTTTTGGCTGTCAAACAGAAATTTCAAAAAAAATCCTAACTGTTTAAAAACAGTACAAGAGCAGGAAAATTCCCCTTTCCCCGGAAAATAATTGTATAATTCTCCTATCAAACATCCATTTGAAAGAATGAGGAAAATAAAAAATGACGGAAAATTTGACCGCACTTCAACAGGCGTTGGACAGTACGGTGACAGATACCATCCGATTGACGCAATACAGTCACGGTGCGGGTTGAGGCTGTAAAATTTCGCCTAAGGTGTTAGGGACAATTTTACAAACGCAACTCGAACAATTTGTCGATCCTCATTTGTTGGTCGGTAACGACACGGCCGATGATGCGGCGGTTTACGATATCGGAAACGGCGTAGGCATTATCAGTACCACGGACTTTTTCATGCCGATAGTGGATGATCCGTTCGATTTCGGTCGTATCGCGGCAACCAACGCGATCAGCGATATTTTCGCGATGGGCGGAAAACCGATTATGGCGATTGCCATTCTGGGTTTTCCGATAAAATTATTACCGGCTGAGGTGGCGCAACGCATTGTGGACGGCGGACGTTTTGCCTGCAAAGAAGCGGGTATTGTTTTGGCCGGCGGACATTCCATTGACGCACCGGAACCGATTTTCGGGTTGGCGGTAACCGGCATGATTAATACGGAGAAAGTGAAAAAGAACGCTTCCGCCGAAGCCGGTTGCAAGCTTTATTTGAGCAAGCCGTTGGGAATCGGTGTGCTGACGACGGCCGAGAAAAAAGGCAAATTGAAAGCAGAGCACAAAGGATTGGCAACAAAAGTGATGTGTCAGATGAATTCGGTCGGTTCGGCGTTTTCCGAAATTGACGGCGTAACGGCGATGACGGATGTCACCGGATTTGGTCTGCTCGGCCATTTGATTGAATTATGCGAAGGTTCTCATTTGAACGCCACGGTGTATATGGATAAAATTCACACTCTGGAGGATGTTCGGGATTACATTGAAAAAGGCTGTGTGCCGGGCGGTACCTCGCGTAATTTCGACAGTTACGGACATAAAGTTTCGCCGATGACGGAAACGCAGAAGGCCGTTTTATGCGATCCGCAAACCTCCGGCGGATTGTTGGTGGCGGTGCGTCCCGATAGCGTTGACGCTTTGTTGAACGTCGCGCGACAAGCTAACGCGGATATTTTTGAGATAGGCGAATTGTCGCCGCCGCAGGAAGGTGAAATTGTCGTCACCGTGAAATAACCCGTATTTCCTTTGCAATCAATCGACCGCAGCCCATTGACTGCGGTTTTTCTTTTGCCGGAAAGTCGGTATAATGCCCGCAATTTTTTTAGCCGAGATAAGTAATGAAATTTATAATTAAACTTTTTCCCGAGATCATGATTAAAAGCGACAGCGTTCGCAAACGGTTCATCAAAATTTTAACCAGCAATATTCGTAACGTATTGGATAAGCATGATGATTCCGTGGCGGTGGTTCGTCACTGGGATTACATTGAAGTGCGGTCAAAACTTGAAGAAAATCGCCCGCACTTAATCGAATTGTTGCAACGTATTCCGGGAATTCACCATTTTCTGGAAGTGGAGGAGCGCCCGTTTACGGATTTGCACAATATTTTCGAACAAACGCTGGAACGCATGGGTGATACGCTTCAAGGCAAAACTTTTTGTGTGCGGGCGAAGCGCCGCGGTAAGCATAATTTTAGTTCGCTGGAAATCGAACGTTATGTAGGCGGCGGGTTAAATCAGCACATTGAAACGGCGACGGTGAAACTGAAAAATCCCGATGTGACGGTCCGTATCGAGGTGGACGATGATAAATTGCTATTTATTAAAGCGCGTCATGAAGGCATCGGCGGTTATCCTATTGGTACGCAGGAAGACGTGTTGTCGTTGATTTCCGGCGGTTTCGATTCGGGCGTGTCCAGTTATATGCTGATTCGTCGCGGTTCCCGCGTACATTATTGCTTCTTTAATTTAGGCGGGGCGGCTCATGAAATCGGTGTGAAACAAATGGCTTATCACATTTGGCACCGTTACGGCAGTTCGCACAAGGTACGCTTTATTGCCATTAATTTTGAAGCCGTAGTCGGCGAGATTTTAGAGAAAATCGATAACGGGCAAATGGGCGTAGTGCTGAAACGGATGATGGTGCGAGCGGCCAGTCAAGTGGCGCGGCGTTTTGCTATTGAAGCCATTGTAACGGGGGAGGCGCTCGGTCAGGTTTCCAGCCAAACCTTAACTAATTTACGCTTGATCGATGAAGCGGCGGACGCTTTAGTATTACGCCCGCTGATTACGCACGATAAAGAACAGATTATCGCCATGGCGAAACAAATCGGCACGGAAGATATTGCGAAATCCATGCCGGAATTTTGCGGCGTGATTTCTAAAAATCCGACGGTGAAAGCGGTGCGTGATCGCATTTTGGCGGAAGAAGCGCATTTCGATTTTAATATTCTGGAAAGTGCGGTACAAAATGCCGAATATTTGGATATTCGTCAAATTGCGGAAGAAACGGAAAAAGACGTGGTAGAAGTTGATGCGGTTTCGGTTTTAGGTGAAAACGACGTAATTTTGGATATTCGCAGTCCGGAAGAAACGGATGAAAATCCGCTGGTATTGGAAGATTGTCAGATCATCGAACTACCGTTTTATAAGGTTTCGTCACAGTTTGGCGAGCTGGATCAAAGCAAAAATTACGTTTTATATTGCGAACGAGGTGTCATGAGCAAATTACAGGCCCTGTATCTGAAGGAAAAAGGCTTTAATAATGTTCGCGTGTTTGTCAAAACAAAATAGCTAAAATTTAAATCCCCCGGTGATAAGCAGGGGGATTTTTTATGTGTTATTTTACGGCCAGTTCCATCATTTTTATGATTACGTTTACGGCATCGACCATGCCTTCAAGGCTGATCAGTTCATGCTTGCTGTGAAAGTTATAACCGCCGGTAAAGATGTTCGGACAGGCTAAGCCTTTTTCAGCAAACCATGCGCCGTCTGTGCCGCCGCGAATCGGTTTATGCACGGGGTCGATATTGCAGGCTTTCATGGCTTTGTCGGCTAAATCAATGGATTGCGGTACGGTTTTGACCACATCATACATGTTTTTGTAAGTGTCGGTCAGCGTCACTTCGGCTTTTTGGCGTAAGCCTTTTTCCCGATTGAATTTATCTACTGCCTGTCGGATAAATGCTTTTCGTTGCTCAAATTTATCTATATCGAAATCGCGGATCAAATAATGTAATTCGGCTTTTTCAATATCTCCTGTCAAACGTTGTAAATGGAAAAAACCCGCTTTTCCCTCCGTTTTTTCAGGCACTTCATCGACGGGAAGTAATTGTTGGAAATCGCAGGCTAACGTGAGTGCATTAATCAGCTTATCTTTTGCCGAACCCAGATGAATATTACGTCCGTGAATAGTTACTTTAGCCGTCGCGGCGTTAAAGTTTTCATATTCCAATTCACCCACTTCGCCGCCGTCGATAGTATATGCCCAATCGCAGGGAAAGGCTTCCCACGGGAAATAATGCATGCCTAAACCGATTTCTTCATCGGGCGTAAAGGCGATTCGAATGTTGCAATGTGGTAAATTGCGTTTTTTTATCTCGGAAAGTGCGGTCAAAATTTCCGCAATTCCTGCTTTGTTATCGGCGCCGAGCAATGTTGTGCCGTCGGTAACAATAAGGGTTTTACCGGTTAACTGATGCAGGAAAGGGTAATATACCGGGCTGATAAATTCATCGCCGATACCTAATGCGATATCGCCGCCGCGATAATTTTTGATGACTTCGGCCTGCACGTTTTTTCCGCTGCATTGGGGCGAAGTGTCAAGGTGAGAAATTAAACCGATAGTCGGTGCATGAGCGATATTGGCAGGTAAGAATGCGGTTAAAATGCCGTGTTTCGTTAACGTGATTTCTTCCAGTTCCAGTTGTTGTAATTCCTGCATTAAATGTTTGGCTAATTTGACTTGTCCTTGCGTGCTGGGCGACGATTTTGCACCGATTTTGGATTGGGTATCAAAGGCGGTGTAGGTTAAAAATCGTTCGAGGAGCTGTTCACTGAATGACATAATACGGTTCTCCATAAAAAATATGAGTTACTGTATCAATTTTGCTCTGGAAATTTCTTGATATATGACAAAGATTTACCGTTATTTCGGGGGAATATGGCTTTTTATTGGGGGATCTTTTGTTTTTTGTGGAAAATTCCGCCGAAAACGGATTAATTACTTTTCATTACCGAGGGTTAGCTATATTATATAGCATTTAATTTCTCAGGCGTCTGCAAACAGAATTGTAGGCATGAATTTCATTTAGTTTGTTATGGAGAAAACCAAAGCTAGTGGAACAGACAAGTCAAACTAAACCTATCGTCGAACTGCGTTCTTTAAGAAAAGCATACGGCGATAACACAATTATCAATGATTTTAATCTAACCATTAATAATGGCGAATTTATTACCATTCTCGGTCCGTCAGGTTGCGGTAAAACGACAGTATTACGTTTAATTGCGGGATTTGAAGAGGCGAATGGCGGACAAATCATTTTGGACGGCGAAGATGTGACGAACATCCCGGCGGAACAACGTCATGTGAATACTGTGTTCCAAAGTTATGCATTGTTCCCGCATATGACGATTTTTGATAATGTGGCATTTGGTTTACGCATGCAGAAAGTGCCTGAGAACGAAATCAAGACTCGCGTACTCGAAGCCTTACGTATGGTTCAACTGGAAGAAATGGCCGATCGCAAGCCGGCGCAGCTTTCGGGCGGTCAACAACAGCGTATCGCTATCGCTCGAGCCGTGGTGAATAAACCGAAAGTTTTGTTGCTGGATGAATCGTTATCCGCGTTGGATTACAAATTACGTAAGCAAATGCAGAATGAACTGAAATCGTTGCAACGCCAGTTAGGCATTACTTTTATTTTCGTGACGCATGATCAGGAAGAAGCCTTGACCATGTCTGATCGTATTATTGTATTGCGTAAAGGGAATATTGAACAAGACGGTTCGCCGCGTGAAATTTATGAAGAACCGCGTAACTTATTCGTGGCGAAATTTATTGGCGAAATTAATATTTTTGATGCGACAGTGATTGAACGCATCGATGAGCAACGCGTGCGTGCGAATGTCGAAGGTCGAATTTGCGATATTTACGTTGCTCAGCCGGTGCAACCGAACCAAAAACTGAAAGTATTGCTTCGTCCTGAAGACGTGTTGCTTGAAGAATTGGATGAAAACGAGAAATCCAGCGCGATTATCGGTCACATTCGTGAACGTAACTATAAAGGGATGACGCTGGAGTCTACGGTAGAACTTGAGCACAACGGTAAAATGGTGCTCGTCAGTGAATTCTTTAATGAAGACGACCCGAATATCGATCACTCATTAGATCAAAAAGTGGCGGTCACTTGGATTGAAAAATGGGAAGTGGTACTGAATGATGAAAATGACAACCAATAAATTTCAGAAAATTACTGTTGGTATCATCTTCGCTTGGTTGATTTTCTTTGTATTCGCACCGAATTTTTTGGTGTTTATTGTCAGCTTTTTAAGCAAAGATGTCAGTAATTTTTACGCGTTACCATTCACCTTTGCAAACTACGCCCGTCTGTTCGAACCGCTTTACGGAACGGTGGTGTGGAATTCACTATACATGTCGGTTATTGCCACCGTGCTTTGTTTGGTGATTGGTTATCCTTTTGCATTTATCATGACGAAAATCAACGAAAAATATCGTCCGTTTTTAATGTTTTTGCTGGTTCTTCCGTTCTGGACAAACTCATTGATCCGTATTTACGGGATGAAAGTGTTTTTAGGCGTGAAAGGTATTTTGAACGAGATCTTGCTTTCGCTCGGGCTGATTAATGAGCCGATTCGTATTTTGAATACGGAAGTGGCGGTAATCATCGGGTTGGTGTATTTATTACTGCCGTTTATGATTTTACCTTTATATTCCGCCATTGAAAAATTGGATCTCCGTTTATTGGAAGCCGCAAAAGATCTTGGCGCAAATGCATTTCAGCGCTTTGTGAAAATTATTATCCCTTTGACTATGCCCGGTATTGTTTCCGGTTGCCTGTTAGTATTATTACCGGCAATGGGCATGTTCTATGTAGCGGATTTACTGGGCGGCGCGAAAGTGTTATTGGTGGGTAACGTCATTAAGAGCGAATTTTTAGTATCCCGCAACTGGCCGTTCGGTGCCGCAATCAGTATCGGATTAACCATTCTGATGGCATTGTTGATTTTCGTTTATTACAAAGCGAATAAATTACTGAATAAGAAAGTGGAGTTAGAATAATGAATCGTATGCTACGTAATTTCTTTATGTTTGTGGTGTACGCCTATTTGTACATTCCTATTTTTATTTTAGTCGGCAATTCTTTTAACGGCGACCGTTACGGATTAAGTTGGAAAGGCTTCAGCTGGAATTGGTATGAACGTTTGTTTAATAACGATACCTTGATTCAGGCGGCGATTCATTCCGTTGTGATTGCTTTTGTCGGCGCCACATTGGCCACTATTATCGGCAGTTTAACGGCGATTGCCCTTTATCGGTATAAATTTCGCGGTAAACAAGCGGTAAGCGGCATGTTATTTGTCGTGATGATGTCGCCGGATATTGTGATGGCGGTGTCGTTACTGGCATTGTTTATGATCGTCGGTATTTCATTGGGTTTCTGGTCATTATTGTTGGCACACGTAACTTTCTGTTTACCTTATGTGGTAGTCAGCGTTTTTTCACGTTTGAAAGGTTTCGATATTCGAATGCTTGAAGCGGCGCGCGATTTGGGTGCGAGTGAGATTACGATTTTGCGCAAAATCATTTTACCGTTGGCTTTGCCGGCGATCGTGTCCGGCTGGCTGTTAAGTTTTACCCTTTCATTGGATGACGTTGTCGTATCATCTTTTGTAAGCGGAGCAAGTTACGAAATTTTGCCGCTGAAGATTTATTCATTGGTAAAAACCGGGGTTACGCCTGAAGTTAATGCGTTGGCAACCATTATGATCGTATTGTCGCTGGCTTTGGTGATAGTTGGTCAATTAATCGGACATAAGGACAAAGCCTAAAAAAACTTCGTCTGGACAAACCGCACTTTTATCCATAAAATAGCGCCCGACCGGTAAGCTAGAAACTAGCCTAAAGTCAGGCGTTTTTTTATGTCTTTATATAAGAAAGACGGATACTCTTAACGTAATCATTGGAGAAAATCTAAATGAAAAAATTAGCAGGTCTTTTCGCAGCTAGTTTGGTTGCGGTTGCGGTGACAGGCTGTAATGATAAAGACAGCAAAGCTGCCGCAGCGAACGATACGCAGGCTTCAGGCGATAATGTCGTTAATCTTTACACCTGGACCGAATATGTACCGGACGGTTTATTAGACGAATTTACCAAGGAAACGGGCATTAAAGTGAATGTTTCCAGCCTTGAATCAAACGAAACCATGTACGCCAAAGTTAAATTACAGACAAAAGGCGACGATAGTTACGACGTTATTGCACCGTCGAACTACTTTGTGTCCAAAATGGCACGCGAAGGCATGTTAAAAGAATTGGATCACAGCAAATTACCGGTGATTGCCGAGCTTGATCCGAACTGGTTAAATAAACCTTACGACGAAGGCAATAAATACAGTTTGCCGCAATTATTAGGCGCGCCGGGTATCGCATTTAACGTGAATACTTATAAAGGTTCGGATTTCACTTCCTGGGGCGATTTGTGGAAACCCGAATACGCCGGCAAAATCCAATTATTGGATGATGCGCGCGAAGTTTTCAATATCGCATTGTTGAAATTAGGTTTGAATCCGAACACCACCAAGCCGGATGAAATCAAAGCGGCTTACGAAGAATTACTGAAATTGCGCCCTAACGTTCTTTCATTTAATTCCGATAACCCGGCAAATTCATTCATCTCGGGAGAAGTGGAATTAGGCCAGTTATGGAACGGTTCCGTGCGCATAGCGAAGAAAGAAGCGCCGAATACCATCGACATGGTGTTCCCGAAAGAAGGTCCGGTATTGTGGGTGGATACGTTAGCCATCCCGGCAAATGCAAAACACCCGGATGCGGCGCATAAATTGATTAACTATTTATTAAGCGAAAAAGTCGCGGAAAAATTAACCCTTGAAATCGGTTATCCGACTTCCAACTTAAAAGCCAAAGAAAAATTACCGACCGATATTACTCAGGATCCGGCAATTTATCCGACGGCGGAAGTCTTGCAAAACGCCCATTGGCAGGATGATGTGGGTGAAGCCGTAGAGCTTTACGAAAAATATTATCAAGAGTTAAAAGCGGCAAAATAATAGCGCGTTCGGTAATGATATTACCGATATAGCGGGAATTAATTTGCAAGCCAAAACAAAAAAGTGCGGTCAAAAAATTTAACGTTTTTTGACCGCACTTCATAGTTCATCTCTTATTCCGACCGTTTTTTTATGGTTTGTGGTAACGGAAGCCGTAAAAATAATCGGTCATTTTGCTCTGAAAGAAAAAACAACGGAAAAAGTGCGGTCAAAAAATCGCATGTTTTTTATTCTTACCACCGGTATTCGGGTTTTAACCATTGGCGAGCGGCAGACCAAGGCAACAGCAGTTGAATTTCTCCTTCGGCGTAGGAACCAATCGCGTAGGGCGCATAATTGAACGTCACGCCTTCGGCGGTGAAATAGAAATCCAGTGATACGTCAAATTCGTCTTTTGATACAAAATAGTCGGCTTCTCTGCGTATGCCGTTTTTGGCGTTATAAAGTTTATAAGCGCCCCATAAGGCGTTTTTGACTTTGTCCAGATTGTCTTTGCCGAAGGCGGAAGCCAAATCGATGACGGCTTTTTTATCCGTATCAATATTGATGTAGTTGGTCCAGCTCATTGGATGCGCGCCGCCGCCGTCCATAAAAATCACTTGTTCGAAGGTGACGACATTTTGCCGTTGCCCGATATAACGCATGGTTTGCGAATAATCGTTGGCGCGGCTTTCAAAGGCTTCGGCGCTTTTTTGGGCGGATTCGTATTGCCGGGCAAAAATCGCCTGCAGCCGGGCTTTCGGATCCTGAATGGCTTCAATTTCCTGCTTGTCGGCGTGATTGTCGGTGTTGAGATAATCCGCCGCAATTTTATTGTAGAGGAGTGCGTTTAACCATGGTACGCCGGTGTTCGCCAGCAATACTTTCACGGAAGCCGTACTTTCCGTAATGAAATCCTGAGGATTAGGATTTTGGCGTTTAAATTCAGCGGACTGATTAAAAATTTCTATCGGTTTTACCAATAATGCGGGAATTTCCGACCGCACTTTTGTCAATTCGTCCCGAGCTTGTTGTAAATCCGCTTTTAACTGAGCGGTCGCTTGTTCCGCTTGTTGCAGTTTTTCTTGCGTTTCTTTGTCGTAACAGCCGGAAAGCGCAATAGCGGACGATACCAGAATGACGGATAATGTTTTTTTCATATTAACCCCTTAGAAAAATCCCTCTTCATATTGAAGAGGGAATAATTGAAAAATTACATTTTTTCGACGGTTTTAATGCCGAGTAAATCCAAACCCTGTTTTAAGATTTTTGCGGTTAACGCCGCCAGTTTCAGGCGGCTGTTTTTGATTGGCTGTTTCGCATTTAGAATCGGGCAGGCTTCGTAAAAACCGGAAAAGGTGCCCGCCAGTTCGTATAAATACTGGCAAAGAATATGCGGCATGCCGTCTTTTGCCACGCCATTGAGCGCCTCTTCGAATTGCAATAATTTGATGACCAGCGCGCGTTCCTTATCGTCGGTTAACACAATTTCGTCGGTGAGACGGCTTGGCTCGATACCGGCGCGGGCGAAGATGGAACGAATGCGCGTATAGGCGTATTGCATGTAAGGCGCCGTGTTACCTTCAAAGGTCAACATGTTATCCCAATCGAAAACGTAGTCCGTGGTACGGTTTTTAGATAAATCGGAATATTTCACCGAACCGATGGCAACCGCTTCCACCACCGCGGCTTTTTCTTCGGCGGTCAAATCCGGATTGCGTTCGGAAATCAGTTTATCGGCGCGTTCCACCGCTTCATCCAACAGATCTTTCAATTTTACCGTGTCGCCCGTGCGGGTTTTAAACGGTTTGCCGTCTTTACCCAGCATCATGCCGAAGAAAGGATGTTCAAGGCTGAAGGAATCCGGCACATAACCCGCTTTACGAGTGATTAACCAGGCTTGTTGCATATGTTGGCTTTGACGGCTGTCCGAGAAAACTAATACGCGATCCGCATGTAATTCATGACAGCGGTATTTTGCCGCCGCGATATCGGTTGTGGTATAAAGGAATCCGCCGTCTTTTTTCTGTACGATAACGCCCATGGGATCGCCGTCTTTGTTTTTGAATTCCTCCAGATAAACCACTAAGGCGCCGTCATCTTCCACCGCTAAGCCCTGTTTTTTCAGATCCGCGACGATTTCCGGCAACATCGGGTTATACAGGCTTTCACCCATGACGTCCTTTTCCGTTAAAGTCACGTTTAGGCGGTTGTAGTTTTCCTGATTGTGGCGCATGGTGATGTCCACCAGTTTTTTCCACATCATACGACAATATTCGTCGCCGCTTTGTAGTTTGACCACATAATTGCGGGCTTTTTCCGCAAAGGCTTCATCGCTGTCATAATGTTCTTTTGCCGCACGATAGAAAGATTCCAAATCGCTTAATTCCATGGCGGTGGCGTTTTCATTTTCCATTTTTTCCAGATAGGCAATCAGCATACCGAATTGGGTGCCCCAGTCGCCTACGTGGTTGGCGCGAATGACGTGATTGCCTAAAAATTCCAGAGTGCGTACCACCGCATCGCCGATAATAGTCGAACGCAAATGACCTACGTGCATTTCTTTTGCAACGTTAGGAGAGGAATAATCCACCACGATGGTTTGCGGTTTCTCCGTTTTAATCCCAAAATTGACCGCACTTAACATCTTGTCCGCGTGATTCGCCAGCCAGTTTTTAGCTAAGAAAATATTGATGAAACCCGGGCCGGCAATTTCCAATTTTTCCACAATGCCGTCGAGCTTTAAATTATCCAGCACTTTTTGCGCAAATTCGCGCGGGTTTAAGCCTAATTTCTTTGCGGCAGCCATGATGCCGTTCGCCTGGTAGTCGCCGAATTGCGGTTTTCCCGATTGACGCACCGCCGGTTCCACAGGCTGTTGCGCACCCGCTGCGATCATGGCTTGTCCGATTTGTTCTGAAAGAAGTTGTTGAATATTCACGTTTAACCTATTTGATTTTTTTACTTGTTGATTTCTGTCCGACCGGTGAAGATGTCGGGGGAATCATGGGATTCAAAATAATCCGCTATGATACCGAACTATCCTTGGTTATTAAAGCGTTTTTGCTTCTTCGGTGAAACGGATTAAACCTTCCTGCTGGGTTGTCGCGATTAAGCGTCCGTATTGGTCGAAAATCTGTCCGCGCGATAAGCCGCGTGCGGCGTAGGCATTGTTGCTTTCAATGGCATAGAGCAGCCAATCGTTTAAATCAAAACTGCGGTGAAACCAAATGCTGTGGTCGATAGTGGCGACTTTCATGCCTTTCTGTAAAAATCCTTTTTCATGGGGATGAAGTGCGGTCAAAATACAGTGAAAATCGGAAAAGTAAGCCAGCAGACATTTTTGAATATTGGCGTCAAGCGGCGCTTCACCGTTAGTTCGAACCCAAACGAATTGTTCCGGCGGCAGTTTTTGACCGCGGAACGGATTGTTAATATATTTGGAACGAATTTCGAACGGGCGCTCCGCCAGAAATTTGTCGCGCACGTTTTCCGGTATAAAGAGTGCCGCCTGTTTAAGCGCCGAACTCTCGGAAATCCATTCTTCCGGCGATTCCACCTGCGGCATTTTGCTTTGGTGTTCGAAACCGTATTCTTCCACCTGGAAAGACGCGGTAACATGGCAAATCGGTCGGTTGTGCTGAATGGCTTTCACCCGCAACGCGGTGAAGTTGTGCCCCTCACGCAGAGTTTCAACGTCGTAAATAATCGGATAACTGCTGTCACCGGGCGCTAAGAAATAAGCATGGCAGGAGTGTAACAAGCGGTTCGGCGAAGCCACCTGCATGGCGGCGGAAAGCGCCTGTGCCACCACTTGTCCGCCGAATACCTGACGGAATCCCAAATCTTCGCAGTTGCCGCGGAATAGCCCGTCGTCCAACTTTTCCAATTTCAGTAATGTAATTAATCTGTTTAATGCGGTTGACATAATATTTCCTTTTTCGTTTGCATTTTGAGGTCGATTCACGCATAATACGCCCACTCAACCGGTATGCGAAAGCAAATCGGTGAGTTCGATGGGAACCTCCTCGGTCTCTCGCAACGGTGTCTGGTTTACCCGGTCAGGTTCGGAAGAAAGCAGCCAAAGTCAGAATTTCTGTGTGCCGAGAATCACTGGGGAGGTTTCCGCCCATCTGGCTAATAAAAATCTCAGCGGAAGCGATGTTTATGCTTCGGCTAAATTCTCGCCGTTAACCGCTTAAATAAACCGTTTTCCCGTTCCATTAATTCATCGAAACGTCCGTTTTCGATTAAACGACTGTCATCAATGACATAAATCTGATCGAACCGTTCAATTTCCGTTAACCGGTGTGTCACCATAATTAAGGTTTTCTCTTTTGCGTGTTCAAAAATGAGCCGCAATATACGGCGTTCCGTTTCGCGATCCAGCCCTTCCGTCGGTTCGTCCAATAATAAAATCGGTGCGTCGCTTAATAAAATACGGGCTAACCCCAAACGACGCTGTTCGCCGCCGGAAAGCGGGCGTCCGCCGTCGCCGAGCCATTGTTCCGGGCCTTGTTCCGCGAGATGTTGCAGACCGACCTGATTTAACACATCGGTTATTTGCCGTTCGGTCAAGATCGAACGGCTTGCCAGTTGCAAATTGTTGCGCAAACTGTCGCTGAATACGTGGACGCGTTGAGTTAAAACGGCCATTTGCGCGCGTAACGCGCTTTCACTGTAAGCGGAAATCGGTTGTTCGGCAAATAAAATTTCGCCGCTATCGGGCGCATAATTGCGTGCCAATAACTGTAACAGCGTGGATTTTCCGCTGCCCGTTTTGCCTAATAGGGCGACGTTTGTTCCGCGCAAAATCTGCAAATCCAACCGGTTTAAGGCAAGCCGGGAACGGTCGGGATAACGGAAGGTCACTTGTTTTACGTCGAATAAAACGTTGGAATTTTTGACCGCACTTTGAGTGCCGGAGAAGTTTACCAACGGCTTTTGTCGCACAATATCGCTTACCCGTTCGGCGGAAGCGATCACTTGTCCGATATGCAAAAACGCGGCACCGAGAGGAATTAAAATTTCAAACGCCGCCAGCGCGGACATGGTGAATAAGGCGATAAAGGCGAATTGTTCAAGATCCGAACCGAATTCGGCGGCGGCCGCCAGCCATAAGGTGAGTACCACCAATAATCCGTTGAAAAACATGAAAAGTGCGGTGGATAATCCCGACAAATTGCTTTCCCGCCGTTGATAAGCCTGCCAATTTTGCTCGGTTCGGTTTAATTCGTCACGCCATGCGGACGAAGCGTTAAACAGCAGCAATTCCGCCTGAGCCTGAATGAATTCCACAAATTGTTCGCGATAGCGGGCGCGGGATTGGGTCAGTTTCGCGCCGAATCGCGTGCCGAGACGATAAAAAACCGGCGGCATCACCAGTAACAGGATTAACAATGTGCCGCCGATAAAAAGGGCGAGCGGTAAACTGAAAAAGCTTAATCCGAGCGTCATAACAATAATCACCGCCGCCGCGCTGACGAAAGGCGCAATCAGGCGTAAATACAGACTGTCCAAGGTGTCTACGTCCGCGACCAGACGATTCAGCAAATCACTGTTGCGGTAACGGTTTAGCACTGCGGGCGACAGCGGAATGATTTTTTCAAATACCTGTACGCGCAATTTGGCAAGAATCCGAAAGGTGGCGTCGTGCGTGACTAAGCGTTCGAAATAACGGGCGACGGTGCGTCCGATGGCTAAACCGCGTACGCCGGCGGACGGATAGAAAAAGTTGAACAGCGTTCCTGCGCCGGCAATGGCGGTGGCGGCAAGGAACCAGCCGGAAAGCGAAAGTAAACCGATGCCGGCGGCAAGCCCGGTTATCATCAATATCACGCCGAGCGCTAAAGAGGCTTTGGCGTGGCGAAACAGTTTTAAATAGGGAAGTAATGCACGCATTTTATGGTCGTTTTCCTCAAAATGATGTTTTTCCGATCGCACTTTTATTTTTTTGTCGCTTATGAATAGGTAAAGTGCGGTCACAAAAAGCAGCGCTTTTTGAACGTTGGCTTTGCCAACGGTGGCGAAGCCATAAGTAATCGCACCGGCGATTACGCATAAAATTTTTCACAGTTTTTATTGAATATCCTGATTCCGCCGATTGAGCAGTTCCGTAAAGTAACCTTGCCGGCTTAATTCCTCAAAACGCCCCTGCTGCACGATTTGTCCTTGTCGCATCACCAGAATTTGATCGCTGTGTTTTAAATCTTCAATACGGTGAGTGATCATCAGCGTGGTGTGTTCGCGATCAATGGCGTTCAGCGCCTGCAAGACCTGATTTTCCGATTGCGCATCCAGGCTTGCCGTCGGTTCGTCCAATAACAGCAAACTGCCTTTGCGCAACAACGCGCGGGCGACGGCTAAACGTTGCGCCTGCCCGACGGAAACGCCTAAACCGCCGTCTTTAATTTCGCTGTTTAAACCTAATTTATCGGTAAATTCTTTGGCATTCGCCCGTTGCAGCGCGGCGTCGATTTCCGCTTGCGTGGCCCGAATATCGCCGAGCAATAAATTATCTAAAATAGAACCGTGCAACAACAGCGGATTTTGTCCCACCCAGGCAATTTGCCGGCGCCAGGCGGCAATATTCGCTTGGCTGAGTTCTACGCCGTTAATTTTCAGGCTGCCTTCATAATTCAGAAAACCCAATAAAACATTCATCAGAGAAGTTTTTCCCGCGCCGCTTTGCCCCACCAGCGCCGTATGGCTGCCGGCCGGCATGCGGAAGGTAAGCGGTTCAGTTAACGGCTTGCCTTGCGGTGAAAGCGCCACTAAATTTTCGGCCGAAATATCGACCGCACTTTGGTGAGGAATTTGAATATTTTGTCGGCGCTGCAACGCGGTTTCCGTTTCTAAAAAGTCCACGATAGCGTCCGCCGCACCGATGGCGGCGGAACGATCGTGATAATAAGCGCCCAAATCCCGCAACGGCTGATAAAATTCCGGCGCGAGGATTAAGCAGAAAAAACCGACGAACAAGGTCATGCCGGCGGAAAGTTGGCCGAATTCGATTTGCCCCAAATAGCTGAAACCGAAATACACCGCCATAACGGCGATGGAAATTGAGGTGAAAAATTCCAACACCGCGGAGGACAAAAACGCCATTTTTAATACGTCCATGGTGGTTTTGCGAAAATCTTCCGTGGCTTGTTCGATATGCCGGGTTTGTTCCGAAGTGCGGTCAAAAAGACGCAAGGTTTCCAGACCGCGCAGACGATCCAAAAATTGCGCGCTCAGCTTTGCCAGGGTGTCCATGTTCCGCTGACTTTTATCGGCGGCGGCCATGCCGACCAGAATCATAAATACCGGAACCAGCGGCGCGGTGAGCAGCATGATTAAGCCGGCGGCCCAGTTTAACGGAAATACCGCAATTAGAATAACGCACGGCACGATGACGGATAACATTTGCTGCGGCAGATAACGGGCATAAAAATTATGCAGATTTTCCACTTGTTCCAACATCAACGTCGCCCAGCCGCCCGCCGATTTGCCGTTGATGACGGCAGGACCGACGGCATGAATTTTTTCCAGAATTTGTCGCCGAATAAAATTGCGTAATTTTTGACCGCACTTGAAGCCGATTTTTTCCCGTACATAAAGTATGCCGGCGCGCAAGGCAAAGCAGATAAACAGACCGATAAATTGCGGAATCAGCGCAGAACGCGCGCTGTGTTCGATAATTAAAGCGTGCAGTAACGAGGCCAATAACCAGGTTTGAATCACTAAAATCAATGAGGAAAGGGTCGCCAGCAGGATATTCAGATTCAGCTCTTTTTTAATGGACTTTTGCTGCGAACGCAGCCATTTAAACAAATATTTTTGACGAGATTTTTCCATGTGCGGTTAAAGTAAAATTCGATGGTTAGTGCTTGAATTAATTCGGAGAATTCTACAAGATTTTAGAAAAACATGCACTTAAAACCTAAATACACCCGCCGCAGCTGCCGCAACGCCAGTCTTCTTTGTTTACCGCGCGATAAAAATGGCGCATGGTTTGTTCTTCAATCGGAATATTGTACTCGATAAACACATCCGCCAGCCAGTCGGCGTTTTCGATAATCCAGTCGTCTTCGCCCAGCCCTTCGCGGTATAACTCGTCTTCGGGATCGATAAAGTTATAGATGCCGTCCGTGCCCATATCTTCGCTACGTTTATTTTCCGGCAACATGACGGGCAAGCCTTGGTAAGAAATATCCCAGTGGCCCAAACAAAGGGTGTTCCCGATAATTGACCATTTAGCCCGAAACGGATTATTCGAATCGTCCATTTTTTCTCCTTCTGACTTTTATCGATTAACTATACGCCGATAAACGGAATTAGAAATACATAAAAATAGGGAAATATTATTGACTAATATGCTGATACGAGATGAAAAATCATGTACACTTGACAGGATTTTATTCTATTAATCGGTGAATTTTGTGGATAAAAAATTGCCTAAAGCTCTTGATGCTATTGATATCAAAATTTTAAATGAACTCCAACGTAACGGAAAAATCTCGAATATCGATTTATCCAAGAAAGTGGGGTTGTCGCCGACGCCTTGTCTGGAACGGGTAAAACGCCTGGAAAAGCAAGGCGTGATTATGGGATACCGTGCGCTGTTAAATCCGGAATTACTGGATGCGCCGTTGCTGGTGATCGTGGAAATCACCTTGATTCGCGGTAAACCGGACGTATTTGAAGAATTTAACGCCGCCGTTCAGGCGCTGGATGAAATTCAGGAATGCCATTTGGTTTCCGGCGATTTCGATTATTTGCTGAAAACTCGGGTTGCCGATATGGCGGCATACCGCAAATTGCTAGGCACGACGTTGCTGCGTTTGCCCGGCGTGAATGATACCCGCACTTATGTGGTCATGGAAGAAGTGAAACAGACGAATTTTTTACAGTTGAAATAACATGATTAGAAAAATAACGGAAGGCTTTTCGCCGAAACATTATTTGGTGGAATTGATTTTAGGATTGACCGCAGTTTTCGGGTTTTATCTGATTATTGCCTGGTCCAGTTACAGTCCTTTTGACAGCGCTTGGTCGGTGTCCGGTTATCAGCCCGAAATCATTAATAAAGCCGGTAAACTGGGCGCTTGGGTAGTGGATCTGTTTTTTACGTTCTTTGGCGACGTCGGACATCTTTTACCGTTTTTGATCTGTATCACCCCGATTTATTTTATTCGCACCAAGCGTGTGGACAGCCTGACCTGGACGCGCTTCAGTTTGCGCATGTTCGGGTTTGTCACATTTATGCTGGGAGCCACCACACTTTGCGCATTGTTGTTGAATAATACGCCTTACCATTTGGCCGGCGGCGTGCTTGGCGGCAGTTTGGTGAAACATTTGTTTCCGGTTATGGGCAAATTCGGCATTTTATTATTCGGCGTGGCGTTAACCGTTCTCGGTTTCGTGTTTTGTTCCGGCGCCTCATTAATTCGTCTGTTGGTGGCGTTTTATCATTGGATTACCATGCAGAACGAACGAGCGGCACCGCCTGAAAATTCGCCGCCGAATGCCGAGCAGTATGCGGCTTCGACGGAAACGGAAAACGCGGAAAATGAAACGGAGATATCATCGGCAGTATATAATGATTCGTCGTCATCCGTTCATATTTCGGGCTTGGAGACGGCGCAAGAGGATAAAACAACCCCAGATATGCTGGAAAAATTCGACGCTTATAACTTGGGCGCGGATCAGAATTTGCCTCATGTGAGTATTGTCGGCGACGATTATTCTTACGACGATGAAGCTCAGGATATGCGACATGCCGCGGAGCAATCGGGGTTGCGGCCGGCTTTTATCCAAAACGGTGCGTCAAATGCAACGGAAACGGCCGATATATTTACTTCGGATGATTCGGATTCCGTTCATATTCCCGAAGTCAAATTAATGCCGTCAACCGATACGCGACCGACGGCTAACCCGCTTTCCACCGCCGGCGTAGTTGAGCCGGTTGAAGTGATGGGAAAAATCGATAAAAAACCGACCGCACTTTTCGAGAAAATTGAAGAGGAATTGGATGACGACGCCGAATTAGCGGCGCAGTTTGCTCAACAGGAAGCGGCGCGTGAGCAGGCGCGTCAGATTAAAGCGCAGGAAATGGGCATCAGTTTGGCGGAACCGCCGACGGAATCCGACGCGCTCCCGGGGTTGCGCACGATTTCCATTGATCAGGCGATTGCGTTGTTCGGCGATCACAAAGCGCCGGAAAAGCCGACCACGGATATGCCGAGTCTGGATTTGTTGGATCAGCATTCCAGCCAAACCGTCAATGTGACGGAAACCGAATTGCGCGCCACCTCGCAGCGAATTGAACAACGTTTACGCGATTTCAATGTCAAAGCGACGGTGAAAGACGTGTTGGTCGGACCGGTGGTGACCCGTTACGAACTTGAGTTGCAACCCGGCGTGAAAGCGTCGAAAGTCACCAGTATCGACACCGATTTAGCGCGGGCGCTGACATTTAAAGCGATTCGGGTGGCGGAAACCATTCCGGGCAAACCGTATATCGGTATCGAAACGCCGAATGCGAAACGCCAGAACGTTTATTTGCGCGATGTGTTGGACAGTGAAACGTTCCGAAATTCCACCGCACTTTTGCCGATGGCGTTAGGGAAAGATATCAGCGGTAAACCGGTGGTCATCGATTTGGCGAGAACCCCGCACCTGTTGGTGGCGGGTTCCACCGGTTCGGGTAAATCCGTCGGTATCAACACCATGATTCTGAGCTTGCTCTATCGGGTGAAACCGGAAGAAGTGAAGTTCATCATGATTGACCCGAAGGTGGTGGAATTGTCCGTGTACAACGGCATTCCGCATTTGCTGACGGAAGTGGTGACGGACATGAAAAAAGCGGCCAACGCTTTACGTTGGTGCGTGGATGAAATGGAACGCCGTTATCAGTTGCTGGCGAAATTGCGCGTACGCAATATCGAAGGTTTCAACGAACGGATTGACGCTTATCGCGCGGAAGGCGTGGTGATTCCGGATCCGTTATGGAAACCTGCGGACAGCATGGATACCGCGCCGCCGATTCTGGAACGTCTGAATTACATCGTATTAATCGTGGATGAATTTGCCGATTTAATGATGGTGGCGGGCAAACAAATTGAAGAATTGATTGCCCGATTAACTCAGAAGGCGCGTGCGGTGGGTATTCATGTGATTTTGGCGACTCAGCGGCCGTCCGTCGATGTGATTACCGGATTGATTAAATCCAATATCCCAAGCCGTATCGCTTTTACCGTAGTGCAACGCAACGACTCGCGTACGATTTTGGATCAAAACGGCGCGGAAGCGCTGCTGGGGCGCGGCGATATGCTGTATTTGGCGAACGGTACCACGGAATTAATGCGGGTACACGGCGCGTTTATGACCGATGACGAAGTGAACCGGGTGGCGGACGACTGGCGGGCGCGGGGTAAACCGAATTATATTTCTTCGATTCTGGAAAGCTCTGAAGAGGACGATGCGGATAACGAAGAAGGTTATGGCGCCTCGGACGGCGATGAGCTCGATCCGCTGTTCGATAAAGCGGTGGAAGTGGTGAGCAGCACGGGCATGACTTCAACTTCATTTATTCAGCGTCGCCTGAAGGTGGGCTTCAACCGCGCGGCAAATATTATGGAACAAATGGAACAACAGGGCATCGTGTCCGAAATGCGTAACGGTAAACGGGAATTATTGGTGCGCAATACGTCATCGGATTATTAATTGCGAGTAAACGGCTAAATTTTCAAAAGGAAAGCGACATGAAAAAAACAGTGAAAAATCTGACCGCACTTTTAACCTTAGTGCTGGCGGCGCCTTTAGCTTTGGCGGATGCGGCAGGCGAGTTGCAAACGCGTTTGCAGAAAGTGAGCGTGTTCAGCGCGGATTTCACTCAGAACGTGAGTTCGGCGAACGGTAAACAGGTACAGCAGGGAAGCGGCAAAATCCAAATCAAGCGCCCGAATCTATTTCTCATGGATAATAAAAAACCGCAGGAAACGCAAATTATTGCGGACGGCAAAACCCTTTGGTTCTATGATCCGTTCGTCGAACAGGTGACGGCGAACTGGGTGAGCGACGCGGTGAACAATACGCCGTTTGTGCTGCTGACCAGTAATGATCCGAGTCACTGGAATCAATATAACGTGCAACAGAATGCCGATACTTTCGTGTTAAAACCGAAAGCGAAAAACAGCAATATCAAACAGTTTGACATCCGTATCGACAGTAACGGCGTTCTTAAAGGATTCAGCACCATCGAAAAAGACGGGCAATCCAATCTGTATATGCTGCGCAATATTAACAATAACAATATTGCGGACAGCGTATTTAGCTTCAGCGTGCCGAAAGGCGCGGAATTTGACGATCAGCGCAAAAAGAAAAAATAACGGCATAAAGTGGGCGGCGCGCCCACGGTTTTTTTCATATAAATCTCCATTTTTCAACCTTCCGTAAGGGATTCCAGTATGGCTAACCTGAATTTCGATTTCGCCGAAAATGATTTTCGCCCTCTCGCCGCCCGCATGCGCCCGCGTACTTTGGATGAATATTGCGGACAGCAGCACTTGATCGGCAAAGGCAA
Organism: uncultured Actinobacillus sp.; assembly: GCA_963539805.1. Classification (GTDB taxonomy): domain Bacteria; phylum Pseudomonadota; class Gammaproteobacteria; order Enterobacterales; family Pasteurellaceae; genus Exercitatus. The sequence goes on along the minus strand of CAUTMS010000015.1, from coordinate 18,375 downwards.
GCCGTTACGCCGGGCGATCGAGGCCGGTCACGCGCATTCCATGATTTTATGGGGACCGCCGGGCACCGGTAAAACCACCTTGGCGGAAATTATCGCTCATCGTATTAATGCGGAAGTGGAACGTCTTTCCGCCGTTACTTCCGGCGTGAAAGAAATTCGCGAAGCCGTTGAGCGGGCGAAACGGAACCGTTTGGCGGATCGTCAAACCGTTTTGTTTGTGGACGAAGTTCATCGTTTCAATAAAAGTCAGCAGGACGCCTTTTTGCCGCACATTGAAGACGGCACCGTTATTTTTATCGGCGCGACCACGGAAAATCCCTCTTTTGAATTGAACAATGCGTTATTGTCGCGGGCGCGGGTGTACGTTCTGAAATCTCTGACCACGGCGGACGTGGAACAGGTTTTGCAGCAAGCGGTGACGGACGAAGAACGCGGGTTAGGCAAAATGCGGTTGAATTTGGAAGCGGATTTGCTGCGACTGTTGGCGGAATATGTCAACGGCGACGCCCGTCTGGCGTTAAATTGTCTGGAATTAATGGCGGATATGGCGGAAGAAGACAAAAACGGTAAAAAAATCGACCGCACTTTACTGACGGAAGTGTTGGGCGAACGGCAAGCCAGATTCGATAAGGGCGGCGATCGTTTTTATGATCTGATTTCCGCCGTGCATAAATCCATTCGCGGTTCCGCGCCCGATGCGGCGTTGTATTGGTATGCCCGCATTATCACTGCAGGCGGCGATCCGCTGTATGTGGCGCGGCGTTTGCTGGCCATCGCCTCCGAAGATATCGGCAACGCGGATCCGCGTGCGATGCAAGTGGCGTTGAGCGCTTGGGACTGCTTCACCCGGGTCGGCGCGGCGGAAGGCGAGCGCGCTATTGCCCAAGCCATTGTGTATCTTGCGGCGGCGCCGAAAAGTAACGCCGTTTATCTTGCCTTCAATGCGGCGAAAACGTTGGCGAAACAATCGCCGGATTATGACGTACCGCGCCATTTAACCAACGCGCCGACGCAGTTGATGAAAGAATTGGGTAATCATGCGGAATATCGTTATGCTCATGATGAACCGAACGCTTATGCCGCGGGAGAAAATTATTTCCCCGAAGCCTTGAAAGACACACAACTTTATTTTCCGAGTTCGCGCGGCATGGAAATTAAAATTAAAGAAAAATTGGATTGGTTGCGGGAATTGGATCGACAGAGCGAAAATATTCGCTGGAAAAAATAAACGCTATTCGGTTTGGGAGAGAAAAATGAAATATGCGTTGACCAACGGCGTGATTTATACCGGCACGACGGTGCTTTACGGCTATGCGGTGATCGTGGAAAACGATCGCATTATGGCCGTTGTGCGTGAAGAAGATGTGCCCGCCGATCTCTCTTCGGTGGATTTGCAGGGACACAATCTGACCGCCGGCTTCATCGATTTGCAGCTAAACGGCTGCGGCGGGGTAATGTTTAACGGCGATATTTCGGTAAAAACGCTGGAAATTATGCAGCAGACCAATCTGCGTTCGGGCACCACCAGTTATTTGCCGACTTTTATTACCGCTTCCGACGAGGGCATGAAAAGTGCGGTCAAAATTATGCGAGAATATTTGGCGCAATACCGTAATCAGGCGCTGGGCCTGCATTTAGAAGGACCTTATATCAGCTTAGCCAAAAAAGGCGTCCACCAAGCGGAATTCGTGCGGGAAATTTCCCCGGAGATGTATGATTTTTTAACCGAAAACGCCGATGTTATCCGTATTATGACCATTGCGCCGGAAAATGCCACCGCGCGTTTTATCGCCGATTTTGTGAAAAAAGGCATTCGCGTGGCGGTGGGGCATTCCGACGCGTCTTACCGACAAACTAAACAGGCGTTTGCCAGCGGCGCCAGCCTGGCTACGCATTTACATAACGCCATGTCGCCGGTAAAATCCGGGCGTGAAATGGGCGTCGTCGGTGCGGTGCTGGAGGAAGACAAGGTTTACGCCGGCATTATTGCGGACGGTTTGCATGTGGAATTCGGCAACATCAACATTGCCAAACGCTGTAAAGGCAAAAAATTGTATCTGGTCACCGATGCTACGGCGGCGGCAGGGTCGGATATCGCCCGATTTGATTTTGTCGGCACCACGGTTTATGTGCGCGACGGTAAATGTTTTGACGGCAACGGCACCTTAGGCGGTTCGGCGATAACCATGATCGAAAGCGTCGGCAACCTCGTGAAAAAAGTCGGCATTCCTTTGGACGAAGCTTTACGCATGGCGAATCTGTATCCGGCCGAAGCCGTCGGTGTGGCGGATTATTTGGGTTCCGTCGAAGCGGGTAAAATTGCCAATCTGACGGTTTTCAGCCATGATTTTCGCGTTTTGGGCAGTGCGGTGAACGGAAAATGGACGGGATTTTCACCGCACTTGAAATTCACCTTTTAAATATCGATAAATTCCGCCGCCGTCGGCGGTAAAGTGCGGTCAAAAAATGTGTTGTTTTTTGACCGCACTTTATTCCTGCCGATTTATCAAAGAACCCTGTATTTTTCGCCCGAATGCCGTTACAATAAAAAAATATTTTATTGCAAATAATGAACTGAGGTAGCCATGATCGATCCGAATTTACTGCGTAATAATCTGGAAGAAACCGCACAAAAATTAAAAGAGAAGCGTCATTTTATTCTGGATGTGGAACAATTAAAGGAACTGGAAGAACAACGCAAAGCATTGCAGGTTAAAACCGAAACCTTGCAAGCGGAGCGTAATTTGCGTTCCAAAGCTATCGGCGCCGCCAAAGCGCGCGGTGAGGATATCGAATCTTTATTGAACGAAGTGGATCATTTAGGCATTGAATTGGCCCAGGCAAAAGCGTTATTTGACGACGTATCCGCCGAATTAAATACCATTTTACTGACGATTCCGAATATTCCGGCGGATGACGTGCCGTTGGGTAAAGACGATACGGAAAATCGGGAAGTTTCCCGTTGGGGAACGCCGAGAACCTTCGATTTTGAAGTGAAAGATCATGTGACGCTGGGCGAAAATATTGACGGTCTGGATTTTGCCGCCGGGGTAAAATTAAGCGGTGCGCGGTTTGCCGTAATGAAAGGTCAAATCGCCAAATTACACCGCGCATTAGCGCAGTTTATGCTGGATCTTCACACGGAAAAACACGGTTATTTGGAAACTTACGTCCCTTATTTGGTGAACCACGCGACGTTGTACGGCACCGGTCAGTTGCCGAAATTCGGCGAAGATTTGTTTCATACCAACGCTTTGGAAGGCGAGCAGCCTTACGCGCTGATTCCGACAGCCGAAGTGCCGGTCACCAATTTGGTGCGCGATGAAATCCTGAATGCGGAAGATTTACCGTTAAAAATGACCGCACATACGCCTTGTTTCCGTTCCGAAGCCGGTTCATACGGTCGCGATACCCGCGGTTTAATTCGTATGCACCAGTTCGACAAAGTGGAAATGGTGCAAATTGTGGAGCCGGAAAAATCCATGGAAGCCTTGGAAGAATTGACCGCTCACGCGGAAGAAGTGTTGCAGTTACTGAATTTACCGTATCGTAAAGTCTTGCTTTGTACCGGTGATATGGGTTTTGGTTCCTGCAAGACCTATGATTTGGAAGTCTGGTTGCCGGCACAGGATACTTACCGTGAAATTTCCTCCTGTTCCAATATGTGGGATTTCCAGGCTCGTCGCATGCAGGCGCGCTACCGTGCCAAAGGCGATAAAAAACCGCGTTTAGTGCACACGTTGAACGGTTCCGGGTTGGCTGTAGGGCGCACTTTAGTGGCGGTACTGGAAAATTATCAGAATGCCGACGGTTCCATTACGGTGCCGGAAGTTTTACGTCCGTACATGGGCGGAATTGATGTAATCCGTCGATAATTCTAGTGTGAAAAAGCCCTGGTTAGTGAACCGGGGTTTTGTTTTTTATCCGTTCTTTCAAGCGGCAAGGCTTATGAATAGTGATTTTCTTTCTTCTCTGATATTTTCCGTGAATGTCACATTGCCGACGTTGCTGTTGTTGCTGATCGGCATGGTATTGCGGCGACGTCAGTTTCTGGATGACGTTTTTTGTGAAAAAGCGACCCGCTTGATCTTTAATCTTACTTTACCGTTATTGTTGTTTTTCAACGTATACGGTTCGAAAATCGATTATGCCGGCCAGCTGCCATTGATTATCGTGGCGTTTCTCGGCACGACCTTTTTGTTTGTTTCGGCTGAAATTTTCGCCGGTAAATTTATTACGGAAAAGCGTGAACGTTGTACCTTCGTCCAATCGGTTTTTCGCGGAAATAACGGCATTTTAGGTTTGGCGTTTTGTGTTAACGCCTATGGAAACGCCGCGTTTGCACCGGCCTCTATTTATTCCGCCGTCCTGATTTTTCTGTATAACATTTATGGCGTGATTACCATTACCCGTTCGCTTTCTACCACAAAAGTCCGTTTTTCCGCCGTGTTTTTCAATATTTTGAAGAATCCGCTGATTATCGGTATCGTTTCCGGTCTGGCGATGAATTTTTTTGCCGTTCCGCTGCCGGAAGCCGTGATTTCCACCGGACATCATTTAGCCAATATCACGTTGCCGTTAGCCTTAATCTGTACCGGTGCGACCATTAATTTTAAAACCATGGGATGGGGCTCCCGCGTCATTTCCTGGGGCGTGATCGGGCGCCTGATTGTCGCACCGGCGGTCATGATTGCCATATCCCGATTATTTGGTATATCGGGCATGGAATTGGGTATTGTGTTGCTGATGACCACTACGCCGTTAGCGGCCGCCACTTACGCTATGGTGCGCGGCATGGGCGGTAACGGCGTTACGGTGGCAAATATTATCGGCATCACCACGATCGGTTCGGCATTTGCCTCTTCTTTAGGTTTGATCATTCTTTCCCAGTTGGGCTGGCTTTAACGAATCATAAAAGTGCGGTCAAAAAAAGCAACGCTTTTTGAACGTTGCCTTTGTCAACGGTGGCGAAGCCATAAGTCATCGCACTGGCGATTACGCATAAAAAAGCCGAGTTTTTTTATTTAACGCGAATAATCACGCCGACCGATTCCTGATGAATCGGTCGGCGGATTCTTGCGGTTTCCACGCAAATCATGGTTTGATAACCGGTTTCACTCATATTGCCGGTGGTTTTATGCCACGGGTTCCACACCACAATATCGCCGGCATTTTGGTGGTCTATTTCGATATGACGTTGATACGCTTTATCCGCAATAATGGTGGCGCCTGCTTCGGCGCTATAAATACAATCCACGTTTTCCTGGATGATTCGCGGAACGGGTACATCTTCCTGCCGCTGAGTGAGTGAATTAAAAGCGGAGTTCGGCAGGTTCAGTAGTTCCGTGCGATTAATATCGCCTACCTTGAAATAACTGTGCAAAGCAATTTGCGCTTCCTGTTCCGCAAGATTGGTAAAGACAAGCCGGCAATCGGCGCCAAAGGTCATGCTGAGCGTGGCAACGGTTTGTTTTTCATGAATCAGCGCAAAGGTGAATTGAACCGAATCAGGCGTAACTTGATGCGACGTTAACTCCCACAGCTCGATTCGGGCATAACCGTGCGCCGGTGTTCCCGCATTGTTAAACCAGGGAAAACAAACCGGTATGCCGCCGCGAATGGCGTTACCCGCTTTGAACGGCTCGATTTCGCTTAGCCACAGCACGTCATATTGTTCACCGGCCGGCTTCCAGCTCAATAAATGTGCGCCTTGCAAGGCGATTTTGGCCGAGCCGACGGCGTGTTCCGCTTCAATGACGGGGATGTCATTGTACTGATAAAGGGAAATGCCGGTGTCAATGTGTCGAATAAATTTACGTTTCATCGTTAGTCCTTCTATTTTCCGGGGCAAAATCTGATACAATCACGCCCTAAATACTACGCCAATATTATGCCGAAACGGAACAGAATGGTAGAACAACAGCAAATAATTCAGGTTTTTTCCGATAACGGAGAATTAAGCCGCTATATAAAAGGCTTTCGTCCTCGCCGGGAACAGCTGGAAATGGCAAGTGCGGTCGGAAATGCGATTGAATCTAAAGGCGCATTAGTGGTGGAAGCCGGCACCGGCACCGGTAAGACGTTTGCATATTTGGCTCCCGCGTTATTGGCGAAAAAGAAAACCATTATTTCTACCGGTTCGAAAAATTTGCAGGATCAACTGTTCAACCGTGATTTGCCGGCAATCAAAACGGCGTTGGGGTATTCCGGCAAAATCGCCTTATTGAAAGGGCGAGCGAATTATTTGTGTCTGGAACGGTTGGATCAGGTGATTGCTCAAGGCGTGTTGGGCGATAAATCGGTGTTGGCGGATTTGTCTAAGGTGAGAGCGTGGAATAATTCCACTCAAACCGGCGATTTAAGCGAATGCACGACCTTGCCGGAAGACAGCCCGATTTTCCCGCAATTAACCAGCACGACGGAAAGCTGTCTCGGTAGCGATTGCCCGAATTATAACGATTGTTATGTGGCATTGGCGAGAAAACGGGCGTTGGCGGCGGATTTAGTGGTGGTGAACCATCATTTGTTTTGTGCCGATATGGCGGTGAAAGAAAGCGGGTTCGGCGAATTAATTCCCCATGCGGAAGTGATTATTTTTGACGAAGCGCATCAACTGCCCGATATTGCCAGCCAATATTTCGGACAATCGCTGACTTCGCGTCAGCTGTTCGATATTTGCAAAGACATTCAAATTGTCTATCGCACCGAAGTGAAGGATATGCAACAACTCGGCGTGGCGGCGGAGCATTTGATGAAAATCGTGCAGGATTTCCGTCTGCTGCTGGGGGAAGGTAATCAACGCGGCAATTTACGCGAATTATTTACCCAAAGTGCGGTCAAAAAAGGCTTCGAAATTTTAACGGAAAAATTGGATTTTACGGCGGAAGTGATCAAACTGGCGTTGGGTCGTTCGCAAACGCTGGACAGTATTTACGAACGCATTGCCGCCGTCAAATTACTGCTTCACCGTTTGTCGGATCTTTCGGTGACGGGGTTTTGTTACTGGTATGAAACCTTTAATCGCCAATTCGGTCTGCATATTACGCCGTTGACGGTGTCGGACAAATTCGGTGAACGGATCAGCGAACGGGATCGCACCTGGATCTTTACTTCCGCCACTTTGGAAGTGGGCGGAACTTTTGACCATTTTTGCCGTCGGTTAGGCATTCGGCAGGCGGAGCAAAAAGTGTTGCAAAGTCCGTTTAATTATCCCGAACAGGCGTTATTATGCGTACCGCGCTATTTGCCAAGCAGCAATCAGGAACACACCCTCGTGCAGTTGGGCGAAATGTTGCTGCCGGTGATTGAAGCCAACAAAGGGCGTTGTTTTGTACTTTGCACTTCATATTTTATGATGCGCGGATTAGCGGAATATTTCCGCGAACACAGCCGGCTTTCCGTTTTGTTACAGGGCGAAACTAGCAAAGGCAAACTGCTGGAACAGTTTATCCAGGAAGAACACAGCGTGCTGGTGGCGACCTCCAGCTTTTGGGAAGGCGTGGATGTGCGCGGCGATGCGTTATCGTTGGTCATTATCGATAAACTGCCTTTTACTTCGCCTGACGAACCTTTGTTAAAAGCTCGCATTGAAGACTGTAAGTTACAGGGCGGCGAGCCTTTCAGCGATATCCAGATTCCCGAAGCGGTTATTGCCCTGAAACAAGGAGTCGGACGCCTCATCCGCGATGTGACGGACAAGGGCGCGGTGATTATTTGTGACAGCCGTTTGGTCAATCGGAGTTACGGCGAGACATTCTTAAAGAGTTTGCCGAACGCCAAGCGTACCCGCGATTTAAAGAAAGTGATAGAATTCTTACAACAATTACAAAAATAGCAATATGATGAAAAATTTAACCTTGTTGGCGTTGGATACGTCAACGGAAGCCTGTTCGGTCGCGTTATTGCACCGGGGCGAAAAAACGCATTTGGACGAAACGGCGCAACGAAGCCACACCAAACGTATTTTGCCGATGGTGGATGAAATTTTAGCCGCCTCGGGCATTCGTTTAAATCAGGTGGACGCCCTGGTTTTCGGGCGCGGTCCGGGCAGTTTTACCGGTGTTCGCGTCGGCACGGGCATTACGCAAGGATTGGCGTTGGGCGCCGATTTGCCGGTGATCGCGGTATCGAATTTAACCGCTATGGCGCAGGCGGCTTACGAAAAGCTGCAGGCGACGAAAGTGCTTGCCGCCATTGATGCGCGCATGAACGAAGTGTATTTTTCCCGCTTAAAAGCGGAAAAAGTGCGGGCGGAATTCGGTGAGTTTTTGCAATGGCAAGCTGTCATCGGCGAACGGGTTTGCTCGCCGGAACGGGTGGCGGAACAGCTCGGAAAGGTCGATGACGATTGGCAAACCGTCGGTACGGGCTGGGCGGCCTATCCGCAATTAGCCGGCTTAAACCGCCAATCGGGCATTGATTTGCCTTCCGCACAATATATGCTGAGCTTGGCGATACCTATGTGGTATCAAAAGCGGTTACTGAGTGCGGCGGATATTGAACCGATTTACCTGCGTAATGAAGTGACATGGAAAAAACTGCCGGGACGGAGTTAACGGCGGATGGATTTTTTTCGTTATCGGTAAGATAAGGAGAAAGTATGAAAAACGGTATGAATATTTGGTTTGCAAAGAATGGACAGATTCGGTTTTTTGTCCCTGTGGCAGGCGCGAAAAAAACGTTGCTTTTTGTGACCGCACTTTTCCTGACCGCCTGTGTTTCACCGCCGCAGGGATTGGAAAAAGACGAATTTACCATTCAGCAACTAAACAAAATTGAAGCGGACGATTATCCTTGCCGTTGCCGGATTGTGCGTTTGGGCGGTAAAATTCTGTCGGCTCAGGCGTTAAAAGATCAAACCAAAGTGGAAGTTATGAGCCTGCCGGTCAGCAGCTTTTCGGCCAAACCGGTGTGGGACGGACCGACGGACGGACGTTTTATTGCTTATCTTCCCGGTTTTGTGGATCCGGAAAGTCTGAAAAATCAGTATATTACGGTGAAAGGACGATTAACGGGCAAAGAACAGGGTAAAATCGATCAGGCGGATTATACTTTTCCGGTGGTGAGTGCGGCGGCGTTTAAGCGCTGGCAACTGATGCAGGAATATTATTATGATCCTTATTGGGATGATTTTTATTATGGATTCGGTCCGAGATGGGGATATTACGGCGGTTTCTGGCATCGGGAACCGAGAGTCCGCACCATATTGCGATAAATAAAACAAAAATTAAAGAGTAAAGGGACGTCGAGTTATCTATGGAAAAATTGTGGTATCAGAATTATCCGGAAGGTTCGGACACGGAAATTGATACAAAAAAATATCGTAATCTGTTGGATATGTTTGATAAAGCGGTACGCGAGCATCCGGATCGCCCCGCTTATATTAATATGGGGCAGGTTTTAACCTTTCGTAAACTGGAAGAACGCAGCCGCGCTTTTGCCGCTTATCTGCAGAACGAATTAAAACTGAAAACCGGTGAGCGCGTGGCGTTAATGATGCCTAATTTATTGCAATATCCGATTTCTTTATTCGGGATATTGCGCGCCGGACTTATTGCGGTGAATGTCAATCCGCTCTATACCCCGCGCGAACTGGAACATCAGTTGCAGGACAGCGGAGCAAAAGCCATCGTAGTGGTTTCCAATTTCGCTTCGACCCTGGAAAAAATCGTGTTTAATACGGAAATTAAGCACGTGATTTTAACCCGGATGGGCGATCAGCTTTCTTTCGGTAAGCGTACGCTGGTGAATTTCGTGGTGAAATACGTGAAAAAACTGGTACCGAAATATAAATTACCTCATGCGGTAACGTTTCGCGAGGTGCTGAGCATCGGCAAACAGCGCCAATATGTGCGTCCCGATTTGGAGCGGGACGATTTAGCCATGCTCCAATATACGGGCGGCACCACCGGCGTGGCGAAAGGCGCGATGTTGTCTCACGGTAATTTGATTGCCAGTGTGATGCAATGTGCGTGGATTGCTATTCCTTTTATCGGCGATCATTCACGTCAGCGTAAAGCGATTCTGCCGTTGCCGCTGTACCATATTTTTGCCGTCAGCGTAAATTGCCTGCTGTTTATCGAACTGGGCGTGACGGCGGTGTTAATTACCAATCCGCGGGATATTGACGGCTTGGTAAAAGAAATGAAAAAACACCGTTTTGTCGCGTTTACCGGTGTGAATACTTTGTTTAACGCCTTGTTGAATAACGAAAATTTCAAGGACGTGGATTTTTCCGCGTTGAAATTAAGCGTGGGCGGCGGCATGGCGGTGCAGCAAGCTATTGCGACCCGCTGGCATGAATTAACCGGTAGCAATATTATCGAAGGTTACGGATTAACCGAATGTTCCCCATTAGTGGCGGCATCGAACGTAAACAGTCTGCTGCACGACGGCAGTATCGGTTCGCCGGTGCCGAATACGGATGTGCGCATTGTTACCGAAACCGGTGAAAACGCGCCCTTGGGCGAATCGGGCGAACTTTGGGTGAAAGGCGAACAGGTGATGAAAGGTTACTGGCAGCGGCCCGAAGCCACCGCCGAAGTGCTGAAAGACGGTTGGCTGGCGACTGGCGATATTGTGACCATGAATGAAAAAGGCGTTATGCGCATTGTGGATCGCAAAAAAGACATGATTTTAGTTTCCGGCTTTAATGTCTATCCGAATGAAATCGAAGATGTAGTCATGCTGAATTATAAGGTCGCGGAAGTGGTGGCGGTAGGCATACCTCATCCCGTTTCGGGGGAAACCATTAAAATTTTCGTGGTAAAAAAAGATCCGGGACTGACCAAAGAGGAATTGAAAGCCCATTGTCGTCAGCATTTAACCGGTTATAAAGTGCCGAAGGAAATCGAGTTTCGCGACGAACTGCCGAAATCCAATGTAGGCAAAATATTGCGCCGCGTGTTGCGCGATGAAGAAATCAATAAACGAATGAAAAATTAATCAAACATGCACGTTCTCGAACGTGCATTGTTATTTAAGTGATTGTAAAACGAAAGCCTTGAGATAATGAATGATCAAAGAAATCCAGAATTTACCGAGTTTTAATCTTATTACCGGCGATGATGCGTTGAAAACCGCATGCGAACGAGCGCAACGGAAAAGTGCGGTCGCGTTGGATACCGAATTTGTTCGGGTCAGAAGTTATTACCCCAAATTAGGACTGATTCAGTTATATGACGGCGACCGAGTGAGCCTGATTGATCCCGCGACCATTACGGATTTTTCGCCTTTTACCGCTTTGCTGGCGGATACAAACGTCACCAAAGTGCTGCATGCTTGCTATGAGGATTTGGAAGTATTTTCCTGTTATTTTCAGCAATTGCCGCAGCCGATTGCCGATACGCAAATCATGGCGGGATTTTTAGCGTTTCCGAACTCCACCGGGTTGGCCGCGCTGATTCGGCATTATTTCGCTTTACAAATTGACAAAGGCGCCACGCGCACCGACTGGCTTGCCCGCCCGTTATCGGAAAAGCAATTACAATACGCGGCTGCGGATGTGTGGTATTTACTGCCGCTTTATCAAAAAATGACGGAAGAACTGGCGAAAACCCGCTGGCAAAGTGCGGTCGAATTTGATTGTCATTTATTGCTGGAAAAACAATTACGGGAAAAAGATGCGGAATCGGCTTACTTAAATGTGCCGAATGCGTGGCGATTGGAACCGCAAGCCTTAATGCGGTTGAAGTTACTGGCGAAATGGCGACAGGAAGAAGCGGTGAAGCGCGATCTTGCCCTCAATTTTGTGGTGCATAACGAAAGTTTATGGGCGGTGGCAAAACATGCTCCGAAACAGATATCGACATTGTCGGATTTGGGGCTTCATCCGCACGAAATTCGTATTCACGGTAAAAAAATGCTGAATTTAGTGGCGCAAGCGGCGGAACAACCGGAACAGACCTATCCCGCCGCGATTCGACGTTTATCGGAAGATCCTCGTTATAAACCCGCTTTAAAAGCGTTACAGCAAAAATTAAAAGCCGTTGCGCCGACGGATCTGGCGCCGGAAATCATTGCCGGCAAGCGAGGCCTGGAAAGCTTAATGAAATGGGTTTGGCTTAAACACAAAAATCCGGACAAATTACCGGATTTATTACGGGGCTGGCGAGCCGAATTCGGTCGCGAATTGTTGAACGTCTTAGATGAAATACCGGAGAACGAAAGTTGATGGATGCGTCAAATCATAAAATCTTTCAAAATTCGACCGCACTTTATCGGGAATATCAGGATTTTGAACGGAAAATTCAGGCATTAGCGACAGAAATGCGAGTAAATTTAACGGATTATGTGATTGATCACCTTGCGCTGCGGGTAAACTCATCGGAGATGGGGCAAAACTGGTTGGTGCGGCTGTTAAAGTGCGGTACAATTTTAGCGGATAATTTGGTTAACGGACGGGTGATTTACCTGATTCAATTAGATGAACCTCTGCCGTTTCTGAACCAATTTATTGACATTATTGAATTGCCATTTCCTAAGGATAAAATTTATCGGTATGAAACCTGGGAACACATTGAGTTTGTGCTACCGTTTTTGGCGAAAGAATCGACAAACGAGTGGATAACGCGGGTTCAATCGATATTTTTATGGAACCAATTCGACTCTTTAACCATCAAAGTGAGTGAACCTAAGGCGGAAGGCGAGCTATTGCCTAATCCTTCTATTGCGGTGAGTTTGAAAAATAACCTTCAAAATCATACGTCGATTAAAGTTCACCCTTACTCTATTAAGAAAATTGTCGGGGATTTTGAATGAAAAAAATGACTTTAGCGTTTGCTGTTTTAGCAGCATTAGGTTTAACGGCTTGTTCAAGCCAACAGGATAACGGTTATAAAGGCACGGTTCTTTTTTCTTCTAATGAAGGCGGTGAGTTAAAATTAACCGTTAGAAAAGATAATTGTGAAGCGGCTCAACGCGCAACGGCTTCGGAAGATGTGGTTGTTGCGCAAAAATACGATTCCGATTTGGTCGTGGGAGCTTGCGTCCGTGTTTACGACGATAACACGGTACGTAACGTTTCCCGTTCAATGTCTCATGCAACCTTGTCAAGAGCGAGCATTGTGTACTAATTAACTTATTTAAGGTTAGCAACAAAATGAAAAAAATCACATTAGCATTAGCGATTTTAGTCGGTTTAGGCGTTACGGGCTGTGCCAACACGGATATATTCAGCGGTGACGTTTATACCGCTGATCAAGCGAAAGAAGCGCGTTCAATCAGTTATGGCACGATTGTGTCCGCCCGTGCGGTGAAAGTTCAGGCGGATAATCAGGGTGTGATTGGTACGGTGGGCGGCGGCGCACTGGGCGGTTTCGCCGGTTCAACCATCGGCGGCGGTTCCGGTCGAGCCGTTGCCAGTGCAATCGGTGCGGTTGCAGGCGCCGTTATCGGTAGCAAAGTGGAAGAAAAAGCCAGTCAGGTAGACGCGTTGGAATTGGTGATTAAAAAAGACGACGGTAATGAAATCGTGGTGGTACAAAAAGCGGACGCCAGTTTAAAACCGGGTGCCCGCGTTCGTATTGTCGGCGGTTCCAAACTTAACGTTTCCGCGCTTTAATTGCTGACGTGACAATTTAAAAGGCTTTTGATACGCTATCAAAAGCCTTTTCTTTTGGAGCTTGCTTGGGGGATTTCCGCTTGTCTCGTATTAATTTTATGCAACGTATTGGGTGTTTTATCTCACGACGGCCCTTTTCATGGAAAAGTGCGGTACGTTTTTCGATAGTTTTTTTAACGGCCAGCGCTTTATCCGCCTGTGAACCTTTGTCGCAATTCGGTCGAAAATTATCCGGCATAGAAGCCAACCGCCAAGCCGAAATGTCACAACCGGCTTTTCCGCTGCCGGAGCGGAATCAGAATCAGCTGATTCGCGGCGTATACGGCGAGCTGACTTTTGATGTGCGGAACATGAATAATGTCGAACAAGCGGATTTTTTACGGGATTTACTGGAAGGTTTAGTGATTTGGGACGCACAGGGCAATATTTTACCGGGCGCGGCCGAACATTGGGAAAGCCAAAATGATACACTTTGGCGTTTTTACTTACGCCCGCAGGCAAAATGGTCGAACGGCGAACCGGTTTTAGCGCAGGATTTTGTCGACAGCTGGCGAAAACTTGCGCAATCCGACAGCCCGTTAAAGAATTATCTTTCCTATATTAATCTGCTGAATTCGCAAGCCGTTATCGCGCGACAATTATCGCCGGAACAGCTTGGCGTGCGGGCGGTGAATGAGAACATTTTAGAAATCAAGCTGGATAAACCGACGCCCTATCTGCCGAAAATGCTGGCGCATGCGGCATTTTTACCGACGCGGGGCAATATGCCGACGGAGTTTTTGAGTAACGGCGCCTATGAATTTATTCGCAAACAGGGTAATCGGATTTTTCTGAATAAAAATCCCGCTTATTGGAACGAAGCCAATACGGCTTTTCAATCGGTGGTTTATGAAAAAATGTCGGACGACCAATCGCCGGCTTCGGTTGATTGGCTTGAATCGCCTAAAAATACCTCGCAGGCCACATATTTTCCGACGCTTTGCACTTATTTTTATCAGTTTAATCTGCGGGATGCCAAATTGAGTCAACGGGCGGTCAGAACGGCGCTGGTGTCGATGATTTCGTCGCAATATATTGTGCAGAACGAACATTTGCCCGCCTGGCCGTTGAGCGATTTCTTGCCGCGTCATATGCAAACGGAACAAAACCAGGAGTGGCAACCGAGCGTTGTGGAAGCGCTATTACAGCAAGCCGGCATTTCAGCGGAAAATCCGTTACATATTATATTGACCTATGATCGCGGTTATCCGCAGGAAAATATTGCAAATCGTTTAGTCCGCACCTGGTCTCAATCCGAATTGATTCATGTCACGCCGGAACCGGTTTCTTTCGCCGCCTTGCTGGAGAAACAGGCAAAAGGCGAGTTTCAGGTGATTCGTTCGGGCTGGTGCGCGGATTATAACGATCCTTCCGCCTTCTTTAACTTGTTGCACGGGCAATATCCGGATAATAAAACGGGCATTGATAATGCGGAAATTAATCAATGGCTGGAACAATCGCTTGCTACAAAAACTGACGCGGAACGGACCGCACTTTATCAGAAAATTCAGCATTTAGTGAAACAGGAACGCTATTTTTTACCTTTGTATCAGGCTCAGCGGGCGGTGTATATTCATTCCTCCATCGGCGGATTTGATGTGAATAACCCGACATCGGTGGTGTATAGCAAAGATCTTTTTCGTCGTACGACATTACCTAATCAGAGGTAATCTGCCGACTGCAATTTGCTCCCGTTATTCGAATTGATTAGAATAACGGGATTTTTACAGCGTAAGCGATTTCGAGGAGCGCGCCCTGCCGGCGATTCAATAAAATGACAATTTTAGTGCTTGGTATCAATCATAAAACCGCAACGGTTGCGTTGCGCGAGAAAGTCGCGTTTTCGGAGGAAAAACGGCTATCGGCATTGAACCAAATCGAAGAATTGCAATTAGCACAAAACGCCGTGATTCTCTCAACTTGTAATCGCACCGAGATTTATCTGCATAATAAATTTATCCAACCCGAACAGTCCGCCGCATGGATTGATGAATGCGTAGTGTGGTTTGCGGCAATTCACCGAATTCAATTAACCGACTTACAGGATTGCCTGTATTTTTATCAGAACCAACGGGCGGTGATGCATTTGATGCGTGTGGCCTGCGGTTTAGATTCCCTGATTTTGGGCGAACCGCAGATTCTGGGTCAGGTGAAACAGGCTTATCAGCTTGCGGAAACTTATTATCAGGAGCAACATCAGCACGGACAAAGTGCGGTCATTTCCAGCGAACTTTCTCGCTTATTCCAAAAAACCTTTGCTACCGCAAAACGCGTGCGTACCGAAACCAATATCGGCGAAAGCGCCGTATCCGTCGCCTATGCCGCCTGTAGCCTGGCGCGTCAGATTTTTGAAAGTTTGCGTGAATTGACTATTCTGTTGGTCGGGGCCGGTGAAACCATTGAGCTGGTGGCGCGTCATTTGTTGCGTCACGGTGTGAAAAAACTGGTGATCGCCAATCGTACGCGGGCACGGGCGGAAGCCTTGTTGGAAAAGCTGGAATCGGCGTCTATTGAAGTATTGTCGTTATCCGAATTACAACAGGGCTTAAATCAGGCGGATATTGTTATTTCTTCAACGGGCAGCCCGACCGCGCTGATTTCTTACGAAATGATGAAACAGGCGCAAATTCGTCGTCGTTATCGCCCCGTTCTGATTGTGGATATTGCGGTGCCGCGCGATGTGGAGGAAAGCGTTGCCAAGCTGGACAGCGTGTATCATTACACAGTGGATGATTTGCAAAATATCATCAGCCACAATTTGTCCGAGCGGGAAAAAGCCTCGGAACAAGCGGAAAGTATCATTGCCGAAGAATGCCGGGAATTTTTTGAGTGGTTAAAAGTTCATCAGGCATCGAATCTTATTCGCGCTTATCGCGAAAATGCGGATCAAATTCGCCGCGAATTACTGGAAAAGGCGCAACTTTCTTTGTCCCAGGGCGAAAGTGCGGACAAAATTTTGGAAGAATTTAGTAGCAAGTTAATGAATAAATTGCTTCATTCACCGACCCGGGTAATGCAAACCATGGTAAAACAGGGAGACAGCCAAGGGTTGCAACATTTCTTATCCGTTATTGAAAAATAATTAACGGTAATCACGCAAACTTTGCGTCAGCTCAATATTTTCCTTGATTAATTCACGTAGAATTAGCCCCTATAAATTTAGGGGGAAATATGCGTACTTTTTTTGTTACCGGAACAGATACCAGCGTGGGCAAAACCATTTGTAGCCGTGCCATTATTCAGGTACTGCAGGAAATGGGCACGCGAATTGTCGGTTTTAAACCTATCGCCTGCGGACAGGACGAACCCGTGTATGCGGATTCATTGGACGATCCGAAAAACGATTACGGCGATGAGGATAATCGCGACGTATTGATTCTGCAGAATTCCACAAAAGAGAACGTGTCTTATCGCGATATTAACAGTTATACCTTTTTGCAAACCGTACCGATGATTACGGGGGAAAAAGGGCGTATTAAACTGGATAAAGTTGATCAGGATTTGGCGCGTTTAACGGCAACTTATGACGCCGTGGCGGTGGAAGGATCTTTCGGTTGGTTAAGCCCGATGAATGAACGGTTTACCTTTGGCGATTGGGTGGCGAAGCACAAAATGCCGGTAATTGTGGCGGTGGGGATTAAAGAAGGCTGTATTAATCACGCTTTACTGACAGTGCAATCTATCGAAAATATGGGATTACCGGTATTAGGCTGGATTGCAAACCGGATTAATCCGGGGTTAGGTCATTATGCGGAGATTATTGATTTACTCAGCAGTAGAATTGCGGCGCCGTTGTTGGGATGCATTCCTTACATTCATAAGCCGGAAACCCAGGATGTAGGAAAATTCCTCACTAACGTCGAGCAACTGCGCCACATTCAGGCATTGTTAGCTAAATAATATCTGATGTTGACCGTATTGGTAGTTTACGACGTGTTATAAAACGCCGGCATCAAGCGCCAGACGTCCTTTTTCCACTCGAATACCTTTGGCAAAGGTTTTAATCAGTACATCGCGGGGCTTGGTGTTATCCAGCGTATAGATAGGAATAGTGCTCATCAACGCGGCTACGCTTTGACTGATAAACGGCATGACGCCCTGTAATTGCTGCATATAGCTGTCCGGTTCGCCGGACCATTTCAGAATACGGATGTCTTTCAGATAAACGGATCCTTTTTCCGCATCGTAATAGGGAATGGTGTCGATGGTCATTGCCAGTTTACCGGCCATTTGTTTTTGCTGAATACCCAAAATGCCGTCCACAACGCCGCTGATTTCCACTCGATCTTTGTCATTCTGGCCGATTTTAGTGGTTAAATCCTGCAATTTATAATCTAAGGAAAACAATCCGGGAAAACCTACTTTATCGCTAATATCGGATTTTTTCGCCAGATAAGCGTTGATTTCTTCTTCGCTGATGGAAAAAGCCTGGGTAAATAATGGAAAACAGCATAAACTGATCAAAAACAGGCGAATAAATTTCTTCATACATATGTCTCGTTTGATATTTCGTGAAAAAATCTGTCATTAATTTTAGGATAAATCAATGAAAAAAGTCATTTTAGCGTTTCTTTTGACCGCACTTTTGTCCGGTTGTTCCGTATTCGGCGGATTCGGTGCCAATAACGGAGGTGCCGGCGTCGGGATTGGTACGGGCATAAATTTTTAACAAAAAAATAATAAAAACTTGCTATGACCTGAATTTTATGTATAATACGCCCCATATTTCGGACGCGGGGTGGAGCAGCTTGGTAGCTCGTCGGGCTCATAACCCG
>CAUTMS010000014.1:0-45229 GCA_963539805.1 uncultured Actinobacillus sp. | reverse complement strand
ACCAGTGACCCCCTCCTTGTAAGGGAGGTGCTCTCCCAACTGAGCTAATCGCCCGCTTGGTCAAACTTTTACAACATTAAAGTCTACTTTGGAAAAAGTGGTGGGCGATACCGGTCTCGAACCAGTGACCCCCTCCTTGTAAGGGAGGTGCTCTCCCAACTGAGCTAATCGCCCGCTGTTTGTGGGGCGTATTATAGGGAATCCAGGATTACAGTCAACCTCTTTTTGTGAAATTTGCATTAATTGGCTTAAAAATAGGCATAAGTTTAAAATTTCTAGTCATTTTTTAGATAAAAAACGAGTACAATAGCGAAGTTTATATCATGAATGAAGGCAATAAGATGAAATTAGCACCGTTATTTGATTTAGATCCCAATGTAAAAGTCCGCACTCGTTTCGCCCCCAGCCCGACCGGCTATCTGCATGTAGGCGGCGCCCGTACGGCGCTGTATTCCTGGTTGTATGCAAAGCATAATCACGGCGAATTCGTGTTACGTATTGAAGACACGGACTTAGAACGTTCCACGCCGGAAGCCACCGCCGCCATTATCGAAGGCATGGAATGGTTGGATCTTTCCTGGGAACACGGTCCTTATTTCCAAACCAAACGTTTTGATCGCTACAACCAGGTTATCGATCAAATGATCGAACAAGGTTTAGCCTATCGTTGTTACTGCACAAAAGAACGTTTGGAACAATTACGTCATACGCAAGAAGCCAATAAACAAAAACCGCGTTATGATCGTCATTGTCTGCACGATCACAGCCATTCGCCCGATGAGCCGCACGTGGTTCGGTTTAAAAACCCGCAGGAAGGTTCAGTGGTATTTGAAGACGCGGTGCGCGGTCGTATTGAAATCAGCAACCACGAACTGGACGATTTAATCATTCGCCGCACCGACGGTTCGCCGACTTACAATTTCTGCGTGGTGGTGGACGATTGGGATATGGGCATCACCCATGTTGTGCGCGGTGAAGATCACATCAACAACACGCCGCGTCAAATCAATATTTTAGAAGCCTTGGGCGCGCCGATCCCAACTTACGCCCACGTTTCCATGATCAACGGCGACGACGGACAAAAATTATCCAAACGTCATGGCGCCGTCAGTGTCATGCAATACCGCGACGACGGTTATCTGCCGGAAGCCTTGGTGAATTATTTGGTGCGTTTGGGCTGGGGTCACGGCGATCAAGAAATTTTCAGCCGCGAAGAAATGATTAATTTGTTCGAACTGGAACACGTAAGCAAATCCGCCAGCGCATTCAATACGGAAAAGCTGCAATGGCTCAATCAGCATTATATGCGCGAATTGCCGGCGGATTACGTGGCAAAACATTTGGCCTGGCAATATCGGGATTTGGGCATTGATATCACAAACGGCCCGGCGTTAACCGACATCGTATCCATGTTCGCGGAACGCAGCAAAACGCTGCGGGAAATGGCATTGTCCAGCCGTTATTTCTTTGAAGAATTTGAAAACTTTGACGAAGCGGCGGCGAAAAAACACCTTAAAGCCGCAGCAATTGAACCGTTGGAAAAAGTGAAAGAAAAACTGACCGCACTTTCCGTTTGGGATGCGCACAATACGCACGAGGCAATCGAACAAACCGCCGCCGAATTAGGCGTAGGCATGGGCAAAGTCGGTATGCCGTTACGCGTTGCCGTCACCGGTGCCGGTCAATCGCCGTCCATGGACGTCACCCTTGCGGGAATCGGTCGCGAACGCGTATTGGCGCGCATTGACAAAGCCCTTGCCTTCATTAAAGCGCAAGCTGCTTAAATTTTAGGCTATCGTTGCAATCATTTTGGATTAATGGTTGACAGCGAATAGGGTTAGTCATTATCATAACGCCACATCAAAACGGGGATATAGCTCAGTTGGGAGAGCGCTTGAATGGCATTCAAGAGGTCGTCGGTTCGATCCCGATTATCTCCACCAAATTCAAAATCAAAAGCCTTGAAACATCGTGTTTCAGGGCTTTTTTGTTATGCGAAACAGGTTTCGGCGGAAGCGGAAACTAAAAGTGCGGGCGATTTTTGGCACGTTTTTTGCCGTTGAGAATTTTTTGCCCAACGCCGGAAACATCAATTTACATCACACCGCAAACCGTTTTAATGATTTTTATTTGATAAAAAGCGTATAATAAAATGAATTTTTATGGGGCTTCAAAGTAAACCTCAGAATCTCACAAGGAAAAAATATGAATCCAAAATTTAGTCCGTTATTTCAATCTTATACATTAAACAACCAGGTGGAAATCAAAAACCGTTTAGTGGTAGCGCCGATGACCCATTTCGGTTCAAACCCGGACGGTACCCTGGGCGAAGCGGAACGCAAGTTTATTTCGAATCGCGCGCAGGACATGGGCATGTTTATCTTAGCGGCGACATTAGTACAGGACGGCGGCAAAGCGTTTTACGGTCAGCCCGAAGCGATTCGTGCGGCACAACTTCCGTCCTTAAAAACGACGGCGAACATCATTAAAGCGCAAGGGGCAAAAGCCATTTTGCAACTTCATCACGGCGGTAAACTGGCGGTGACGGAATTGTTAAACGGCAAAGATAAAATTTCCGCCAGTGAGGATGAAGCCACCGGCACGCGCGCCGCTACCGAAGACGAAATCCATGGTTTAATTGACGCTTTCGCCAATGCCGCGGATTTAGCGATTCAAGCGGGGTTTGACGGAGTGGAAATTCATGGCGCTAACAATTATTTAATTCAACAATTCTATTCCGGCCATTCCAACTGTCGCACCGACGAATGGGGCGGTTCCCGTGAAAATCGGATGCGTTTTCCGTTGGCAATCGTAGATAGCATATTGGCGATAAAAGCCAAACACGGCAAAGACGACTTTATCGTAGGTTACCGTTTCTCGCCGGAAGAACCGGAAGAATCGGGTTTAACCATGGAAGATACCTTTGCCCTTATCGACGCATTAAAAGACAAAGCGCTGCAATATCTGCACATTTCCTTGCACGATTTCTATAAAAAAGCCCGCCGCGGTGCGGATAGCCACGCCTTCCGCATGCAACTGGTGCACGACCGAATCGGCGGCAAATTGCCGCTTATCGGCGTAGGCAGTCTATTCACCGCAGAGCAGATTTTAGACGCATACAACACCGGCTGGGCGGAATTTATCGCGCTGGGTAAAACCGTGATCATTAATCCGACCATTGCCACCCTGATTAAAACGGGCAAAGAAGCCGAAATCGTCACCGAACTGGATCCGAATAAACCGGATCAATACGGCATTAAAGGCTTGTTGTGGGAGCTTTGCGTGAAAGGCAGCCCGATGTTGCCGCCGTTAAAAGGCGATAAAAACTGGCATACGGTTGATATTTAAAGGATTGATGAATCCTAAAGAGCGGTGCAAATTATGCGTACCGCTCTTTTTTTATTCACCGTTCGGCAAAAATTATTTACCGGGCGAGCTTTACTTTTTTATCGGCTTTATGATAAAGATCTTACTCCAAGTGCGGTCAAAATTGACGCAGTTTTTTTGCCGGCGAATCAATGAGATTACGCGGTTCGGATACATAAACGGTTTAATTTCGGCAGGTGACGAACGATGTCACGCCCCAACAAAAAGGAGAAAAAAATGCAGCAGCTCAATACTCGGGAAGTCGGTTGGATTGGTTTAGGACAAATGGGCGAGCCGATGGCTTCTCATTTGTTGGAACACGGGGTGAAAGTCGGCGTTTATAACCGAACGGCGGCAAAATGTCAAAATCTGGCGGCAAAAGGCGCCGTAGTTTATGCTTCCGTACTGGAGCTGGTGAAAGCCTATGACGTCATTTTTCTCATGGTCGCGGATTTTCCGGTGATTGAATCGCTGTTAACCGAAGAAGTGTTAACAGCCCTGGAAAGCAAATTGGTGGTAAATATGAGCACGGTTTCGCCGACGCAAAACCAACAACTGGAATTCTTATTGGCCAAACATGGTGCGGAATTTATCGAAGCGCCGGTTTCCGGCTCCAGTAAAGTGGCGGAAGCGGGGAAATTGTTGGTATTGGCGGCCGGCAAACCGGAAATCGTTGAACAGCTTAAACCGCTGTTTGCCGCATTCAGTACGCAAACGTTTTATTACGGCGAAGTGGGCAAAGCGGGCGGCGTAAAACTGATGATCAATTCTCTGCTCGGCATTTTTATTCAAGCCTACGGCGAGGCTTTGCTGTTTGCGGAACAATTCGGCATTTCGAAAGATCAGGTGATTGACATGATTTCCGGTTCGTTTATGAACAGCCAGATTTTCCAGGCTAAAGTACCGATGTACCGACAGAACGATTTTACGCCGGCGTTTATGATGAAACACATGACCAAAGATTTTAATCTGGCGAAAACGGAAATCGCCAAAATGGACAAAGCCTTTCCGCTGATTCAGCAAGCCGCCGTCAGCTACAACCAAGCGAATCAATCGGGTTTAAGCGAAGCGGATATGGCGGCGATTTATCAGTACCTGGCGAAATAACTCCCCAAAGTGCGGTCAAAAAATGTCACGTTTTTTGCCCGCACTTTTTCAATCGGCTTAACATGCCGCCGTTGTTAAGGATATCGCACAGCCATGAACAATATCGACTTCCACTATCACCACGCGAACCATTACAAAATTCAGTATTACAGCCGCAAAACCTTATGGCTGTCTCTTGTGTTGACTTTTGTGTTTGCCTTGGTCGAACTGGCGGGCGGGATAATAAGCGGTTCGCTGGCGCTGATTTCGGATTCCTTTCATATGTTTTCCGACGTATTGGCATTAGCATTGAGCATGATTGCCATTTATTATTCGGCGAAACGGCCGACGGATAAGTTCACTTACGGTTATGTGCGGTTTGAAATTATCGCCGCTTTTTTAAACGGCGTCGCCTTAATTCTGATTGCGCTGGGCGTGGCGGCGGAAGGGATTCAGCGCTTGTTTCATCCCGTGGCGGTGGATTTCCGTTCGATGCTGGCGGTGGCGAGCGTCGGTTTGCTGATCAACATTCTGTTAACGCTGATGCTGATGAATAGTCTGAAACATGAAAAAAATCTGAATATTCAAAGCGCATTCTGGCATTTTTTCGGTGATTTGCTGAATTCCGTCGGCATTCTCATCGCGGCATTGCTGATTCATTGGACGGGCATTATAACGATTGATGCCATTGCCAGCCTGGTGATCAGCGCGGTCATTTTCTGGGGCGGTTATAAAATCTGTCGTCGCGCCGGCGGCGTTTTAATGGAAGCGGTACCGCCGGAACTGCAGACGACGGCAATTCATCAATCCGTTCTGGCCATTCCGAACGTAAAAGGCATTCACGAATTTCATTTGTGGTCTATCGCCGACGGATTATACAGTCTGTCGTTTCACGTGATTCTGGAACAATATCAGGGCGTAAATGATTACGAACTGGTTAAAAACATCAGCAATATGTTGAAGAACGAATATCAAATCGAACACGTCACCATTCAAATCGAAAATCCGGGCGTGAATACGCACCATTGAGTTGATGCATCGCGAAGGTCTGACTTGCGGACGGATTGCAATCAAAGCGTCCCGCGCGGTTGTCAGAACCGTTCTTTTAAATAAGCGCCGATTCGTTCGAAATAATTCTGAATGTCTTCGGCTTTATGCGCCAATATCCGGATGATGATTCCGCTCTCATTTAACTGCGACAATCCCGCTAAGATATCCGCCTGCGGAGTAAATTGTTGTTGAAGTGCGGTCAAAATTTCTTTTATTTCCACCGCACTTTTCCCCACATGAATAAAACATAATGAACCTTGATGGCTGTAGTTTTCCATTTGACTTAAAGCCGTCAGTTCCGTCACGGACGGTTTCCACTGAATACAATCCGACAAAAGCGGTCGTTTTACGCCGTTTTCCTGCAATCTGTAGATTTTCACATGCGAGGAAAACTGCCGGAACTGAAAACGCTCACCGTTCATCACACGTCCGATTGCCACGATTTCGCCGTAAATCAATCCGGCATTATCGTCCATTTCAATGATCGTTTTTTGCTTCAGCGCCGAATCCTTGTGTAATACGAGCGGATGCGGCAAATAGAAAAAACGGCTGTTCGGCGCCAGTTTAACGACAGTAATTTGTTCCGCATGGCTGTCGCCATTCATTGCCTGAACACGAGTAAACGCTTGAGTTTTAAGCGAAAGTGCGGTCGATTTTGCCAAAGAAATTCGGATTTCCAAACGGTCGCCGCCAAGCAAACCGGGCGAAGACGACATTTGCATCGCATTCAACCCGTGCCGCCACGCATCGTCGTAAACGGGTAAGGTCATCAGTTTGAACGGCGGCGAAACGAAATATTCGTCAAGCCGGGTGGTTCCGTCGGTTGTTAATTTTGTCGAAAGAAATAATTGACTGTTCATCTTTGCACAGGCGGATACATTCGCCCTAAATATCGGAAATAACGGGCGACCGGCGTTCGCCCCACGGATTATCTTACTAATGACGCCGGCTCTTCCACGTTTTTCAGCAACGCATATTTTTCAATCCAACCAATGACGCCGTCGAGATTTTCTTTTTTCATCAGGTTGGTAAAAATAAACGGCTGACCGTTACGCATACGGCGTGCGTCGCGTTCCATTACGCTTAAATCCGCACCCACGAACGGCGCAAGATCGGTTTTATTAATGACGAGTAAATCCGAACGCGTAATGCCGGGCCCGCCTTTGCGAGGAATTTTTTCGCCCTGCGCCACGTCGATGACGAAAATCGTCACGTCGGCTAAGTCCGGGCTGAAAGTAGCCGAAAGATTGTCGCCGCCCGATTCGATAAACACGATTTCCACATCCGGAAAGCGAGCCACCATTTCGTCCACCGCTTCCAGATTCATTGATGCGTCTTCACGAATTGCGGTATGCGGGCAGCCGCCTGTTTCTACGCCCATAATCCGCTCCGGCGGCAGTAAGCTGTTTTTCGTTAAAAACTCTGCATCTTCCTGGGTGTAGATGTCGTTGGTAATGACCGCCACGCTGTATTTATCCGCCATTTCGCGGGTAAGTTTTTCGATTAACGCGGTTTTGCCCGCGCCAACGGGACCGGCCACGCCGATTTTGATGTATTTACGCATTGTTTTTCCTTTGGAAATAAAAATATGTTGTTAGGACCGAATATCAAGACATATATAAACGGGTATATAACTGCTCATGCTGCATAGAACGCACATCATTCGCAAGCGTCGCGGCGCCGAGCCAGTCTTGATCAGGATTGAGGCTATTTTCCACCGCACTTGCAATCGGCGAACGTAAATCAAATAAAATATCCTGACCGTCCATCTGACTGAGCGGAATCAGCTTTACGCCATTGGTAACGGAACCCACGGCCGCATTGTAGTAGAAGGCATAAAGCGTTTCCGCTTTGCCGAGCCGCATCGCATTGGCCACCATTGCAAACACCACGGGAAAAAAGCCGTTGGCGCGCTTTTCCGTAACGGCTTGCTGAAACGCCGCCAATAACGGATGATTTTCATAACGGATAAAAATTTTCAACAGGCGCACACCCAGTTTGTAGCTCCCTTCGCGAACTTCTCGAGCGATTTTGGTTGCGGCGAGCTCTTGATCAAGTTCAATTAAGCGCGCCAAATCGTGTCTTTCCATTGCATCAAACGCTAACGATAAATAAGCGCCGTCGTTGTACGTCCAGTTTTGCAGTAATTGAGTTCGCACATATTCTTCAAGGCTGTTTTTACTGTTGACTTTTCCTTGCTGTACGAACGTTTCCAAGCCGTTGGAATGATTGAACCCGCCTATCGGCAAAGTGGGATCCACCAAGTGAAGCAATGCGCCCAATTGAGTTAATGCTTGTGCCAATTTCCGTCTCCGTGATGATGATAACCGTCGTTATGATCGTGCGAATGCCCGTGAGAATGCCCTTGCGCCGAATTCGCACGCAAGGCGCGGCTTAACCGGCGGTTTGCTTTTTGCGGATGAAATCCCGCCGCTTGCAGCCATTCAAACATCGGTTTATCGTACGGAAGCGTGACTTCATCGCCGTCAAGGAATAACGGCGAATGTTTATTACCGATTTCATAACAGGCGCGCGCCATTTCCGGCAAGGTTTTCGGCGACAGCACAATCACTTCGCTCGGCAGGATTTCAATCGCAATGACCAGATTTTCGCCGATAAACACCACATCGTCATGCTCCAAACGCTGCCCTTCTTTAAGCAAACGAAACGCCACTTCACGCCCTGCTTTCGAGGTTTTGCGCAAAATGTTGCGTTCACTTTCGTACCATTGCAACGGCACGTAATCGATCGTTTGCGTCGTGATTTTCCCTTCCGCACAAAGTGCGGTCAAATTTCCGAGAGTTTTTTCCATAATAGGAAGGATGGGATTTAATATTTGCATAATTCTTACGTTATTTATTATCGTTCTGAGGTCCGGCTCGTCGCCGGGTTGGTTCATCCGAATCGCTCCGCCGCTTTTGTCGCGCCGCAGAACGACTCGGGTGATAAGGTCGTTCGTATACAACAGCTTAGAACATGAAATAACGCTGCGCCAACGGCAATTTTTTCGCCGGTTCGCAAGTGATGAGTTCGCCGTCCACGCGTACTTCATAACGCTCCGGATCAACAGTAATTTCAGGCGTTGCGTTATTGTGAACCAGATCTTTTTTACCGATGTTGCGGCAGCCTTTCACGGCGACGGTTTCTTTCTCAAGGCCGAAAGCGTCTTTGACGTTCGCCTCTACGCCCGCCTGCGACACGAAAAATACCGCGCATTCTTTGTTCGCTTTGGCGTGTGCACCGAACATCGGGCGATAGAACACGGGTTGCGGAGTTGGAATCGATGCGTTCGGATCGCCCATTTTCGCATAGCTGATAAAGCCTTTTTTGATCACCAATTCCGGTTTCACCCCGAAAAACATTGGCTTCCAAAGCACGATGTCCGCTAATTTGCCCGTTTCGAGCGAGCCGACGTAATCGGCAATACCGTGTGCAATCGCAGGATTGATCGTATATTTCGCAATATAACGTTTAATACGGAAGTTATCGTTGCCTTCCGTGCCTAATTCGCCGCGTTGCGCTTTCATTTTATCGGCGGTTTGCCAAGTACGCGTCACCACTTCGCCTACTCGCCCCATCGCTTGCGAGTCGGAACTCATAATCGAAAACACACCGATATCGTGTAAAATGTCCTCCGCCGCAATGGTTTCGGGACGAATACGGCTGTCGGCGAACGCCACGTCTTCCGGCACACATTTATCCAAATGGTGGCAAACCATCAACATATCCAAGTGTTCGTCAATCGTGTTGACGGTAAACGGACGGGTCGGATTGGTGGAAGCCGGCAACACGTTCGGATACATCGCCGCTTTGATGATATCGGGAGCATGACCGCCGCCTGCGCCTTCGGTATGGAAAGTGTGAATCACTCGGCCGTCAATGGCTTTCATCGTGTCTTCCAAAAAGCCGCATTCGTTCAGCGTGTCAGTATGAATCGCCACTTGTACGTCCATTTCATCCGCCACTTTGAGAGAGGCGTCGATTACCGCATGGGTTGCCCCCCAGTCTTCGTGAATTTTTAAGCCTAATGCCCCCGCACGAATTTGTTCTTTTAACGGTTCGACGGCGGAACAGTTTCCTTTGCCGAAGAAACCGACGTTTACCGGCAAGGCTTCGCACGCTTGAAACATCCGTTGGATATTCCACGCGCCCGGAGTACAAGTGGTCGCATGCGTACCGTCCGCCGGGCCCGTGCCGCCGCCAATCATGGTCGTAATACCGTTTTCGATAGCGTGCTGCGCCTGTTGCGGGCAGATCCAGTGAATGTGAGTATCGATACCGCCCGCCGTTGCAATCAGGTGCGCCCCGTTATGCACTTCCGTGCTTGCGCCGATAATCATATTCGGGGTGACGTTATCCATCGTATCGGGGTTACCCGCCTGACCAATGCCGACAATGTGCCCGTCGCGAATACCGATATCCGCTTTGATAATGCCGAGTTTAGCGTCGATAATCATTACATTGGTAATCGCGAGATCCAATACATTCGGGTTTTCACGAGTCGCCGTGCCCGATTGCGCCATGCCGTCGCGCACCGATTTACCGCCGCCGAATTTACATTCATCGCCTTTGGTGAGCAAATCCTGTTCGATAGTCGCCCAAAGGTCGGTATCGCCTAAACGTACTTTATCGCCAACAGTCGGTCCGTAAGTCGCAACATATTGGCTGCGTGGGATGGTTAATGCCATTTTGTTCTCTCCCTATAATTTACCGTCGATCGCATTATGGAAACCGTAAATCGCTTTGTTTCCGCCAAATTCCACCAATTCCACGGTTTTCGCTTCACCGGGTTCAAACCGCACGGCATTACCTGACGGCACGTTTAAACGCATACCGCGCGCTAAAGTGCGGTCAAATTCGAGGGCGTTATTGGTTTCGAAAAAGTGATAGTGAGAACCGACCTGAATCGGGCGATCGCCTTTGTTTACGACATCCAGTCTGACGGTTTTGCGGTTCGCGTTTGCCTGAACGTCGCCGCTGGCTAATTGATATTCACCGGGAATCATTGTATTTATCCTTTTATGTTGGTGCGGACACAATGCATCGTGTCCCTACGATAACGGCTTATCAGCAGGAGCACCGTGCCTGGCGTCCGTTTGCTCATTAACGAATCGGGTTATGAACGGTTACTAATTTTGTGCCGTCCGGGAAAGTCGCTTCGATCTGTACTTCATGAACCATTTCCGGCACGCCTTCCATGACATCCGTCGCGGTTAATAACGTTGCGCCGTATTGCATCACGTCCGCTACGCTCATGCCGTCGCGTGCGGCTTCCTGTAAATGACTGGCGATATAAGCAATCGCTTCCGGATAGTTCAGTTTCACGCCGCGCGCCTTGCGTTTTGCCGCTAACTCGCCGGCCAGGAAAAGCATCAGCTTTTCTTGTTCTCTTGAAGTTAAATGCATATTAAGTTTCCTTACCAGTTGAAAAGGTGAACTTATCTTATGACGAACTCGTTCGAATATCAAGAGAAAAAATTCAATTTTTTGCGAAAATTATTAGATTATATTTTATTAAAAGAAAAAAATATTAAATAAATTCTAGAAAAGATAAATTTTTTTAGATAACATCTTTTTGTGAATTTGTGTTAAGCAAACGATTGTTTTTATAATGCGGAAAAATATGAACGAGGAAAATATTATGAAATTAATTAAAACGACTTGTGTGGGAATCGGACAAATTTTTCTCCAAGAAAACGGTTTGTCGGGCTTGCTTATCACTATCGCGATGTTTTTCAGTCACTGGACGTTGGGCGTCAGCTGCTTTCTGGGCGCGCTCATCGGCACATTAACCGCGAAATCCGTCGGCTTCCCTCAAGAACAAATTAATCAGGGATTGTATGGCTTTAACGGCAGCCTGGCTTTCATGTGCGTATTGTTTACTTTTGATCTGGTAGATCCCACAATTCCGCTTGTTTGGGGATTAGGCGTTGTCGCTTCGATAAGCGCCACATTGATTATGCACGCATTTATTAAGGCGGGCAAAGTCGCTTATACCTTTCCGTTTGTGGTGACTTGCTGGATCTTTTGCTGGGCCGTCGCAAAATTTCATCTCTTCGGATTAAGTCAGACGACGCCGCAATTAATGGACTATACCGATACGATTCATTCTATCGGTGAGGCCTTTTATGCCTGGGCCGAAATCAATTTCGGCTCCAGTCTGACGACCGGAATTTTACTGTTTATCGCTATTGCGATCAGTTCGCCGATGGCGGCAATGTGGGGCATGGCCGTCGCGCCGATTAGCGCGTTACTGGCATATCAGTGTTTCAATGTAGACGTCAACACCCTCGCCAACGGAATTTACAGTTTTTCCGCCATTCTGGTCGCCTGCGCTTTTGCCGGTCCGAAGTTCTCGAATTTTTGTTATGTGATTGGCGGCGTGATATTGGCGGTAATCGTTCATTATGCCGTCACTCAAACGGGGCTGGCGGCCTACACAATCGGTTTTATCGTAGCAAGCTGGATTATTCTGTTGATTAAAAACATAGTGGAAAAATCGGGCATAGAAAATAAACGATTTAATCAAATTATGAATCCGTAAAGTCAAATCCGGACTGATGAGGTTTTGCCGACGAATCGTGCTAATCAGCCCGGATGTCCGTTCAAAGCAAAAAAACAATCGATTTTTTGACCGCACTTTGACGGAATTTATGATCTTATAACGTCATTTTTTGCCTTGGCGGGGGCCTTCAAAGGCTTTTTCGCCAGAACATGCTTGCCCGCCGTCAGTACGGCTTTCACCATGTCATAATGAGTCAGTGTGGTAATAAAGACCTAATTAATGTCGGGCGTAAATAAGCGAGCGGAATAACCGCTGCCGACAATGGCATCATTCAGTTTTTTCATAGGAATTCCTTTCTGGCAGGTTTTTATTGGCTTGATCGGATTATAGTCATTAATCATGCGACTTACAGTATTTTTATGTCAATCGGATCGCAAAAGTCGATTATGGTTTGACAGGTAAAGGATTTTTATGTAGCATGCCTATCACCTGAGCGTTGAAAAATACCGTTTATGCTACATGGAAAATTGCTCTCAACGCTTATTCAATCTGCTTTTCCGCTGTCAATTTAGACGGGTCGTTTCCTGCGATTCCGCATCAAATTCCCTATCTGATAGGGTGCCGCTAACATGAACTTTCAGCTTGATTTTTAAGTGATTAATTAACCGTAAAAGTGCGGTCAAAAAATCGTAGATTTTTTATTAATTGGCATTACAACGTGATTTTTATTTTGTTTAGCCGTATGGCTAATGATTGTTATATTTGGAGAATATCGTGAGCGTATTACAACAACTTCGTGCTACAACCACCCTGAAAGCCCCGATTTTTGTGCCAACAGTGATTTTTGTCATATTAATCGCTACCTTTTGTTCGATTTTTCCCGAACAGGCGCAAACCACATTGAATGCAATTAAGCAGTCCGTTTTTGCCAATTTTAGCTGGTTTTACATTTTGGCCGGCTCCATATTCTTTCTGTTTTTGATGTTTTTGTGTGTCAGTAGTTTAGGCAGTATTCGTTTGGGCGCCGATACGGACGAACCCGAGTTTTCTTTTCCCTCCTGGATTGCGATGTTATTTGCCGCCGGAATGGGGATCGGTTTGATGTATTTCGGAGTGGCGGAACCCATATTGCATTATTTAAAACCACTGAGACAAGGGCTGAGTGAAGCGGAACGCATGAAAGACGCAATGATGATGACTTTTTACCATTGGGGGATTCATGCGTGGGCCATTTATGCCGTGATTGCGCTGGCACTGGCCTATTTCGGTTTCCGTTATAAATTGCCGTTAACCGTGCGTTCGGGATTTTATCCTTTAATGAAGAACCGCATTTCCGGCTTTGGAGGACATGCGATTGATGTGGTGGCGTTATGCAGTACTATTTTCGGTTTAACCACCACCTTAGGTTACGGCGCCATGCAGGTCAAAGCAGGCTTTAACAACCTTGGCTTGTTGGACAGCAATAGCTTTGGCGTATTAATAATAATCGTAGTTATCGCCATGGCGTTAGCCGTCACTTCCGCCATTTCCGGCGTCGGCAGAGGCGTAAAAATACTCAGTGAAATCAATCTGTTGCTTGCCGGCTTGTTATTAGTTTTCGTGATTATCGCGGGGCCGACGCTGTTATTGTTCTCGGGCCTAACGGAAAATTTGGGTTATTATTTCAGCTCATTACTAGAGCTCAGTTTCCGCA
This sequence comes from uncultured Actinobacillus sp., assembly GCA_963539805.1. Classification (GTDB taxonomy): domain Bacteria; phylum Pseudomonadota; class Gammaproteobacteria; order Enterobacterales; family Pasteurellaceae; genus Exercitatus. The sequence continues at coordinate 31,529 of CAUTMS010000014.1, read as the reverse complement.
CCTTTGCCTACGAACCGGAAAATCAAGGCTGGTTGAGTAATTGGACGATTCTATATTGGTCGTGGTGGGCATCCTGGGCGCCGTTTGTCGGCATGTTCATCGCCAAAATCTCTAAAGGCAGAACCATCCGTGAATTTATTTTAGGCGTATTATTCGTGCCTTCTTTATTCAATATTTTATGGATGACCAGTTTCGGTGAGTCCGCAATCTGGATAGATCAGCAAACAAACGGCGCTTTAGCCGCTATCAGCAACAATACCGAAGCGCTATTATTCGGCTTTTTCGACCAATTGCCGTTCAGTATTGTCGCTTCCGTGGTTGCGCTCATTGTGATTTCCATTTTCTTTGTGACTTCGGCGGATTCGGGAATTTTCGTCTTGAACTGTATCGCTTCACAAGGCGAAGAAAAAGCGCCGAAATGGCAAACCATCTTCTGGGGGATTTTGCTGGCGGTATTGGGTCTGTCTTTATTGTATTCCGGCGGTCTGGCTTCGCTGCAAACGATGACGTTAATTATCGCGTTACCGTTCATGGCGATTATGATTGCCTTGTGCTTCGGCTTATGGAAAGGCTTAATGGTAGACAGCCAATATTCCAGTAAAACGTTTTCGCAAGGAAGTGCCTCCTGGACCAGCGGAGACTGGAAAACGCGGCTGGAAAAAATTGTTAACCCGACCAATCGCAAAGATATTCGCCGTTTCCTCACCAAAATTGCCCGCCCGGCATTTAACGAACTGGTGGAAGAATTTGAAAGTCACGGTTTAACGGCACAGATGAATTTTATTAACGGCAAAAATCCGAAAATCGAATTTGAAGTGATCAAAGAGAACCTGCGTAACTTCCTATACGGTATCGAATGTCAAGCCCGCGAATTATCCGATTTAGTGGTGGAAGACAGCAATGTGCCGAATATAGAAGAAAGCAAAATTTACGAACCGATTACTTATTTCTTTGACGGCCGCCAGGGTTATGACGTGCAATATATGACCAAAGACGAGTTAATCGCCGACGTATTAAAACAATATGAACGTTTCATGAATCTTGCCATGGACAACAGCCACGACCTTATGACGGCGGATGTAGAAAACATAGGAGAATCCACGGGTTCGGGGCAATAATCGCACCGAATATCGTTCACTTAAAACCACCGGTTTTATGTCGGAGATAAATCAAGTGCGGTGAAAAAACAGTTAAATTTTTCACCGCACTTTTGTTGTTATCGCCTTCGAATTTAACGACGCGGCAAATAACGCGTCGGATCCACCGATTTACCTTTGTAACGAATTTCAAAGTGGAGTTTTACGCTGTTGGTTCCGCTGTTCCCCATTGTCGCAATTTGCTGACCGGCTTTAACTTCCTGCTGGTCGCTGACGGAAATACTGTCATTATGGGCGTAAGCGCTTAAGAAATCATCGTCGTGTTTGATGATAATCAGGTTACCGTAACCGCGTAAAGCGTTACCGGCGTAAACGACACGTCCCGGCGCGGCGGCGTAAACGGCCTGTCCTTTCGAGCCGCCGATATCGATACCTTTGTTTCCGCCGTCACCGGCTGAGAAGCCTTGTGTAATTCGACCGGTAGTCGGCCATTGCCATTTCAGATTTGAAGCCGGTGCAACGGTCGCGCTTGAAGAATAACCCGATGTGCCGCTTCCCGCCACGATGCCGCCTGTTGCCGCACCCGCGGTGCCGACGCCGGCAACTACCCCGCCGGTCGTCCCAACCGCACTCGTCGTGCCTGTTGTCGGTGCAACCGTACCTGTCGAGGCTTTAACCGGACCGGTTATCGTGCCGTCCGAACCATATTGGGTACCGTTCGGTCCTGCGGTATAAGACACTTTCGGTTCAGCCGGTACCTGAACTTCGGTACATTGCTGTTGAGTGGTCGTTGCAGCGGCCGCACCGCCGTTAGACACTTTTAAGGTTTGTCCGACTTTCAGATTATAAGGTTCCGACATACCGTTTAATGCCGCCAGTTCCTTCACGTCAATACCGGCAATATAAGCGATCAAAAACATGGTGTCGCCTTTTTTCACCGTATATTCCGTTGCTTTGTAGAAACCTTTATTGATTTTACTGTAATCCGGCGCATTGGTTGTGGCGTTACGCGGAATTTCTACGGTTTGGCTTTCGTTGGTCGCTTTACCGCCGGCCGCCGGCACCTCAACGGTTTTGCATACGGTTTTAGTCGTCATTGCAGGTTGTGACTGCGTTTGCTGGGAGGTCGGTTGAACCGCGGTTGTCGCAGCGGCCGGTGTACTAGGAGCCGTCGCCAAAGTCCCCGTTTGATTCGCTACCGGTTGAGTCGCAACCGGATTATTCATATTTTCAGGCATGGTGCTTTGTTGAACTTGCGGTTCCCATGTACTGTTTGACGAACCGTCGACCGGTTGTGGCATTGACGGAGATAAAGTCCCGTCCACACTATCCACCGGCGCCGGTGTAGATGAGGAACATCCCGCTAATACGGCAGCGGCAAGAGGTAATAATAAAAAGGATTTCTTCATTTCGCTTTCCTTGGGAATTATTTCATATTATCAGGCATATTACTTTGTTCAACTACCGGCATAAAACCACCGCCGTCCATCGCCCCCGTTCCCGCCACCGGTTGCATAATGCCGTCAGGCAATGCATTAGGATCGTCGTTCGGCGCTTCAGATGAACAAGCCGTTAAAGCTGCCATCATAGACAACAAAAAAATGATTTTTTTCATTTTATTTCCTTTATTTTAAAACTAAATACGCAATGACGGCTAAGACGACCACCGACCAGCCGATCACTTCAATCGAACGGCGCAATTTATCCGCAAATTTAGTTCCGCCCCAGGCCGCTAATTTTGCAATCAATACGAAACGGGCGGCACGGGAAACCGCTGCCGTGAAAACAAAAGGGATAAACGCCATTTGCATCACACCGGCGGCAATAGTAAAAACTTTATAAGGAATCGGTGAAAAACCGGCGACAAAAACAACCAGAACGCCCCATTGCTCAAACCATGAAATCGCCTTATCCCATTGAGTTTGATAACCCCATTTCACGATATATTGTTGAACTAAATCAAAAGCATAATAACCGATGGAATAGCCGATTGCTCCGCCGACAACCGAAGCTGCGGTACAAATTAACGCAAATCTGACCGCACTTTTGGGTTTAGTCATTGCCATCGGAATCAGCATGACATCCGGCGGAATAGGGAAGAAAATCGCTTCGATAAAACTCACGAACGCCAACCAATACGTCGCCAGACGATGCTTAGACCATTCCATCGTTTTATCGTACATTGCCCCAAAAAAATTCATAAGCTTTCCTTTCAGTCATAAAAAATAAATGTTGTATTATTCCTGTTCTAACCAAGTTTGTAAAGCTTGAAGTGAATGGTGCGCCGTCATATCCGGTTGAATCGGCGTGATCGACACATAACCGTGTTGCACCGCATGGAAGTCCGTTCCCTCCGCTTCATCCTCCGCCAGCCCCGCCAGACCAATCCAATAAATGGCTTCACCGCGCGGATCCGTCTGTTTAATCACTTCGGCGGCGGAAGCGCGATGACCCAAACGGCAAACTTTCACGCCTTTGATTTCTTCATAAGGCAAATCCGGAACATTAATATTCAAAATTTCACGGCTTTTTAGCAGTTGCCCGTGTAATTTAGGAATTAAATCGCACACAATTTTCGCCGCACTTTCATAGTGCCGGCGCCCGTCCAATGACACCGCAATAGCCGGTAAACCTAAATGACGTCCTTCCAAGGCGGCGGCCACCGTGCCGGAATAAAGGGTATCATCTCCCAAATTCACGCCCGCATTAATCCCGGACACCACCAAATCAATCCGTCCCGATAAAAAACCGTTCAACGCCAAATGCACGCAATCGGCGGGAGTGCCGTTAATACAATAATCGTCATTATCCAGTTGACGGGGGCGCAACGGTTCTACCAGCGTGAGCGAACTTGATGCCGCGCTACGGTTACGATCCGGCGCCACAATGACAACGTTGGCAAATTTACGCAAATAGGCGGCCAATATTTGAATGCCTTCCGCATGGTAACCATCGTCGTTTGAAAGTAAGATATTCATTCAGGTAATCCTTTTCCTTATTAATCACCGCAATTATTATAGCAATAAAAAACCCGGCTTTCGCCGGGTTTTAGCATATGATTCCGATTAACGGTAATTAACCTTGAGACGAAATGCGTTTCATATCCGTCATATAACCGCGTAATTCCAAACCGATTAACTCAACTGGATGGTTGCGGATTTCATCGTTAACATCACGTAAGGTCACGTTATCGATTTCTACCGCCGGAGTCGGCTCGCCCAAGTCACCTTTTTGTAAAGTCGGGATAATTTCTTTAGCCAGAATCGGAGTGGCGACATTGGAGAACAAGTAATTGCCGTATTCCGCCGTATCGGAAATCACCACGTTCATTTCGTATAAACGTTTACGGGCGATGGTATTCGCGATTAACGGCAATTCGTGCAAAGATTCGTAATAAGCGGATTCTTCATAAATACCGCTTGCCACCATAGCATCGAATGCCATTTCTACGCCGGCTTTCACCATTGCCACCATTAACACGCCGTTATCGAAATATTCCTGTTCGGAGATTTTAATGCCGTCGGCTTTCGGTGCGTTTTCAAAAGCGGTTTTACCGGTCGCTTCACGCCACGCCAATAAATCTTTATCGCCGTTTGCCCAGTCTTCCATCATCACGCGGGAGAATTCGCCGCTGATGATATCATCCATGTGTTTCAGGTATAAGAAACCTAATTTTTCTTTAATCTGTTCGGAAAGTTCGAACGCACGCAGTTTCGCCGCATTGGAAAGACGATCCATCATTAAAGTGATACCGCCTTGTTTTAAGGCTTCCGTAATGGTTTCCCAACCGTATTGAATTAATTTGCCTGCGTAAGCCGGATCTTTACCGTCTGCGATCAATTTGTCGTAGCACACGATCGAACCCGCTTGCAACATTCCGCAAAGAATGGTTTGTTCACCCATTAAATCGGATTTCACTTCCGCAACGAATGAAGATTCCAACACGCCCGCACGATCGCCGCCGGTTGCAGAAGCCCAGGCTTTCGCAATCGCCATACCTTCGCCTTTCGGGTCATTCGCCGGGTGAACGGCGATCAAGGTAGGTACGCCGAAACCGCGTTTATATTCTTCACGCACTTCGGTACCCGGGCATTTCGGTGCGGACATCACGACGGTAATGTCTTCACGGATTTGTTCGCCCACTTCAACGATGTTGAAACCGTGAGAATAACCGAATGCCGCGCCTTGTTTCATTAACGGCATCACATCGGCCACAACTTTTGAATGTTGTTTATCCGGCGTTAAATTGATGACCAAATCGGCCGTCGGGATTAATTCTTCGTATGTTCCCACTTTAAAACCGTTTTCCGTCGCCCGTTGGAATGAAGCGCGTTTTTCTTCGATCGCCGCCTTACGCAATGCATAGCTGATGTCCAGACCGGAATCGCGCATATTTAAACCTTGGTTTAAACCTTGTGCGCCACAGCCTACGATCACAATTTTTTTGCCTTTCAAGAAATTACAACCGTCAGAAAATTCGCTGCGTTCCATAAAACGGCAACGGCCCAGTTGATCAAGCTTTTCGCGTAAATTTAAAGTGTTAAAGTAATTAGACATTATGTTTTCCTTTTTTGCTGGACTAAATATGCAAAGGATTATACGCTTTTTTTATGTTGCGTAAATTGATATTATTGAAATCTGTTATTGCAATTCACGCAACAAAAAGAGGCTGTTATGTCCACACCGATTCTCGGTTTTCACCATGTCGCCATTATTGTTTCCGACTATGAAACGTCCAAACGGTTTTATACGCAAATTCTCGGCGCCCGAATATTGGCCGAAACCTATCGCGAAGCGCGTCAAAGTTACAAACTGGATCTCGCTTTCGCCGACGGTTCGCAGATCGAACTGTTCAGTTTTCCCGCCGCGCCAGTCCGCCCGAACCGGCCGGAAGCCTGCGGATTGCGCCATTTGGCGTTTCGCGTACAAAACGTACAAAGTGCGGTGAATTTTTTGCAAGAAAATCAGCTGGAATGCGAACCGATTCGGATTGACGAATTAACCGGTAAACAATTTACGTTTTTTAAAGATCCCGACGGATTACCGTTAGAACTCTACCAAATCTAGGAAATTTCCATGAATTTCAACGATCTTTCTCTTTTCTTACACCTACTGGAAACCCGTAATTTCAGCAAAACGGCCATGCAAAGCCATATGTCGCCTTCCACGCTGTCCCGTCAGATTCAGCGAATGGAGGAAGAATTGGGCGGTGTTTTGTTTTTGCGCGATAATCGCCAGGTGCAACTGACGGAATTAGGCGAGCAGTTCGCACAATTTGCCAAACGAAGCCGGGCGGATTGGCAGAATTTCCAACGTCAGCTGCGATCAAATTCGGCGGAATTATCGGGCGAACTCAAATTGTTCTGTTCGGTCACCGCAGCTTACAGTCATTTGCCGCAAGTGCTGAAAAATTTTCGTTTGCGTTATCCGAAAGTGGAAATTCAGCTCACCACCGGCGACGCCGCATCCGCCATTCAGTTAGTACAAAGCCAGCAAGCGGATCTCGCTTTGGCGGGAAAACCTTTAAACCTGCCGAATGCCGTGGTTTTTCACCCTATTGATCAGGTTTCCCTTTCGCTGATTGCGCCCCGGGTTGCCTGCCCGGCTACGCAATTATTACAGCAAGATCCGGTGAATTGGCAGGAAATGCCGTTTATTCTGCCGGTTGAAGGACCGGTGCGACAACGAATTGATCAATGGTTCCGGCGGAAAAAAATCAAACACCCGAAAATTTATGCGACGGTTTCCGGCCATGAAGGCATCGTTCCTATGGTCGCCTTGGGCTGCGGCTTGGCGCTGTTGCCGGACGTGGTGATTAAAAACAGTCCGATGAATACCCAAATTTCCTCGTTAACTTTCGATACGCCCGTCGCCCCCTTTGAATTGGGCGTTTGCGTACAGAAAAAAAGTCTCGAACTCCCGCTAATCCGCGCTTTCTGGCAATGTTTGCCGGATTAATTTTGTGATCCGCATTCCGGATTCCGTCGCAAAAACTTGGCGAAAATCTCCCGCACTTTCATACTCTTTCGCAGCCAAAATTCACACTATTATTCAATATCAGCAAAAAGTGCGGGCAATTTTATGGATAAATATGCGGAAACCTTATTGCGCCTACTGCAAGTACCCCGGCTCGGCGCCAGCACCGTCAGTCAGATTCTTACCGCCATCGATTTAAACACGCTGCTGTCTTACGACGCCGACGCCTTTTATGCCATCGGCTGGACGACGCATCAGATTAAACGTTGGTTCAAACCGGAACGCAAATATATCGACCCCGCGCTGGAATGGGGACAAAAAAGCGGTAATCGGATTATCCACTGTTTCCATCTGGACTATCCTTATTTGTTAAAGCAAATCGAAAGTTCGCCGCCCGTGCTGTTTGTGCAGGGCGATGCGGATCTGCTGGCCCATCCTCAAATCGCCATCGTGGGCAGTCGTTATTGCAGCGATTACGGCAGTTATTGGGCGAAATACTTTGCCACGGAATTTTGTGCCGCCGGTTTCGCCGTAACCAGCGGACTGGCGAAAGGCATTGACGCGCACAGCCATCGGGCGGCGGTGGACGTGCAGGGCAAAACCATCGCGGTGTTAGGGAACGGCTTAAACCAGATTTATCCCGCCGTAAATCGATCGCTGGCTCAAGCCATTCTGGCAACCGGCGGAACCTTAGTGACGGAATTCCTTCCCGATCAACCGCCGATTCCCGCCAATTTTCCCCGTCGCAACCGAATTATCAGCGGGCTGTCTCTTGCCACCTTGGTGGTGGAGGCTTCCGCCCGCAGCGGTTCGCTGATTACGGCCCGTTTTGCGCTGGAACAAAACCGCGAAGTGTTCGCCATTCCGGGGAATCTCAACAACGATTTCAGCACGGGCTGTCATAAATTAATCAAGCAAGGGGCAATGCTGGTGGAAAACGCCAAAGACGTCATTGAAAATATTCCCTATTACGGTTTTACCAACATGCAAATTCAGGATGTTAAAGATGTCCTGAAGGCGACCGTGCCTTGCCCGAATCCGCGCCCGCCTTCCGCCCGTTATGCGGATCCGCGCCACCCCGATTTATTCAATCTGATCGGTCATGATTTAATCAGCGTGGACGAACTGGCGACCCGAACGGGATTAAAAGTGGACGAGCTGCTGATTCAGCTGTTAGAGCTCGAATTGCAGGATTTGATTTTATGCGAAGACGGCGGATATCGCCGCCAATGGTAAAAATAAAAAATTATGAAAAAATCGACCGCACTTTCTGATACAATATCACGGCTATTTAGTCAGAAAGGAACGCTTATTTATGTCTGTTTTAGGAAGATACCATTCATTTGAATCCTGCGGCACGGTGGACGGGCCCGGTATCCGTTTTATCTTATTTTTGCAGGGATGCCTGATGCGCTGCCAATACTGCCACAATCGCGATACCTGGGATTTGCACGGCGGAAAGGAAATCAGCGTGGAAGAACTGATGAAAGAAGTCGTGACCTATAAACCGTTCATGCGCGCCTCCGGCGGCGGCGTCACGGCGTCGGGCGGTGAAGCGATTTTGCAGCCGGAATTCGTGCTCGAATGGTTCCGCGCCTGCAAAGCGGAAGGCATCGACACCTGTCTGGATACCAACGGATTCGTGCGTCATTATGAATTTATCGACGATTTGTTAGACGTGACCGATTTGGTATTGCTCGATTTGAAAGAAATGAACGACCGCGTACATCAAAGCCTGATCGGCGTGCCGAACAAACGAGTGCTGGATTTTGCCAAATATCTGGAAAAGCGCAACCAGCGCACCTGGATCCGCCATGTCGTCGTGCCGGGTTACACGGACAATGACGAAGATTTGCATCTTTTGGGGAAATTTACCCAAAATATGAAAAATATCGAAAAAATCGAATTATTGCCTTATCACCGTTTGGGCGCCCATAAATGGGCGGTGTTGGGCGATAAATATCAACTTGAAGAAGTGAAACCGCCGACAAAAGAATCCATGGAACATATCAAAGCCTTGCTTGAAAGTTACGGACACGAAGTAAAATACTAAATTTTCCAATGTCGTCACAAATGACATTCCGCATGAAAGGGAACAAAAAAACGTTCCCTTTTTTGCCCGCACTTTTTGAATCATTCTTCCCGCCGGCGATTGAAAATACCCAAAATGATGAAACATACGGCGACATATTGAACCAAGCCGCGATCAAGCGGTCTAAATTTGGCAACCGTTAACTAGCTATTTATTGGAGAACCCTATGGATTTCAACAAAATTCTGAATCAAGTTTTTACTACCGCTCAACAGCAAGTCAGCAAAACCATGAGCGGCAACAGCACAATGGATAAAATCACCAAGGCGGGCGGCGGCGCGGCGGCTATCGGGATTTTGTCCATGATTTTAGGTCGCAGCGGCGGCGCAAGTTTAACCAAATTGGGATCGCTCGCCGCATTAGGCAGCCTGGCTTATCAGGCTTACCAATCTTACCAGGCCAAACAAGGGCAAGCGCCGCAGGTTGAAGAAACCAATTTTACCGAAAGTGCAAAAAGTTCCGATGCCGGCCAGGTCATTTTACAAGCAATGATTGCGGCGGCCGCGGCGGACGGCGCGATTAGCGAAGAAGAAAAACAGGCGATTTTAAATGAAGCCAATAATGATGCCGACGTGCAACAATGGTTGGAACAGGCGATCAATTCGCCGGCAACGCCGGAACAAATTGCCGCGCAAGTGGGCAATGACGCCGCACTGGCCGCACAGGTTTATTTGGCGGCGCGCGTCGTGTGCAAGGAATTGGATCGCAAAGAAATCGTCTTTTTGGCCAAACTGGCCCAAGCCCTCGGTTTAGATGATCAGTTGGTGGAAGAATTGGAAAAACGTGCAGGTTTTTAATTCCGTCGCGAAACGTGCAAACTAAATTAAAAGGGCCGAATCCTCTTCAACACGGGATTCGGCCCTTTAATCATCAAATTCTTCAATTCTTTTTAAACCTGATATTTGCTTTTATCGCCGATATCAAAATGCAGCGGCATTTTGATTTTTTGTATAAATAAAACGGCAAATAACAGCGCACAAACAGCGCTGAGCATTTTTTGCGGCAGCGGAAACGATGCAACGGTGCACAACCAAAGCAACGCCGCAAAAAACGGCATAAAATTCAACGCCCAAATCCGAAAGCAAAAATATTCTTTAAACGCCAAGCCGCCGAGAGTGAGTAAAACACCGCCGAGCGCCAGTTCCGGCTGTCCGAAAGCATGACATAATAAAGCGATCCAGGTCGCCATTTGTAACAGCAGACGGAAGGGTTTGAGATAAATATGCAATGACGACGCGCACAATGTGGCGGCGACCAATAAACTGAAATAACCCCATTGCGGTGAATACGGTAACAGACCGACGGCGCAAGCCGCTACGATAAACCCCGAGCGATAAAGACAAACCGTGAGTTTATCCAGAAAATCCATGGGAGATTGAATGTGCGGATCAGCCATTTTTCCTCCTTTTCCGCTTGTTGCGTTAATTATTCCGGCACGCCGCGTAATAACGGTTCGTATTTAAACGGAGCGTGCGAAGTAGGCGCCGGTAAATCGCTAAACAGCAAAATAAACGGTTTCGGCGGCGTAATTTTTTCGTTACGCCACAATTGTCCCATACCGACTAATTGGATATCCGCCGGTAAATACCGTAATCCGGCCTGTAACACCGCAATGGTATTTTTACGCGGATGACCGATAACAATAGCCACGCCGCGTTTACGGGCCTGTTGTAGCGCCAATTGAAATTGATGCCGAATATCGTCGATATTATCGCTGTCATCCAGAAAAACATGGCGTTCCAGAACGCTCACGCCTTCCTGTCTAGCGATTTTAGCGGCAACGCTTTTGCCGATGGTACGACTATCCAGAAAAAATAAGCCCTGCTGATATAAAACGCGCATTAAATGAGTCATTAAGGGCGTATCGGCGGTGGCGGCGCTGCCCATATGATTATTCATTCCGATAGCGTGACTGACAATCTGTCTGGCGCGTTGCAGCCGTTGCTCCACCTCTTGTTTCGACATGCCGAGCGACAATCCGCCCTCTTCGATTTTCATATTACTGACGGACTGCATTGGCATGTGAATTAAAATGTCCCGTCCCTGCTGTTGCGCCTGTCGGTTACGCTCAACCGCATAAGGCGCAGCGGGAATAATCGCCACCGAAACCGCTTTCGGCATGGCGAGAATCTGCGCATCTTCTTGCGAACGATAACCCATGTCATCAATCACGATGGCAAGCTTATTCGGCGGCGCGGCGGCAAATCGTTCCGATTGCGCCGGGGCCGATAAGGATAAAAGTGCGGTCAAAAAAACGATCATTTTTTTGACCGCACTTTTGCAGCATTCGCTTTGCGGGAAACGATTCATCAACGCAACCAGTTCATCGGATTCACCGCGTTACCTTGGCGGCGGATTTCAAAATACAGTGACGAACGTCCTTGTCCGCCGCTGTTGCCCACTTCGGCGATTTGTTGTCCGGCATTAACCAGCGAACCGGAACGCACGAAAACCGCCTGATTGTAACCGTACAACGACATATCGCCTTTGCCGTGGTCGATCACCACCACCTGACCGTAACCCGCCAGCCAGTTGGCTAAAATAACGCGTCCGCCGGCAATGGCTCTGACCGCCGCCCCCGTACCGGCGGCGATAACGATCCCTTTCCACTTGACTTCACCGGCCTGAATCGAACCGAATTGATGCAAAATTTTGCCCGCCACCGGGAACGGATATTTGCCGCTTAAGCCGGCGCCGGAACGCATAAGTTGCTTTTCCTGCGCCGTTGGCTGATAGGTTTTATTGGTGCGCTTTTCTTCCGCCTGCTTTTTCTGCGCCAGCTGTTCCCGTTCCTGTTTTTCCTGTTGCTGAGCCGCCAGCGCCGCGCGGTTAATTTCCGCCCGTAAGGCATTTTCGTTCGCCTTCAGGGTTTCCAGTTTATTTTGATCGCGCGCCAGGGTTTTATTTAACTGCGTCAAGGTGTTTTGGCGTTCATTACGGGCTTTTTGTAACGCCTGCTGTTGCTTTTTTTGTTCGGATAACTGCTGCTGTTGTTCGGCTTGCTGTTGCGCCAGATAGTTTTTTTGTTCGTCCAGCTGAGCGCGCGTCGCTTTCAGTTTGTCGATTAACGCCAATCGGGTTTTATTCACATGTTTGGAATACACCATCATGCGATCGTTGTTTTTCGCGTCGTCGGAAAGCAAATGTTCAATAATGGAATTGGGATTGCCGGAACGGTAAACCGCATCCAGCTGTTTGGCCAGCTTAAGTTTTTGCTGGCGTTCCTGTTGTTCCAGCAATTTGATTTGTTTATTGGTGTCCGCGATGATTTTATTGGTTTCTTTCAGATCGGTTTCCGTTTCGCGCAACGATCCCACAATATCGTTAATCTGATTTTCCTGAGATTTTAAGCTGGATTGCAGTTTACTCTGTTCGCGTTTTTGCGTGGCGATTTTCCGTTCCTGCTGTTTGATTTGGCTTTGAATTTGGTTTAAATCCGCCGCCTGCGCGGAAAACGACAAAAGGATGCCGCCGCAGAAAAGTGCGGTCAGATTTTTGACAGTTTTTTTAAACGGCAAAAAGCACAGCATTCAAACAAATTCCTATGAATAATAACGTGCGCATAAATATACCATTATTTTTGCGAAAGATCAGAAAACATTCGCTTTTCACTTTTAAATCCACCTGTTTTTTGCTATAACGTACGACAATAACAGATTCATTAACTTAATAGGAGTTCCTCATGCAATTAGTATTTATCCGTCACGGTTTAAGCGAATGGAATGCGTTAAACCTTTTCACCGGCTGGAGAGACGTTAACTTAAGCGAAAAAGGTGTGGAAGAAGCCAAAGAAGCGGGCCGTAAATTAAAAGCCGCCGGTTTTGAATTCGATATCGCCTTCACTTCCGTATTAACCCGTGCGATTAAAACCTGTAACCTGGTGTTGGAAGAATCCGACCAATTATGGGTGCCGCAAATCAAAACCTGGCGTTTAAACGAACGTCACTACGGCGGTTTGCAAGGTCTGAACAAAGCGGAAGCGGCGGCCGAACACGGCGACGAACAAGTTCGTATCTGGCGCCGTTCATACGACGTACTACCGCCGGTATTGGATCCGAAAGATCCTAATTCCGCACATAACGACCGTCGTTACGCCCACTTACCGGCAGACGTTGTTCCGGATTGCGAAAACCTGAAAGTGACGTTGGATCGCGTTTTGCCGTTCTGGGAAGATCAAATCGCACCGGCAATTAAAGCGGGCAAACGCGTGTTAGTGGCCGCACATGGCAACTCGTTACGCGCCTTGGCAAAACACATCGAAGGCATTTCCGACGAAGACATCATGGGCCTGGAAATCCCGACCGGTCAACCGTTAGTGTACGAATTGGACGATAACCTGAAAGTCATCAGCAAACGTTATCTTTAATTTCGTCCGAATAAAGAACGCTGCATTTATTGCGGCGTTTTTTATCGCTTTTGAAATGGCGAAAGTGCGGGTAAAATAAACGAAATTTTACCCGCACTTTTAATGTTATGAATATTTTAATTATCGCCCCGTCGTGGGTCGGCGACATGATGATGTCGCACAGTTTGTATCAAACCCTGAAAACCCAATATCCCGATTGCCAAATTGACGTATTGGCGCCGAATTGGAGTAAACCTTTGTTGGAACGCATGCCTGAAGTGCGTAAATCGCTTACCATGCCGATCGGACACGCCGCGTTTAATTTAAGAGAACGTTATCGAATCGGAAAATCTCTGCGCAATCAATATGATATGGCAATCGTACTGCCGAATTCGCTGAAATCCGCATTCATCCCGTTTTTTGCCAAAATTGCCGTGCGACGCGGTTGGAAAGGCGAATCCCGCTATTTTTTCCTGAACGATTTACGCGTCAATAAAAACGATTATCCGATGATGGTGCAACGTTACGTCGCCTTGGCCTACGAAAAAGGTACCGTTCCGGCGGCGGATAAATTGCCGATTCCGACGCCTTACTTAACCGTTCAACAAAGTGCGGTAGAAAAAACCAAAGAAAAATTCTCCGCGCAGTTTGAATTGGCGGAAAACCGTCCGGCAATCGGTTTTTGTCCCGGCGCCGAATTCGGACCGGCGAAACGCTGGCCGCATTATCATTATGCCAAACTGGCGGAAATGCTGATTGAAAAAGGCTATAGCATTCGGTTGTTCGGTTCCGCCAAAGATACGGACGCCGGGGAACAAATCCGTTTGAGCTTGCCTGAAACATTGCGTCGCTATTGTATTAACCTGGCGGGACAAACCCAGTTAAACGAAGCGGTGGATTTGATCAGTGATTGCACGGCGATGGTAACCAACGACAGCGGGTTAATGCATATTTCCGCGGCGGTAAACAGACCGCTGGTGGCGGTTTACGGCCCGACCAGCCCGCAATATACGCCGCCTTTATCGGATAAAGCGGTCATCATCCGTTTGATTGAAGGCGGTTTAATTAAAATCCGCAAAGGATCGGACAGCGCGGAAGGTTATCATCAGAGCCTGATTGATATCACGCCGGCAATGGTGATGGAAAAACTGGAAACCTTACTGGCTAAAAAATAAAGGAATAGGAATGATCATAGAAGTATCAGACAAAGTGCCGGATATGGTGATTACTTTTTGTTTGGCGTTATATTCCGAAAAACTCAAGAATTTTTGACCGCACTTTTGCCCGGAAAGACAAAAAACGAAAAATGCGCGTGGATAACGCGCATTTTTCTATGGCCGAAAAGCTATTTCGTGCATTTCCAGTCCCAGTCCTGCGTGGTCAGATAAGCCATTTCCTTATCGACGGCATATTTTTTCAGATAGCCGATGAGTTTTACCTTACTCATTTTGGCTAACTTCCGGCTTTTGGGCATGATTTGTGAATATTGATATTGCACGAAACCGCAGTCCTCGACGTTTTTGCCTTTTGCCACGTTGATTTGCCAATTATTGAATTTTTCGGACGGCGAATGAATTACGAAAGAATATAAATAAGGCGCTTTTTCCGTTAAATTAAAATGCTTAATGCCACTGGTTTCGAAACTTTTTTCGCGTAATTTGATGCGATCTTCAAACGTTCTGCTTTCGTCTTTGTCGAAAAAGACCTCAATTAAACTGCTCCAGTTTTTGGTATTTTCGTTTTTACTGAAATACACGTAACGCGCAACGGGGCCGAGATCAACCTGTTTTTTCAAATAATAAATTTTACCGTTATGTTTCAATGTGTTAGGCGCAAGAAGCCGTTCCTTCGCTTGTTCGCTTTCCGCTTTGTTCGTGGTCAATGTGACGCAACCGGTTAAAAGTGCGGTCAAAAAAATCATCAAAATTTTATTCATAAATTACTCACTTACATCGCGTTTAAAGACCCATTCCCGTTCCGTGGATGCAGATTCGTCAAACCCGTAACCGCCCAGATTGAAATCTTTTAATTGTTCGACTCGATCAATACGTCGGGTGATTAGATAACGGCTCATCAAACCGCGGGCTTTTTTCGCATAGAAACTGATCACTTTGTATGTTCCGTTTTTGCGATCTAAAAAAACGGGCTTAATAATGCGAGCCCGCAATTTGCCCGGCTTGACGGCTTTGTAATATTCGTCGGAAGCGAGATTAACCAGTACGTCGTCGCCTTGTTCGTCCAAAGCCTGTTGCAGGGCTTTGGTGATAATATCGCCCCAGAACCGATATAAATCGTTGCCTTTTGCCGTGACCAGTTTGGTGCCCATTTCAAGCCGGTACGGCTGCATTAAATCCAGCGGACGCAATAAACCGTATAACCCCGACAGCATGCGTAAATGAGCTTGCGCGAATTGAATATCTTCAGCCGTTAAACTGTCCGCATCCAAACCGCTGTAAACATCGCCGCGAAAAGCGTAAACGGCGGCGCGCGCGTTTTGTTCGTTATGAACTTTTTGCCAGTCGGCGAAACGGGCGGCGTTCAAACCGGCCAGTTTATCACTGACGGACATTAAGGAGCCGATTTCCGCCGGCGTCAGTTGACGGCAGACATCAATCAGTTGCCGGCTGTAATCCGTTAATTGCGGTTGAGTAAACGCGAGTTTTGGTACCGCACGTTGATAATCCAACGTTTTTGCAGGTGAAATAATTGCTAACATAAAAATTTAAATATTATCTAATTGCCAGTTGATTTCAGGAATGTGGTAACGACGTAAGTAATCGTTCGTCCGAGAAAAATGCCCGCAGCCGAAAAAACCGCGATGAGCGGATAACGGCGAAGGATGCGGCGCCGTCAATACGCAGTGTTTTGTGCGATCGATAAATTGCCCTTTCTTTTGCGCGTGGCTGCCCCAAAGCAAAAAAACCAGATGCTCCCGCTGATCGTTCAAGACGTGAATAACGCGATCGGTAAAAGTTTCCCAACCGAAATTGGCGTGGGAATGCGCTTGCCCCTGCTCCACGGTTAAAACCGTGTTAAGCAATAATACGCCCTGCTGCGCCCATTGCACGAGAGAACCGTGATTCGGCACGTGAAAATCAGGATATTCGTCCGACAGCTCTTTGTACATATTCACCAGCGACGGCGGCGGCGCGACCGGCGGCTTCACGGAAAACGCCAGACCGTGCGCCTGATTGGGACCGTGATAAGGATCCTGGCCTAACAACACGACTTTTACCTGTTCGAATTCGGTTAATTTAAAAGCGTTAAAAATGTCTGCCTGGGGCGGATAAACGACTTTTCCGGCGGCACGCGCCTGATGTACCTGCGCAAGAATATGTTGAAAATAAGGTTGCGTTTTTTCGTTGCCGATGACGTCTTTCCAGGTTTTCATGTTTCATCCTTTGCCGTTAATCATGGGCTAAATTATAAAGAAGTGCGGTCGGATTAGATAGTGTTTTATCGGCGAATTCTCTATAACCCTATGAAAAATAAGCTTTTTAAACTTATATGATTGATTTACATCAAATTCTTTATTATTTAAATTTAAAAATAAATTTGATTTTGGTCAAAAAATAGTTGATCTACTCAAATTTTTTGATAAAATTTACGGCAACTTTTGAAGATTTTAATTCCCAACAGCCAAACGGAGGCACTTATGATTAAAGGTATCCAAATTACTCAAGCGGCAAATGACAGCTTATTAAATTCATTCTGGTTATTAGACAGCGATAAAGGTGAAGCCCGTTGTCTAGCGGCTAAATCTGGTTTCGCCGAAGACCAGGTCGTGGCAGTAAGCGAATTAGGTCAATTCGAATACCGCGAATTACCGGTTGACGTTCAACCTTCCGTAAAAGTAGAAGGCGGTCAACACTTAAACGTTAACGTATTACGTCGCGAAACCTTAGAAGACGCGGTGAAACACCCTGAAAACTATCCGCAATTAACAATCCGTGTTTCCGGTTATGCAGTACGTTTCAACTCATTAACTCCGGAACAGCAACGCGATGTAATCACTCGTACTTTCACTGAATCGCTATAATTGATTCGCGAACTTTATGAATTTGGCCCCGAAGGTGACTTTGGGGCTGTTTTTTTACAAAAATCTTCCAATTTCCGACCGCACTTCTAGCCGTTTCCCTGACTTTCAGGTACAATTCATCGATTAATTTTTCACATTCTATTATTGATTTTTAACTGTTTATTTATGAAAAACATTCGTAACTTTTCCATTATCGCCCATATCGACCACGGTAAATCCACGCTTTCCGACCGTTTAATTCAAACCTGCGGCGGATTGTCTGATCGTGAAATGGAAGCGCAAGTGCTGGATTCGATGGACCTCGAACGGGAACGCGGAATCACCATTAAAGCGCAAAGCGTTACGCTCAATTATCAAGCCAAAGACGGCGAAACTTACCAGTTAAACTTTATCGATACGCCGGGACATGTGGACTTTTCTTACGAAGTATCGCGCTCTCTTGCCGCTTGTGAAGGCGCGCTGTTAGTGGTGGACGCCGGACAGGGCGTAGAGGCGCAAACGCTGGCGAATTGCTACACCGCTATTGAAATGAATTTAGAAGTGGTGCCGATCTTAAACAAAATCGATTTGCCGGCGGCGGATCCGGAACGCGTGGCGGAAGAAATTGAAGACATCGTGGGCATTGACGCGATGGAAGCGGTGCGTTGTTCCGCTAAAACCGGCGTCGGTATCGAAGACGTGCTGGAAGAAATCGTACATAAAATTCCGGCGCCGGAAGGCGATCCTAATGCATCGTTACAGGCCTTAATTATCGATTCCTGGTTTGATAATTACTTGGGAGTGGTATCACTTGTCCGCGTAAAAAACGGCTCGCTGAAAAAAGGCGATAAAATTAAGGTGATGTCCACAGGACAAACCTATAATGTGGATCGTTTAGGCATTTTCACCCCGAAACAGGTGGATAAAACCGAGCTGACTACCGGCGAAGTAGGCTGGGTCGTTTGCGCCATTAAAGATATTCTGGGCGCGCCGGTGGGAGATACATTAACCCACCAGCATAACCCGGCAATGAAAGCGTTACCGGGCTTTAAGAAGGTGAAACCGCAAGTATATGCGGGATTATTCCCGGTCAGTTCGGACGATTATGAGGCTTTCCGTGATGCTCTGGCCAAATTAAGTCTGAATGACGCTTCGCTGTTTTATGAACCGGAAACATCCAGCGCATTGGGATTCGGTTTCCGTTGCGGTTTCCTTGGTTTACTGCACATGGAGATCATTCAGGAACGTTTGGAACGGGAATATGACCTGGATTTAATCACCACGGCGCCGACGGTAGTGTACGAAGTAGAACTCACTAACGGCGAGGTGGTCTATGTAGATAGCCCGTCAAAATTACCGCCGTTAAATAATATTGCCGATATCCGCGAGCCAATCGCAGAATGCAACATGCTGGTACCGCAGGAATATTTGGGGAATGTGATTACGCTTTGCGTAGAAAAACGCGGCGTACAAACCAATATGGTCTATCACGGCAACCAGATTGCGCTGACCTATGAAATTCCGATGGGCGAAGTGGTGCTGGATTTCTTCGATCGTCTGAAATCCACTTCACGCGGTTACGCGTCATTGGATTACGGTTTTAAACGTTTCCAATCCGCCAATATGGTACGGGTAGATATTATGATCAACGGCGATCGTGTCGACGCCCTGGCATTAATTGTCCATAAAGAAAACGCGGCATATCGCGGACGCGAATTAGTGGAAAAAATGAAAGAATTGATTCCGCGTCAACAATTCGACATTGCCATCCAAGCGGCGATCGGCAATCAGATCATTGCCCGTTCGACCGTAAAACAATTACGTAAAAACGTTTTGGCAAAATGTTACGGCGGCGATGTGAGCCGTAAGAAAAAACTGTTGCAGAAACAGAAAGAAGGGAAGAAACGTATGAAACAACTGGGCAACGTAGAAGTGCCGCAGGAAGCGTTCTTAGCCATTTTACACGTAGGTAAGGATTAGAAAGGAAAATTATGTCAAAGCTCTTTCTCCCGATTTTATTAGTTGTCGGCTTCGCGGTTTGGAAAGTGTTGGATTCTCTGCAGTTACCCAACACCTTCTCAATTTTGTTGATTTTATTGACCGCACTTTCCGGTATTTTATGGTGTTATCACCGATTTTCCGTGATTCCCCGCCGAAAACGCCAAATTGCCCGTGCGGAACAACGTAGCGGACAGCTGCTGACGGATGAGGAAAAAGCCAAAATCGAACCGATTGGTGAGGGAGAAGAATTTATCGCATCATTATTCCCGGTTCTGGCGTTCGTATTAATTTTACGTTCTTTCCTGTTCGAACCCTTTCAAATTCCGTCGCAGTCCATGGAACCGACTTTGCGGGTCGGCGATTTTATTGTGGTGGAAAAATATGCCTACGGCATTAAAGATCCCGTGTTCCAAAACACGTTAATCGAAACCGGTAAGGTAAAACGCGGCGATGTGATTGTGTTTAAAGCGCCGACTCAGCCTAATATCGATTACATTAAACGGGTTATCGGTATTGGCGGCGATCGCATAATGTATAACGAAATCGAACGTAAATTGACCGTCGTTTACGGACAAAACGGGAAACCTTGCGAAGAAAACTGCCAAAGCAAAGAATTTGAATACAGCGAACCGGTGCCGAATGACGCCTTTAAAGCGATTTTAGGTAAAAATCCCGACGGTTCCTTGATTTACGGACCAAGCATGTTGGAGCTGACGGAAACCGGTGACGTCAGCCACAAGATTCATTGGTTTCCGGAACCGATTTCGGAAGGATTCCGTTATCAACAATACGACAAACAGGAATATTACATTACGGAATGGGTGGTACCGCAAGGCCAGTATTTTGTGATGGGCGATAATCGTAATATGAGTGAAGACAGCCGTTTCTGGGGATTTGTACCGGAGAAAAATATTGTGGGGAAAGCCACTTACATTTGGTTAAGTTTGGATAAAGAACCGAATCAGTGGCCGACGGGCATTCGTACGAAACGCTTATTTACTAAAATCCAATAATCGAGATGAAACATTTAGATAAATTACAGCGCAGAATCGGCTACGAATTTTCCGATCTTAGCTTATTAAAACAGGCATTGACACACCGTAGCGCGGCTAAAGTTCATAATGAACGTCTTGAATTTCTTGGTGATGCCATTTTGAACTTAACCATCGGAGAAGCGTTGTATTTACAATTTCCCCGCTGTAACGAAGGCGAATTAAGCCGTATGCGAGCCACATTGGTACGGGAAAAAACCCTGGCGGAACTGGCGCATGAATTCGATTTAGGCGACTATATGGCATTAGGGGCAGGCGAACTGAAAAGCGGCGGTTTCCGGCGGGCGTCCATTCTGGCTGACTGCGTGGAAGCTATTATCGGTGCGATATCGATGGACAGCGATTTACCGAAAGCGATGAAAATCGTGCGTGTTTGGTATGAACCACTGCTGCAGAATATCCAACCGGGAGAAAATCAGAAAGACCCGAAAACCCGGCTACAGGAATATTTACAAGGGAAACGCCTGGCGTTACCGGCTTATAATGTGACGGACATTCAAGGCGAAGCCCATTGCCAAACCTTTACCGTAGAATGTCACGTAGAAAATTTAGACCGCACTTTTATCGGTGTGGCAAGCAGTCGTCGCAAAGCGGAACAAGCCGCGGCGGAACAAATTTTAAAAGCATTGGGTATAAAATGACGGATAAAAACTTAACTTCAACCGAAAATGGCGAAACCTATTGCGGTTTTATTGCTATCGTCGGTCGTCCGAATGTGGGCAAATCCACTTTATTAAACAAAATCTTAGGACAAAAAATTTCCATCACCTCCCGCAAGGCGCAGACAACCCGCCATCGTATCGTGGGTATTCATACGGAAGGTCCGTATCAGGCCGTTTATGTGGACACGCCGGGATTGCATATTGAAGAAAAACGCGCCATTAACCGTTTAATGAATCGGGCGGCAAGCAGCGCGATCGGCGATGTGGATCTGATTATTTTCATGGTGGACGGCACCCACTGGAACGAAGACGACGAGATGGTGCTGAATAAATTGCGACAGGCAAAAGCGCCGGTGGTATTGGCGATCAACAAAATCGACAACGTAAAAAATAAAGATGAATTATTACCCTTTATTACGGAATTAAGCGGAAAATTTCATTTCACCGATATCGTCCCGATTTCCGCACAACGGGGCAATAATGTCCATAAATTACAGGAAATTGTGCGTCGCTCATTAAAACCGGGCATCCACCATTTTCCGGAAGATTACGTAACCGACCGTTCGCAACGGTTTATGGCGTCGGAAATTATTCGTGAAAAATTAATGCGCTTCATGGGTGAAGAATTGCCTTATTCCGTCACCGTAGAAATCGAACAGTTTAAATTAAACGAGCGCGGCGTTTATGAAATTAACGGCTTGATTCTGGTCGAACGCGACGGCCAGAAAAAAATGGTTATCGGACAAGGCGGACAAAAAATCAAAGTGATCGGCACCGAAGCCCGTCAGGATATGGAACGTCTGTTTGACAACAAAGTTCACCTGGAATTATGGGTGAAAGTGAAATCCGGCTGGGCGGACGATGAACGGGCGTTACGCAGTTTAGGTTACATGGAAGATTACTAGCCCGGACAATCCTCAAACAGAAAAGTGCGGTGAAAAATTCTAACGTTTTTTTCACCGCACTTTTATTTCTGTATCAATAAAACCGCTTATTTTTTCTTAGCCGGCCGTTCCCAATCCGCCGTATGACGCTGCGGTACGCGCGTCGTAACCAATTCGCCGGCGGCGACGTCTTTCGTAATCGTCGAACCTGCGCCGATAGTCGCGCCGTTACCCACGTTCACCGGCGCCACTAATTGCGCATCGGAACCCACGAATACGTTATCGCCGATAACGGTTTTAAATTTGTTTGCGCCGTCATAGTTACAGGTAATGACGCCCGCACCGATATTACAAGCCGCACCAATTTCAGCATCGCCCACATAGGTCAAATGATTCACTTTGGAGCCTTTGCCTACTTTGGCTTTCTTGATTTCGACAAAATTCCCCACATGGGTCTCCGCCGCCAATTCCGCGCCCGGACGCAAACGGGAGAACGGACCGATTGCCGCTTTGTCTCCTACCGAGCTG
The DNA here is from genome assembly GCA_963539805.1 of uncultured Actinobacillus sp. GTDB lineage: Bacteria > Pseudomonadota > Gammaproteobacteria > Enterobacterales > Pasteurellaceae > Exercitatus. Next base: position 8,875 of record CAUTMS010000014.1, on the reverse strand, counting down.
TCTTCCAGGACGGAATAAGGTTTAATTTCCGTATTATCGCCGACCGTCACATTTTTCAGTACGCAACCTGCGCCGATTTTAACGCCGTTACCTAATTTCACTTTTCCTTCAATAATCACGTTTACGTCAATTTCCACGTCTTTTCCGTGTTCAAGTTCACCGCGTAAATCAAAACGTTCCGGATCCGCTAAACTCACGCCCGCTAACAACAAGGCCTTCGCCTGTTTACGTTGGAAATAACGTTCCAACGCGGCTAATTGCAGCCGATTATTGGCGCCTTCCACTTCCATCATGTCATCCGCTTTAACCGCCGCCACTTTAAAACCGTCCCGATTAGCCAAACCAATGACATCCGTCATATAGTATTCACCCTGCGCATTGTTATTATCCAACCGCGCCAACCATTTTTTGAAACTGGCGCCGTCCGAAACCATAACGCCGGTGTTGACTTCGGTAATGTTGAGCTGCTCCGGCGAGGCGTCTTTTTGTTCGACGATAGCGACAACCGAACCGTTTTCGCGAATAATACGACCGTATCCCGTCGGGTTTTCTAATTCCACGGTCAACAATGCGATACCGTTCTCCGGCTTCGCCGCCACCAAACGTTCCAACGTTTCTTTCGTAATCAGCGGCGCATCACCATAAAGCATCACAATATTTTCATCATCTTTGAAAAATGGCGCCGCCTGCTGCATGGCATGGCCCGTTCCCAACTGTTCCGCCTGAAAGACCCAGTTTACCGGCTCGTCGGCAAGACGTTCTTTCAATAAATCCGCGCCGTGTCCATAAATTAAATGAATTTGGTCCGCACTTAACTGCTTGGCCGTATCAATAACATGTTTCACCATCGGCTTGCCGGCAACTTTGTGCAACACTTTGGGTAAATCCGAATACATACGGGTTCCCTTGCCGGCGGCAAGAATCACAACGCTTAATTTTGACATGCAATATCCTTAATTAAAAAGAAATCTCCGCGTGAACGGGAGAGAAATGGGTTAGAGTTACTTAATTGACAATGTCCGATCAATTAAAGTTCATTTTATGCTTAATTTTGCATACAAAGACTGAACGGAACGGACATCGCAACCGCCAGGACTTTTCACGCCTTCCGCCGCCATGGCGATTTAACGGCGACGGATCGGCAGAATCATTAGCGTGAATATTTCACTCTGAAAAATCAGTCGAATTGTAGCAGGATACGCGCAAAAAAGCATGAATTTATGCCGATTTCGATCGTGCGGTCAAATCCTGACCGCACTTTAAAACGCATCTGTCTCGCGGTTAAACTCTAATCCCGAATCTATTTTCGGCAAGCGGCGAGAAAATCGAGGTCGTTGTTATATTCCTTTAAACTATCCATTTTCATATCTAATAAATTCAATACGGAATGGAAAATATTGTCGTGCGAATAGGCGTTACTTGAATTCCGGCGCACACAGTTCAAATCAAAAGGCTTGTTTTCCGCCCATTTTTGCGAAAACCACATGACCATCGGTACTTACGTTTGCTCTTTAGGCGCAATGGCATAAGGTGCCGCGTGCAGATACATATTGTTTTCACCAAGGCTTTCACCGTGATCGGAAATATATAACATGGACGTTTTCCAATCCGGATGCTCTTCGAGCCGGGCTATCACTTTATCTAAAAACTGATCAATGTATAAAACGCCGTTATCGTACGTGTTGACCAATTCGTCCCGTGAGCAACGATTGATTTCCTGAGTATTGCAGGTCGGCGTAAACTGCCGCTCTTTGTCCGTATAGCGCTCAAAATAAGTCGGACCGTGGCTACCGATAGTGTGCAGAACAATCACTGTATCCTTCGTCACATTCGCCAGCGCTTTTTCTAATTCGGGTAACATAATATTGTCCAGGCATTCGCCCTTCGTACAATATTCCGACACCTGCAAATCCAGGGTATTCACCGTCGGAACGCGGTTACAAACATCTTTACAGCCCGCATCATTTTCAATCCATTGCACCTTTACGCCGGCATGTTGTAAAGTGTCGAGCAAATTATCCTGGTGATTGGCCTGCGCTTCATTATAATTCGCGCGGTTTAAACTAGAGAACATGCAGGGTACGGAAATTGCGGTCGCCGTGCCGCAGCTGCTTACCTGAGAAAAATTCATTAAATTCTCACCGCGCTTTAAACGCTCCGCCAGATTCGGCGTGGTTTGGCGCGCATAACCGTTTAAGCCCCAGTTTTGGGCGCGCGTGGTTTCGCCTACGACGATAACCGAAACGTTATAATAACCGTCGGTTTTCTCGGTTTTAGCGTCAATTCCCGTTTGCACAAAAGGCATATTTTCCATCCGCGTATGCTTAATCTTACTCACCGTTGCCGCGACAAAATTTGACGGCACAAGTAAATGAGGTAAATATTTGTTGTTACGGAAAAACTACGCGTAATCCTGATAAAACACGAAACCAATGGCAAAAATAACTAATGCCGACGCCAAAATTGAGGTCATGCGCGTCACAAGTTCCATCCACCACTTTTTGTAATCCACTTTCACGCATAAATACAATACCGACGGCAACAGGCCCAACACGATCAACCATGCCGCATAGGACAAACTCATCATACGCACACTTTCCGCAAAATTGGTCTGTAATACGTTGGTGAGCATATCTCGATCGAAATAAACGTTATAAAACAGTGAGTTATAGCTTACCGCCGCGCTGATGAACAACAGTAGCGGAATAATGATTTTGTGCAGAATCGGCACGGACAAAATATTAAACACGATATTACAGGCTACAAACAGCACCAATGGTGTCGTAAGTAAAAAATAATCCGTTGATTTGCTTAATAAAAATACTTCGCGGAAAAAGGCAAAATTAAGGATAAGCGTAAAATATAATGACAAGATTACGTTTAATTTTATGGACGACATTTTCCAATGCGGCAAACGTATTAACATTTCTACTCCTAAAAGTGCGGTCACAAAAAGCAACGCTTTTTGAACGTTGGCTTTGCCAACGGTGGCGAAGCCATAAGTAATCGCACTGGCGATTACGCATAAAAAACGCGTTGTTTTTTTGAATTAAATAATCATCGTGATCAGCAAATGCGCATTGAGCCAGGTTTCGTTGAATGACATCGGCACGTTTACCGGCGTTTTGCGCATAAACAGCTTGTTAAAAATCTGTGCTATCGATAAAAAGAGAAACAGAAAAAGGCTTACGCTAAAAATTCCGATAAATAAAAAACCGGCAATCAGGAATATCATCGTTTGTCGAATAATCGTTAAAACAGGTTTAAACATAATTTTCTCCAATAAAAAACACCATTGAGTTATTTCAATGGTGTTATTATGGAAAAGAAGAATTAGGCGGGAATTAGCCGCCGACTTTATTTTTCGGTTTTTTGAAAAGAATTTTAACCATTAGGCCGCTTGCAAAATGCGGGCTATCAAGCAATTCAATCGTGCCTTGATAATTCTGTACGATTTGACTGGCAATAGCCAAACCTAAACCCGAACCTTGCTGATCGGAACCGAGAATGCGGTAGAACGGATCTAATACGCGCTCGCGTTCCGCCAAAGGAATGCCTTTGCCGTTATCTTCTACAAAAATTTCCAAAACATCGTCTTTTTCCACCGCACTTAGGTCGATTTGCGCTCCCTTCGGCGCATAACGAATGGCGTTATCCACCAGCGTTTTTATCAATAAATAAAAGTCGGTTTCGTTACCGTAAAATTCGGCTTCGCCTTCAGATACCACACCGATGTCCTGCTCTTTTTGTTCCGCCAGCGGATAAAGATCTTCAATCACTCTGCTGAAAATGCCGTGTAAATTCAGCGTAGCTTGATACTTATGATCTTTATTCTGACTGCGGGCTAAGGACAAGAGTTGTTCCAGCAAATCACGGCTACGGCGAATTCCTTGGTTCAGTTGCCGTACCTGCGATTTCGCTTCGTCCGACATATCCTGATTATTCAAACGTTCCGCTTGTAAGGAAAGCGCGGTCATCGGGCTGCGTAATTCGTGCGCGGCATCGGCGATAAAACGCTTTTGTTGCTCCACAAAAGCTTCGGTACGGCCTAACAGTTGATTAATGGCTTGCACAAATCCTGTAATTTCCGTTGGCACTTGTGAGATCGGCAAGGCGGTTAAATCTTGCGCATTTCTTGCGGCAAGGCTGTTGGACAAGCGTTCCACGGGCTTCATCGTGCGTTTCACCACCCAAAAGGTTAACAATACGATTAACGGTAACAGCACCAATAACGGCATTAAACTCGCCCAGGCGGAATGTTCGGCAAGCTCTTCACGATATTCATTTTCTTGTAAAATCGCGAGAATACCGCCGTCTCGCGCTTGCAAATAACCGCGATAAGTTTCTTCGTCATACCATAAATTGGTAAAGATATTGCGTGGATTTTGGTTGGGAGAAAGCTGAAATACGCCTTTTTGTCGCACAAAATTATAATATTCATCGGTTAATTCCGCAGGAAGCTGAAAACGCGGATGCACCTGATTATCGGCCAGCCAATAGACGGCAATACGGTTATCATCGCCTTCTCTAAAGCCGTCCATCAATTCGGCCGGAGAAGTAATATAACTCGCGATGCGTTTTAAGGTGCGATCCTGTTGCTTATAGGTTTCGCAATAGGTGTCATAAAAAGCAATGCCCGAGGCAATAAGACTAATCATTGCCGTAGAAAGCGGTAAACTGACGACCAATTTCGTTTTAATCGATTTAAACATTCGTCTTTCCCTTCGGCATCATCCAACCCACTCCGCGCACGTTTTTGATTTGCTCTTTGCCGATTTTTTTGCGCAAGCCGTGAATTAAAAAATCAATAGCGTTACTTTCCACTTCTTCGCCCCAGGCATAGACTTTATTTTCCAAGTCACTGCGGGAAAGAATGGTACCTGCGCGCGAAATCAAGGCTTGTAAGACGGAAAATTCCTTATTGCTCAAGACAATAGGCTTATCCTGTTCCGCAATTTCTACCAAATAAGTGGTGGGATCGAGCGTAATCACGCCGTTGGTCAGCTTCGGCGAACTTTGTCCGCCATGACGGCGCAGCACCGCACGCATTCTCGCTTGTAATTCCGCCATATCAAACGGCTTAATAATGTAATCGTCCGCGCCACCGTCCAGCCCCGAAAGGCGGCTGTCTAAATCGTCACGGGCGGTAACAATCAACACGGGCGTTGCATTTTTCTTTTTGCGAATATGGGTTAACACCTTCAAACCGTCTTGTCCCGGCAATCCTAAATCGAGTAACACCAAGTCATAACTTTGGGTCATCAATGCTTCTTCCGCCGTTTTGCCGTTATTTACCCAGTCCACCGCATAATGACCGTCGCGTAAACTCGCCGATACCGCATCGGCAATCACTCTGTCGTCTTCCACCAGTAAAATGCGCATGCTTTTTTCCCGTTTATTTTTCTTAACTGACTAAAAAACAAGTAAAAAAACGACCGCACTTTACAGTGCGGTTGTTCCCCCGTTTAAGTTAATAATCCACGCCGGAGCTAATCACTTCGCCACTGCCGGCATCTACGATAGTTTTATATTTTTTGCCGTCCTTAATACTTTCAACCTCATAACGCGACGCGCCTTTTTTCGCTTCCAAATTGGCTTCTTTCACTTTACCGCCGGTTTTTTGCGTGGCGATGTCGATGGCTTGTTCAAGCGATATTTTCGCTTCTGCGTACGGCTTATCTTTTTTATGGGATTTGGTTTCTACATTGTCCGCTAACACTTCGCCTGTTTTTGCATCTACGACGACTTCGTGTTTTTCCGCATTGCCTTGATTATCCCGCAACACGTCCACTTTGTAATAGCTTGAGCCGTTTTTGAATTTAAAATCCACTTCCGTCGCTTTACCCGCTACTTTGTCTGTTGCCGTCTGAACCGCTTGCGCCGCGCTGATTGCCGCTTGTTCAAATGCCGCTTGTTCAAATGCCGCTTGTTTTTCGGGATGACTGCTTGCATAGGCGCTCGCTCCGCCTAACAGAACGGCTGAAGCCAGTAACGCCGATAATACTTTTTTACTTTTTGACATAAAGTCTCCTTATTATTCGCAAAATTTAAATTAAACATTTATTTGAAATATCGTCAGGCCGTTGCCTTTCGATGTGCGTATCTTAAAAAAGAAAAATTAGAAGAAAATTAGATAGCGAATTTTTTTCTGAAAAACTATCAAAAAAATGACCGCACTTTTGACGTGCGGTTTAAAAATTACTGATAAAAGCACTCAGCAATGCAATCTACAGGCTATCAACCCTTGTTATAAAAAAATTAACGAAGAATTGACTTCGTTAATTTTTATGCTTTGTTTAATTTAATTGCGCATGTAAATTTTGAACGGAATAGACCTCACAACCGTCAATACTTTTTACGCCTTCCGCCAAGGCTTCCGCCGCCGCCATGGTAGTTTGCAGGAACACGCGTTGCTGCAAGGCGCTGCGGCGAATGGAATGGCTGTCGGCGATGCTTTCCGGCAGGCTGCCGGAAGTATTAATCACCATGGCGATTTCACCGTTTTTAATGGCATCCACGATATTCGGACGACCTTCACGCACTTTATTGACAATCTGAGTCATAATGCCGTTTTCACGCAGGAACTTCGCCGTGCCCATGGTGGCGCATAAACCGTACCCCTGTTCCTGCAATGCGCGGGCCACCGGCAATAACCGGGCTTTGTCCGCATTATCCACAGACAAGAACACTTTGCCGGTTTTCGGAATACGCTCGTTTGCGCCCAGCTGAGCTTTTAAGAACGCTTCGGAGAAAGTCGTTCCTACGCCCATGACTTCACCGGTTGAACGCATTTCAGGGCCTAAAATGGTATCCACGCCCGGGAATTTGATGAACGGGAACACCGCTTCTTTCACGCTGTAATATTGCGGAATAATTTCGCTTTCAATACCTTGTTCTTTCAGACTGATTCCCGCCATTACCCGTGCGGCGATTTTCGCCAGCGGACGACCGGTGGCTTTGCTCACAAACGGGACGGTGCGGCTGGCGCGCGGATTGACTTCCAATACGAAAATCACGCCGTTTTGCACGGCAAATTGTACGTTCATTAAGCCTACGACGTTTAACGCTCTCGCCATTGCCGCAGTTTGGCGACGGATTTCATCCTGCACATCTTTTGGTAAGGAATACGGCGGCAGCGAACAAGCGGAGTCACCGGAGTGAATACCCGCCTGCTCGATATGCTGCATAATTCCGCCCATGACAACATCCGTGCCGTCGCAAATACAATCCACGTCCACTTCAATGGCATTATTCAGGAAGTGATCAAGCAGAATCGGGCTGTCGTTGGAAACGGACACCGCTTCACGCATATATTTATTGAGCTCTTCCACGTTGTACACGATTTGCATAGCGCGACCGCCCAATACGTAAGACGGGCGCACCACTAACGGATAACCCACTTCATCCGCCAGTTTCACCGCCTCGGCGGCATTACGCGCCGTGCGGTTATTCGGTTGTTTCAATCCCAAATCTTTTAAGATTTTTTGGAAACGTTCGCGGTCTTCCGCGGCATCAATGCTGTCTGCGGAAGTACCGATAATATTCACGCCGTTGTCATGCAGCGCATTCGCCAATTTCAGCGGAGTCTGACCGCCGTAATGAACAATCACGCCCCAAGGCTGCTCGGTATGCACAATTTCCAGTACGTCTTCCAAGGTTAACGGTTCGAAATACAAGCGGTCGGACGTATCGAAATCGGTAGAAACGGTTTCCGGGTTACAGTTCACCATAATGGTTTCAAAACCGGATTCACGCAACGTCAATGCCGCATGTACGCAGCAATAGTCAAATTCGATACCTTGACCGATACGGTTCGGGCCGCCGCCTAAAATCATGACTTTTTTGCGATTCGTCGGATTGGCTTCGCATTCTTCTTCATAGGTGGAATACAAATAAGCGGTGTCGGATTTAAACTCGCCGGCACAGGTATCGACACGTTTATATACCGGATGTAAATTCAGTTCGCAGCGTTTAGCGCGTACTTGATCTTCACTGACTTTAGTCAGTTGCGCGATACGTTTATCCGAAAAACCTTTGCGTTTTAAACGGCGTAATTCCGCATAGTCCAATTCGTCAAAACTACGTTTTTCAAGCGCTAATTCTTCCCGCACCAAATCCTGAATTTGAATTAAAAACCAAGGATCGATTTTGGAATAATGATGAACTTCTTCCAAACTAAAACCTGCGCCGAAAGCGTCCGCTACGTATAAAATACGGTTCGGTCCCGGATTACCCAATTCGGTACGGATTTTTTCAGGTTCTTCCGATAATAAATTAAAGCCGCAAATGCCGGTTTCCAAACCGCGCAAGGCTTTTTGTAAGCTTTCCTGGAAAGTGCGGCCCATCGCCATGACTTCGCCCACGGATTTCATTTGGGTAGTTAAACGATCATCCGCCTGCGGAAATTTTTCAAAGGCGAAACGCGGCACTTTGGTGACCACATAATCGATAGACGGTTCGAACGAAGCGGGAATCAAGCCGCCGGTAATGTCGTTGCGTAATTCGTTCAGGGTGTACCCCACCGCTAATTTTGCCGCCACTTTCGCAATCGGGAAGCCCGTCGCTTTGGAAGCCAGAGCGGAAGAACGACTGACGCGCGGGTTCATTTCAATGACGATCATCTCGCCGTTTGCCGGATTCACCGCAAATTGTACGTTGGAACCGCCGGTATCCACGCCGATTTCACGCAACACCGCCAATGAGGCGTTACGCATAATTTGATATTCTTTATCGGTTAAGGTTTGCGCCGGGGCGACAGTAATGGAATCGCCGGTATGCACGCCCATCGGATCAAAGTTTTCGATAGAACACACGATAATACAGTTATCCGCTTTGTCGCGCACCACTTCCATTTCGTATTCTTTCCAACCCAAAA
>CAUTMS010000013.1:0-46169 GCA_963539805.1 uncultured Actinobacillus sp. | reverse complement strand
AAATAATATATTGTCATCAGACATTCAGAAAAGGGTACCGAAAGGTACCCTTTTTTATTTTTTGTGTGGAGAATATTTTTGTACTAATTAGACGCATAAAGATAGATTGAATACGATCTGATCCTTCGTTTTGAAGTATTCAGCGATAACCTTTTGTAGAGAGAAAACTTTTATTGGTCATTCTTGTGTTGTTGAAAATTCTTATGAAATTTCGACCGCACTTTTAATGTCGAATTTCTCCTTGCGGCTAAGTTTAGTTTTGTGAGGTTAATTCTCAAACGGCTCAACGACAAATTTTAACGCTTACTTTGTCGGCATCTAATTTTTCCTGTACCGAAATCGGTAACGGCGTATCCGTGAAGAAGTAATCGACGTCGTTAATTTCGCCCAACCGAACCATTGCGGTACGATTAAATTTTGAGTGATCGGCGACTAACAAAGTAACGCGGGAACTTTCAATCATTGTTCGTTTCACTTGCACTTCATGGAAATCATAATCAAGCAAGGATCCGTCCTGATCGATACTACTAATCCCGATTATCCCGAAATCCAAGCGGAATTGGGAAATAAAACTGATAGTTGCCGAACCGATAATGCCGCCGTCTTGCCGCAACGAGCCGCCGGCAACGGTAATGTTGAAGGTTTCGTTTTGCATGAGAATATGGGCGGCGTTGAGGTTGTTGGTGACGATACGAAGATTTTTGTGATTCAGCAAGGCGTTGGCGACGGCTTCCGGCGTGGTGCCGATGTCAATAAAAAGCGAAGCGCCGTTCGGAATGGTTCTTGCCACTTCGACGGCAATACGATTTTTTTCTTGTGAGAAGAATTGTTTACGATCTAAATAATCGCTGTTTTCAGAGCTGGACGGTGAGGCGGCGCCGCCGTGATGGCGGCGGATTTGATTATTTTCCGCCAATTCGTTGAGATCCCGCCGGATAGTCTGCGGGCTAACATCTAATAAGGTCACGAGCTCTTCCGTGCTGATGTAACCTTTTTGCATGACGAGCGTAACAATTTTATTATGACGAATAGACTGTTTCATAAAATTTTCCGACCTGAAACCAAAATTTTCCTTACTTTAGTGGAATTTCGCGGTTTTGCCTAGTCTTTACATAGAGAAAACCGTAAATTAATCCGGTGATGAGCCCCGAAATATGCGCGGTATTGCCCATTTTTACCCCGATTAAAGGGCTGACAAAACCGAATAAAATCCCGATTACCAACATGGTGAAGAAACCTTGCGGCAACAGAGTTCCCTGGGTTTTGCCGAATTTGTCGGTGGCGAACACAAATCCCATTACGGCGTAAACCACGCCGGATAAGCCGAAAAATGCCGGCCCGCTGACAAAATTCTGCGCAGTGCCGCTGATAATAGCGGATAAAAAATAAAGCGTAATCAGTGTAAAAGCGCCTAAATGACGTTCAATAGCGCCGGCGAAAATCCACCACCAGCATAGGTTAAATAAAATATGTAAGGGCGATAAATGGACTAAAGAATGGCTGAAATAACGCCAAAGTTGCTGATCTTCGCCGAATTCCGCCGGATAATGCGCGAAAAACATAATAGATTGGTCGTAACCTATGATTTCAAACAGATAAACCGCAATACAAAGTGCGGTCAAAAAAATGGTAAATTTTATCTGGCGCCAGTTCATGAACGTCTGCGACCAGGATAGGTTGGGTGCAGTCATTTTGACAGCTTGGGTGTCCCCGTTAGTCCAGCTTGCCTGATGATATTTCGCATCGAAAGGATTGGTTAAATAGCGCGCGGTTTCTTGTTGAATGATGTGGGCGTGAGGCGAATTTTCCGGCAGATAAACGTTCAGAGTTTCCACACCGCGGGCATCCGGTTCCGAACGCAAAATCAATTCCACATGGTACTGCGCGCGCACGTAATCGCGAAATCCCCAGGCTAAATTGTGAATTTCGGTTCCAAATAAACGCTGCATTTGCTATATTCCTCGTCAATGTATTTTTAACCATTATAAAGAAGCGGAATAAAATGGAAAAGGAAAATTCAGGATTTAGCCGGTTTTCATGGGCGTTGGCGGGGTTTTGTCTGCCGATTTTGTTATGGCCGCTGGCATTGTTGTTGTCGCCGGCGATTTTGGAAAATCCGGCTTTATCGCATCCGGTCGCTATGGCGTCGGTGCTTTGGATTTATCCTTTTGTATTTGCATTGGCGGCTCGTATTTTATTCAAAATGAATCGGCGGAATCCGGCAAAAGCCAAGGTTGCGCTGTGGATAAGTGCGGTCGTTTTTTGGGGCGTTTTATTGGCGACCGGTTATTTCGGTCTGACTTAATACGCCGTTTCTATGGGCAAGCCCGCACGTTGCCAACCCTCAAAACCGCCGATGACGCTGTACACGTTGTCGTAGCCCTGTTCCGCCAGAAAAGCGGCCACCGCGCGACTGCTTACGCCGTGATAACAACTGACGATGATAGGATGATCAAAATCGTAAGTGTCCTGAAATTGGCCGTAACTTTGGTTGGTTAAATGGAAGGCGCCTTGCGCCCGACTATAAGCAAAACGAGCGGCATCGCGCACATCAAGCAATGCGGCGTTTTTCGTCTGCATCATGTTCCACGCGAATTCCGGCGTAATTTCGGTAAATGACATTTTAATTCCTGAGTAAATAGCTATGGATTAATTGTAACAGAAGAATTTTCCGGAAAAAACGTTTTTTGTTCTTACACAGAATTCAGTATAATGCCTTAACGACACTTTTTTACTTGCTACGAAGGGTATTTATGTTTAAGCAATTTTCATTAGCCGCGTTAATCGCGATGACAGCCGCCTGTTCTTCCATTTCGGATTATGTGCCGTTTATGGGTAACAGCAAACCCGTAATCGATTTGGAGCAGGATCAAATTGATCAGAAATCTTACGCCGTCGCTTATGCTTCTACGGTGCAAACTTATAAAGGGCAGATCAACGACAGCTATGATGTAAACAACTTTGCCAGCGGTGTGAATGATTGGAACCGCAATCGTATTTTGGTGCCGGTTGAGCAAATCAGAGCCAAGCTTTCGTCGGGTATCGACAGCAATGTTCACGCTTATTACAGCGGTGTGGTGTTCGCTTCGGACTTACAGAACAATTTCAGCCGGTTGAGTAAGGATTGTTGGTCGAAAATCGATCGTCCGAGCATGACGCAAGGGATTTACGACGCCATGCTCGATCTGAAGAAAGGCAAGGCGCGAAACGAGAACGACGAGTACATCAGTAAGGGCTCGGAGCAGTTACTGGGTGTGTGTAAGTAAAAAAACTCAGGCTAAAACGACCGCACTTTTGTCGTTTTAGCCTTTTTCATTTTTCATTCAACAAAAGGACAGCAGAATGTTTAATTTACCTGAAAATAACATTCATCTCGCCGCTCAGGCCACGGATAAACAACAAGCCATTGAAATGGCTGCTGCTGCGTTGGAACAGGCAGGTTATGTGGAAAGCGGCTATTTACAGGGCATGTTGGGGCGTGAACAGCAAACTTCCACCTTTTTGGGTAACGGTATTGCCATTCCGCACGGGACGTTAGAAACCCGCGATTTGGTTAAAAATACCGGCGTTGCCGTCTTCCAGTTCCCGCAAGGTGTCGAATGGGGCGAAGGCAACAAGGCTTATGTGGTGATTGGTATTGCCGCCCGTTCGGACGAGCATTTGGCGTTATTGCGGCAGTTGACGCACGTTCTGGGTGATGAAGACACGGCGGCGGAATTAGCCACAATGGACGATGTGAAAAAATTCCGTGCGATTCTTATGGGCGAGGCGGAAAATTTTTCGGTGAAAGCTGAAACGATCAGCTTAAATGTCGATACCACCAGTTTGCTCACCTTAATTGCCATTAACGCGGCTAAATTGCAGGAACAAAGTGCGGTCGAAAATAGCTTTGTTTCTGACGTCATCGGTTCGCCGGCATTACCCTTAGGTAACGGATTGTGGTTAACGGACAGCGCGGCGGGTAACGCGAAAAACGCTCTGGCCTTCAGCCGGGCGCGCAATGCGTTCGAACATAACGGAAAAACCGTACAGGCGGTATTAACCGTCGCCGCCAAAGATGACGCGGTGAACGAAACATTGGCGCGTTTACTGGATACGAAAGTGCAGGAACAGCTATTAACCGGTTCTCAGGAACAAATTCTTGCGGCCTTGAACGGCAAAGAATTGATCGTGAATGCGAAACCGGCACAAGCCGCCGGTACGGTGATCGGAACCTTTACTTTACGCAACGAGCATGGTCTGCATGCCCGTCCGAGTACGATTTTGGTCAATACCTTAAAATCTTTCGAGGCGAAAATTACGGTTGAAAATCTTACCCGCGGCGGTTTGGCGGTCAACGCGAAAAGTGCAATGAAATTAGTCGGCCTCGGTGCGACCAAAAATCATCGTTTACGTTTTGTCGCCCAAGGGGACGACGCCAAACAGGCAATGGATGCGTTGGCAAAAGCTTTTTCCGAAGGTTTGGGCGAGGGCGTGTCCGCCGTGCCGCCGGCGGAGCCGGATACCATTGAAGTGGTGTCGGCGGAATCGACAGTCGGAGCGACGGAAAAAAACGAAGCAAAATCCGATGAGGGTGCCGAAGGTATTTTCGTATTAAATAACGAACATGGTTTGCACGCTCGTCCGAGTGCGGTGTTAGTCAATGAAGTGAAAAAATATAACGCCTCCGTGGCGGTGCAAAATCTAGATCGCAATACGCAATTAGTCAGTGCGAAAAGTCTGATGAAAATTGTGGCGTTGGGCGCCGCCAAAGGGCATCGTTTACGTTTTGTCGCCACAGGTGAAGAAGCGCAGCAGGCAATCGACGGTATCGGTGCGGTTATTGCGGCAGGTTTGGGAGAATAATCATGGCGAAAGTAGCAACTATCACTTTAAATACCGCTTACGATTTGGTCGGGCGTTTAAAACGTATTGAATTAGGCGAAGTCAATACGGTGGAAACCTTGGGTTTATTCCCCGCCGGTAAAGGCATTAATGTGGCGAAAGTACTGAATGATCTCGGTGTCAGCGTTGCTGTCGGCGGTTTTTTAGGCGAAGATAATGTCGGTGATTTTGAACATCTTTTTCAGTCCGTGGGCCTGGAAGATAAATTCCAACGCGTAGCGGGCAAAACCCGAATTAATGTAAAAATTACCGAAACGGAAGCGGATGTAACCGATTTAAATTTCTTGGGCTATTGCATTTCACCGGCGGATTGGCAGAAATTCGTGGCGGATTCCCTGGATTATTGCAAAGCCTTCGATATTGTGGCGGTCTGCGGCAGTCTTCCTCGTGGCGTCACGCCGGAATTGTTTGCCGATTGGTTGCGTCAATTGCATCAGGCCGGTGTGAAAGTGGTGTTGGACAGCTCCAATGCCGCTTTAACTGCGGGCCTGAGTGCCCGTCCGTGGCTGGTAAAACCGAATCACCGCGAATTGGAAGCCTGGATCGGGCACCGTCTGAACAGCTTGGACGAGATTATCCAGGCCGCGAAAAAATTACGGATGCAAGGCATTGCCAACGTCATTATTTCCATGGGAGCCGACGGTTCGCTGTGGTTGAGCGAGCAGGGCGTCGTCCGCGCCCAACCGCCAAAATGTGAAAATGTAGTAAGTACCGTCGGCGCGGGTGATTCCATGGTGGCGGGGCTGATTTACGGTATTGTGAACGGCTTATCGCAACAGGATACCTTGGCGTTTGCCAGCGCGGTTTCTGCCTTTGCCGTATCGCAAAGCAATGTGGGGGTCAGTGATCGGGCATTACTCGAACCGATTCTCGCCAACGTTAAAATTACAACGATTGAAGGATAACGCGATGAACATTTTTCTGACTCAATCTCAACTCGGCAACGCAAAAGCTTTTTTGTTAAAGCAAGTGATTGCAGCGGCGGCGAAAGCCCAGGATCATCAAATTGTGGATAATGCCGAACAAGCGGATGTGGCGATTATTTTCGGAAAAACTTTGCCAAATTTGACCGCACTTCAGGGCAAAAAAGTCTATTTGGCGGATCCGGAACAAACCTTAACCGCACCGGAACAAACCGTACAACGCGCTTTAACGGAAGCGACAGATTATATCGCGCCGGCCGGCGTTTCGGCTCCGGCAGCCGACGGCGGCAAAAATATTGTGGCGGTTACCGCTTGTCCGACGGGCGTGGCTCACACCTTTATGTCCGCCGAAGCGATAGAAGCTTACGGTAAAAAAATGGGCTGGAACGTTCGGGTCGAAACCCGCGGACAAGTGGGCGCCGGCAATCCGATTACGCCGGAAGAAGTAGCGGCGGCGGATTTAGTGTTTGTGGCGGCGGATATCGACGTGGATCTAAGTAAATTCAAAGGCAAACCGATGTACCGCACCTCTACCGGTCTGGCGTTGAAAAAAACCGAACAGGAATTCGGCAAAGCCTTTGCGGAAGCCAAAATTTATGACGGCGGCGAAGCGAAATCCTCTGCCGACGATTCGGCCCAAGGGGAGAAAAAAGGCGTTTATAAACATTTAATGACCGGCGTTTCTCACATGTTGCCGCTGGTGGTTGCCGGCGGTTTGTTAATTGCCATTTCGTTTATGTTCGGACCGAATGCTTTTAAAGATCCGAGTATTGCGGGCGGTTTACCGACGGCGTTAATGGAAATCGGCGGCGGAGCCGCATTTAAATTGATGATTGCGGTATTTGCCGGTTATGTGGCTTATTCCATTGCCGACCGTCCGGGTTTAGCGGTGGGCCTGATCGGCGGTATGCTCGCCACCAATGCCAACGCCGGGATTTTAGGCGGGATTCTGGCGGGTTTTCTTGCCGGTTATACCGTTAAATTCTTGAATGACATCATTAAGTTACCGGCCAGCATGACATCGTTGAAACCGATTCTGATTCTGCCGCTGCTGGGATCCGCCATTGTCGGGTTAGTCATGGTTTACTTCCTGAATCCGCCTGTTGCGGCGGTAATGGCGTCCTTAACCGACTGGTTAAACGGTTTGGGTTCGACTAACGGCTTATTATTCGGTGCGATTTTGGGCGGCATGATGTGTATCGATATGGGCGGACCGGTGAACAAAGCGGCGT
Organism: uncultured Actinobacillus sp.; assembly: GCA_963539805.1. Lineage (GTDB taxonomy): Bacteria > Pseudomonadota > Gammaproteobacteria > Enterobacterales > Pasteurellaceae > Exercitatus. Next base: position 39,130 of record CAUTMS010000013.1, on the reverse strand, counting down.
ACGTATTCGGAACCGGTTTGCTGGCTTCGCAGGTGAATACGCCAATGGCGGCCATTATGGCGGGCGGTATGGTTCCTCCGTTAGGCATGGCGATCGCCACCTGGATTGCGCGCAATAAATTCAATGCGGGCCAACGCAACGCAGGCAACGCGGCATTTGTGCTGGGTTTATGCTTTATTTCCGAAGGAGCGTTGCCGTTTGTGGCGGCGGATCCGATTCGCGTCATTGTTTCCAGCGTGATCGGCGGCGCGGTGGCGGGCGCGCTTTCTTTGAGCTTCGCCATTGAATTACCGGCGCCGCACGGCGGTTTATTTGTGGTTCCGTTAGTGTCGCAACCGTTAATGTACCTTGGCGCGATTGCCGCCGGCGCATTGGTTACCGGTGTGATTTACGCCGTGATCAGACCGAAACAAGCGCAAGAATAACCGCATTTTATTGACAAAACGCCGCGCCGATGATTGCGCGGCGTTTTTGTTATCTGAAAATCTTCATTTTGATCGCTAAAAAGTGCGGGCAAAAATTGCCGCGTTTTTTAAAAAACGTCGCAAAAATTGACCGCACTTTTTAGCTCGGTTATGTGATTTGAGGCGGCTACGTCATTTGTTCCAGCAGTTCCACCAGTTTTTGATATTGACGATATTTGTTTTGGTAAGCGGCGAAATTGGCCGGATTAGGCCGAATCACGCGCGGCGCCTGATGTGGTTTTAACGCGCCACTGTCGCCGTTAACCCCTTCGGCCGCCGCTATGGCGGCGCCCAGACAACCGATTTCCTCCACTTCCGGCACTTCCAGGGTTTTACCGCTCAGATCCGCCAGTATTTGCAGCCATACGGCGGATTTCGCCGGGCCGCCGGTCACGCGCAATGTTTTCACTTGAGGAAAGCGCCGATACATGCGTTCCAAGTGGGTCATCAGACTAAACAACACGCCTTCGTAAACCGCCCGCAGCAAATGCGCCCGAGTATGATGCGCCTGCATGCCGTAGAAGCCGGCGGTCATGCCCAACTTGGCATTGGTGCCGTACAAAAACGGCAGAAAAATGACCGCACTTTGCGCCGGCGGCAGCGTGGCAACCAGTTGATTAATTTGTTCATAACTCAAATTCCACTGCTTCACGAACCATTCCAGATTACCGGCGGAAGTGGGGCTGGCTTCCTGAATCAAGAATTTGCCAGGTTCCACGTAGCGACCGTGGGCAAAACGCCATGCCTGTTTATCGTCAATTTCCTCGGAAATACCCGTAACAATGGACCAGGTTCCCAGTATCACATTGAGTTTGTGCGGCTGATTATCGGCAAGGCAAAGTGTCATCGCCGTGACGTCAAACAAGCCGCCGACCACCGGTGTTCCCGCCGTCAGCCCGCATGCCTGCGCCGCCTGTTGTGTCACATAACCGGCGATTTGATTCCCTTTGATAATGGGCGGCAGTTTACCGATGATTTCTTCAATGCCGAACAGGCGCGCCAGTTTCGGTTCGTATTGTCCCGTTGCCATGTTGTACAGATTACTTTCCGAAATATTACTTTCTTCGCAATACAGCTCGCCGGTCAGGCAAAAGCGCAGATAGTCGTGCGACATCAATAAGTAACCGATACGTTGATAACGTTCGGGTTCGTTTTCCTTCAGCCAGCGTAAAACGGATACGGGGTGCCCCGTCCACAAACCCTGGCGGGAAAGCGGATAGACTTTTTCCTCCAGCCCTTCCGCTTGCCAGCGTTTAACGATAGCCTGCGCACGTTGATCAGAAGATAAAATCGCCCGTCCCAGCGGTTGACGCTCCTTATCCAGCAGAAAAGCGCCTTTTCCCTGCGCCGAAATGCCGACGCTTTTGATCAAGTGCGGTCGGATTTTGCTCGATTTTTGCGTGCGTCGAATCACGTTTGCACAGACTTGCCAGAGCGCGTTCATATCCCGTTCGGCGTAGCCCGATTGTTCGCTGATGACGGTGACGTTTTCACGTTCGCAGGCATGAATTTTGCCGTTTTCGTCGAACAGTGCGGCCTTGATGAAGGTACCGCCGCAGTCAATGCCTAAATAGTAGTTCATGCTTTATTCTCTGAAGAAAATGCGTCTTAAACGGCCGGTGGACACTTCGCCGCGGCGTAATTGATCGAGGAACACCGCCAAAATAATCACCATACCGATAATCAGCCGTTGCAGATAAGAGGTGACGTTTAATAAGGTTAAGCCGTTTTGCAACACGCCCATAATCAGTGCCCCGATGGACGTGCTGATAACGGAACCGACGCCGCCCATCAGGCTGGTACCGCCGATGACCGTGGCGGCGATAGCGTCCAATTCATAGCCCGTTCCCGCAATCGGCTGCGCCGCATTTAAGCGCCCCACCAGAATGACGGCGCCGACCGCCGCCAACGCACCGTTAATCACGTAGGTTCTGATTTCCAATTTATTGACGTTAATCCCGGACAACCGCACCGCTTCGCGATTGCCGCCGAGCGCGTAAATCTGGCGGCCGAAAACGGTTTGGGTTAACACATAAAAACTGATTAACACCACGATTAACGCAATAATCACCGGAATCGGAATACTGAAACTTTCCGTTACGGCAAGGCGTCCGTTACCAAAAAAACGCAGTTGTTCGGGAAAATTATAAATGGTTTTACCGTTGGATAAGGTTAGCGCCAGACCGCGGGCGATGCCCATCATACCGAGCGTGGTGATAAACGAAGTCACTTTGCCGTACACAATCACGACGCCGTTCACGTAGCCGCATAGCGCGCCCACCAGCACGGCGCCTGCAATGGAAAGCAGCACCACGCCCCATAATGCGCCTTGCGACGGATTTTCACCCAGCCAGGCGACGCCCCAATGAGTAAACAGTCCTAAACAGACCGCACTTAGCGCTACGATGGAACCCACGGACAAATCGATACCGCCGGTAAGAATGACGTAAGTCATACCCACTGAAATCACGCAAATGACGGAAACCTGCAGTAAAATATTAAAGATATTGTTGGTGGATAAAAAAGCCTGCGAAGTCAGCGACATGCCGATAATCATAAATAATAAAACCAATCCGATGCCCAGTTTGGAGATGACTTTTTTGAATGAAAACATAAACTTATCCTTACGTTTAAATGCCGATCATGGCGTGCATTAAATTCTCTTCCGTAATCTCGTCGCGATTGGTGATTTCTTTCACTTTTTCACCGTTACGCATGACAATAACGCGATCGGAAATAGTGATGAGTTCCGGTAAATCCGACGACACCATCACGATAGTGCCGCCGTTTTCAGTAAATTGCCGCATTAAATCATAGATTTCCGATTTGGCGCCGATGTCGATCCCGCGCGTCGGTTCGTCAAAAAACAGAATATCTACGCCGCTTTCCAGCCAGCGGGCGAGAATCACTTTTTGTTGATTGCCGCCGGACAGCGTTTTGGTTTGCTGTCCCTGATCTTTCGAAACGATATGCAGTTTACTGCGATTGGCTTCCACCGTTTCGCGTTCTTTGTTTTTATCCAACCGCCAGCCGTTCCAGAAGCGTTTTAAAATCGGTAAGGTGATATTTTCGCGAATGCTCATACCCAGCACCAATCCCTGCGATTTACGATCTTCGGTAATAAAGCCGATTTTGTGTTTGACCGCTTGTTCCGGCGAATGAATGTCGACTTCCTGTTGATCGATATAAATCTTGCCGGTTGCTTCGTCTGCGCCGTAAATCGCGCGTAAAACTTCCGTTCGTCCCGCCCCGACCAAACCGGCGAAGCCTAAAATTTCCCCTTTATTCACTTGAAATGAAATCGGGTTGATATGCTTGCTTTGGATATTTTCCACCCGCAGTTTTTCCTGTGTGAACACCGTGTCGCGCCGATAACGGCTAAAATCCACCTTGCGCCCCACCATTAAACGTACAATCTCTTCCGGCGAGGTTTCCTCATAACGCAGATTACCGGTTACGCGACCGTCCCGCAGTACGGTGACGCGATCGGCGATATATTTGAATTCTTCCAGACGATGAGAAATGTAAATCATCGCCACGCCTTTTTCTTTCAGCTGATGAATGATTTTAAACAGCACTTCCGTATTTTTGCGGGAAATAGAAGATGTGGGCTCGTCAAAAATGATAATTTTATATTCGCTGAAAACGGCTTTGGCGATTTCCACCATTTGCTGCTGCGCAATGGAAAGATCGGCGATTAAATCGTCCGGTTTAATGTCCAGTTCCAGCTCGTTGATAATATGCTGCGTTCTGTTACGCATTTCCGTCCAATTCATGCGACCGAAAGACAAAGATTTTTCTGCGCCGAGAAAAATATTTTCCATTACGGTAAGCTTCGGCACCAGCATTAATTCCTGGTGAATAAAGCCGATACCCGCGTTCTGCGCTTCTTTTACCGTACTCGGCGAATAAGGCTTGCCCTGATAAAGCATTTCGCCGGCGTCACTGCCGTAAATGCCCGCAATAATCTTGCAAAGTGTGGATTTTCCGGCGCCGTTTTCCCCGATCAGACAAAGCACTTCACCGCATCGGATATCCAGATTGATGTCTTCCAAAACCGTTACGCCGAAAAAACTTTTTGAAATATTTTTCAGCGTTAGGATATTGCTGTCAGTCATTTTCACCCCGCTAAATTCCGGTTAAATTTCAAGATATAGAATAGATTATTTTTTCTGTTAAAAATGGGACAACGGTCACAGTTTTAGAAATTAAATCTGGTTACACTAATGCCGTTTCAACGGAAACAAATTCTTTTACGTCAAATCAAGGAGAGTCTTCTATGGCATTTAAATTATTAAAAAATATTTTTAAATTCAGTGCATTACTCAGCGCGCTTCCGGCTTTGGCGTTTGCAGCGGATAAACCGCAAATTGCACTGTTAATGAAAACCTTAAGTAACGAATATTTTATTTCCATGCGTCAAGGGGCGGAGGAAACGGCAAAACAGAAAAATATCGATTTAATCGTCCAGGTGGCGGAAAAAGAGGATTCCACCGAACAATTAGTGGGATTAGTGGAAAACATGATCGCCAAAAAAGTGGACGCCATTATTGTGACGCCGAACGATTCCATCGCTTTTATTCCGGCTTTCCAGAAAGCCGAAAAAGCGGGGATTCCGATTATTGATCTGGACGTTCGTCTTGACGCTAAAGCTGCCGAGGCGGCCGGGTTGAAATTCAATTATGTGGGCGTGGATAATTTCAACGGCGGTTATCTGGAAGCGAAAAATCTGGCGGAAGCCATCGGCGGCAAAGGTAACGTGGCCATTCTGGAAGGGATTCCCGGCGTGGATAACGGCGAGCAACGCAAAGGCGGCGCCTTAAAAGCCTTCGCCGAATATCCGGACATCAAAATCGTGGCGTCGCAGTCCGCCAACTGGGAAACGGAACAGGCGCTTAATGTGACGACCAACATTTTAACCGCCAATCCGAATATCAACGGGATTTTCGCCGCTAACGACAACATGGCTATCGGCGCCGTAACCGCGGTGGAAAACGCCGGTCTTGCGGGCAAAGTGTTAGTCTCCGGTTACGACGGTATTCCTTTAGCCATTGAATACGTCAAACAGGGCAAAATGCAAAATACCATAGACCAATTACCGAAAAAACAGGTGGCGATTGCCATCGAACACGCTTTAAAACAAATCAACAAACAGGAAATTCCGCCGGTGTATTACGTGGATCCTGTGGTGGTGGATAAAGCGCAATCCAAAAATTATTAATTGATGCCGTCCTTGAAAAGTGCGGGCGATTTTTTGAATGTTTTTTAAAAACAATTCAAATTTTGCCCGCACTTTTGTCTTCATTTGTGGCCGATTTGTCTTATAATTATCATTTTTAACTCGGCTTATGACTATGGCAAAATCCAATTCCAAATTCTTTTTAGTTCTGCTGCTCGGTGTGCTGTCCGCATTCGGTCCGTTTGTGGTGGATTTATATCTGCCTTCTTTACCGCAACTGGCCAGTTTTTTTGCAACCGCGCCTTCTATGACTCAGTTAACCCTAACCACCGCGATGATCGGTCTGGCGGTCGGACAATTATTAATCGGCCCGATCAGCGATAAATTCGGGCGCAAAAAACCGTTGATTCTTTCATTGACCATTTATATCGCCAGTACTTTGGCGATTGTTTTTTCGCCGAATATCGAAACAATGATCGTTCTGCGTTTAATTCAAGGTTTGTCTTCCGCCGGCAGCGTGGTGATTTCCCGGGCGGTGGCGACGGATTTATACCGCGGGCGCGAGATGACGCGTTTCTTTGGTTTGTTAATGACCATTAACGGCATCGCGCCGATTATTTCTCCGGTTCTGGGGAGTTTATTGCTTGAATACATCAGCTGGAAAGGCATTTTTGTGTTTTTAGCTTTAATCGGCGTGGCGGTGATGCTGTTCTGCCTGAATTTGAAAGAAAGCCTGCGGCCGGATGCGCGGTTGACCGGTTCGGTATTATCCACTTTCAGGATTTTTGCCGTGATAGCCAAAAACCGCCTGTTTATGAGTTACGTCGGAATTGAAAGTTTTTTATTTGGCGCCATGTTCGCCTACATTGCCGCTTCGCCGTTTATTTTGCAGTCTTTTTACGGTTTATCGGCTTTTGCCTTCAGTTTGTGTTTCGGCGCGAACGGTTTCGCTTTGGTATTAGGGTCGAACTTAGGCAGTCGCTTATCGGATAAAACGGCATTGCATTCGGGCGTGACGGGCTTTTTCATTGCCGCGCTTTACACCGTTTCCGTGCTGCTTGTGCAGCCTCACTGGTTGTGGGTGGAAATCGGATTTTTTGTCATGTTGTTGATGACGGGATTTCCGCTTCCCGCCATTTCTTCCTTAGCGATGGAAAGCGAACGTCAATATGCCGGTTCCGCGTCGGCGTTGCTCGGTTGTATGCCGTTTTTACTGGGCGGCGTGATTTCTCCGCTGGTGGGACTCGGTAACATTTTCTATTCCGCCGCTGCGGTAGTTTTCGTGTGCGGATTGATTACCGTCGCTATTTATTTAGGGGTGAAAAGTGCGGTCAAAAATTGATGCGTTTTTTTTAAAATTCAGTCATGAAAAGCGGGAATACGCCGTTTCAGGAGTTGCTCCCGGAACGTTCTATTTTTGCAATGTTATCTTACAAAAATAAGACTGTTTATTTAAAACGGAATCTTTATAATAAGCGCGCAAATCTCATCAGTTAAATAAGGAATTTTTTATGACTAAACAAATTGCCGTTTTTGTCGGTAGTGCCAGCAGCACTTCAATCAGCCAAATCGTCGCCCGTTACTTACAAAGCGTAGCGCCGCAAAGCATTCGCTTGAACTTGGTGGAAATCGGGGATTTACCGCTTTACGATCGTGATTCGGACGGACAGAACATCGCGCAATACGCTCGCGTCCGCGAGGCGGTGGAAAAAGCCGACGGCGTGTTGCTGATCAGCCCGGAACACAACGGCGGCGTATCGGCGATGCTGAAAAACGCCATTGACGTGGCGTCCCGCCCGATGGGGCAAAGCAAGTGGTTGGGCAAACCGGCGGGTTTGGTTAGCGTGGCTGCCGGCGCGGCGGGCGGCGTACGCGTGACGGACCAACTACGTACCATTTGTTCCGGCGCATTCATCAATATGCCGGTTGCGCCGTTTGCGGCGAATGTGGGCGGCGTGTTCAACGGCGTAGTGAATGAACGGGGCGAAATCGTTTCGGAAGCGGTGCAAAGTATGCTGCAAAATTTCATCAACGCTTATGCGGATTTCGTGGCGAGATTTTAATTGCCGCTTATTCTGACGAAAAACCGTCCGACATTGATGTCCGGGCGGTTTTTTATGCGAAAGAGAAAGCCGTTACGCAGTTAAAGTGCGGTCAAATTTCGGCTTGTTTTTTGGCGGATAAATAAACCCCCGTTTGGGTTCCAAACGAGGGCGATTGATTGTTAATCGTCGTCATGACGATGGTGGCGATGTGGGCGCCAGTCGTCATGTCGGAATTTACGATGGCCGACTTCATGACGATCGAAACGATGGCGAGGACGGTCATAACCGTAATAGCGATGATAACGATCGCCGTCATCGGCGTTCCATTGACTGCCTATTACACCGCCTAATGCCGCGCCGGCAACGGTTGACGTCACGTCATTTCCCATCACGGCACCCGCTACGCCGCCTAATACGGCACCGACAGCGGTATCGTGTTGCGAACGGCTTAAGGCATAAGCTGAAACCGACGTCGATAATAAAGCGATGGTCAAGCCTTTTGCGATGATTGATTTCATAATAAACCCCTTAAATATTATTGTTATCTTCGGTGTTTCCACCTAATGGCGCCATTCTGCGAATTTAAGAATATTTCGTCAAGATGGAAAAACCGAACTGAAACAAATAAATAGGTTTTGTAACAGAATAAAAAAAATTTTGAACTTTTAATCTAATCGGCACGTCAGATTTTTTCTGCCTGTTGCCGCCCCTTCTTTTGTTTTAACGGATTAACGGTTCCACTGACTTCCCACCACGCCGCCTAATGCCGCGCCGGCAATGGTCGAGACGGTGTTACCGCCGATTAAATAGCCCGCTCCCCCGCCGATTAGCGCACCGGTTGCCGTATCGCGTTGATGTCCGTGCAGACCGCAAGCGGAAACGGAAGCGGCGACGGCAACCATCATTAATCCTTTTAACCATGTGTTTTTCATTATTTGCTCTCCGAGTAGTATAAAAATGTTACAAGTGTAACATCTGATGAATATTATTTTAGGTATTGCGGGAACTTAGTCAATACATCCGTTTCTAACTGAAACAGAATCAGGGATTTGTAACAGTATGAAAAAAACCGTGAACTTTGTGGTGAAAGAGAGTATCACCGAGGCGCTTCTTCGTCTGATGAAGAAAAAAAACTTCGATAATATCAGTATCACCGAAATTACCGCGCTGGCCGGCGTGAGTCGGATTTCCTTCTATCGTAACTTCGAATCGAAAGAAGACGTGCTGATTAAACATTTGTATGAACGCGCCATAACTTCCTTTACGGCATTGCATGCGGATACCGTCCGCGAACGTCTGATCGGTTTGTTTAAAGTGACGGACGAATTGGGCGATGTATTGGATTTGTTGTATTCGCAAGGGCTATCCCATCTGTTTTTACGCTATTTCGCTTTCGTTATCGGTGCGAAGCCCGAACAATCCAACGAAGAAGCCTTTCGAAGTTCTATTATGATGGGGCTTTGCTTCGGTTCGCTGGACGAATGGATTAAGCGCGGGCGTTTGGAAAGTCCCGAGGTGATGGTGGATATTCTGCAGAATACGATACGCCGTTGTTTGGACGATTAGAGCGAATCGGCGTTTTTTATTTCGCCGCTGTTTTTCCGGTTCGGCGGATTTTTTTCATAATTAACCAAAGGGTTCCCGCCGCGAACATAAGGTAGCTCAGGTGACCGAAAGGTTTGTAGCGAGGGAGAAGTAAAGTGCGGTCGAATTTTGAAACGTTTTTTGCACCGCTCAGTGTGAGAAAAGCCGACCGCCGATATTTAATCTTAAAACGTTGACTCAATACTGGGATTTACAGGATCCGTTCTTCTTCACCCAACCACATGACCGAATGCGCCAAATCGACAAATTTTTGTTCGTCTTCTTTTAAAGCCGCCAGAGCCTGTTGGCCGGCCGGCGAATTTCGCGCCTGAATAAAAGCCTCTTTGGATTCATACCATAATTCTCCCATTGCGTCGAAAGTAAAAGCTTGCGTTTTTCTTTGCGTAGCGGGCGAATTGTCCGCCGGCAAAGGGAGTGTTTTAGCATAATGTTTTATTCTTAATATGTCTTTAAATGTGATGACTTTTTGCGAATGCGCCTGCCATAAAGCGATAAATTCATCCTTTGTGAGCCTGTCTTTTTTCTTGACCAACATGATAACTTTAAACATTTTTTCCTCCGTTATGTCGTTCGATTAAACATTTTTCCACCGCTTGCCATACGACCGGCAATTCGGTAAATCCGTCCGACGTTAAAAAATGTCCGGCGTTTGCCACGCGATAAATATGAGCGTGAAGCTGATGAGCGAGCCGTTCGCTGGATTTCGGCGGCACAATCGGATCATTGTCGCTGATAATGCAATAAATTTGCCAGGTCATAGCCCGAACGGCGACAAAATCAATTTTGGTGTGATCGACATAAGCATCAAGATTAAATCCGTTAATTTCGGATAAGCCCGGAATACGTTGTCCGAATCCCGCCGCTAAAATAATTCCGCCGACCTTTTGCGGTCGGATCTGGCTAAGATAATGTAACAAACTGATTGTGCCGAGGCTGTGTGCAATGAAGATGCTGTTTTCATCGGGCATGCCGATGTCCTTGGCTAAAGCGGATTGCCAATTTTCAAAATCGGGATGCAGGCTGTCGGGAAAATCCACTAAAACGGGTTTAATTCCGGCGGATTCCAATTTGTGATGTAACCAGGGAAACCAGTGATCATGAACGGTCGCGCCGTAGCCGTGAATAATATAGGCTTTTATCGGCTGTCTATCCGTCGCGCAAGCGGCAAACGGCATGACTGTCGCGGACAACAGACCGGTGAGCCCCAAACAAAATCCTCTTCTGTTCATCATATTCTCCTTATTGATCGATTGAGATGTCAGTGAGCTATAATATAAAGTATGACATTGTGTTAGGGTCAATAAGGAAAAAGCATGAAAATTGGAGAATTGGCGAAAGCCTGTCATACCAGCGTGCGTATGTTGCGTTTTTATGAAGAATTGAATTTGCTCGTCCCGGCGAGAACCCAGAACGGTTACCGTCGATATTCGCCGAAGGATGCGGATTACGTAAAAAAAGTCATGTTATTAAATCATGCGGGATTGCCGTTGAAAGATATCGCTTTGCTGCGCGATTGTTTGCATGACGAGCCGCAACGTTTTTGTACCGCATTACGCACCAAACTGTTGGATAAACAAAAGGATATCGAACGACAGATTGAAGCATTGACGCAATCCGGCCTATTGATTAGCAGGATTTTGGCGGGCGAAAAATCTTAGCGCCGATTTGTCGGAATACGCGCTTGTTCAAGGCGACGTGCGTCCGTTGATTGATGTATTCCGTAAGTCGGTTTTATGCTTATTAAACGAATTCGAAATAGTTGCAAGTCCCCGCTGCGGGCGGAGAATGGACGCCGATAAGCTTATTTCGACAAAATCTCATTTCCCTTGCCACCAGACCGAAAAAAAAGAGTATACTCAAAGTCAGAAGACGGGCGTAGCTCGGCAGGTTAAATAGGGAGGTTGCGATGGACAATTTATTCGTGAAATTTAATTTTGCCTGGCCCTGGATGGGGCTTGCCGTGGCGGCGGTGTTGTCGGTGTTGATGATTACCACGGATATTTTCCGTCGCGATGAAAACGGTCATCGCTGGGCGGATCCGGTCTGGTTGGCGTGGTTGGTGGTGCCGCTTTGTATGTTTCATCAATTCGAAGAATATGCGGCGTCTTATAATGTGACGACGAACAGTTACGGCATGATACGCGAAGTCTGCCGCGTACACGGGTTTGCGCCTTATGAATATTGCCCGATTCCGATTGTTCATTTTCCTTTGGTGAACGTCTTATTGGCCTGGGTGGCGGCGCCGATGGCGGCGATACTGTGCAAACGAAATCCGCTGGTGGGATTGAGTTTGTACGGATTGATTTTTGCCGACGGCCTGATCCATTTGATTTTTAGTCTGGTGGATAATCAGCCGTTTTTGCATCATCCGGGATTGATTACGGCGTCGTTGCTGTTCATTCCGCTTGCGCTGTGGGTGATGTTTATCGGCGTACAAAACGGCATTATGAATTGTAATGCGATGATTTGTACGATTTTTGCCGGCGTGATCGGAGAGCTTTGCCTGTACGCTTCTTACTCCGTATTGCTGAATTGGGGCGTAACGGCGATGCTGGTGACGGACGTTATTGCGGTGTTTATTCCGTTGGTGCTGGCGGCGTTGGTGACGCGCCGGGTGATTTAAACCGGAAAAAACGTGTCATTTTTTGCCCGCACTTTAACGCGGCGGTTAACGAAGAATGTCGACGACCTTCACAATATTCCCGTCAAATTGAAAACGGATGTTGTAGTCATACAAGGTAATTCCGTAGATTCTGGCCGGATGTTTTTCCTGATGATAGGCCGGGCGCGGATCCTGTTGCAAAACTTCGGTAATAAAACGTTTGATGAACGGATATTTTCGTTCGATTTGAGCCAGAATAGTTTGCACGTCTTCCGTAAAGCTAACCGTTAAACGCGTTTCGGGTTTATGTTGAGCAAAACCCGAAACGGCGTTGGGCGCCTGGTCGGCGTAAGCGATATAGGGTTTAATATCAAAGATCGGCGTGCCGTCCACTAAATCCACCGCGCCTACATATAATTTCACGTCGCCGTTTTTGCATTCTACCTTTTTCAGTTCCACTTTGGATAAGCCTATCGGATTGGGCCGATGGGTCGAACGCGTGGCAAAAACGCCCATTCGCTGATTTCCGCCTAATCTGGGCGGTCTCACTGTCGGATGCCATTTGCCGGTTTCAATGCGATCAAATTGGAAAATCAGCCATAAATGCGAAAACTGCGCTAATCCGCGCACGGTTTCGGGGATATTATACGGCGGCAGTAATTCAACGACGCCGGTTCCGTCCTGCACTAAATCGGGCTGGCACGGAACGGAAAATTTCTCTTTGTAAGGCGTGCGAATTATCGCAACCGGCGTTAAGGTTAAGTCGGACATCATTGCTAATCTATGGTAAACTTCGTGTTCCGTATCATACCCGAAACCGCTAAAGTGCGGTCAAAATTTTGCAGATTTTTTATGGCTAAAACATCATTTAAAGTGTGGCTTGACACCGCTCGGCCCAAAACGCTTCCTCTTGCGCTGGCGATCATTTTAACCGGAGCCGCGCTTGCGCAATGGCGCGGCAGTTTCAACTGGTCGGTAACATTATTATGTTTGTTAACGGCAACGCTGCTTCAGATTGTGTCTAATTTTGCCAATGATTACGGCGATTACCGGAAAGGTTCGGATACGGCGGAACGTATCGGTCCTTTACGCGGTATTCAGCAGGGGCAGATGACGGCGGAACAGTTGCGCAAGGGACTGATTATCGCGATTGCGGCGAGTTTGGTCTCCGGCGTTTCGCTGATTGCGATGGCATACGAAAGTCTCCGTGATCTCCTTGTTTTCGGCGCGCTGGGATTACTTGCCGTTTTAGCGGCGATTACCTATACCGTCGGTAAAAAGCCTTACGGGTATTTAGGACTGGGCGATATTTCGGTTTTTTTATTCTTCGGTTTATTGTCGGTTTGCGGAACCTATTATTTGCAGACTCACGAATTGAGCGGCGATATTTTTCTGCCCGCCGCCGTTTGCGGTTTATTATCCACGGCGGTGTTGAACATCAATAATTTGCGGGACATCGAACAAGACAAAAAAGCGGGGAAAAATACTTTAATCGTACGAATCGGCCCGGAAAAAGGGCGGATTTATCATTGCCTGTTATTGCTTGGCGTAGTGCTTTGTTATGCATTTTTTGCGCTAAAACACAAACCCGTTTTGCTGTGGGTTATTGTGATTATCGCCTTATTATTGGCAAAACATGCGCGATTTGTCGTGACGCATAAAGACCCGACCTCGTTGCGCCCTATGCTGGCAAAAATGTCGATGTTGGCACTGATCAGCACGGCGCTTTTCAGTTTAGGCTTGCTAATTTTACCGTAACGGGCATATACTAGCCCTATTGTCATTTCGAATGAAAGGAAATTGTATGCGAATTGATACTTCAGAACTTTGCGATATTTACCTCGATCAAGTGGATGTAGTGGATCCTATTTTTTCAAGTTTTGGCGGCGTTCAGGCATTTCACGGCAAAGTCACTACGGTAAAATGTTTTGAAAGTAACGGCTTGATTGAAGAAATTCTGGAAGAAAACGGAGAGGGTCGCGTACTGGTTATTGACGGCGGCGGCGCGGTTCGGCGCGCCCTGGTCGATGCGGAACTCGCTCAGCTGGCCGCCGATAATCATTGGGAAGGCATTATTGTTTACGGCGCAATCCGCCAGCTTGCCGAGCTGGAAAATATTGAAATCGGCATTCACGCTTTAGCGCCGATTCCGGTGGGCGCGGATGAATCCTCTCATGGCGAGAGTGACATTCCGGTCAACTTCGGAGGCGTCACGTTCTTTCCGGAAGATTATATTTATGCGGATTTAACGGGGATCATTCTTTCTCAGGAACCGTTGGATTTAGACGAATTAAATGCGGAATAACGAATTTGAAAAGCGAAAAGTGCGGTCGATTTTGAGCGCATTTTTTTATTGCCTGTGAGATTGGTTGGGCATATTTTTACTGCAAATAAAAAAGGCTTGGATTTATCCAAGCCTTTTCCGTTTGATAATCATCCCGCGGATTACGCACCAAGACGTTCTTTGATACGTGCGGATTTACCTGAACGTTCACGCAAGTAGTAAAGTTTCGCTTTACGCACCGCACCTTTACGTTTCACGGTGATGCTGTCGATTGCCGGTGAGTGAGTTTGGAAAACACGCTCAACACCGGTACCGTTTGATACTTTACGTAAAGTGAATGCGCTGTGCAAGCCACGGTTACGAATTGCAATAACCACGCCTTCGAATGCCTGCAAACGTTTTTTGGCGCCTTCAACTACCCATACTTTCACTTCCAATGTGTCGCCCGGACGGAAGCTAGGTACGTTTTGTTTTAATTGTTCTTCTTCAAGTTGTTTAATGATGTTGCTCATTTTTTTAACCTTATTTTAACTAGTGTTAACTGATTAAGCCGTTTCAGATTTTATCTGACGCAGCATGTTTTTTTGTTCGTCAGTCAGAGCTAGTTTTTCCAGTAGCTCAGGGCGTCGTAACCACGTTCGTTCAAGCGATTGTTTTAACCGCCATTGACGAATTTGTTCGTGATTACCCGACATCAGCACGGGCGGCACGGTTAAGCCGTCTAATTGTTCCGGTCTGGTGTAATGCGGGCAATCCAGTAATCCTGCAGCGAACGAATCCTCATCCGCCGAGGCTTGTTTGCCTAATACACCGGGAATAAATCTTGCAACGGCATCGATTAATGTCATTGCAGGAAGTTCCCCGCCGGTCAGTACGTAATCTCCGATTGACCATTCTTCATCAATTTCGGTTTGAATCAATCGTTCGTCAATACCTTCGTAACGACCGCAAACCAAGATTAATTTCTCGTTTTTGGCTAATTCCGTTACGCCGGATTGCTCGAGTTTACGTCCCTGCGGCGAAAGGTAAATGACCTTTGCGCCTTCACCTGCCTGCGCTTTTGCCGCACGGATTGCATCGCGTAGCGGTTGCACCATCATCAGCATTCCCGGACCGCCGCCATAAGGACGGTCGTCAACGGTTTTGTGCTTATCGTGGGTAAAATCCCGCGGATTATAGCACCGCACTTGCAGCAGGTTTTGTTTTACGGCTCTGCCTGTCACCCCAAATTCTGTAATTGCTTTAAACATTTCAGGAAACAGGGTGACGATCCCTACAAACATAATTTATCCTTCGTGTTACAACTTAAAGCTCTACAGCATACCTGAGATTAGAAACCAGCGTCCCAATCCACTTCAATCGTCTTTGTGGCGAGATCGACTCTTTTAACTACTTGTTCGTACAAGAACGGAATTAAGCGTTCTTGTTTGCCGAAGGCATCTTTGACATTCGCACGGACAACCAACACATCATTCGAACCCGTTTCCATCATTTCGGAAACCGTTCCCATCGTATAACCTTGCAGATTCACCACTTGGCAACCGATTAAATCGTGCCAGTAATAGTCGCCCTCTTCAAGTTGCGGGAACGCGGATAAATCCACGCCGATTTCGACATTAGTTAATGTCTGCGCGGCGTCGCGATCATTCACGTCTTTTAATTTGACGATCAATTCGTGATTATGGTGTTTCCAGCTTTCCAGCTCGGTAGGTTGCCATTGCCCTTTGATTTTTAAAAACCAAGGCTGATAATCAAAAATGCTTTCTGCGTATTCTGTTGATGAATAAATGCGTAACCAACCACGAATACCGTAAGTTGAACCGAGTTTGCCAACTACTTCAATACGTTGTTGTTCCATTTATACCACCTAATCAATTCAAATCAATGAATTAAGCCGCTTTTTGCACTTCTTTAACCAACGCGGAAACGCGATCAGATAAAGATGCACCTTTTTCAACCCAAGCGTTAACGCGGTCTAAGTCTAAACGTAAACGTTCGGCTTTACCGGTTGCCAACGGGTTGAAGAAACCGACGCGCTCGATAAAACGGCCGTCGCGCGGTGCGCGGCTGTCAGCGACAACGATTTGATAAAATGGGCGTTTTTTAGCTCCGCCACGAGATAAACGAATGGTTACCATAACCTTCCTCTAAGTATTTAATAATAAAAGAAAACCTGCATCGAAGGAGCAGGAATGCTTACTTTTTTCTCTGTGTATGTAGACAAAAAGCCCAAGAATTATACATTCCTGAGCCTAAAAAGCAAGATTTACCTGTGTTCAAATACGAAAAGTGCGGTCAAATTTCGGCACGTTTTTTAACGGATCTGAGCTATCCCGTTTTCTGCGCGAATCAGGTCGTTTTTCATGGCGTTTTCCAATAAACGGTCATTTTCCGGGAGCGCGGCGCGTGGCGCTTCGTGGTGCCATAAATGATAGGCGATAGCGGCAAATTTGAGAGAGGCGATTTTTCCGCCGTTATTGAAAAAACGCGCTACGAATTCGCTGTCTTCCCGTCCCCAGCCGACGAAATCGTTGTTAAACCCGTTAATTGCCAAGGCATCTTCGCGGAAAAAGCCCATATTGCAACCGCGGATATTTTTGTAATAATGTTTCTTTTCTTTTTTTAATAACGCTTTTGCCAATAACGGGCAATGAACGGCGGAAAATCGTTTTTCGAAGCGTTTTTCCAGCCCTTTTTCATACCATTTTAACGGACGATATTGATCAAGTGCGGTCAATAATTCCTGTGTTTTTTCTTCCGGCAGCACAATGCGCCCGCCTTGAACATACAGGCCTTTTTTCGCCGCAGCTTTATGATCGGCAATAAATTCGGGGTGCATGACCATATCGCCGTCGATAATCACAATGTAGTCGCCGCTTGCCGTAGCCAGCGCGCGGTTGCGGGATTCCGCCAGACGAAAACCCTCATCGGACTGCCAGGCATGTTTTACGGGAACCGGACTGATTTGGGCAAAACGGGCGATAACCGTTTGGGTTTCCGCCGCAGAACCGTCGTCCGCCACAATGACTTCATCCGGCAACACGCGTTGCGCCAATACGGAGTTCAACACTAATTGTAAGGCGTCCGGACGGTTATAGGTGGTAATGATTAACGATGTCGTCAGCGTTTGGTTCGCTTCGGCCAGTTTGACATATTTATAGTAAGCGCCGCTGGCATTGGCAAATGAAATGACGAAGCCGTCTGCGCCCGACAGAAATCCGCGTTTTAACAAATAATTCTTGCAGAAGGCGGAAAATCCGTGAAAAATCGCCGACGGCACGGAAGCCCGTTTGCGGAATTTCTGTTGTTCGGCAAATAAATCGGTATATTGTTGCATTTTGTTGATTAAACCGGCCGCTTTGTCGAAGGAATAATGATTAAAGCTATTTTTCAACTTCACGGTCTTCACTTCTTTCGGAATATCCAAACTTTCGTGCACTTTTTTATGATTAAAATTCACCCGCGTACGATTATATAATCGCTTCACGTAATCAGGGTACCAGCCGCAGGTTTTAATCGGTTTGCCGCGATAATGATTAATGCGCAGGATGGCATACACTTTATTGATATCGTTAAAATCTAAACGGCGAATTTCATCCACCAGTTCTGCGGGGAACACTTCATCGCTGTCGATATTGATGATCCAATCGTGACGGGCAAAGCTTGCGGCCAGATTTTTCATCGGGCCGAAACCGTTAAATTCGTGAAAGTGAATTTTTACATTTTCAAAGGTTTCCGCAATCGCCAACGTGCTATCCGTCGAACCGTTATCCAACAGGATAATTTCGTCAAAATCCGCCAACGCAGTTAACACCGTTTGCAGATATTTTTCGGCGTTTTTCACCAACATCGTAACGGAAACAGGGATTTTATTCATAACAATTCTCTTTAAAGTGCGGTCAAAATTCGTAAACTTTTGCGATTATAGCCGTATCCTCAAAGGTTGCCTAGCAAAACGGCAAAATTCCCGCTATAATCAAGTCGTTTTATTCACTCAATTTAATATAAGGAAGGCTAAAATGGGTTTAGAAATCGTTCCGGCAGGTAAAGAATTACCAGATGATATTTACGTGGTTATCGAAATTCCGGCAAACTCGGATCCGATCAAATACGAAGTCGATAAAGAAACCGGCACGTTATTTGTTGACCGTTTCATGGCAACGGCGATGTTTTATCCGGCGAATTACGGTTATGTCAATCATACTTTGTCATCGGACGGCGATCCGGTCGACGTGTTGGTGCCGACGCCGTATCCGTTGCAACCGGGCTCCGTTATTCGCTGCCGTCCGGTGGGCGTGTTAAAAATGACCGACGAAGCGGGCGGCGACGCAAAAGTGGTGGCGGTTCCGCACAGTAAATTAAGCAAAGAATACGATCATATTAAAGATGTGAACGATTTACCCGCCCTGTTAAAAGCGCAAATCCAGCATTTCTTCGAAAGTTATAAAGCGCTGGAAGCGGGCAAATGGGTAAAAGTTGAGGGTTGGGAAGGCGTTGAATCCGCCCGCAAAGAAATCTTGGATTCGTTTGAACGTGCGAAAAAATAAGCGTTTCTTGGCTGCCGTCCTTGTCTGAAGGACGGTATTTTTTTGATTTGGGGTTTTTAACATGATGAAATCTTTACGAAAACTGACCGCACTTTCTTTTGTCGCCGTATTGGTTGCCGGCTGCGCATCTTCGGCGGAAATCAATCAACAATCGGCAGCGCAGTATGCGCAAGTGGTGCGCCAGGCGAAAGCGAAGCATCTAGTGGATAACACTTCCGCCACTTCTGTTCGAATCAAAAACGTCTTCAATCGCATGGTGCCTTATGCCACGGCGGAAAATCATACCGGCGAACGTTTCAACTGGGAAATTACGGTGGTGAAGAGTAATGAACTCAACGCTTGGGCGATGCCGGGCGGCAAGATGATGTTTTATACCGGTTTGGTGGATCGCCTCAAACTGACGGACGACGAAATCGCCGTTGTGATGGGGCATGAAATGGCGCATTCTTTAAGAGAACACGGTAAAGCTTCTCATAACATGGGCGTGGCGACCAGCATTCTGGGCGCGGTTGCCGAAATCGGCGCCTCTGCGGCGTTAGGCACGGATACCGGCGGTTTGGCCAGCGGCACCGTCGATTTGATGACAAACAAACCGTTTTCCCGCAGCAACGAAAACGAAGCGGATGAAATCGGTTTAATCTTAATGGCGAAATCGGGCTACAATCCGCAGGCGGCGCCCGGCTTGTGGAAAAAAATGCAGGCGGCCGGCGGTTCGAACGTCGCGACAATTTTCTCTACTCACCCGAGTGATGAATCCCGTCAGGAAAACTTACAGCGCTTATTGCCTGAAGCGATGAAATATTACAAACCTCGTAAATAAGCAAAACGCCTGTTTCGACAGGCGTTTTTTATGGCGATAGCGGTATCGTTTTTTAGTAAAGTGCGGTCGATTTTTTCACCGTTTTTGCGATTTCCAGCAGGCGGCTGATGTGGGTCGAGAGTTCCGGATCGTAGTTTAAACAATGTTTCGGATCGTCAATTCGGGCCCGACCGGATTTGACTAAATCAACGGATTTTCTGACCGCACTTTCCAGCGAATTCGGGTCTTCACGATTGAAGGTAAAACCGAATTGGTTTTGAAACACCTCAAGGCAAGCCATATTTTCCGCAAAAATGATCGGTGTGCCCGACAGCACGGATTCCAGCCCCACCAACCCGAAAGGTTCGTAAACGGATGCCATGATGGTGAAATCCGCCGCCTGATATAATTCGGGCATATCTTTTCTGAAACCTAACGAGCGCACATTTCGACCGTTTTCTACCGGCGTGCCCGCTACCACTAAAGTAATCGGTAAATCCGAGGCATTGAAGAAATGTTTCAGCAGCTCGAAACCTTTACGTTTGTGCCCGGTCGAGGGAAACAGATAAATTATTTCGTCATCGGCAAAACCGAATTTACGGCGTAACGCCTGACGTTGCTCCGCGCTTGGACGCACAAACTTTTGCGTATCCGCCGGCGGATAAATCACTTGGATTTTTTGCGGCGGCACGCCGTAAAATTTGATGAGCTCGTTTTTCATCAGTTGCGAATGGGCGATGACGAGCCGGCATTCCTCAAGCACCTTGTATTCATGAGGAATTTTAATCAGCCTTTCGTAACAATTCGGTTTTTTGTTTAAGGCGTTGAGATAGCCTTGGTGATTACCGCCGCACACGAAAATATCGCAATACAGAAAAAACAACGAAAAAATCACTTCATCGTCCAGCCGGTTTTTACGTACGAAAGCCGACAGAAAGCGATGACGCAGCTTCCGCGGGATAAGGGAAAGATTGGCTTTGATCAGATCAATCCATTGATTTTCCGGCAGGCCGGAATCCGCTTTGCAGGTATAAACCCGCGGACGCAAATTTTGCCGATGAAATCCGTTGATTAAGTCCAGAATATAGCGTTCGACCCCGCCGCCCCGACGAAAATTTAAGGTGTTAATGGCCACTTTCATGTTTTTCTTCCGTCATTTTTCGTTTACAGGATAAAACGAAGCCCCGCAAAAGCAGGGCTTTGTTCGGCATTCACATTATTTTTTTGAACCCGGGATGCTGAAACGTTTGTTGAAACGTTCTACGCGACCGCCGGTATCGACGACGCGTTGTTTACCCGTATAGAACGGGTGGCAGTTGCTGCATACGTCCAGGTTAATGTCTTTACCTAAAGTTGAACGTGTTTTAATGACGTTACCGCAAGAACAGGTTGCAGTAATTTCTTTATATTCTGGATGAATACCTTGTTTCATTGGAAAACCTCTATCAGAAGCCGTATCGCTATAAGGTCGGCTTAAGTCACCTTACACCATACGAAGTGAATATTACGCTGCACGGGCAGCACGGAAATTAGACGGCAAATTATACCGAAAAAAATACATTATTCAAGTGGCAATTTTGGCTATAATGGCGGCAGATTGATGTAAGGATTCCCTATGAAATTTATTCGTGTCGCACTTGCGGTGCCGTTAATGCGTTTTTTTGATTATTTACTGCCTGACGGCCTTTCGGTTGAAGTGGGAAGCCGGGTTGTGGTGCCTTTCGGACGGCAAAAACGGGTGGCGATTGCGGTGGATTTTCCGGTTCGGAGCGAACTGCCCGTAAATCAGCTCAAACAAATCACGGCGGTACTGGATGACAAAACGATTTTTAACGCACCGACCTGGACATTGCTGAACTGGGCGGCGGGATATTATCAGGCGCCGCTGGGCGACGCTCTCTTTTCAGCCTTGCCGGTGAAGTTGCGTAACGGCGAAAGTGCGGTGAAAAAATCAAAAACTTTTTGGAAATTGACCGCACTTGGTGAGCAGGCATTAACGGACGGTTCGCTCAATCGTGCGAAAAAACAGGCGGAAGCGGCAATGGCATTAAGTTTAGCGCCGTTGGAAAAGGGCAATAACGCTTTCGCGGCGGGGGTTTGGTCGGCGCTGAAAGCGAAAGCGCTGGTTACGGAATTCGAACAGGCGATTGAGCCCGTTTCCTGGCAAAAAACGTTAGGTGAATTACCGCTAACCAAAGCGGAAAACCGTTTAACTTTAAACAAGCAACAGGCGTTGGCGTTAAGCCGGTTGTTATTTCAACAAGGCTTTCAGGCGTTTTTGCTGGACGGCGTGACAGGTTCCGGCAAAACGGAAATTTATTTGCAGTTTATCGAAGAAACGCTGAAAAAAGGCCGGCAGGTTCTGGTGCTGGTGCCGGAAATCGGTTTGACGCCGCAAACGGTGAATCGTTTTCAGGCGCGTTTTAACGCGGAAATTGACGTGTTGCATTCAAATTTGAACGATTCACAGCGATTGCAGGTGTGGCAACGGGCGAGAAGCGGGCAAAGCGCGGTGATCATCGGCACGCGTTCGGCGTTGTTTACCCAATTTCATGATCTCGGCGCCATTATTCTGGATGAAGAGCATGACGCGTCTTTCAAACAGCAGGACGGTTGGCGTTATCATGCGCGCGATTTGGCCGTGGTTTATGCCAAACAGCTGAACATTCCGGTGATATTGGGTTCGGCCACGCCGAGTCTGGAAAGTTTGCACAATGCGAATCAGGGGAAATACACTCATATCATTTTGTCTCAGCGCGCGGGGCAGGCGACGGCGGCGCACAGCCGATTGATTGATTTGAAAAAACAATCGGTCGTGAACGGTTTATCGGGCACATTGTTGCGGAAAATGGATGAACATTTGCAAAAGGGCAATCAGGTTTTGCTGTTTCTGAACCGACGCGGTTTTGCTCCGGTGCTGTTATGTCATGAATGCGGCTGGATTGCCGCTTGTCCTCATTGTGATAAACCGCTTACCTATCATCAACAGCAGCGCGTGATGCGTTGTCATCATTGCGCATCACAACGCCCGATTCCTATGCAATGTGCGGATTGCGGCTCCACACATTTAGTGACCACGGGGCTGGGTACCGAACAGTTGGAAAAAACGCTGAAAGCACGTTTTCCGCAATACGGCGTTACCCGTATTGATCGTGACAGTACGGCGCGTAAAGGAAAGCTGGAACATCATCTGAATGACATTAAACAAGGCAAAAGCCGCATTCTGATTGGTACCCAAATGCTGGCGAAAGGCCACCATTTCCCGGATGTGACGCTGGTGGCGCTGATTAATGTGGATAGCAGTTTATTCAGCATGGATTTCCGCGCGGAAGAACGGTTGGCGCAGCTTTACGTACAGGTGGCGGGACGCGCCGGACGGGCGGAAAAGCAAGGTGAAGTGTTGCTGCAGACGCATTATCCGGATCATCCTTTATTGCAGCGTTTGCTGCATGAAGGTTATGCCGCGTTTGCCCGTGATGCGTTGCAAATGCGCCATGCAATGGGCTTGCCGCCGTTTAGTTCTCAGGCCTTATTTAAGGCGCAAAGCCGGCAATCGGAGGCGGCCGAGCAATTACTCACACGAATTGCGGATTATTTTCAGCAATGGAAACAGGCTAAAAATCAACCGCACTTACAGATTTTGGGGGCGATGCCTGCGCCCTTTGCGAAAAAAGCGGATCAGTTTCGCTGGCAGCTTTTATTGCAACATCCGTCACGTATCGGGTTACAGCGGGCGTTAACGGATTTTCATCGCGATTGGGAAGACAAACCGTCGCAAGTGCGGTTAAATTTAGATGTGGATCCGCAGGATTTGAGTTAACCGACGGATTTTTCTCATAATCACAGGAAAGAATGTGACGACAGACTAGTCACATTGACGAAATTTGAGTAAAATTAAGCGTATTTATATGAGAGATAAACAAACTCTTTATTTATTAATTTTGGAAAATATTAAGGTTTAATTGTGGCACAACGTGATTATGCTGCGCGCAGCACCAAAAAGAAAAAATCAGCCGGATTAGGAAAGTCGGTGTTATTAACCATTGCCTGCGTCGTGGTTTTGGGATTTGCATTGGGGCTTTATTTTTTAACCTCAAAAGTGCCGGAACCTCAATCGAAAGAGATCGCGGTAGAACAAGCGAAGCCGAAAAGTCAATTACCAAGTCGCCCGGAAGAAAGCTGGTCTTATATTAAAGAGCTGGAACGTCGTACCGTGCCGACCGATAACAGTCAGGCGTCGTTGGAAAAAGTGGCGCAATTAAGCGAAAAACAAAAAGAAGATTTAAAACGTTTGGAAGAAGCCGAGAAAAAAGCGGCGTTAGAACGGGCGAGTAAGGCTGAAAGCGGCGCTCAAGAAAATGTGCCTGTGAGCGATGCCACTTCTGTAGCGGCAACCGCTACGGCACCGGCAACGGCGATCACCGATGAAGTTGCGTTAAAAGCGGAAGCCGAGAAAAAAGCCGCCGAACAGGCGAAAGAAGAAGAGCGTAAAAAAGCCGAATTAGCCAAGCAGCAGGCGGCGAAAAAAGTGGAGGCCGCCAAATCCGATTCGGCAAAAGCATCCGGCGGCAAGTTCGGTTTACAGTGCGGCGCGTTTAATGATCGCGCTAAAGCCGAGGCATTGCAGGCGAAGCTGGCCATGACGGGATTAAATGCGCGCATTATCGAAAGCGGTAAATGGAACCGCGTGTTAGTCGGACCGGTCGGCGATCGTCAGGCGTCGGCGGCGGCGCAGCAACAAGCCGGTTCGGTGGCAAGTTGTGTGATCATCGGAATGTAATTTATTCAGGAAAGTGCGGTCAAAAAAACGAATGAATTTTTGACCGCACTTTTTTCATTTTAACGCTTGCTTATCAATAAAAAATCATTAAAATGAACGAACGTTCATTCAGCGGCATTTTTGCCGCTTTTTGTTCTATGTTTAATTTCACTTAGGATTTGTTTTATGCGCCAATCTGATAATGATATGGCGGAGCAGATTTTTGCAGCGACCGAACGATTGATGGCGGAGCAGGGTTTACATAACTTGTCTATGCATAAAATTGCGAAAGCCGCCAATATTTCAACGGGAACGATTTATCTTTATTTTAAGAGCAAAGATGTGTTGCTGGAACAACTTGCCCGTCGTGTTCTTTCTCTTTTTTCAAAAGAGTTGGAGAAAGGCTATGATCCCACCAAAGCCTATTTCGAACAATATCGAATCATGTGGTGGAATATTTGGTACCTTTTATTGGACAATCCGATTACGGTAAAAAATATGAGCCAGTATTTGTCACTGCCTTATTTTGTAGAGGTGCGTGCCGAGGCGGAGGATCAAAGTCATTGGGCTTTATTCTGCAAAGAGGCCATTGCCGCCGGCGTGATATGCGATTTGCCCGTCAAGGTGCTTTTTTCGTTAGGACTTGAAAGCGCAATAAATTTGGCGAGTGACCGCATTTACTTCAATCAGGAACTCACAAACGATATGTTGGAAAGCGTCATTGAACGGACATGGCGAGCCATACAAAAATAATTTTTAACTTAACTTTACGGAGTTTTTATGTCTCAACTTCAAACGAACAAGCCGAAGCGTTCGCATGCTTTCTTTTTGAAAGTAGGTTTAGCCGTTGCGGTGTTAGTGTTTGCACTTGTCATCGGTTTGAATAAATTTAAAGAAATCATGATCGGCAGAGCCATTGCCAACATGCCCGAGAATGCTAATCCGGTGACGGCAATGACGGTTACACCGCGCGAATGGACGCCGGTAATTAATACCACCGGTTTGGTACGTCCGAACCAAGGCGCGATGTTGAGTTCACAATCGGCGGGTACCGTAAATAAGATTTACGTAACTTCGGGTCAGACAGTAAAAAAAGGTGACGTTTTGGTAGAACTGGACAGCGGCGTGGAAATTGCAACGTTGAAAGCTTCCGAAGCTCAACTGCCCGCCGCCCGTTTAACTTATCAACGTTATGCCAATTTGATTAAATCGCAGAGCGTATCTCAAACCGATCTGGATAATGCAAAAGCGACTTATGATCAGTTAGTTGCGAATATTAACTCGTTAAAATCCACTATCGATCGTCGTAAAATCGTTGCGCCTTATGACGGTGTAACCGGTATTGTACAGGTGAATGAGGGGCAATATATTTCCACTGGTACGGAAATTATTCGTGTAGAAGACGTGAGTTCAATGAAAGTGGACTTCTCCGTTTCCCAAAACGATCTGGAAAATCTGCATATCGGTCAAAAGGTAACGGCGACTTCCGATGCCCGTCAAGGCGAAACCTTTGCGGCAAAAGTAACGGCAATTGAACCGGCAATCAATAAATCGACGGGTTTGATTGACGTGCAAGCAACTTTTGAGCCGGAAGATGGGAAAAAATTGCTGTCCGGAATGTTTACCCGGTTGCGTTTAGCCTTGCCGACGGAAAGAGAGCAGATTGTGGTTCCGCAAGTGGCGATTACTTACAATATGTACGGTGAGATAGCTTATGTGTTGCACCCTTTATCCGATGAAGATAAAGAAAAACTGAAAGATAGCGAAGATCTCGACAAAATGTATCGCGCTCAACAAATTACCGTGTTCACCAAAGATCGTCAGGGGATTTATGCGCAGTTAAAAGGTGATGAAGTGAAAGCCGGCGATATTATCGTAACCGGCGGTCAGCAACGTTTAGGTAACGGTAGTCTGGTGACGGTAGCCGATAAAGAAGGCGTGGGTACCGTTCAACCTGCAAACAAAACCAACCTTTAATTTCAGGATTGTTTGAATGAAATTTACAGATATTTTTATTAAACGCCCCGTGATGGCGATTTCGATTAGTTTGCTGATTGTTATTCTCGGTTTGCAGGCGATTTCGAAATTAGCGGTGCGCGAATACCCGAAAATGACGACGACGGTGATTACCGTGAGTACGACCTATGCGGGGGCGGATGCGGGATTAATTCAGGCATTCGTAACGTCTAAGTTGGAGGAAGCGATTGCGCAGGCGGATAATATCGACTACTTGTCTTCCACTAGTGCGCCGAGTACTTCCACCATTACGGTAAAAATGAAACTGAATACCGATCCGGCTTCAGCGTTGGCGGACGTATTATCTAAAGTTCAGTCCGTACGTTCGGAACTGCCGAGCGGTATTGAAGATCCGACGTTAACTTCTTCAACCGGCGGTTCGGGGATTATGTATATCAGCTTCCGCTCCGATAAACTGCACCCAAGTCAAGTTACCGACTATATCGAACGCGTGGTGAAACCACAGTTGTTCACGGTTGAAGGTGTGGCGAAAGTCAATGTGTACGGGGCCGCCGAATACGCCATGCGTATTTGGTTGGATCCGCAGAAGCTGGCGGGGCAGAACCTATCGGCTTCTCAGATTGCGACGGCGTTGGCCAATAATAACGTACAAACCGCAGCGGGTAACGATAAAGGGTATTTTAATATTTACCGTAACAAAGTGGAAACCACCACGAATACGGTAGAAGATTTGGGTAACTTGATTGTTTATTCCGACGGCGAAAAACTGGTGCGTTTACGTGATGTCGCCGACGTGGAATTGAATAAAGAAAGCGATGATACCCGAGCGGTCGCCAATGGTTCCGATTCGGTCGTGTTGGGGATAGAACCGACTTCAAATGCGAATCCGTTGGATATCGCCGCTAAGGTTCGTCCGTTATACGATACCATTAAAAAGAATTTACCGAACAGTATTGAGTCGGATATTCTTTATGACCGTACAATTGCGATTAACAGTTCTATTAATGACGTAATCCACACTATTGTTGAAGCGGTAGTGATCGTATTGGTGGTGATCATGATGTTTATCGGATCATTGCGCGCTATTGTTATTCCGATTATTACGATTCCGATTTCCTTAGTCGGGGTGGTATTTTTACTGCAGGCATTGGATTTCTCACTGAATCTGATGACATTGCTTGCCATGATTCTTGCCATCGGGTTGGTGGTGGATGACGCTATCGTGGTGCTCGAAAACGTGGATCGTCACATTAAAGAAGGCGAAACGCCGTTCCGGGCGGCGATTATCGGTACTCGTGAAATTGCGGTGCCCGTTATTTCCATGACCATCGCTTTAGTCGCGGTATATTCGCCGATGGCGTTAATGGGCGGAATTACCGGAACCCTGTTTAAAGAGTTTGCCTTAACGCTGGCGGGCGCGGTATTTATTTCCGGGGTTATTGCCTTAACGCTTTCTCCGATGATGTCGAGCAGAATGTTAAAACACGAAAGTTCGAAATTTGAAGAAAAAGTTAACCACACTTTAACTAAAATGACCAACGCTTATACCTATGTATTAGGCTTGGTGATGCAAACCCGTAAGGCGATTTTACTGTTCGCGGTGATTATTTTTACCACGTTGCCGATATTGTTTACATCCTTATCCAGCGAGTTAACGCCGGCGGAAGATAAGGGCGGCTTTTTGGGAATGGTCACGGCACCGTCTAATGTGAATATAGACTATGTACAGCAGGCTACCAAACCTTATGAGGAAATCCTGAACAATACTCCGGAGAAACAATATTCACAGGTTATCGCCGGGGCGCCGAATACCTATCAGGCACTGGTAATTACCACCTTGAAAGATTGGTCGGAACGCAGCCGTACTCAAGCGGAAGTGATGGCGGAATTAACGGCGAAAGCGGCAAAAATTCCTGAAGTATCCATTTCGGCTTTCGCCTTCCCGGAAATTGAAACCGGGGAACAAGGACCGCCGGTGGTGTTTGTGCTAAGTTCACCGAACAATACCAAAGAATTGGCGCAGGTTGCGGAGTCATTTTTAGATAAAATCCGTAAATCCGGTAAATTCGTGTATTCGAATTTAACTTTGAAATACGATGTCGCGCAAATGCGTATTACAGTCGACAAAGAGAAAGCGGGGACTTACGGCATTACTATGCAGCAAATCGCCAATACCTTAGGTTACTATTTGTCTGAGGCGACGATTACCCGTGTGGATATCGACGGTCGCGCTTACAAAGTGATTTCTCAGGTAAAACGTGAAAACCGTTTATCGCCGGAAAGCCTGAAAAATTATTATATCAGCGCAAGCAACGGCGAAAGTGTGCCGCTCAGCAGCTTGCTTACCGTGTCTCTTGAACCGCAACCGTATTCATTACCGCGTTTCAGCCAGTTGAACTCGGCTGAAATCCAGCTGGTGCCGTCTCCGACCACCACAACGGGTGACGCTATCTCGTGGTTGCAGGATGCGGCGAAGGATTTACCGCAAGGTTATTCCTACGACTGGAAAGGCGAGGCGCGTCAGTTGGTTCAGGAAGGTAACGCCTTAACCACCACCTTCATTCTGGCGGTATTGATCATCTTCCTGGTATTGGCGATTCAGTTCGAATCCATTCGCGATCCGTTGGTGATCCTGGTTTCCGTGCCGTTGGCCATTTCGGGCGCGCTATTAGTTCTGAACTTGCTCAGCTTCTTCGGCGTAACGGGCGTCACGCTTAATATTTACTCCGAAGTCGGTTTGATCACCCTGGTGGGATTGATTACCAAACACGGTATTTTGATGTGTGAAGTGGCGAAAGAAGAGCAGCTGAATCACGGCAAAACCAAAATGGAAGCGATTATGACCGCTGCGCAATTACGTTTACGCCCAATCTTAATGACGACGGCGGCGATGATTGCGGGTCTTGTACCGTTGCTTTACGCGTCGGGGGCCGGTGCGGTGATGCGTTTCAGTATGGGCGTTGTCGTGGTGGCGGGGCTTGCCATAGGTACCTTGTTTACCTTATTCGTGTTGCCGGTGATTTACACCTATTTGGGTTCCGATCACAAACCGTTACCGGAATTCGATGAAAACGCACCGAGAATCAGTAAAGGTGAAAACCACTGATTGAGCGTAAAAACGCACTAAATTTTAACCGCACTTTGACATCTAAAGTGCGGTTATTTTTTTACCCGTTTTTTATCGGTATTTTGAAAATAAAAAATGCGGCCGTTTTTGACCGCACTTTAAGCCGTTTTTCTGACGATTAAGCCGCTTTCGCCATTTCGAATTCAACCAACATCATCAAAATGTGAATAACTTTAATGTGAATTTCCTGAATGCGATCCGCATAACGGAAATGCGGCACGCGGATTTCCACATCGGCCAGTCCCGCCATTTTCCCGCCGTCTTTTCCCGTCATGGCAATCACTTTCATCCCTTTTTCTTTGGCCGCTTTAATGGCGTTTAACACGTTTTGGGAATTGCCCGAGGTGGACAATCCGAATAACACGTCGCCCGTTTTGCCCACGGCTTCCACATAACGGGAGAAGACGTAATCGTAACCGAAATCGTTGCTGACGCAGCTTAAATGGCTCACATCGGAAATGGCGATGGCGGGATAACCCGGGCGATTTTCACGATAACGGCCGGTCAATTCTTCCGCGAAGTGCATGGCGTCGCAATGGGAACCGCCGTTGCCGCAGGAAAGCACTTTGCCGCCTTGTTTGAAACTGTCGGAAATCAGCAATGCGGCTTGCTGAATCAATTTGATATTGTTTTCGTCCGCAATGAATTTTTGCAGCACGTCCTGCGCTTCCAGTAATTCCGCTTTGATTTGTTGTAAATACATGAAATTCTCCTTTGAATTAAGACGCCGGATTAAGCGTTCCGGGAGCAGTATAGCAAAATTCGCCGGCATGCAAGACGTATGTTCGGAAAAAATTTGTCGGCGGTGGTGAAATCAGAAATTAAACAAGCAGTTGTATTCGCCGCTTGGCGAAATCTATATTCAAAAAAACATCGCGATTTTTTCCCGCACTTTCGGCGTGACGACGGCTAATTAGAGTTTGTCCGCATGATGAATCGACACAAATTTTTCCCAAAGTTCGTCGTTGCTTTCCACATGCCGCGGATCCGTTATAATACATTTTGTGATGGGGCAAACTTTTTGACAGGTCGGCGTGTCATAATGCCCCACGCATTCCGTGCAAAGAGCAGGGTCGATCACATAGATTTCGTCACCGACGGAAATGGCGTCGTTCGGGCATTCCGGCAGGCACATATCGCAGTTCGTGCATTTGTCTGTAATGAGTAATGCCATGATAGTCTTCGGTTAACAAAAAAGTGCGGCGATTATAAAGAAATCAGGGCTAAATTTAAAGGTAAAAAATGAATCGGAAACATTTAAAATGGATTCGTCTCGGCGCGGTGGCGTTGTTGGCGGCGTATTTTTATTTCTCGCAGCGGTGGCTTTCCAACGACACGATAACGGAAAAACCGCGGCAACAGCAAAAACAAAATGAAGAGAATTCGGTTCGGGGCGAAATCGACCAAAGTGCGGTCAAAAATCGCGATGTTTTTTTCAATGGCAAAGCCGCCGACGGCCACGAAGCGGCGAATATGAATAAAGCATCGGACGTTTTGGCCGATTACGATTACATCATGCGTGACGACGCCATCGGGCAAAATACCAAGGCCTCCGTGGATTATTACATGCTGGTGTTGTCCTGGTCGCCGGCTTTTTGTGATTCGCAAATAAAAAAATTCGGCGCCGATTTGCCGCCTTCGGCGCAACAACAATGCGGCACGCAGCGCCAATACGGCTGGGTGATTCACGGCTTATGGCCGCAAAGCCGTTCGGCGCGCGGTACGGCGGATCATCCGCGTTTTTGTCGCGGTGATTTGCCGCCGCTGGATTTTGCCGTGATTGAAAAATATTTGGCGGACAGTCCGAGCGCCGCTTTATTACAGGGCGAATGGGAAAAACACGGCGCTTGCGCATTTCAATCGGCGGATGCTTATTTCCGGAAGCAACAACGGTTATTCCGGGAATTGATCCTGCCGACACAGGATATGGAACGCAAAGCGTTATTCCGTTGGATGAAACAACATAATCCGTCGCTGAAAAATGTGTTTATGCAAGCTTCTCGTCATGAACTTTTTATCTGTTACGATCTGAACTGGACGCCGATAAATTGCCCGTCCCGTTAAAGGTGAAACGGTTAAGCTTACTTGCAAATAAATCTCAATTATTTGATCTGAAACAGTTACAACCTAGCCATAACTGGGTATAATGCCTAAATATGAAATTTTTATTATTTAACCAAAAGAGGATAAATTATGTCAGTAATCAAAATGACCGACCTTGATTTAGCAGGAAAACGTGTTTTTATTCGCGCCGATTTAAACGTGCCGGTAAAAGACGGTAAAGTGACATCCGATGCGCGTATCCGCGCGACTATCCCAACGCTTAAACTGGCTTTGGAAAAAGGCGCGAAAGTGATGGTAACCTCTCACTTGGGGCGTCCGACGGAAGGCGAATTTAAACCTGAAGATTCATTACAACCGGTGGTTGATTACTTGAATAATGCGGGTCTTGGCGTGCCTGTTCGTTTGGTGCAAAACTATTTGGACGGCGTAGACGTGCAAGCGGGCGAAATTGTGGTGCTTGAAAATGTGCGCGTCAACAAAGGCGAAAAGAAAAATGATCCGGAATTAGGTAAAAAATATGCCGCACTTTGTGATGTGTTCGTGATGGATGCATTCGGTACGGCACATCGCGCACAAGCTTCAACTTACGGTGTGGCCGAATATGCGCCCGTTGCCTGTGCCGGCCCGTTATTGGCGGCGGAGTTGGATGCATTGGGTAAAGCGTTAAAAGAACCGCAGCGTCCGATGTTGGCGATTGTGGGCGGTTCAAAAGTTTCCACTAAATTAACCGTGTTGGATTCCCTTGCTAAAATTGCCGACCAATTAATCGTGGGCGGCGGGATTGCAAATACCTTTATTGCGGCGCAAGGTCACAATGTAGGTAAATCTTTATATGAAGAAGATTTAATTCCCGAAGCGAAACGTTTGGCGGCGGCAACCAATATTCCGGTTCCGGTAGATGTTCGTGTGGGTACCGAATTCTCCGAAACCGCACCGGCCACTCAAAAACCGGTAACCGAAGTGCAAGCGGACGAATCAATCTTCGATATCGGCGATAAATCCGCAGAAGAATTAGCGAAAATCATTAAATCCGCTAAAACCATTCTTTGGAACGGTCCGGTGGGCGTATTTGAATTTCCTAACTTCCGTAAAGGTACCGAGGTGATTTCAAACGCTATCGCGGAAGCCACCGCAAACGGTGCGTTCTCAATTGCGGGCGGCGGCGACACATTGGCGGCGATCGACTTATTCGGTATTAAGGATAAAATTTCTTACATTTCAACCGGCGGCGGAGCATTCTTGGAATTTGTAGAAGGTAAAGTATTACCGGCGGTTGAAATTTTAGAAAAACGTGCGAACGGTTAATTATTCTTAACTTCCCCTCTTTACAAAAGAGGGGAACAAAACAAATTTTATTTTACATTAAAGGACAAGCAAAATGGCTAAATTACTAGACATCGTAAAACCCGGCGTATTAACCGGTGATGACGTTTCAAAAGTATTTGCATACGCAAAAGAACACGGTTTCGCTATCCCTGCCGTAAACTGCGTAGGTTCGGATTCGGTCAACGCAGTATTGGAAACGGCTGCTCGCGTAAAAGCGCCGGTTATTATTCAGTTCTCTAACGGCGGCGCTTCATTCTATGCGGGTAAAGGCGTGAAACCGGCAAGCGGTGTTCGTCCGGATGTGTTAGGCGCGATTGCCGGTGCAAAACACGTGCATACTTTAGCCGCAGAATACGGTGTGCCGGTGATTCTTCACACTGACCACTGCGCAAAAAAATTACTTCCGTGGGTTGACGGTTTGTTAGATGCCGGTGAAAAACATTTCGCTGAAACCGGTAAGCCGTTATTCTCTTCTCATATGCTGGATCTTTCGGAAGAACCGATGGAAGAAAACATGGCTACTTGCCGTAAATACTTAGAACGTATGGACAAAATGGGCATGACTCTTGAAATCGAAATCGGTATTACCGGCGGTGAAGAAGACGGTGTGGATAACTCCGGCGTTGATGAGTCCAAACTTTATACCCAACCTTCCGACGTATTATATGTTTACGATCAATTAAATCCGGTCAGTTCACGTTTCACCGTGGCGGCGGCATTCGGTAACGTGCACGGCGTTTACAAACCGGGTAACGTGAAGTTAAAACCGTCTATCTTGGGCGCTTCACAAGAATTCGTGGCGAAAGAACGTAATCTTCCGGCGAAACCGATTAATTTCGTATTCCATGGCGGTTCCGGTTCTTCCACTGAGGAAATTCGCGAAGCCATCAGCTACGGCGCAATCAAAATGAACATTGATACGGATACTCAATGGGCGTCGTGGGACGGTATTCTTCAATTCTACAAAGCGAACGAAGCGTATTTGCAAGGCCAATTAGGTAACCCTGAAGGTCCTGACGCACCAAACAAAAAATATTACGACCCGCGCGTTTGGTTACGTAAAATGGAAGAATCCATGTCTAAACGCTTAGAAAAATCTTTCCACGATTTAAACTGTGTTGACGTATTATAATCGTTAAAAATCAGTTAAAATAAGACCGCACTTTATTGTGCGGTTTTTTATTTGTCTTACGGGATCCGTCATGCAACTGTTTCGCTTTGAAAAATTGCCGGTTTGGGTGAATGTGCTCACGGCAGTATATATTTTGACCGTTTTTGTCCTTAAGCCCGTGCATAACGTTGCGTTTATCGCTTTAGCTTTGTTTGGACTGGCGTATAGCCTGATTGTTTTGAAAAACAAGCAAACCTTTGCCTTAACGAAAGAGGATAAATGGTTTTGCTACGCCTTATTGTTTTATATTATCGTTCGGTTGGTAACCTTTGGCTTCCATGACGATCGTTGGCGGCATGTGGATGCGGTGAGTCAGTTATTGGCGTTTTTACCGGCGTATTTTCTGTTACGGAAATTTAAAATTCGCCTTAACACTTTATTTTTTGCCATTCCGTGCAGCGCCATAATCGGGTTTGCCGTTGCCGCCTATGATCGCTTGTATCTCGGTTTGCGCTTGCCTTTCGGCAGTATGATTCATATTCAGGCCGGTGACATGGCGCTGTCTCTGGGCTGGTTGTCTTTTCCTTTGTTCTTTTATGCGTTGAAGAAAAAACAAAAAATTTTGACCGCACTTTGCGTGCTGGGCATCCTCGCCGGTTTGGGCGCCAGTGTGCTGTCTACGGCGCGCGGCGGTTGGATTAGTTTGCCGCCGGTATTGATTGCGTTGCTTTATATTTTCCGTCGGCAGCTTTCCGGAAAATTTATTGCCGGTTTGTGCACTTTAGTAGTAGTCGGAGCCGTCGCATTATTTATGATTCCGCAAACTCAGGTGAGTCAGCGCATTTATCAGGCGCATAGCGATATTGTGAATTATTTCGAGAAAAATAACCCGAATACCTCTATCGGTGCGCGTTTTGAAATGTGGAAAGGCGCATTGATGATGGCGCAGGAACATCCGTTGACCGGCGCGGGCGAAGCCGGATTCAAAACCCATTTCGAAAAATATGCGGCGGAAGGCAAAATGGCGAAATCCGCCAGTATTTACGGCCATGCGCACAATCTTTATCTGGAAAATCTGGCAAAAAACGGAATTTTCGGTTTGTTATCGCTGCTGGCAATATTTTTTGTGCCTTTACGTGGATTTTGGCGGGGAGCGAAATCTACGGATTTCGCTCAGCAAACGATCGGTGCGTTAGGCGTTGTGCATGTGGTGGCGGTGTTGTTTTACGGCATGAGCGAAGCGTTTTTCTCGTTGCACGCTACGCAAATGTTCTATTTCTTTCTGGTTTTTGTGCTGCATTCGATGTTGGAAAGGTCCGACTCGGAATCATAAAAACCGTAAAAAAACAGCACCTTGCGTGCTGTTTTTTGTCGGATATCGCTGTGGCATTAGGCGCCTTTCACCGGATAATCCCACCAAATATCGAATAATTCGCTGATTTCGACTTGTTGAACGCCGTTCGCTTCCAACCAGTCTTTGATTAATTTGCGGTGAGATTCGTCGCATTTTCCTAATTTTTCCAGGCAAACCAGGCCTTCCCAGTGTAAGTAACCGCTGCCTTCATAAGCCAGACCGTTCGGTTGGATAACCTCACGGATAAAGCGATCCACCACTTCATCAACGGTTTCAATCGCGGTGCCTTCCGCAAATTGCCAGTTCACTAAGAAGCCCAGTTCCTGGAATTCAGCCAAGTGCATTTTTTTACGTTGACGCGCATTACGTTTGATAGCCATAATATTCTCCTATTGTGTGGCGGTTAATTTTTGACGAAATATAAATCCCAAACACCGTGTCCGAGTTGTTGTCCGCGCCGTTCGAATTTGGTTAACGGACGAGAATCGGGACGAGGGATGAAATTGCCGGTTGCAGAAACATTACGAATTCCGACCGCACTTTGTAGGGATTGTAACACGTCCAGCATATGTTCGGCATAATTTTCCCAGTCGGTGGCGAAATGAATGAAACCGCCGGGCGCCAGTTTTTTCGCCACGGTTTCCACAAAATACGGCTGTACGATGCGACGTTTATGATGTTTTGTTTTATGCCAGGGATCGGGAAAAAACAGTTGCAGGCCGCCAAGAGAATGATCGGCGATGCAATCGCGCAGGATTTCCGTGGCGTCGTGGCAAATAACGCGTAGGTTTTTCACCCCTTTTTCTATCGCGTACGCCAGACAGGCGCCCACGCCCGGCGTATGCACTTCAATGCCGAGATAATTTTTATCGGGATTTTGTTCCGCCATTTCCACTAAGGATTTGCCCATACCGAAACCGATTTCCACAATCACCGCTTGCCGATTGCCGTAAATAGCAGGAAAATCAAAGGGTTCGGTTTGATAATCCAAGCCGTAATCCGCCCAGTTATCGTTCATCATTTGACGTTGAAATTCGCTTAAACGCCCGGTGCGCAAGACGAAACTGCGCACTTTGCGTTTATAACGTCCGTCTTCGGTAAATTCGGCGGTTTCAACGGTTTTCCGTTTTTGATCGGCAAAAGTGATTTGGGGTTCTGTCATAAGTGTTTTCGTTATCATTAAATCGGCGGAGGATTATACGGTTTTTGCCGCGGTTTTAAAAGTGCGGTCAAATTTTTTCACGTTTTATTCGTTTGAATAGCTGTGTTAGAATTTTCAATCTTTTTATTATTCTAGGATTTTTATGCAAGCCCATTCGTCTTCATCTGCGCCTTTTGCTTCCGCCGTGCTGACCTGGTTTGATCAATTCGGACGTAAACATTTGCCGTGGCAGCAAAAGAAAACGCTGTACGGCGTGTGGTTGTCGGAAGTGATGTTGCAGCAAACTCAGGTAGCGACGGTGATACCTTATTTTGAACGGTTTATCAAAACTTTTCCGAATGTGACCGCACTTGCGGACGCTTCGCTGGATGAAGTTCTGCATTTGTGGACGGGATTGGGCTATTACGCCCGCGCCCGAAATTTGCATAAAGCGGCGCAGCAGATTCGGGACGAATTTCAGGGCGAATTTCCGACGGAATTTGAACGGGTGCTGGCGCTGGCGGGAATCGGGCGTAGTACCGCCGGTGCGATTTTGTCTTCCGTACTCGGTCAGCCTTATCCGATTTTAGACGGCAATGTGAAGCGGGTGCTATCCCGTTATTTTTTGGTTGAAGGCTGGACGAGCGATAAAAAAGTGGAAAACCGGCTATGGGCGTTAAGTGCCGAAGTGACGCCTTGTGATCGCAGCGCGGATTTTAATCAGGCGATGATGGACATCGGCGCCTTAGTGTGCACGCGTTCCAAGCCGAAATGCGATCTTTGCCCGTTGCGCGAAAAATGCGGCGCGCATTTGACGGAGGCGTGGCAAGATTATCCGGCGAAAAAACCGAAGAAAAATTTACCGCAACGAAAGGGATATTTTCTCTTATTGGAACAGGACGGCAAGATCGCTTTGGAACAGCGTCCGAAGGCGGGATTGTGGGGTGGGCTTTATTGTTTTCCTCAGTTCGACAGCAAATCCGCTTTGTTGGCTTATCTGCGCCGACAAGGCGTGACAACATATCA
Source organism: uncultured Actinobacillus sp. (assembly GCA_963539805.1). Taxonomy (GTDB): domain Bacteria; phylum Pseudomonadota; class Gammaproteobacteria; order Enterobacterales; family Pasteurellaceae; genus Exercitatus. The sequence continues at coordinate 1,720 of CAUTMS010000013.1, read as the reverse complement.
GGAATGGGCGGGATTTCGCCATACTTTCAGTCATTTTCATTTGGATATTTATCCTATTTATGCTGAACTTACGCCGAAAAAACGTGACGAAGATCGCAGTGATTGGAAAAAAATCGAAGAAAATCCGCAGGAATATCAATCTTCGGTATCAAGTGCGGTCAAATATTGGTATGATTTGCGAAATCCTGATCCAATCGGGTTAGCAACCCCCGTCAAAAATTTATTACTTCAATTTAAAAAAAGGACATAGTCATGGCTAGAACCGTATTCTGCGAATATTTAAAGAAAGAAGCAAAAGGTCTGGATTTCCAGTTATATCCGGGCGAATTGGGCAAGCGTATTTTCGATCATATCAGTAAACAAGCCTGGGGCGATTGGTTGAAAAAACAAACCATGTTGGTAAATGAGAAAAAACTGAATATGATGAATGCCGAACATCGTCAGATGCTGGAACGGGAAATGGTGAATTTTTTGTTTGAAGGCAAAGACGTGCATATCGAAGGCTATGTTCCACCGAAAAAATAATTTGAAAATATGAAGATTACGTTAAAAAAATTATTGATTTTAGCGATTGTTCCGTTTTTATACGCCTGTTCGTCGGATCGTGCGAATTACGACGATGTGTTTGCCAAAGATACTCACGGACTGGATTTGCTGACCGGGCAGTTCTCACAGAATATCGACCAGATTTGGGGCGTGAACGAACTGTTGGTGGCAAGTCGTAAAGACTACGTAAAATATAATGACAGTTATTATACCCGCAGCCACATCAGTTTCGACGAAGGGGTAATCACGATTGAAACCTTGGCGGACGTTAATCGTCTGCACAGCGCTATCGTTCATACGTTATTGATGGGTTCCGATGCCAGAGGTATTGATTTATTCGCCTCGGGCGATACGCCGATCAGCTCCCGCCCGTTCTTGGTAGGGCAGGTGGTGAATAACTACGGACAAGCTATTACGGACGTGAATGTCGCGAATAATTTCGCCACTTATCTGATTCAGAATAAATTACAGCAACGTCGTTTAAGTAACGGGCGCACCGTACAATTCGTTTCCATTCAAATGATTGCGAATCACGTGAATATCCGTGCGAGAAAATACCTGCCGTTCGTCCGCAAAGCGGCACGCCAATACGATATTGACGAAAGCCTGATCCTGGGGATTATGCAAACGGAATCCAGTTTCAATCCGTACGCCATCAGTTACGCCAATGCGATCGGTTTGATGCAGGTGGTACCGCATTCCGCCGGACGTGATGTGTTCAAAATGAAAGGCCGCAGCGGTCAACCGAGTAAGAGTTATTTATTTGATCCGGCTCAAAACGTAGACGCGGGAACATCTTATTTATGGTTATTGAGAAATGAATATCTGGCCGGTATTCAGAATCCGACCTCTATGCGTTACGCTATGATTTCGGCTTATAACAGCGGTGCGGGCGCAGTGTTACGGGTGTTCAGCGATGATCCGGATGAAGCGATTTATCTCATCAATAAAATGCAGCCGGAGCAGATTTATCGCATTTTAACCACCAGCCATCCGTCGGCACAGGCCAGAAACTATCTGGTGAAAGTGGATAAAGCGCAGCGTAGTTACCGTCGCGCAAGATAAGTTTGAAAATATCGCAAAAATCCTTACGGTGTATCGCCGTAAGGATTTTTTATTCAAAAGTGCGGTCACAAAAAGCAACGCTTTTTGAACGTTGGCTTTGCCAACGGTG
>CAUTMS010000012.1:0-51089 GCA_963539805.1 uncultured Actinobacillus sp. | reverse complement strand
TTGAACCGCCGCCGTTTACTTGCAACGCTTTTTGCTCACCGCCACCGGATGTCCAGCCGATACCGGAACGGGCATAACCGTGGAAATCCACTGCCGCCGCACTTGTCGCAAACATCACTCCACCGATTGCAACTGCTAGAAGTGTTTTTTTGTTCATAATAGACCTCACTTAAGTCTTACTTAGGTTAATTATCAATTTTATGCTGGCTTAATACGATATATCCCCAAGGTTCAATCTCGACTTGGTGAGATATTTCAAGTTGATAAGATCGTTGACTAAACCAATCTACGTAAATTCCTTCAATGCCGTCGCATTGAAGTTTTAACATTTGTCTTTTATCGCTAAAATTTAGAATGGCAACGGCGCGATCTCCGTCACTTTCGCGATAAAAGGATAGAACTTTATCCCCGGAATTAGGGATTCTAATCATTTCTCCGCCGCGCTGACCGTTACGTAAAGCTCGGTTTTTGTGTTTCAGACTAAATAGCGTTCGATAAAGCTCCGCATTAGGGTGCGGTTTCCATTCAATAAAATCTTTGTCAAAGAAAGCAAGTGAACGATCTAACCCCGCTTCCTGACCGCTATACACAAGAGGCATACCATTAGCTAAAACGGTCATTACCGTCGCCACGCCGAGAGCATCGGCAAAGTTTAAATATTGATTACCTTCCCACGCATTTTTATCGTGGTTGTCCGTGAATAACATGCGGTAAGCGTCTCTCGGGAATGTTTTTACATCATGAGCCATATATTCCACTAATGCGGGAAAAGCGTGCTGGTTATATCCTCGTCCGTTTGCTACTGCCAGCAGTTTGTCCCAAAGATTCCAGCCGTATGTCATATCGAAAGCTTTCTGATGTAAATCGCGACTTTCCCATTCCGCTAGCATAAATACGGGTTTAATCATATCAAGCTCAAAACGGATCTGATTCCAGAAATCTGTTGGAACAAACCCTGCGACATCGCAACGGAAACCGTCAATATCATAATTGATCACCCAGTATTTCATCGCTTCCGTCATATATTGACGTAATCCGGGATTGGTATAATCGAACTCAATAATGTCATCCCAGTCATACCACGGGGTAGGTTGAAAATTTCCCTGTTTGTTTTTGCTATACCATTCGGGATGGGATTGGATTAACGAATTATCCCATGCAGAATGGTTGGCTACCCAATCTAATATGACGAACATACCCAGAGCATGGATATCATTAATTAATTTTTGTAGATCTTCCGCAGTACCAAATTCAGCATTTACCGCATAGTAGTCTTTCACGGCATATGGGCTGCCTAATGACCCTTTACGATTTAATTCACCAATTGGATGAATCGGCATTAACCAAAGAATATCAACTCCCAAATCCTTTAATCTCGGCAAATGAGCGCGAAAGGCTTCGAATGTGCCTTCTTTTGTGAAGTGACGGATATTAACCTGATAAATGACCGCACTTTCCGCCCATTCGGGATGTTTTAATTCTACATAAGGTTTTGCCTGGTAAACGGATAAACACATCTTATCGTTCTCTCAATCAGACGCCTTTTTCCAAAAACAATCGTTTACAAGCGGTGCCGTCTTCTTTAAATAAATGACAACGTTCAGGCACAATACCGATATTCATCTCGTCTCCTTCATTGACTAACACCACATCGCTTTGGCGATAGATCAAAGAAGGTTGTTTGATCTCAGGAATTTCCAAATGAATTTGGGTTTCATTACCTAATAGTTCCACTACCTGTACTATTCCGTGTAAGGTGACGGCTGTTTGATCCGATGGAACTAAGTGTTCGGGGCGAATACCTAAAGACAGATTATTTCCTACATTTACGCCTTCACCTGACACAGGAATCCAAAAGTTATGATGATTTGCATCAGGCAGTTCGATTTTTACTCGTTCTTTTTCCACCGCAGTAACTTTTACCGGCAGGAAATTCATTTTCGGCGAACCGATAAACCCGGCGACAAAACGATTTGCCGGATAATGGTAAAGTTCTAAAGGTTTGCCCACTTGTGCAATACCACCTGCGTTTAACACCACGATTTTATTGGCAAGAGTCATCGCTTCCACTTGATCGTGGGTTACATAAATCATTGTGCGGTTTAGTTTTTTGTGTAATTTAGAAATTTCTACCCGCATTTGTACGCGTAATGCGGCATCAAGATTCGAAAGAGGTTCGTCCAATAAAAATACTTCAGGTTGGGAAACAAGTGTTCGGCCGATAGCCACACGTTGACGTTGACCGCCGGAAAGCGCTTTAGGTTTACGATCTAATAAATGGGCAAGTTGTAAAATTTCAGCCACTTGGTTTACCCGTTTATCCCGTTCGGTTTTATTCACACCGGCCAATTTCAAACCGAAAGACATATTTTCAGCCACATCTAAATGAGGATAAAGCGCATAAGATTGGAATACCATACCGATGCCCCGTTTGGATGGCTCCACATCGTTCATTAATTTATCGCCAATATAAAGTTCGCCTGTAGTAATATCTTCAAGTCCTGCAATCATCCGTAATAAGGTGGATTTTCCGCAGCCTGAAGGGCCGACAAAAACAACAAACTCGCCTTCTTCTATATCCAGATTAATGTCTTTAGAAATACAGACATCTCCATAAGATTTACCTACATTGCGTAATGTTACATTAGCCATAATTTAACCTCTTACAACGACTTTTCGCGTTTAATCATTCACTCTTCAGTATAATAATAAATCATCCCATGACAAATTTTTTGAGGGTGAGATTAATTTGATAATTTTTAGATAAAATAAAGAGATATTCTTATTTATCGGTGTTTTTTTGTGAGGTAGATCACATTTTGAAAAAAATATTTTGTGATCGGGATCACAATATAACGCCGAATAGAAATAAAATTTGATCTTACTCATATTTTTCTCATGGGAGGCGTAGAAGGGGGGATGATAACAACATAGGGGGATTAACCATAATAGCCGTCAGGTAAAAAGCATCTTTTATCCCTTCAATTCGTCAGGAACCGTATTATGAAATTAAATTGCAACTCAAAAACTCTGTTTTGCTCATTACTTTCAGGTGCAATCGCGTTTTGCTCTTTTTCTGTATCCGCCAAATTCGAGGAGGGTAAATTGGTTGTTTGGGGCGGTGGTAAAGGGCATACCGTTATCGCACAAATAGGCCAACGATTTGAAAAAGATACAGGCGTTCCCGTTAAAGTCGAGAATCCGGGAAAACTTGAAGAAGACTACGCACAATTAGCGTCAAACGGTGCCGGTCCGGATATTATCATTTATGCGCACGACCGTTTCGGCGGTTATGCCAAAGCCGGTTTGTTGGCGGAGTTAAATCCGAGCCAAACATTTAAAGACAAATTCGCCAAATTCAGTTGGGATGCGGAAACCTATGAAGGTAAAATTATCGGCTATCCGATGGCAATTGAATCTCTTTCTCTTATTTATAATAAAGATTTGTTGCCGACCCCGCCGAAAACTTGGGAAGAAATTCCGGCGCTTGACAAAGAATTAATGAAAAACAAAGGCAAACACGCCATCAGCTGGAATTTAGCCGAACCTTATTTTAATTGGCCGCTCATTGCCGCTGCCGGCGGTTATGCCTTCAAGTTTGAAAACGGCAGTTATAACGTCAACGATATCGGCGTAAATAACGAAGGGTCGCAAAAAGGGCTGCAATTTTTAGTGGATTTTGTGAAAAACAAACATATCGCCTCCGATATGGATCGCCAAATTGCCGAGGCACAATTTGCAAAAGGCGAAGTCGCCATGATCATCAACGGCCCGTGGGCGTGGTCAAATCTGGATAGCGCCAAGATGAATTACGGCGTTACCACCCTGCCGACCTTTGAAGGCAAATCGTCCAAACCGTTCGTCGGTATCGTGAGCGTCGGCATTAACTCGGCCAGTCCGAATAAAGATCTTGCCGTCGAATTTATTGAAAATTATCTGCTTACCGAAGAAAGCCTTGCGACCATCAATAAAACTAATACGCTGGGCGCAATTCCCTTGCTTTCTCTGCAGGAAAAGTTATCTTCCGATCCCCGTGTCGAAGCCACTATGATCAACGCGGAGAACGGTGAAATTATGCCGAACATTCCGCAAATGACGGCATTTTGGTATGCGGAAAACTCCGCCATTAAAAACGCGGTAATCGGTCGTCAAACCGTAAAACAAGCATTGGACGAAGCCGCTTCGCGTATTCGTTCCGGTATTACTAAATAAAATAACAGTAAGGACTAACTATGAAAAACAAACTCATGACATTTACTTTAACCGCCGTTGCGGGCTTGCTATTGTCTTCAGCAGTCGCTGCAAAAATGACGGAAGGTAAGCTTGTTATCTGGATTAACGGCGACAAAGGCTATAACGGTCTTGCGGAAGTCGGTAAAAAATTTGAGAAAGATACGGGTGTTAAGGTATTAGTGGAACATCCGGACAGACTCGAAGAAAAATTCGCACAAGTTGCGTCAACCGGTGACGGCCCGGATATTATGTTTTGGGCGCACGACCGTTTTGGCGGTTATGCTCAATCCGGTTTATTGGCGGAAGTCAGTGTAAGCAAAGAATTTAAGGATAAATTCGTTGACTTCGCTTGGGATGCGGAAACCTATAACGGCAAAATTATCGGTTATCCCGTTGCTATCGAAGCTATTTCTTTAATCTATAACAAAGATTTAGTAAAAGAAGCGCCAAAATCCTGGGAAGAGATTCTTGAGTTAGACAAAAAGCTCAAAAAAGAAGGCAAAAACGCCATTATGTGGAATCTTTCCGAACCTTATTTCACTTGGCCTGTGGCCGCATCTAACGGTGCTTACGCCTTCAAATACAACAACGGTAAATATGATGTAAAAGACATCGGCGTGAACAATGAAGGCGCGGTGAAAGCTTTACAATTTGTGGTTGATATGGTGAAAAATAAACATATCAGCGCGGATATGGACTACGCCGTGGCGGAAGCGTCTTTCAATAAAGGTCAGACCGCATTAACCATCAACGGTCCTTGGTCCTGGGGTAATATTGATAAAAGCGGCGTGAAATACGGCGTGACGGTATTACCGACTTTATACGGTCATGCGTCTAAACCGTTCGTAGGCGTATTAAGCGCCGGTGTGAACAGCGCAAGCCCGAATAAAGATTTGGCAAAAGAATTCCTGGAAAACTACTTGTTAACTGATGAAGGTTTGGATCAAGTGAATAAAGATAAACCTTTAGGTGCGGTGGCGTTAAAATCCTACCAGGAAAAACTGGCTAAGGATCCGCGCATTGCGGCAACCATGGAAAATGCGAAAAACGGTGAAATTATGCCGAATATTCCGCAGATGACTTCTTTCTGGTATGCGGAAAAATCCGCAATTAACAATGCGGTAAGCGGTCGCCAAACAGTTAAAGCGGCGCTGGATGACGCGCACGCCCGCATTCAAAAACAACAATAATTTTCTTAATTAGAGTGGGCGCTGTTGCCCACTCTGTTTTATTCGCCTAAAAGTGCGGTCAAAATTCGAGGTGTTTTTATGTCTACGGTCACTCAATCTCAATCCTCTCATTGGTTAAAATATCTGATAGCGGGCCTTGTGCTGCTATTTGATTTTTACCTGGTCGGATTAATGTATTTGCAAGGCGAATATTTATTTGCCATTTTAACCCTCGTCATCCTGACTTCCGGCGTTTATGTGTTTACCAACAAGAATGCTTACGCGTGGCGTTATGTTTATCCCGGTATTATGGGGATGACTATTTTTATTTTATTCCCCTTAGTGGCAACTATTGCCATCGCCTTTACCAATTACAGTGGTTCGAATCAGTTATCTTTTGAACGTGCGGTTTCCGTACTTACCGATCAGCGTTATTTTGCCGGCGATAAATACAATTTTAAACTTTATCCGCAGGCGGATAATCAATATAAAATTGTATTAACCAATCCTGTTACGGCGCAGACCTTCGTGTCCGAAAATATTGCTTTGAAGGCGGCGGATGTGCCGGTCAGCGAACAAGCCGAACCGACGGGCGAGGTTGCTCCGCTGAAAATTATTACCCAAAATCGCAGCGCACTTCAGGCAATGAAAGTGATTTTACCGAATAACAATGAACTGACCATGAGTTCATTGCGCCAATTTTCCGAACAAAAGGCCCGTTATCAATTCGATAAAGAAAATAATATTTTACGTAATAATGAAAACGGCAAATTATACAAGGCTAACGATGAAATCGGCTTCTTCCAGGCGATAAACGAAAGCGGCGATTGGTTAAGAGAAACCCTTGAACCGGGTTATACGGTGAGTTCCGGGTTCCATAATTTTGTAAAAATTTTCACCGACAAAGGCATTCAAAAACCTTTCGTGCAAATCTTCATTTGGACGGTAGTGTTTTCTTTATTGACCGTGGTATTTACCGTTATTCTCGGTATGGTGCTGGCTTGTTTGGTGCAGTGGGAAGCCCTGAAAGGCAAAGCGGTTTATCGCTTGCTGCTGATTTTACCTTATGCGGTGCCGTCCTTTATTTCCATCTTGATTTTCAAAGGGTTGTTTAACCAGAGTTTCGGTGAAATCAATATGATTCTGAATCAGTTATTCGGTATCAGTCCCGAATGGTTTAATGATCCTTTCCTTGCCAAAGTGATGATTCTTATCGTCAATACCTGGCTGGGTTATCCTTATATGATGATTTTATGTATGGGTTTATTAAAAGCCATTCCGTCGGATTTATACGAAGCCTCCGCAATGGACGGCGCATCAACCTGGCAAAATTTCAGCAAAATTACGTTCCCGTTACTGCTGAAACCCTTGACTCCGTTGATGATTGCCTCTTTTGCGTTCAACTTTAATAACTTCGTTCTGATTCAATTGTTAACCAACGGTCGCCCGGATATGATCGGCACCACAACCCCGGCGGGTTATACCGATTTGTTGGTCAGCTACACTTACCGCATCGCATTTGAAGGCAGCGGCACTCAGGATTTTGGTTTGGCAGCGGCCATTGCAACCATTATCTTCCTGTTGGTGGGCGGTTTAGCGTTATTGAATATTAAAGCGACCAAAATGGAATTATAAAATTTTTTCAGGTTAAGGAATTTGGCTTAACCTCAGTTGATTTAAGGAGTATTTATGGCGATTGTTCAATCTAAATCAGTGCGTTATCGCGTATGGGCAACCCATTTAATTTTAATTTGCTTTCTTGCCCTGATTATTTTTCCGTTATTGATGGTAATCGGTATTTCTTTACGCCCGGGCAACCTTGCTATCGGCGATATTATCCCAAGCCAAATTTCCTGGGAACACTGGCAAGCGGCATTAGGCTTCGATGTGACGCATGCGGACGGCACGGTGACGCCGCCGCCGTTCCCGGTATTACGTTGGTTATGGAATTCCATTAAAGTGGCAACCATCACCTCCGTTGGCATTGTGACCTTATCCACAACCTGTGCGTACGCCTTCGCTCGCATGAAATTCAAAGGCAAAAAGACAATTTTACAAGGCATGCTGATATTCCAAATGTTCCCGGCCGTGCTTTCCTTAGTGGCGTTGTATGCTTTATTTGACCGTTTAGGACAATATGTTCCTTTCCTCGGGTTAAACACCCACGGCGGCGTAATTTTTGCTTATTTGGGCGGTATAGCATTGCACGTTTGGACAATCAAAGGTTATTTCGAAACCATTGACGGTTCCTTAGAGGAAGCGGCTTCACTGGACGGCGCCACGCCGTGGCAGGCTTTCCGCCTGATTTTATTACCGCTTTCCGTACCGATTTTAGCGGTGGTATTTATCCTTTCCTTCATTTCGGCGATAACCGAAGTGCCGGTGGCGTCGTTGCTATTGCGCGATGTGAACAGCTACACTCTGGCGGTGGGCATGCAGCAATACTTGTATCCGCAAAACTATTTATGGGGCGATTTCGCCGCCGCCGCGGTGTTATCGGCAATTCCGATTACGTTAGTGTTCTTGTTGGCGCAACGCTGGTTAATCGGCGGATTAACCGCCGGCGGGGTGAAAGGTTAATTTTACCTAAAAGGCAAAGCCGATACGTTCTACATATACCTCGGCGCATAATTAAATTCGCTTAAAGTCCCCTCTTGTTCAAAGAGGGGATCAACGCAATAAGAATTTTAAATTCACCGACGCTGTAAATAATCGGCTCTTAACACTACACAGATTTTTTAATCTGTGTCGAATAAACAAGAATAGGTTAAAAGCTGGCGTTATGGCGGAAGACGGCAAAAGTGCGGTCACAAAAAGCAACGTTTTTTTGAACGTTGACTTTGCCAACGGTGGCGAATCCATAAGTAATCGCACCGGCGGTTACGCATAAAAAAAACGATAGTTTTTTGAACCCGGTTTTGTCCGGAACAGAACCAAGCGAACGATCGCCCGTAGGCGATTGAGAGTAAAGCTTCGCATGTTTTTTTAGTCGAAAAGTCTATTTTATAAATCAGGTCATTATGAAAAAATCGTTACTCTGTCTTTGTTTGTTCACCTCGTCCGCCGCCTTCGCGCAAGGCTGGCAGCATACGCATTTTCAGCATTTCAGCGACAACGCCGAACCCCATTTATTTCGGTCGCAAGCGCCGTTGGAAAAAGGCACTTATCCTTTAACGTTTACCCTTGATAACCAATGTTATCAGCCGCAAAGTGCGGTGAAATTAAATCAAACGGTTTCACTGATTCCTTGTTCCGGTGAGGCGCCGCAGCTTCGTTTGTTCCGTCAGGGTAATTATATTGCGCAAATCGATATGCGCAGCGGCACGCCGACGTTGAGAATCAGCGTGGAACAACAAGCGGAAACCGACAGTAATACGGCGAAAAGTTGTCCGATTTGGAATAAACAACCCGTTGAAATCGACGTTTCTTCCGTTTTTTCCGAGGGCGAATCGGTTCGGGATTTCTATTCGGGGCAAACGGCTGAAGTGAAAAACGGCAAAGTAACCATGATGCCGGCCGCCGATGCCGACGGATTGATTCTGTTGGAAAAAAGTGCGGTCAAAAAAAACGATGTTTTTTTGAATGGCGGTTCTGCCGATGGCAACGAAGCGGCGACTAATCGAAAGCAGGATAAGACAAGCCAAAAACCGGACGGTTTTAATTGGAAAAACGCCACCGTTTATTTTGTTCTTACCGATCGATTCCAAAACGGAAATCCCGCCAACGATAACAGTTACGGCCGGCATAAAGACGGCATGCAGGAAATCGGAACGTTTCACGGCGGTGATTTACAGGGCTTAACGGAAAAACTGGATTATTTGCAACAATTAGGGGTGAACGTGCTGTGGATCAGTTCGCCGCTGGAACAAATGCACGGCTGGGTCGGCGGCGGTGACAAGGGCGATTTCCCACATTACGGCTATCACGGTTATTATCATCTCGATTGGACAAAACTGGATGCCAACATGGGGACGGAAGCGGATCTGAAAAACCTGATACAGCAGGCGCATCGGCGCGGCATTCGGGTGCTGTTTGACATCGTCATGAATCACACCGGCTATGCCACTCTTGCCGATATGCAGGAATTTAATTTCGGCGGTTTTTATCTCAAACCGGAAGAAGTCACCGCCACACTGGACAAAAAATGGACAAACTGGCAACCGAAAAAAGGGCAAAACTGGCACAGCTTCAACGATTTCATCAAATTCGGCGACAGCCAAGCCTGGCAAAACTGGTGGGGAAAAGATTGGGTGCGCGCGGATATCGGCGATTACGACAGCCCTAAATTCGACGATTTAAAAATGTCGCTTTCCGCCTTGCCGGATTTAAAAACGGAAAGCGAAAGTGCGGTCAAATTACCGCGATTTTTTCAGCATAAAAATACCAATGCGAAAGAATTGGACAATGCCAAAGTACGGGATTATTTAATCGCATGGTTAACGGACTGGGTGCGTCGATACGGCGTTGACGGTTTCCGCGCAGACACCGCAAAACATGTGGAAAAATCCACTTGGCTTGCGTTGAAACAGGCTTCGCAACAAGCCTTGAAAGAATGGCAACGAAACAATCCGAAAGAGAGTTTCGGCGACGATTTCTGGATGACGGGCGAAGCCTGGGGGCACGGCGTATTCAAAAGCGATTATTATCAGAACGGTTTTGACGCCATGATTAATTTTGATTTTCAGGATCAGGCAAAAAATGCGCTGGACTGTTTTGCCCGGATTGAGCCCGTATATCGGGAAATGAGCGATAAACTGAAAGATTTCAATGTGTTGAGCTATTTGTCTTCCCACGATACGCGATTATTTTTCCATTCCGACAGCGAACGGAATACGGCAAAACAAAAAACTGCGGCCAATCTGCTTCTTCTTTCTTCGGGCGCGGTGCAGATTTATTACGGCGATGAAAGCGGGCGCGAATTCGGCGCCACCGGTTCCGACCCGATACAAGGCACTCGTTCGGATATGAATTGGCGGGATTTGCAAAATGACGGGAACAAACAGGCGCTGCATCGGCACTGGCAGAAATTGGCGCAATTCCGTCAACGTCATCAGTCTGTTGGTGCCGGCGTTCATCAAACGCTAAAATCCGAAGGCTATTTCGCTTTCAGTCGAACTCTTGGCGAAGATAAAGTGATGGTGGTTTGGGCCGGAAATTAGCTGAATCGGAAAAGTGCGGTGAAAAAAACGAGAGTTTTTTGAACTTAGAACCGGCGACGACTACGAAGGAACGAGTAATCGCCGAGAACATAAGTAAAAAAACATTCAAAATTTTCACCGCACTTTTATTTAATTATAACCCATTAATACCAGCAATTCTTTGGTGTAACTGATGGCTTCGTTACGGTTGGTTACGCCGATTTTCTGATAAAGATTGCGGATATGGGTTTTTATGGTGGTGGCGGCCACCTGCAATTCATCGGAGATTTGTTCGTTACTATAGCCGGAATAAATCAGCCCCAACACCTGCCATTCCCGTTGTGTCAGCGGGCTGATTTTTAGAAGCTCGGGCACTTTCGGGTTGTTTAATAACCGGTTGACGAAGGCTTCGTCAAAATGAGCAAATTTATGCCGGTAGAATTGGTTAATATTGCGCAAAATAAACTGCGCTTTGTGTAAAACCAGTTCGTCCAGCACGTTTAATTGCAATAAATTACGGATTTGTTGCGCCATCACATCGCCTTCAATCACAAAAGCGCTGATAAAATTGGTTTGTCTGGTCAGTTTCAGGGCGGCGATTAAATCCTGTTGCGCCGATTCCTTCATTCCTTGCAGATAATAAAGGCGGTTGCGTACAATCAGCGCCCGGTTTAAATCGCTGACCAGAGAAAACGCTTCCGCCGTTTCAATTAATTTATCCAAAATACTTTTCGCCTGTTCGTATTGACCGAGCAAAATATGGGCCCGCGCAATATTGCGCCATTGTATTTGGGTAAAATGATTTTTATCCGAAACGGGAGAAGGATTTTGAATCAACCAATTACGCACGGATTCCACGTCATTGGTCATTTGCCAATAAAAAATATGTACCTGATCGGCGTTGGCTATCCAGTCGTGGTGATAGGTATGCATGCCTTCCAGCTGTTCCACTTCGTTCAGCAGGCGGGCGGTGTTGTCTAAATGGCCTCTGACCAGTGAAATTTTCGTTAACAGGGTCAGACATTGTAATTTATCTTCGTTTTTCTGTAACACCTGCATGCCGGCATTGGCCATGGATTCCGCTTTATCGAGATTGTACCATTCCCACAGAATTTTACCCTTTAAGCGCAGGAGAAATTCATACATAGGCACTTTCTGAAGGTGATTTTCTTTGACGAATTCATGGGCTTTATCCAGCATTTCGTAAGCGGCTTGGGAAAAGCCCTGCGCCAGTAAAATTTCGGATTGCTGCAAAAGGGACCAAAGAATGTTGTGATAAGTGTGATGTTGACGCGCCATTCGTTCGGCTTTTTGCAGCATAGCGAGCGCTTGAGGCAGATTCGCGTGACAATGGTGGGCTTCGCCAATGATGGAAGTGGCGACAATATGAGCGTAATAGGTGTTTTCCGACAGATCTTTTAATGCGTCGGAAGCTAATTGGAGCGCCGTATTTTCATCGCCCGAATTAATGGCCACCTGTGCGCGCAATACGTTAAATTCCGCCTGCGCCGTTTTACTTAATTCTATTTTGTTTTCCGTTAAGGCCTGAGAAAATTCCGCCAAAATACCGCTCACTTCCGTATGGCGGTGTTGACTTTGTACCAACCAGGCTTTTAATAACACTAAATTGATGTATTTGCTTAAATGGGTGTAATCCAGGCTGTTTAAGCTTTCTTCCAGCAGTTTGAGTTCGCCCTGATGAAATAAGCTCCAGCCGTGTTCTTCTAACAGGTTGAGCAATAAGGTGGTGTCGGATAACTGCATAGCGTGATATAACGCTTCGGTAACGTATCCCAATTTAACCCAGGCATAGGCGGCGCGTCGGTGTAATTCCGGCAGTTCGTCACGTAGTTCGTGGTGACAATGAAAATTCAGGAACGAAGCAAACAGCGGATGGAATTTCCACCAGTTTTCGTCTATGGATTGTCCGTTGCCGTTAGCCATTTGTTGTAGGAATAATCCCTGTTTTTCTAATGATTCCAACTTATTACAGCTGTTTTTTTCTCCCGTGACCGCTTGCACTAAATATTCGTTCATTGAATGTAATACGGAACAGCGCAGAATAAATAACCGCGTGTTATTGTCCACCTTATTCAGTACTTCGTCCGCCAGATATTCGTTGATGTGGTAGTTGTTGGAGACGGCTAGACGTTTGGCGATATCCTGTAACGGAACCTGTAACGCGCGGGATTTATTTTTGGCAAACAGGCTGATCAACTGCAATGCGGTTGGCCATCCTTCCACTTCGTTACATAACGCGATGACGTCCTGTTGTTTGAGTTCCGATCCCAATCTGGTCTGGAAAAATTCGATGCATTCGGAATGATCAAACATAAGTTGATTCATGTCTATTTCCAGTAATTGTTCCTGTACGCGCAGACTGGCGATGCCTAACGGCGGAACCGAACGGGAAATTAAAATCAGCGTCATGTTGGACGGTTGATGCTTAATCCAGTATTTTAAGGCTTCGTGAATTTCATCGTTTTCGATTAAATGATAGTCGTCGATAACTAAGTACAGATGTTGCGGGAAATGGGAAACCTTAACTAATAATTGGTTGAACAGCGCTAACAAGTTCGCTTGTCGGTTTTCTTCCGATTGCGGTTCCGCTTCGTTAATCGCCGTGTAAAGTGCGCTGCTGAAATAAGCGGCAAAACGATCCGACTTATTGTCGCCTTCGTCTAAAGAATACCAGCCGATATTTTGTATATGTTCAAGCCACTGGGAAACCAGGGTCGTTTTACCGTAACCGGCGGGTGCATTCACCAGTACCACGGGATAGAGAGAAGATTTATCTAATAATTGCGTTAAACGCGTACGTTGCACGCTGTTTTGTAAGCGATAGGAACAGATAAGTTTAGATGGTATCAACATAATGGGCTTCTGTTTTTCTTTCATAGCAAAATGAAGATAAATCCCCCTCCTTTTGCATTTCAACTACTTCCCGATAATCATACTAAATAAGATGATTTCAGGGATGATTTGCTTTTATTCGGATTCCACATAATAAACGACAATTAATTTCTAATTTAGGAGCTTCCTATGACATTTCAATCAATAGTAGAAAAATATTGCCGTTATTTCGATGTAGCGGATCCCAAACAATTCACCTTACAACAATGGTATCAAATTGTTGCCGAAGGATCACTCGAATTAGCTTACAGCCAACCGGCCGTCAAACCTGCGGAATCCCGCCATGTTAACTACCTGTCTATGGAGTTTTTAATCGGTCGTTTGACGGGTAATAACCTGATGAATTTGGGATATTACGAACAAATTCGTGACTATCTTAAACAATATCAGGTGGAATTAGTAGATGTTTTGGAACAAGAACGCGATCCGGCGCTCGGAAACGGCGGTTTGGGACGCCTTGCGGCCTGCTTTTTAGACTCTATGGCGGCCTTGGGACAAAATGCTACGGGTTACGGTTTGCATTATCAATACGGTTTATTTAAACAAAGTTTCGCCGATGGTATGCAAAAAGAAACGCCGGATACCTGGGATCGCAATAGCTATCCTTGGCATCGTTTCAACCCGTCGAAAACTCGTCTTGTCGGTTTTGGCGGTAAAATCAAACATATTCAAGGGGATCATTACGAATGGTCGCCCAAACTGACAATTCAAGGCAAAGCCTTTGATTTGCCGGTTGTCGGTTACCGCAATAATATTATTCAGCCTTTGCGTTTATGGCAGGCGGACAGCGATCAGTCTTTTGATTTTGACGCTTTCAACGAAGGTAAATTCCTCAATGCCGATAAAACCATCGTCAATGCCGCGGCGCTGACTCAAGTGCTTTATCCGAACGATAATCATAAAGCCGGCCAAAAATTACGCTTAATGCAGCAATACTTCCATTGCGCCTGCTCCGTTGCCGACATTTTAGAACGTCATTTTGCCGAAGGCTATCAATTGGCGGATTTTGCCAAACGTCAGGTTATTCAGCTTAACGACACTCACCCGACGCTGGCTATTCCGGAATTGATGCGTCTGTTGTTGGACGACTATCACCTTAACTGGGATCAGGCCTGGGACATTTGCGCCAACACCTTTGCCTACACTAACCATACGTTATTGCCGGAAGCCCTCGAACAGTGGGATCAACGCTTATTCAAACAATTACTGCCGCGCCATTATCAAATCGTGGAAAAAATTAATGATATTTTCCATCAAAAAGTGCGGTCGGAATTTGGCGAGAATTCTAAAGTATGGGAAAAACTTGCGATTCTCTTCGATTATCGCGTGCGCATGGCTAACCTTTGCGTAGTGACCTGTTTCCGGGTTAACGGCGTGGCGCAGATTCACTCCGATTTATTGGTTACCGATTTATTCCCGGAATATCACAAATTATTCCCGGGCAAATTCTGTAACGTGACAAACGGCATCACGCCTCGTCGCTGGATTCGCCAGGCTAACCCGCAATTAAGCGATTTATTGGATCGCACCTTAAAACAGGATTGGACCAAAGATCTGGAATTGCTGGCCGGGGTGGAAAAATATGTGGACGATGCCGGTTTCCGTGAAGAATATCAGGCTATTAAACGCCATAATAAAGTCGTACTGGCCGATGAAATCAAGCATACTTTAGGTTTACAGGTGAATCCTGACGCCATTTTTGACGTGCAAATTAAACGTTTCCACGAATATAAACGTCAACATTTAAACTTGCTGAACATCATCGCCGATTATCAATCCTTAAAGGCCAATCCGAATCAGGATTATACGCCGCGTGTGTTTGTTTTTGCCGGTAAAGCGGCGCCGGGTTATTACCTGGCGAAGAATATTATCCATGCCATTAACAATGTGGCGGATATTATCAATAACGACAAACAAGTCAGCGATCGCCTGCAAGTGGCGTTTTTACCGGATTATCGCGTCAGCCTGGCGGAAAAAATTATTCCTGCCGCCGACGTATCGGAACAAATTTCCATGGCGGGGAAAGAAGCGTCCGGCACAGGTAATATGAAGCTTGCGCTCAACGGCGCATTGACTTTAGGCACCTTAGACGGCGCGAACGTAGAAATCGCCGAAATGGTAGGCGAAGAAAACGTCTTCATTTTCGGGCATACGGTAGAAAGCGTGCGGGAATTGTTAGCCAAAGGTTATCGGCCGAAAAATTACTATAAAAAAGACAGCGTATTGAAAAATGCGGTGGATTTCTTAGCGCACGGAAAAGCCTCCAAAGGCGACAAAGAGACTTTCAGATTAATGCTGGACAGTCTTCTTGAACGGGATCCGTTCCTGGTATTTGCCGACTTTGACAGCTACCGCCGGGCACAACAAAAAATCGGCAACGCGTATTTAAATCGGGAAGCCTGGTTACGCAGCGCGATTTTAAATACCGCCCGTCTGGGTACCTTCAGCTCGGATCGCTCTATTCGTGATTATCAACAACGCATCTGGTTGAAGAAATAATCACTTTCAGGCGGCTTCTTCCCGAGAGGAAGCCGTCTGCTTTTCCAATGTACCTGAAGTGTAAGCCATGGAGAAAAATAATGACAATAACAACCAAGCAATTCCGCCGTGCAGGAATCATGCCTTATTTCTTCGATGAACGAGGCGTGAAAAAATGGGCGCCGTATAACATTAAAAAAGCGCTCTTCAACACTTTTGACGGTAATATTCAAGCTTCTTCCGTTCCTATTCCTGCGGTAAAAATTCTTTATCAAAATCGCCCGCACTTTTTGCCGTTTAACCTGGCGGATAAAAAACATCCGTTAAAAGGCCGTTGGCAACTGCAATTGGAAAACAGCCAATCGGTGATTTCCGGATCTGTTAAGGCGCGCGGAATTAACTTGCCGAAAGATTTGCCGTTAGGTTATCACCAACTGCAATTGCAAAGCGGCGGTAAAGTTTTTAATTGTACGGTGATTGTTGCGCCGCAAGCCTGTTATCAACCGCAGGCTTTACGCGAACATAAAAAATTATGGGGAACCTTTTTACAGCTTTATACCTTAAAATCCGAGCAAAACTGGGGAATCGGCGATTTCGGCGATTTGAAAAAATTCCTGCAAAATCTTGCGCCGTTCCAGGCGGATTTTTTAGGCTTAAACCCGATTCATTCGCTTTTCCCCGCTAATCCCGATTCGGCAAGTCCTTACAGTCCGTCTTCCCGTCAATGGCTGAATATTGCTTATATTGATGTGAATCAGTTAGCCGAATTTCAGCAAAGCGACGAAGCGCAGGCTTGGTTTCATTCCGCCGAAACACAGAAAAAACTCACGGAGTTGCGCCAAGCGCAGTGGCTGGATTACGGTAAAGTGATTCCGCTCAAACTGGAAGGGTTGCGTTTTGCCTTCAAAAAAACTAAACAAAATCCGACCGCACTTTCCGTTCGACAATTTGCACAATTTGTGCAGCAAGGCGGAGAAAGTCTGCAGGTACAGGCGACTTTCGACGCTCTTCATCAGTATTTGGCCGAGCGGTTTGATAATCAATGGGGTTGGGATTTTTGGGCGAAAGAATATCAGGATTATCATTCTCCGGCGGTGCAACAATTCCGTGCCGAACATCAGGAAGAGATCGAGTTTTACGCATGGCTGCAATTTATCGCCGATCAACAGCTGGCGGAATGTGATGCGGTTTGCCGGCAACAAAATATGCGCATCGGCATGTATCGCGATTTAGCGGTGGGCGTCACGGGAAGCGGTGCGGAAACCTGGAACGATAAACGGCTTTATTGTTTGAAGGCTTCCGTCGGTGCGCCGCCCGATGTGTTGGGTCCGCAAGGACAAAACTGGGGCTTAACCCCGATGAATCCGCACGTGTTAAAACAGCAAGCCTATCGTCCGTTTATCGATCTTGTGCGCGCCAATATGAAACATTGCGGCGCATTGCGTATAGACCACATTATGTCGTTGCTGCGTTTATGGTGGATTCCGAAGGGCGACAGCGCGGTGAACGGCGCTTACGTACGTTATCCGGTGGACGATTTAATCGCCATTCTCGCCCTTGAAAGCCAACGCCATCAATGTTTAATCATCGGTGAAGATTTAGGCACCGTGCCGAAAGAAATCGTCAGCAAATTAAAGAATGCCGGGATTTTATCTTATAAAATTTTCTATTTTGAATTTGACGAACAAGGACAAAGCCGGGATTTACAAACCTATCCTTATCAGGCCATGACGACTTTAAGTACTCATGATCTGCCGACCATCGACGGCTATTGGCGCGGTTATGACTTTGAATTAGGGAAAAAATTCGGCGTTTATCCGAATCCGAAAATTCTGGATATTTTACAGCGGGATCGCGTGCGGGCGAAAACCCAGATTTTACGCCGATTACGGCAACATCACGTGCCGGTAGAGGCGGAAATTAGTGCGGAATTAGGTTCTCCGGCGAGCAAAAAATTCATTTATCAGCTACAGACCTATGTGGCTCATGTGAGCAGCGGTTTATTCGGTTTTCAACCGGAGGACTGGCTTGGCATGAGCGAACCGGTCAATATTCCGGGCACCAGCACTCAATATGCCAACTGGCGCCGCCGTTTAAGCGCAAATATAGACGATATGTTTGCCGATAAGGATATTCGGAAGTTGTTAAAAGAAGTGAACGATATTCGTCAGGAATAATAATGGCGTGCGTTTGTTGATAACAGACGTTCGAAATTAAATTATTTTTTGCCGATATCTTCCGATAAATTCACGCCGCCCTTTCTTTGCTAAAGCGGGGCGGCGGATATTACGGAATATCGTGTCCCTGAGCGGCCATATAAACTTTAATCCATTCTTCTTCAGTGAAAGAAATTTGCAGCGCGTCCGCCGCGCTTTTCACTCGTTCGATTTTACCGGACCCCATAATCGGCATAATGTTCGCCGGATGCGCCAATAACCAGGCATAAGTCAATGTATCCAAACGGGTTTCGCCTTTCGTTTCACCGATTTCGAGCAATGTTTTTTGCACCGCCAGGCTGTTTTCGTCCTGATTGAACAAACGACCGCCGGCCAGAGGCGACCATGCCATCGGTGGAATCCGTTTTTCCAGTAAAAAATCCAAGGTGCCGTCATCAAAAGCCTGACGGTGAAGGGGCGAAATTTCGATCTGATTCGTAATTAACGGCTGTTTCACATAGGATTGCAACATAGCGAATTTAGCCGGCGTATAATTCGACACCCCGAAATAACGCACTTTTCCGGTTTGATGGAGTTCATCAAAAGCCTGTGCGATTTGTTCGGGATCCGCGCAGGGAGAAAGGCGGTGAATCAGCAATACGTCCAAATAGTCGCATTGCAGTTTCTCGATGGAGCGTTGCGCCGACCACATAATATGCCGGTAGCTGTTGTCATAATGGTGGGATTTTATCTCGGGCAGTTCTTCGTTAGGATACAAAATTCCGCATTTCGTTACCAAAGTCAGTTGCGCGCGCAAGGATTTATCCAGCGCCAGCGCCCGTCCGAATTCCGCTTCGGACGTAAAAGCGCCGTAACAGGCGGCGTGATCGAGAGTATCAATGCCGAATTCCAACCCTTGCTTGATAAAAGTAAGCAATTCCTGCGGCGATTTCCGCCAGCTCTTTAATCGCCAGAATCCTTGAATTAATCGACTGAATGTTAAATCGGGAGCCAGTTGAATGTGTCGCATAAGGCACTCCTTTTTTGATTAAGCGGATTGTAAATCTTCCGGGCTATTGAAATTGCGAAAAGCCGGTTTCTGTTCGGAAAAGTCCACTTCGACGGCGTGCTGGCTGTTTAAAAAATACAGCATACGCCGTTCGCCGGCGGCCAGATATTCCGAAAGTGCGGTCAATAATTGACGGGAAATTAAACAAAACGTGGGATGTTTTTGTTCGCCGTCGCAGGCGTAAGCCGCTAAAACGTCCGATTGTCGGCGATTATTCGCTGATTCGTCGCCGTCTTCGGAAGCAAGGTTCAAAAAAACATCGCTTTTTTTGACCGCACTTTTTAATTTTTCCAGTAAATTTAGCGGCAAAAACGGGCAGTCGCAAGGCACGAACAGCACATAATCCGTGTCGGCTTTTTTTAATCCCGTCAGCATGCCGCTTAACGGGCCCTGATAATCGGCGAGTTCATCACAAAAAACCGGCAAACCGAATTTTTCATAGTCCGCCAAATTGCGGTTGGCATTAATGGATATGTCGGAAATCTGCGGTTGTAAGCGTTCAATTACGTGCTGAATCAGCGGTTTTCCGTGAAATTTTTGCAAGCCTTTGTCCGCGCCGTTCATGCGTCTTGCCAGGCCGCCCGCTAAAATCACCGCGCTTATTGTCATCATTGTTTGTCATTCGCCTCTAATTCAAGTATTATGCACCGCTAGCTTATTTATATTAAAGGAAATGATTATGAAATGTCATCGTCTGAATGAAGTTTTGGAACTTTTACAGCCATACTGGTCTAAAAAAGACCCGGAAATGAGTTTAATGCAAATTTTGCAAAGCATTGCGGATGAAGCGGGATTTGATAAACCGTTAACGGAGTTGTCGGACGAAGTCATTATTTATCAGTTGAAAATGCGTGATGCGGATAAGCTGGAACCGATTCCCGGCATAAAAAAAGATTACGAAGAAGATTTTAAAACCGCATTATTAAAAGCGCGCGGTATCATTAAATAAGGATATTTTCATGAAGAAAATGCTGTTTACCTTAATTGCGGCGACAACAGCCGCGATATCATTGCATGTCCAGGCCGCCGAATTAAAAGAGGGCGAACAATATATTACGGTGGCGCAAAATCCTTCCGCTCAGCCGGAAGTGATTGAATTTTTCTCATTTTATTGCCCGCACTGCTACAGTTTCGAAATGACCTATAAAATTCCGGAAAAAATCAAAGCCGACCTGCCGAAAGACGCTTCATTCAAACAATATCACGTCGATTTTTTAGGGCCGCAGGGCGAAAATCTCACTCGCGCCTGGGCATTGGCGATGGCGTTGGGTGCGGAAACCAAAGTGAAACGGGCGTTATTCGAAAGTGCGCAGGCGAACGCGTTGCGTTCAATGGATGATATTCGTCAGAAATTCATCGATAACGGTATCTCGGCGGAACAATTCGACGGCGGCATTAACAGTTTTGCCGTCAACGCATTAGTGAAAAAACAACAAAATCTGGCGAAACAGTTTAAAGTGCAGGGCGTACCGGATTTTTACGTTAACGGTAAATACCGGGTGAACGCCGAAGGTTTGTCCCATGATGATTTTGTGGGCGATTACGTAAAAACAACAATCGAATTATTGAAAAAGTAAGAGAGGAATGAAAATGGCAGAAAGCTTTAGCGTAGAACGTCGTTTTTTCGATGATAAAAATTATCCGCGCGGTTTTGCTCGTCACGGTGATTATACCATCAGAGAATCGCAGGCGTTGGAACAATACGGTCAAGCGTTTAAAGCGTTGGAACTCGGCGAACGCAAACCGAAAACCGATGAAGAAAAAGCATTTGTGGCCTTCTGCAAAGGCGAACGTCAACCGGAAACCTTCTTTGAAAAGACCTGGAATAAATACCGCACCCATATCAGCACGGCCAAACGTGTTTATACCCTCTCAGGCGTCGTGGGCGACAATTTGGACGAAATGACCAATGCGGATTAATTTCCGTACGACAAAAGGCTTGGATATTCCAAGCCTTTGTTCTATGGTAGTCTATATTTTTAAGCGAAAGGAAAACAATGATGAACAATGAGAAATTTATCGGTTTGGGGGTGGCGGGCAATTTTGCCGGACACCTTGAACAAGCCGGCGAAGCCGCGGATTTTGTGAATGTCAAAACCCAGGAAGAGGTTCAGCCTAAAGCCATTTTTCCGTTTTATGTTCCCGCTGAAAAGCTGGATGAATCGACGCAGTTTTTATCGGTATATCCCGTTTCCGCCGATCGTTTGAATTTCCCGAATGATGCCGATAATTTGCAAATCGAACCGGAAATCGCCTTAATCTGCGAGATCAAATATTCGGGGCAAAAAGTGACCGCACTTTATTCGACTCATTTTGCCGCTTATAACGATTGTTCAATCCGCCGTCCCAACGCCCGTAAGATTTCCGAAAAGAAAAATTGGGGCGCGAATTCAAAAGGCTTGTCCGCCACCCGGATTGCGTTGGATAAATTTTCCGCCGGCGGCAACATCGACGCCTATCGCATTGCCTGTTTCCACAAACGCGACGGCAAATTGAACGAATACGGACAAGACAGCCAAGCCGTGGGTTACAGTTATTTTCATCAAAAATTACTGGATTGGATTGTCGATCGCATGAATAATCAACCGGACGAAGGTCCGATGAACGATATCGCCCGTTTGCTACGGCAGGCGGATTATCCCGCTAAAGCGATCATCAGTATCGGCGCCACGCGTTACACGCCGTTCGGCGAAAGTCATTATTTACAAGCGGGCGACATCAGCATGGTGGCGGTTTACAACGGCGAAAAATACCATCACGCACAGATTGCCGAAATGGCGGAAAAAGAACGTTTTGCACCGGATATTTCTGCATTGATACAAAAAGTCGTATAAAAAAACGTGGCTTTTTTTATGCGTAATCGCCGGTGCGATTACTTATGGCTTCGCCACCGTTGGCAAAGCCAACGTTCAAAAAGCGTTGCTTTTTTTGACCGCACTTTTGTGCCGTTCATCTGTTTGACGGAGAAAATATGACATATAACATCGGCAAAGTGAGTCCGACCAATCATAAAGAGCTGGCGGAAATCGACCGGTTACTGGCGCAGGAAGGCATTCGGCGGGATCAGAATTTGGATTACACCTGTGCTATGTATGATGACGAGGACAACATTATTGCCACCGGCAGTTTGTTTGCCGACAGTTTGCGTTGTCTGGCGGTATCGAAGGAACATCAGGGCGAGGGGTTGATGAATCAAATCGTTACCCATCTGATTAACGAACAGTTTGAGCGCGGTCATTTTCATCTTTTTCTGTATACCAAAAGTTGTGCGGCCAAATTTTTCTCCGGTCTGAGTTTTTATGAAATTACCAAAATAGACGGCAAGATTGCGTTTATGGAAAACCGTCGCAACGGTTTTGCGGATTATTTGCGGAAACTCGCCGAGCAATCGCCCGGACCGAAGGCCGGACAACGGATTGCCGCTATTGTGATGAACGCCAATCCTTTTACGTTAGGTCATCAGTATTTGGTGGAAAAAGCCGCCGCGGAAAATGACATCGTGCATTTGTTTATGGTGAGCGAGGATCAAAGCCTGGTGCCCTTTGACGTACGCAGAAAATTGATTCTGGCGGGCGTGGCGCATTTGCCGAACGTGGTTTGTCACGACAGCGGTTCTTATATCATCAGTTCCGCCACTTTTCCGAGTTATTTTCAGAAAGACGATGACGCGGTAATCGAAAGCAATGCGCTGGTGGATGTGAATATTTTCGTCAAAATTGCGCAAAAACTGGGAATTCAACGGCGTTATGTAGGCGACGAACCCTTCAGCCATGTTACCAGTATTTATAATCGGATTATGCAGCGGCAACTGCCCGAATCCGGTATCGAATGCATCGTATTGCAACGAAAAGCCGTTGACGGGCAAATTATCAGCGCTTCCGCCGTGCGTCAGGCAATCAAGGATGACGATGGGGAGAAATTGAAAAGCATGCTACCCGTTTCAAGTTTGCGTTTTTTTGAAAGCGATGAGGCAAATCCGATTATCGATAGAATTAAACAGACATCGGATGTGTCACATTAACTTGATGATAAATAAGGAACTTTTGTTCTTATCAAAAAACTTCGTTAATTTTGCCCGCACTTTTCCAATACCGTGTCATGTGAATAAAACTAAAAAAACACATCAAAACTTGTTGTAGATCAAAAAAGAATAAACATAAAGCCTGTATTGTTAGCTTATCTCTTATAAAGATATATATGAGTTAAGGGACAAATATAAACTGACGGAGTTTTTTTATGACCCCAAGCGCTATTACGCTTTGCTTCCTTGTTTTTGCGATCATCATGTTCGCCTGGGAGAAATTACCTCTTGCCGTGACGGCGATGGTTGTCAGCGTCGGGTTGGCTTTAACCGGCGTTTTACCGACCCGGGACGCATTCATGGGATTTGTGGACACCAACGTTATTTTATTCGTTGCCATGTTCGTCATCGGCGGCGCCTTATTTGAAACCGGCATGGCGAACAAAATCGGCGGAATCGTCAGCCGTTTTGCTTCCAGCGAACGTAAACTGATGGTGGTTTTAATGGTGATTACCGGTGCGATGTCCGGCGTGCTGTCCAATACCGGTACCGCAGCGATTCTGATTCCGGTGATTCTGGGGATTTCGGCTAAATCGGATTTTGCCCGTTCCCGTTTATTAATGCCGATGGCCTTTGCCTCTACCTTGGGCGGGAATCTTTCTCTTATCGGTTCGCCGAATAATCTGGTGGTTCAGGGTGTTTTATCACAAACCGGCGAAAAGTTCGGCTTCTTCGAATACGGCGAAATCGGTTTGCCCGTTTTGGTTTTCGGTATTTTGTATTTTGTGTTTATCGGTTACCGTTTATTGCCTTCCAATTTGAATCTGCACGTAGAAGAGGAAGAGTATCAGGCTTATCATCATCACCACAACCATATTCCGAAGTGGAAACAATGGCTTTCGCTGGCGGTATTGATCGGAACGTTGATGGCGATGGTATTTGAAGATTTTATCGGTGTGAAATTGTATTTGTCCGCTTGTGTGGGCGCGTTGATTTTGGTGATTATGCGCGTGATAACGGAAAAACAAGCTTATCAAGCCATTGACAGTCAGGTTGTGTTTTTATTCGCCGGAACTTTAGCTTTGGCAAACGCCTTACAAACCACCGGGGCGGGCGCACAAATCGCCCATACCATTCTTGGCTGGTTAGGCGCTCATCCGAATTCCTATTTGTTGCTGTTTACCATTTTGGTTCTGAGCTGTCTGCTGACCAACTTTATGTCCAATACGGCAACGGCCGCATTGCTTGCGCCAATCGGGCTTTCCATTGCGAATTCTCTGGGCGCGGATCCGAGAGCGGTATTAATGGCGGTTGTGGTGGGCTCGTCCTGTGCCTTTGCGACGCCGATCGGTACGCCGGCAAACACTATGATTCTTTCTGTCGGCCATTACCGTTTTGCGGATTACGCCAGGGCAGGGGTGCCGCTCATTATTGTGACGATTGCGGTGGCAATGATTTTATTACCGATTTTATTCCCGTTTTTTCCATCTTAGGCATGGTATTTCAAAAGGCGCGTTTGGCGCGCCTTTATAACTTAATATTTTCAAAATAATCTTTTAAAAAACTAACCGCACTTTCAATTTTAAGTGATTCTGATAATTTATGCGGATAAACTGCCCAAATTGGAGCGTCCTCATAATATTTAGGTAATATATGAACCAGTTGGTTTGTTTTTATATATCTTTGAGCATCCCATGAACTGCGATAAATAATACCATGTCCATCTAGGGCCCATTGTAAAATTACTTCTCCGTTATTTGTCGTTAGCCCGCCATTTACGGTAATAATCTGCTCTTTTTTACCATCAAAGAATTTCCAGTTGCCGAAGGGGGTGTTTTTTTCTTTAAGAAATAAGCATTGATGCAGGGATAGTTCGTTTAAAGTCCGTGGTATACCATATTGTTCAATATAGCTTGGTGAAGCGCATAAGATTCGACGATTATCAGCCAGTTTTTTTGCAAAATAGCGCTCGTTCAACGTATTTCCTACAGAGATTTCAAGATCAATATGCTCACTAACGAGATCAATTTTACGATCGGTTAAGGTTAGGTCTAGCGTTATATTCGGGTAGTTTTTGGCAAAAAGCGAAAGAGGTTTTGATAAATGGGTTCGACCAAATCCGAAAGAACTACAAATTTTCGTAAATGACCAAACATTGCTTTTTTATCTTCAGAAATATTAGTCAGTAGATTTTCTGTTTTATCAATAATTTCTAATGCTTGTTGTCGGACAAACTCGCCTGCGGTAGTCAATTGAATATGTCGAGTATTTCGATAAAACAATTTAGTGTGCAATGTTTCTTCCAGAATATTGATTCTTTTTGTGATGTAAGCGTTTGACTGACCTAATTCTTTGGCTGCATTTGAAAAACTGTTTTTCTTAATTACGGTTAAGAATACTTTAAAATCATCAATCAATGGAAAACTTCTTTTTTCTGACATTATTATCGCTCGAAATTAGAAATATGAATTTATTAAGTTTACCATAACTATTTTTTTACTGCATGAGTGGCAACTTTTACCAGAAAATTATTCTTTCCCTTAAAATTATTGATTTCTCGCCAATATTTCACATTCCGTAAACGGTCATTTTATAGTTAAAAAGCTTCTATATCATAGACATATATTTTGTGTGGACATATATTGAGTCCAGCTTTAATACGCTATTTTTTACTTTATTGGAGATTCTATTATGGCTAAAACACTTTATGACAAACATATTGACTCGCATACGATCAAGAAACTTGATAATGAGGGAAATGTGCTTTTGTATATTGATCGTACGATTTTGAACGAATATACCAGCCCGCAGGCATTTAGTGGTTTGCGCGAAGAAAAACGGGATGTATGGAACTCAAAAACTATTCTTTTAAACGTGGATCATGTGAATCCAACTCGCCCCGAACGTAATGCCGATATGACAGACCCGGGTGGAGAATTGCAAGTGAACTATTTCCGCAAAAACAGCCAATTCTTCAATATTGAATTGTTTGATGTAACGGATAAACGCCAAGGGATTGAACATGTTGTAGCACCGGAACAGGGATTGTCATTACCAGGGATGGTCATCGGGGCTGGTGATAGCCATACCACGACTTATGGGGCATTGGGAGCATTTGGTTTTGGTATTGGTACGTCTGAAATTGAGCACTTATTAGCAACTCAAACTCTTGTTTATAAGAAACTCAAAAATATGCGTATTACTTTAACAGGTAAATTGCCATTCGGTACTACGGCAAAAGACGTGATCATGAAAGTGGTGGCAGATATTGGTGCTGACGGTGCAACGGGTTATGTCATTGAATTTTGTGGCGAAGTAATTGAAGCCCTTTCTGTTGAGGGCAGAATGACAATTTGTAACATGGCGGTGGAAGCTGGTGCTCGTGGAGCATTTATGGCACCAGACGACAAAGTGTTTGATTACTTAAAAGGTTCTCCTAAAGCCCCAAAAGATGAGATGTGGGATTTAGCCGTTTCTGAATGGCGTAAATTAGCCAGTGATCCTGATGCGGTTTTTGACAAAGAATATCACATTGACTGCGCTGATTTAGCACCTTATGTCACTTGGGGAATTAGCCCAGATCAAGCCGATGTAATTAGTGGTGTGATCCCAAATCCAAATGATTTTGCTGAAGAACAAAAACGTAAGGATTATCAGACCGCACTTGATTATATGGGATTAGAACCCGGTATGAAATTTGAAGATATTAAAATTTCACACGCATTTATTGGCTCTTGCACTAATGGTCGTATCGAAGATTTGCGTGAAGTCGCAAAAGTGTTAAAAGGCAGAAAAATCGCCGCTGGAGTACGCGGTATGATTATTCCAGGTTCAACCCAAGTACGTGAACGTGCAGAAAAAGAAGGTTTGGCTCAAATTTTTATTGATGCGGGTTTTGAATGGCGTCAATCAGGGTGTTCAATGTGTTTAGCCATGAATGAAGATGTGTTGTCGCCAGGTGATCGTTGTGCATCAGGTACAAACCGTAACTTTGCAGGTCGTCAAGGAGCGGGCTCAAGAACGCATTTGATGAGTCCTGCTATGGTAGCTGCTGCGGCAGTTGCAGGACATTTAGTTGATGTGCGCAAATTTATAGAAGAGGTGTAACAATGGATAAATTTACTTTAATTCGTGCTAAAGCAGCACCAATGATGGCAGCGAACACCGATACTGACGTGATCATGCCAAAACAATTTTTAAAAGGCATTGACCGCCAAGGGTTAGATCGTGGTGTCTTTTTTGATACTCGATTCAACAAAGACGGTACACCAAACGCAGATTTCATTCTGAATCAAGCAGAATACCAAGGCGCTAAATTCTTAGTTGTTGGTCCGAACTTTGGTTGTGGTTCAAGTCGTGAACACGCAGTTTGGGGCCTAAAACAATTAGGCATCCGTGCATTAATCGGCACATCTTTTGCGGGGATTTTCAATGATAACTGTTTACGCAACGGTGTATTAACCATTTGTTTATCAGATGCCGAAATTGAGAAATTGGCCAAAATTGTCACTAATTCAGCCACTAACGAAATTTCAGTGGATTTAGAACATCAGCTTATCAGCACTGCAAATGGTGACATTGCTTTTGAAGTAGATGAGTTGAAAAAAGAAATGTTAGTGAATGGCTTAGATGCTATTGGTTTTACGCTTTCAATGAAACAAGACATTTTAGATTTTGAAAAAAATTACTTTAACTCACATCCATGGTTAAAGGTTTGATAAATAAACAATATTTTTAGGAGATACATTATGGTGTCTGTTAATGTTGCATTTATTATTGGCGTGATTGTCTTGCTTTATCTTGCGCTAAAAGTCAAAGTGAGTGCCTTTATGGCACTCTTGGCTACCGCTCTAACTATTGGTATTCTGGCGGGTATGGGAACCACGGAAACCATCAATACTATCGTGGCTGGTTTCTCAAAATCTGTGGGTAGCATTGGTTTAGTGATTATTTTTGGTACGATGCTAGGGAATTATCTCGAGCAATCTCGTGCTGCCCATAAAATGGCGTTAGATGCAGTGAAATTGGTCGGAACTAAAAATTCGTCTGCTGCGATGGCGATCAGTGGTTATTTAATTTCTATCCCTGTGTTTAGTGATGTAGGTTTCTTAATTCTTTCACCATTAATCAAAGCTATTTCTAAAAAAAGTAAAATCCCATTAGCTGTATTGGCTGTGGCGTTATCCAGCGGTTTGTTGGCAACACATGTTTATGTTCCACCTACACCAGGTCCATTAGCAGCTGCAGGTTTATTAGGCATTGATATTGGTCGAGCTATTATGTGGGGGGCTTTTGCTGCGGTATTTATGACTTTAGCAGGTTGGTTATTCGCACATTTCTACTTAATGAAAAAATCGCCTGATTATTACACATTCGTAGAAAACCAAAACCAAGATGAAGAAGTGGATGAAACGGATTTACCAGGCAGTTTTGTATCGCTATTACCATTATTACTTCCAATTGTATTAATTTTACTTAACACCACTTGTGCGGCGATTTTCCCGAAAGAGAGTCCGGTGCTTGCAGTCACTAAATTTATAGGTGATTCAAATATTGCTTTAGTGATTGGTGCATTAGTAGCTATCGCTTTACTTGGCAAACGTATCGGTAAAGACAAAGTATTAAAAGTGATGGATACTAGCTTAAAAGATGCGGGCTCTATTATCTTTATTACCGCTGCTGGTGGTGCGTTAGGCCAAGTGTTAAAAGTATCTGGTGCAGGCGATGCGCTTGCTCAAGCAGTGGTTTCAAGCGGATTACCATTCATCTTGATCCCATTTGTTATCTCGGCAATTCTTAAAATCGTACAGGGTTCAGGTGTCGTTGCCGTAGTGACCTCGGCAACATTAACTGCACCGATTGCGACACAACTTGGAATTGATCCAATCTTAATCTTCTTGGCTTCAGGTGCGGGAGCTCGCGCTTATTGTCATGTGAACGATAGTTTCTTTTGGGTTTATACTAACTGCTGTGGCTTTGATATGAAAACGGGTTTAAAAACCTTAAGTTACTCAAATATCTTTATGAGCCTGGGTGGATTGTTGGCAACCTATCTTGCCAGCTTAGTTGTGTAAATATAATAATCAAGATTCACCTTGGCGTTTTTCTGAGGTGAATCTTGTTTTATTGTGATCTAAATCACGGAATTATTACCTATTTATCATTAGAATAAACAAATCTTCCACACAACTAAAGGACTAACCAATGACTCCAGCAGAACTCTTTGGTGAAGGGATTAACCTGATGTTTTCGGGTATGGGTTTTGTAATTGTATTTTTGCTCATTTTAATTTGGGCAATCAGCCTGATATCAAAACTCATAAACCATTTTTTCCCCGAACCCGTTAAACAACCTAAAACTTCGCAAAATCCGCCCGCACTTTCTGCGACGGTCAGTGATTTAGAACGTTTACGTCCCGTCATCGTGGCGGCTATCGCCCATCATCGCCGTTCTCAAGGCTTACATTAAAAATAGAAGGAATTTTTATTATGGCTAAAAAAATTAAAATTACCGAATTAGTACTTCGTGATGCTCACCAGTCTCTTTTCGCAACACGTTTGCGCCTTGATGATATGTTGCCGATTGCGGCGGAATTGGACGATATCGGTTATTGGTCATTGGAAGCCTGGGGCGGTGCGACATTCGATAGCTGTATCCGTTTTTTAGGCGAAGATCCTTGGGTACGTTTACGCGAATTGAAAAAAGCCTGTCCGAAAACGCCTTTGCAAATGTTATTACGCGGACAAAATTTATTAGGTTATCGTCATTATGCCGATGACGTAGTGGATCGTTTCGTCGAACGCTGCGTGGCAAACGGCATGGATGTTTTCCGGGTATTTGATGCGTTAAACGACCCGCGCAATATGAAAGCCGCATTGCAGGCGGTGAAAAAACAAGGCGGCCACGCACAGGGTACGTTAAGTTATACCACCAGCCCGGTTCATACGTTACAAACCTGGTTGGACACGACCGAACAATTATTGGAAATCGGTGTGGACAGTCTGGTCATCAAAGATATGTCCGGTATTTTAAATCCGATGGCCGCCGCCGAACTTGTGAGCGAAATCAAAAAACGTTTTGACGTGGAATTACATTTACACTGCCATGCTACAACCGGTATGTCCGAAATGGCATTACTGAAAGCGATTGAAGCGGGCGTTGACGGTGTGGATACGGCGATTTCTTCTATGTCCGGCACTTACGGACATCCTGCAACGGAAGCCATTGTCGCCACCCTGCAAGGCACGGCGTTTGACACCGGATTAGATATTCCTCGGCTGGAAAAAATTGCCGCTTATTTCCGTGACGTGCGTAAAAAATATGCGAAATTCGAAGGTCAGTTACGCGGTGTAGACAGCCGTATTTTAGTGGCGCAAGTGCCGGGCGGTATGTTAACCAATCTTGAAAATCAACTCAGACAACAAAATGCATCGGATAAACTTGACCAAGTATTGGAAGAAATTCCGCGCGTCCGCGAAGATTTAGGTTACATTCCGTTGGTTACGCCGACTTCGCAAATCGTGGGAACTCAGGCCGTGATTAACGTATTAATGGGTGAACGTTATAAAACCATCGCTAAAGAAACCGCAGGTGTCTTGAAAGGTGAATACGGTAAAACACCGGCACCGGTTAATGCCGAGTTACAAGCGCGCGTGTTAGAAGGTGCGGAACCGATGACCGATCGTCCGGCCGATCATCTTGAACCGGAAATGGCGAAAATCGAAGCGGATGTGATTGCCCAAGCGCAAGAGAAAGGCGTGAAATTGGCGGAAAATACCGTGGACGATGCGTTAATTGTGGCGTTATTCCCGCAAATTGCCTGGAAATTCTTAGAAAACCGTAACAATCCGGCAGCCTTTGAACCGGCGCCGACCGCAGAAAGTGCGGTACAAAAACCGCAAGAAAAAGCGGCACCGAAAGCACAGTCCGGTTCAGCTGTTTATACCGTTGAAGTGGAAGGTAAAGCCTTTGTGGTGAAAGTCAGCGAAGGCGGTGATATTTCAGCCATCGCACCGGCTGCCGCCCCTGTTGCGCCGCAAGCCGCACCGGCAGCCGCAGCACCGGCTCCTTCAGCGGGCGGCGTACCGGTTACCGCGCCAATGGCCGGTAACATTTGGAAAGTGGTTGCAATCGAAGGTCAGGCTGTTGCGGAAGGCGATGTGTTGTTTATTCTTGAAGCCATGAAAATGGAAACGGAAGTAAGAGCGGCGCAAGCCGGTACCGTTCGCGGTATTCAGGTGAAAGCGGGCGACAGCGTTTCCGTGGGCGATGTAGTGATGACCTTGGCATAAGGAGCAAATAATGGAGAGTATTATTGCATTAATCCAAGGTACGGGAGTAATGCACATGGAATGGGGGCAAGCCGTAATGATTGCCATCAGTGTGCTGTTATTATGGTTAGCCATCTCGAGAAAATTTGAGCCTTTGTTGTTATTGCCAATCGGTTTTGGCGGACTGTTATCCAATATTCCGGAAGCCGGTTTGGCGATGACGGCATTGGAAAACCTGTTGCATTTAGGCTCGCCCGAACAAATCGGCGTTATTGCTTCGGAATTAGGTGTGGCGGCAGATCCCGCCACCATCAAAGCGGCGCTGTCTTCTGTTCCGGCTTCGACGGTTAATCAACTTGAAACCCTGTCTGTGGATATGGGCTATTCCGCCGGGATTCTGGCATTGTTCTATAAAGTGGCTATCAGTTACGGCGTGGCGCCGCTCATTATCTTTATGGGTGTGGGTGCGATGACCGATTTCGGTCCGTTATTGGCGAATCCGAGAACCCTGTTGTTGGGAGCGGCGGCACAATTCGGTATTTTTGCCACCGTATTGGGCGCGTTAACGCTGAACTATTTCGGTATTATCGAATTTACTTTACCGCAAGCGGCGTCTATCGGGATTATCGGCGGTGCGGACGGTCCGACGGCCATTTATTTAACCAGTAAACTTGCGCCTGAATTGCTTGGTGCGATTGCGGTAGCGGCGTATTCTTACATGGCGTTGGTTCCGCTTATTCAACCTCCGATTATGAAAGCGTTAACCACGGAAGCGGAACGTAAAATCCGCATGACGCAATTGCGTACGGTAAGCAATACGGAAAAAATCATGTTCCCGATTGTGTTGTTGTTGCTCGTGGGCTTATTGCTTCCGGACGCAGCGCCGTTATTGGGGATGTTCTGTTTCGGTAACTTAATGAAAGTGAGCGGCGTGGTTGATCGTTTAAGCGATACTACACAAAATGCGTTAATCAATATCGTCACGATTATTTTGGGATTATCCGTCGGTTCAAAACTGATTGCGGATAAATTCCTGCAACCGCAAACGCTGGGAATTTTGTTATTGGGCGTGATCGCTTTCTGTATCGGTACGGGTAGCGGTGTGTTGATGGCGAAACTGATGAATAAATTCAGCAAGAACAAAATCAACCCGCTTATCGGGTCCGCCGGGGTTTCTGCGGTACCGATGGCGGCTCGTGTTTCCAACAAAGTCGGGTTGGAAGCGGATAATCAGAACTTCTTACTTATGCACGCCATGGGTCCGAATGTGGCCGGCGTAATCGGTTCTGCTATTGCCGCAGGTGTCATGTTGAAATATGTGGCGCAGTTTATGTAGGCAAAAAACGTTGTAAATTTCGCCCGCACTTTTCCTGCATAAAAGGCTGCAAAGTAAATTTTGCAGCCTTTTTTATTAATAGGATTGATTGAGAATTAGTGGGAACGCAATCGGTGCAAAAACGCTTTTGTGCGTTCATGCTGCGGATTGTCGAATAACTGTTGCGGCGAACCCTGTTCTACGATCACACCACCGTCCATGACAATTACCAAATCCGCCACATCTAAGGCAAATTTGATTTCATGAGTCACCACCACCATGGTCCAACCTTCTTTGACAAGGGATTTCATGGTGTCCAGCACGTCCTGTACCAATTCCGGATCAAGGGCGGAAGTGGGTTCGTCAAACAGCATCAGTTCCGGTTGCAATGCCAACGCGCGGGCGATACCCACCCGTTGCTGCTGACCGCCCGAAAGTTGGAACGGATACAAATCCGCTTTATCGGACAGTCCCACTTTTTTAAGCAGTTCCAACGCTTCCTGACGAGCTTGCGGTGTCGATTTACCCTGCACTTGAACCGGACCTTCCATCACGTTTTCCAATGCGGTTTTATGAGGAAACAGATTGTAATTCTGAAAAACCATAGCGGATTTGCGACGTAAGGCAAGAATGTCTTTTTTCGACGGTTTTGCCGCGAAATTTATCGATAACGGATTGGCGTTATCGAACTCAATCGTCCCTTGTTCCGGCCTTTCCAAGGCGTTTAAACAGCGTAGAAACGTCGTTTTACCCGAACCGGAAGGGCCGAGGATAACAACCACTTCACCTTTGGTGATGTCCAAATCGATACCGCGTAAAATTGTGTTGTCACCGAAAGATTTATGAATATTTCTGACTTTAATCATGTTTTTTCCTGCCACATTAATGGGCGACATAACGCGCCATGCGCTTCTCAAGGCGTGCCTGAACGAAGAATAAAATCCAGCAGAAACACCAGTAAATCAAACCGGCTTCAATATAAACCGGCAGAAAATCGTAGGACATATTCGCCACTTGCTGCGCCACGCGGAACATTTCCGTTACCGTTACAACGGAGGCCAGCGAAGTATCTTTAAACAAGCCGATAAAGGTATTGCTTAACGGCGGCACGGCGACGCGGAAGGCCTGCGGGGCGATAATGCGACGGAATGTTTGAATATAATTCATGCCAATGGTGTAGCCCGCTTCCCACTGCCCTTTCGGCACGGAAGAAATGGCGGCGCGCACGGTTTCCGAAGCGTAAGCGCCGATATTGAGCGAAAAACCGATAATCGCCGCCGGAATCGGATCGATAAAAATACCGATTGCCGGTAAGCCGTAAAACACCACAGAAATTTGCACCAACATCGGGGTGCCGCGGATAATGGAAATATAGATTTTTACCAGCACCAATGCGATGCGGTGAATCAATCCGTTCACCGGCGTAATGCGGATTAGCGCCACGCCGACCGCAATAATCATGCCGATAATAAAAGATGCAATCGCCAATGGAATAGAAACCAGAACGGCGGCTTCCACCATTGGCCAGAAAGCGTTAATGACCAAGTCCGCACGGGACTCGGTCATAAAAGGCAAAGAAAGCAGAAGATTATTTAACACTGATATCTTTTCCGAAGAATTGTTCGCCTAATTTTTTCAATGTACCGTCTTGTCGCAATTCGACAATTGCCGCGCTGATTTTGGCTAAGGCTTCGTCGTTGCCTTTATTGACGATTAAACCGGCGCCCAGTTTTTCTTCAGCCGGCGCTTCCCAGGCGGTTTTCAAACCGGCGTTCGGGTTTTTCTTCAAATAGTCTAAAATCGCCAGGCTGTCGTTTAAGGTTAAGTCCGCGCGTTTTTGCTGAACCACCAGCAAAGATTGGGCCAAACCGTCAACCGGCACGATTTTCGCCTGTTTTTCGCGAGCCAGTTCGCCGTAGTTGCTGGTTAAGGATTGTGCTGCCTTGCGACCTTTAATATCATCCAAGGTTTTAATGTCGTTCTCATCGGCGCGCACCGCCATCATGGCGCCGGACCAGCTGTAAGGCTCGGATTTATCGAATGTCGCCTGACGTTCCGGCGTGGTTAACGCCACCTGGTTTGCCACTATATCAAAACGACCGGCTTTCAGTCCCGCCATCATGGAATCCCAGGCCGTTTCTTTGAAATCCACTTTCACGCCTAATTTTTGCGCAACGGCGCGCGTTACTTCCACGTCGTAACCGGTTAATTTACCGTTTTCGTCATGGTAGGTGAAAGGCGCATAGGTTCCTTCCGTGCCGACGGAAATGGTGCCTTTATTGTTGATGCGATCAAGTAAGCTGTCCGCAGCTGCCGCCTGAGTTGCGGTCGCAAGCGCGAATACGGAGGTTGCCAGTAATGCTAATTTTTTAAACATAGAACTTTCCTTTTTAAGATTGAAATGAAATTTGCGTGCATTCTAATAGAATTCGGCCGGGCGACGAAATAAAAAAACGTCATATCTTATAACAAAAGTGCGGTCATTTTTTTGCCTGTTTTTGGCTTTTGCAAAAGCAATCGTTGAGGTGATCGTCTACTAACCCCATGGATTGCATAAACGCATAACAGGTGGTTTCGCCCACAAATACGAAACCTTTTTTCTTCAACGCTTTCGACATGGCTTTGGAGGTTTCCGTTTTCGCCGGTACGCAACTTAAGTCCGGCACATCGTTGATTTGCGGTTTGTGGTTGACAAATGACCAAATAAAATCGCTGAAATTTTGACCGCACTTTTGCATTTCCAGATAAGCGCGGGCGTTTTTCACAATGGCTTCCAGCTTCGCACGATGGCGAATGAGCCCGGTGTTTTGCATTAAGTCGTCAATGTCGGTTTCCGTCATTTGTGCGATTTTTTCCGGATTAAACTGATGAAACGCGGCACGGTAAGCGTCCCGTTTTTTCAGCACGGTTATCCAGGATAATCCCGCCTGCTGGCCTTCCAGACAGATTTTTTCGAACAGTTTTCGGCTGTCGAATTGCGGTTTTCCCCATTCATTGTCGTGGTAATTCCGATAAATTTCGCTGTCGCCCGCCCAATCACAACGTGTCATATTTTTCTTCCGCCATAAAAAATCGGCGTAAGGCGCCGATTTGAAAATACATAATTAATAGTAAGAATGTTCGCCGCGCTGATGTTCGGTGACGTCTTTCGCCCCTTTGAGTTCGCCGCCGAAGATTTCCACCAGTTGTTTTTCCACGCCGTCTTTCAAAGTGACGTCCACCATCGAACAGCCGTTGCAACCGCCGCCGAATTGCAGCACCGCATAGCCGTCGTCGGTAATTTCGATTAAAGTAATACGACCGCCGTGGCTGGCGAGTTGCGGGTTGATTTGGGTTTGAATCACATAATCCACCCGTTCGATTAACGGCGCGTCATCCGCCACTTTGCGCATTTTGGCATTGGGCGCTTTTAAGGTTAGCTGAGTGCCGAGTTCTTCCGTTACATAATCGATTTCGGCATCTTCCAGAAACGGATAGCTGATGTCGTCGATAAAGGCGGAAAATCCGTTGAATTTCAATTCGGTATCGTTTTCTTCCACGTTGCTCGGCGGGCAGTAAGAAACGCCGCATTCCGCATTCGGCGTTCCCGGATTGACAACGAAAATCCGGATATTGGTGCCTTCTTCCTGACTTTCCAGCAATTTGCGGAAATGAGCCTGCGCGGGCTCTGAAATTTTAATATGTTCCATAAATATTCCTGATTTTATCTGAGTTTTATGGTCGGGAATAATACGCCGATAGAGACGTTTATGCAAATTTTCACTATAATTCTTTCATGGTTTACCCGCTATAATTGCAATAATTTGTGTCTATCGGCGGGCGGAACGGTCGGAAAACCGGCGTTTTGTTTATAATCTTCGGAAGGATTGCTTCTTTGAAGTCATTGGCAAGGCTAACGTTTAAAAAAAAACGTCGCTTTTTTTGACCGCACTTTTACGGAATATTATGGCTAAATCGAATTATATTACCCGCCAGGGCTGGAATGCTCTGGATCAGGAATTGAAATTTTTATGGAAAGAGGAGCGTCCGAAAGTGACGCAGGCGGTTTCCGATGCAGCGGCGTTAGGCGATCGCAGCGAGAACGCGGAATACATTTATGGTAAGCGCCGTTTGCGCGAAATCGATCGCCGCGTTCGGTTTCTGATGAAACGGCTGGAAGTGTTACAAATCGTGGATTATCACAGCCGGCAGGAAGGCAAAGTATTTTTTGGCGCTTGGGTGGAATTGGAAAACGAAGACGGCGAAATAAAGCGATATCGGATTGTGGGCTGCGACGAGTTTGACCCGGCGAAAAACTGGATTTCCGTGGATTCCCCCGTGGCGCGGGCGTTGATCGGTAAAACGGTGGACGACGAAGTGCGGGTGGAAACCCCCGCCGGCAAGGTCACGCTGTATATCAACGAAATCTGGTACGAGAAATAATTATTCGAATACCGACAACAAATCCAACGGGTAAGATTCGCCTTTCAGATAATCCTGAACGGCCCGAATCACCAGCGGATTGCGTTCGCATTGTCCGGGCCGGGTAATGTAATGCCGAAATTCCTCCGGCGTTAACCATAATGCACGCGTGATGTCGCTGTCATGAGGCGTTGTCGTCAGCCAATCGTCCAGTTCCAGCGCAAACACGAAACGCAGATAATCGGTTTGACTGCGCGGCGCGTGCCACTGATAAATTTTAACCAGCTTTTGCATATCGGCGCGAATGCCGGTTTCTTCGTAAAGTTCGCGACTGGCACCCTGTAAAATGGTTTCGTTTTTTTCCAGATGTCCCGCCGGTTGGTTTAAGGTTCGTTTACCGTATTCGATTTCTTCCACGAACAAAAATTTGCCTTTGCAATGCACAACGCATGCCATGGTGATGTTGGGTTTATGCATGATTTTCCTCTTAAACGGGTTTTCAACTTGAATCGTCGGCGATTTTAAGCTAAAGTTGAGTTCCTTTCGGAAGGTCGTCGTTTCCGGTGAGGCGGCAGGATTTCAAATCCTGTTAAGAACGCCAGCGTTCTTGGGTGGGTTCGACTCCCATGACCTTCCGCCAAATGGCTTTTTTCGCTTCATTTTGTTATTCCGACCGCCATATTTCAAGTGTTTTGTGATCGATATTCCAATCGCGTGATATTTTCACTCGTATTCCTTATTTTTCCGTTAAAGTGCGCAAAAGTGCGGGCAAAAATCGGGATGTTTTTTTATGAATCCGTTGGGATTTTGTTGTGTGCGGTGCGGCGAGCGTCTGGCGCTGGCCCGTCATGGTTTGTGTAGCCGTTGTAATCGGCTAATTGAACGTTTTCCTTATTGCGGCACTTGCGGCGCGCCGCTGCGGGAAAACGCCTTGCATTGCGGACGCTGCTTGCAATCTAAACCCGGTTGGGATCGGCTGGTGATGATCGGGCGTTACGACGAGCCTTTATCGAGCCTGATTCATCGCTTTAAATTCCGGCGTCAGTTTTGGTTGGATCGCACCCTGGCGCGCCTGATGTTGCTGGCGATTATTCGTGCCAGGCGGGAGCAGGGTT
Organism: uncultured Actinobacillus sp.; assembly: GCA_963539805.1. Taxonomy (GTDB): domain Bacteria; phylum Pseudomonadota; class Gammaproteobacteria; order Enterobacterales; family Pasteurellaceae; genus Exercitatus. The sequence continues at coordinate 12,811 of CAUTMS010000012.1, read as the reverse complement.
TGTGTTTGCCGGAAGCGATTTTGCCTGTGCCGTTGCATCATTTTCGCCAATGGCGGCGAGGTTACAACCAAACCGCGCTGCTTGCCCGTTATTTATCCGAATGGCTGAATATTCCTTGCGATTTACACCAGATCCGGCGCATAAAACGAACGCCCAATCAGCGCGGATTAACCGCCGCGGCGCGTCGTTCCAATCTGAAAAACGCTTTTTGGGTGAACGCCTCTGTGCCTTATCGTTCGGTCGCTTTGCTGGACGATGTGATTACCACCGGTTCCACCTTGAATGAAATTGCTCGACAACTACGTAAGCAGGGCGTGCAGCATATTCAGGCGTGGGGATTGGCGCGAGTTTGAGGTTTTTTTGAGAAAATGAAAATTCCGTTCTGTGCGGCATGAATCGGGGTGAAAAATATATTTTTCCGCACCGCGTCGCTTTTTGTTCCCGATAAAATTCGTTACAATTCTTAACCTCGGGATAAGGGGAAAATCATGAATTTTTTGCATGAAATGCAGGATGTGTTGCTGTCATCCACGCATTTTATTATTTTGTTAAAACTGTTTATTGCCCTGCTGTTGGGGGCGATTATCGGTTTGGAACGCGAGTTGAAACATAAACCCGTCGGCGTGAAAACCTGCGCGATTATTGCCATTACCACTTGCATTTTGACGGTGATTTCTATTCAATCGGCGGAATATTATGCGCAGATTTCGGAAAATATCCGAACCGATCCGATGCGTTTGGCGGCGCAGGTGGTGAGCGGTATCGGTTTTCTGGGCGCAGGCGTGATTTTGCGCAAAAGCAACGACGCCATTTCGGGCTTAACGACGGCGGCGATTATTTGGGCGGCGGCGGGCATCGGCATTGCCTCGGGTGCCGGATTCTTTTTCGATGCCGTTATGGCGACGGCGATGATTCTGGTTGCGATTCGTCTGAGTCCGATTGTGCAGCGTTTTGTTCATAACCGTCAGAAAACGAAGGAAAAGAAAGCGGTGATTCGGGTTTATGTGTCGCAGATTTCGGCCATGACTTATGTAACGGATTTACTGTTGGTGAATAATTTCCCCTTTGAAAATTTTACCATGAAGGAACAGGGCAACGGCGAAATTAAGTTATCTTATCGTTATGGCCCGCTGACATCGGAGACGCTTGAGCTGATTTATTCGCTGCTGAAACAGCAGGCGCAGGTGCTGCGGGTGGATGTGGAAAATTAAAGGATGAAACGCATTCCGCTAACGCGATAAAAAACATCGCTTTTTTTATGCGTAATCGCCGGTGCGATTACTTATGGCTTCGCCACCGTTGGCAAAGCCAACGTTCAAAAAGCGTTGCTTTTTGTGACCGCACTTTTACGAATTCGGCTTAATGCAGGCTGAAACTTTGTAAAGTGCGGTCAGTTTTTTATCGATTTTTGCTGACGCAGGTTGTTGCCGTCTTCCGGATGCAGGCCTGCCATGAGGAATGCCAGCAATACGGCGAACAAAGAGGAAACCAGAAACGTATAACTGAATGCCGAGACCAAATTTTCGGTTTGCCCGAAATGTTCGCGAAATAAGGCAAGCATGACGGAAGAAATCGCAATGCCCATGCCGATTCCCAGTTGCTGCATCATACTTAAAATAGTGGAACCGGAACCCGCCAGATTATCCGGCAAGTCGCAAACCGCCAGGGTATTCACTGCGGTAAACATCAGCGATATACAGCAACCGTACCACATCATAATCAGGATATACAGCCACAGCGGCGTGTCCTGCGTGAAACGGGACATTGCGGCAATCGCCGCCGCCATCAGCAGGGCGTTGATCACTAAACTGTTGCGATAACCGAAGCGGTAAAGAATTTTCGTGGCAATGGATTTTGCCAGAATAGAACTGACGGCAATGGGCGCCAGCATAAACCCCGAGGTTTGCGCATCAAAATGAAAAGCGACCTGCCACATCAGCGGCAACAGGAAGGGAATACCCGAACCCGAAATGCGGATGAACAGATTGCCGAGAATGCCCAGATTAAAGGTGCGGAAACGCAATAAAGACAAAGGAATCAGCGGATTTGTCGCCCGTAAGGCGTACAGATAATATGCAATGAGTAACATTATGCCGCTGACGATAAGTATTACCGCTTTGCTTTTATTTGCCAGATTTTCGGCGATGACATCCAGCCCGTAAGTCATTGTCACCAATCCGGCGGCAAACAACAGAAAACCCGCCCAATCCAGTTTTTTCACATTGCCGTAACTGTTGGGCATGTATTTCCCCACCACGATTATCCCGATAATGCCGATGGGCAGATTGATCAGAAAAATCCACGGCCAACTGGTATGAGTGACGATCCACCCACCGAGAATCGGCCCCAATACCGGTCCGATTAAGCCCGACATCGCCATCAGATTCCAGGCTACGATAAGTTGGCTTTTATCTACATTACGGATGATGGCCAGGCGCGCTACGGGCAACATTAACGCGCCGCCTACGCCCTGCAAAATGCGCGAGGCCACCAACGCGTCCAGGTTGGTGGAAAGGGCGCAGGCTAAAGAACCCAGCACGAAGATGAACACGGCGGCACGGAAGGTGAACAATGTGCCGAAACGATCGGCAATCCAACCGCTTAAAGGAATGATCGCCGCGGCGGTCAGGGCGTAGCTGATAATCGCCAATTCCATTTCCAGCGGCGATTGGTTCAGGCTGCGGGAAATGGCGGGTAACGCCGTATTCAGAATGGTGGCGTCGAGAGACTGCATAAACAGCGCCATGGCGGCAATCCAGGCGAGCGGGCGGTAGTCTTGCGTTTTTGGGTCGGCGCTGTTCATAGTTGTTTCTGTCGTTGGTAATAATCAAAAATAAAGGCGGCGATTTGTGAAATCTCGTTAATATTTAACCGCACTTTTTCCGTATTTAACGGATAATCCGTGGCGATGGCAAGTACATTTTCATCGCATTCCGGCAAGGGTTTTGTCATGTCGCGACGATGAAGCAGAATTTTCGGAATCGGTTCCTGTTTGAAGCCTTCCACCAGCACGAGATCCGTCAGGTTTTGATCAAACTGGGCCGCCAGATAATGCAGTGAAACCGCTTCCTGCGGGGTTTCCGTCATTAACGCCCAGCGGCTGTCGCAGGCCATAATTACTTGGCTGGCACCCGCTTCTTTCATGCGCCAACTGTCTTTGCCTTCCTTATCCACCGAAGCGTTGTGGTGGCTGTGCTTGATGACCGCTACGCGCAGTCCAAGTGCGGTCAATTTCGGCACGATTTTTTCCAATAAAGTGGTTTTGCCGCTGCCGCTGTAACCGGTGACGCCCAGAATCGGAATCATTGCGGATTTTCCTGTTTCAGATTTTTCGCCGCATAAGCCTGTAATTGCGCGATTTCGCGTTTGGCTTTGTCGGACAGCACTTTATTATCCCGCAACATTTGTTCGCTGCGGGCCCGGATGTAGCGTAAATAATCCGCGTTTTGGGTTTTCTCAAACTGTTGCTGCGACAGATACATTTCGCGGAAGTCCTTATTCGCCTGCGCCAACAGCATCTTCTGCCCCATCAGCACAAATAACGCCAGCACCAAAGTGATAATGGAACCGTATTGCGTTACATACCACAGTAATCCCGCGATAATCAAAAGTGCGGTCACTAACGGCGATGAATTTTTCACATAGGTTTCACTCGGCGGTGGTTGGATGAGATCTTTGAGTTTCATAGAATTTCCTTTGATGGAATGAAAAACTCGCCTTTACCGACTTCTATGACGTTTCCTCCAACATGAATTTGTTCGTCAATGCGTAATACTAATCGGTTCGGGCGCGGAATTTCGTCACCTTGTAAAATAAGCCATTGATTTGGCGCGTTACCTTTGTAAGTCAAATAAGAACCTAAATTTGCGGCGGCGGAACCCGTTCCGGGATCTTCCAGAACGGCCCCGTTTATCGAGAAAAATAAACGGGATTTTATTTGTTTGGCGGCATGATCCGCGCTCCAGACATAAAGATGCCGCACGTGGGTTTTGGAATAGGCTTTTTGTAGAAAAAGTGCGGTCTGAATTCGAAGATTTTGTACGCTTTTCCAATCGGCTAATTCAACCAGTAACTGTGATGTTCCCGTATCTGCCCAGACGGGATCGGAAAGAACGGCGGACAGCGGTAAAGATAACATTTCCGCGCATTCCCGACGTGTGAGCGGCGCGCGCTCCACCGTTCCGATGGATACGGAGAATGTGATAATCTCTTGTTGATGTTGAATTTCGGCAAAACCGGCCTGCGTTTGCAGCACGTATTTTTCGGGCAAATCCAGTAATTTGCGTAAAATATAAGCCGCCCCAATGGTGGGGTGACCGGCAAAAGGAAGTTCGTAATCCGGTGTAAAAATACGTAATTTTTTGACCGCACTTTCCGTCGGAGAATGAGCAAAGACTACCTCGGAAAGATTAAACTGCTTTGCAATTTGCTGCATTTGCATATCATTCAAACCGTCGGCATCAGGAAAAACGGCCAAGGGATTCCCACTAAAATGCGTTTCGGCAAAAACATTAACTAAGCGGAATTCATAAGATTTCATTGGTTCTCCTAATAAACAGGGCAGCCCGAAGACTGCCCCGAATTATATCATTTTATTTAGCTGTTTATTAAGTCATCTTCTTTATGCGTTTCAATTACGCAATCTGAGCCGGGATATGCACAACATAACAACACAAATCCTTGTTTTGTTTGATCGTCATCTAAAAAACTTTGAGCAGATTGATCTACGGTTCCCGATATAATTTTTCCGACACAGCTTGAACAAGAACCAGCTCGGCAGGAATAAGGCAGATCTATATCGTTATCTTCCGCTTGATCTAAAATATATACATCTTCTGGACATTTAAATTCTTTTTCTCCCTCGGGAGTGATTAGTTTAATTTTATATTTCCCATTTATTGGAGAACTGTTACTCCCGCTACTACCGTTACCAGCACCGCCGCTTTTATTTTTGTCTTTTCTTAAGAAAAGATCTTTTTCAGCTTTTCTTCTATTATTGGTTAATCCTTTATTTACTTTTCCATCAGTTTTATTCCAACGTTCAAACTCTTTGGCTGCTCCAGCCTTGTCGCCTTGGTTTAAATTTTTTACTAATGTTGAGTTTTTGAAAGCATTTGGTCCAATGTTATAAGCAAGGCTTGTGAGGGCATCAAATTCATTTTGACTTAATGGCGTTTTTACCGTATTTCTAACAACATCAGCAGAATTGTTAATATCATAGTGGAAAAGTTCTGCTTGCTTTTCAGCTGTAATGGTCATTCCTGCTCCTATAGGAACACCATCAACAGATCCTGTATGTCCATAACCAATCGTCCAAATCCCCCTTTGATCTTGATAGGCACTTAAACTATTGCCTTCATGTTGCATAATAAAACTTTCACCAGCCGGACTCACTTTCATTGTCATATAAAATTTCCCCCTAGGAGATCGTTATAAAAGCAGTTTAGATGTAATTTAAAGTGTTTATTCAGAATAATAGTATTTATTTATTAAAATTTGATTGTATTCACCAAGTTTTTCACAGTCTTTTTTACTCTTAATGCTTACCTTCGATTGATATATTGGGCGTAACCTATCAAGTTTTTCTTCAAAAAGATTATTGTCTCTTTGTTCTAAGATTTTAATGGCAGATTCACCGAAAATATCAGAAACCAGAGAAATATAATATCGCTCCTCCATTGTTACAGATGAGGGTTTATTAGATGAGAAACAATACTTGTTATTATTTTTGGTAATAATATATTGAATCACCTTTTCATCTGTGATTTCATTTTCGAGATTGTTTGCACATGCAGATACAGTCCCTAATAATCCTACTAATACGATAAGATTTCTCATTTTCTTTCCTGGTAAATATAAGATATATCAATATGTTAGCAAGCTACGCTTTTTTACAACCCTCACCTCTTTTACTTCCCAATCAGCTAGAAGAGGTCAGTTTGGGTAGGAAATTTGCAAATCTTTGCAATTTTGAGCGCATTGGTTTTATAAACATAAGACAGCCCGAGGACTGCCCCGAATTATATCATTTCATTTAGCTGTTTATTAAGTCATCTTCTTTATGCGTTTCAATTACGCAATCTGCTCCGGGATATGAACAACATAACAACACAAATCCTTGTTTTGTTTGATCGTCGTCTAAAAAACTTTGATCAGATTGATCTACGGTTCCCGATATAATTTTTCCGGCACAGCCTGAACAAGAACCGGCTCGGCAGGAATAAGACAGATCAATATTGTTATCTTTCGCTTGATCTAAAATATATACATCTTCTGGGCATTTAAATTCTTTTTCTCCCTCAGGAGTGATTAATTTAATTTTATATGTGCCGGTACCTTTGCGTGAATCTGAATTTTCATTTGATCCATTTCCTCCTTTATTACCACGAGGTTTATAGGAGTCAATTTTCATTCTTTTCATAATATCTTTTAGTTTTTTGCATAATCGGGATCTGTAGCATATTAACCATTTTGCAAGGTATCGGTCGCTTCAGCCGCCGTTTTAGCATTATTATATGCATCATAACGACCTTTTGTATTATTTGTAAAATTTAATCGATGCTGAATAGCGTCTCTTAAAGAATTATAATCTTTAAACTCCTGTTGCACAGATATTTCTTTTCCATTTATATTTTCTGTTGTCCAAGCTATTGTTCCTGTTGAATTATTATTAGGATCTCCGTTACCTGCTTTTACTCTCCAGTAATTATATTTACCAGTAACAGACTCACCTCAATCATATTCTAATGCCCATTGTGCGGCAAAAATTTCTGGAGAATTAACGCCAAGGTTATCTACAATATCCATAATGTTATTAAAATCTTGCTGACGTTCAGCATAACTTCTTGTTGACATAAATCCCCCTAAGTATGAACGTAACTTACAGTTATTGATGGATTATTTTATAGAATAAAATTTTCCACTCCATGTTTCATTATGACGTTCTGCCAACTCGAAAGCATCGGATTGAAGTGTACCGTCTTGCTTATTTACTCGATATGTCATTAATCTGGGGGCTGTATTAGGATCTCCGCCGCATTTATCATTATGAATTTCTCTGATATCAATCTCATAATAGGTAGGGTTATTTTGTTTTTTTTCGACCAAACTTAAACATTCCTGTTTTAACTTGGTTAATTTATTTTTTTCAATAGAATCGCGTGCCAATTTATAAGCTTTATCAATATTTATTTGATTTGCTATAGCTATAGCCGGAAAGATAATAAAGAAAATAGTAAGTAGCTTTTTCATGACTTTCTCCTTAAATATTATTTTATTTACATAGATTAATTGCTAATTAAGACAATTATTTTCAGAATTGGTTTTTGACCAAATGTAATTATAGATGACTATATTATTTAATAATTATGCAAGCCAAAAATTTTTATTGAGAGATTTATATTTGGGTTATTTTATTAATAGGAAGACGGTAGGAGAAAAGATTCAAAAACACTCAAAAAACTGACCGCACTTTATTCTAAAATAAGGCAGTCCGAAGACTGCCCCGAATTATATCACGGTCTGCAAGTATTACGCCAAAATACCTAGCCAGTAACCTAAAATACCGACGCCGAACAAGGCGAAGATGATGTACATGGCGTTCACTTTTTTGCGCAATAACCACATACAGACGAAGGTCAGCAATAATGCCATCAGCCCCGGTAACAGCTGATCCAGCACGCTTTGCACGGTAGTGACGACTTCTTCGCCCATCGCGTTTTTGTAGCGGGACAATTCGAGCGGAATATTGATGCTGGTCCATTTGGATACCAGTGAACCCATCACGAATAAACCGAGGATTGAGGCGCCTTGAGTGACTTTTTGTAAGCGACCGCCGCCCATTTCGGACACAATTTCCGTCCCTTTGGCATAACCGTATTTAAAGCCGTACCAACGGGTCAGCGCGCGGAAAATGTTGATGCCGATAAAGAATAATAGCGGGCCGAGTAAGCTGCCGCTGATAGCAAGACCGGCGCCGAGTGCGGCTAACACCGGGCGTAAGGTTCCCCAGAAAATCGGATCGCCCACACCGGCTAACGGTCCCATCAGACCGACTTTTACCCCGCTGATTGCCGCATCGTCAATGTCCGCGCCGTTGGCCCGTTCCTGTTCCATGGCCGCCGTTACACCCATAATGGCGGAGCCGATCCAAGGCTGAGTATTGAAGAATTCGAGGTGACGTTTTAAAGCGGCGGCCTGATCTTCTTTGTTGCTGTAAAGGCGTTTTATCGCCGGAATCATGGATACGCAAAATCCCATGGATTGCATACGTTCAAAGTTGAAAGAACCTAAAAGGAATGTTGAACGCCAGTAAGTTGATCGAATATCGTGCGCGGTTAATTGTTTTTTCTCAAACATTTTCGTATTTCCTTCTTATAGACCTTCAAGTTCGTCGTCCGCAAGTTCGTGTTTTACGCTGTTGACTTGCCCTGCCGCTTGGTTAAATTGCGGATTTAATTGGATGTAAATTAAGGCTAAACATGCGCCCAGGAAACCCAAACCGACCAAGTTGTAGTTTGAGAATGAGGCGATAACAAAGCCCATAAAGAAGAACGGCATTAACGCGCCGGCACGCATCATGTTGATGACCATGGCATAACCGACGACTACGATAAATCCGCCGGCGATTTGCAACCCGCGGGTAACCACTTCAGGAATTGCATTTAACGCGGCGGTTACGGTATCCGTGCCGGCAACCAGCGCCACGAAAAATGTCGGAATGGCCACGCGTAACGCCTGCAGGCTGAGACCCGCAAAGTGACAGATTTCGATACCGCGGAAGTTGGCTTGTTCCGCATAATCATCGGCTTTGTGTTGTAAGAAGATGGTTAAAGTACGGACGAAGATGGTTAATACCTGACCCGCCGCGGCAACCGGAATGGCAACGGCGATTGCGGTCGCTTTATCCTGATTGCCTTTAATCACTAAAATGGCCGCAATAACGGAGGCCAACGCCGCATCCGGCGCCATTGCCGCACCGACATTCATCCAGCCTAACGCCAGCATTTCCAGCATACCGCCGACAATCACGCCAGACTGTAAATCGCCCAATACCAAGCCGATTAAAGTACAAGCCACCAGCGGACGGTGGGTTTGACGTTCGTCAAGCACGGACCCCATACCGCAAATCGCGGCGACGAGGGTAACTAAAATAATTTCTAATGTAGTCATAATGTTTTCCTGAATTAGAATTGAATTGCATCAAGTTTTTCTTTGGTAAGCGGTTCTTTACGGTTCGCAGCGACCTGTTGAAGCGACATATTCACGCCGAGCTCCAATAATTTTTTGAACGCCGCCACATCGTCTTTGTTTACCGCAACGGCTTGCGAAATCAGCTTGTCGCCTTCGCGATAAGTCATGCCGCCCACATTGACGTCCGAAATTTTTACTCCGCCCTCAATTAAGCGCACGATATCGGTCGGATTGGTCACCAGCCAAATGATATTTTTGCCGGCGTATTTCGGGTTGTGCCATACTTTAATCGCTTTCTCAACCGTAATGACGTAACCTTTTAAATGAGACGGCACGATTTGAAGCAATAATTCGCGTCGGATGTCATCTTTTGCGACACCGTCGTTAATGGCAAAAATCGCTTCGCATTTTACGGCTTTCGCCCAGGAGGTCATCACTTGCCCGTGGATTAAACGGCTGTCGATACGCAATAAGGAGATGTTCATATTACCTTTTAAGTTCGGATCGCGCGGCGCCGCCGGAACCGCCGCAGCTGCTGGTTTTTCTTCCGTTTTGGCGGCTTTCGGTTCAGGATTGCGGAAAGATTTCACCGCCATCACACCGACTTCTTTCGCCGTTTCCACTAATTCGTCTAAAGAAGCGCTGTCTTTGGCGTCCAGGGTCTCAAGCAGCATCGGCAAGCTGATACCGGTTACGATATCGGTGTTTTCGCGATTGGTGGCAACACGGGCCGCTGCGTTGTAAGGGCTGCCGCCGAATAAGTCCACCATAAACAGAACCGGCTCGTTTTCAGGCAATGTTTCAAGGATGGCATTGTATTTGGCAACCAGGTCGTCACCGCCTTCGCCGGGTAAAAATGTGACTACATGGGTATTTTCATCTTCACCGAAAACCATGGCCGCTGAGTTTACGATTTCTTCTGAAAATTTTCCGTGTGTCGCAACGATAAGATGCGTCATTTCAGATCTCCGTATGTGATTAAGATTGATAATTGTCACGTTTCAGCCGCTCGTCAAATAACAATGCAAACGGTTGCTGAACATTGGCAAGTCTAAATGTCAGGTGAAAATAGTCAAATTTTTTTTGCTTAAAATATGATCTTGATCACACAAAAAGGGTAGAAAAAGTGCGGGCGATTTTTTGAACGTTTTTTTCGGAAAAATGCGGCGTTTTTTGACCGCACTTTTTATCGGGCAAACGCCATGATTTCGTCGTAAACCAATGGCAATTGAGTGACGCCGTGATGCTCGGTGAAATGCTTATAACCCTGAGTTGTGATATATTTCGCTTGCAGATTCGCCGCCAGTCGTTCGCTGAAAGCGGGATTTACCACGTTATCGTCCAGCGAAGCGATAACGGTGCGGTGCGGGATGCGGCGGATGAGCGCGGCATAATCCGGTTGTTGCGCGGTGAAGCCGTTCAGTTCGGGTAAATTGGGGAGTGCGTGATCGAATCCCGCCACTAAAATCAGTCCGCCCGCCGGCCGGTTTTGTTGCGCCAGAAAGCGTAAGGTGGCGATGCAGCCCAAGCTGTGTCCGATAAAAATATCCTGCGCCGAAACGTTAGAAATATTCGCCCGGTGGTGCGCCAGCCAGATTGCGGGATTCGGCTTGTCGGTATCCGGCATGTCGAAAACCGTGACGGAAAATCCTTCATTTTCTAACCGCACTTTTAGCCAGGGAAACCAATGTTTTTGCGAGTTTGCGGTGTAGCCGTGAGTGATAAAAACGCGTTTTTGCATAATGCCGTCCGTTCTAAAATTAAGGATATTAGCATAGCATAATCAAGACGATATGGCGGCGCGGAAGTTGAGTTTTATCGGAAATTTCAACCTGATCGTCATACTTAAACGTTTTGGGTAACCAGTTTTTTATTGACTGAAAGGATTTTTCCTTTATATTTCCTTATCCTATATCTTGACTTAATCTTTACTTATAACAACAAAGGGGTGTCAGAATGTCGAATTCTACACGTGAAACATTTTCCGGGCGCAACGCCTTTATTATGGCGGCTATCGGTTCCGCCGTCGGTTTGGGAAACATTTGGCGTTTTCCTTATACTACTTATGAAAACGGCGGCGGCGCATTTATTATTCCTTATATTGTGGCGTTATTGACCGCCGGTATTCCGCTTTTATTTTTAGATTACGCCATCGGGCATCGTCACCGCGGCGGCGCGCCGTTGTCCTATCGTCGTTTCAATAAACATTTTGAAACCTTCGGTTGGTGGCAGGTGATGGTGAATGTCATCATCGGATTGTATTATGCCGTGGTGCTCGGTTGGGCGGCAACTTACACCTATTTTTCCTTTACCGCCGCGTGGGGAAATGATCCCGTTCAGTTTTTTATCAACGAATATTTGAGAGTCGGCGATATTAAACAAGGGGTGAGTTTTGAATTTGTCGGCATGGTGATCGGGCCGCTGATTGCGGTCTGGCTGGTTGCCTTGGGCGTGTTGGCGTTAGGCGTACAAAAAGGGATTTCGAAATCCGCCAGTATTTTAATGCCGGTGTTGGTGGTGATGTTTATTGTGCTTGTGGTGTCATCGCTTTTTCTGCCGGGCGCGGCAAAAGGATTAAACGCTTTATTTACGCCGGATTGGGATAAGTTATCCGATCCGAGTGTTTGGATTGCGGCATACGGGCAGATTTTCTTCTCATTATCCATTTGTTTTGGAATTATGATCACTTATGCTTCGTATCTGAAGAAAGAATCCGATTTAACCGGCTCCGGTTTGGTGGTGGGTTTTGCCAACTCCAGCTTTGAATTGTTGGCGGGGATTGGCGTATTTGCCGCACTCGGCTTTATGGCGACGGCGCAGGGACAGGAAGTCAGCGAGGTGGCGAAAGGCGGTATCGGTTTAGCCTTCTTTGCGTTTCCGACCATTATTAACGAAGCGCCGTTTGGCGAAATTATCGGTGTGTTATTCTTCGGTTCGTTAACCTTTGCGGCATTAACGTCGTTTATTTCCGTTATCGAAGTCATCATTTCCGCCGTACAGGATAAATTGCGCATCCGTCGTGCAAAAGTCACGTTCCTGGTCGGCTTACCCATGATGGCGGTTTCCGTGATTTTATTCGGTTCTACCACCGGCTTGCCGATGTTAGACGTCATGGATAAATTCGTGAACTATTTCGGTATCGTCGCGGTGGCGTTTGTTTCACTGATGGTTATTGTCGCGGATGAGAAATTAGGCGTGCTGGGCCAGCACATCAATGAAACGTCTTCATTCAAAGTCGGTTTCGTGTGGCGGTTGTGTATCGTCGTGACCACAGGGATTTTGGCCTTCATGTTGTTCAGCGAAGGAGCGAAAGTCTTCACGGAAGGTTATGAAGGCTATCCGGATTGGTTTATCAACACCTTCGGCTGGGGCATGGCGATTATGTTAGTCGTGGTGGCATTCCTGCTTTCTCGCTTGAAATGGAAAAACGAAGTAATAACGGAACGTAAAGGAGAACAATCATGAATACCAGTGCAATCGTGATGATGGTGATTGCCCTTGCCATCATCTGGGGTGGGCTAATAATTTCAATTGTTAAGCTGCCGAAAGAGTAAAAAACGAAGAAAAAATCACCCGCACTTTTGCGATGGGATAAAGTGCGGTCAAAATTTTGAAAGTT
>CAUTMS010000011.1:0-71023 GCA_963539805.1 uncultured Actinobacillus sp. | reverse complement strand
CTAGGCCCTTATAGGGTTGCCTAAAAACCGCACGTTCCACGTGCGGATTGTTATTGTTATAAGAAAACTCTCAGCCCTGTAACTGAATTCGCATAATGTATATTATGTTAAATAATAAATGCGTTATATCACGAAAATAAATTTACTATTACTCTCTTTGCTGACAGGCGGTTAAATTGCGGCGCAATTCCGCGGCAAACAGCATTTGCATCGCGTCCCAACGCACAAATTCGTTTTGCGCGAATTTCAATAAGGTAATCAGTTGTTCCGTGCCGTAATGATAATCCAGCTAACTTTATTCATGAACTGATTGTGGTGGTAAATGTGTTTTGATTTTTGAAGGTTTTTGAAAAGGAAAATAAAAAACGACGACGTTACACAAAAAATTATTCACTTTTCGTGTACAAAAAATCGTCGGATTTTATGTAGATGAATCTAAAGAATTTAGATATTTTCAGGTAGAATTAATTTTTAGCAAGATTTTCCCATAATTAATGGACAAGTTATCTTATGACATTCGGTATCTTCGCGTTCTTCAATTAAATGTAATGCCGCTTGCTCGCCCATAGTATAATGAGGTAATTCTACTGTGGTTAATGGCGGTATGAATAGATGTGCAATACCGACCATATTGTCATATCCCGTTACGGCAATATCTTCAGGAATACGATATCCGCGACTGAGCAATAGCTGATACGCAACAAACGCAATTCTGTCATTGCCACAGACAACCACGTCATAATCTAATTTTTTGTGACGTTGTAGCAAATCTATTAGCGGTTTTGCTCCCTCAAAATAATCTTCGCCGTCAGCCTGCATAAAATAATGGCTGATTTTGACCGCACTTTTGTCTGTTTCTTCCGCAAAAAATGCTTGCTCAAAGCCCTCCTTACGGGCTTTGGTCGCAATATAATTATGAGGAATATGCAGAAATAGCGGTTTTTTATAGCCTTTTTCCACTAATAATTTACCGATTTTGTACTGCCCTTGATAATCATCAGGAATATAGCTTGCTACGGGTAAATCCTCGGTCGCGCAATTTGCTAAAGCTATCGGGAATTGACGCAGTTTTTCGGGAACTTGTACAGTTTTTAAGCCGTTACGCGCAATAATGATGCCATTTGGGCGATGGGAAATAAGCTGTTCCACTGCTTGTTCCATTTCGGTTTCATCATTTTCAAACGTGTTAATGACATATGAATGCCAGCCAAATTTACGGACTGTTTTTTCTATGGCTAATAAAATTTCTACAGAAAACGGTGTGGTCGCAGTACCGAGAGATAACACCCCGATTGTTTTTCCCGTTACTCCCCTAATATTCTGTGCAGCGAAATTGGGTACGTAACCAAGTTGATCAATGGCGCGTTTAACGGCTTGATAAGTCTTATCTGATAATTTATCGGGATTGTTCAGTGCACGCGATACTGTCATCAGCGATACGCCCGCTAATTGAGCCACATCTTTGAGTGATGTCATAAAACTCTCCTATTTCTGACCGCACTTTTCCCCATAATACCTTTTTTCTAGATTTATTGTTAACGTTAACTATAAAAAATGTGAACCACTTCACATTTTTATAAATGTTAACGTTAAAATTCGTGATAAATATCACAAAATATGAATTATTCGTTTGTTTAAATAAAATGATAACGTTAACATTAGTTGTAATTTTAGAGAACTCAATAGAAGGAGTTAAAAATGGATAATTCTGCCACCCAAGACTATTATTTATCTAATCGTAATTATTGGCTATTCAGCGGCTATTTTTTCGTATTTTTCTTTATTATGGCAACCTGCTACCCGTTTCTTGGGATTTGGCTGGGTGATATAAACGGTTTGTCTGGTGAAGATGCTGGTATGGTATTTGCCATGATGTCATTCTTCGCTCTCTGTTTTCAGCCTGTATTTGGATATGTATCGGATAAACTTGGTATACGAAAACATTTACTGTGGATTTTAGCCGTCACACTTGTATTTTACGCACCGTTTTTTATTTATGTGTTTGCTCCCCTGCTCAAAACCAACGTTTGGTTAGGTTCCATTGTAGGCGGTGCGTATATCGGTTTTGTGTTCCAGGCGGGAGCGCCGGCTTCCGAAGCCTATATTGAACGCATTAGCCGTCGATGTCGATTTGAATACGGTCGTGCCCGTATGTTTGGAATGTTCGGTTGGGCGATTTGTGCATCGATTGCCGGCAATCTTTACGGTTCCAATCCCAACTATGTGTTTTGGCTCGGTTCGGCGGCATCACTCGTATTACTGCTGTTAATTTTTCTTGCGAAGCCGACAGAAAGTTCAACGGCAAAAGTCGTGGAACGGCTTGTCAGCAATAAAAATCCCGTTACGCTAAAGCAAGCAATCATTATTTTCAAACGTCCTAAATTCTGGGCTTTATTAGCATATGTGGTCGGTGTAGCATGTATTTACGATATTTTCGACCAACAGTTCGGAAATTTCTTTAACACTTTCTTTGCCTCTCATGCAGAAGGCATCCAAATTTTTGGCTATGTTACCACGGCAGGGGAAATGCTAAATGCATTGATTATGTTCTTTGTACCGCTCGTCATTAATCGTATAGGTGCAAAAAACGCTTTACTTATTGCAGGTTCCATCATGAGCGTTCGCATTATCGGTTCGTCATTCGCTACCGAAGCTTGGCATGTTGTACTGCTCAAAACTCTGCATATGTTTGAAGTGCCGTTTTATCTCGTGGGTGTATTCAAATACATCGCAAGCACTTTCGAATTACACTTTTCCGCTACTATTTATCTCGTTGCCTGCCATTTCACTAAACAAATAGGCAATATGATTGTATCGCCAATTGTCGGTGCAGGTTATGACTTATACGGCTTTCAACACACCTACTTTATCTTAGGCTGTATAGCTGTTACATTTACCATCATTTCGGCGTTCACGCTTACAGGCAAAATGCCGTTCAGCGAACGTTATCAATTACAAAAATGCAACGTGCAATCACGTTAAGGAGTTCAACATGATTTTGCCAGCCTATTTTGAAAATCCTGAAATTTTACAGGTTAATCGCCAACCTCATCATGCGTATTTTGTGCCGTTTGCAACCAATCAAGAACCTGACCAATTAATGCGAGAAACATCGCAATTTTTCACCGCACTTTCGGGTAGAAATTGGGATTTTTCCTATTATGACAGCGTACAAAACTTACCTGAAAATTTCCTGCATGCACCGATGCAAAGTAACATTCCCGTGCCGTCTAACTGGCAAACTCAGGGAATTGACCGCCATCACTACACCAACATTAACTACCCTTTCCCATTTGATCCGCCTTTCGTACCGAAAAACAATCCTTGCGGGCATTATCGCCACGAATTTGACTTGATTAAAAATTCCAATAAACGTTATTTATTAAATTTCGAGGGTGTAGACAGTTGCCTGTTTTTGTATGTTAATCAACAATTTGCAGGTTACGGGCAAATCAGTCATTGTACGCAGGAATTTGATATAACCAACCATCTGAATTCGGGCAAAAACGTGTTGGATGCGGTGGTATTGAAATGGTGCGACGGCAGTTATTTGGAAGATCAGGATAAATTTCGCATGTCGGGCATTTTCCGTGACGTTTACTTGTTAGAACGCGATGAAAATTATCTGCAGGATTTCTTTATTAAAAGTGAATTATTTTATGATTTCAGCCAAGTGAGTTTAGCTGTTGAAACTCAATTTTCAGGTGAAAAACAACAGGTCGAATTCGTGCTTTATCATCCGCTTGGGACGGAAATTGCGCGCCAAAGTGCGGTGAATTTTTCACTTGTTTTGGATAACCCGATTTTATGGAATGCCGAAAATCCGCAACTTTACCGATTAACCATGAAAACAGGCAATGAAATTATTGAGCAGAAAATCGGATTCCGCAGAATTTATGTGGACAATGCCGTGCTGAAAATTAACGGTCAATCGATTAAATTTAAGGGCGTCAACCGTCACGACAGCGATCCGAAAACAGGCTACGCGATTTCCCGCGAGCAGGCGTTGCTTGATCTTAAACTGATGAAACGGCATAACATCAACGCCATTCGCACCGCGCACTACCCTAATGCGCCTTGGTTTGGCGAGTTGTGCGATCGGTACGGTTTTTATCTGATTGCAGAAAGCGACATCGAAAGTCATGGTGCCAGTATGCTTTATGTGGAAACGCCGGAACAAAGTATTTTTCTGAATAATCAACGAATTAACCGCGACGAACGAATACGGCAACAGACTATTGATAATTTTTGCTATTTTGCCCGTGCGCCGGAATTTAAAGCGGCGATTTTAGACCGCACGATTGCCAATGTAGAACGGGATAAAAACCGCACGTCCGTAGTGATTTGGTCCCTCGGTAATGAGAGTGGTTACGGCGAGAACTTTGAAGCCGCCGCGGCATGGATTAAACAACGGGACGCCGGTCGTTTAGTACATTACGAAAGTTCAATCTATCAACACAGCCAACACCAAAACGATTTATCTCGCTTAGATTTCTACAGTGAAATGTATCCGGGCACCGAATCTTTAGACGCTTATTGTACGAATGCCAAAACCGTCAAACCTTACCTGTTATGCGAATACAGCCACGCCATGGGTAATTCAAACGGTGATGCGGAAGATTATTGGCAAGCTTTTGAAAAATATGATAAATCCTGCGGCGGGTTTATCTGGGAATGGTGTGATCACGCTCCATATCTGCCTGATAATTCCGGACGGATGGGATACGGCGGCGATTTTGGTGACGTACCGAATGACGGTAACTTTTGTATGGACGGTTTGGTTTCGCCGACCCGTATTCCGCACAGCAATCTATTAGAACTGAAAAACGTCAACCGGCCGATTCGCGCCCGTCGCAGCGGTAATCGGATTGAAGTGAAGAATTATTGGGATTTCACGAAATTAGACGAAGCCGTTACGATTCGTTATGCCGTAAAAGAAAACGGCGAAACCGTAGAACAAGGCGAATGTAAAGTAAAATGTGCACCGAAACGGACCGCACTTTTGCCGTTGAGCTTGCCGGATTATCGCGGAAAATTTACCACTTTGGACTTGGAATACATTGCCGCGGCTAAAACCGATTTGCTGGAACCCGGCCATTGTTACGGATTCGATCAAATCATCATTCATGACAGAGATTGGGTCTTACCAAAAACATTCGAAAAATCGCCCGTACTTACGCCTTTCGCGGTGGTTGAATCTGCGCGCAGTTTGGCCGTTAAAAATGCGGATTATCACTATATTTTTGATAAAGATCGCGGCATTTTTGCCGAAATTCTACAAAAAGGAAATGCGTTAATCGAACAACCGCTGGCGTTTAATATCTGGCGCGCGCCGACGGATAATGATCGTTTAATTCGCGAATTATGGCAAAACGCAGGTTACCATCAGGCTTACAGCCGCGCTTATTCCGTTACCTGGCGACAAACGGAAGAGGCGGTCGTTATTCAAGCGGTTTTAGCCATGGTTGCCACTTCCAGAAGCCGGATTTTAACCTTGCAGGTGACTTACCGGCTACAGCAAAACGGGCAACTGACCGTTGAAATTCACGCAGAACGCCCCGCTCATCTGCCGTATTTACCGCGTTTCGGTTTACGTTTTTTTCTGCCGAAAACCCATGCGCAGGCGCAATATTTTGGTTACGGTTCGCAGGAAAGTTATTCGGACAAATACCATTTGGCACGTTTGGGCGGTTATGCGACGAATGCGGCGGAAAATCATACCCATTATCTTAAACCGCAGGAGAACGGCAGTCATTTCGGTTGTCATTACGTTCGCCTGAACAATTTGTGGGTTTCCTCTCCCCGTCCGTTCAGCTTCAATCTTTCGCCTTATACTCAGGAAGAATTAACGGCCAAAGCCCATGATTATGAGTTGACCGAATGCGATTCCACCGTACTTTGCGTGGATTACAAAATGAGCGGAATCGGTTCCAATTCCTGCGGCCCGGCATTAAAACCGCAATATCGCTTGTTGGAAACGGAATTTGACTGTGGTTTTGTTATTTGCTTTGAATAATTTCGGGTTAATCGCATAAAAGTGCGGGCAATTTTCGTTGAGTTTTTTGCATAAAAAGCCGTCGTTTCCGGTTACGCCGAACCAATGGAAACGACGGTTTTATATTTTCCGCCGCATTATTTTTTCTGCATGCCCACGACTTTAATATCGTTGTTATGCGCCCGGATAAACGCTTGGGTTTCTTTCATGATCGCCTGCACCCGCGGATCTTCCCAACGGACGATTTTGTCGTTTTCATCCCGTTTATCCGACCAAATCATCACGCCGTCCGTGTATTTGTAACTGATTTCCAGCATTTGGCGCCAAACTTTGGGGTCGATAAACTGCTTGAAATATCCGCTGTTTTTGGCGGAATAATATTGCGGCCAGATATAACCGATAATTTTTTTCTTCGGATTGCGGCTTTTAATTTCCTGCACCGTGAGACTGACGTCTTTTTCCCAGGTCTTTACGTCGGGATTGACAATATACAGCACCGGATTGGCATAATCCGAAATTGCGCCGGATTGATTGCGGCGTTTATTGAATTCTTTCCATTTATCGAGCGAAACCTGATACGGCACCTCGCCGCGATAATGACGAATAACGCTCAGACTTTCCGTCGGCAAGCCGTAATTACTGATGATTGCATTCGGATTTTCGTGTTTGAAAATATTAAACATCAGTTCAAAATCATGACGCAATTCTTCCGGCGACAACAATTGGCCGCCTTTATTGCCAAACCAGGACTCGATATCCGTAGAAATCACGGTGTAGCCTTCCGCTCGCGAACGACGCGCCAATTCCATAATTTTCTCCAGATTCAGCACGCCGTGTTTACGCTTGCCCGTCGGATCCGGCTTCACCAACTCGGATTCGTAGATCAACATTGCTCTTGAAATTTTCTGCGAAGTCAGATCTTTCGGTTTGCCTACATAATCCATCATATCGTAAATGGCGAAATCTTTCGCCGATACGGTCATTACCGCCGCCATCGCGCTTAACGCGACACCCCATTTAGCTAATTTTTGCATCAATTTACTTTCCTTTTTTACTGTTGTTCTATTCATAGACCCGCATTTACTGCGTGAGTTCAGATTCGAAATTTCGAGAAATATGAATGACGTACGAAAAAAGTTGGCGAGCAAAGTCAGGCGAACGCCAATGGAATAAGCAGCCAGGCGTTGTGAAAATTGGTAAACGGGACAATAAAAAGTGCGGTCAAAAAATGAAACGTTTTTTGACCGCACTTCTGCATGTTGGTGGGTCGTGAGCGATTCGAACGCTCGACCGACGGATTAAGAGTCCGCTGCTCTACCACTAAGCTAACGACCCCACGAGATATTTGAACTTAATTGGAGCGAATTCTATCACATTTTTTCAGCGCTGTATCAAGTCAATCTCAATTTCCGTCATTTATTTATAAAAAGGGTTAATTTTCGGGATATTCTTCAATAACAACAGGCAGTTCAATAATTTTATCCAATCGGGAAATAATGAGATTTACCGTCGTATTCGGGCGGGTGTTACTGATTAATTCCATCATCTGGGCCGGCGATTCAATATCCGCATCACCGTATTTAAGAATTAAATCGCCCGGGCGGATTCCTGCTTTGGCGGCCGGTGAACCGGCTTTAATATTTTCCACTAAAATCCCCTTGCCGAAATCGCGTTCTTGTCCGTTGCTGTAAAGGATATTAGTGCTGATGCCTAAATAGCCGCGAATTACCCGGCCGTCGCGAATGATTTTGTGCATCACATCATTGGCGACACTGATAGGAATGGCGAAATTCAATCCTTCCGCAATGTCATTCGGATTTTTGCCGATACTCAATGTACTGATGCCCACCAATTCGCCCAGTGAGTTAATCAACGCGCCGCCGGAATTACCGCGATTAATCGAAGCGTCCGTTTGGATAAAATTCTGACGGCCGACGGTTTCGCCGATGGCGTTACGTCCGGTAGCACTGATAATGCCCTGTGAAACGCTCTGCCCTAAGTTATAAGGATTGCCGATGGCTAACGCCACATCACCCACATGAACCGGGCGGTCGGGGTTTTGCGGAATGGTCATCAAATCATCGGCCCGCACTTTCAGCACCGCCAAATCCGTCAGACTGTCCGCCCCGATTAAATTCGCTTCAAAAGCGCGTCCGTCCTGCAACGCGATGATAATTTGATCCGCGCTTTGAATAACATGTTTATTGGTTAAAATATAACCGTCTTTTGACATAATTACGCCTGAACCCAGGTTATTAGTGGTGACGTCACCGGCATCCAGATTGGCTTCACTGCTGAAAGATTGGTTATACACATTCACCACGGCGGGCGAGGCAATGCGCACGGCATCTTTGAAAGACACGACTTCGCCGCTTAATTGCATCGGCGAACCGCCGGTGAATTTGGGAAGAACAAATAAAATTAAACCGGCGCAAACCAAGCCGATTAAAGCCGATTGTAATAATTTTTTTATCATACTGATTTCCTTGTATAAACGGTTTTTAAATCTTCGCCGATTTTGACCGCACTTTGTAACGTCCATTGAGGTGCATCGGCAAGACGGATCACATGAGGCAGTCTGCATAGCCCGCGAGCTTGATCACCGAGCAATTTCGGTGCGATATAAACAATTAATTCATCCGCCAGATTTTGTTCGATTAATGCGCCGGCCAGGGTCGCCCCCGCTTCCACCCAAAGCGTGTTAATCTGACGTCGGCCCAATTCCTGCATAAGCGCAAAAAGTGCGGTCGATTTTTCCGTGGTTTTTAACCGAATATGTTCGCAAAATGGCGGAAATGCCGACATATCCCGCGCTTTTTCGCTGACCAACCAAACCGGCGATTCAATCTGAAAAAGCCGATGATGCGGCTGCACCCAGTGTCGGCGATCTAAAATCACTCTAATCGGCTGACGTAAATCCGCAGGCGAATATTCCGCCTGAACGGCTGGCGGCAGTTGTTCCCAGCGCACATTTAACTGCGGATTATCGGCAAGTACGGTTTCGGCGGTGGATAAAATCGCCGATGCCTGCGCGCGCCCTTCCTGGACGTCCGCACGAGCGATTTCGCCGGTAATCCATTTACTTTCGCCGTTCGCCATGGCTGTCCGCCCGTCCAAACTCATGGCCAGTTTTAGCTGTACGAACGGTTTGCCCGTCCGCATACGTTTCAAGAATCCCCGATTGATACTTTCGGCTTTTTCTTCCAATAATCCGACCGCACTTTCAATGCCGGCATTCCGTAACATTTGTAAACCTTTGCCTGCCACCTGCGGATTGGGATCCTGCATAGCGGCAATCACTTTTGTCACCCCCGCATGAATTAACGCTTGCGCACAAGGCGGCGTGCGGCCGTAATGGGAACAGGGTTCTAACGAGACATAAGCCGTGGCGCCTTCGGCGTTTTCGCCGGCGTCGCGCATTGCCATCACTTCCGCATGGGGTTCGCCGGCACGGAAATGAAAACCTTTTCCTACAATTTTATCGTCTTTAACTAAAACGCATCCTACGACCGGATTGGGTGTGGCGGTAAAACGTCCTTGGCGGGCTAAATCAAGGGCAAGCTGCATATAAGTCTGATCTTGCCAGGTAAATGCTGTCATTTTTGACTCTTCTTTAATTTCTCAATTTCTTTGGTAAATTCATTGATATTTTCAAAACTGAGGTAAACCGAAGCAAAACGAATATAGGCAACTTTATCCAGTTTTTTTAATTCGTCCATTACCAAATTACCGACTAATTTACTCGGCACTTCTCGCTCACCGGTGGTTTGCAACTGATGAATGATATGGCTGACGGCTTTTTCCACGTCATCTTCGCTGACCGGGCGTTTTCCCACCGCCTGCTGAATGCTGTGTCGCAATTTATCTTCATTGAAAGGCTCACGCGAGCCATCGGTTTTCACAATTTTCGGGATAACTAATTCCGCGGTTTCGAAGGTGGTGAAGCGTTCATGGCAGTTCGTACATTCGCGGCGTCGGCGCACCTGATAGCCGTCCGACACCAGGCGGCTGTCGATCACTTTTGTTTCTTCCGTCGAACAAAATGGGCAATGCATAAAAATTCCTTAAAAAAACGAGAAAAATTTGACTTAGTTTAACAAATATCCGGCAAATTTACGATATGATTGATTCGGCAATTTACATGAGGAAAAGTCTATGAAAATAACAAGTTCAGCTATTGTAAAAGGCGCATTTGAGGATAAATACGGCAAACGCGGTAATCAATTCACGCCGAACGGTATGCCGAGTTATTCCGTTCCGTTTGAGATTACCGATGCACCGGAAGGCACTAAATCTTTCGTTGTCGTTATAGAAGATAAGGATGCGATTACCGCCAGCGGTTTTGTCTGGATTCACTGGTTAATTGCCAATCTTCACCGCACTTCCGTCAGTGAAAATGAAAGTCAAACGGCGACGGATTTTATACAAGGCGCCAATTCCTGGGCAAGTAAACTGGGCGGATTCAGCATTGAAGAGGCTTCCGCTTATGGCGGTATGGCGCCGCCTAATTGTCTGCATCGTTATGAAATTATTGTTTATGCGTTAGACACGGATTTGGACTTAGCTCAAGGTTTCCGTTTCAATGATCTGCATTTTGCTATGCAGGGGCACATTTTAGCTCAAGCTGTCGTGATGGGCACATATGACGTATAATTTTGCTTCCATTCTCTATTTTTGCCGCGTAACCGTCGCGGCATTTTTTATTTTTTCAGCTCATATTGAAAATATCACTACCCTAAAATGAGTAATAAAAAACGATTGCAATTTTTGCATAATACCTTACTATTTTAATCAGATTTAAAACCCGATAAAATTTGAGGAAATTATCATGTCTTTTGCACATCAAAAATTAGGCGAAATTGCCGTAGCCATTCCCGGCGCCACCCAACTTTTCCGCGAATATGATTTAGACTTTTGTTGTGGCGGTGCGGAAGAGCTATCCGCCGCCGTACAACGAAAAAACCTGAATCTTGCTGAAATCGAAGCAAAGCTTCTCGAATTACGGCAAAACGCAGTAACACCGGAAAATGACTGGACGACGGCAAATTACGATGAATTCACCCGATTCATTGTGGCGCGTTTTCATGAACGTCATCGCGCACAATTACCGGAACTCATCCGCTTAGCCGAAACCGTAGAACGAGTGCATGCGGAACGCGATGATTGTCCGGCGGGCGTCATGGCGGAATTACAGGCGCTTTACGATCACTTAAGCCAACACATGATGAAGGAAGAACAAATTCTTTTCCCAATGATTCGCGCAGGAAATTATGCCATGGCGACCATGCCGATTCGCGTAATGGAAATGGAACATGCGGAAGCCGGTGATCAACTGGAAACGCTGAAAGCCTTAACCAATAATGTTACGGCGCCGGCAGACGCCTGTGCCACGTGGCGCGCACTTTATGCCGGTATTTCAACCTTTATTGACGATTTAATGGAACACACGCATCTGGAAAATAATATTCTGTTTCCGCGCGTACGTGCCGAAGTGTAATCTGTAAAAAGCATAAATTAAAAAGGCGGGATGATGAGCCAAACTCATATTCCCGCCTTTTGTCATACGGCTAAAGTGAAAATATCACGCGTAGACCTTCGCGCTTTCCCTGTAAATTCTTTCGATTTTCTAACCGCACTTTTATGTGGTGTAGCTCGGCAATGCGGAATACGATGGATAAACCTAAACCGCTGCCCTTTTCATTCTGTCCCGCCGGACGATAAAAACGCTGTCCGAGTTTGCACAGATCTTCTTCATCCACACCGCCGCCGTTGTCTTCTACCAAAATCTCCGCTTTTTTTAACCGCACTTTGATATCCGTTCCTTCGGGACAATATTTCATCGCGTTATCAATCACATTACGCAACATCAGAGATAACAATAAAGGTTGGCCTTTCTGAGCAACCGGCGTTTCCACGAGTTCGAAAGATAAATTCATTCGCCGTTTTTCCGCACTGAAATACAATTCGCCAATCAACGACGGAATCAGTTGTTCCCAATGAATATCTTCCAGATTATCAAGTTGCTGTAAATTATCCAATCGGGATAGCGTCAGTAATTGTTCGATAAGCTGTGTGGCGCGATCGATGCCACCGGTCAGGTTACGCAGCGCGTCTTCCCGCAATTTTTCATCATCTTCCGCCATTTGTGCGATTTCCGCCTGAATGCGCAATCCGGCTAACGGACTGCGTAATTCGTGAGCGGCATCGGAAGTAAAACGGCGTTCGCGCAACAACATATCGGAAGTACGGCTGAAAAACTGATTCAACCCGTTTACTAACGGCAAAATTTCATTCGGTACGTTTTGGGTGGAAAGCAGCGTTTGCGATTCGGGCGAACGCTTGCGCATTTCGTCTCCCACCCGTTTTAACGCTTTCAGTTCTTTGGTAATCAGAAAAACAATCAACGCAATCAACAACGGCAAACCGGCAATCCAGATCCACATTTGTCCGAAAACCATGCTTTGTACGATTTCGTTGCGGTAATCGATTTGCTGCCCGACGGCAATCATCAATCGTCCGTTATCCGACGGCAACCAGAAAATGCGCCATAAACCATTTTCACCGCGAGGTTTAGCCAGGGTAAACCCCGGACGCGGCGCAAACTGAATGTTATCGCCTTTGGCGTCATCCCCGGCAATAAACTGTCCGTGACGGGTAAAAATAGCAAAAGCAAGCGCATTATCATCGTAATTTCTCGGTCTTACCCGATATCCGCCGCGATGTCGGTGGCGAAACTGTCGATCCAACAACATACCGCCCAGATCGGAAGAGGCTAACCGTTTGGCAAATAAAATCTGCTGCGTATCAAATAATTTATTGACTTCGTTTTTCGCCTGAAACCAGGCAATCGCCGTCGCCAGCGACCAAATAACCAGCGCCGCCAACGATAAAATGACAATCAGACGGAAGCGTAAACTACGCATTTTCAGCAGTTTCATCGTTTTTTCCTAAGGCATAACCCACACCGTGTACCGTGCGGATAAACTGTTTACCTAATTTTTTGCGCAAATTATACATATGCACTTCCAACGCATTACTGCTGATGTCTTCATCCCAGTTATACAATTTTTCTTCAATAAAAGAACGGCTTAATACGCGCTCTTTATTCAGCATAAATAATTCGAGTAATTTATATTCACGGGTGGTAAGAAAAACTTCTTCATCCCGTAACGTGACGCGGTGATTGTTCGGGTCAAACTTAACCAAACTGTGCTCGATAACCGGATTACTTTGTCCGTAACGGCGCCGAATCAACGCTTGTAGCCGCGCCACCACCTCGGCTAAGGCAAAAGGCTTGCACAAATAGTCGTCCGCGCCCATTTGTAAACCGTTTACCCGTTCGTCTAAGGTATCGCGCGCCGTTAAAATCAATACGGGAACATCAAGACCGTCGCGCCGCCATTGCTGTAATATCGCCAAGCCATCCATTTTAGGCAAAGTCAAATCCAGCACAACCGCATCGTAAGGCGCGGATTTTGCCGCTTCCAGGCCGGTTTTGCCGTCCGTAAACCAATCCACGGAAAAGCCCGACTTGGTCAGCCCGATATTTAATCCGTTTCCGATTAACGGGTCATCTTCGATTAATAAAACTCTCATTTTTTTGACCGCACTTTTGTCCGATATTCGTTTCGTACCAATCAGTTTAACAAAAAAGCGACATGACTGCCGCTTTCTTTCATGTAATTATTGGCTTTTGGCCGGTTTGGTTTCATCCGCCGATTCGACACTGAGCGCCAGCACTTCGGTTTTACCCCAGGATTTTTCCACGCCGGCCGTAATGCGGACCTTATCTTTCGGTGTGACGACGTCACGCCATGCGCGACGCGGAATTTCCAGCGTCAACTCACCCGAAGCGTCTTTAAATACGAAATATTTTCTGCCCGTTTGCTTAACGATATTACCTTCCAGCGTGATGAGCTGATCATCTTGCCATTTTTCCGCATCCGCCACTTTTGTCGGTTCGTTAGATGCGTAGAAACCGTTCCAATCCGAATTGGCAAAACCTTGCTGCATACAATAATTATTCGGCATCATGCCGCGATGATAGGAGCCCCGCATCGGATGGCCCGTTTTAAAATCCCGTTGACAGCCTCGATCGCAAGGTAATCCGTTTTTCATATGTTGCGCGCGCGGCGGCAATCCGGCGGCATTCATATCGTTAGTCGCCGGTATTTCCACTTTTTCGTCCGTCGATTTATCCGTTAAATTGGCAAATCCCGTTTGAGGTTCTGCGGCATAAGCAAAAACGGCTGCGCCAATCAAAGATAAGGTTAGAATTGAAACTAAATTGGCTTTTTTCATGGTGATCCTCCTTAAAGAACATCCGTAAGCAATAGGATTATTGCTTTTGCTGGACATATTAAAACAAGGAAACCTTAAGAAAAAATGAAGAGGGGAAGAATTTTAAACAAACAGAAAATAAACCGGAAAAATGATCAAAAATCCGACCGCACTTACCAGCACCGCTGCTTTAAACGTCCAATGCCGGGTTTTGTGACGATAATGTTGCATGCCTAAATGCACACCGATAAAGCCGCCCACAAAGCACAGCAGAAAAAAGACATATTCGGGTACGCGCCATTCTTTATTAACGGCACGTTGTTTATCCGAACGTATTAATAAATAAGCGGCGATATTCACCGCCGCCGTATAAAGGATTAACGTCCAATAAAACATTAGTTGCCGTAAACCGGTAGACGTTTACAGATGTCTAACACTTTGGCTTTGGTATCGGCAATGACTTGTTCGTAATTGTCTTTGCCGATGCTTTCCAATACGTCGCACATCCAACCGGCTAAGGTTGCCGCATCCGTTTCGGTAAACCCGCGACGAGTAATTGACGGCGAACCGACACGGATGCCGGAAGTCACAAACGGTTTTTGCGGATCGTTCGGTACGGAGTTTTTATTCACTGTAATATTGGCGGCGCCTAACGCGGCATCCGCTTGTTTACCGGTTAACCCCTGTTTGATGAAACTGACCAGGAACAAATGGTTTTCGGTGCCGTTAGACACCACATCAAAACCGCGCTGTTTAAACACTTCCACCATGGCTTTGGCATTTTTCAGAACTTGCGCCTGATACGCTTTGAAAGACGGATCCAACGCTTCTTTGAAGCATACCGCTTTCGCCGCAATCACATGCATTAACGGACCGCCTTGATTCGCCGGGAAAACGGCACTGTTTAATTTTTTATAGATCTCTTCGTCGCCGCAGGCGGATAAAATCAAACCGCCACGCGGCCCCGCCAAGGTTTTATGGGTTGTAGTGGTAACCACATGAGCGTGCGGCAACGGATTCGGGTATAAGCCTGCGGCAATTAAACCGGCCACGTGCGCCATGTCCACAAACAGATAGGCCCCTACTTCATCGGCGATTTCACGCATTTTGGCCCAATCAACCACCTGAGAATAAGCGGAAAAACCGGCCACAATCATTTTCGGTTTATTTTCTAACGCTTTTGCACGAACATCGGCATAATCAATTAAACCGTCCGAAGTGATACCATAAAGAACGGAATTGTAAATTTTACCGGAAAAACTGACTTTTGCACCGTGAGTTAAGTGACCGCCGTGAGCCAAATCCATCCCTAAAATGGTGTCGCCCGCATTTAATAAGGCGCCGTATACGGCGGCATTGGCTTGTGAACCCGAATGAGGCTGTACGTTGGCATATTCCGCACCGAATAAGGTTTTGGCGCGATCAATGGCTAACTGTTCCACAATATCAACATATTCGCAACCACCGTAGTAACGTTTGCCCGGATAGCCTTCGGCATATTTATTGGTCAGTTGAGAACCCTGCGCTTCCATGACCGCCGGCGTGACATAGTTTTCCGACGCGATCAGCTCAATATGTTCTTCCTGACGACGCACTTCATTTTGCATGGCATCCCATAAAACCGGGTCAAATTCCGCAATGGTTTTCTTTTCTAACATGTGTATTTTCCTTCTAAATAAAAGAGACGGATGTAAATCGTTTGCGTTGCTTATTCTAACCTATTTCTTATTAAAAACGCATTAAAATTTTTTAATTGCGAAATTGCGCGTTTTTTAGCTAGAAAACCGTTTAAAAAATACCGATTTTCGCTTAGAATCAAATCATTGATGATTTTTTTACCAACCGGAGAACCAGCTTATGAGCAAACCTCTCAACTTTGTGATGATTTCTCCCCACTTTCCAACCAATTTCGAAACCTTTGCCACTCGAATGAAAGAATGCGGGATTAATACATTGGGCATTGCCGACACTCCTTATGATCAACTCAGCGACACCTTAAAAGCTTCACTCACCGAATATTATCGTGTGGATAATATGGAAGACTACGATCAGGTTTACCGCGCCGTCGGCTACTTCGCTCACAAATACGGACGCATCGATCGTATCGAATCCCACAACGAATACTGGTTGGAACTCGACGCCAAATTGCGCACCGATTTCAATGTTTTCGGGTATAAAAACGACGACATGCTTGCTATTAAAACCAAAGCGCAAATGAAAGAAATTTTCCGCAGAACCGGCTTGAAAGTGGCGCAAGGTCGCGTATTCGGCGATGACGATGACGCCCGTAAACTGGCGAAAAGTCTGAAATTTCCGGTTATCATCAAGCCGAATTCCGGCGTAGGCGCCAGCGATACTTATAAAATCAAAAGTGCGGTCGAATTAGAAGACTTTTTTGGCTACAAAAATCCGAATATCGAATACATTATGGAAGAATTTATCGACGGTGACATTGTCACCTTCGACGGTCTGGTGGATCACGACGGCAACATCGTCTTCCATTCCAGTCTCGAATATTCCGAGGCGGTGCTGGACACCGTAGAAAAAGACGGCGATATGTTCTATTACGTGCCGCGGGAAATTTCACCGGAACTGGTGGAATTAGGCAAAAAATGCGTGGAAGCCTTTAACGTGCGCGAACGTTTCTTTCATTTCGAATTTTTCCGCGTGAAAAAAACGGGTGAATTGTTACCGCTTGAAATCAACTGTCGTCCGCCGGGCGGGTTGACCATTGATATGTGGAACTACGCCAACGATTTTGACGTATTCCTTGAATATGCCCATGTGGTCACGGAAAATAAATTCTACGCAAACATCACCCATCCTTGGAATGTGGTATATATTTCACGCAAAGCCAACCAGAACTATGTGAATTCCATCGATGAAGTTTGCCAAAAATTCGGCGACAACATCATCAGCGTGCAAACCGTGTCGGGAGTTTTTGCCAAAGTGATGGGCGAACACGGTATTCTGGCGCGCACCGAAACCATGGAACAATTACGAGAAATCGTGCGGTTTGCACAAGCAAAGCAATAACCGTTAAAAACCCATATCATAAACGGTGAGCGACTAACCTACCCGTAAAAGGAAAAACTATGCATTTTGAAAGAAGAAACCATTGGAGCAGCGAATTAGGCCGTGAAATGTACTTTAATGTCTATGGTCACGCAGGAAAACCGGTTATTGTGTTTCCGTCATCCGGCGGAAATCAGAACGAATATGCCAATTTCGGCATGATTGATGCCTGCCGCAGCTTTATCGATCGCGGGTTAATCAAATTTTATACGCCGGATTCCTATGATAAAGAATCCTGGCTGGCCACCTGGAAATCCGGGCATGATATGGCGCTAGCTCATAATGCTTACGATCGTTATATCGTACATGAACTGGTGCCGTTAATTCGTCACGAATCCCAATGGAACGGCACAATGATTGCCACCGGTTGCAGTATGGGCGCCTTCCATTCCGTTAATTTTGGATTACGCCATCCCGATTTATTCGATACGGTCATCGCATTAAGCGGTGTGTACGACGCGCGCTTCTTCACCGGCGAATTCGGCGGCGATCAAGCGGTTTACTTCAATTCGCCGATTGACAATCTGTGGGGGCAAAACGATAACTGGTTCCTGCAACGTTATCGCCAGAATCATTACATTATTGCCGTGGGTCAAGGCGCTTGGGAAGCGGATCATATTTCCGATACCGCGCGTTTGAAAGAAGCGTTTGAAGCCAAAGGCATTCCGGCCTGGTTTGATTTCTGGGGAAATGATGTGGATCACGACTGGCCTTGGTGGCGGGTTCAAATGCCGTTTTTCCTGAGTAAACTGGAAGAACAGGGAATCATTTAATCGGAAAAAAGCGCATCATAACCAATGATTGCGCTTTTTTATCGAAGTCAGTAAGGCAAAAAAACGTTAAATTTTTTGACCGCACTTTTAGCTCATTTTTATCTTCCCATCAACGAGAACGCTAAAAATTCCGAAAAGTGATCCGCCCAGTATTTTTCATGGTGAATTTCGTTTGCCATAATTTTTAACCGAATATTGTCCAGCGGATGGCCTGTCCGCAACAGCGATTGATAATAACGCAAAGTGCAATCGATATAAGCCTGATTCATATTGGAAATAAATTGGGAATCCGCTTCGTCTCCTTCGTTGGTTCCCACCTGAATGAAAACCCGGCTTTCGCGAATAATAGGATGACGGTGCATAAAATCTAAAAATGCCGGCTCATTAAACCATGAAGCCAGTGAAAATACGCCCAAATGGCCGAAAACCTGCGGATAAGCCGCGCCCATATAAGCAGTGATAATGCCGCCCATGGAGCTGCCGGCCAATAAGGTGTTCGCGCGATCGGATTTCGTGCGGTAATGGTGATCGATAAAAGGTTTCACCTCATTCACCACCCATTCGCCGTATTCATAACCCATACCGCCCGCACGACGGGCTTCCTCCGTATATCCTACATCCGTTTGCCAGGGCGCGTATTCGTCTAAACGCGCGCCTTCCGCATTATCAATTCCCACCACAATCATCTTCGGAAATTCTTTATGGCGTTTAAGCGTCGGAATCACTTTCCACGAATAACCGGAATAGGATTCTTTGCTGTAAAACACATTTTGCCCGTCGTGCATATACAATACGGGATAATAATTATCGGGTTCATTGTGATAATTTTTCGGCAACAGCACGCGAATTCGGCGTTGATGATTGTAATAAGGAACGTAAAGGAAATGTTCTTCCATTTTCAGATAAAAATAATCGGGATTGTGGCGCATACTTCTGCCTTTCATAAAATCTAAAATAACTAAACCGGAAGCTGAGCATAGCCAAAAATAAAAGTGCGGTCAAAAAATTTATCAAATTTTGACCGCACTTTAGCCGAATTACGGCGGATTAATCGATATCAAGCGGTTTGATATGCCAGATTCTTTCCGCATATTCCTGAATGGTTCGATCCGATGAGAAGAAGCCCATATTGGCAATATTGTGCATCGAACTCATCACCCAGGCATCCTGATCTTTGTATTTTTCATCCACTAACGCTTGCGTATCCACATAACTGCGGAAATCCGCCAGTGTTTGATAATAATCCTGCGCCTGCGCGGAACTGCCTACCGGATTATAGCGGGTCGGTTCTTTCGGTGAAAAATGTCCCGATACGATTTGGTTAACGGCAAGACGTAAATCGTCATCGCTAGAATAATAATCCATCGGATGATAGCCGTTACGACGTAACTCCTCTACCTGTTCCACGGTATTACCGAAAATAAAGATGTTGTCTTTTCCCACATTATCCAGAATTTCTACGTTGGCGCCGTCCAGCGTACCCAAAGTTAACGCACCGTTCAGCGCGAATTTCATGTTACTGGTACCGGAGGCTTCCGTGCCGGCCAAAGAAATTTGTTCGGAAATATCCGCCGCCGGAATGATCAGTTCAGCCAGGCTGACGCTGTAATTCGGGATAAACACCACTTTAAGCAGACCGCGGATTCGTTCGTCGTTATTGATGATTTCGGCCACGTCGTTAATCAAGTGAATGGTTTGTTTCGCCATGTAATAAGAAGACGCCGCTTTACCCGCCAGAATAAACACGCGAGGAACCCAATCTTTTTCAGGATTTTCCAAAATATGGTTATAACGGGTGATAATGTGCAACACATTTAACATTTGGCGTTTGTATTCGTGAATACGTTTGATTTGTACATCAAATAAGGCATGCGGATTCACTTCGATACCGAGTTTACGCATGATGTATTTCGCCAGTTTTTGTTTGTTGGAGAATTTAATTTCGGCTAAACGACTTTTCAGTTTAGGGTCGATAAAATGTTCCTTTAAATTTGCCAACTCGCTTAAATCTTTACGCCAGCCTAAACCGATGTATTCGTCAAATAATGCCGCTAATTTCGGGTTGGCAACAGCAATCCAACGGCGCGGAGTAACCCCGTTTGTGACGTTGGTAAAGCGTTCCGGATAAATTTTGGCGAAGTCGGCAAAAGTGGAATCCACCATTAACTGAGAATGAATTTCCGCCACACCGTTAACTTTATGAGAACCGACCACAGACAACCAGCCCATTCTGACTTTACGTTGGTCGCCTTCTTCCACCAGCGAAACGCGACGGATAAAATCCATATCGGTCGTGACGTAGGTTTTCACATATTCAAGGAAATAATCGTTAATCTCGAAAATCATTTGCAAATGACGAGGCAAAATTTTGCTCATCATGTCTACCGGCCAGGTTTCCAACGCTTCGGACATCAAAGTATGGCAGGTATAGGAGAAAATCCGCCGAGTCATTTCCCAGGCTTTTTTCCAGGAGAAACCTTCGTCATCCACCAATATGCACATTAAATCCGGAATGGCTAATGCAGGATGGGTATCATTCAAATGAATCGCTACCTCTTCCGCTAAATTATCCAATGTGCCGTGAGTCCGTTTGTGACGCTTAATGATATCCTGCAACGAGGCGGAAACTAAGAAATATTCCTGACGCAATCTCAGTTCGCGTCCGGCCCAAGTGGAATCGTTCGGATACAACACGCGGGAAACGTTTTCAATAGATGAACGATCCGCAATGGCGCCAAAATAATCCCCTTTATTAAACTCTTCCAAATTAAACACATCCGCTGCATGCGCATTCCACAGACGAAGCGTGCTGGCGGATTTTGTATCATAGCCCGGAATAATGGTGTCGTAAGCCAATGCAGTGATTTCTTCCGACGGTTTCCAAATACATTTTTTACCTTCGAAATAAATGCTGCCGCCGAAACGGATTTTATGACGTTTTGACGGACGCACAAACTCCCAGGGCGCTCCTTTTTCCAGCCAGGCATCCGGTTTTTCCACTTGTTGACCGTTTTCGATGGACTGTTTAAACATGCCGTATTCATAACGAATACCGTAACCCATACCTGGTAATCCCAGGGTGGCAATGGAATCCATGAAGCAAGCGGCCAAACGACCCAGACCGCCGTTCCCCAAGCCCGGATCCACTTCTTTTTCCAATAAATCTTCTAAATTGATATCCAGTTCTTTTAGCGCTTCTTTGGCGATATCGTAAATGCCTTCGGATAACAATGCATTGGAAAGAATGCGTCCGAGCAAAAATTCCATGGAAAGATAATACACCCGACGCGTATCTTTCGCTCTGAATTTTGTTGCCGTATCGATCCAACCTTCGGTAACCAAATCACGGATGGTGAGCATTAAAGCGTTCAGCCAATCACGTTCACTGGCTTCCTGAGGCGAACGCCCGATGGCGAAGACCAATTTATACACCACAGACTTTTTAAAGGATTCCACCGTTTCTTGCGGTCTATCATAGATAAACTCCAGATCCGTTACTTTATCCAACATAAAACATTCCTTCTGAAAATAAAAAACAATAATAAAAACGACCGCACTTTACTCCTTTTTTTAAGTGCGGTCAAAAAAACATCAGATTTTACTGTACAATTCGTGATAACGATGCGCCGCCACCTGCCAGCTGAAATCCTGTTCCATCGCGACGGTACGCACTGCAAACCAGGTGCGTTGCTTACTCCATAATGAGAACACCCGTTGAATACAATGGCGTAACGCTTCGGGATGAGCATCTTCAAAGACGAAACCGGTGGCGCAGCGATCTTTGATATTTTCCGCCGTACAGTCCACCACGGTATCCGCTAATCCGCCGGTGCGACGAACCAGTGGCAACGTGCCGTATTTTAAGCCGTAAAGTTGCGTTAAACCGCAAGGCTCAAAGCGACTTGGCACCAGAATTACATCACCGCCCGCGACCATTAAATGAGAAAGCGGCTCATCGTAACCAATCCAAACACCTACATTATCGGGATATTGCGACGCCAACCAGTTTACCCAATCCTGTAAATGAGGTGCGCCGGAGCCCAGAATCATCAGCTGTCCGCCTTGATTCACGATTTCATCCGCGCATTGCAACAGTAAATCCACGCCTTTCTGTTCGGTTAAACGGGTAATCATCACAAATACCGGCGTATCCGGATTTTGCGGCAAATTAAAGCGTTCCTGTAATTGAGCTTTGTTTTTTGCTTTGCCGCCCATATTTTTCAACTTGTAATGATGTTGAATATAGGGGTCGTTATTCGGGTGCCAAATACTGTCGTCCACACCGTTTAACACGCCCGTCAAGCGACCTTGATGATCTAAAGTCGAAAGCAATCCCTGTAAACCGTAGCCGAATTCCGAGGTGGTAATTTCTTTCGCGTATGTCGGACTGACGGCGGTGACCATGTCGGAATAAAATAATCCCGCTTTCAAATAAGAAATTTCACCGTACAATTCCAACCCGTTAATACTAAACATATCCGGCGGTAAGCCTAATTCGGTTAAATGGCGAGCGGCAAATTTGCCTTGGTAGGCTAAATTATGGACGGTGAACACGGATTTTGCCGGATGCCCTTTTGCTGCCAGATAGGCGCTTGCCAGACCCGCATGCCAGTCATGGGCGTGCACTACTTCCGCCTGCCACCAGAAATCCAATCCTAACGCCAATTCCGATGCGACCCATCCCAACAATCCGAAACGTTTATAGTTATCCGCATAATCGTTATACCATTGATCATGATACGGGTTGCCTTCGCGGGCGTATAAATGCGGCGCATCAATTAAATAAACGCCGATACCGTTATAAATTCCGTAACGTAAAGTGACACGACCGGCAAAATTATCGAATTCCGCAACCACTACGGTATCGGGAATGCCGCGCCAAATCGCGGGATAAGCCGGAATTAAAATTCGTGCGTCATCCCCGATCTCTTTTTGTGCGGCGGGCAATGCGCCCACCACATCGGCGAGACCGCCGGTTTTTAATAAAGGATAAAATTCAGAACAAACATGTAATATTTTCATACTCTTACTTTCCGATAAAGATGCGGTGCACATAATGTACACCGCAATGATTTATTTAGTCTAAATCATCTTCTGATTTAACCGATTCACCTTTCATTTTCTGTAACATTTTTCCCGTAACTAAAACAATTCCTTTGGAACTGATACGGAAATGTTTACTGTCTTCTTCAGGATTGACACCGATTTGCATGCCGTCCGGAATCTGGACGTGGCGATCGACAATACAGCGTTTCAGAATACAATTTTTGCCGACTTTCACCTGAGGCAGAATCACGCTCTCGTCAATTAACGTTCCTTCGTTTACGTGAATATTGTCGAACAGCACCGAATAGCTGATAGACGCGTTGGTAATAACGCAACCGCCGGCAATTAATGAATTATCCACTTGTTTGCAAGCCGGATCGTCATAGAAGAACTTAGACGGATAAGCCTGCACCGGATTACCGCGAATCGGCCAGGTTTGATCATAAATGTCCAATTGAGGTTCTTTTGACACCAAATCGATATTAGATTGCCAGTAACTGTCCAGGGTACCCACATCACGCCAGTAAATTTCGCCTTCGGTGTTACGTCCCATGCAGGAACGATCAAACGGATGCGCATAAAGCACCTCATCCTGTAACGCCATCGGCATAATATCTTTACCGAAATCGTGAGAAGTTTGCGGGCTGTTCACCGTGCGTTCCAACGTTTCATACAAATAATCCGCATTAAACACATAAATCCCCATAGACGCCAATGAGGAATTCGGTTTACCGATCATTGCCGGCGGATCAGCCGGTTTTTCTACGAAAGCTTTGACTTTTAAGTTTTCATTCACCGCCATCACGCCGAATTCTTTAGCGGATTCACGCGGCACTTCAATACAACCGACGGTACATTTCGCGCCACTGTTTACGTGATCCAAAATCATTTGCGAGTAATCCATTTTATAAATATGGTCGCCCGCCAGAATCAACACATATTTCGGCTGATAATGGTTTTTAATGATTGCCATGTTTTGATAAACCGAATCCGCCGTGCCGCGATACCAAGTATTATCGTCAATTTGTTGACGTGCCGGTAACATGTCCACGAATTCGCCGCGTTCCTGCGGTAAAAATGACCAACCGGTTTGTAAATGACGCAATAACGAGTGAGCCGCATATTGCGTAATCACACCGATTCGATTCAAACCGGAATTGATACAATTAGACAACGCGAAGTCAATAATTCTGCGGTTTCCGCCAAAATATAGCGCCGGCTTTGCACGTTTATCCGTTAATTCATGAAGTCGAGAACCCCGTCCGCCTGCTAAAATTAACACTAAGGTATCACTTACCAAATCATACTTTGTTATTACTTTGCTCATATTTATTCTCCCATGTATAGAACATTAACAGGCAACTACAAATCAACTAACAACAATCAACGTGAAACGATTTAGTATTCAGCGTAATTACGACTTTTTGCAAACAAAGCAATCGTTTGCAATGTCTTCATTATATCCCCCCCTTAAAAATAAACCATGAGGTAGATCACATAATTGAACATTAGTCGGAAAAGTGCGGTCAAAAAATCAGTTATTTTTTGAGCGTGCGGTTAAAATCGGTTTACTTTCCGAAAAACGCTTTTAATGTCGGGACAGAACGCAGAAACCCAGATCGCTCATCACCAGTTTTCCCTGACTTTTCTCCAAATAATTTCCCGCTCTGACCTGCCATTTCCCCGGCGGAAGGCGGAATACCTGCAATTCCGATTTTCCGTTCAATAAAAACAGCCATTTTTCATCCAACATAATCTGTAACGATTTTCTGCCCTGATTATGCCAATCCATCACTGTCATTGGTTGTCCCGTATCATTCAGCCATTGCACGTTTTCACCGTCCCACCAGGCATCATTTTGCAGGCTATGAATTTGTTTACGCAAAGCAATGACTTCCCGCGTCAGATTCAATAAACGCACATCCTGTTTTGACCAATCGATCCACGTGGTTTCGTTATCCTGACAATAAGCGTTGTTATTGCCGAATTGGCTATGCCCGATTTCGTCGCCCGCCAACAACATCGGCGTACCGTTGGACAGCAACAGCGAACACAGTAAAGCGCCGGAACTCAAATAACGGTGATTTTCAATAGTTTTTCGTTCACTGCCGAATAAATGATTGACATCCCC
This sequence comes from uncultured Actinobacillus sp., assembly GCA_963539805.1. GTDB lineage: Bacteria > Pseudomonadota > Gammaproteobacteria > Enterobacterales > Pasteurellaceae > Exercitatus. The sequence goes on along the minus strand of CAUTMS010000011.1, from coordinate 45,723 downwards.
TTCGTAACCGTGGTTATAGCTGAAATTGTTATTCCGCCCGTCACGATTATTTTCTCCGTTAGCTTCATTATGTTTATAGTTATAACTGACCAAATCGCGCAAGGTAAAGCCGTCGTGCGCGGTAATAAAATTCACTGAACTGTGCGGTAAGCGCCCGTTTCGATTAAAAATATCGCTGGAACCGGCCGCTCGGGAAGCCATCGTTCCCACATCGCCGTTTTTCCATAACCAGAATTTTGTGACGTCATCACGATAACGATCATTCCATTCCGCAAAAAACGGCGGAAAATTCCCTAATTGATAGCCGGCGGGACCAATATCCCAGGGTTCTGCAATAAATTTTGTCTGATGCAAACTCGGTTCGTCAGAAATTTCGGCAAACAATGCGGCTTTAGGGTTAAATTCGGGCGAATCCCGACCTAACACCGATGCCAGATCAAAGCGGAATCCGTCGATGTGGCATTCTTCCACCCAATATTTCAGGCAGTCTATCACCCAACGCCGGGTATGCGGCGAGGATAAATTCAGCATGTTTCCGCAACCGGTCCAATTCAGATAATTGCCTTGAGCATCATGCCAATAATAATTATTGTCATCGATTCCTCGCTGACTGAACGCCGGATAAAATTTCTCCGACTCGGCGGAATGATTAAACACCACATCCAGAATGACTTCGATACCCGCCTTATGCATCGCTTTCACCATGGTTTTGAATTCGTTCAGCGGATCATTCGTGGCGGCATAACGGGGCTCGACGGCAAACATTGCCAAGGGATTGTATCCCCAATAATTCACTAATCCTTTTTCCTGCAAATGCGGTTCGTCCAGCATATAATTCACCGGTAACAGTTCCACTGCCGTCACGCCCAGAGATTTCAAATAGGCAACCGTCGAAGGATGCGACAACCCCGCATAAGTGCCTCGAATATGTTTCGGCAGATTCTTTTGCAACTGTGTGAATCCTTTCACATGCAACTCATAAATTACCGTTTTTGCCCAAGGCGTACGCGGAAAGCGATCCCGTCCCCATTTGAAGGCGCCGTCAATCACCACGGATTTCGGTGCAAACCGGGCATTATCGCGGGTATCGTTTAAAACAAACCACGACCGCTTTTCGGCGGTACTTAAATCCGGTTTTCCGACCACTGCCTTAGCATAAGGATCCAACATTAACTTATTCGGATTGCTCAAAGTGCGGTCAAAATTCACCACATAATCATGTTGTCCGTAAATTCGGTAGCCGTATTTCGTTCCCATCGGCACCCCAGGAATCCAAATATGGAAAATATCGTTGGTCTTTTCCAGAACCGAAAAGCGCAATTCATGATCAAACCGATCAAACAAACATAACTCCACCGCTCTTGCCTGCGCCGAAAATAAGGCGAAATTAACGCCCCATTGATTTTTAATTTTCTTCGGCGTGGCGCCAAGCGGATAAGGCGCCCCCTTCTGAGTCTCCATCTCGCTTCTCCTTCATACTGAAAAAAGGCGAGCTTTCGCCCGCCTTTTATCTTTACGCATTCTCTTTTTGTTTAGTTTTCTTTACCGTTGTTTTTGCTGCCGCGCTTGCCGCTTTCGTCACTTTTTTGGCAGCAACGGTTTTCGCTGTCGCCGCTTTTGTAGCAGCGTTATCCGCCGTTTTTTTCGTTGTTGCTTTAGCTCCGGTTGATTTAGCCGCGGATTTAACCGATTTTGTTTCGGTGGATTTGGTGGCTTTCGCCGCGCTGGCCTTAGCGGATTTCGGCGCAGACGCATTTTGCACGGCGCTATCTTCCGCTTTTTTCTTGCTCACTTTTCTGGGAGAGGCGGCCTTACGGGCGGACTTTAGTTTGAGATAAACCGTTGCCAAAGGCGGTACCATGATTGAAATGGACTGCGCTTTGCCGTGGCTCTCGATATTTTCGCTGTCAATCACGCCGGCGTTACCCAAACCGGAACCTTTGTAGATCTCGGCATCCGTATTTAAAATTTCTTGATAACTCCCCGCAGTATTCACGCCAAAGCGATAATTTTCCCGCGGAACCGGCGTAAAGTTACTGACGACGATAATCGGTTCGCCTTTAGCGCTACGACGTTCGAAGACAAATACGGAATTTTGCGAATCGTCCACTACTAACCATTCGAATCCTTCAGGTTTGGTATCGAGTTGGTAAAGTGCGGTCTGTTTTTTATAAGTTTTATTCAAATCACGAACCAAACGCTGCACGCCGCTATGCCAGCCGCCGCCGTGAAATTCATCCAGCAGATACCAATCCAGACTTTCCTGATAATTCCATTCCCGGCCTTGCGCAAATTCATTTCCCATGAACAGCAATTTTTTGCCCGGATACGCCCACATATAACCGTAATAGGCGCGCAAATTGGCGAATTTCTGCCATGTATCGCCCGGCATTTTATCCAGCAGCGAACATTTTCCGTGTACCACTTCGTCATGAGAGAGCGGTAGCACAAAATTTTCACTGTATTGATACAACATACCGAAAGTCAGTTTGTCGTGGTTGTATTGACGATAAATCGGATCCAATTTCATGTAAGACAGCGTATCGTTCATCCAGCCCATGTTCCATTTGAAATTGAAACCTAAACCGCCGTTTTCCGGTGGTAACGTCACCCCTGCAAATGCGGTGGATTCTTCCGCGACATTCATCACGCCGGGATGTTCGGTCCCTAAAATATAGTTGGTATGTTTTAAGAATTCGATGGCTTCCAGATTTTCCCGTCCGCCGTATTGATTCGGAATCCATTCGCCGTCGCGGCGGCTGTAGTCGCGGTAAATCATTGACGCCACCGCATCCACCCGAATGCCGTCCAATCCGAAGCGTTCCACCCAATAAAGTGCGTTTCCGGACAAATAATTTTTTACTTCATTGCGTCCGTAATTATAAATTAGCGTGTTCCAGTCCTGATGATAGCCTTCTCTTGGATCCGCATGCTCGTATAATGCCGTGCCGTCGAACGTCGCCAAACCGTGCGTATCGCTCGGGAAATGTCCCGGCACCCAGTCAAGAATCACGTTAATTCCGGCGGCATGCGCTTTATCAATAAAGCGTTTAAACGCTTCCGGCGTACCGAAACGGCTGGTCGGAGCATATAACCCGATTGGCTGATATCCCCATGAACCGTCGTACGGAAATTCGGAAATCGGCAGCAATTCAATATGGGTAAAGCCCATTTCTTTCACATAAGGAATCAGTTCATCCGCAATTTCATCATAAGTTAACCAGAAATTATTGGCCAAATTACGACGCCATGAACCGAGGTGAACTTCATAAATGGAAATCGGCTGATCAACCTGATTGGCTTTACGTCGGGCTTCCGTCATTTCCTGAATTTCTGGCAATCCACTGACTTGTGAAGCGGTATCCGGGCGAAGCTGCGCCGCAAAAGCATAAGGATCCGATTTCAAACGCAAACGATTATTGCTGTCCAGCAATTCGAATTTATATAAATCGCCCAGCGCCACTTTCGGAATAAACAGCTCCCATACGCCGCTGGCCTGATGGAAACGCATCGGATGGCGGCGACCGTCCCAATAATTGAAATCGCCCACCACGGAAACCCGTTTGGCGTTCGGCGCCCACAAACGGAAATTCACACCGGATACGCGGTCGCATTCCATAAAATGCGCGCCCAACACTTCATAAGGACGTAAATGGGAACCTTCCGCCAATAACCAGTTATCCAATTCCTGAATCATCGGATGAAAACGGTACGGATCTTCAATCCGAAGAACATCTTTTCCCCAGGAGACCTGCAACTGATAATTAAAAAAACTGTCCCGTTGCGGCATAACGCCGGCAAAAAATCCCCGTTCGTCAATGCGAGATAATTCGCAGACTTCATCCTGGGTTTCTTTATCAATCACAACAACTTGTCCGGCATCCGGCAATAAGGCGCGGACTTCAATACCGTTATCGGTTTCGTGCATGCCCAATACGGCGAACGGATCGGCGTGACGCCCGTCAAAAAAGGCGTTAATGGTGTCTTGTGTTACGAATATTGTCATAATCATGTTCTCTATTTTGATTGTCTGTTACGATGAATAACGGAAAGCAAACGCCGAATCCGTTCATCAGTGAAAATCTGTTCTAAGGGAACGGCAAGCTTCCTGCGCCAGTTCGGATATTCCTTCGATGTCCCCGGTAAATTAAAGGAAACTTCCTGCCCGATTAAATTTTCTAATTGAACCCCGATTAAGCGGCTTTCTCCTTCCGCCAAATACCGATGAATCACCTCGTTTAAATGATCGTGCATCGCCATGGTTAGCGCATCGCCCTCATAATCCGGCGGCAAATAACCGTCACGGTGCAAAGTGTCCAATAAAGCCTGTTTGTCCTCCACTCGGTCGTCATATTTCTGTTGCAGGTTATCGCCTGTTAAAACCTGCAAATCACGGAAAATTTCTAAGTCTCGGCAATGCCAGAATGCACTTAGCGACGCTAAATCATGGGTGCCGATGGTGGCGAAAGCATTGCGCGGGAAATCTTCGGCATGCGGAAAAAATTTTCCCTGACGGGCAAAATACAACACGAAATAGGAAAAGACAAAAAACGTCGTTAATTTTGACCGCACTTCGTCGGAAATCGTGCCGAGATCTTCTCCGACAACCAGGCATTGATTGCGCTGGCTTTCAATCGCCAGAATCGCCATCAGCGCATCAAACGGATAATGCACATAACAACCGTCCGACGCCTTTTTATCTTTCGGAATCAACCATAAACGGAATAAGCCCATGATATGATCAATGCGCAACAGGCCGAAATGTTTCATATTCGCCCGCAACAATTCAATAAACGGCTCAAATCCTCGGGCAATCAATTCGCTCGGATTATAAGGCGGCAGATTCCAATTCTGCCCGACGGGACCGAGCGGATCCGGCGGCGCACCGATAGAAGCCTCCACGCAATATAAATTCGGATCACTCCAAACATCCGCACTGCCGCGGGAACTTTGCACCGCTAAATCCCCGTAAATGCCCAACCGCATGCCTTTCTCACGGCAAAAAGCCTGCACTTCCGCCAACTGAGTTTCCGCCAGCCATTGCAGCCACATGAAAAATTCCACGCGCTCGGCATATTGCGTCAATAGTTCACGGCGACGCTTCGCTGTGAGTTGCCGCCATTCCGCACGCCAACCTAACCAGCCGATTTTATTATCATCTTCCGGCAAATCTTGTTGTTCAAGATTATCCAACACCTGAAACAACGCCTGATTCCGCAATGCTTTACCATTCGCTTTCACAAAAGCCGAAAACTGCTGACGACGGGCAACAACGGATTTCGACTTGCTACGTTTTGAAAAGGCGAAAAGTCGCTCAAGTGCGGTCATTTTTAAGGCGGAAACTTTTTCATAATCTATGGTTTCTGTCTGCCGCAGAGCTGAAATTTCCTCGGAATGTTCGTCGCACCAATGCTGAACGGAACGACTAAATTTGAATTCAGGTAAGGTATCGACGGCGATATACAACGTATTCAGCCAACGGCGGGACGCCGCGCTGTAAGGGCTGGCCCAATCCGGCACCGCCGTATACAGCTGGTGCAACGGATTAATCCCTACAAAATCTGCGCCAAATTTGACCGCACTTTCAATCAGATAGTGCAAATCGGCGAAATCGCCTACGCCCCAATTTCGTTCGGAACGCAAACTGTAAAGCTGAACGGAAATTCCCCACACTTTGTCAGTTTGTAAATAAGGCGGTTGATAAACTTGAGGCGGCGAAATTAACAGACAAATTCGCAGAGATTGCTGCGCACCAATCAGATGAAGCCGATAATAACCGGCAGTCAGCGCGGAAAAGGAAAGCGTTGTTGCACCCTGAACAACTTCGGCTTCCCGTACACAGCGATGTTGTTCGTCAAAAAGCTGATAATTTAACTTGACAGGAGGCTCAGAGAAAAATCGGGTTAAATCCACCTCAAAATCGATGTTTTCCGTGGCAACCCAAACGCCATCCATCTTAGCTTGCGGCGATTTTTTAGCCGGTTGCAAAAGTGCGGTGAAATAATTAATCGTTTCAGGCGAAGCATAAATTAATTCCCCGTCAATGGAATAGTGGGAAACGGCAATTCCCGCTTGTTCCGCCAGATTTTTTTGCTGTTGAGAAATCATCATAGCGTTGCCCCGTAAAAACGAATTAGTCACATTTTAACCAAGCAACCGATAAATACAATGGTTTTTAGGCAGTTTTGTGATCTTCATCAATCACAAATTCAAACCAGTCAATGACATCTTCTTCGTGAATGCCGTTTTCAATTAACATACCCGCTCGTTTTACCGAGCGTTCATCGTTGGAAATTAAAGGGTGCCAATGGAATAAAGGTTTACCTTCATAAAGCAAGCGATAAGCGCAGGTTGCCGGCAACCAATCGAAATCCGGCAGGTTTTTTTTAGTCAGTTTAGTACAATCCCGTTCGAGTTTAAAACGATTGGCATAATCGCTGCAGCGACCGCTTTTCAGATCCAGCAAATTGCAGGCAATTCGGGTGTAATAGAGTTTTTTCCGTTTACCGCGACCTTCGATAAACTTGCGATAACAACATTTTCCGCAACCGTCGCACAAGGCTTCCCATTCCGCGTCGTTCATCTCCTTCAGAGACTTATGTTTCCAGAATTCCGGTTCTACGTTTATTTTTTGTTGCATGATATGTTCGGAACAAATCAAATTTGAGATAAAACAAAGTGCGGTCAAAAAACGTGACATTTTTCGACCGCACTTTTTCCATATTTACTAACGGTTTAAGTCAAAGGACTTATCGGCTTTGTTATATTTCAAGCCGGAATGGGAACCTTCCGAACCGTTGATATAGATATCTTTCGGTTGCGAACAAGCGGCAATAAATGCGGCCGCCACCACTAACAAAATCATTTTTTTCATCTTAAAACCCCTCTTTTAAACTAACGGTCAGGTTGAACACCAAATGTCCCGGACGGCTGTCTTTGCTGTCCGCGCAATAATAGCCTTCCCGTTCGAATTGGTACGCTTTTTCGGGTTGGGCGTTTGCCACGCTTTTTTCCACAAAGCCCTGTTTCACCACCAATGACTGCGGATTAATTGCGGCGATAATGTCTTCCTCCGCGCCCGGATTCGCCATGGTGAATAGACGGGAATACTGACGGAATTCCGCCGGCAGAGAATCCGTGACGGAAACCCATTGAATCACGCCTTTCACTTTGCGCCCGTCGGCCGGATTTTTACCAAGTGTTTCCGGGTCATAACGACAATATACGCAAACGACGTTACCTTCCGCATCTTTTTCCACCCGTTCCGCTTTGATGATATACGCATTGCGCAGGCGAACTTCTTTGCCCAACACCAAACGTTTATACTGTTTGTTCGCTTCTTCGCGGAAATCCGACTGATCGATGTAAAGCTCTTTCGTTAACTGAACCTGACGGGTTCCCATTTCTTCACGATTCGGGTGATTAGGCATCGTCAGCGTTTCCGGCGCTTCAAGATTTTCGATCACGATTTTTAACGGATTAATCACCGCCATGGCGCGCGGCGCGTGAGTGTTTAAATCGTCGCGTATACAGCTTTCCAGCGCGCTGAATTCCACCACGTTATCCTGCTTGGTTACGCCGATACGACGACAGAATTCACGCAACGACGCCGGCGTATAACCGCGGCGGCGTAAGCCGGAAATCGTCGGCATGCGCGGGTCATCCCAACCGTCTACCACACCTTCTTCCACTAACTTCAATAATTTACGTTTGGATGTTAATGTGCCTTCCAGGTTCAAACGTGAAAATTCATATTGGTGCGGTAACGGACGTTCGATGGAAATATGTTCCAACACCCAATCGTACAAACGGCGGTTATCCTGAAATTCCAGCGTACAAAGCGAATGGGTAATCCGTTCGATAGCGTCCGAAATGCAGTGGGTAAAATCATATAGCGGATAAATACACCATTTATCGCCGGTTTGATGATGGCTGGCAAATTTTACCCGGTAAAGCACCGGATCACGCATCACCATAAACGGTGAAGCCATATCGATTTTCGCCCGTAAACAGGCTTTACCCTCCGCAAATCCGCCGTTACGCATTTTTTCGAATAACGCCAAATTTTCTTCTACGCCGCGTTCACGATAAGGGCTGTTTTTTCCCGGCTCGGTTAAGGTGCCGCGATATTCACGGATTTCTTCCGGCGAAAGCTCGTCTACATAAGCCAAGCCTTTTTTGATTAATTCGACGGCATAACCGTAAAGCTGATCAAAATAATCCGAGGCATAACGCGGCTTGCCTTCCCATTCAAATCCTAACCATTCCACATCCCGTTTAATTGAATCCACATATTCCACATCCTCTTTAACCGGATTGGTGTCGTCGAAACGCAGGTTACATTTACCGTGATAATCTTGCGCAACCCCAAAGTTCAAACAAATTGATTTCGCATGGCCGATATGCAGATAACCGTTCGGTTCCGGCGGGAAACGGGTATAAACGTTGTGATGTTTGCCGCTGGCAAGATCTTCGTCAATAATTTGGCGGATAAAATTGGTTGGAGACGCCTCTTTTCCCGCCGCGTTTGCTAATGTGATATTTTCTGTTGGCATAACTGTTTCTTTATAATAAAAAATAGGTCGTTGAAATGCCGCGTATTCTACAGGTTTTACGGCAGAATTTAAAGTGCGGGCGATTTTTCATGAGTTTTTATACAATCGGCAATGCCAAGGCTGATCGCTTTTGCGATTTGCGCTTTAACCGCCGTCCGTTCCAACCGTTTCGCTTCCGACGGATTGGCAATCACGCCGATTTCAATCAGAATGGCCGGCGAACGGGCGTTTTTCAATACCGCCAAATCATCGTAACGATAGACGCCGCGTTCATCAAGCAAGGTTTTTCGCTCGCCTTCAATATCCGATTCATGATAACGGGAACGACGCTCGCCCGCTTGGATTAGCCGCACCGCCACCGATTTTGCGCAATTCAGACTTTGCGGATAATTCGGATTTTTTTGCGACACAAAAACCGAAAAACCGGACAAATTTTCACGTTGCGCATTCAATTCCGGCGGAAACGAATCATGATGAACGGATACGAATAAATCCGCTTTATTTCCGTAAACCGTGCGCTGCTGCAAAGTTAAATCCGGCTGCGTATTCGGCACGAGTTTGACATCAAGCTTCCGTGCCAGAATGTGACGTTGTAGCAACGTCACCATGGCTTTGTTATAGCTGAATTCCGTCTTATTGTACGGACTGACGGCGCCGTAATGTTTTTCGGTGTGGCCCGTATCCAAAATAACGGAAAAAGCGACCGCACTTGATGCGCATAAAGTCGCCGATAATATTGCCAATGTTTTCATCGCTACTCCCTGAATGTCCGTTCATTATGCTGAGAAAGCCCAATGAAATCAAAAAAATATCGCGTATATTTCAGAAAAAACTGTGATAAAATTCACCGCACTTTTCATATTCTCCGAACAATCCTTCGGAATAATGGTCATAAAAACGATTTAGCCGCCAATGCTTAAGAATCTCTTAAGTTTTTATTTTTATACTCTGCCCGAGTTTTACGGATATATTGGAAATCATCATGAAGAAAAAAACTTTAACCATTGCAATTTTGCTTGCTATTATTGCAAGCGGTGCCTACTTTTTTATGTCCGGCGGGGAAAACGGTCCGACTTTTCTTACCGAAGAAGTTCAGCGCGGCAATATAGAAAAATCCGTTGTCGCCTCGGGATCGATTGAAAGCTCGAATGAAGTGGATGTCGGTGCGCAGGTTTCCGGTAAAATTACCAAACTGTATGTAAAATTGGGGCAGGAAGTGAAAAAGGGAGATATGATCGCCGATATTGATTCCACCACTCAGGTGAACAGCTTAAATACGGCCAAGGCGGCCCTGGCAAGTTATCAGGCGCAGTTAAAAGCGAAACAAACCGCTTACACAGTGGCGCAATCGAGCTATAACCGCTTATCTAAACTGTACAAATTACAAGCCGCTTCTCTGGATGACGTGAACAGCGCCAAAAACACACTGGACACCGCGATTGCCGAAATCGACGCGTTAAAAGAATCCATCAAACAAGCGGAAATCGAGGTAAACACGGCGGAAACCAATGTGGGTTATACTAAAATTACCTCCCCTATCGACGGAACGGTAATTTCGACCCCGATTTCCGAAGGTCAAACGGTAAACGCCAATCAAACCACACCAACCATTGTTACCGTGGCGGACTTGCAAAAAATGTTAATCAAACCTGAAATTTCAGAAGGCGACATTACTAAAGTCAAAGCGGGACAGGAAGTGGAATTTACTATTTTGTCCGACAGTTCAACCAAATATCACGCGACAATCAACAGTATTGACCCCGCAACCACAGACAGCACGGATGCCAGTTCAACCTCTTCAAGTTCAAGCTCAAGCAGCTCGTCCTCCTCTTCTTCAACATCAGCGGTTTATTATTATGCCAACATGGAAGTGGATAATACCGACGGTGTATTACGCATCGGTATGACCACGGAGAATACGATAAAAATTGCCAATGTCCAAAACGTGTTGCTCGTCTCCAATATGGCATTACAAAAACGTGACGGCAAATATTTTGTGAATATTCTGAATGATACAAATCAGGCGGAAGAACGCGAAGTGACGATCGGCGTACAAAATGACTTTCAAACGGAAATTAAATCCGGTTTAAACGAAGGTGAAAAAGTGATCGTGTCACAAGTCGCCGCCGGTGAAAAAGTCGGCACAATGAATCGCGGTCCGCGTATGTTCTAACGTAACCCAAAGTGCGGTGAAAATTTTATGAATATTATCGAAATAAAAGACCTTAATCGCTATTTTGGTGAAGGTGAAAATCGTGTTCATATTTTGAAAAACATTTCCCTCAGCATTGAAAAAGGCGATTTTGTCGCGATTATCGGGCAATCCGGTTCCGGAAAATCCACTCTGATGAACATCATCGGTTGTTTGGACACGGCAACCAGCGGTTCTTATAAAATCGACGGTAAAGAAACCGTAGAACTGACCGCCGATCAGCTTTCCGATCTGCGCAGCCAGAAATTCGGCTTCATTTTCCAACGTTATAACCTGCTGTCCGCCCTCACGGCTCAGGAAAACGTAGCTTTACCTGCGATTTATGCCGGAAAATCTCAAGCCGAACGTCTATCGCATGCGGAAGAATTATTGGAAAAACTCGGATTAGACGGCAAAGAACAAAACAAACCGAGCCAACTTTCGGGCGGTCAGCAACAGCGTGTCAGTATTGCCCGCGCGCTAATGAACGGAGGTGAAATTATTCTTGCGGACGAACCCACCGGCGCATTGGATTCCGCCAGCGGCGAAAACGTGATGCAGATTTTGCGTCAACTGCATGACGAAGGACACACCATTATTATGGTTACTCACGACCGTCACATTGCGGCAAGCGCCAACCGCGTCATTGAAATTAAAGACGGCGAAATTATCGGCGACAACCAGAAATCGCCGGTAAAAAGTGCGGTCGAAAATAATGAAGTTTCTAAAGCCCGATTCGGTTTCAGTAAAGATCAGCTGATTGAAGCGTTCCGGATGTCGGTGAGCGCCATTATCGCTCATAAAATGCGTTCTCTGCTGACCATGCTGGGCATCATTATCGGGATCACCTCGGTGGTGTCCGTCGTGGCGTTAGGAAACGGTTCGCAACAAAAAATTCTGTCTAATATCAGCGGCTTAGGTACAAACACCATGACCATTTTTAACGGGACGGGATTTGGCGATCCGCGGGCGGAACAAATGCAGAATTTAACGGTAAACGACGCCAATGCATTGGCGAAGCAAAGTTATGTGATAAGTGTCACGCCGAACAGTTCCTCCACTGGTTTATTGATTTACGGTAATCAATCTTTCACCTCCACCAACCTGCGCGGTGTCGGCGAGCAATATTTCGATGTGGAAGGCATGAAACTTGTGATGGGGCGTTCCATCACTCAACAGGAAATCAACGAAAATGCGCAAGTCGCTTTGTTGGACGAAAGTTCAAAAAAATCGATTTTTCCCAATGAAAATCCTTTGGGCAAAATTGTCATGTTTGCCAAACGTCCTTTCCGGATTATCGGTGTTGTGACAGATCGTCAAATGAGTCAGGCGAGCAGCTCGCTAAATATTTACGCGCCTTATACGACGGTAATGAATAAAGTGACAGGGGGAACGAAAATCGGTTCTATCACCGTAAAAATTGCGGATAACGTCAATACAACCGTCGCTGAAAAAAGTCTGACCGATTATCTGATTGCCCGTCACGGTAAGAAAGACTTTTTCATTATGAACAGCGATACGATTAAACAGACCATTGAAAGTACCACCGGCACCATGAAATTGCTGATTTCATCCATCGCCTTTATCTCTCTTATCGTCGGCGGAATCGGGGTGATGAATATCATGCTGGTGTCGGTGACGGAACGCACCAAAGAAATCGGCGTACGTATGGCCATCGGTGCGCGCAAAAGCAATATTTTGCAGCAGTTTCTAATCGAAGCCGTACTGATTTGTATGATCGGCGGGGTGTCCGGCATCTTGCTTTCCCTCATTATCGGCAGCTTATTCAATATTTTTATGACGGATTTCACTATGTCGTTTTCTACGTTTTCCATTGTGGCGGCAGTGCTATTCTCGACCTTAATCGGTGTCGTGTTCGGTTATATGCCGGCAAAAAAAGCCGCACAACTCGATCCGATTACGGCTTTAGCACGTGAATAGTAGCAAAATGAAAAAATTCTGTTACAATACGCCACGACTGAACGAACGTTCATTAATAAACAGATTGCCTGAAGTGCGGTCAAAAAACTCGTTAATTTTTGACCGCACTTTCCCACTTTTATAAGGAAATATCCATGTTAAAACTGAATAAAATTGCTTTCAGCGTTCTCCTTTCAACGGCGTTGGTCGGTTGCGCCAATATCAATGACAGCTACCAAGCCAGCCAAGACGATTACAAACAATACGAAGAGATTACCAATCAATACAATATTAAAGAAAACTGGTGGTCACTCTACAACGACGCACAATTAAACCGCGTGGTAGAACAGGCATTGTTAAATAATAAAGACTTGGCAAAAGCGGCGATTTCCGTGAATTCCGCACTTTATCAGGCGAATTTATTGGGTGCGGATTTAGTGCCGAGTTTCAGCGGTTCCACCTCCTCTTCCGCTTCTCGCCGAACGGACACGGGCGCAAATTCCACTATCAGCCACGGCGGTTCTTTAAGTGTGAGTTATACGCTGGATTTATGGCGTCGTTTGGCGGACGCGGCGGACGCGGGCGAATGGACTTACAAAGCAACTCAACAGGATTTGGAAGCCACCCGTTTATCGCTGATTAATTCCGTGGTTGTGACGTATTATCAGATTGCTTATCTGAATGACGCCATTGCCGCTACAAACGACAGCATTGATTATTACGGACGCATTAACAGCATTATGCAAAACCGTTTGAATCAGGGCGTAGAAGATCGCGCCAGCACGGATCAGGCGCAACAATCCGTCTTAACCGCGCGTAACAATTTAATTTCCTATCAAACGCAGCGTAAAACGGCGGAACAAACATTACGCAATTTATTAAATTTAAAACCGAATGAGCCGTTAAACATCAATTTCCCTCATATTCTGGATGTGAAAACCACCTCTGTGAATTTAAACGTGCCGGTATCTACTATCGCCAATCGTCCGGACGTGAAAGGTTATTTATTCCGTTTGAGCAGCGCATTTAAAGACGCCAAAGCCATGCAGAAATCCTGGTTCCCGACCGTTTCGCTCGGCGGTTCTATGTCTTCAAGCAACAACAAAGTCAGCAACGCCTTTGATAATCCGACCGCAGCGGGAACATTGGGAATCAGCTTGCCGTTCCTGGATTGGAATCACGTAAGATGGAACGTTAAAATTTCGGAAGCCTCTTATGAAACCGCGCGGGTAAATTACGAACAAGGCATCACTACTGCGTTAAATGAAGTGGATACCAATTATTTCGCCTACAATCAAGCGGTACAAAACTTCTCGAATTTACAGCGAAAATACGATTACGATAAACGTATCACGCAATATTATCAAAACCGTTATAACGCGGGCGTATCCGAATTGCGCGAATGGTTAAATGCGGCGAATACCGAAAAAACCTCGCAAATATCCATTCTGAACGCTAAATATAGCGTTATTCAGAACGAAAACGCGATTTATAGCTCAATGGGCGGTTATTATTCACCGAAATTCTAAAATACGGAATGTCTAAAAATAAAGGCAAGATGAAAATCTTGCCTTTTCTATCTCAAGCCCGGAAAGCAAATATCGGGCTTTTTTCACCGTTAATCTTTCAATTTCTGAATTTTTTTAATTACATTGCTGGTTGAGCAGCCGTTTTCAAAATTCAACACCAGAACGTCGCCGCCGTTTGCCCAAACTTCTTTGGAACCGGCTATCTCTTCCGGTTTATAATCCCCGCCTTTCACTAATAAATCCGGCAGAATTTCCGCGATTAGCCGTTGCGGCGTGTCTTCGTCAAAGGCAACCAGCCAGTCCACGGAAGATAATCCCGCCAATACCGCCATGCGGCTTGCCAAATCGTTAATCGGACGGGTTTCGCCTTTCAAACGTTTTACCGACGCATCGGTATTCACCGCCACGATTAAACGATCGCCTAACTTACGGGCATTATCTAAATAAGAAACATGTCCCGGGTGTAAAATATCGAAACAACCGTTAGTCATTACAACTTTTTCGCCGCGATCTTTCGCTAATTTGACCGCACTTTTCAGCTCGGCTTCCGTCATAATACCGAAACCGGTGGCGGTACGCCCGTGGATCGCATTTTCCAACTCAACGGTAGAAACCGTAGACGTACCCAATTTACCCACTACGATACCGGCGGCCACATTCGCCAAATAACAGGCTTCTTCGAAAGAACGACCGTCCGCCAGCGCCGTTGCCAGCACGGAAATTACGGTATCGCCGGCGCCCGTCACATCATAGACTTCTTTTGCTTCGGTCGGCAAATGGAAAGCCGGTTGATTCGGACGCAGCAAAGTCATGCCTTTTTCCGAACGGGTGACTAATAACGCCGTTAAATCGTAATCGGCTATCATTTTTAAGCCTTTTTTTACGATGTCTTCTTCGGATTGACATGTCCCCGCCACCGCTTCAAATTCCGACATATTCGGAGTTAATAAGGTCGCACCGCGATAACGTTCGAAATCCGTACCTTTCGGATCAATCAACACCGGAACGTTTGCCTGACGGGCAATTTGAATCATATGCTGCACATCGTTCAGCGTACCTTTGCCGTAATCCGATAATATCAAAGCGCCCGCATTTTTGACCGCACTTTTCAATTTAACAAGCAGATGATCATTATGTACGTTATTGAAATTTTCTTCAAAATCAAGACGTAACAGCTGCTGGTGACGGGACAAAATGCGCAGCTTGGTGATTGTCGGATGGGAATCCAGTTTCACGAAATCGCAATGAATTTTCTGATTTTCAAGCAAGGCGGTTAACGCGCCGCCCGCTTCATCGTTTCCGGTTAAACCGAGCAACCGTACCGGCACGTTTAAAGAAGCGATATTCATCGCAACGTTAGCCGCTCCGCCCGCCCGTTCTTCATTTGCTTTTACCCGCACCACCGGCACCGGCGCTTCCGGTGAAATCCTATCGGTGGCGCCAAACCAGTAACGATCAAGCATAACATCGCCTAACACCAAAACTTTTGCATGCGGAAATTGTGCTGAATACTGCGCCATTTTCGAATCCTTTTTTGTTTTTCAAAAATTTACGCGCGATTTTAACACAGGCGGAAAGGCTTTGGCTTAAAATTTAGTAAAATTTACGTTAAACTAACCGCACTTTTCCATTGTATTACGGCCCGGATGTTCGATAAATTCACGGACAGCCGCCATTAACTGAAATTTAATCGATTATGACGAAAAATCATCTACCACAATTCGAAAAATCCTATCTGCTCCCTAAACACTGGGGATTCTGGCTTGCCGTGGGGCTGTTTTGGCTGATTCTTTGTCTGCCTTACCCGATTTTGCGTAAAATCGGATTGGGACTCGGTTGGTTATTTTCAAAACTTAAAGTGGGAAAACGGCGGGCTAAAATAGCGCGACGTAATCTTGAACTGGCATTTCCCGATATGCCGATGCAACAACGTGAACACATTTTGCAGGAAAATCTGAATTCCGTGGGAATGGCTATTATCGAAACCGGCATGGCGTGGTTTTGGTCGGATCGCCGCATACGTAAATGGTCAAAAATCGAAGGCCTGGAACACCTTAAAAATCAAGGAAATAACGGAATTATATTTGTCGGCGTACATTTTTTAACGCTGGAATTAGGGGCGCGAATCGTGGGAATTCAACATCAGGGGATTGGCGTATATCGTCCTAATGATAATCCGCTGTTTAACTGGTTGCAGGTTTGGGGACGGTTACGTTCCAATAAAGATATGCTGGATCGCAAAGACTTGCGCGGCATGGTGAAAGTCCTAAAACGCGGTGAAACCATTTGGTACGCGCCCGATCACGATTACGGTCGTAAGAATGCCGTTTTCGTACCGTTTTTCGCCGTGCCCGACGCAGCCACCACCACGGGTTCCTACTTTTTACTTCATGCGGTCCCCAATGCCAAAGTGGTTCCTTTTGCGCCCTTACGTAATGCGGACGGCTCCGGTTATACCGTCAGCATTTCACCTGCCGTGGATTTTTCGGATTTATCCGATCCGCATGATGTGGCGCTCAGAATGAATCAGATCGTGGAAAAAGAAATTATGAAAGGCGTCGAGCAATATATGTGGCTTCATCGTCGGTTTAAAACGCGCCCCGATAAAACCGCGCCGAGTTTATACGATTAAACGTCGACCAAAATTAAAATCGCCGCATCGCCGCCCCATTCTTTCGGCGCCTGATGCAACGCACGTACCCGAGGGTGTTGTACCAGCCAACGCGGAATTTGTTTTTTCAGGGTAAAGGTGCCGTATCCCGTCATAATACTCGCACAATAAATATGCTCGTCCACACAAGCCTGCAATAATGCGGCAAGTTCTTGTTTCGCCTGTTCTCGCGTCAATCCGTGCAAATCCAAAAACAGTTCCGGCGAAAAATCACCGCGACGCAACTGTTTCAGCAAATAGCTATCTTCATTTTCTCGCAAATATTTGACCGCACTTTCTTCGTCTAACAGCGGTTCATATTCGTCAGAAAAATAAAAAAGCGTATCCTGCTTTTCTCTGATTTCCCGCACTTCGGATTTTTTCTTGGTGTTAACCTTGCTCGATGTCACAAAGGTATTCTGTTTAAATTTTTTAGTGCCCCGAATATTTTCTCTGAACAGGGCGATATCCTCTTTCTTTAACATTCTTTTCCTCTTTGGTGGAATCCGAAACGGATTTTAGCATATAATCCCTCTGAATTTTACTCACAAGGTGATCACCGATGGAAACATTTAACCAAGATTTACTGGATTTAATCGAAGCGGACGATGTGCCGAGTAATCTGCATACGTTGAAGGATTATCTGCGCTGGACATACAGTAATTTTAATCGCTCCGATATTTATTACGGACACGGGCAGGACAACGCTTGGGATGAAAGTTTACAATTGGTACTTGCAGGCCTGAATCTACCGATGGATTTGCCTAACGAACTGTTTGATACCAATTTAACGCCGTCGGAAAAGCAACTGATCGTCGGATTGGTCGCCGAACGGTTGGCCAAGCGCATTCCGGTGGCCTATTTAGTCAACAGCGCATGGTTTTGCGGATTGGAATTTTACGTAGACGAACGCGTGATTATTCCTCGCTCACCAATCAGTGCTTTGATTCAATCGCATTTTAACGGTTTGCTATCTCATGTACCGAAACGCATTCTGGATTTGTGTACGGGCAGCGGTTGTATCGCCATCGCCTGTGCCGAAGTTTTCCCGCAGGCTGAAGTGGATGCGGTGGATTTGTCTTTTGATGCGTTGAACGTGGCGGAAATGAATATTGAACGCCATAATATGCTTAATCGCGTATTCCCGTTACAATCGGATTTATTTGAAAACCTGCCGCAGGATCAATACGATTTGATCGTCACCAACCCGCCTTATGTGGATTTGGAAGATTTAAGCGATATGCCGGAAGAATTTCATCACGAGCCTGAATTAGCGTTGGGTTCCGGCGCGGACGGGCTGGACATCACTAAGAGAATTCTGACGCAAGCCGCCGATTACCTAACCGATGACGGCGTATTGGTCTGCGAAGTGGGAAACAGCATGGTACATCTCATGGAACAATATCCGGAAGTGCCGTTTAACTGGCTGGAATTAACAAACGGCGGCGTTGGCGTTTTCAGTTTAACCAAAGCGCAATTGCTGGAATACCGCAGTTACTTTGAATAGGTCGCCGAAACTGCCCGACAATCTTTGAAAAGGCAAATATGTCTTAATCAAATCCTGCAAAAAACGTTGAAAAAATCGACCGCACTTTACATGTCGCGGTCGTTGAAAGAATTGTCTTGCTGCACATATAATCGATTGAAATATCTAAAAATTCATTGATGAAAGCGCAAATAATTGTCCGCCTACCGCGTTCAACAGTTTTAGGAAAGAATAATGAAAATGCTGACATTTAACGAACTCGCCCATCGGCTTCCGCCACGCACGGCAATCTCGCATAAAGGCGACTACGGTCATCTGCTGTTAATCGGCGGCAATCGCAATATGGGCGGAGCGATTATGCTGGCGGCTCAGGCGGCGGTTTGTTCCGGCGCCGGACTAACTACGGTAGCGACAGATGAAGTCAACCACACCGCCCTCCACTGTCGACTACCTGAAGCAATGGTATTGGATTGGGAAAATAGCGATTTGCTGATAAGCAAAATCAAAGGTGCGGATGTCATTCTGATCGGCTGCGGTTTGGGGCTGGAAACCATATCGGCCCGGCTGTTGCAAACCGTTTTGATTAATATCGCCGATAATCAGAAATTGATTTTAGACGGCGATGCCATCACGCTTTTCGCCCAAAATTCCCAATTACCAGCTGCACAGAAAACATTGGCGACACCACATCAAAAGGAGTGGGAACGATTATCCGGCCTGGCGCTTTTGCAACAAACGGAAATTAACAATCAAATCTCCGTCAAGCAACTGAGAATCGATGTTGTCCTCAAAAAACACGGCACCGAACTTTATCTTGCCGGCAGCGAACCTCAACGCATTAACGTCGGCACGCCCGCTATGGCAACCGGCGGCATGGGCGACACCTTGGCCGGCATGTTGGCGGGATTCGTCGCACAGTTCCCGCATCATTATCAACAAGCCGTTTGCAGTGCCGTTTATCTGCACAGCCATATCGCTCAAGGCTTGGCCGAAAATCACCATGTCGTACTGCCCACTGATATTATCCGCCGTATTCAGACGGAAATGAAAGAAATGATTGCGCCGGAAGAATGAATCAGAAAGCAAAAGTACGCTGGTTTTTAACGGTTTTTTTGAATGCGACAGGCACGGTTTCCGGCAAATTAACAACTCTTTTATCTGCCATACTCTTTTTCTATGCCTGCTCCCCTCTCTAAAAAAACGTGCCGAAAATCCACCGCACTTTGATAGTTTTCTGATTAAACGAACTTTTAATTCATTGAGGCGAAGTTATTAATCATTCGACAATAGGAATAATTTTAGTCGCATGTGAACCTTTATCGCCGCGAATCACCTCAAAATTCACTTTTTGCCCCGCTTTTAAAGAACGATAGCCATCCATTTCTATCACGGAAAAATGGGCAAAAATGTCCTCATCGCTACCTTCCGCATTAATAAAGCCGAAACCTTTCGCATTATTAAACCATTTAACCACACCAATTTCCATACGATACCTCTCTTGGTCTAATTTACAACACTGTAAGGCTTTCGCCTTGTTTTTCATGTCGATTCAATCATCTAAGATTTCGCTTACTTTAGCAATCGGCAAAGGTCAAAAATGCAAAGTAGATCACAAAAATTATGTATTATGCATAAAAAAGGACGCTTTTTAGCGTCCTAATTTCTCTATTCTTTAACAATTAAAGAGCAGATTTTGCTTTTTCAACTAAAGCTGCAAATGCAACTTTATCGAATACAGCGATGTCAGCAAGAATCTTACGGTCGATTTCAACAGACGCTTTTTTCAAGCCGTTGATGAATTTGCTGTAAGACAAACCGTTTTGACGGGCCGCCGCGTTGATACGCGCAATCCATAATTGACGGAATTGACGTTTACGTTGGCGACGGTCGCGATAAGCATATTGACCGGCCTTAATCACCGCCTGGAACGCAACGCGATAAACGCGAGAACGTGCACCATAATAACCTTTAGCCGCCTTAAGAACTTTCTTATGACGTGCTCTTGCAATAACACCACGTTTTACACGAGCCATTATTTAATCTCCTACTATCTATTAATAACTAAAATTCACTTGACGTACGTCGCTTAAACTTCGATAAACCGCTAAGGTTTATACGTATGGTAAGCAAGCAACGACTAAAACGTTGTCCGCTTTTGCAACCATGGATTTATGACGTAAGTGACGTTTACGTTTAGTGGTTTTCTTAGTCAGAATATGACGTAAGTGAGATTGTTTACGTTTGAAACCGCCGGAAGCTGTTTTTTTGAAACGCTTAGCGGCGCCACGTACAGTTTTAATTTTAGGCATTGTTTAAAAACTCCGCATTGTTTGTAAAAACTTGATAATCAGGCGAAAAACACGGCGATTTTTGACCGCACTTTTACTTTGAAGCGCTGCTCATCTCTCATGTTGGCATAAATGCCGTAAAAGCGAATCAGGCTGCGAAATTGGGCCTGTTGATCACTTTGTTTTTCCGATATGAAAAAACGGACGAATTTTACAGAATTCGTCCGTCTTATGCAAGGAAATCTTATTTTTTCTTCGGTGCAATAACCATAACGGCCTGGCGACCTTCCAATTTGCCCGGTGCGGATTCAACCATGGCGATTTCGGCCGTATCCTGTTTTACGCGTTCCAACACGTCTAAACCGATATCCTGATGCGCCATTTCGCGACCACGGAAACGCACCGTGATTTTAACTTTATCGCCGTCTTCCAGGAAACGGAAAATACTGCGAAGTTTGACCTGATAATCGCCTTCATCCGTGCCCGGACGGAATTTAATTTCCTTCACTTGTACGACTTTTTGTTTTTTCTTCTGCTCTTTTGCGGCTTTTTCTTTTTCGTAAATAAACTTACCATAGTTCATAATACGGCAGACCGGCGGTTCGGCATTCGGACTGATTTCCACTAAGTCTAACTCAGCTTCTTCCGCGCGATTCAACGCGTCTTGAATTGACACGATACCAATTTGTTCACCATTTTCATCCGTTAGGCGAACCTCTTTTACGCCGCGAATTTCATCATTAAGACGATGAGCGCGATTTGTCTGAACACGTTTTACAGGTTTAATAGCCATATTCCTTCTAGTAAGTTTTACCGTATTTCTCTGCTAAGCAGAAGTCTTTGCGGCTTGTTTGATACAAGCAAAATCGGACGAATATTATAGTATTTAGATCAATCATGCAAGCGAAAAGATGCGTGACGGTGCGGCGGGCTTGCATATTATGTTTTTCGGCCTTACACGAATTTCAGGCGAACTTTTCAAACTTTCATCGAACGCCGAAAATGAAAAGTGCGGTCAAAAATCCTTGAGTTTTTTTGACCGCACTTTAGCCCATAAACAGGCCGATTGCATGCGCGATTATTGTTCCAAATTCATCATCAATGCAAATAAGAGCATTTGCACTTCTTTTTCCGATAATTTCGTGCCGTTAAAATGCAATCCGTCTTTTTCCAGATTCAACACCTGTTTCAGCGAGGTTTCATCTTCCGTCAGGAAATTATTATTTTTCGCCTGCATGATGAAATCGCTCAGCAAGGCGTCCGCTTGCTTATCCGCCTCGTTTTTCGGCAGATGATCTTGTTTCTGTGCGACAGCGGACAACAAATCTTTCAACGCCGCTTTGTTTATGTCAACCGTCCAGTTCAACGCACTAAAAACGGCGAGCACATTACTTTGCGACAAATGCGCCAAATCAATTTCCGCCAACGCCACATTCGCTTTCATTTGCAAATTGCCTTGTTCGCGTATCAGCAACATCGGATCAATTTTCAACTGCGGCTGATGTTTGATTATGGTGGATAAAGCCGTCTCTGCCACAGGCGATAAGGTTTTGCCCGGATAGGCTTGTGCTTCGCTGATAAGCGTATTCATGGCTTTCGCATCAAGATGATTGAATTCCCAGTGATTGATTAATTTCCCCAGATTAATTTCGTCATAATGCAAGGCATCCGCATTATTGTCGATGCGGTAATCCACCACGGAATCCTTCACTTTCGCGGAAAAATCGAATTTTGCGTTTTTAACGGTGATCGGCACGCCTTCATCCTGCTGCGTTTGTCCCAACAGGTGGATTTCGTCCGCTTTGAATTGGTAACTCAAATCGAACACATTCGGCAACGCTGCGGAACGCGCTCCGGTTTCCACCGTCAACTCCGCATTTTTCAGATGAATCATGTATTCCGTCACTTCTTCCGGCTTGGCGTTAGGCTTAATACCTTTCCGGGTAAACTCTTTGATCTCGATATTCGCCTTGCCGTTATCACCGTTTTTATCCAGTTCATATCGACCGGATAAATTCAAGGTGAAATATTCGCCTTCTCCCAGTTTAGCGTCACGCAGATTGGCCTCGGTTTTCCCTTTCAAACGCTGTCCGTAACTGAGCGAAAAGGCGTTCTTGAGCGGCGATTGTTCCGAGACAAACCAATCTTTGGTTACGTCATTTCGTGCGATTTCCACTTCCGCCGAAAAAATTGTCGGCGCAAAATCGAACCGTTTTATTTGATTTAACGGCAACGGACCATGGTAAAGCGCGCCGTTAAACGGCACCGATACCTTTTCGTCGGACAACTCGACCACCATATCGTAACTGACTTCGGAAACAAACCAGCCGCGATGAAAGCGAACATTATCCATTTTCACCTGAATTTGCATATCATTTGCCGACAGTGCCTTAGCGATTTCCGTATTCGCCCGCTGCACTTGCGATTGAAATTCCGCTTCGGCAATTTTTCCGGTGTACCAGGCGCCGCCCGTCCAAATCGCAGTCAAAGCAATTATTGCCGACAGCACTAATGTTAATTTTTTCATATATTTTTTTAATCCTGATTTTTCCGTTGAGTTTACAGTCGTGAGCTAAATGCGGGAAATGTCGAATTTCGCTAAATTAATGCCGTCTTCCGTGCCATAAAATTCGCTCAATGCACGACGTAATTTTTCCGCCCGTTGCGGCAGCCCTTTTTCCGCATAGGTTTTAACCTGGGCATAAACCGCCTGTTTGAAAGGCGCAATATCACCGGGGTTGCCGTTTAAATTATCCGCACTGGCAAAATAACGAAAATTAGCGGCGGTTGCCAAGATCCATTCGATAGCCTGCGATTTGACTTCCACTTTTTCAAATTCCCGCTGCCGTTCCGGCGAGCGTCCGTCCGGTTCGTACCAATAGCCGAAATCCTCTAATTTACGGCGTTCCGCACCGGCCACCAGCCAGTGAGAAATCTCATGCAAGGCACTGCTGTAAAACCCGCGGGCAAAATAAATGGCATGATAAGGCAACACATCATAACCCGGAGTTTTATGTCCCGCCGGGATATAAATCGGTTCATCGCCGCCTTTTACCAGTTTGGTATTAAATTCCTTTTCAAAACAACCGTTAAAAATCGCAATAATATCGTCCAGCGTATGGGTTTCCGAATTCTGTTGCATAATTTCGCTCCGTGATAACAACTGATTTGCATTCTACCATAAACTCATTTGCCCGCTCTTCCCCTCTTCGGGGACGGTAACATGTAATCCGACCAATCGAACGCTTCGTCCTTGACTGCGCAGCCATATTCGGCTTAATAAATCGGCAAAAGTTTCTTGCCGAAATTCCACCGCACTTTTCTCCAACGTGGTGACCTGGAAATCGTCAAATTTCAGCTTTACTCCCATTTTTCGGTAACACGATAAAGGAATATCCGGCTTCGCCCGCAGCATGCGTCGCATGAGCTCGGGATAGAGACTATCAAGGACCGCCAGCCCTTGCTCCGACGTAAAAATATTTTGTGACAGGGTTCTTTCCACCCCCACGGATTTTCGTTCGCGATGAGATTGAATCTCCCGATCGTCAATGCCGCGGCTGAAATCCCAAATCCGTTTTCCTATTTTTCCGAAGCGATTTAATAAAATCGGCAAGCCGGCGCGCTGAACATCTTCACAGGTTTGTAATCCCATTTCCGACAACAGCTCCGATGTCACCTTTCCCACGCCGGGGATTTTAGACAGCGGTAAAGTGCGGACAAATTCCGCCACGTTTTCCGGCTTAATCACAAACTGTCCGTTAGGTTTGTTCTGATCGGAGGCGATTTTTGCCAGAAATTTCAAGGGAGCAATACCCGCGGAGGCCGTCAGATGCAACTCATCAAAAATCGCCTGACGAATTTCCCGTGCAATCCAGGTGGCGGAACCCGAACATTTTTCGCAATCCGTCACATCCAGATAAGCTTCGTCCAGGGAAAGCGGTTCGATAATTTCGGTATAACGATGAAAAATTTGGTGAATTTGCTGTGATACTTGTTTATACAACGCCATGCGCACGGGCAGCACAATCAGATTTGGACACAGTTTTATCGCCTGTGCGGTGGGCATGGCGCTGCGGCAACCGAATTTTCGGGCTTCGTAATTGCAGGTCGTCAATACGCCCCGTTGACGGCTGTGACCGCCGACGGCAACGGGTTTGCCGATTAAGGACGGATCTTCCCGCATTTCCACGGCGGCATAAAAACAGTCCATATCAATGTGAATAATTTTGCGCTGAAACGATGAGTTAAACATAAAAGTGCGGTCAAAAAACGTTAAGATTTTTGACCGCACTTTAGCATAATAAACTGTATAAATAAACAAATGATTATTGCGTTCGCGTTAAATTCAGCACTTTGGAAAATAATCGTTTGAACAATAACGGAACGGACTGGCTGCCGCGCTTCTCTATTTCCGCCGATAAGGCAATGGCGAGATCCGGTTTGGATGTGCGCTGAATGGCGCGCTGAATAATTTTCCGCATCGGCAGATAACGTCCTTGCTGTTCCCAACGGGCCAATCGGATAAACACGTTTTCAAACCCTTCGGTATAAAAGAAATGCTCGATATCCAGTTTAGGCAACGTGGTGATGCGCTGCGAGGTCATTTCATATTCTTCCAACAAACTATGAGCGACTTCGCTGTATTTGCGCCCCGCATCGTCGCCGTCGGTCAACACGTACCACTCAATACCCATGGCTTTGGCGTATTTGATCAGCGGGCGTAATCCCGACTGAGCGAATTCCACAATGCGGATGCCTTCCATGCTCAAATTGATGTCCAGCAATTTGGCTAATTCCGTCAAAATCCACACTTCCGTTTCCCCTTCCACTAAAATCCAGGTGCGCGAAAACAACGCCAGACTGCGGTTATGATGAATATGAAAAGTTAACCGGCGCAAATCTTCTTTACCCAAATCGTGGCGGGATAACTGATAAGATTTGGTACGATCCGTATAACGCACCAGGCGGCAAATATTTTGCAATTCCGCCTGCGACACCAGCTCTACCGAATTGGTGGTGGTGATGCGTTGAATCGGCAAATATTGCATTAATTCCCACAAAATGGCGATCATACGCGGATGCAAACGGGCTTCGGGATCTTCAAACAATAACACCGGACGATGATGTTTACTCATTTGCACCGGCTTTTCGCCGACAAACAGAGTTTGCAGAAATTCCACCAGGCGAGTGCGTAATTCCCGGGTTTCATCCTGTTTTAACCGCTGACACAACAGCTTTAATTCGTCCCAAAGTGCGGTCGGTTCCAACAACATTTTTTGCGCCAATGCATCGTTTTGGCACGAAGACATAAAATAATGTTGCAACACTAATCCCACCGCCTGGAACTGGAGATCTTTCGATTCATATCTTGCCCGCATAGTTTGCGGATTCAACAGATTTCGCGCCGGATTTAAACGGGCGTCGCGAAAACGATAAATCGGATGACGGCAAATCAGAGATAACGCCACGTCTTCCGCATTGTTAAGAGAAATCGATTCGCCGCTTTCATCTAAAAAAGAATAAGTGGTGACCACTTGCTTTTGCACCATTTCGCCCGCCACCCGAAAATAAATACGATCGAATCCGTCTTCATGAGGAACAAAAACCTTTTGAAACAAATGATTTTTATCATCCGTATTTTCTTTAATGTCCCGCTCGCTGAAAGTAAATAAAAGCGTGATGGCAGGCGTATTTTCTTCGTGATGAAAATCTTCCGGCGTGAAGCGGTAAAGCTGATTTTTATTATTCAAAATTAAGCTTAATGCCGCTAACAGACTGGATTTCCCCCAAGCGTTTTCCCCGATGAGAACCATGTGCGGGCGCAGATGAATGGAAAGTCGGTTAATGCCTCGGAAACCAACGAAATCACATTGACGTAAATACATAATTTTCCTGCTATACTACCTTCTTTTCCGAACGTAATTCACAGGGAATCCGCCATGTTTGAAGGCTTACTGATCGTGCTTGTGCCGATGATTTTAGGTTATTTGATAAAATCCAACAACAAACCGTTTTTGCAAACGATAAATCGTCTCGTCATGATTTTACTCTATATTATTCTGTTTGTAATGGGGGTATCCCTCGGTCAGCTGGATGATGTGATGCAAAAACTGCCCGTTATCGGCTGGTCGGCATTAGTCTTTTCGTTCAGTATTATAGTTTGCAATATTGTCGGGTTAATCGCTTACGATAAATACCGGCCCGCGCCGTTAAAACATTTAGGCGGCAACTTGCCGCCCCGTTGGAAATTACTGATGGACAGCGCCAAATTGTGCGCTATGGTGATCATCGGTTTTATGGCGGGATTTGTGGGGAAAACCGTTTTTATCCTGCCTTTAGGGGCCGGCACTTATGTGCTTGTATTGCTCATTTTTTTCGTCGGTATTCAATTACGCAATAACGGGATTTCATTAAAAGAAGTGCTGTTCAATAAACGAGGCATTTACACCGGCATCATTATGATTGCCACCTCTTTATGCGGCGGTGTGCTCGCGGCATTCTGGTTGAAATTGCCAATCACGCAGGGACTGGCCATTTCTTCGGGCTTAGGCTGGTATTCCTTGTCAAGCGTAGTGATCAACGATGCCTGGGGGCCGATTTTCGGCAGTATCGCTTTTTTTAACGATCTCAGCCGGGAAATTTTCAGTCTCTTTATGATTCCTTTTTTTATGTACCATTACCGTTCTACCGCGGTGGGACTGGCGGGCGCAACCGCGTTAGATTGTACGTTACCCGTCATCCAGCGTTCGGGCGGATTAGAGGTGGTGCCATTGGCCATTAGTTTTGGTTTCGTCACCAATATTGCGCCGCCGATTTTATTAGTATTTTTCACGGCGATTCCGTTATAAAAACGTCGTCAGAATTTTTTAAATTCTTTTTAGTCTAATAGCTACGTAGGACGAAAGTTTTTCGCCTGCATGATTTTTATTTCAGGGGTAACATTATGAAAAAATTACTTTTTTTGACCGCACTTTCGGTTTCAACGTTATCGTTAACCGCCTGTATCGTAGACGGCGGTTATTATGGTGACGGACATCACGGACGGACGGCGCGTTATGACAGACATGATGAGCCGAGAGATAGGGATTACCGCGGCTCGGAACGCCGTCCGGAACAACGCGCGGCAGAGGCAAGACGTCGGGCGAATGAGCAAGTGCATAAAGCCGAGCGTCGGTCCGATCGGGAAGAACGCGATCGTCGGGATATTTTTTCCCGTTGACACCGATAAATAAACAATAAAAAATGCGGTCAAAATCGACCGCACTTTTTATTGGTGACGCCGCTATTTCAGCGTTTTCGGTTATTCGGCGTAAAGCGCGTTGTAAAGTTTGTTTTCAAAACTGACGAGCGGCGCACGCTTGGTTTTATTTTCCAATTCGCCGGTAGAATAACCGTTAATAAACTGAACAAAAGCAATTTTCTCGCCCCTTGCATTGGTCATAAATCCCGCCAGATTGTACACGCCTTTCAGCGAACCGGTTTTCGCCAGCACGTTTTTGACTAACGGCGCCTGAATAAGGCCGCCACGCCCGCTGATCGTTCCGTCTACGCCGGCAATAGGAAACGTTTCCAGCAAATGCAGCTTATCTTCATTTTTTGCCATATATTCTAAAGCCTGCAGCATCGTATTAGGATCAATCAGATTGTGACGGGATAAACCGGAACCGTCCGCCACGATGGAATGACCGAAATTAATACCTGCCTGACCGGATAACACGCGTTTCAACGCCATGGCGCCTAATTGGAAAGAGGCCGGACGTTTAAACGTTTCATACGCTGCGGTACGAAATAATGCATCCGCAATTTGGTTATCGGATTTTTTCATCATTTTTTTCAATAAATCCGGTAAAGGTTTAGACAGATGTTGCGCCAAAACCGTACCGGTTTGCGGCTGGTGCGGTATTTTTACCTGCCCGGAAAACTGAATACCGAGCTGTTTCAGTTGACGTTGCACGATTGCGGCGGCGTAAGCATCCGGATCTTGCACCGCAAAACTCAGCCCGAACGGTTTACTTTGGCGGGCAATACAGCCTTTTATCTGATAACGGTTATTATCATGCACGACAGCATCCAGCTGGCAATAAGGCGCTTCGTTGGCATTGACCACTTTAACCTGCCCGAATACCTGAATCGGATACTGCGACGGCACATTGAATTTGACATTCTCACCTACAGGCTGATTCGCATCCAAATCCACGTAAAAGCAGTTGTTATCCAAATTTGCAGCGGCAGGCGGAGAATTAAAACACATGACCAAATCGTTCCAAATCCAACCGGAACCGCGATCGTGGCTGGCAAATACCGAGGTATCCAAAATCAAATCGCCATTAATTTTATCGATATTATGTTTTTTCAGCTGAGCTAATAAATTGTAAAGTTGCCCTGTGGTTAAATCCGGATCACCGGTAAATTTCACAATTAAATCGCCTGTTAAGGCACCGTTTTGAACTTCGCTGTTGCTAAGTAAACTGGTGGTGAATTGGAATTGGTCGCCCAAAACCAGTTTCGCCGCCAAGGCGGTGAAGGTTTTTTGAGTGCTTGCGGGCAACATAAAGGTCGATGCGTTGTAATCCGCAATAATTTCGCCGCTGTGCAGATTCTTGGCCACAAATCCTAAACTGGCGCCTTGCGGCAGTTCCTTGCTTAACGCTTGCACATCCACTTGGGCGGAGGCCGTACCGATAAAAAAGAGTGTTGAAACAAAAAATTTTTTTGTAAAACCAAACATATTCAAAAAGGAGACTGTTGCTATTTTTTTTCAGGCGAACAATAATAGACCTCGAATCAAATTGAGTAAATAAATTTTCTCAATTTCATCTTATTATTTTGATCTACTGCGGCATTGTCATGCAATGTCGTGGTTTTGTTTTACCTTAAAAAGGAAAGAAAGCGCAATGAAACAAATTCCCATGACTGTCCGCGGCGCGGAACAATTACGTGAAGAATTGAACTTTTTGAAGAATACTCGCCGCCCTGAAATTATTAAAGCTATCGCCGAGGCCCGCGAACACGGCGATTTAAAAGAAAATGCCGAATACCACGCCGCTCGCGAACAACAAGGTTTTTGTGAAGGTCGTATTCAGGAAATCGAAAGTAAACTGTCGAACAGTCAAATTATTGATGTCACCAAAATACCCAATAACGGCAAAGTCATTTTCGGTTCCACCGTGGTATTAGTGAATGTGGATACGGATGAGGAAGTAACTTACCGAATCGTCGGCGATGACGAAGCCGATATCAAAGCCGGTTTAATTTCGGTGAATTCACCCATTGCACGCGGCTTGGTCGGCAAAGAAGTGGACGATACGGTGAACATTGTAACTCCGGGCGGTACGGTAGAATTCGATATTATTGAGGTAAATTATATTTAATCAAAATGGCGAGTAAAAATACTCGCCGTTTTGATTTATACGAATTGAATTATTTACGAGGCAATAGAATTTTAGGTTCATCACTCGGACGATAAAGCACCAGAATATGCCCGATAGTTTGCACCTCCGCCGCATGCGTCTCACGCAAAATCGCATTAATAATCAACTGTTTTGTATCACGATCCGCACCCGCCACTTTCACTTTAATTAATTCGTGGTGATTTAACGCATTGTCGATTTCCACCAGCACGCCTTCCGTTAACCCGTTGCCGCCCAGCATGACGACCGGATTCAAATGATGCGCCAGACCTTTCAGGTATTGTTTTTGTTTGGTTGTTAATATCATAAATAATCCTAAATTCTTTTCAGTATTGTAAAATCGGCGTGATTATAACGAAAAAAAAGGGAGCTTTCACTCCCTTTCTTGACTTATCATGTCGTTTCTTATTTATGCCGATTTATTGTCTGAATCCGGATTCTCAAATTCATCGCTTTTTTTGACCGCACTTTCAGCGTTATGCTCTTCCGTTTCCGCTTCGGTCGTGTGATGATTGCGAGAAGGTTCGTTCCAACCCTCCGGCGGCGTAACCGGTTTACGGTTCATTAATTGTTTGATCTGATCTTCTTCGATGGTTTCATACTTCACCAGCGCATCTTTCATCGCATGAAGAATATCCATATTATCAATTAACAACTGTCTTGCGCGTTCATAGTTGCGCGTCACCACGGCGCGGACCTCTTCGTCAATCACATGCGCGGTTTCATCGGACATGTGTTTGGCTTTTGCCATGGAGCGACCTAAAAACACTTCGCCTTCATCTTCGGCATAAAGAATCGGACCAAGCTTGTCGGAGAAGCCCCACTGGGTCACCATATTACGTGCGATATTGGTTGCCACTTTAATGTCATTTGACGCACCGGTGGAAATATTTTCTTCACCGTAAATTAATTCCTCCGCCAGGCGACCCGCATACAAAGTCGAAAGCTTACTTTCCAGTTGCTTTTGGCTGATACTGATTTGATCACCTTCCGGTAAAAAGAAAGTTACGCCTAAAGCTCGTCCGCGCGGAATAATCGTAACTTTATGCACCGGATCGTGTTCCGGCACGAGATAGCCTACAATAGCGTGACCCGCTTCATGATACGCCGTACTTTCTTTTTGCTTGTCCGTCATAATCATAGAACGACGTTCAGGTCCCATGTTGATTTTATCTTTGGCTTTTTCAAATTCAAGCATGGTAACGACACGTTTATTTGTGCGCGCCGCGAATAATGCGGCTTCGTTCACCAAGTTAGCCAAATCCGCACCGGAATAACCCGGTGTGCCGCGCGCTAATGTCATCGCATCGACGTCATCGCCAATCGGTACTTTACGCATATGCACTTTTAAAATTTGTTCGCGGCCGCGTACATCCGGTAAACCTACGGTCACCTGACGGTCAAAACGTCCCGGACGCGTTAATGCAGGATCCAAAACGTCAGGGCGGTTGGTCGCCGCAATCACAATAACGCCTTCCTTACCTTCAAAGCCGTCCATTTCAACCAGCATTTGGTTTAAAGTTTGTTCGCGTTCATCATGTCCACCGCCTAAACCGGCTCCCCGTTGACGACCGACAGCATCGATTTCATCAATAAAAATTAAACAAGGTGCATTTTTTTTGGCCTGTTCGAACATATCGCGTACGCGGGAAGCCCCTACACCGACGAACATTTCAACAAAATCAGAACCGGAAATCGTGAAAAACGGTACTTTAGCTTCACCGGCAATGGCTTTGGCAATTAAGGTTTTACCCGTTCCCGGAGGACCGACCATTAAAATACCTTTCGGAATTTTACCGCCTAATTTCTGGAATTTACCCGGATCCCGTAAAAATTCAACAATTTCACCTACTTCCTCTTTTGCCTCATCACAACCGGCGACATCGGCAAAAGTAACTTTAATTTGGTCTTTGGTTAACATTTTTGCGCGGCTTTTTCCAAAGCTCATTGCTTTGCCGCCACCGCCCTGCATTTGACGCATAAAGAAAAACCATACTCCGACAAGGAACAACATCGGGAACCAGGAAATAAACAACTGTGACAAGAAACCGCGTTGTTCAGGTAATGCGCCGTCTACTTTTACTTTTTGTTTTAATAAATCGTTGAGTAATTGACGATCTTCCAACGGTGTCGGTAATACGGTGGTATATTTGGAACCGTCTTTTTTGGTAACAAAAATTTCACCGATTTCATTAAATTTGGTTTGGGAAACCTGCTGGTTTTCCACATCCGTTATAAATGCCGTGTAATCAATCCGATTACTCGAATCCGAGTTAAATCCTTGGTATGCTGTCATCATAATCACGGCAACAACAACCCACAGGACAAGGTTTTTGACCATATCGTTCAAGGTTTTACCCCATATAGTTAGTTAAAAATTTGTTAATAGCTTACACGAATTTAGGCAAGGAATAAAATAATCAATGTAATAATTAGTATTTATAACCGGTTGCCACAATATAGACTTCTCGGGAACGTCCGCGGGACGCTTCCGGTTTCCGCACTTTTACAACTTTAAATAGAGAGCGGATTTCACGTAAATATTCATCAAATCCTTCCCCCTGAAAGACTTTTACCACAAAACTGCCGTTATCGGCGAGAACCTGTTTACACATATCCAAAGCCAATTCGACTAAATACATAGCTCGCGGAATATCTACCGAAGGCATACCACTGAAATTGGGCGCCATGTCTGACATCACAACATCGACTTTTGCTTCACCAACGCGTTCCAGCAAGGCGGCAAGCACATTTTCATCGCGGAAATCACCTTGCAGAAAATCCACCCCCACAATCGGATCCATTTCTAAAATGTCGCAAGCAATAATCCTTCCTTTTGAACCTATTTGAGTAACGGCATATTGCGACCAGCCACCCGGTGCGGCACCAAGATCAACCACCGTCATTCCCGGTTTGAACAAACGATCCGTGTGTTGAATTTCATCCAGCTTGAAGTAAGCTCGTGAACGTAATTTTTGTTTATGCGCTTTTTGGACAAAAGGATCTTTAAAATGTTCGTTTAACCAACGGCTCGAACTCGCCGAACGTTTTCTTCCCATAAAGTAATCTGTAAATTTTAAAATGATTAGTTGCTAAATAGGGACGAATACTCAAAATTTCAAGTGCGGTCAATTTTGATTAAATAATGAGTAATCAATTAATTCGCATAACGCATTAATAATGAAAAGATGAGTTTCCAGAATTCGGCTTTCTTTTTGTGCCGGTACCTGAATTTCCACATCGTTTTCGCTTAACAATCCCTGGAAATAATCGTTATTCACACCGGTCAACGCGATGATTGCCACATCTTTGGCCGAAGCACAATCCATCACATCTAAAATAACCTCTTCATTGCCGTCAGGCGAAAGAACAACCAGCACATCGCCTCGTTGGGCTACGGCATTAAATTGACGCTGATAGAGTGTGGTAAGCTGATTATCCAAAACGATGGCGGAACCGACCGCACTATCCAAACTTAATAATACCGAAGGAAAACTCGGGCGTTCCATTTCATAACGATTAAGCAGATTAGCGACTAAGATCTGTGCATTGGCATAAGATCGTCCGTGCCCGCACACAATAATTTTATTCCCGCGTAATAAAGAAGAAACCAGTAAATTGACGGCTTTTTGAATTGCATCCGGCAAAGCGTCGGAGGCGGAAATTTGTGTTTGAATACTATCGGCGTACAACGCCTTAATTTTTTCTAACATGATATTAATCTAAAAAATTGGGAATCCATTCAATGTCGGCGGCAGTGCGACCGAAAGCGACTAAATCGAAGCGACAATCGGCATCTTCCAGACTCAAATTCAGTTGAGCCAACCACATACTGGCGGCATCTAACCATTTTTGTTGCTTACGCCAATCCACACTTTCCACGGCGGAACCGAATAATGCGCTTTTACGCTGACGGACTTCCACAAAGACATAGGTTTCGCCGTCAGCCATAATGAGATCTAATTCGCCACATTTAAAATGTTGGTTGGCGGCAATAAAACGCAAACCTTGTTGTTCTAAAAAAAGGCGAGCTTGTTGCTCAAAGCTCGCCCCTTTTTCACGGGTAGTTTTAAACATCTGATTAATTTAACGGTACAACGTTGCCATCCTGGTATTGATACCACGTCATGCTACGTTCAATATTGCAGTTCGGGCCTGCACTCAAGGTACCGGTTAAACCGCTGACGGAATATCCCGGAACTTGACGTAATTCATTGAATTTGTTGATTAACAACCAAGCATCCGCACCCATTGCATATAAACGCATCAAACTGTAATCACCATTGGTGGCTTGTAAAATTTTTTGATACTGGCTTGAATCCGATTCTTTAAAGAACGGAATATCGCTAAATTTCACACCGTTCATTTGTAAACGATATTCCGGCGTACTGTTGGATGTATTGCTACGCGAGCTGGCATAAATCTGCAGACCTTTGTTAGCATTATCAATGGTTGATTTAATATCCACCAGTTCACTGTCTGTAGCAACCACATATACGGCTTTTGCCGCTTGAGCCGCTCCACTTTGTAAAGCAACGGAAACATCATCGGTTGATCTGAAAAACACGATATTGGCATCCGTTGCGGCGAGTTGTTGCCAGCGTACATTAAAGGCGGAAGCCGTGCGTTGCCCCAGATCAGACTGAGGAACCAGCACTAACGGTTCGCGAATATTATCGTTCCACATTTTATCCGCTGCGGATTCCGCCTCATCTTCCGGTGATAAACCGTAATAGCACATTTGATTAATCGCACGGCTGTTATGAGTTGAATTTAATGCCAATACGTCCATACCCTGCACCGCATTAGCATTATTAATAACCGCATCCACATTAGGCTTTAATAACGGACCGACGATTGCGGAGGAGCCCCCTTGTTTAGCTTGAGACAAAGCATCCTGTATCGGTGTTGCAATAGTATCGATAGTCTCTACCTGCATGCTGGTATCAGCGCCGCGCGAATCGTCAAACCCGGCTTTAACTGTACTGCCAATTAAACTGGCGTCACCGCTTAACGGCAACAATAAAGTTACTTTATTTAATTGAGTTTGTTGGAAATTCGACACGCTTCTAAGTTCGGTCGGCAACATATAAGCGGCGCTATGATTCGGATAAGACGCTTTCCAGTCTTCTAAAGCTTTGTTTAATTGCGCCGGCTGACTCATGTTATCGTTATATGCTTTTGCTAAAGCCAACCAACCCGCCAATGCTACGTTACCCTCGGCGGACGTATTGTTAATCGTGCCTTTATTGGCGGAACGCAACAACGCCCAAGTGCGGTCAATATTTTCCTGTTTTCTTTGAACGTCGGTTAAATTGTAATCTTTCTGAATACGGGCTTTTACGGCTTCAATAATTTCACGTTTATTTTCCGCTATACGCGCCGCCACTTCATAATAACGAGATTTTTGTGACGCACTAAGCTTCGTCAAATCAATGGCTTTCAACTGCTCGGCGGCAAGTGAATTTTTATTTTTAATCGCTGAAATATGGGCCTCAACGATTGATTTATCCAGCTGTTGTTCCGGTGTCAGATCTTTCAACTCGGCCAATAACGCTTCGGCCTGAGGAACCTTATTTTCAGTCACCATGACGCGGGCGGCTAACAATGTATAAGTCTGTTTGTCTTCAATTTCCTGAGTTTGTTCGATTTTATTCATATAAAAATCGGAACTGGCATTGGCGTCGTTTTTTAAAACGTCAGTAAAGCTGCTACCGAAGAAATTTGTACAGCCGGCCAGCATCATCGGAAATAAAAGCGGCATTAAACGTTTCTTAAATTTCGCGCCTTGTAATAGAATAGACATAATAACTCCGTCAGTCGTAAAAATTACTCGGATCTTACTTCGCCCACCGATTAAAATCAAATAAAAGAAGAGAGAAAATGCATAATTCATCAGGGATTCTATATATTGTCGCCACCCCTATCGGAAATTTACAGGATATTACCCAGCGCGCACTGGACGTTTTTGCCCAAGTGGACCTAATTGCAGCGGAAGATACGCGCCACAGCGGATTATTATTAAGCCATTACGGTATAAAAAAACCGTTTTTTGCCTTACACGATCATAACGAACAACAAAAAGCGGCGTTATTGGTGGAAAAATTACAGCAAGGAGTTCACATTGCCTTGATTTCCGACGCGGGCACGCCGTTAATCAGCGATCCCGGATTTCATGTGGTGCGTCAATGTCGTCAGGCCGGTATTCGGGTCGTACCGTTACCCGGCGCCTGCGCGGCAATTACGGCATTATGTGCGTCAGGCATTGCTTCGGATCGTTTCTGTTTTGAGGGTTTTTTACCGGCAAAGTCGAAAGCGCGCCGAGATAAATTACAAAACCTGGCGGAAGAGCCCCGAACCTTAATTTTCTATGAAAGCACACATCGCATTTTAGAAACGTTAGAAGACGTAGAATCCGTATTCGGCGGGGAACGCTATGTCGTATTGGCGCGTGAAATTACAAAAACCTGGGAAACCATTTCCGGAGACACGGTAAGTCGGTTACGTCAATGGCTCGGTGAAGATCCCAATCGGACCAAAGGCGAAATGGTACTGATCATTGAGGGAAAACCAAAATCGGAAAATATCGAATTCGACGGACAAGCATTAAAAGCGCTGCAGTTAATCAGCCGGGAATTACCGTTAAAAAAAGCGGCAGCAATTGTAGCGGAACTGTACGGTTACAAAAAAAATGCTTTATATCAGTACGGATTAGAACATTTCGGCTAGTTCCGTATTTCTTAAAATCAACGGCGTATACGGCGATACGCCGATTAAATTAATAATTTATCCGTACGCCGTTGATTCTACCAATGATAATAATGCAAGGACCGACGCAAAGAATCTGTCGAAGGAAGCGTTCTTTTACTTTCCTGTAATTTCTTTAACGTCAGCGCAAGTAACGAATCCACAATGGCTTCATAATTTTGCACACTGGCAATCACCGGATTACGTAATAATCCTAAAATTTCACTTTCACCAAAAGTCGCAATCACCAATTTCTCAGGAATGGCACGATGCGAATTAACAAATGAAGCAAGAACCCCTTGCAGCAAAGTAAGTGATGTGGTGAAAATGGCGTCCGGCAAGTCATGTTGCACTAAAAAATCTTTAAACGCTGCGGCGGATTCCGTTTTATTAAATGCCGCCGCATAAACGAAATCCACCGAATTCACGGCAATATTTTTTTCTTTTAACGCTTCGCGGAATCCTTGTTCCCGTTCCCGACTCATCGACAATTCCGGCAACGCCCCTAAAAACAGAATGCGTCCATAGGCCTGCCGGCTCAAAAAATCCAACGCCAGCCGCTTGGCGTCCTGCACGTCATCGGCATGAATATTAGCAACATTTTTCGCATTAATCTGACGATCAAAACCAATCACCGGCACGTCGGTTTTCTGATAAAAATCCGAATCCGAAGGCAAACTGGTAGACACAATTAACGCGTCGACCTGTCGAATGAAAAGCTGCTTGGCACATTGCATTTCGTTTTTCGGATTATCATTTGAACAAGTCATAAGAAGTTGATACCCTTGTTCGCGATAACGCGTTTCCAGACAATTAGCAATCTTTGCGTAGCTGATATTTTCAAAATCAGGAATAATCAAACCGATCGTATTTGTCCGCCCGGCACGCAATCCCGCTGCCATCGGATTAGGTTTAAAGTCATATTCTTTAATTAATGCCTGCACTCGTTCAATGGTTTTTTCGCTTACCCGATATTGTTTCGCTTTTCCGTTCACCACATAACTGGCGGTTGTGCGGGAAACGCCCGCCAATTTCGCTAATTCATCTAACTTCATATTCAATCCTTAAATATTAGACCCAAAACCCGTTCGAGTATAACACCCCCTTTTTTAAAATGCTGAATCGAGTATTAAAACTTTGATCTTGATCGCAAAAAATTTGGTTCGCACCAAAAAACATGTCATTTTTTGACCGCACTTTTGTGTTATATAAAAAAATAATGAATAAAAAATATTTTTCCTTTACTGATAACAAGTTATTTTCTGTCAATATTTCATATGCAAATTTACTGCTTGAAATTCATCGCCTAACCCACTATCTTGTAGCGCAATTTTAAAATTAATCTACATATTGTGTTTAGCAGGTAATTTTTATGAATAAAACATTGATGGTAACCAAACGTAACGGTAAACAAGAACCTTTAGATTTGGATAAACTTCATCGCGTTATTACTTGGGCTGCCGAAGGCTTGCATAACGTGTCGGTTTCTCAAGTGGAATTACGTTCGCACATCCAATTTTATGAAGGTATTCGTACCGCCGACATTCATGAAACCATCATTAAATCCGCTGCCGATTTAATCAGCAAAGACGCGCCGGATTATCAATATTTAGCTGCTCGCCTTTCCGTTTTTCATTTGCGTAAAAAAGCATTCGGTCAGTTTGAACCGCCACATTTGTACGATCACGTTAAAAAACTGGTAGAAATGGGTAAATACGATCAAGCGTTGCTCACCGATTACAGCCGTGAAGAATGGGATCAAATGAATGATTTCCTAGATCACTGGCGCGATATGAATTTCTCTTATGCCGCCACTAAACAACTGGAAGGGAAATATCTGGTACAAAACCGTGTGACCGGCGAAATTTATGAATCCGCACAATTTTTGTACATCCTCGTAGCGGCAAGCCTGTTTTCCCAATATCCGAAAGCCACCCGTTTGGATTACGTGCGTCGCTTTTATGACGCCACATCCACATTTAAAATTTCATTGCCGACGCCGATTATGGCGGGTGTGCGTACGCCGACACGCCAGTTCAGTTCGTGTGTATTAATCGAATGCGGAGACAGTTTGGATTCCATCAATGCCACCGCCTCCGCCATCGTAAAATACGTTTCCCAACGGGCCGGTATCGGCATTAACGCAGGACAAATCCGCGCGCTGGGCAGCCCGATTCGTAACGGCGAAGCCTTCCATACCGGCTGTATTCCATTCTACAAATATTTCCAAACCGCCGTGAAATCCTGTTCTCAAGGCGGCGTTCGCGGCGGCGCGGCAACGGTTTACTACCCGATTTGGCATTTGGAAGTGGAAAGTTTATTGGTACTGAAAAACAATCGCGGCGTGGAAGATAACCGCGTTCGTCACATGGATTACGGCGTTCAAATCAACAAACTGATGTACCAGCGCCTGATTAAAGGCGGTGATATTACGCTGTTCAGTCCTTCCGACGTTCCGGGACTTTACAAAGCGTTTTTTGCCGATCAAGAAAAATTCGAACGACTTTACGTTCAATACGAACAGGATCCTGCGATTCGCAAACGAACCGTAAAAGCCATTGAATTGTTTTCTTTATTAATGCAGGAACGCGCTTCAACCGGTCGTATTTACATTCACAACGTAGATCATACCAACACCCATTCGCCGTTTGATCCGACGGTTGCGCCGGTACGTCAGTCCAATTTATGCCTGGAAATCGCATTGCCGACAAAACCGTTGCAAAATATTAACGACGAAAAAGGAGAAATCGCGTTATGTACGCTTTCCGCCTTTAACTTAGGTAAACTGGAAAATCTGGACGAATTGGACAACCTTGCCGATTTAGCCGTTCGCGCTTTAGACGCGTTGTTGGATTATCAAGACTACCCTGTCGCCGCCGCCCGTCGCAGTTCTTTAGGCCGTCGTTCTCTGGGTATCGGAGTAATTAATTACGCTTATTATTTGGCGAAAAATAACGTGCGTTATTCCAACGGCAGCGCAAATGCGTTAACGCATCGCACCTTTGAAGCGATTCAATATTATTTACTGAAAGCATCCATGAACCTTGCCAAAGAACAGGGCAAATGCGACTTGTTCCACGAAACCCGTTATGCGCAAGGCATTCTGCCGATTGATACTTACAAAAAAGATGTGGACGGTTTAACCAACGAACCGTTGCATTACGACTGGGAAAGCCTGCGTGCGGATATTCAAAAATACGGTTTACGCAACTCAACTCTAACGGCGTTAATGCCGTCGGAAACGTCTTCACAAATTTCCAATGCCACCAACGGTATCGAACCGCCGCGCGGGCACATCAGCGTCAAAGCCTCAAAAGACGGCATTTTAAAACAAGTGGTGCCGGATTACGAAACGCTCGGCGAAAACTACGAATTATTGTGGGACATGCCGAACATGGACGGTTATTTGCATTTAGTGGGCATTATGCAAAAATTTGTCGACCAA
Organism: uncultured Actinobacillus sp.; assembly: GCA_963539805.1. Lineage (GTDB taxonomy): Bacteria > Pseudomonadota > Gammaproteobacteria > Enterobacterales > Pasteurellaceae > Exercitatus. The sequence goes on along the minus strand of CAUTMS010000011.1, from coordinate 5,502 downwards.
GCGATTTCCGCCAATACCAATTATGATCCGCAGCGATTTGATGACGGCAAAGTACCGATGAAAATCTTGCTGAAAGATTTACTCACCGCCTACAAATACGGTTTGAAAACGCTGTATTACCAAAACACCCGCGACGGTGCGGAAGACGCGCAGGAAGATATGGATGACGGTTGTGCCGGCGGCGCTTGTAAAATCTAATTTCGTTTAATTTCGCTGTTAAGTGCGGTCAAAAAACTTCATGAATTTTGACCGCACTTTTTTATACAGATTTCCTCAAAAATCCCTTTACTTTTTTGTACTAGTTAACTAGTATAGCGACATAAATAATTTACGAAAGGATTGATTATGTCAGACACGATTTTAAATCCCTATTTCGGCGAATTCGGCGGAATGTATGTGCCCGAAATTCTGGTTCCCGTATTGCAACAACTGGAAAAAGCCTTTGTGGAAGCCAAAGACGATCCGGATTTTCAACAAGAATTCCAAAACCTGCTCAAAAACTACGCCGGCCGCCCGACGGCATTAACGCTTTGCCGTAATCTCACCAAGGGCACAAAAACCAAACTGTATCTGAAACGGGAAGATTTACTGCATGGCGGCGCGCATAAAACTAATCAGGTTCTGGGCCAAATTTTACTGGCTAAACGTATGGGGAAAACGCGCATTATCGCAGAAACCGGCGCCGGTCAGCACGGTGTCGCAACCGCACTGGCCTGCGCGATGCTGGACATTCCTTGCCGCGTATATATGGGCGCAAAAGATGTAGAACGCCAATCGCCGAACGTATTTCGTATGCGTTTGATGGGCACGGAAGTCGTACCGGTGGAAAAAGGTTCCTGTTCATTGAAAGACGCCTGCTGCGAAGCCATGCGCGACTGGTCCGCCAATTACGAAAACACCCACTATTTACTGGGAACGGCGGCAGGTCCGCACCCTTTCCCGACCATTGTCCGCGAATTTCAAAAAATGATTGGCGAAGAAACTAAACGCCAGATTCTGGAAAGCGAAGGTCGTTTGCCCGATGCGGTAATTGCCGCGGTGGGCGGCGGCTCAAACGCCATCGGTATGTTCACGGATTTTATTGATGAACCGAACGTACGGCTAATCGGCGTAGAACCGGCGGGCAAAGGCATTGAAACCGGTGAACACGGTGCGCCGTTGGGACACGGCAAAACCGGGATTTATTTCGGTATGAAATCCCCGATTATGCAAACCGACGACGGGCAAATCGAAGAATCCTACAGCATTTCCGCCGGATTGGACTTCCCGTCCGTCGGCCCTCAACACGCTTATCTGAATGCCATCGGACGGGCGGAATATCCAAGTATTACCGACGACGAAGCCCTCGCCGCATTTCAGGAATTAGCCAAACACGAAGGCATTATTCCGGCGTTGGAAAGCGCCCATGCCCTGGCTCAGGCGTTAAAAATGATTAAAACGAATCCTGGAACAGAACAATTGCTGGTGGTGAATTTGTCCGGTCGCGGCGATAAAGATATTTTTACCGTTGATAAAATTTTACGCGCAAAAGGAGAACTGTAATGTCCCGTTTCGATACTTTATTTGCTCAGTTAGAAGCTAAAAAAGAAGGCGGTTTTGTTCCTTTCGTCACCCTTTGCGACCCCGATTTAGACCGCTCTTTCGACATCATCTGCACCTTAGCGGATAACGGCGCCGACGCCCTTGAACTGGGCTTTCCGTTTTCCGATCCGCTGTTGGACGGTCCGGTTATTCAGGCCGCCAACAATCGTGCATTACAAGCCGGTTGCAGCACGGCGCAAAGTTTTCAATTACTGGCCAAAGTGCGGGCTAAATATCCGGAAATTCCTATCAGTTTATTGCTTTGCGCCAATTTAATTTATGCGCAAACGTTAGATAAATTCTATCAACATTGCTCTCAAGTCGGGGTAGACGCCGTCTTGGTGGCGGATATTCCGCTACTGGCCTGCGAAGATTATGTCGCCGCCGCCAAAAAACACGGAATTCAACCGGTTTTCATCTGTCCGCCGAATGCCGATGAAAAAACCGTCGCCGGCGTGGCTGCGCACAGCGAAGGTTATACTTATCTGGTTTCCCGTGCGGGCGTAACCAGTGCGGAAAATCAATCTCACGCCGCGAATTTGGATACCTTGATAGAACAGTTAAAAGCGCATCACGCCGCGCCGATTCTGCAAGGATTCGGTATCACCAAACCGGAACAGGTTAAAGGCGCCTTAAATTTGGGCGCCGCCGGTGCGATTTCCGGTTCTGCGACAGTAAAAATTATTGAAAGAAATCTGGATAACCATCAAGCCTGTTTGCGGCAGTTGGCACAGTTTGTGCGCGATATGAAAGCGGCGACACGTGCCTGACGACATAAAAGTGCGGTCAAATTTTCGATAGTTTTTTAGTTATACCCTACCCAGCGAACGGATTATCCGTTCGCTTTCTTGATCTGTTCATCTTTCTATTTGACCAAAACTCAAGTAAAATAGTCGGACAATTTTTTCCCATTTAAGGTAGCAATCAATGGCATATACAACTTTCTCCCAAAATAAAAATGATCAACTTCTTGAACCTATGTTTTTCGGGCAAAACGTTAACGTCGCCCGCTACGATCAACAAAAATACGAAACCTTTGAAAAACTGATTGAAAAACAACTGTCCTTCTTTTGGCGTCCGGAAGAAGTGGACGTGTCGCAGGATCGCATCGACTACGCCGCCTTGCCGGAACATGAAAAACATATTTTTATCAGTAACTTAAAATATCAAACCTTATTGGATTCCATTCAGGGACGCAGTCCGAACGTAGCACTGCTGCCTTTGGTGTCCATTCCCGAACTGGAAACCTGGATCGAAACCTGGACGTTCAGCGAAACCATTCACAGCCGCTCCTACACTCACATTATCCGCAACATTGTGAATGATCCGAGTATCGTTTTTGACGATATTGTCACCAACCAAGAAATCATCAAACGGGCGAAAGACATTTCCGCTTATTACGACGATTTAATCCGCGACAGCCAGCTTTACGGTTTATACGGCGAAGGCGTTTATCAGGTGGACGGCAAAGAATGCATTGTTACCCTGCGCCATCTGAAAAAGCGTTTATATCTGTGCTTAATGAGCGTCAACGCATTAGAAGCCATTCGCTTCTACGTATCATTCGCCTGCTCTTTCGCCTTTGCCGAACGCCAGTTAATGGAAGGCAACGCGAAAATCATCAAATTTATCGCCCGCGACGAAGCCTTACATTTAACCGGCACACAACATATTTTGAATATTATGGCGGCCGGTCAGGACGATCCGGAAATGGCGGAAATTGCGGAAGAATGCAAACAGGAAGCCTACGATTTGTTCGTTGCGGCGGCGGAACAGGAAAAAGCCTGGGCGGATTATTTGTTCAAAGACGGCTCGATGATCGGGTTAAATAAGGATATTTTGGTGCAGTATGTGGAATACATCACCAACATTCGTATGCAGGCGGTGGGGCTGCCGTTGCCGTTTGAAGCGCGTTCCAACCCGATTCCGTGGATTAACGCCTGGCTGGTGTCCGACAACGTTCAGGTGGCGCCGCAGGAAGTGGAAGTCAGTTCTTATCTTGTCGGACAAATCGATTCAAAAGTGGATACCGAGGATTTCGGCGATTTCGATCTGTAATTTAAAAAGTGCGGTGAAAAAACGTTTAATTTTTTTACCGCACTTTGTCGTTTTTCAGAACATATGAAAATCTACAGCGTTCATCTGACGCAAACAAATCTCACCCTTGCGCATTCTAATCAAAATTCTCTGCTGGAAACCCTGGAAGCGAACAATGTGCGGCATGAATATCAGTGCCGCTCGGGTTATTGCGGTTCCTGTCGCACCAAAATCAAAAAAGGCAAGGTATCTTATAAAGAAACGCCCCTCGCCTTTTTGAATTCGGATGAAATTTTGCTCTGTTGCTGTCAGTTGGAATCCGATGTGGAATTGGAATTATAGTTTTACCACCAGCCGAGCACCTTCATCCAAGCGCCGCCTACGCCAAACCAAATGGCCAAAGATAGCAGCGAAACCACAAAACTCACGCCCCACCATTGACCCGTCGTGTTATAGCCGGATCCAAATAACGCCGGTCCAGGGCCGCCCGCGTATTGCGTCAAGCTCATGGATAAGGTTGATGTGTAACCCAATCCGATGGCGGCGATCATCGGCGGCGTACCTACCGCAATAGCGGCGGCTACAAATGCCAGATACATTGCGGAAATATGCGCCATCGCGGAAGCGAAGAAATAACGGGTGTAAAAATACACCAGCACTAAAACGGAAAAAGCGATAGGCCAATCCAACGAGCCGACGGACGAAGAAATATGGTTCGAAATCCACGCAATCGCGCCGTATTTATTGAGCGCATTCGCCATCATCACCAATACGGCAAACCAGAACATGGTATCCCATGCCGTGGTTTCCGATATAATATTTTTCCAGCTCATAATATTAGTTAACAGTAAAATCACTAATCCGATGAAAGCGGAAACCGTCGCCGAAATATGGAACGCCAAATCTCCGACCGTCCAAAGAAGCAGCAATAGAATAAAGTCTAACGCAAGAATCCATTCCGCTTGGCTCATCGGTCCCATATTCTTTAACTCTTCGCGCGCCATTTCCGCCATTTTCGGCGTATCTTTTAATTCCGGCGGGTAAATGAGATATACAAAATAAGGCAACGCAATCAGGCAGACAATGCCCGGAACGATAGCGCCCAAGAACCATGTCATCCATGAAATAGTCACGCCTTGCGATTGAGCCAGCTCCGCAATCAGCGGATTTCCCGCCATCGCGGTTAAAAACATGGTACAGACAATGGTATCGATTTGCGAAACGGCAATGGCTAAAAACGCGCCCGCGCGTCTTGCCGTCGGACCAGGCTTGGAATCATAGGCATCGGCGATTGACTGCATAATCGGATACATAATACCGCCGCCGCGTGCGGAAGCGGACGGAATGCCGGGGCCGATAACCACGTCGGCAAGCGCCATACCGTAAGCGACACCCATCATTTTTTTACCGAAACGGGCAACGAAATATAAAGCAATACGTTTACCCAATCCGGTTTTAATCACCGCGCGGGACAAAAACATGGCAATACCGATTAACCAAATGGTACCGTTAGAAAAACCGGATAACATGCCGACATCGCCCTGTTTGGCTGAAATCGGTGTTAATCCGGTTAATCCGCTAATGACTAATGCCACTAAAGTGGCGGCGCCCATTGGCATGGCTTTGGCGATAATGGCAACAATCGTTGCGACGAATAACGCCAGCATTCCCCAGGCTCTGGAGCTTAATCCTTCAGGCGTCGGAATCGCCCAAATAACAAGACCGACAACAATGGCAATCAATAATCCCTGCCATTTAAAGTTGAGTTTCACCTCAACTTTTGGGATAGACGTTGAACTTTCCATATAAATTCTCTGTGTTTGCTAATCAAATAACAATCCGCACGTGGAACGTGCGGTTTTTAGGCAACCCTATAAGGGCCTA
>CAUTMS010000010.1:0-71619 GCA_963539805.1 uncultured Actinobacillus sp. | reverse complement strand
CGGACTTTTAATCCGTTGGTCGAAGGTTCGAATCCTTCACGACCCACCATCTTTTCCAAGGCAATCGAAAGTTTATGATTAATTTCTTTTTATTTGCATTAATTGGATTATCGCTTTTAGTTTTTGCGTATTTAATTTTTGTCTATGTCAGTAAAAAACAATATTTCCGTTTTTTGCTTGTGGTGACATTTATTATCGTTTACACGGCGACGCTACTTATTTTCCCGAATTTATTTTTACGCTTTTTTCTTTCCGCCGTAAGTTTATTGCTGGCAATTAATCAAATCTATTTAACGCATCGCGAGCGTTGATTTTTTTCCTTACCTTTATTTTAATTTGTGATTTTCATTCCAGAACCAATTCGGGAGACTTGGTTTTTCCGTTTTATTTTTCTAAAGTTTCGTGCAGTAAAGTGCGGTCAAAAAATGCGATGTTTTTTTAGTCGTTAAGATAACGGCGAACGGTTGATCACAAATTTAGGGAAAAAAATGCAATGCGGACGGCGTTAAAGGGTTTTACTTTGATTGAAATATTATTGGTCGTTTCAATCCTGAGCTTGTTGGCGCAACTGGCGTTTCCCGTCTGGCAAAAAAGTAATGCGCAAATGATTTTAGCTAAAGAGCAACAGAAACTTTATTTGTTTTTACGCCGCATTCAGGCGAGAGTCGAGAATTCATCGAATATTTGGCTGATTATTGCGAATCAAAACGCTTCGGGTAACAAGTGGTGTATTACGGCACAAATTAAAGACGATTATGTTTGTGATTGCTTTTCTCCGGCGTTATGCCCCGAACAGGTTTCCGCACAATTTTATACGCCTTATTTTCCCGAAAAGACGACAATCATCAGCAAACAATATTATCCTTTTGAAATCACAAAATTTAACGGGATCAGGAATACGGCGCTTTCCGGGTGTTTTGTCTTGCAGGCGGATTCCGGCCGAACTCTATTTTCTTTTTCCAATTTGGGGACGTTAAAGTTAAAAGATTATCAGTCTTTGAGTGCCTGTACGACAGGAAATGAAGAATGGGCGGAATAAAATATTGCGGACAAACTTTATTGGCACTAATGCTGAGCTTGGCATTATCGTCATTTTTGTTGTTGGTCGTTCTTTCTTTTTACGGATATGTACAACGACAAAATCATGATGTGTTACGGAAATTACAGTTACAAACCGAATTGCAACGCGTGTTGCAAACGCTGGGACGGGATATTCGTCGTGCCGGTTTCCGCGCATTGTCGGAAGGATTGGTTCAAAATAATCTGAGCCTGTTTGAATTGGATGAAACGGGGACCGCTGTCACTATTGGACAATCGACCAATTCGCCGTTAAACAGTTGTGTTTTGTTTTTCTATGACGTGAACGGCAACGGCTGTATCGGTGCGAATAACAAAGGGAAAAGCTGTATGACGAACGGCAAAAATTCAGCTTCTGAAATCAGTACCGAATTATTTGGCTATCGACTGAACGACAATATGATAGAAAGCCGTCAGACCTATAAAAGTTCGATTAGCCAAACCTGCAAACAGGAAGAATGCCGAAGTTATATTCAACCTGAAGCCTGCAATTCAAGCGGTTGGACGGATTTACTGGATGATAAAACATATCGCATAACGGCATTAACGTTTGATTGGATTGGACAAGAGCAGGGAATTCAAGTGTATCTGGCGGGGCAGTTTGTAAATTATCCGCAAATTCAATATGAAACCGGCATTGTGATTCCTCTGTTGAATCAGGGCGAATGGCAATGATCAGATTGCGCTATCGAGGTATGATGACCCTCACTTTGCTGGTGTTGCTAAGTTCCATGTTGCTGATTTTTATGCTGTTTGACGATGATATGCTGCGTTTACATTCTTCTTTGATATCGCAACGGCAAATTTATGTTGCTCATAATATTGATTTGCAACAGCTCAGCCAACGGCAGAAAGCGACGGCTTGTACTGAAATACCTTTGAATTCTACGGCGACGGTTACTCGGATGGCATTTGAACAGCCGCAGTTTGTCGACAGTAACCGCCATTATATTTGGTGTCGGCGGCAGACATTGTTTAAGCAATCGCCTAAGAAAGGGATTAATGAAGGACAATTCAACCTGATGATTAACGCGGAATCCCTATCTTTATTTCGTAATAAATTTGAGTCGCCGCCGGATAAGTTACCTCAGGATAAATCGGATCATCTTTACTGGTTGGACAAAACAAAAACGGAATGGACGATAGAAGGCGATATTTACGGCATCATTATTGCCGAAGGAGATTTGCATATTTCCGGTAAGGGAATAATTCGGGGAGCGCTTATTTCCGGCGGGTCAATCGTCACGGATAATACGGTTTCCATTGTTTACCGCAAGGCGACGGTGACGAATCTGGTTCAGTTGTATAGTCAATGGCAACGAGCGGAGAAAACCTGGCATGATTTTACCCCTTAATCATTACCGCGGCATGAGTTTGCTGACTTTACTGATTAGTTTAACCTTATTTAGCGGCATTTTTGTGTCCGTTAACCAATGGGCGGGCTATCAACGTAAAACCGCAGTAGATACCTATCAACGCTATCAAGCGATTCAAATTGCGGAAAATCAGAAACAGCGCCGGTTTTTAGGTTTACCCTGCGAGACCGTCGTCCTACAGAACCGATTGAGATTTTCCGTCCAATGCGCGGATGAGCATGTGATTGTGCGTTATCCGGCAGGGGAATTGCATTTATAACTTGCAACGGACAAAAATCTTTCAGAAAATGACCGCACTTTTCTTTTTTAAGTGGCTTTAGGTTGCATGGTGTCTGATTTTTTTATTTATCATTCTAACGATCTTGATGTACAGGCGGGAATTTTAATCAGCCTGCTCCGGCAGCGAAGTGCGGATCCTTTTCAGCCGGAAACTATTCTGGTGCAAAGCCCCGGCATGGCGCAATGGCTGCAACTGAAAATTGCGCAGGCGGACGGCATCGCCGCCAATCTGCGTTTTCCTATGCCGGCCAGTTTTATTTGGCAACAATATGCAGATAATCTACCGGATGTGGCGCCACAAAACCCTTTCGGAAAAGACGCCATGACGTGGCATTTAATGACGCTGTTGGAAACGCTTTCTTTGCCGCCGCTTCGCGGATATTGGCAGGCTTCTAAACCGAAGGATCAGGAAAAACGTTATCAGCTTGCCCGTCGGATTGCCGATTTATTCGACCAATATCTGGTATATCGTCCCGATTGGATTGCGGCCTGGGAAAAGGGAGACGACGATTACGTTGAGAATCAGCTGCGTCATGCGCTGGCGGGAAATTCCGCATTATTTGCTCAAATTAAGCAGGATCTTCAATGGCAGGGACAACTCTGGCGCGAATTGGCGGCCGCCGTGCGTCGATATTCGAACGGTAATGCTGTGCAACATCGCGCCAATCTGCATTTGGCATATCTGAAAGTTTTACGAACGGTCAGACCGAAAAATTTGCCGGAACGGATTTTCGTTTTTGGCATTTCCGCGTTGCCGAAAGCCTATTTGGAGACGCTGCAGGCGATCAGCCAACACAGTCAGGTACATTTATTTTTCAACAATCCGAGTAAACATTATTGGGGTGATTTGGCGGATCCGCATTTCATCCGGAAATTATCCCTGAAAACCTATCGCGATCGTCATAGCAATAGAGAAGAAAACTGGCTGTCCGAGGCGGAAAAAGTGCGGTTAAAAAATGAAGAATTTGAGCATTCCGCTGACGATGAATTACTTCAAATCGGCCATCCTTTGCTGGCGACCTGGGGAAAACTGGGACGGGATTTTTTCTATCTGTTGAGCGAGCTCGACACGCAGGAATTCACCGTTTACACACCGCTTGAAGGCGCAGATTTGCTGACGCAGGTGAAAAATCGTATTTTGAATCTGGTTCCCGATAAACAACAGCCGTTGCAATTTCAGGAAGCCGATCAGTCCATTGTTTTGCACGCTTGCCACAGCCCTATGCGCGAAGTGGAAGTGCTGCATGATTATCTGCTGCGTCAATTCCAGGCGGACAAGAGTTTAACGCCGAAAGATATTGTGGTGATGGTGGCGGATATTGACCGCTATGCGCCCTATATTCAGGCGGTATTCGGCCAATATCAGCGGTATGCGGAAGATAATGCCGGTAAAAGACAACCGGATGAACGTTACATTCCATTTTCCATCTCCGACGGAAAACTGTCGGAAAATGACGTCTTGCTCGCTACCTATTTGTCTTTATTGAGCCTGAAGAACAGCCGGTTTTCCGCGGAAGAAGTGCTGGCGCTGTTAGACGTGCCGGCGATTCGTATGAAATTTGGAATTGCCTTGTCGGATTTAGCGCAAATCCGTCATTGGGTTTCTCAGGTTGAAATCCGTTTCGGTCTGGATAAACGCCAGGGCGCCGCTATGAACAATTACAACGCCTGGCAGGCGGGGTTGGAGCGTTTGTTGCTGGGTTATGCCATGCGGGAAAGCCAGGGCATTTGGCAGGACAGCCTGGGATTTGATCATTCCGACGGATTAAAAGGGCAGGTCGTCGGTAATCTGGCGGCGTTTGTGGAGCGACTGGCGCAATGGCATAAATTTTTACAGCAACCGCATTCCATTGAAAAATGGCAGCAAAATCTGACCGCACTTTTTACGGATTTCTTCATTGCCGATGAACAAACGTCGGAAGCGCAGCAATACATTCAGGACGCCGTGCAATCTGTGGCGGAATTGCTAAAAAATATGGATTTCCGGGATGAAATCGGCGCGGAAGTGATGGCGGAAGTGATGACGGAAAAGTTGAACGATAATCCGAACAGCCTGAAATTCCTGGTGGGAAAAGTCAGTTTCTGTACTTTGCTGCCGATGCGCGCCATTCCGTTCCGCGTGGTTTGTCTGCTGGGAATGAATGAAAACGATTATCCGCGCCGACACACGCCGAACAGTTTCGACTTAATGCAGTATCACCGTCGTAAAGGCGATCGTTCTCGCCGCGATGACGACCGCTATCTGTTTCTGGAAGCCCTGCTGGCGGCGCAGGAGCGGCTTTACATCAGCTATGTAGGGCGTTCGATTACGGATAATCAGCCTCGCCAGCCGTCCGTTGTGGTCAGTCAGCTGCAGGATTACATTAATGATAATTTGACGGATGACGCATTGCGATTGACGGAAAAGGTACATCCGATGACGATTTTCAGCCCGAAAAACTTCCTCGAAAACGACCGCACTTTTGCGAAAGAATGGCTTCCTCGGCCGCCCGTATCTTGCCCGGACGATAAGCGAAGCATTCCGCCAATAACAGAAGAAATCACGCAAATTGAACTGGATCAGCTGGTGAAATTTGTTCGTCATCCGGTGAAATATTTTTTCGAAAATCAACTGGGCGTGTATTTTCAAAATGATGACGATTTAATTCCCGATACGGAAAATTTCACGTTAGACGGCTTGGAGTTATATCGGATTAAAGACGATTTTTTGGCCTATTCCGATGAAGAACTTTCCGGCTATTTCGAGCGGCTCAAAGTGAAGGGCATTTTGCCGCGCGGGAATTTCGGTAAAGTCTATGAGGTGCAAATGCGTTCGGAAATGGGCGCGTTTCGTGAAAAAGTGCGGGATTTTCTCGCCCAAACGCCGCAAACCCAGGCGGTCGAACTGAATATTGACGGCGTAAAAATTGTGGGAAATTTGACCGCACTTTACGGCAATTCCGAAAATAAACGGCGAGTTACCTGGCGGGTGGGGAATTTTAACGATGCGTTCGGTCTTGAAAATTGGGTTTATCATTTGGCGAAATGTGCCGCGGGTGAAGCCGCACCAAGCCTGATGATTTGTCGGGATAAAACCGTCACCCTGGCGCCCCTTGCCGCAGAACGGGCGCTGGCGCAGCTTGGCGTTTACGTACGCAGCTATCTTTGCGGCATGAACCGCATTCAATGTCTTCCCACCATGAAAATCGCGGAAGCGTTGAAATGTCAGTCTGCGGACGAATTACGCCGACTGGCGGAAAATGCCGCGCAACCGACGGATTATCACCGCGGGGATCGATATTGGCAACGTTTGCTGTTAACTTTGGATAACCAAGAACTTGCCGATGTGTTACCGACCTTAACGGACTGGTTTGCGGAACTTATCGCCGCATATGAAAAAGCATAAAAAATACTAGGGATGAAAGCGGTTTTTAGAGTATCATAACCGCTTCATTTTTCAGCAGCTTCAGAGAATTTTATGAGAAAAAAAATTGCATTTAGAGCGTTAACCGTTATGGCCGCTGCGATGTTAGTCGCCTGTTCTTCGGGGAAATCCGCCAAATCGCCTTCCGCGCGGGTTTCGGCGCAGGCTAGTCAGACCGAAATGATGCAGTTCGGTGCGAAATATAAAGGGCGAAATTATAGCGCGATGCCGTTTACCACCGTTTCCAGTATCGACGTGGACCGCAACAGCAGCATTGTGAATCAAGGCGATTTTTTGACTCAAATTTCAAATGTCCGTAACTATTCCGATCGAATCGCTTCCGCCTTTGCCGCCAATTACAACAAAATACAGCAATGGGTGGTGTCCGGCGCCAATGTGAACGAGCTGACGAATTTCGGCATTCGGCCGCAGATTATGTCGGGAATCGACGGTTTTCAAAACGTATTAATGACGGGTTATTATTCCCCGGTTATTAAAGTGCGGGCTTCCCGCCAGGGCGAATTCCAGCAACCGATTTATGCTTTACCGCCACAAAAACGCTTTAGTCGGGCGCAGATCTACGCCGGCGCGTTGGAAGGCAAAGGGTTGGAGTTAGCTTACAGTAACTCAATGATTGATAATTTCCTGCTGGGCGTGCAGGGTAGCGGCTTTGTGGATTACGGCAACGGTCGTTTGCAATATTTGGCTTACGCGGGACAAAACGGTTATCCTTATACGGCGATTGCCCGCTTGTTAGTGGAAGACGGCGAAATTCCGAAAGAAAAAATGTCGGTGCAGGCTATCCGCGAATGGGCGGCGCATAATCCGTCCCGTTTACAGAGCTTACTGGAACGGAACGAATCTTATGTATATTTCAAACATGATCCGTCCGGTCAGGTGAAAGGGGCGGCGGGCGTGCCGTTGGTGCCGATGGCGGCGGTGGCTTCGGATAAATATTTGATTCCGATGGGCTCCGTATTGTTGGTGGAAGTGCCGGAAATCGATAATGCCGGCAATTGGACGGGCGCTCATCAGTTAAACTTAATGGTCGCGTTGGACGTGGGCGGAGCCGTGAACAGCCATCACTTTGATTTATACCGCGGAGTGGGGGATGCGGCAGGCCATATTTCCGGTTTATCCAAACATTACGGACGCGTTTGGGTATTGCGTTAAGGCCGAATAATGACTGAACGTATTGATAATTACGAACAGCGGTTCGGCGGCATCGGGCGGTTATACGGCCCGGAAGGCTTAGCTCGTCTGCGTCGGGCGCATATTTGCGTAATCGGCATCGGCGGCGTCGGTTCCTGGGCGGCGGAAGCGCTTGCCCGTTCCGGCATCGGGCAAATCACCCTGATCGATATGGATGACATTTGCGTCACGAATATTAATCGTCAGATTCACGCTTTAACGGGCGATATCGGCAAACTGAAAACCGAAGTGATGAAAGCGCGGATTCATCGCATTAATCCCGAATGTCAGGTGAATATTATTGACGATTTTCTCACCACGGAAAATTTAGCCGATTACCTGAATCGCGGTTACGATTACGTTATTGACGCCATTGACAGCGTTCGGGTGAAAGCGGCGTTAATCGCCTATTGTAAACGGCAGAAAATCAACGTCATCACTATCGGCGGCGCCGGCGGACAAACGGATCCGACTCAGATTCGGATCGCGGATTTGAGTAAAACCGTTCAGGATCCGCTGGCCTCAAAAGTGCGGGCGATTTTACGCAAGAATTTTCATTTCAGTCAGAATCCGAAACGCAAATTCGGTATCGATTGCGTGTTTTCCACCCAACCGCTTATTTTTCCGAAAATCGGCGAAGGATGTGCGGTTTCGGCCTCCATGAATTGCGCCAACGGGTTCGGTGCGGCAACCATGATTACCGCAACTTTCGGCTTTTTCGCGGTTTCCCGCGTGATCGATAAAATTTTAGCCAAGTCAGAATAAAATTCACTGGATTTTTGTGCAAAAAGCGCGTAGTTTATTGCGGTTTTTGAGAATTATTCTTACTTATAGGAGGAGCCCATGACCGCATATTCTTTCCGTAAAATCTGGTTGGCCGGCGCCGTGCTGGCCTTTTCCGCCGGTGCGCAAGCCAATATCGTCACTTCGGTGAAACCGCTGGGGTTTATCGCTTCATCTATCGCCGAAGGCGTAACGGACGTGGAGGTTATCGTACCGCCGGGCGCATCGCCTCACGACTATAATCTTAAACCTTCCGACGTACAGAAAATCAAATCTGCGGATTTATTGCTTTGGATCGGCAAAGACGTGGACAGTTTCCTGGCAAAAAGTATTCATCAGATTGACGGCAACAAAGTGATTGAAATTGCCGAAATGGACGGTGTGGCCGCGCTGTTAATCGAATCCGACCATCATCACCATGAGGGTGAAGAAAATGGTGCGCACGAACACAGTCATTCCCATAAACACGGACCGCACGACGTTCACGATGACGAGCATGAACACGATCATCAAGACGAAAACGGCTTAAATGTGAACTGGCACGTTTGGTATTCGCCGAAAATCAGTGAAATGGTAGCGGCTCAAGTGGCGGAAAAGCTGACGGCGCAATATCCGGATAAAAAAGCGCAAATTGAAAAAAATCTGCAAAATTTTGACCGCACTTTACAGCTTCAGAATGAGAAAATCCGCACACAATTGGCGCCGGTGAAAGACCGGGGATTTTATGTTTTCCACGATGCGTACGGTTATTTTAACCAGGCTTACGGGTTGAAACAAAAAGGTGCGTTCACCATTAATCCGTTGGTGGCGCCGGGCGCCAAAACATTGGCGGAGATTAAAGCGGAAATTGCCGAACACCATGTATCCTGCCTGTTTGCCGAGCCGCAATTTACCCCGAAAGTGATTGAATCGCTCAGCAAAGGCACGGCGGTGAAAATCGGGCGTTTGGACCCAATGGGCGACAGTGTGAAGTTGGGCAAAGATTCCTACGTAAATTTCTTGCAAAGCACGGCGGACAGCTATTTTCATTGCTTAAGCAAATAATCTTGACGAGATAAAAAGGCATGCGACGGCATGCCTTTTCTTTTGCCTTTTGCAGGGGAATTTTTCTTGTTATCATTTGTCAGATAATTTATGAATTTTGACTTCGAATGATTATGTGGAAAAAGGTTTGTTTGGTGCTCGCCCTTTTGCTGGCGGGATTTGCGTTGTCTGTGCCTCATTGGCTGACACCTGTCAGCGTGGCGCAATGGACAAACCGTTTTCTGGCGCCGAATTTTAAAATTACCCTTTCCCCCTCATGGCATTGGCGGGCGAGCGGCATGGAATTGCCTCATCTGTCGGTTTATTCCGAAGCCGCGCAATGTCATCTTGCCGAAGCGGATAATCTGAAACTGCATTGGTGGAATTTGCATCGGCTTTCCGCGGAAAAACTCAGTTTGGATTATGCATGTCTGGAAAAATTACCGAGCGATGACGAAAGCAAAACTATCGTAAATTTGACCGCACTTTGGGGCTGGCTGCCTGAAGGCGAGCTGGATATTGAATCTTTTCAGCTACGCAATGCCGAGGCTTTATCGGCGCCTGCCGTTCAGCCGTTATTAACCAATCCGCTGCAGCTTACCATGCAATTTTTGCCGAATAAAGCGACGGTCGCCGCACAGGTGAAACAACAAAGTGCGGTCATTTTTCGCTTAGATTCCGAACTTCAACCGCTGTCCGACGGGACTTATTTATTATCGGGCAACGCCACCTATCAGCCGGAATCCGGTCAGTCTTATCTGTTGGAATTCAATACTTCGCTTAATCAGAATTTGCTTACTCCGCCGATAATGGGTGAATTCACCGGGCATTGGAACGTGCCGGATTTTTCTGTGCCGGAAGGCGAATTTAAGGCGAAATGGAAAGAACGGGAAGGCATTATCAGCGCCACCAATTTAACGGCGAATAAACCCTTATTGGATGTGCCCGTTCATTTTTCTGCGGAGCGGCTGGAAATTAAAAAAGGATTAGCGTATTGGGATTTTGACGGTGATCAACCGCTCAAAGCCTTTGTGGATTTAACCCTGAATATGCCGAAAGAAGGCTGGTTTCCCATGACTTCGGATGTAGACATTTTGCTGCAATCCTTCGGGAAATTGGGTAAAGGTGAAATGGTGATTTCCGGCGAGAAGGGCGAAATTCGCCCCGATCGCATTTATGTGCCGTTGAAAGGTCGCGGAGACTTGCGTTACGGCAATACCGTGGCTTATACCAATCTGATTTTTAATGCCGGCGGTAATTTTGAGGATCCGCTTATCCATTTTCATCCCGGTTCTATTTTTAAAATGGATAATGAATTTGATGAAACCAAACTGCACGTACGTTTGCCGTTGAACGATATTTTGGTCGGGCGCTTTGGACTGGAAGGTCGTTTACAGGCGGTTTTGCAGGGCAGTACGCCGCAGTTTGACAACATTGATTTAAAGTTGGACGGACAGGCGAGAGAATTCATTGCGGGGCTGAAAACCGTTTTTTCTATTCGGGATAAGCGTCAGAAGTTAAGACGTATCGAAAATATCGTGTTAAATCGCTGGGATTGGAATGTGCAGGGCGGTGCGGTATGGAAGGCGCTGAAAACTCCGTTGCAGGTAAAAGGCGTGGGCTTTTGGGAAGGCGATCATATCGAATTGAATATGTTGCATGCCAACTCGGGTAAGGTGAATACTGCGGGGGTGAAAATCCCTAAAATTGAATTGGAGCTGAAAGATCGTCTGCGCTGGGATTACACGGAAAATCATTTGCGCGGGCTGATGCAGGCGCGTGCCGAATGGGTTGAGTTCGATTACGGCGGGCGTTTTATTCGTCCGGTATTTGGCGTGGGCGTGGACGGAAAAAGCATTTCGGATTTTAATTTAGCCGGCGATTTGAAAGCGGGCGCGCTGGGGCCGCTGGATGTGCGGGCGCATTACGGCGATAAAAAAATGGTGGGCAACATCGCCTGGAACGAGCAATCCGCCCGCGTGTTCCAACCGCTTTTCCCGAATGCGTGGGAATGGCGCATTCATCAGGGCACGATTAAAGGTGCGACGGATTTTATTATTGATGAAAACGGCGTGTTGATGAACGGCGATCTGAATGTTCGCAACGGGGAAATCGCTCTTCCGGACGGCGAAATCAGCGGAATACAGATTCGCTTTCCGTTTCGCTATCATAATTATCAGTTGAGCGCCAATAAGAAACCGATTCAAGTGAGTATGCGTTCCATTCGGTTAGGGGCGTTATTGATTGATGATGCGAAAATGGCGGTGCAGGGTTATTATCCCTATTCGCAAACCAAACCGTTTAAATTACGCAACATTTCCCTGCATGCTTTTGACGGTACGGCGGAAATTCCGAGCTTGAATTTTCCGCAAACGCAAATTTCCGAACTAAAACTGCACGGCATTGATATGGATAAAGTGCTGGGCATGGCGAATTATCATCATTTAACCCTGAAGGGACGGATTAATGCGACGCTGCCGTTTTGGCTTTATGATCATGCTTGCGTGATTTGTAACGGTACGATTGAACAGGCGGAAACGCTGCATCTTAAATTGGGTAACGAGTTGGTCTCCGGATTGAAATCCGGCGGTTGGACGGAAAGTATTTTAGTGGACGTAGTCCGGGAAATGAATTTGGAAAGCGTGAACGCTTCCGTCAATCTGACACCGGACGGCATGATGAACCTGAAATCGCAGATTACCGGTTATAATCCGCAAAAGAAGAATCATAATCCGATTACATTGAATTATAATCATCAGGAAAATATGTACGAATTGTGGCAAATGATCGATTACGGTTCCCAATTTGAACAGAATTTAGAATATCAGTTAAATCAATAGCTATGAAAAAATTATCGAAATTTCGACCGCACTTTTTCTCGCGACGTATCGCTTTTGGGGTTTCCGCTTTATTGTTCGGCGCGACGATAACCGGCTGTACGCCGACGATTCAGTTGGAAACGCCTAAAGAGGGCATTACCATTAACATGAATGTAGTGGTGGATCACAATATCAGCGTGAAGATGAATGAAAAAACACAAGACGCAATCGCAGAGGCAGAAGCGGAATTAAAGCAACAGGATTAAATATGTTTGAACAGGAACAATGGCAGCCGACGGCCAGCGTGGAAACCTTATTTGCGCGGGCGAAGATTATGCGCAGTATTCGCCGGTTTTTTACCGATCGCGGCGTATTGGAAGTGGAAACGCCCGTATTAAGCGAATTCGGCGTGACGGATGTGCATCTTTCCACTTTCAGCACGGAATTTATTGCGCCGCAGGCGGGACAGTCCAAAACCCTGTGGTTGAATACCAGTCCGGAATATCATATGAAACGCCTGCTTGCCGCCGGAACGGGCGCGATTTTTCAGCTTTGTCACGTTTTTCGTAACGAAGAGGCGGGCAGTCGCCATAATCCCGAATTTACCATGCTGGAATGGTATCGCCCGCATTTCGACATGTATCGTCTGATTAATGAAGTGGATGATTTATTGCAACAGATTCTGGATTGCGAACCGACGGAAATCATGAGTTATCAATTCGCCTTTCAGGAATTTGTCGGTGTGGATCCGCTTTCGGTGGAACGTCCTATTCTGGTTGAATTAGCGCGTAAGTATAATTTTATGTGTGATTTGGACGAAGATCGCGATACGTTGCTGCAATTTCTGTTCAGCACCGTGGTGGAACCTAAAATCGGTCGGGAGCGGCCGATCGCCGTATATCACTTTCCGGCGACTCAAGCGGCATTAGCGCAAATCAGTTCGGAAGATCACCGTGTGGCGGAACGTTTTGAGTTTTATTACAAAGGGTTGGAACTGGCGAACGGTTTTCACGAATTGACGGATCATCGCGAGCAATTACGCCGTTTTGAACAGGATAACGTGCAGCGGGCGAAATTAGGCTTACCGCAACGGGAAATTGATCGCCGTTTGCTCGGCGCTTTACAGGCGGGCGTGCCGAATACCTCGGGCGTGGCGTTGGGCGTAGATCGTTTGATGATGATCGCGCTGGACAAAAAACGCATCGAAGAAGTGATGGCATTCGGCATTAATAACGCTTAATTCCGATTCCGACGAATTAATCACAAAAGTGCGGTCAAAAATTTAAACGTTTTTTTGACCGCACTTTTGTTTTCGGAAGAGGTTAAGGAATTGAAATCAATTCGTTCCCCGCACGTCCAAAATAAACACTTCGGACTGGGAAGCCAGTCGCATCGGCACGCCCCAGAATCCATAGCCCGACGTGACGAAAAAATTCACGCCGTTGACTTGTTTAAATCCGTAATTCAGCGGATACATCATGTAGGTTAACAGATTCGCCGGAAAAATCTGGCCTTTGTGAGTGTGGCCCGATACCTGAATATCAATGGGTAAGCGACTATGTTCCCATAGATCCGTCGGGCGGTGATCCATCAGAAACACCGGTAAACGGGTGTTGACACCGCGCAACAGCGTTTTTGCACTCGGACGATTCGGCACCAAATCGTCATTGCGCCCGATAATGGTGAATTTCCCGTCTACCTCCACCGCTTCGTCCATTAATAAATGAATACCGGTTTTACGGACTTCATTTTCAATACGTGTTTCGTCACCGAAAAAATCGTGATTGCCCAGTGTGGCGTAAACGCCCAATGGCGCCTGTAATTTGGCTAAATGAGACTGCATTTTTTCCGCCAGATACGCATCGACATTATCATCCATAATATCGCCGGGCAGTAAAATCAGATCCACTTTTTCCCGTCGGAAAATATCCGCCAGTTCGTCCATTTGTTTGCCGCCGAAGTATCTGCCGAGGTGAAAATCGCTGGCGACGCCGATACGCAAAGGTTGCATCGGTTTATCCAGACGAATTTGATAATGATGTACAACCGGCGTGTAGGCGTTATACAGACTTAGCCCGAACAAACCGATCAATGCCGGAAAATAAAGTATGCGCAGCACATGATTGAGTTTGTCCCGCCTGAACCAAATTTTACCGATATGAAACAGCACAAATGCTATGCAACTGATTAATGAGATGAAATACAGAATCACCAGAATTAAAGCGTTAAGGCGGAAATTATAATACAGCCGGAAGAAAATATTGGACAGAATAAATGCATTGGCGGCGACTCCGAGGCCGACTGAAACCCAGAACAGACTTCTGGGGCTGAATTTATCTTGCAGCAACCAACGTAAAGTATAATGAAAAAGAACCAGAAAGACTTGTAATGTCAAAATAATGACGGCAAAAATAATGTAATAACGCGTTTCCAAAATAAATCCTAACTCGTAATTTAAAGTTAAACCGATCGAAATAACAATACCGTCTTTCCCGGGATAAAGACGGCATGTTTTCACGATTGAACGAATTGTTCATGATTTTCGACAACAGGTAAAAAGTTTACGTTCACAAAACTTTGATTTTTATGACCGCACTTTACCGGTTTTAACGCTCATTTGTCTTTATATTTCCGACGGTTAGCCAGTTTCGGCAGCATGTCTTTCGGCGCGATTTCCTGTTCCTGATATTCGAAAACCGGAAAGCCCCAACTGAAATAAATAGCAAGCAGGCGGAAAATAAAACCGCTGGTCAACGTGATTAAAATATTCAGATTTAACGGCACATTGAGGCGCTGTAAACCGATATACAGACAGGCGGTGAGAAAGGCGATCACCGCATAAAGTTCCTTCTGGAAAATCAGCGGAATTCGATTGCAGAGAATGTCGCGCAATACGCCGCCGAATGCGCCGGTTAAAATAGCGGAAATGCTGGCGACGGTTAAACCGTATCCCATATCAAGCGCCACTTGGGTGCCTAAAATGGAAAACAGGATCAATCCCAAGCCGTCCAATACTAAAAAAATGGTGCGGAAGGAGCGGTTGAAATGGCTGATTAAAGGTGCGATTAACACCGTGGCAAAGGCGGTGATCACTACGATGAGGACATATTCGGGATTGGCAATGAAAAAAAGCGGGTAGTGGCCCAACACGATATCGCGCATGGCGCCGCCGCCCAAGGCCGGCATAAAGGCAATCACCACCACGCCGAAAATATCCATTTTTTCACGCCCGGCGGACAAAGCCCCGGTCATGGCTTCGACAATCAAGCCGATAAAAAATAACACGTCTAACATCATTAACGGGTTTTCTCTTTGATCTTGGTTATCCGGCTTTCGATGAAACCGTCGGCAACTTGCGTTTGCAGCGGTTCGTCAGGGCGGACCTGGGTAACGGACGTCACGGCGATACCCTGTCGGTTTTGCGCAATAGAGTAACCGCGGGCGAGCACTTTCAGCGGGCTTATTCCGTCCAGTTTTCCACATAGATTTGCCAGGTTATGCTGTCGCTCGGACAGATTATTTTTAACGGCAAAATTCAGGCGCGCATGCAGCTGTTCTATGTATTGGCGCTGTTTTTGCAATTGATAGGGCAACGGATTTTGCTGCAAACGCACGGAAAGTGCGGTCAATTTTTCGTGATTTTTTTCCATTAAGCGCGCCATCGCAGTGGTTAAACGGCGAGCTAATTGCGCCGTATGCTGCGACTGCATATGCAACCGATTTTGCGGATGCCGGTTCTGCAGCCGTAAAATTAAACGTTGTAAGCGTTGATGTTGCAGGCTGATAATCCGATCTAACGCCATATCCAGCCGTTGCCGCTTATAGTTTAATTGTTGCAGCAGTTCGTCCTGATTGCGACTGACTAATTCCGCCGCGGCGGAAGGCGTCGGCGCACGAACGTCGGCGACAAAATCCGCAATAGTCACATCGGTTTCATGCCCCACCGCGCTGATGACGGGCAACGCGGAATGAAAAATCGCACGCGCCACCGATTCTTCGTTGAAACACCATAAATCTTCCAGCGAACCGCCGCCGCGTCCCACAATAAGCACATCCGTTTCGCGACGGATATTCGCCAGATTGAGCATTTCCACAATTTCACCGGCGGCCTCTTTGCCTTGGACGGAAGTGGGGTAAATCACCACGTTCAGATTGGGATCGCGACGTTTTAGAATATGCAGAATATCCTGTAAGGCGGCGCCGGTGGGCGAGGTGATCACACCGACGGTTTTGCAAAAGTGCGGTAGATTTTTCTTAAGATTTTGCGCAAATAAGCCTTCCGCCGCCAGTTTCATTTTGAGCTGTTCGAATTGTTGCTGTAACAATCCTTCGCCCGCCGGGTGCATGGATTCGATAATCAGCTGGTAATCGCCGCGCGGTTCATACAGACTGACCGCCGCCCGCACCAACACCTGCATGCCGTTTTGCGGACGAAAACCGACGCGCATATTTTTCATGCGGAACATGGCGGCGCGCACCTGGGAATTTTCATCTTTCAGCGTGAGGTACCAATGGCCGGACACCGGCTGACTGAAGTTGGAAATTTCGCCTGTCAGCCAGACCAAACCGAGCTGTCCCTCCAGCAGCATCTTGGCCGCATGGTTAAGCTGGGAAACGGAATAAATATTGGCGTTGTTCATCATATCCGAGAGAAAAAAGCGCGGCGAATCTTGCCGTATTATTCGACGCTAACGGACGTGATTACCACGTCTTCTTTCGGAACGTCCTGGTGGAAACCGGCGTTACCCGTTTTCACGGCTTTGATTTTGTCCACCACGTCCATGCCTTCAACCACTTCGCCGAATACGGCATAGCCCCATTCCTGCACTACTTCGCGTCCGAACATTTCTTTTGCGCGATAATCCAGGAAAGTATTGTCCGCCACATTGATAAAGAATTGGGCGGTGGCCGAATGAGGATCGGAGGTGCGCGCCATGGCGACGGTGCCGCGTTTGTTGCTTAAACGGTTATTGGCTTCGTTTTGGATCGGCGCATTAGTGGCTTTTTCGCGCATGCCGCTTTCCATTCCGCCGCCCTGAATCATAAATCCGTCAATAACGCGATGGAAAATTGTGTTATCATAGAAACCCGATTTGCAGTAATCTTCGAAGTTTTTTGCCGTAATCGGCGCTTTGTCGAAATTTAATTGAATTTTGATATCGCCGAAATTGGTATGTAATGTAATCATTAAAAAATTCCTTATAAATTTACTATGGGAAGGCTGGCATTATTTCATAATTTGCGGATTAGTGCTATAAAGTGCGGTCGGATTTCACTGAATTTTAACGGATATTTTATGCTAAAAATTTTCAACACTCTCACACGCGAAAAAGAAGAATTCAAACCGATTAACCCGAACCGGGTCGGTATGTACGTATGCGGTGTCACCGTTTACGATTTGTGTCATTTCGGACACGGACGAACCTTTGTATCCTTTGACGTGATCACCCGTTATCTCCGTTTTCTGGGGTATAACCTGCGTTATGTGCGCAACATTACCGATGTGGACGACAAAATCATTAAACGCGCGTTGGAAAACAATGAAACCTGCGATCAACTGGTTGAACGCATGATTGCGGAAATGCATAAAGATTTTGATGCGTTAAATATTTTGCGACCGGACGTCGAGCCGCGCGCCACCAAGCATATTCCCGACATCATCGCCATGGTGGAAGCGTTGCTTCGGCGCGGCCACGCTTATGTGGCGGCGGACGGCGATGTGATGTTCGATGTGCAATCCTTTCAACAATACGGCGCGCTTTCCCGTCAGAATTTAGAACAATTACAAGCCGGTGCGCGGGTGGAAATTAAATCCGTGAAGAAAAATCCGATGGATTTCGTGTTGTGGAAAATGTCGAAACCGAACGAACCGAGCTGGGATTCGCCTTGGGGAAAAGGCCGTCCGGGCTGGCACATCGAATGTTCGGCGATGAACAGCAAAGAGCTTGGCAACCATTTTGATATTCACGGCGGCGGCTCGGATTTAATGTTTCCGCACCACGAAAACGAAATCGCTCAATCCTGTTGCGCCCATGACGGCGAATACGTGAATTACTGGCTGCATACGGGCATGCTGACGATTAATGAAGAAAAAATGTCCAAATCCCTCAATAATTTCTTCACCATTCGCGATATTTTGACGAAATATGACGCCGAAAGTGTGCGTTATTTCTTTTTAACCGCGCAATACCGCAGTTTGCTGGATTACAGCGAGGAAAATATCGGCCTGGCGCGCAAGGCGCTGGAACGTTTATATACCGCGCTGCGCGGTTGTGAAACGGTGGAGATTCCGGCGGAAGATCAATATGTGATTGATTTCAAAAGCGCCATGGATGACGATTTCAACACGCCGGGCGCGTTAGCCGTATTGTTTGAATTGGCGCGCGAAATCAACAAGTTAAAAACCGAAGATCAAGCTAAAGCGAATCGACTTGCCAGCCGCTTAAAACAGCTTGCAGCCGTGTTAGGCCTATTGGAACAGGATCCGGAAACTTTTTTACAAGGCGAGGCGGCAATAGACGAAGTGAGCAAAATTGAAGCGTTAATCAAACGGCGCAACGATGCGCGCGCCGAGAAAAACTGGGCGGCCGCCGATGCCGCGCGGGACGCTTTGAGAGAGATGGGCGTGGTGCTGGAAGATGGCGCAAACGGTACAACCTGGCGTAAGCTGTAAATTTTGTCGGTTTGCGCGTGAAGTGCGGTCAAAAAACGTTGCGATTTTTGACCGCACTTTTTTCGTCCCGTTATTTTATGTAACTTTTTGTTCTAAAAACTCGGGTTGTTTAGATTGAAATTAAATGGCTTCTGGTGTTAAATCGTTATCGGATAACAGGTTTAATTTTTAAGGGATTTTTATGTGCCAATTACTCGGTATGAACTGTAACGTTCCCACTGATATTGTGTTCTCTTTTGAAGGTTTTCGCCGTCGCGCGGGACTGACCGACACCCATTCCGACGGTTTCGGCATCGCCTTTTTTGAAGGCAAAGGCGTACGGATTTTTCGTGACGAAAAACCCGCCGCCGTTTCGCCCATTGCCGATTGCGTTAAACAGTACAATATTAAATCGCTGAATGTGATCGCGCATATCCGAAAAGCCACGCAGGGTGAAGTCAGCATTGTCAACACTCATCCGTTTATCCGCGAAATCTGGGGAGAAAACTGGGTATTCGCTCATAACGGGAACCTGATAGCGTTGCCTGATTTATCGGGCTGTTATTGCCGTCCTATCGGCTCCACCGATTCCGAAGCGGCATTCTGTTATATTGCGGATCAATTGAAAAAACGTTATTGCCATAAGCCGTCGGAAGATGAAATTTTCGCAATCATTCAGGAAATGACGCAGGAATTGGGAAAATACGGCACCTTCAATTTTATTCTTTCCAACGGCGAATGGATGATTGCGCATTGTTCCACCAATCTCCATTACATCACGCGGCGTGCGCCGTTCTGCGAAGTGCAGCGTATTGATGATGACGGCGTGATTGATTTCCGCAATTACACCACGGAAAAAGATAAAGTCACCATTATTACCACTTTTCCGCTGACTAAAAACGAGAACTGGACCAAAATGGAACACGGCGGTTTTGTGTTTTTCAAAGACGGTGAAAAAATCCGCGAAATTATCGGCGTGAAAAAACAACTTGAAGACGACGGCACGCTGGGCGCGGCAACGTGTTGAGTTTATCGGGCGAACAGGCGGTTCGCCCTTTCTTTTGGCGTAAAAAAGTGCAATTATACGCCCTGAAAACAATGTTAAAATTAGTGGCAATTTTGTCATTGCTCAGTCCTGACGGAGAATTCAAAAAAACTCCGTTTTTTTATGCGTAATCGCCAATGCGATTACTTATGGCTTCGCCACCGTTGGCAAAGCCAACGTTCAAAAAGCGTTGCTTTTTGTGAGCGCACTTTAATCGATTTTGTTTTCCGCTTTCGGCAGAATTAAATTCAGAATAATCGCTACAATCGCACAAAGGCTGATGCCTTTGATGGACATGCCGCCCACATCTACGAACATGCCGCCGATACCGAAGGTCATCACCACGGAAATAATGCAGAGATTGCGCGCTTCCGTTACGTCGACTTTACCGCGAATCAGCGTGCTCATGCCCACTACGGCGATAGAACCGAATACCAGCATCATAATGCCGCCCATCACGATAGTCGGAATAGAGGCGAGGAAGGCGCCCACTTTTCCGCAGAAGGAAATGGCGATTGCCCAGATTGCCGCCCAAGTCATGATATTCGGATTAAAATTACGGGTTAACATAACGGCGCCGGTTACTTCCGCATAGGTTGTGTTAGGCGGACCGCCCAGCATTGACGCCGCTGTCGTTGCCAGCCCGTCACCTAATAAGGTGCGGTGCAGCCCCGGTTTTTTCAGGAAATCTTTACCGGTGACGGAGCTAATCGCCATAATGCCGCCCACGTGTTCCACCGCCGGCGCAATGGCGATAGGCAGTAAATATAAAATGGCTTCAAGCTTGAATTCCGGGGTGGTAATGTTAGGCAAACTAAACCAAGGTGCGTCGATGACTTTCTGGAAATCGATTAAGCCGAGGAATAAACATAAAATGTAACCCACTGCGATGCCGAACATAATCGGGATCAGTTTCATCATGCCTTTACCGAACACCGCTACCAACAGGGTGGTCAGTAATGTGACGAGCGAGACCAGAACGGCGTCGTTATAAGCGTAGGCGCTGCCTTTGCCCACCGCCATATCCACCGCAACGGGCGCCAGCCCCATGCCGATAATGATGATCACCGGACCGACTACAACCGGCGGGAAAATCCGCTCCAGCGCCGCTACGCCGCGCAGTTTCACCAGCGTACTTAATGCCAGATAAACCAATCCGGTACAGGCTAAACCGCCCATGGTGACGGCAATGCCCCAGGTTTGCACGCCGTATTGAATCGGGGCGATAAATGCGAAGGAAGACGCCAGAAAAATCGGCACTTGTTTGCCGGTGCAGAATTGGAATAGCAACGTGCCGACGCCGGCGGTGAGCAACGCCGTGTTGGCGTCCAGTCCCGTAATGAGCGGCACCAGCACCAAGGCGCCGAACGCGACGAAAAGCATTTGTAAGCCGACAAACACTTGCTTGGCGGCGCTTTGTTTTTCTTCAATTTGAGTTGTCATTAGGTTCTCGCATAGACGAACGCGAACGAAGGTTTCTGTTCGCCAAAAATGTGACAAAAATCGACCGCACTTTTACGTCTTCACCCGAAGACGAGCCGAAAGTGCGGTCACAAAAAGCAACGCTTTTTGAACATTGGCTTTGCCAACGGTGGCGAAGCCATAAGTAATCGCATTGGCGATTACGCATAAAAAAACGATTATTTTGTACCGAAAATTTTATCGCCCGCATCGCCCAAGCCCGGCACGATATAGCCATGTTCGTTTAAGTGGCTGTCGATTGACGCGGTATAAAGTTCAATGTCCGGATGCGCCGCTTCCAAGGCTTTAATGCCTTCCGGCGCCGCCACCAGGACTAACACTTTGATTTGTTGGCAACCTTTTTGTTTTAACAGATCGATGGTGGCAATCATGGATCCGCCCGTGGCCAGCATCGGGTCAACCACAATGGCTAAACGTTCTTCCAAATCGCTTGCCAGTTTTTGGAAGTAAGGCACCGGTTCAAGGGTTTCTTCGTTACGGTACATTCCCACTACGCTGATTCGCGCGCTCGGAATATGTTCCAGCACGCCGTCCATCATGCCAAGACCGGCGCGTAAAATCGGCACGACAGTCACTTTTTTTCCTTTAATACGATCAATTTCCACATCGCCGCACCAGCCGTCGATAATCACTTTTTCCGTTTCCAGATCCGAGGTGGCTTCATAGGTTAACAAACTGCCCACTTCCGTAGCCAGCTCGCGGAAATTTTTGGTACTGATGTCCGCTGCGCGCATTAAACCTAATTTATGTTTAACCAGAGGATGTTTAACTTCGACTAATTTCATGGGATCTTCCTTCTTTCTGCAAAAATCGGTTGATTGTAAAGGAATTGACGAGTCACTTCAATGAAGCGCGTCACAATTCCCACAAAAAACGCGGCTAAATTTGACCGCACTTTTGTTATTTGTTGGAGCCTTCGGGATGCAAACCGATGCCTTGGTGGCGTTCTTTTAATTTGGCGATCACATCTTGCCAGGTCAGTTCTTCATTTTGTAGCAACACGGTTAAGTGATACACCAAATCCGCCGCTTCGGAAACGGTTTCCGCGCGATCTTTCGCCATCGCCGCCAAAACGGTTTCCACCGCTTCTTCTCCCACTTTTTGCCCGATTTTCTTGGTGCCTTTTTGATAAAGCTTCGCCGTGTAAGAAGTTTCGGGATCCGCATTTTTGCGTTCGGCAAGTTCGCGTTCCAATTTCGCAAACCACGTCCAATCGCCTTCGGATTGCGTTTCAAACTGATGGAAGCAACTTTCTGCGCCCGTGTGGCAAGTAGGCCCAATCGGATTGGCTAAAATCAATAAGGTGTCGTTATCGCAATCCAAGCTCATATCCACCACGTTTAAAAAATGGCCCGAACTCTCTCCTTTCGTCCATAAACGTTGTTTGGTGCGAGAGAAAAATGTCACTTTTTTCTCGGCTAATGTTTTGTCTAATGCCGCTTGGTTCATATAGCCAAGCATTAAGACTTCACAGGTTTGAGCGTGTTGGACGATAACGGGGAGAAGGTTATCGACTTTTTGCCAGTTGATGTTTTGAATTTGCATATGTTTCCTTATTTTTATTTTTTCCTAGCACGGCAAGCCGTACTAGGTTACGCATAATTAGGTGGCTTTGCCACCTTTATAAGTTTTTCTTGAAATATTGTTCATCATATTCAATGCCATAATCAGTCAGCAATAATTTAATTTCATCGACAAAATTTTGGCTTTTATGATGTTCTTTTTGATTTTTTATGTAATTGATAATTTGAGCCTTTTCTTGCTCACTATAACTTAACGCACAATAGCCTTTCGACCACGCATAAAATTCAGGAAAATAATCATGGTTTTGCTCTAAAAACAGATGCGTGCTATTTTTCAAATACTTTACAAAATCCGCTACCGACGTTGTTGCTTTCAGTTCAACAAACAAATGCAAATGATCGGGCATTCCGTTAATACGGTAAAGCACTGCACCTTGTTTTTTTACATAACCCCAGATATAGCGATACAAGATTTCTTCGTGTTCTTCTACAATGGCTGGCTCACCATATTTTGTTCGAAAAACAATATGATAAAGTAATCTTGTATAGCTCATCTTATTTATTCCAAACGGTGGCAACGCCACCGAATTATGCCTAACCGATTGCGACAGAGTCGCTGTCGGTTAAATAACGACTGATTTCAATTAAATTGCCATCAGGATCGCGACAATAAATTGATTCGATTTTTCCTACAGCACCCGTACGAACTACCATACCACTTTCCAAGATTTCAATATTATTAGATTGTAAAACCTGATAAACCTCATCTAAAGGTGTATCTGTCAAAAAACATAAGTCCGCCGTGCCGCAATCAGCATTGTGTGCATTAGGGAGAATTTCTTTACCTTTTTGGTGTAAATTGATTTTTTGCTTGCCGAATAGCAGAGCTTTACGGTTTTCGCCAAATGTAATTTCTTTCATTCCCAAAATAGTAGTATAGAAATTAATGGTTTTTTCTACATCCGCAACAGTTAAAACGAGATGGTCTAACGATGTTATTCTTATCATTAATCTATTTATCCGCGCACTTCCACATTTTGAGTTTTCAAATATTCCTTCAATTCCCCAATATCAATAATCTGCTTATGAAACACACTCGCCGCCAGCGCGCCATCCACATTCGCTTCCACAAATGCATCACGGAAATGAACCATTTCGCCGGCACCGCCTGATGCAATCAGCGGCACGTGGCAGACTTCACGCACTTTTTTCAGTTGCACTAAATCGTAGCCGTTGCGTACACCGTCTTGGTTCATCATATTTAGCACAATTTCGCCTGCACCACGCTTTTGTACTTCTGCCACCCAATCGAGTAGCTGCCGGTTGGTTTGGCGAGTGCGTTTTTCATCGCCTGTGTATTGATTGACCCAATACTTGCCGGTTTCTTTCTCGAACCAACTATCAATGCCCACCACAATGGCTTGCACACCAAAGCGATCCGCAAGGCGGGAAATCAGATTAGGATCCGCAAGTGCGGGCGAATTTATCGAAATTTTATCGGCGCCGAAGGCAAAAATCTGTTCAGCATCCGCAATAGTTTTAATGCCACCTGCCACGCAGAACGGAATGTCAATAACTTCCGCCACGCGTTGCACCCAGCTTTTATCCACCGTTCTACCGTCTGATGAGGCGGTGATGTCGTAAAATACCAATTCGTCCGCCCCTTCTTCCGCATAGCGTTTGGCAAGCGGTACGATATCGCCGATAATTTCGTGATTGCGGAACTGCACGCCTTTCACTACTTGTCCGTCACGCACGTCTAAACAAGGGATTATCCGTTTTGTCAACATTCGATTGCCTCCGCCACATTAAATTTACCTTCCAACAACGCGCGCCCCACGATCACGCCAGCCACGCCCGTGCCTTTTAACGCCTGAATATCGGTAAGCGAACCGATACCGCCCGATGATTGGAAATTCACATTCGGGTATTTCGCACAAATCTCTTTATATAAATCTACATTTGAGCCGGCCAAAGTGCCGTCACGGGAAATATCCGTGCATAAAACGTGCTGTAAACCGACCGATTGGAAGTCATCAATCAACTCTTCCAACGACACACCGCTTGCCTCTTGCCAACCGCTAATCGCAATGATTTTTTGACCGATTGCATCAATGTTCACGTCCAACGCCAGCACAAATTTTTCCGCACCATATTTGTTAAACCAACCCTTAACCATTTCACGCTCTTTCACCGCCGTTGAGCCAATCACCACACGATTCGCCCCCACCGCCAATAAATCCGCCACATCTTGCTCAGTACGAATACCGCCGCCCACTTGGATTTTACAGTTTGTCGCCGCAATAATTTCGCCGATAAGTGAGATCTGTCTTTTGGCAGGATCTTTTGCCCCTGTCAAATCCACCAAATGTAACTGTTCCGCCCCTTGCGCAAGGTAGCTGGCAAACTGCTCAATGGGATTATCGCTATAAGTTGTCTGTTTGGCATAATCGCCTTGGTGCAACCGCACCACCTGCCCATCAATCAAATCAAGGGCAGGGATAATAATGGATTTTTTCATTGCGTTTCCTTCCTATGTCTAGGGTAGCAAGCTACCCTAGGTTACGTATTCTTGATAACTGATTTCTCAACGTCCGCTTAAACGCCTCTGCCAATACATCGCAAGCTAAGGCTTTTTCTAAATCCGCACGTATTGCCTCTGTTGGCTTTTGGGCGGCAAGTTGGTTTAGGTGCATAATGTTTAAATCAGGATAGGGGCGTTGCAAGCGGTGGATTTTGTCGCCTTTTTGGCAAACACCTGTTTGAACGACACGCACATACCAGCCTGTTAAACCTTGTTCCCGCACGATTTTTTGCGTATTGGCACATTCAGAATTGAGCGATAATCGCTCGCAAGGTTTGCGTGGTTGCGATACTTCTAAAATCACATCGCCGATTTGATAATGGTCGCCCACGTAAACATTGGTTTCATCTAACTCAGAAACGATAAAATTCTCACCGTAAATCGCTGTGTTTTGCCAATCGAAATTTTTTCCGATAAGTGCGGTCAATTTTTCAAAGGTTTTTTCCGCCATAAAAAACAAGGCTTTATCTACGCCACCGTGGTGGGCTTTCAAGCCCACATCATTGCCTTCCGCCCCTAATTCGTGAACGGTGATTTTATCCACTAGCTGTTTGCGAATGGCACTTTCTAAAGTCGTACCGTCCGCAAAGGTGACGTTTTCCACCAAACCGATTTTTAAGGCTAACACTTCCGCCATTACAGATTCTCCACAAAATTCTTCAACAACTGTGCCCCATTTTTGCCCGAACGTTCGGGGTGAAATTGCACGCCATAAAAGTTTTTGCTTGCAATCGCCGCAGAAAAATCCACGCCATAGTGACTGGTCGCAATGGTATTTTCATTCGGAAATACCGCATAACTATGCACAAAATAGAAATGGCTGTCTTGTTCAATGCCAGCAAACAGCGGATGATTTTGCTCATAACGCACACGGTTCCAGCCCATATGTGGCAACGGTAAGCCTGTATTCGGAATTAACTCCGTTTTACCGCTCATCAGGTGTAAGGTTTCCACATTGCCTTCGGTAGAAAATTCCGTCATCAGCTGCATCCCCAAACAGATCCCGAGCATCGGTTGGGTAGCGTTTCGGATAGTTTCAATCAGTTGGAGATCGTGCAGATTTTTCATTGCCGCAATCGCTGTACCCACACCGGGTAACAGCAGTTTGTCTGCGGACTTGATTTTATCCAAATCATGAGAA
Source organism: uncultured Actinobacillus sp. (assembly GCA_963539805.1). Taxonomy (GTDB): domain Bacteria; phylum Pseudomonadota; class Gammaproteobacteria; order Enterobacterales; family Pasteurellaceae; genus Exercitatus. The sequence continues at coordinate 45,241 of CAUTMS010000010.1, read as the reverse complement.
ATTTCTGCTTGAATCCCCAAGCGGTCGAATGCAAATTTTACAGAAGACAGGTTTGCACAGCCTGTGTCGATGATTACTAGGTTGGTCATAATATTTTAAATTATAGTCTTGAAATTTTTACTGTTAATCCCCATATACATTTTAAGTATATAGTACTCTATATATGATACTCTTTATTAAATTACCTACAAAAAAGGAAATCAATATGAAATATAATCCTGGTGACATAGTTCCACAATCTGGTATTTATGGACAATACTCTTCAACTAATATAAAAGAAAATGAAGTAACTTGTGTTAGAGGTGAGCGTTTCCCACCTGCACCTCGCCCTAATATGTACTACAAACTAGTTCGAGCTACTCGCTAAATTTTTACAAATGGCTAATTTAATTTAGCCATTTACCATATAAAGCAAGTCAATTTCCAAAATTCTATAACAATACTTTAATCCCGCCTTTGCGCCAAATAAACCGCCCTTTGCTCTTCCACTTTCTGCTCAAAGCTTTCAATTTCTTTTTGCATTTCGTCCAATAACATTTTTTCTGTTGGTAGGTAAAGCTGATATTGGCTGGCGAAAATCTGTTTTTGGTTTTCAGGTAGACTAAATTTAACCACCGCATCATTTTTATCGGCACAGAGCAAAATACCGATAGTCGGGTTTTCGTGGGGCAGTTTTTCCACACGGTCAAAATAGTTTACATACATCTGCAATTGTCCTAAATCTTGATGGGTAAGTTTGTGAGTTTTAATTTCAATCACGACAAAACATTGCAATAAGCGGTTGTAAAACACCAAATCAGCAAAGAACTCATCACCGTCCAAATGTAAACGCTTTTGACGTGCCACAAAAGAAAAACCGTTACCCAATTCCAACAGAAAATCTTGTAGATGGGTAATGATCGCCTGTTCCAAATCCTTTTCATAATAGGCACTTTCACGGCGTAAACCTAAAAATTCCAACACCATCGGATCTTTAATAATCTGTTTAGGATCGGTCGGCACCGCTTCATTTCTCGCCACCGCAAGCATGCTGGCTTTATCGTTGCTTAGCAATAAACGCTCGTACAAATTGCTATAAATCTGCCGTTCCAACTGGCGCGAACTCCAGTTATTTTTCACACTTTCTGCGATATAAAATTCACGTTTATCCGCATCATCAAGACGTAACAACATACGATATTGTGTCCAATTCAATTGCGATCGCACTGCGTTCGCAATTGGAAAGGTGCGATAAAATTGGCGAAATAACTCCAATTGACGGCGACCGAAAGCACTGCCAAATTCCGGTACAAGTTGCTGGGCGAGCTCTTTGATCAAATACGCGCCATAATCTGCCCGATCTTGCCCTTTCTGTTCTTCTTCAAAAATCCGCTTGCCGATATGCCAATACATCAGCACCCGCTGAAAATCCACCGCGCGAATGGCCGTTTCGCGGGATTGAAGGATGATTTGTTTGATGTCGGTGGTGAGTTGCATTTGGGTTCCTATTTTTCAAAACAAATTTGATTAAAAATCAGACAAAGATAATTAAAATTATTCATTTTTATTAAACAGATTAGTGATTTTAGATTTTTCCATCTCAGGAGAATAATCGGTTTTACAAACAGCCGCTTTCCCCAAAAACTTTGCTAAATTTCACCGCACTTTTCTTTATCCGAAACCGTTTGCGTATGGATTTTAGCAGATAATTTCGGAAATTGTTTAAATCTTTCTCGGTATCACAAAAAATGCGATTGCCGCCAGTGCCGACATGGTAATGAACATGGCTTGCGGTGAGAACGGATAAATTTTTCCGCAGATCATGGTCATTACGGCGACGCCCAGACAGTTCGCCAGGCCGCTGTATAACGATTGCAATTTGACGATAGTATTTTGCGGTTGGCGGGCGATGTAGCGAATCATGGCGATATGCATGACGGCGAAAGTGAGGGCGTGAAAAGTCTGTAATAACGCCAACCAGACGATGGATGTGGTGCTGCCGTATACGCCCCAGCGGATAACGGCGGCGAGGGTTGCCAGTAACATTAAATGACGGACGGACCAGTTGCCGAATAAGCGCTTGGAAAAGAAAAACAGCAGAATTTCCGCCGTCACGGCGCAGCCCCACAGCAGGCTGGTGAGTTGTACGGGAATACCGTTTTCGTTCCAATACAACATGCTGTAAACGTAATAACCGGCGTGGGAGCCCTGAATGAGAAACGCGGCGAGCAACATTCTGGCGTGGTCGGCGTTTTTCAGTAACATCCAATAATTTACCGAATTTTCGCCCGCACTTTCCGCTTCGTCGTGGGGCTTGGGATGCGGATTAAGCATTAACAGCAAGGAATAGAATACAAAAAGTGCGGTCAAAATCCAGATAATATTTTGTTCGCCGGTGAAACGGATAAGTTGCCCCACCGCGACCAGGGCGAGAGTAAACGCCAGCGAGCCGAGCAGGCGCGCTTTGCCGTAATCCAGCTCCAGCTGTTTTTGCCAGGTGGCGGCAAGGCTGTCGGTTAACGGCATGCCGGCGGCGTTCAACATGCTGAAAATGCCGATGCTGACGAACAGCCACCAGAAATTTTGTGCTGTCAGCGCCATCACGCAAGTCATGCCTACCATAGACCAGGCAATCAGTCGCAAGGCGGTGAAAAGCTGATGGCTGTGTTTAATCATTCGTCCGAAGAAGAAGCTTCCGATAAAGCGGAAAAAATAGGAAGAAGACAGAATGATGCCGATAAATTGCGGATCGTAAGCATGGGATTGCACCCACACCGGCAGGTAGGGAACCAGCACGCCGTAGGCGAAAAAATAACCGAAAAAAGCCAATGCCAGCCAGTTGAACGGAGAGAGTCGCATCAGAATAATTTTTCCATTTCCTGTGAACGGGCAACGCAAGCCTGCATGGCAAGTTGCACGGTTTGCGCGAATTGGCGTTCGTTGAACACCGCCAGTGCGGCAGCCGTGGTGCCGCCTTTGGAAGTGACGTTTTCCCGCAAAACGGTAAGCGGCGTTTGCGGATTTTCAATCGCCATTTTTGCCGCCCCAAAAGCGGATTGCTGAATCAGTTCGCGCGCCTGTTGATCATTTAATCCCATCGCTAATAAGGCTTGCTGCATAGCCTCCATAAACAGGAAAAAATAAGCGGGACTGGAACCGGAAGCGGCGGTGACACTGTGCATATCCGATTCGTTTTCCACCCAACAGATTTTTCCCACCGCTTTCAGCAGCGATTCGGCTTGTTGTTTTAATTCATCAGGCACGGACGGCGGCGCGAACAGGCCGGACATGCCGGCGGAAACCAAGGCGGGCGTATTCGGCATGACGCGAACAATATGGCGAACCGTAGGAAAAAGTGCGGTCAATTTTTGCACTGAAATTGCCGCCATAATGGAAATCAATAATTTATCGGAAAAATCGACCGCACTTATTGTTTGTGCGAGTTCCGACGCGCCTTGCGGTTTCACTGCGAGCACCACGATTTCCGCTTGCTCGGCGGCGGTTTGTGAATCTTGCGTAACCCGCACGTCTTGAGCGGCGAACAAATTGCGTTTGGCTTGATTGCGATCGCAAACGGTAATTTTGTCGGCAGGGTAGCCCTGTTTTAACAAACCGAAGACGATGGCTTGAGCCATATTGCCGCCGCCGATAAAAGAAAGGAATTTGTATGACATGGTTTTCAACCGTTTTTTTATTTTCAGATGTAGATCACATTCTAATGAAATTTAGAAAAAACTAAACCCTGAGTTTAGTATTCTTTTCGGGATTTATGATAGACTACCGCCCAGATTCGCCAATCGGCTTTAGGAAATAAATGTATGAACGCTTTTTTAAATTTATACCGTAAAACTTTAGCATGGCCGTTGTCTTTTTGGGTGAAAGACAACCCGATTCCCAGTCATCCCGTTGAGGAACTGACGCTTAATATCGAACAACCTATCGTTTATGTGTTGCCTTATACGTCGCAGACTGATTTGGTGGTGTTGCGGAAAAACTGCCTCAGCCTGGGCTTGCCGGATCCTTTTCAGGATAACCGTGTCGAGGGAAAAGTGCTGCCGCGTTATGTGTTTTTAGACGAAGGTCATCAATTTTTCAAATCGAAAGGCGCGAAGAAAGAAACGGAGAATATTTTCAAAAACTATCTGGAATTGCACCGCACTTTGACGGATTTGGACGTGCAAGTGGTGCCGGTTTCGGTGTTATGGGGACGTTCTCCGGGACGCGAAGACAAAGACTTGCCGAAATTGCGTTTGTTGAACGGTTTACAGAAAACCATCGCGGCGATTTGGTTCGGACGGGATACTTTCGTGCGTTTTTCCCAGGCCATGTCCATGCGTTACATGGTGAATGAATACGGTAAGGATGAGAAATTAGCGCAAAAACTGCCGCGTATTGCCAAAATGCACTTCGCCAAACAACGGATTTCGGCGACGGGCCCGCGTTTGCCGAATCGTCAGGCGATGTTTAACAAATTGTTGCAACATCCGGCCGTGTTGCAGGCGATTGAAGATGAAGCCCGCACTAAAAATATGTCGAAAGAAAAAGCCCGTAAAGAAGCGAAAAAAATTCTGGATGAAATCGCCGCCGATACCAATTACGGTAGTTTGCGCATTGCGGATCGATTCTTGGGCTGGTTGTGGAATAAGCTTTATCAGGGCATTGAAGTGGAACATGCCGATCGGGTGCGTCGTCTGGCGCTGGAAGGACACGAAATCGTGTATGTGCCTTGTCACCGCAGTCATATCGATTATTTACTGCTTTCTTATGTGTTGTATCATCAAGGTTTGGTGCCGCCTCATATCGCGGCGGGCATCAATCTGAACTTCTGGCCGGTGGGACGTATTTTCCGTAGCTGGGGCGCCTTTTTTATTCGTCGCACTTTTAAAGGAAATCGCCTGTATTCCACGCTTTTCCGCGAATATTTGGGCGAATTGTTTCATCGCGGTTATTCCGTGGAATATTTTATTGAAGGCGGGCGGTCGCGCACCGGGCGTTTATTAACGCCGAAAACGGGGATGATGTCTATGACATTACAGGCATTGCAGCAGGGGCAAACCCGTCCGATTTCCATTGTGCCGGTGTATGTGGGATACGAACACGTACTGGAAGTGGATACCTACGCGAAAGAATTGCGCGGTGCCGAAAAAGAAAAAGAAAATGCGGGCTTAGTGTTACGAGTGATTAAAAAATTGCGTAATCTCGGACGCGGTTTCGTGAATTTCGGCGAACCGATTACGTTGAGCACGTATTTAAATCAGCATTTTCCGGAATGGAAAAACGAAGAGCAGGAAGAACGTTCGCTTTGGTTTAACAAAGCGGTGGATTCCATTTCTCATCAAGTGATGGTGAATATCAATAAGGCGGCGGCGGTAAATGCCATGAACTTAACGGGCACCGCTTTGCTGTCTTCCCGTCAACGGGCGTTGTCGCGCGAACAGTTGCTGGAACAACTGGAAAGCTATCAGCAATATTTACTGAACGTTAGCTATTCCGATGACATTCTGGTTCCTACCGAATCGCCGAAGGAATTGCTCGATCACGTATTGGGACTGGATCGCGTAGGAATTCTTATTGAAAAAGACAGCTTCGGCGAATTAGTCCGGCTGGAACGTAATCACGCGGTTCTCATGACCTATTACCGCAATAATATTCAGCATCTACTCGTGTTGCCGTCTTTGGTGGCGAGTATCGTTCTGCATCATGAATCCATTCAAAAAGACTTGGTAATTGCTGCGGTGGAAAAACTTTATCCGTTTTTAAAAGCCGAGCTTTTCATGCATTTACCGGTAGAAGCGTTGCCGGAAAAAGTGGAACGCATTATTGGGGAACTGCATCGTCAGCAACTGATTAAACTGAATGAAAACGTGCTGAGTATTAATCGCCCGCGGGTGCGCGCATTGCAGTTGTGGTCGGCGGGTATGCGTGAAATTTTACAACGCTATTTGATTACGGTTGCCATTCTGTTACAGAATCCGACCGTTTCACGGGGCATGTTGGAAAAAGAAAGTCAGTCTATCGCGCAACGCCTATCCGTATTACACGGCATTAATTCGCCGGAATTTTTCGATAAAGCGGTGTTTTCCACTTTTATCGCAAGTCTGAAAGACAACGGCTATTTCGATGCGGCGGGCGAGGCGGATGTCGCGAAATTGCAAGGCATGGCGGATATTCTTGAACACGTAATTTCCGCAGAAATTAATTTAACCATTAAAAGTGCGGTGGAAACCGCGATGGATTTGGATGATATTGAGAGCGAATAAACGGTGAAAGATTCGGCATTAGTGGAGCTTTTTCTTAACGATATTTGGTTGGAAAAAGGGTTGTCTGAAAATACGATTCAATCATACCGGTTAGATTTGACCGCACTTTGTGATTGGCTGCAGGCGCACAATTTGTCGTTAATCTCACTGGACGCCGTGGATTTGCAAGGGTTCTTAGGGCAACGGGTGGAAGCGGGGTATAAAGCCACCAGTACCGCTCGTTTGCTGAGTGCCATGCGAAAGTTATTCCAATATCTTTACCGTGAAAATTATCGAACGGACGATCCCTCGGCGACATTGAGTTCGCCCAAGCTGCCGGGGCGTTTGCCGAAATATTTAACGGAGCAGCAGGTGAGCGATTTGCTCAGCGTGCCGAGTACCGACATACCGCTGGAATTACGGGATAAAGCGATGCTGGAACTGCTTTACGCCACCGGTTTTCGCGTGACGGAACTGGTTTCTCTGTCCATGGATAACATCAGTTTGTCGCAAGGCGTGGTGCGGGTGATTGGTAAGGGCAATAAAGAGCGCATCGTGCCTATGGGCGAAGAGGCGGCTTATTGGGTGGGCGAATTCATCCGCTACGGGCGTTCGATGTTGTTGAACGGGCAAAGTTCGGATGTGGTTTTCCCTAGCAAACGGGCCGTGCAAATGACGCGTCAGACCTTTTGGCACCGCATTAAATATTATGCCGTACTGGCGGATATTGACAGCGACAGCCTGTCGCCGCACGTATTGCGGCACGCCTTTGCCACCCATTTGGTGAATCACGGTGCGGATTTGCGCGTGGTGCAAATGCTGCTGGGACACAGTGATTTATCCACCACCCAGATTTACACCCACGTGGCGAAAGAACGGCTTAAACGTTTGCACGAGAAATTTCATCCGCGCGGCTAACCGTTTCAGAAAATAGAAAAGTGCGGTCAAAAAATTTAACGTTTTTTTGACCGCACTTTTGTTTTCTGCACTTGGTTTTCGGCTTTATGATTAAGCCACGATACCGAATTTTTCTTTCATTAACGCTTCGAAATCCGTGCAACCGCCAATCGGTTTTTCATCGATAAAAATTTGCGGCACGGTTTCAACCGGTTTGCCGACGGATTTTGATAAATCTTCTTTAGTGATGCCTTCCGCATGAATATCCACATAGCGATAGTCGAAATCCGCCACTTCGTTTTTCAATTTTTCCGCTAAATTTTTTGCGCGAACGCAATAAGGACAACCCGGACGACCAAAAATAACTGTAAACATAGTTTTCTCCTTGAATGAATTTTCCCGTATTTTATCGGTTCGCGATAAAAGAAAAAAGCGGTTTTCGCCGAATAGTCCGATTGATATTTTGTATCAAATTGACGACGAAGATCACAAAACGGGCAAAATGTGAAGATTTTTAACCGCACTTTAGCGTAAGATGTCGGTACAGGCTAAAAAGAGGAGGTCCGTCTATGATTATTTATTTACATGGCTTTTCTTCAAGTCACGCCAACGATTACGGAAAACTGGTGCAGCTGCGTTATATTGACGAAGACGTGCATTTCGTGAATTACAGCACCATGCATCCCCGACACGATATGCAGCATTTGCTGCAGGAAGTGCATAAACTGATTTCCCGCAGCCCGGATAAATCACCGCTGATTTGCGGGTTGGGGCTGGGCGGTTATTGGGCCGAACGGATTGGTTTTTTGTGCGGGATCAAACAGGTTTTGTTTAATCCGGATTTGTTTCCGAATGAAACTTTGCAACACAAAATCGATCGGCCGGAAGAATTTGAGGACATCAAAACCAAATGCGTCAGCCATTTCCGTGAGAAAAACAAAGGTCGTTGTCTGGTGTTTCTGGCCAGTCTTGATAACCATATTAACGCCAATCGCACGGCGGACGAACTGGTGTCTTATTACGATATTGTGTGGGATGACATTGAAACTCACGAGTTCGATAAAATCGCTCAGTATGTGCTGACGATTAGAGATTTCAAAAATAAAGATTAAAAGCCGAGAAAACAACAAGCCCGCGTATTAAGGCGGGCTTGTCCGTTAAAACAGCGTTAATAAGGCCTGAACCGGATGTTTGAGCGTTTGCCCTTCAAAGCGTTTCACCTGACTGCGGCAGGAATAACCGGTGGCCAGGCAATATTCGGGATCTTTGCCGGCCAGTTTTTCTCGCCAGGACGCGTCATAAATGGCTTTCGACATGGACTGATTTTGCACTTCGTGTCCGAATACGCCCGCCATACCGCAACAGCCTACGTTTTGAATCTGCAGATTTTCGCCGAAAGCAGAAAAAATCAGTTGCCATTCTTTCGGGCTGGTCGGCATGGCCGTGGCTTCCGTACAATGCGGAAATAAATGCCATTCGTGATAAGTGCGGTCAGATTTTTGCCATTTTTTGACCGCACTTTGCAGGTGTTCCGACGACAACTGAGAGAATAGCCATTCATGGGCGGTGAGGACGTGGAAATCGCCGCGGGCGGCGCCTAACACTTCTTTATATTCGTCGCGGTAAGACAACACAATGGCGGGATCCACTCCCACCAGCGGTAAATCCAGTCTGGCCACACGGTTCAGCATTTCCGCCTGATTTCTGGCGGTGCGCGCAAATTGTTTTAAGAAACCTTTAATATGCTGGGCTTTACCGTTCGGTTTGAACGGCAGCAAAACCGGTTGATAGTCCAGTTTTCGGCACAATGCTATAAAATCCGCCACCACTTTGGCGTCATAATAAGACGTCCAAGGATCCTGCACCACCAGCAGCATATTTTCTTTTTCCGCTGCGCTCAGTTTTTCCAGTTGTTCTAAGGATTTTCCCTGATATCCGATTTCCACCAACTGAGTTTGCAGATTCGGTATGGAAAGTAACGGTAAATCCGTCATTCCGACGGTTTTTTCCACCGCACTTTGTACAATTTTATTTCTGACAAAAAAATTGAAGAACTGTGGTGTTTTGGCTAAATAAGGTGCGACGGTTTCCAGATTCGCCACCACATAATCTTTTGCCGGCCGTAAGTAACGCTGGTGATAGAAATAAAAGAATTTTGAACGGAAACTCGCCACGTCGATTTTGATCGGACACTGACTGGCACAGGCTTTGCAGGCGAGGCAAGTGTCCATTGCCGCTTTTACTTCGTGGGAAAAATCATATTCTTTCTTTTTATTGAAGCTGTTTTTTATTTTTTGTGCGAATTCGGACAGCTTGATTTCCACATTACGGAAATCCAGTTGTTCCGGCGAGATGTTTTCGTTTGCCATCAAACGTAACCATTCGCGTACCATAGCGGCGCGTCCTTTGGGGGAAAATACGCGGTTGCGGCTGACTTTCATGGAAGGACACATGGTGCTGTGAACGTCGAAGTTAAAACACAGGCCGTTGCCGTTGCAGTTCATGGCGCCGCTGAATTCTTCGCGCATTTTAATCGGAATTTGGCGATCCTGATCCGCCCGCATCGGCGACAGAATGTCATAAAGCGGCACGTCGGAACCCAACGCAGAGCAGATTTTGCCCGGATTCAGACGATTATGCGGGTCGAACAGAAATTTGATGTAACGTAATTCCTGCCATAATTCCGGCGTGAAGAATTTTTCGCCGTAATGGGAACGTACGCCTTTGCCGTGTTCGCCCCAGATCAAACCGCCGTATTTGCGAGTGAGTTCGGCCACTTGATCGGAAATATGTTTAAACAGTTTCACCTGTTCTTTGTCGGTTAAGTCCAGCGCGGGACGAACGTGCAACACGCCGGCGTCCACATGCCCGAACATGCCGTATTGCAAATGATGCAGGTCAAGTAATTCGCGGAATTCCAGAATATAATCGGCGAGATTTTCCGGCGGCACGCAAGTGTCTTCTACAAAAGCGATAGGTTTTTGGGCGCCTTTGGCGTTGCCCAGTAATCCTACCGCTTTTTTGCGCATGGCGTAAATCCGTTCAATAGAAGGTAAATCCGAGGTGATTTGGTAACCGATGATGTTGTCTTCGCCGTTTTTGATTTTTTCGTCTAAGGCACGGCAAAGTGCGGTCACATTTTGCTGAATTTTTGCATGATCGCCGCCTGCGTATTCCACAATATTCAAACCCAGAATCGGCTTGTCTTCTTCCTCCGTTAACAGTTCTTTAACGGAATGCCACACAATGTCTTCTTTGGCCAGCCCCAGCACTTTGCTGTCAACGGTTTCCACCGAAAGTGCGTTGGCGTTAACCATAAAAGGCGCGTTACGCAGCGCGGCGTTGAAGGAACTGTATTTCACATTAATCAGAGTGCGGAATTGCGGAATAGGCGTTAAATCCAATACGGCTTCACAAATAAAAGCGAGGGAACCTTCGGAACCGGTCAGAATGCGGGTGAGATTGAATTCCGTTTCATCCCGATTAAAGACGTTTTTCAGATCATAACCGGTAAGAAAACGGTTGAGTTGCGGCAAGTCGCGGATGATGTTTTGCCGCTTTTCCCGAGTGCGGGCGAAGATTTCTTCATGTAAACGGCGACCAAGTGCGGTCAAATTTTGCGGTAAATTTTCGAAAAAACCGTCGGTTTTGATCGCGCTTGTTTCAAGAATTTCACCGTTAATCAATACGGCTTTCAAACCGAGCACGTGATCGGAGGTTTTGCCGTATTGCAATGAACCTTGCCCCGATGCGTCGGTGTTAATCATGCCGCCCAAAGTGGCGCGATTACTGGTGGACAGCTCCGGTGCAAAAAATAGACCGTGCGGTTTCAAATAACGGTTGAGCTGATCTTTCACTACGCCGGCCTGCACCCGAACCCAACGTTCTTTCACGTTCAACTCGAGAATGCCGTTCATGTGGCGGGATAAATCCACAATAATATTATTATTCAGCGATTGTCCGTTGGTTCCCGTACCGCCGCCGCGCGGTGTGAATGTGAGCGGTAAATATTTTTCCTGCTGTCCTAATTTGCTTAGACGCACCACATCCGCCACCGATTTTGGAAATAAGATCGCCTGAGGCAACATTTGGTATACGCTGTTGTCCGTGGCAAGGCTTAAACGATCCGCATAATTGGAGGCGATATCGCCTTCAAAGGCTTGTTTTTTTAAATCGGCCAAAAAATCTACCACTAAAGGCGTAATTTTAGGGATATTTTTTAAACGGGGGAGCATAAATCATCACTCATATAAAAAGAAAGTGGTGAGATTTTAGCATAAGGAAAAGCGTAGCGATATTTTTTGCTGGTAGAATTTTGAAGGCGTATTTTGCGCTATTTAATGAATGATCGTTCAGAAATATGGTTCTTTTGCTTAAAAAATAACCAAAAACGAGAAAAAAAAATTGATTTTCTATTTATATGGTAGATAATACGCACACTTTTGAAGCATTTTTGCGTTTTGATCATTTGCTTGAAAATGTGAATCTGCCAAAAGATGTTTGGGGTAAAGTCATCCCTTTCCGAACGGTGTCTTAGATGTAGAATGAAGAAAAAAGTTCACTTTTTTATCAAAAACATTTAAGATAAACACATAATACAGGCAACTGTATTAGGATTTCAGCTATATCAGCTGATAATTTTTTAATTAAGATGACTAAAATTTAAAAGAGGATCATCACAATGAAAAAAACAGCAATCGCATTAGCTATCGCTGGTTTAGCAGCAGCATCAGTTGCGCAAGCAGCTCCACAAGAAAACACATTCTACGCTGGCGCCCGTGTGGGTTGGTCAGCAATGCACCATGGTTTAGGTAAATTTGAAGAACTCGCTAACTCTGAAGGTTATGGCTTAAACCGTAATTCCGTAACTTACGGTGTATTCGGCGGTTACCAAATCTTAAACCAAAACAACTTCGGTTTAGCGGCTGAATTAGGTTACGATTTCTTCGGTAAAACACGTTCTACAGCAGGTGATGCCGGTGCATTAGGCTATCATGCTGCACACGGTGCAAGCTTAGCATTAAAACCAAGCTATGAAATTTATCCGGATTTAGACGTTTACGGTAAAGTCGGTGTTGCACTTGTTCGTAACATGTACAAAGCCGAAAACAACACTAACGGTGGTGATGCACAAAAATTCAACAAAACTAAACCATCTTTACTTTTAGGTGCAGGTGTTGAATACGCAATTCTTCCTGAATTGGCAGCACGTTTAGAATACCAATGGTTAAGCAAAGCGGGTAACTTAGATTCAGCACTTGAAAATGCTGGTATCAATGGTACTGATGCACGTTACAGCCCGGATATTCACTCTGTAACTGCCGGTTTATCTTACCGTTTCGGTCAAGGTGCAGCACCGGTTGCAGCGCCTGAAGTTGTAAACAAAACTTTCACTTTAAACAGCGATGTTACTTTTGCATTCGGTAAATCAACATTAAAACCTGAAGCTACTACAACATTAGACGGTATCTATGGCGAAATCGCTCAAGTGTCTAATCCGGCTGTAGCAGTTAACGGTTATGCTGACCGTATCGGTAAAGAAGCATCTAACTTAAAACTTTCACAACGTCGTGCTGAAACAGTAGCTAACTACTTAGTTTCTAAAGGTGTTGACTCTAATTCAATCACAGCAACCGGCTACGGTGAAGCAAACCCAGTAACTGGCAACACTTGTGATTCAGTTAAAGGTCGTAAAGCATTAATCGCTTGCTTAGCACCAGACCGTCGTGTTGAAGTTCAAGTTCAAGGTAACAAACAAGCTACTATGTAATTTGGACTTGTCTAAGTGATTAGATAAATCAATTTAACAAAGACCTAGACCTCGGTTTAGGTCTTTTGTCATATAAGATTATTTTATCTATAGGAATAGAAAAATGAAAAAATGGTTAGTCGTGATTATTGTTGCAGTCATTGCCGGTTTTATGTTGATGTCGAGCTACAATAGTTTAGTGAAAGCGGAAGAAGAAATTGATTCCGTCTGGGCAAACGTTGAGACGCAATATCAACATCGTTCGGATTTAATTCCGAATTTAGTGAATACCGTAAAAGGTCAGGCAAATTTTGAGAAAGAAACCCTCACCAGCGTAATGGAAGCACGCGCTAAAGCGACTCAAACCAAAATTGATCCGGCTAATTTAACGGAAGAACAACTGGCGCAATTCCAACAAAATCAAAACCAAGTGGGTTCGGCATTGTCCCGTTTGTTGGTGACGGTTGAGAAATATCCCGAATTAAAATCCGGCGAAGCGTTCATGACGTTACAAGCGCAACTTGAAGGGATGGAAAACCGTATTAATGTTGCGCGTAATAAATTTAACGAGGCGGCAAAAGTCTATAATGCGAAAGTACGGACTTTCCCGACTAAATTAGCTGCAATGATTTTCGGATTCAAAGAAAAACCTTACTTTAAATCCGTATCCGGTGCAGAAAACGCGCCGTCCGTCAATTTCCAATAATTGCTGAGGGGTGCGTGATTGCGCACCTTTTTTCTTATAAAGCGAGAAAATTATGTCTTTATTTTCCCGAATTCCTTTCGATAAACAGCTCATTGAACGGGCAATTGCCAAATTAGAGCAACAAACTTCTGCCGAATTGCGGGTATATATTGAACGTTATTTGAAAAATATGCCGGTTTTAGACCGCACTTTGCAGGTGTTTGACGAGCTTGAAATGGGCAAAACCCAGGTGCGTAACGCCGTGTTGATTTATATTGCTCACAAAGATCGCCAATGTGCGGTTATCGGCGATATCGGTATTCATCAGTTTGTCGGCAACGAATTCTGGCAACAGACGACAGAGACCATGATTGCCCGATTTAAACAGGATAACTACACCGATGGCGTGGTAGAGGCGATCCAAAAAATTGCGAAAGAACTGGCGGCGCATTACCCGAATCGTCCGGATGATGTGAATGAGTTACCGAACGAGGTGATTATTCATGAATAAATGGTTAAAAAGTGCGGTCATTTTTTGCGTAGTTTTTTTCTCAAGCCTGGCTTCGGCGGTGGATTTTCCGAGTTCGCCGAATCCGTTCCGTTATGTGAACGATTATACTCATACGCTGACGGAAAACGAAAAAAATGCGTTGGAAAACAAGCTGATTCAATACAGCCGGGAAACCAGTTCGCAAATTGCCGTAGTGCTGATTCCGACTACCGGCGAATATGACATTTCTCAATACGCCTTTGAATTGGGAGATAAATGGGGAATCGGTCGTAAAAACGACAATAACGGCGTGTTGGTGCTGGTTGCGAAAGATGATCGCAAAGTCTTTATTGCTACCGGCCAAGGATTGGAAGGGGCATTGCCCGATGCCTTTTTGTCACAGGTGATTCGTAAAGTTATGCTGCCGAATTTCCGTCAGGAATTCTATGCAAACGGCATCAGCAAGGCATTGGATTACATCATTGCGGCAAGCAAAGGCGAATTTGCGCCGCAAGCCCAGGAAGAAAATACGGCTGACGAATACATTCCGTTTATCATGATTGCGTTGTTTGTGTTCTTTGTGATTCTGGCGGAATGGAACTGGCGCAGAAAACCTTATATCAGCCCGACGTCAAATCATAACAATTTGCAAAATGCGGCAATTATCGCTTCTATGATTGAAAACAACCGGCGTAATCGTCGCAGCGGAGGAGGCTTCGGCGGCGGATTCGGAGGCGGTTTCGGCGGTGGCTCCGGCGGTGGTTTCGGTGGCGGTGGCTTTGGCGGCGGCGGTGCCGGCGGAAGTTGGTAATACTTTATAAATGCGCTTGGTTTCTCAAAAACTTGTGCTAAAATGACCGCACTTTACCAAATCGTAACAACAAGGAAACAGAATGGAAACATTAGATAAAATCAAAAAGCAAATTGCAGAAAACCCGATTTTAATTTATATGAAAGGCTCGCCGAAATTACCGGCATGCGGTTTTTCCGCTCGCGCAGTGGAAGCGTTAATGAATTGCCAGGTGCCGTTCGGTTATGTGGACATTTTACAGCATGCGGATATTCGTGCCGAATTGCCGAAGTTTGCGAATTGGCCGACATTCCCGCAATTATGGGTGGAAGGCGAGTTAATCGGCGGTTGTGATATCGTGCTGGAAATGTACCAGGCGGGTGAATTGCAAACCTTATTGAAGGAAGTGGCGGAACGTCATGCCGCATAACTTCTGGATTTGAATAAAAACGGCAGCGAATTAACGCTGCCATTTTTTTGTGAAAGAATCGGGTTTGTGAAATTGATTGCGTTGTTCAGCCGCATTAAAAATGCGATGAATCATCTTCATCGCTTTTTGTTTTTGAATCAGAATCCTTCTTGGAAATCTTCTTTTTCAGCCACTTTAACTTGCATATGTTCGCGTTTTAAACCGAGATCATAGGCGATAGAAATTGCGACGAAGATGGATGAATAAGTCCCGAACGCAATACCGATTAATAATGCCAATGAGAAGCTGTAAATCGTCGGTCCACCGAATATCAGTAAGGCGATAACCACGAATAAGGTGGTGACGGACGTCATCATTGTTCTTGATAAGGTTTGCGTTAACGAGATATTAATGATTTCATCGCTTTCCAATCGACGGATTTTACGGAAGTTTTCACGTACACGGTCGAATACCACGATACTGTCGTTGAGCGAGTAACCCACCACAGATAAAATTGCCGCCACGAAGGTTAAATCCATTTCAATCTGTAAGAAAGAAAAGATGCCCAACGTCACAATTACGTCATGGGCTAAGGCCAGGACGCCGCCGGTACCTAAACGCCATTCGAATCGTAAGGCGACATAACCTAATAAAAGCACTAATGTAGCGAGTGTGGCATAAACGGCACTTTGCGCCAGTTCATCCCCTACGTTCGGCCCCACGAATTCCACGGATCTGATAGCAATATTGGAATCAAGTGCGGTCATAATTTCTTTGATTTTTGCCCCGATCTGCACATCGCCGACAGTTGCCGGCAGACGGATCATGACATCACTGGTTGAACCGGTGGTTTGCACCAGTGCACTTTCAATACCGTTTTGATTTAACGTTGCCCGAACCTTATCAAGATCCGCCGGGTGAGAAAAATGGGTATCGATAACCACACCGCCAGTGAAATCCAGCCCCCAGTTAAAACCTTTGGTAAAAATGAAGAAAAAGCAGGTTGCCGTTAGTAAAATAGAGAAAAGATAACCCCATTTCCGATATTGCATGAAATGCACTAAGTTGAAGGGCAAACCGACGCCTTTATATTCGTGCTTTTGTTTTATTGAACTCACAATATGTTCTCCGCACTAAATTGATAATTTTTCAACACGTTTGCCGCCGTAAATCCAGTTCACGAGCATGCGTGTGCCCGTAATTGCGGTAAACATGGAAATCGCCACCCCTAACGACAGGGTGATGGCGAAGCCTTTAACCGGGCCTGTGCCCACTGCGTACAGGACGATAGAGGTTAAGATCGTGGTTAAGTTGGCGTCGAAGATAGATGTCCAGGCGCCGTTATAACCTTCGTTAATGGCTTGTTGAATCGGGCGACCGTTACGAATTTCCTCTTTGATTCGTTCGAAAATCAGCACATTGGCATCCACCGACATCCCTACAGATAAAATAATCCCCGCAATACCCGGCATGGTGAGCGTTGCGCCCGGTAATAACGACATCAAACCGACTACCAGAATCATGTTCGCACATAGCGCCAGACTGGCGATAAGTCCGAACAGTTTGTAATAGACTAAACAGAATAGGATAACGATAGCTAAGCCCCACAGACCCGCTTTCAGTCCTTGTTCCACATTTTGTGCGCCCAGTGACGGTCCCACCGTTCGTTCTTCTACGATTTGAATCGGCGCAATTAACGCACCGGAACGGAGTAATACGGAAAGATTTTGCGCTTCCGCCATCGTGCCGGA
The DNA here is from genome assembly GCA_963539805.1 of uncultured Actinobacillus sp. Taxonomy (GTDB): domain Bacteria; phylum Pseudomonadota; class Gammaproteobacteria; order Enterobacterales; family Pasteurellaceae; genus Exercitatus. The sequence continues at coordinate 28,252 of CAUTMS010000010.1, read as the reverse complement.
ACCGGTGATCTGGAAGTTACTGCCGAAACGCCCCTGAATGGTCGCCACGCTGATGACTTCCGCGTGTTTCTCTAAAATCGCTTTGCCGTTAGCGTCTTTTTTACCGGAATCCTTATATTCAACGTAGAGGGTTGCCATCGGTTTTTTCAAATTCAGCTTGGTGATTTGCGACATAATATCGCCGCCTTCCGCATCAAGGGTAACGCTGACTTGGGTACCGCCCGTTTGGTTATCGATACCGGCGGAAGAGTTGATAATATGTTCGCCGCCCAGCATAGATTTCTTGAATAACGCTACGGGCGTACCGTCTTGTTGATACTGAATTTCCGTGTCCGACGGAACAATATTACGGCGCATAGCTTCAGGCGTCACATTGGTATTGACCAAACGGAATTCTAACGTAGCGGTTGCACCTAAAATTTCTTTGGCGCGCGCCGTGTCTTGAATCCCCGGTAATTCAACCACAATGCGTTCGGCGCCCTGGCGTTGAATAACGGCTTCCGACACACCCAGTTCGCCCACACGTTTACGCAAAATGTTGAGATTTTGTTCAATCGCACTGTCGCGGGCTTCAATTAATGCCGCATCGGACAATGAAAGAGAAATGGTGTTTTCATTGATATCCGTCACGGTTAAGTTCGGATGAGATTTACGCAATAACTGTAATGCTTGGAAACGTTGTTCCGGATTGACCAAAGTTACTACCGAACTGTAATTTTCGCCGTTTTGTACGCCGGCATATTGAATTTTTTCTTTGCGTAGTTCGGTTTTAACGCTGTCTTGCAATTGTTCCTGGCGTTTGCTTAACGCCGTATTCATATCCACTTCCATCAGGAAGCGTACGCCGCCGCGTAAGTCCAGACCCCACTTCATCGGGCTGCCGCCAATGCTGCTTAACCAGGCGGGCGTCGCCGGTGCCAGGTTTAAAGCAACGGAATAACCGGTACCGAGTTTTTCAACTATTTTATCTTTAGCTAACAGTTGATCATTGGTATTTTGAAAACGGGCTAAAATCGAGCCGTTTTCCAATACGATAGATTTGGTGTGAAGCCGGTTATCCGCCAACAGGTTTTGCACGTCGGCTAACGTTGTCTCGTTCGCTTCGTGACCGCGGGTACCGGAAATTTGTACGGCGGGATCTTCACCGTAAATATTTGGAAGGGCGTATAAAGCACCAATGGCGATCGTAAAGATCACCATTAGATTCTTCCATAAAGGGAAACGGTTTAACATAAGTTAAATACCTTTTGGAATGGATTAAAGCGTTTTGACTGAACCTTTCGGTAGTACGGCCGCAATGTAGTTACGATGAATGGTAATTTCAGTGTCGGCGTTCAATTGAATCACGATTTCATTGCTGCCTTCGGTAATTTTGCTGATTTTACCCACCACGCCGCCGGCGGTTAAAACTTCGGTTCCTTTGCTTAACGAAGCCATTAAATTTTTGTGTTCTTTATTCCGTTTTGCTTGCGGACGGTAGATCATAAAATAAAAAATCAAACCGAAAATCACAAAAATCATCAGCATTGACATCGGGCTACCTTGTTGAGCTTCCATGTTTTTTTCCTTTTTGTTAGTAAAATGAATGACAAATAGGCGGTTAAAATAGCATAAAATCGGCGGAATGTGAAAATGATCTTGCGCGGCGAGTAAAATTTTCGTGAAAATTTATTCGTCGTCGGCGATAAGATTATTCATTTTTTCCGGGGCGTCGGCAAAACCGGCGTTCAAAAAACTTCTCATTTTTTGACCGCACTTTTAGCCGGATTCCCGTCAATTAATTTTTGAATCCGCAATTTGAGATGCGCATCCGTATTTTCCAGCAATGTCAACGAACAGTTCTGTTGTTCGCAAAGCCGTTCTATGTCCTGCAAGGCGGTGCTGTGATTCATCAACAACGTGAGGCGGTCGCCGCGTACTAATTTCGTCAGCGTTTGTTTGGCCATGATAAGAGGCAACGGACAGAGATATTCGCGAAGATCCGATTGATAATCCATGTGCTAATCCAACTTAGCCCGTTCGAAACCGCAATGATGAAGCCATTCGCGCATAAACAGCAAGTGCCCCTTGATTTCTCCCGAATTCGATAAATTATCAGGCATGCCGTGATATCTGGCGGTATATTGGAAAACCCGCTCTAAATGGTCGCGGTAGAGTACGCCTTGCGGGGCGAGCGGGCGCAACAGTTCGTCATGCACAATCAGCTCCGCTTGCGGCGGAATATATTTCTGCACGGAAGAAATCATATCTTCGATCAGTATAATGGCTTGTTCCCATTCGTATTCGTCCGGGATGTCATGCATAAATAGCTTTCCGACGCTGACGGGCAAGGTATAACGATCGGTCTGCGTTGCGATCACCACGTTGTTTTCTTCAATGGAAAGATAAACGGTTTGCTGCATATTGCCTCCGGAAGAAAAAGATCTATGAGAAAGATCTTAGGCTGATGAGTGGGGAATGTCTAGCGAATTGAAAAGTGCGGTGAGTTTTTTCGCCGTTTTTTAGGGCGCGGCGACACGCCCGGCGAGCTTATTTCCGGATTTTTCTGCGTTCCGCCATAATTTTTCCCATAGCGGTTAATTGTTCCGTCGGAATATGTTTTTGCCCCAATTCAAACAAGGGTTCTTCTAGCGCGATATGGCGCGCGTAGGCGGCGCGATAATCATCCAGTAGATTTTGTTCAACGGCGGTACGTTTTTCGTCAATCAGTTCTTGCAGTTGAACGCCTAATTGCGCCCAGATTTTGTGAATGCCGACATGTTCCGCTTCAAGCTTCAAAATATCGGCTTTGGCTTGCGGCACATAGCGCAAAAGGGCGGGGAAAAAATCCGTTTCTTCGTCTTCGTGGTGCAGCGGCGCGGCGACATTAAAATAGGTAATGATTTGTTTAACGTCATTTTTAACCGCTTGATTTATCCCGTTTTTGGCTAAATAATCCGGCAGCATGCCCAGTTGCCGACAGAAATTCTTTACCCGACCGTGACAGGCAAACAGCATTTCAATAGGTTGCGCCCAACTGGCGGATTGAGCGTGGACGGTCGGTTGGATGTGGATCATATTCATTTCCTTTTAAAATTTTCCGCCCTTCTTTGGTGAAAAGGGCGGAAGGGATCAGGCTTTTTGCAACGGCGGTACGTCTTTGCCTATACGTGCGTAAAATTCCGCCACGAAATCATCAAAACGATCTTGTTCGATAGCGGTGCGGATTTCTGCCATTAGACGTTGATAATAACGCAAATTGTGGATGGTGTTTAAACGCGCACCCAGAATTTCTCCGCATTTATCCAAATGGTACAAATAAGATTTGGTGTAATGCTTGCAGGTGTAGCAGTCGCAATGCGGATCTAACGGGCTGGTGTCGTCTTTATATTTGGCGTTACGAATTTTCACAATACCGTCGGTGACGAATAAATGTCCGTTCCGGGCGTTGCGGGTCGGCATGACGCAGTCGAACATATCAATTCCGCGGCGCACGCCTTCCACTAAGTCTTCCGGTTTGCCTACGCCCATTAAATAACGGGGCTTGTCCGCCGGTAACAGAGGCGTAGTGAATTCTAAAATACGGTGCATCTCTTCTTTCGGTTCGCCCACCGCCAAACCGCCGATAGCGTAACCGTCAAAACCGATATTAACCAGGCCTTCGGCGGAGATTTTGCGTAATTCTTCGAAAGTTCCGCCTTGTACGATACCGAATAAAGCGTTTTTATTGCCCAATTCGTCGAAGTGCGCACGACTGCGTTGCGCCCAGCGTAACGACATTTCCATGGATTTTTTGGCATAATCGAAAGTCGCCGGGTAAGGCGTACATTCGTCGAAGATCATTACGATGTCCGAGCCTAAATCATACTGAATTTCCATGGATTTTTCCGGGGAAAGGAAAATGCGTTCGCCGTTAATCGGATTCTGGAATTGCACGCCTTCTTCCGTGATTTTGCGTAATTTGCCTAAGCTGAACACCTGAAAACCGCCGGAATCCGTTAAAATCGGGCGATGCCATTGCATAAAATCATGTAAATCGCCGTGTTTACGCATCACTTCCTGCCCCGGACGCAGCCATAAATGGAAGGTGTTGCCGAGCAGAATTTCCGCACCGGTGGCGCGCACTTCTTCCGGCGTCATGCCTTTCACCGTGCCGTAAGTTCCCACCGGCATAAAGGCCGGCGTTTCCACTTTGAATTCCCCTTGCGGGCGTTGGAAAATCAGTCGCCCGCGGCGCGCGCGACCGTTGGTTTTGTCGAGTTCGTATTTCATTTTATCCTCTATCAACGAATAAACAGTTCGAAGACCTATTAAAAGTGCGCTATTCTAGCATAGAATTTGAAGAGGCTCATTTTTATCATGACATTTTGGCGTTAAACGGGATTTTTTAAATGCATTAGCAATGCGCGAAGGCTTTAACGGAGGAGTCGACGGGGCTTCTTATCTTTAAAAAACTTCTGAAAAATCGCCCGCACTTTTTAGTGACAAAACCCTACACCGGCGTGTAGGGTTGAGTCGATTAATGATCAATTCGGCCGAACTTGCCGCTGTTGATGTCGTTGAACGCTTGCACGATTTCTTCTCTGCTGTTCATTACGAACGGGCCGTAACCGACAATCGGTTCGTTTAACGGCTCACCGCTTAAAATCAGCAGTTTGGCTTCGTTATTGGCTTCAATTTGCACATCGGCGCCGCCTTTTTTGAAGGTCACCAGTTCGCCGCGGCGGGCAATTTCGTCACCATTGAATTGAACGGTGCCGTCTAACACCAACACAATCAGGTTATGGCTTTCCGGCACGGCAAAAGTATGGGTTTTGCCGGCATTCATGCGCACATCCCACATATTGATCGGGCTGAAGGTGGCCGCTGCGCCTTGAGTTTCCGCCAAATTGCCGGCGATAATGCGGGCGCTTCCGGCGTTATCGACCAACTCGACGGTCGGAATTTCCGCTGCCGTAATGGCTTGATATTTCGGCGCCGTCATTTTATCTTTCGCCGGTAAATTCACCCAAAGCTGTACCATTTCAAACATTCCGCCCTGTGCGGAGAATTTCTCGGAATGATATTCCTGGTGCATTAAGCCGGAACCAGCGGTCATCCATTGCACATCGCCGGTACCGATGGTTCCGCCGCCGCCATAAGAATCCCGGTGGGACACTTCGCCTTGATAGGCAATGGTGACGGTTTCGAAGCCGCGATGCGGATGTTCGCCCACGCCGCGGAAATCACTTTTGCGACCGCCGTCGAAATAACGCGGCGGGTTGTAGTCCATCAGCAGGAACGGATCAAGATTTTTATCGGTATCGTTATAACTGAACATGGATTGCACTTGGAAACCGTTACCCACCCAATGTTTTGCCGGGGCGGTGTGTACGTTTGCAACCTTTTTCATATTTTGCTCCTTTGTTAATTTTTTGTTTGAGCGTTTATCTCTCAAAATTAATACGTATCGGGAATAAATATACAAAATGCGGATTTTCCCGAAAATAAAATACTTATCCCTTGAAATTTTTCGGTAATTCAGGGGCGACCAAACGTTTGAGTAAGGTTCCCTGTAAGTCAATATCGCCGAAGCGCGGATGTCGGTTATTCCAGTCCGTCACGGCTTGTTCCAGAGCTTCTTTGCCGTCGGCCACAAAATTCCACCAAATCACCGTCGGATGCGGCAGCGGTTCGCCGCCGAGCAGCATGATATGGGAATCTTGCTCGGCCCAAAGCTGAAGCCCGTCGTCAGCGTGTACGCAATCGGATAAAACCGTCAGTTCGTCGGCGCCGTAGCGTTTGCCGTTGACTTCGATTTCGCCTTTTAACACCAAGATGCCGTATTCGAATGTCGGTTGGCGCTCGATATTGAAAGACTGCGCCTGTTTAAACTGCATATCGACACCGACTAAAGGGCTGAACTGCGTGGTCGGCGCTTGATGATCAAGATAATTCCCGGTGGTCAGAATATATTGAACGCCGTCTTGTTCCCACTCCGGCAATACGGGATAGTGTTCGAAATTCGGTTCGATTTCCTGATTCATCGGTAACGCAATCCACAATTGCACAGCGTGTAAATCATGCACGCCTTCGGGCGTTTGCTCGGTGTGACTGATACCGCGTTTGTCGCCGGTGCCTGCCGTCATTAAATTGACTTGTTTCGGCCGGATTAGCTGGCGGTTGCCGAGACTATCCTGATGCCAGACTTCACCTTGCAGCATCCAAGTAAAGGTTTGCAAGTTGGTGTGCGGATGCGAACCAACCTGTAAGCCCGCAGAATCTTCTGCAAATTTCGCCGGACCGGCATGATCTAAAAAACACCAGGCGCCGACGGTTTTACGCTGACTTTGCGGCAATAAACGCGCAACGGGAATGCCGCCTACGTCTTTGGTATTGGCGGTTAATTTATCAATACTCATATTTAATCCTTATTCACCCAATTAAAGAACGAAGCGGCAAATTTATCTAAAAATGCGCCGGTACGTTTGTCGATATGGCGGTTAACGGATTGGCGGCTGAGACTACCGACGATAAAAGCGATGTTGCGCATATAAAGTTCCTGTTGAAACGATTTAGGTTATCATATTAATAAAGGCAGGATTTTCCCCGCCTTTAAATTCATAAATGTTATTTTTGCGTAAGCTTATTATAGCTGGTAATAAGATTACGGTAATCCGGAATGTGGCTGGAGAATAACGCGCCCAATCCTTCAATATCATTACGCCAGTCGCGGTGCAGTTCGCAGGCCGCGCCGAACCATGTCATCAACTGAACGCCCGCCGCTTCCATTCGGCGCCATGCCGAATCGCGGGTTAATTCGTTGAATGTACCCGACGCATCGGTAATCACAAAGACATCATAACCTTCTTCAATCGCGGAAAGCGCGGGGAACGCTACGCACACTTCGGTGACGACGCCGGCGATAATCAATTGTTTTTTGCCGGTTGCTTTTACCGCTTTAACAAAATCTTCGTTATCCCACGCGTTAATGTTGCCCGGGCGAGCGATATAAGGCGCATCCGGGAAGATTTCTTTCAGTTCCGGAACCAACGGACCGTTCGGACCGTCTTCAAAGCTGGTGGTCAAAATAGTCGGAAGACCAAAATATTTCGCTAAATCGGCGGTGGCCAATACGTTATTTTTGAATTTGTCCGGATCAATGTCGCGCACCAATGATAATAAGCCGGTTTGGTGATCCACCAACAGCATTGCCGCATCATTTTTATCCAAACGAATATAAGGTTTTTTGTTTGCCATTTTATGTTTCTCCTTGTGTTACTGTGTTTCCGCACGAATAAGTCATCTCACTAAAAGTGCGGTCGATTTTTGCGAAGTTTTTTTATTACTGACGTTCGGAATCCAGCTGCTCGTGATTATGTTCCACTTCACGGGCTTTCAGATAGCTTTCAATTAATAATTGATATTCCGGGAACACGGCTTCATAGGCTTTCGCCCATTCTTCCGCATCCGGACGGTTCCAGGTTTGCTGAATTTCGGAACATACCGCGGCGGTATCCATCGGCACGGCACCGGCCTGTACGATACGGGCAAGCGTAATTTCCTGCGCCGTTTTCGAATAAGTGCCGGAAGCGTCTACCACACAGAATACCTGATAACCTTCCGCAATTGCCGAAATTGCCGGAAACGCCATACAAACGCTGGTGATGGTGCCCGCGATAATCAATTGTTTTTTGCCGGTCGCTTTAACGGCGGCCACAAAGTCAGGATTATCCCAGGAATTGATCTGCCCTTTGCGCGCCACATATTGCGCATGCGGAGCAGCCTGGTGAATTTCCGGAATTAACGGACCGTTCGGACCTTGAGGCACGGAGGCGGTAGTAATTACAGGCATTTTCGCCAACGTGGCGACTTTTGCCAGAGTAACGGCATTGGCGCGCAGTTCACGCACGTTTAAATCGCGTACGGTATTGAACAAACCGCTTTGGTGATCGATAAGCAACATAGCTGCGTTGTTTGGGTCGATTTTAGGAGCGGCGCCGTTGAAATTAGCCGGTTGACTCATAATTTGTTTCCTCATAAAGATTAAGCTAAAACTAAAATTGATGTCTAAAATTAAGACAAGAGGTATTATAATGATTAACTTTATTGCAACAAGGCTAGGTTTTAGAACGATAAGTTGCAATGATGGAACGGAGAAAGAAAGTGAATAATGTCGATCTTAACGATATCCGCTTGTTTGTTACCGTTGTGCAGGCGGGCAGTTTAACTAAAGCGGCAAACTTGGTGAAAATGCCGAAATCTTATTTAAGCCGTCATTTAACGCGTTTAGAACAGGATTTGGGCGCCACATTAATGGACAGAAGCCGTCAAGGGATCCTGTTAAACGAATTGGGCGAACGGTTTTATTTAAAAGCGCAGGACATGCTGCAAACCGCGCAAACGGCGCTCGACAGCGTTCGCAGTAATCTGGAAGCGCCGCACGGTTTGCTAAAAATGTTCGTTTCTACCGAAGTGGGGCGCGGTTTTTTAATGTTTCATTTAGCGGAATACATGCGCCGTTATCCCGATGTGTCGCTGGAAATTCAAATCGACAATCATAAAATCAACCTGATACAGGAAGGCGTCGATATCGCGCTGCGTTTGGGCGATCCGAACAATAACAATGTCGTGGCGCGTAAATTGTTCGATATTGAATTGGGCTTATTCGCCTCAAAGGCTTACCTGGAAAAAGCCGGCATACCGCAAACGCCGCATGAATTGCACGGTCATGATTTATTGTATAAATACGACGGCCCCGATTGGCATTTCAGCTATAAACAACGCAGCGTTCATATTGAAGGCAAAAATAAACTTTACAGTAACGATTTTAACCTGATTGGTCATATGGTCGGCGAAGATATGGGCATTGCCGTGCTGCCTTGTTTTAGTAATATGATTCGCCCCGATTGGGTTCGTCTGCTGCCCGAATGGAAAATAGCAAGCGTGCCGCTTTATGCCATGTATTACAAAAACAGAGGCTCGGTTTTAACGGTGCGAAGTATGGTGGAATTTTTGTTGCAAAAAAATCCCGCGCTACAATCGTAGTTATCCTGTAGATTGTGGTGCGGGCGAATAAAGTGCGGTCAAAAAAACGTTCGTTTTTCGAATTTGAATGAACGGAATATTACTCCGTCCCCGCGGCATTCAGGTTTTTCGTAATAAACATCGCATCGCCGTAACTAAAAAATCTGTATCGATTTTCCACCGCACTTTTATAGGCGTTCATGGTATTTTGATAACCGGCAAAGGCGGAAACCAACATAATCAAGGTGCTTTCCGGCAGATGGAAATTGGTAATAAGGCAATCGATGACACGGAATTTTTTGCCCGGATAAATAAAGATTGAAGTATCGGAAAAATAAGGTTCGAGCAAATTCCGGTTCCCTTTTTCCTCCGCCGCCAACGCCGCACTTTCGATGGAACGCACGGAAGTGGTGCCGACCGCAATGACGCGTTTACCCGCTTTTTTGGCCGCCAGCACCGCATCCACCGTGTCTTGCGGCACTTCCGCATATTCCGCGTGCATCCGGTGATCTTCGATGTTATCCACGCGCACGGGCTGGAACGTGCCGGCACCCACGTGCAGGGTGACAAAAGCGAAATTCACGCCTTTGGCTTTCAATCGCGCCAAAAGTTCGTCGTCAAAATGCAGCCCGGCGGTCGGTGCCGCCACTGCGCCGGGAACCTTATTATAGACGGTTTGATAGCGTTCCTGATCCGCCTCTTCATCGGGACGATCAATATAAGGCGGCAACGGCATGTGTCCGATTTTTTGCAGCACATCTAAAAGTGCGGTGGATTTTTCCGCAATTTTTAATTCAAATAAGGCGTCCTGACGACCCGTCATCATCACTTTCACGCCTTTGCCTTCGCCCAGTTTGTCTTCGCCTAAAATGAGTTCAGCGCCGATTTTCGGCGCTTTGGAAGAACGCACGTGCGCGAGAAACGTGGTTTCGGTTAAAATTCGTTCCACCAGAACTTCCACTTTACCGCCTGAAATTTTGCGGCCGTACATGCGGGCGGGAATGACGCGCGTGTTGTTGAACACCAGCAAATCGCCTTCATGAATTAAATCGATGACGTCGGAAAAAGTGCGGTGAAAAATTGCGCCGTTTTCGCCGTTCAATTGCAGCAATCGGCTGGATGTGCGATCGGGTTTCGGATAACGGGCGATGAGCTCGTTAGGCAGGTCAAAATGGAAATCGGAAAGTAACATATCAAATCTAATGCCGGTACGGGTCGTTTTGCCCGTTGATTTACATAAAAATGGCGGACGCGTAAGTCCACCCCAAAATGCCCGTAGTCTAGTGGTTATTCCGCTTGAGTACAAGTAAAAACCTTTATTTTTTGCTGATTTTTCGCTAAAATCGCACGGTTAATTTATCGCAAAATAAAATCGCCAAATGACTAAACAAGCCCAATTTTATCTCATTGAAACCGCACGGCCGCAGGGCGAACTTTCCGCCGTCGAAGCGCTGGCCTGCAATTTAGCCGCGCAGGCGTGGCGATTGGGTAAGCGCGTGCTGATTGCCTGTGAAACGGAAGAACAGGCGTTTGGTTTGGATGAAGCCTTATGGCAACGCGATGCGGATGAGTTCGTGCCGCATAATTTATCCGGCGAAGTTACCCATTTCGCTACGCCGATCGAAATCAGTTGGATTGGCAAACGCAATGCGCAACGCCGCGATTTATTGATTTCGTTGCAAAATAATGTGCCGGATTTTGCCCGGACGTTTAACCATGTGATTGATTTTGTACCGGCGGAAGAAGCACAAAAAGTACAAGCCCGAGAACGTTATAAAATTTACCGCCAACTGGGATTTGCGATGGCGACGGAGAAGGCGTAAATGTGGCAAACTAAAACTTTCCAAAATCTGACCGCACTTGAGCTGTGGAAAATCTATCGGCTGCGCGTCGCGGTGTTTGTGGTGGAGCAAAATTGTCCTTATCAGGAAGTGGACGAGTCGGACAAAAGTGCGGTGCATTTTTGGCAGGAAATTGAAGGCGAGATTCGCGCTTATTGTCGTATTATTGATACGCCGGATTGTGTGAAAATCGGGCGTGTGATTGTAGCGTCAGCCGCACGCGGAACCGGATTAGGACGCGAGTTGATGCGGAATGCCGTTGAGGCGGTTAAAACTCGATTTCCGAATAAAACGATTTATGTACAAGCCCAGGCGCACTTGCAGGATTTTTATGCGTCTTTCGGGTTTAAAGCGGTTTCCGATATTTATTTGGAAGACGGGATACCGCATTTGGATATGGTGTTGGAGAAATAAAATGACCAAGGCTGAAATTTTAGAAAAACAACGTCAGTTAGATAGTTTATTTTCTGCGTGGTTTGAAGATAAAAAAAAGCATGAAATGGTAGTTTATCGCCGTGAAAACGGCGATTTAATTGAGCATTATCCTGACGGCACAATAAAAGCGATTGAATATGCACAATAATTTAGCGATTTATTGCGGAACAAATGGTGCGGGCAAATCTACGTTACGTTTATTAAATCAAGACGTTGTGCAAATTGTGATTGATTCCGACCATATCGCAATGCAGATAAATCCGACAAACCCCCGTTTAGCGGATTTAGAAGCAGGTAGAAAAGCGATTGAATTATTTCATTTTGCGATGAAGTCTTCATTTTTGATAACTCAGGCAAATCTCCGAAAGCAATGTTGCACATTGAAAATCAGCAAATTACGCAAATTGCTGATGAATTGGTGGATTGGTGTAAAGTGTTGTTAGATGAGCTTTTGGGATTGGGATTCGAAATTTAAGCGTCACAAAGTTGCTCACCAGGCTCGGGCGTGGTGCAAGCGGCTTGATTTCAGTAAAATTTTGTAAAAATGAAGTCATGGTATGAGTGAATCTATCCTAATCCACGGAAGCAAAAATTAACAAAAGGACAGAGAAATCCATTTAAATATATGGATACAGATGAATTGTTAAAAGCATTAAAGCTAGATTTAATAAACTTGAATGGCAACCATTCAGCGGATAACAAAGAGAAAAGATAAATGACAAAAAAACTAGAAATGGCAGACCGTTTTGATGCATCTGCAGTTGAACAAGCCCTTTATAACCACTGGGAGCAGCAAGGATATTTTAGACCTTCTTATGATGCGGGTCGCCCAAGTTATTCCATTGCCATTCCGCCGCCGAATGTGACGGGTTCGTTGCATATGGGACATGCGTTCCAGCAGACGTTGATGGATACTTTGATTCGTTATCACCGAATGCAAGGCGATAACACCTTGTGGCAAGCGGGAACCGACCACGCGGGCATTGCCACGCAAATGGTGGTGGAGCGTAAAATTGCGGCGGAAGAGGGAAAAAACCGTCATGATTACGGTCGTGAAGCGTTTATTCAAAAAATCTGGGATTGGAAAGCTTATTCGGGCGGCACAATCAGCCAGCAAATGCGTCGTTTAGGTAATTCCATTGACTGGGAACGCGAGCGTTTTACCATGGATGAAGGCTTGTCTGAAGCCGTGAAAGAAGTTTTTGTCCGTTTGCATGAAGAAGGCTTGATTTATCGCGGTAAACGCTTAGTGAACTGGGATCCGAAATTACACACCGCTATTTCCGATCTTGAAGTGGAAAATAAAGAAAGTAAAGGCAGTCTGTGGTATTTCCGTTATCCTTTGGCAAACGGCGCAAAAACCGCGGAGGGCCTGGATTATCTGGTGGTGGCGACTACCCGTCCTGAAACCGTGTTAGGGGATACCGCCGTTGCCGTTCATCCGGAAGATGAACGTTATCAGTCGCTTATCGGCAAAACCGTGGTGTTGCCGTTGGCCAACCGTGAAATTCCGATTGTGGCCGACGAGTACGTGGATCGCGAATTCGGTACCGGTGTGGTGAAAATTACGCCGGCGCACGATTTTAACGACTACGAAGTGGGCAAACGTCATAATTTACCGATGGTAAACGTTATGACGTTCAACGCGGATATTCGCGAAGAAGCGGAAATTATCGGCACGGACAGTCAACCGCTCACCGCTTACGAAGCGGTGATTCCTGAAGATTATCGCGGCTTGGAACGTTTCGCCGCCCGTAAAAAAATCGTGGCGGATTTTGACGGTTTGGGTTTATTGGAAAAAATTCAACCGCACGATTTGAAAGTGCCTTACGGCGATCGCGGCGGCGTGCCCATTGAGCCGATGCTGACGGACCAATGGTATGTGTCCGTCAAACCGCTGGCGGAAGTGGCGATTAAAGCGGTGGAAGACGGCGAAATCCAATTCGTGCCGAAACAATACGAAAACCTTTATTATTCCTGGATGCGTGACATTCAGGATTGGTGTATTTCCCGTCAACTTTGGTGGGGACACCGTATTCCGGCCTGGTATGACGAGCAAGGCAACGTATATGTGGGCCGCTCGGAAGATGAAGTGCGGTCAAAAAACGGCCTGAATTCAAGCGTGGCGTTACGTCAGGATGAGGATGTGCTCGACACTTGGTTCTCATCGGCGTTATGGACGTTCTCGACTCTCGGTTGGCCGCAGCAAACCAAAGAATTGGCGATGTTCCACCCGACCAGCGTATTAATCACGGGATTTGACATCATTTTCTTCTGGGTGGCGCGTATGATTATGATGACCATGCACTTCATCAAAGACGAAAACGGCAAACCGCAGGTGCCGTTTAAAACCGTCTATGTCACCGGCTTGATTCGTGACGAGCAAGGTCAGAAAATGTCGAAATCTAAGGGTAACGTTATTGATCCGCTGGATATGATCGACGGTATCGATCTCGAATCTTTAGTGGCGAAACGTACGGGTAATATGATGCAGCCGCAGCTGGCGGAAAAAATCGCAAAAGCCACGCGCAAAGAATTCCCCGAAGGCATTCAGCCGCACGGCACGGACGCGTTGCGTTTTACCTTGTCGGCGCTTGCTTCCACCGGTCGCGACATCAACTGGGATATGAAACGTTTGGAAGGTTACCGCAATTTCTGCAATAAATTATGGAACGCCAGCCGTTTTGTGTTAACCAACGATAAGTTGGATCTCAGCGCCGGCGAGCGCGAATTCTCGCTGGCGGATAAATGGATTCAGGCGGAATTCAACAAGACGGTGCAAAATTTCCGCAATGCGTTGGATCAATACCGTTTCGATCTGGCGGCAACCGAGCTTTACGAGTTCACCTGGAACCAATTCTGCGACTGGTATTTGGAATTAACCAAACCGGTGTTTGCCAACGGCACAGATGCACAAAAACGTGGTGCGAGCCAAACCCTCGTGCGTGTACTGGAAAAACTATTGCGTTTAGCTCATCCGCTGATTCCGTTTATTACGGAAGAAATCTGGCAAAAAGTGAAAGATTTCGCCGGCGTGGAAGGCGAAACCATTATGACTCAAGCCTTCCCGGCGTTCGATGACACTTTGGTGAATGATGACGCAGTTGCGCAAATCAACTGGATTAAAGATGTCATCACCGCCGTGCGCAATATTCGCGCGGAATCTAATATTGCGCCGAGCAAAGGTCTGGATTTATTGCTGCGTAATTTATCCGCGGAAGAACAAAAAACGCTGGAAAACAACTGCACTTTAATGCAGATTATGGCGAAATTAGATAGCATGAAAGTGCTGGCGCAAAGTGAAGAAGCGCCGCTTTCCGTGGCGAAATTGGTGGGTAACGCCGAGTTGCTGGTGCCAATGGCCGGTTTCATTAATAAGGAAACGGAACTTGCCCGCTTAAATAAAGAAATCGAAAAATTGGTCGGCGAGGTGAAGCGTATCGAAAGCAAGCTCGACAATGAAGCTTTCGTGGCAAAAGCGCCGGAAGCGGTAATTGCCAAAGAACGTGAGAAAATGCAGGATTATCAAAGCGGTTTGGAAAAACTCAGAGCGCAATATGTGTGCATTGAAAACCTGTAATTTCGAATAAATTTTAACTAAAGTGCGGTCAAAAAAACGAAAGAATTTTTGACCGCACTTTTATTTTATTGTTAAAAAATTGTGAACGAATTGGCGAAATTGTGATCTGGCTCTCATTTTTAGGCGGAATTTTGTGGTCAAATAGTTAAACCTTAACCAAACAGTAGATACCCGACAGGTATCTAGGGCAGGGTAAAGCAATATTTTTTAACCGCAACGTTAGCAAAAAGGAGAGCATATATGACAAAAGATCTCAATGTATTTGATAAACATTACGGTTTATTGATTAACGGCGAATGGACCGACGGTTCCGAAGGCAAAACCTTAACGGCGCACAATCCGGCGAACGGGGCGGAATTGGCGACTTTTATTGATGCGTCGGACGCCGATGTGGATGCGGCGGTGGCGGCGGCACAGGAAGCCTTTAAATCTTGGCGGCATACCAGTGCGGTGGAACGGGCGGCGATTCTAAATAAAATCGCCGATGTAATCGATGAAAATACGGAATTATTCGCCTTGCAGGAAACCCTGGATAACGGCAAACCGATTCGTGAAACCCGAGCGGCGGATATTCCGTTGGCGGCGGATCATTTCCGTTATTTCGCGGCGGTGATTCGTTCCGAAGAAGGCAGCGCCAATCAGTTGGATGACGAAGATTTGTCCCTGATTTTGCGCGAACCGATCGGCGTGGTCGGGCAGATTATCCCTTGGAATTTCCCGTTCCTGATGGCGGCATGGAAAATTGCGCCGGCACTGGCGGCGGGCTGCACGGTGGTAATTCACCCGTCTTCTTCCACTTCTTTAAGTTTGCTTTCTTTGGCGCAGAAAATTAATCATTTATTGCCGAAGGGCGTGTTTAACGTGATTACCGGTAAAGGCTCCAAATCCGGCGAATATATGCTGCATCATACGGGCTTTAATAAGCTGGCGTTCACCGGTTCCACCGAAATCGGACGTAAAATCGGGGTGGCGGCGGCCGAGATGTTAATCCCGTCCACCTTGGAATTAGGCGGTAAATCGGCCAATATTTTCTTCGACGATATGCCGTTCGATAAAGCGTTGGAAGGGGCGCAAAAGGGAATTTTGTTCAATCAAGGGCAAGTCTGTTGCGCCGGTTCGCGGATTTTCGTACAGGAAAACATTTACGATAAATTCATCACTGCGTTGAAAGAGGAATTCAAAAAAGTAAAAGTCGGTCTGCCTTGGGAAGACGATACGCAAATGGGTGCACAGGTGAACGCCAACCAAATTAAGGTGATCAGCAAATACGTGGATATCGCCAAAGAAGAAGGTTGCGAGGTGATTATCGGCGGCGAAAAAGCGACGGATCCGGTATTGGCGAAAGGCGAATTTTTCCAGCCGACCTTAATTCTGGCGCCGGACAACACCAAACGGGTGGCTCAGGAAGAAATTTTCGGCCCGGTTGCCGTGGTGATTAAGTTCAAAGATGAAGCGGACGTCATCCACATGGCGAATGACAGCGAATACGGATTGGGCGGCGCGGTATGGACCCATAATATTAATCGTGCGCTGCGCGTGGCACGTGCGCTGGAAACCGGTCGCGTATGGGTGAACTGCTACAACCGCTTACCGGCGGGCGCACCGTTCGGCGGCTATAAAACTTCCGGTATCGGACGTGAAACCCACAAAATGATGCTGGCGGCTTATACGCAGGTGAAAAATATTTTCATCAGCACGCGTGAAGAACGGGAAGGCATGTATTAATGCGATAAAAGTGCGGGCGATTTTTTTAACGTTTTTCCGGATAATCGCAAAAGAGGATGCCGGCGAACGGAACTCAAAAAACTTCGTGATTTTTGACCGCACTTTTCCGCTGAACGCCGATGTGAATTGAAAAAAATCCCTTTCATACGAAAGGGATTTTTTCTTTACAACACTAAGTTACCGATTAAGCTGCGGGTTTCTTCTTTCACTTCCGTCAGCTGAACGTTAACGATGTCACCGATTTTATAACGGCGTTCGCCATTAATGTAGAGTGCCAGTTCATCGCTATTCACCTGAATTTCTTCCTTATTCGGGTGAATGGTGGAAGCCGGCACGAACACACTGGCGCCGTTTTCCAGCAACTGGACCCGTAATCCGCCGCGCATGCAGTCTTGAACTTCGGCCTGGAATTCGGGTTTGCTTTCCACTTTGTCCGCTAAATAACGGCAATATAGCCAATCGGCGATGTCGCGCTCCACCATACGGTTTTGCTTGCGCGCTTCCTGTAAGCGAATAAGAATCTCATCGGCGGGTTTCACGCACTCCTGCCCGGCGATGCAGGCTTTAATTAAGCGATGGTTCACCATATCGGAATATTTGCGGATTGGCGAAGTCCAGGTGGCATAGCCGGTTAAGCCTAAACCAAAGTGCGGCGCGATCTCCGATTTAAATTCCGCAAAGGTAAGAAAACGGCGCAACCGGAATTCAAGATAATCGCCTTCGATAGGTTCAATGTCATGCCGCATACGGCAATAGCCCGCCAAGGTGGCTAAATTCTCCACGGAATAACGCTCGGCGAGTTCCTGTCGATTTTGCTCGTTACTTAAATTTGCCATTAAAAAGTGATGAGCGTTCGGCAGGAATTTCTTATCGAATCCAATATGGGTATTGAAAATGCCGGTTTTAGCATGGTCCGCCAGATAATGCGCGCAGCAAATATTGGCGATAATCATGGATTCTTCTACGATTTGATTGGCAATGCGGCGATATTCCGCTTTGATTTCCTGCACGTGACCGTTATCCGCCAAGACAAAACTGTAATCCGGTTTTTCTTTGAACAATAAACCGTGGGTTTGGCGCCAGTTGATTCGGGTTAAGGCAAATTGATGCAACCAGTGAATTTGTTGCCGCGTGGTTGCGTCTTCGGGTTGCCAGGCGCCTTCCGCTTGTTCCAGATAATCGGAAACGCGGTTATAGGCTAATTTGGCTTTAGACTGCACATTGGCTAGCAAAAATTCGGGGTTGCCCTGCAATTCGCCCTGCAAATCGGTTTGCAAACGACATACCAAAGCGGCACGGGTTTCATTTTCCATTAACGAACAAAGTTCATCGGAAAGTTCGCGAGGCAACATGGGAATGTTAAACCCGGGTAAATAATTGGTGAAACAACGTTGACGCGCATCTTTTTCAATTTGCGAATCGACGGCGATGTAAGCGGTCGGATCCGCGATCGCAACGGTCAGCTTCCAACCCGTTTGTTCGCCGTTTTGCTCGATCGGTTCGATATAAAGCGCGTCATCCATATCCTGCGTGCTTTCGCTGTCGATGGTTACAAAATGAAGTGCGGTCAGATTTTCGCGAGTTTTTGTATCGAGCATTTCATAACGGTCTTGCCCTTGCACCGGATAACGGGATTGTTGGTGACGCGCCAGCGTGACCCACCAGGGCGCGAATTCGTCTTCGGTCCGGCAGATAAATTCCACAATTTGTGCATAGAAAAAACGATCATCCCGTAACGGATGGGTTTTTAAGTGAGCGACCACCCAATCGCCTTCACGCAATTCTTCTTTTACCGCTTTGGCTTGGGCCGCGCCGATAGGCTGATTAATGTTCGGGTGATCCACCAGGACTTGCAATTTCTTGTCTTTATTGAACCGCACTTTGGCGATAAAACGGGTTAACATCGGCTCCAGTAATTCTTCCGGTTCCGCCTGTTTTTTATCGCCGACGGTTTCAATGGCCGCTTTGATTTTATCGCCGTGCATCACCTTTTTCATAGCCGGCGGTGCAATAAAGAAGGTTTCTTTGTCCGTTTCCAGGAAACCGTAAGCTTTGTCCGTACTTTTCACCACACCTTCAACGTGCGGTTTACTGTCGTGCAATTGTTGTTTTAATTGAGAGAGAAGAGGGTTGTTTTGAAACATTTTGCTTTGCTATAACTTTTTGCGATGAGCCTTTCGCCATCGGGCCGAATAAACAAAAAGGCACACGTTAGAAAACGTGCGCCGTTAATCACATTAAATAAAACGAATTACTCTTCACCTAATTCACCCATGGCGGTGATGCTGAAACCGGCGTCAACATGTAATACTTCGCCGGTTACGCCGGACGCTAAGTCCGAGCATAAGAATGCGGCGGAGTTTCCTACATCGTCAATGGTGACGGTGCGACGTAATGCGGCGGTTTTCTCAAATGCGGAAAGCATTTTCTTGAAATTTTTAATGCCGGAAGCCGCAAGCGTACGGATTGGACCGGCAGAAATGGCGTTAACGCGAATGCCGTCTTTACCTAAATCCGCCGCCATCACGCGGGTTGCCGCTTCAAGAGATGCTTTTGCCAGACACATGACGTTGTAGTTAGGAATTGCGCGTTCCGCACCTAAATAAGTTAAGGTTACCAACGACGCGTCTTTGTTTAAGAACGGACGCGCGGCCTGCGCCATGGCGACAAAGCTGTATGCGCTGATATCGTGAGCAATGCGATAACCTTCGCGCGTTGCGGCGTTAACGTAGTCGCCGTCTAATTGATCGCCCGGTGCGAATGCGATGGCATGTACAAAGCCGTCAAATTTATCCCATTTTTTGTTTAATTCGGCGAAACAGTTTCGAATGCTTTCATCCGTTGCGACATCTAACGGCAATACGATATCGGCGCCGAATTCTTTAGCGAATTCTTCCACACGCGGTTGTAATTTGTCGTTTAAGTAGGTGAAAGCCAATTCTGCACCTTGCGTTTTTAAGGCCTTTGCGATGCCGTATGCGATTGAACGGTTGCTGGCAAGACCCGTGACTAAAATTCGTTTACCTGTTAAGAAACCCATAATTAAATCCTATTTTGTTGCGATAAAAATTACGCAGATTATACCCGTTTCATTGTGTTTGAGCAATTATGCAAATGCAAACGGTTTTATCATTGCGAAATATTTTCTGGGTTTGACATTCACGGACGAATGAGACTAAGATGAGAACATCCGTCCGAATGGTTCCGGTCGGATTTTGCAGAACAGGAGAATGGTGATGAGCAAAGAATTCGATAAAAAACGCGAAGAGTTATTGAATGAAATTCGTGATATTTTAACTAATGCGGAAGAATTATTTGATGAAAAATCGGAAGCGGGCGCAGAGGAACTGAAAAAATTGAAAACACGTTTGAGCTCTCGCATGGAAAAAGCCAAACATCAGTTTGACGCATTACAGGAAGAAACCGTTGCCGGCGCCAAACAGGTAATTAAACAGACGGACGAATTGGTGCATGATAATCCGTATAAGGCCGTCGGCGTTGCCGGCGTTATCGGATTATTGCTCGGCGTACTTATCAGTAAAAAATAATTATGCCATACGGCTGCTTCCTGCAGCCGTTTTGTTTAGATCTTGTCGTTATTTCGGAAGGAGATAACCGTAAGTGATAGGAAAGATTAAAAATAATATTAAAAACATAACGATAACCGCCCTTGAACTGGCGCAAGTGCGGTTGAATATGGCTTGTATCGAGCTTGCCGAGCAAAAAAATTATTTACTGGTCACTTTAGGCGCCGTTTTTCTTACGTTTATTTTCTTGCTGGTTGCGTTATTCAGTTTGTTACTGGGATTGGATAACCTGCTTGAGCCGCAAACGAAAATAACGCTTTTTTTCGTCATTTGTGGCGGCGCGTTTGTTTTTGCTTTGATTACGCTTTTTATTATGTTGAAATCACTGAAGAAACAGCGTTATTTTATGGCATCGACCTTAACGGAAATCAAACGGGATATCGCCGCATTAAAACAGGCGGTAAATACGCCGCGCGAGCGGGAATAGGACATTTTTATGAATACCCGATTGGAAGATGAAAAAGAATTGCTAATGATGAAAGGCGACGTACTGCGCATGAAACTATGCGCCCAGGCGCGTATTACAAAACGAAACGTATATGATCCGGTATACTGGCTTGGTGTTATCGGTTCCTCGCTGAACCGGCCGATAGTGCGGTCGTTATTATTGACGTTGTTGGGAGAAAAATTACTGACCGCCCGCAATGTTGTCCTTTCCGGTCTGGGAATAACCGCACTTTGGCTGCTGAGTAAGGATAAATAATTTAACGGACGGCCTGACGAATAATTGTAACGGCGTTCGTTAAGCCGGATTATCGATATCTTTAAATTCCACTTCCAGACCGTATTCCTGCGCCAGCCATTCGCCCAGCGCTTTAATGCCGTAGCGTTCCGTGGCGTGATGCCCGGCGGCAAAAAAGTGAATCCCTTGTTCCCGCGCGGAATGTACGGTTTGCTCCGACACTTCGCCGGTCACGAACGCGTCGCAGCCCTGTGCCGCGGCTAAATCGATATAACCCTGTCCGCCGCCGGTGCAAATGCCGACGCTACGGATAAAGTGCGGTGCGTTTTGATGAAATTTTTCGGCGTCGCAAAATAGCGGCGTACGGTTTAGCGCTTGTTCAATCCGCGCGGCGAATTGTGCGGCGGTGACGGGCTCGGTTAAGATTCCCCGCATCGGAATGCTCAATGCGTTTTGTTCCAACGGCTGTAAATTCGTAATTCCCAGTAACTTCGCCAGTTGTGCGTTATTGCCCAGTTCAGGGTGAACATCGAGCGGCAGATGATAAGCGTACAGATTGATGTCATTGCTCAGCAGCGCTTTAATGCGCCGTCCTTTCATTCCGCGGATGCAGGGATCTTCATTTTTCCAAAAATAACCGTGATGCACGATAATCGCATCGGCATTGCAAGCTACAGCCTTATCAATTAAGGCTTGACTCGCCGTGACCCCCGTCACGATTTTTTGAATTTCGGCACGGCCTTCCACTTGTAAACCATTAGGCGCGTAATCGCTGATCGCCGCGATATTGAGTTTTTGATTGAGTAATCGTTCAAGTTCAAACTGATTCATATTTCATTTCCAATGAAAAGCCCAATCGATTGATTGGGCTGTAAGATTATTTTTTTGGAGCCTGCATAAAGCGGAAGAACTCGCTGTCCGGTTTCAGAATCATCATATTATCCGAACCGGCGAAGCTGTTTTCATAGGCTTTCAGGCTGCGCACGAAGCTGTAGAATTCGGGTTCTGAACCAAATGCGTTGGCGTAAAGTTTCGCCGCTGCCGCGTCGCCTTCACCGCGTAATTCCTGGGCTTTTTTATTGGCGTTTGCCGTGATGAGGGTCACTTTGCGATCCACATCCGCCTGGATAAACGCCGCTTTTTCTTTACCTTGCGAACGATGTTCGCGGGCGACGGCATCACGTTCTGCGCGCATGCGCTGATAAATGGAAGAAGAGACCTCATCCGGCATATTGATTTGTTTAATTCGCACATCAACCACTTCAATGCCCAGTTCGGCCGTGCTGTCCGCCCCGGAATTCAGCGCTTTTTTCGCCCCTTCCATCAATTCGCCGCGGGTGCCGGAGACGATGTCTTTGATGGTGCGGGAACCGATTTCCGAACGCAGGCGATCGTTCACTTTGCGTTTAAGTAAGTTGGATGCCTGAGTATAATCGCCGCCGCCGGTCGCAGTATAAAACCTGCCGAAATCGCTGATTCGCCATTTGACATAGGAATCCACCAACAAATCTTTTTTCTCTACCGTCACAAAGCGATCCGCCTGACCGTCGAGGGTTTGAATTCGCGCATCAAGCAATTTTAAGCTGTCAATAAACGGTAATTTGAAATGTAAACCGGGTTCATAAACCACAACTTTGTTATCCGCATCGCGTTGAACCTTGCCGAAACGCAGCATAATGCCGCGGCTGCCTTCCTGTACCACGATAAGGCTGGAATAAATCACGAGTGCCAACAGAATGACCAGTGGCGTTAAAAATCTACGCATTAGTTAAATCTCCCCCGGCGTTCGCGTTGTGTCGGTTCGGCCGATGTCGGTTGTTGTAAAATCGATTGAGAATTGACCGCACTTTGGCTTGTCGATTGGTTGGATTGCTGTTCGTTTTGGAACGGCTGAGCGGGTTGAGCGGCCTGTTTGTTACGTAACAGTTGATCCATCGGTAAAACGGCTAAATTATTGCCGCCGTCCATCATCACTTTCGGTGTTTTCGCCATTAAATTTTCCATAGTTTGGATATACAAACGTTCTTTTGTAATGGCGGGAGAAGCTTTAAATTCAGGTAATAAACGTTGGAAACGTTCCACTTCGCCCTGCGCATCCAGCACGATTTGATCTTTATAGGCCGTCGCTTCTTCAATAATTTTCTGAGCATTACCGCGCGCAATCGGCTCACGTTCACGGGCGTAGGCTTCCGCTTCACGAATGTAACGCTGTTCGTCTTCCTGGGCTTTAATCGCGTCGTCGAAGGCGTCTTTGACTTCTTCCGGCGGACGGGCGGACTGGAAGTTAACGTCAATCACTTCCAAACCCATATCGTACGGTTTAATGATTGAATTCAACGCTTTCCAGGTGTTTTCACGTACTACGGCGCGTCCGGTGGTGAGAATATTGTCCATTGTCATATGACCGACCACATAACGCAGGGCGCTGTCTGTGGCTTGGCCCAGGCTGTCATCCGCATCGGTGACGCTGAATTTATATTTGGCGGGATCCACGACGCGATATTGTACCGTGAGTTCCACTTTCACCATGTTTTCGTCCTGAGTCAGCATTGAACCCTGGGTTTTTAATTCGCGTACGCGTTCGACGTTAACCGGAATCACTTGGTCAATGAACGTCGGTTTCCAGTTTAAGCCGGGTTGCACAATGGAATGCAATTGTCCGAAACGGGTGACTACGCCGCGTTCTGCTTCTTTCACAGTGTAAAAGCCGCTTAACCCCCAAATTACCAGGCCTACGGCAGCCGCAATCGGCAACAGTTTAGCGTAATTTTTCGGATTGAGCGGTTGCGGTGCGGAACCTTTTTTACCGCCGCCTAATTTTTTCAGCAGGTTGGCAAACGCTTCTTCCAAATCGGGCGGGGATTGTTCTTGATTGCGCTGTGTCGGCTCGTCATTGGAACCGTTAACGGGCTTGTTGTCGGACGGTCGGCTTCCTTTGCCGGGCGCCGCCCAAGGATCTTGATCCTGTGCCATTTATTTCTCCGTAGAATGTATCAATAAAATAATGTAAAAACTTTGTAACAGTCTAAACAAATTTAAGGGCGAAGTCTAATGCTATAATGGGGATTCCGACCGGTTTTTAAAGTGCGGTCGAATTTGACGCTATTTTTGAATTTCTGCATAATAGCCGCCCTAATGAACCGAGAGGAATTTTTATTTATGTCTGAGGAAAAAACTTCGCCGTTTTTGACCGCACTTTGGTCGGCGCTTCCGGTAATTTTACTTTTTTTGCTGGATTATTACGGTTTTATGATTAGCAAACGGACTTATCCCGTTTCTCAATTCGGTGCGGGTATTTTTGTGACGGAAATTTTAGCCTTAATTGTGTTTACCAAAGGACAAATTTGTAATGGTCAACGAGCCCGTTTGATTAAAGCGAATCGGTATCTCGGCGTATTCTGGTCGGTGTGGTTGGCATTAAGCTGCTGGATGTTACAGGGCGAAAATTTATTGCCTGTCTCCGTTGCCGTTTTGGGGCTTATGGTGTCGTTGATTATTCTTTTCCGCCAGTTTTTAACGGTCGGTATTTGGTTGTCTGTGCTGGGTATTATCGCTTATCTCGGTTATTTGCTATCTTTGAATTCGCCCGATTGGTTGCGTTATAACCCTGTTGCGCAGGCGTTGGCAGGGGTGATTTTGCTAAATATTCTGCTGGTGGTTTCAAGCAATCGTCTGCAGGGATTTATTGCATTATTGCCTTTTGCAATGGCAATTTTGCTGGCGGTTAATCTGATATTTACTTTGATGGCGCTGGGTACGGAATTAAACGCTTATCCGGTTTTGTTTTATTTTCTGCTGCATTTAGTCATGATGGGAATTGTCGCTTTGCATGTGTTGCGTAAAATCAAGTTTGAATATAATGCGCTGATGATTATGTTGTTCATCGCGGCAAGTTTGCCGATCTGGACGATCTTTTTTACGCTTTGAATAAAGGCAATCTATAAAAAATGCACCGAATCCGGTGCATTTTGTTATTGTTTGGCCGCCGCATCGTCTTCCGTGAGGGATACGACAATTTTGGAACCGTCGCTGAAACTGATTTCGCGTGCGACGATAAGTACGTTAACCTGTTTTTTCGGATCTTTTAATGCGGTTTGCGCTTCCTTTGACATGGATTTGAAATAATCCATGACTTGAATACTTTTATCTTGTTGGGCGGCAAGCGGTTCTTTGCTGAAATCCGCTATGATATTTTCGTTGAACAGAATAGTATTGCCGTCCAAAAACGCCGTCGTCCATTTTACGCTCAGAATCGGTTTGGCGCTGATGTTATTAATCTGGTAAGTCACCAAAGATCCCGTTCCTTTATTTTTATCCTGCGCAATCGTCCGCGCCGTGGCGGCAATTTTTACGGACTGATTAAACGCCGTTAATAAAGGATCCTGTTCGGGCGTTTCTTCTTCAATCGGCGTTTCCGGCGCCGTTAAAGGAAGCGCATTGCCTTGCTGTTGATTGGCCGCCTGTTGAGCGGGCTGCTGGGATTGCGGTTTTGCCGTCGACAGTTTTTCACAAGCGGTCAGCAGTGAAGCGGCAACCAATACGCCGCACAAAATCGCAAAAGGCGTCTTTTTCATAATGTCCCTTCATGGTTGAATAATAAATCGGCGGTTATCATAAGAAATCCCTGTCGGAACGTCAATGAAATCCGCCGAACTTTCGCGTGCGATTAATTTATGCGTAATGCGCTATTCGGGATAATTGCGCATAAATTCGTTGGCTTTTTCCACCATTTCTTTCGAACCGACAAAAAACGGCACGCGCTGGTGAAGTGCGGTCGGTTCGATATCTAAAATCCGGTTGTGACCGTCATTGGCTAATCCGCCGGCTTGTTCCGCTAAGAACGCCATCGGATTGCCTTCGTAAAGTAAGCGCAATTTGCCGTTAGGGTAGTTGGTGGCGTTCGGGTAAATATAAATACCGCCTTTTAGCATATTGCGGTGAAAGTCGGAGACCAACGAACCGATATAACGCGAGGTATAAGGGCGATTCGTCGCTTTATCTTCTTCTTGGCAGTATTTAATGTATTTTTTCACGCCCATCGGGAATTTGAGATATTGCCCTTCATTGATGGAATAAATTTTTCCCGTAGGCGGAATTTGCAGATTTTCATGGGATAAACAGAATACGCCCAAAGACGGGTCATAGGTGAAGCCGTTTACGCCGTTGCCCGTGGTATAAACCAGCATGGTGGATGAACCGTAAACCACATAGCCTGCCGCAACCTGTTTGTGACCGGGCTGCATAAAATCTTCTAATGTCACGGGCGTGCCGACGGGGGTGATTCGGCGGTAAATGGAAAAAATAGTGCCGACCGCCACGTTTACATCGATATTGGATGAGCCGTCCAACGGATCGGTCAGGATGATATAACGGGCGTTGCGGCCGCGTTCCGTATCGAAAGCGACGAAATCGTCTTCTTCTTCCGAAGCAAAACCGGCGACTTCTTCACGCGCCATTAACGCTCGTTTAAAGGTATCGTTGGCGAAAACGTCCAGTTTCATCTGACTTTCGCCCTGAACATTCTGATTGCCGGCATAGCCCAGAATGTCATTGGACAAACCGGCGCGGTTAATATCGCGGTGAATGATTTTAGCGACCAAGCGAATGGACGATAAAATCCCGGTTAACGCCCCTTTGGCATTTGGGTATTCGGCTTGTTTTTCGACGATAAATTCATCAAGTGTTTTCATTCCGTTTTCCTATAAATGATGAAAAAAAGAAAGGGATAACGATAAAAAATTTTCCCTTTCGTTTCTGAGAACATTAATTTAAAAAATAATTCATTTTTTGACCGCACTTTCTGCGATGGACGCGGTCAATGAGTTGGATTATCATAAGCCATACGGGGTTGTTGTAAATAACGAAATTTTAACAATGAGACGCAGATCACATTTTTTGTGCTGTATTTAAAAAAATTAAAGAGTTAACGAATGACACAAAAACATATTCATATTTTAGGCGTGTGCGGAACGTTTATGGGAGGCGTTGCCATCATAGCCAAACAAATGGGGTATCAGGTAACGGGGTCGGACATCAATGTTTATCCGCCTATGTCCACTTTTTTGGAACAAAGCGGTATTGAAATTATTCCGAATTTTGACGTCGAACAATTACAACCCGCACCGGACATGATTCTGGTGGGAAATGCGATGAAACGCGGCAACCCGTGCATTGAATATATGCTTGAACACCGACTGCCGTTTACTTCGGGGCCGCAATGGCTGCACGATAATTTGTTGCGTAATCGTTGGGTTTTTGCCGTATCGGGCACCCACGGCAAAACCACCACAACGGGCATGTTGAGCTGGATTTTAGATCAAAACGGTCTGGAGCCCGGTTTTTTGATCGGCGGTATTTCGGGGAATTTCGGGGTTTCGTCCCGTTTGGGCAACAGCGACTATTTTGTTATTGAGGCGGATGAATATGACACCGCGTTTTTTGATAAACGCTCTAAATTCGTACATTACAACCCGAAAACTCTGATTATTAACAATATCGGCTTTGATCATGCGGATATTTTTGATGATCTCAAAGCTATTCAACGACAATTTCACCATATGATCCGCACCATGCCGCAAAGCGGACTCGTGCTTTCTAACGCCGCCGAAACCAGCGCGAAAGAAACGTTGGCGATGGGATGCTGGTCGACACAGCAATTCATTGGGGAAGAGCAGGAATGGTACGCAGAACGCATGACCAACGATTGTTCGCAATTTGCCGTTTTCCACCATGGTGAAAAAGCCGCCGAAGTGACATGGAATATCGTTGGGCAACACAACATGCACAACGCGCTTATGGCGATTGCGGCGGCATATCACGCCGGCGTTTCCATTGAAGGTTCCGCCAAGGCGTTGACCGGCTTTGTGAATGCAAAACGGCGTTTAGAAGTGAAGGGCGAAGTGAACGGCGTTACCGTCTACGATGATTTTGCGCATCATCCGGCAGAAATTCAGGCGACACTGACCGCACTTCGAGATAAAGTCGGCGGCGGAGTACGCATTTTAGCCGTGCTGGAGCCGCGGTCGAATACCATGAAAATGGGGCATCATAAAGATGAAATTGCACCGGCGTTAGTCAGGGCGGATCACGTTTATCTGCTGCAACCGGACAATATCCCATGGGAAGTGGTGGATATCGCCAATAATTGTATTCAACCGGCAAGCTGTACGGCGGATTTGGATAAATTGGTGGACATGATTGTGGCGGAAGCACATCCGAGCGATCATATTCTCGTGATGTCAAACGGCAGTTTTGGCGGCATTCATCAAAAATTATTGACTAAATTGGCGCAAAAATCATAAAAAAATCGCCCGCACTTTTGCGATGGGATGAAGTGCGGTCAAAATTTTGAAAGTTTTTTACCGGTTTGGATGATTTTTAAACGAACAAAAAATATTTTCAAATTTTTGTCAAAAAC
>CAUTMS010000009.1:0-86910 GCA_963539805.1 uncultured Actinobacillus sp. | reverse complement strand
GCCTGTTCGTTATCGTCTATAGAGATAAAAATCACGCCGTCATCGGTCAGTAAATTTCTGGCAAGATGCAAACGGGGCAACATCATATTTAACCAGTTGCTGTGGTAATGTCCGTTTTCTTTACTGTTACGTACAAAAGCTCGTTTGAGCTTGCCGTCTGCATCCAAATCCCCCACTTTTTCGGCGTATTCGGCTTTGCTTTCGGCAAAATTGTCCTTATAGATAAAGTCATTGCCCGTGTTATAAGGTGGGTCGATATAGATCATTTTGACGGCATTGAAATAGGATTTTTGCAATACCTTCAACACATCAAGATTTTCGCCTTCGATAAACACATTTTGAGTGTGTTCAAAATCTACACTTTCTTCGACACAAGGTGTGAGCGTTTTAGAAGTTGGAGTTTGTAAGGTTTGATAGGCTGCCGATTTACCTGCCCAATTGAGCATATAGCGGTCGGGATTGGTGGTGATTTCATTTGAGAAAAGCTGTTTGAACTTCTCAAAGTCAATTTCGTTTTCACAAAAAATTTCGGGAAGAATGGATTTTAGTTGTAAAAGTTGTTGATTTTTAAATGAAAAGTCAGCAGGCTGTGCTGTGCTGTGCTGTGCTGTTAGGCATTGTAATGTTCCTTTTTAAAATGTCCATAATTAAATTTGCTATTTTACAAGTCCATTAACTTATGAAGCAACAATACAAGAGGTTAACTCTTAAACTTTTTTAATTTTACGAAAATAGAGCACGTCTTTGCCGTTTCAATTCTATTTCCTGATTTTTATCCGACTTAAACCATAGTTAACCCAATCCGTTGTTAGAAAATTTGTACGCCATAATAAAAAAGTTCCTTGTTTATTGGATGTATCAATTTCTAGTTAACCGGCCTTTGTGCTAGTGCCGTATATTACTGAAAAATTCTTTCGTTTTTTTGACCGCACTTTACGTTATTCCATTTCTCCGTTTAGCGCTAATTCCGCCACCAGGCGGCAAGCCCGATGACTGAGGCAAAAATCAGCAGCCAAACCAGCTGTATTCTGGCATTTTGTTTATTTAAAGCCTGATTGTGCAAACGGCGCTGTTCCAGTTTTTGTTTGTAAATTTCAAGATCCGCCGCGTTGAAAGAAAAACCGCAATGAGGACAAATTTCCGCACTTTCGCTGATTTTTCGCCGAC
This sequence comes from uncultured Actinobacillus sp., assembly GCA_963539805.1. Classification (GTDB taxonomy): domain Bacteria; phylum Pseudomonadota; class Gammaproteobacteria; order Enterobacterales; family Pasteurellaceae; genus Exercitatus. The sequence continues at coordinate 85,743 of CAUTMS010000009.1, read as the reverse complement.
ATTCGGGGCATTTTCGTAGCGCCATATTCGATTCCTTCCGTTATTTTTCACTCGCATGGCGATAAGTTAAAAAGTAATAACAGCTTATGGCGAGAATCGTGCAGATTCCCATGGTCATCAGCATCGGTTTGGCGGTATCCATTTTCATCAACGCCACCAAAGAGCCCACCGTCGCGCCCAAGCCGAACCGCGTACTGCCGGCAATGGAATTCGCCGTGCCCGCCATATGAGGAAATTTTTCCAGAATCGAGGCCATGGCATTAGACGAAATCAACGGATTCGGCCCCACAAACAGCGCCACGCCTAAGGCCATCGGCCAAAACCCTAAATCAAACCACGCCACGCCAATCAGAAACAAACCGGCGCAACCTTGAGCAACCAGGCCTATACGCAGCATTTGTTCCGCCCCGACTTTCTGTACAAAACGTCCGTTCACCATAGAAGAAATCGTCATCATGGCGATATTCAGCATAAAGAAATAGCCGAATTGATCCACGGGGACGCCGTATAATCCGATATACACAATAGAACCGGCGGTAAGAAAGGCGAAAATGCCGCCGAAACCTAAGCCCGAGGAAAGCATATAACCCAGCACTTCTTTTTGTTGCCACAGGGTGACAAAGTTACGCGCCACAATATTCAACCGCAAAGGAATGCGGTTTTCTCGGCGATGCGTTTCCGGAATAACCAGCAGCACCAGTAACGCACTCAACAAACCCATTATACAAATCACATAAAAAATCATGTGCCAATGGAAAATTTTCACGATATAGCCGCCGATAATCGGGGCAAGCAACGGTGCAACCATGAAAATTAACGTAATAATCGACATCATTTTCGATAATTCGTTTTTGTCGAATAAATCCCGTAATAAAGCGCCGACCAACACTACCGGCGCAGAACCGAAAAAGCCCTGAGTAAAGCGAAGTGCGGTGAAATTTTGAATAGAATTTACGTCGGTTAAAATGAACGCTACCACCGCCGCCACCAGCACGCCTAATAAAATAATCGGTTTGCGTCCGTAGCTGTCCCCCACCGGTCCCCAGAATAACTGTCCGACCGCCATGCCGAAAGTGAAGAACGTTAGCGTGTGCTGAACCTGTTCCGCATTCACCTGAAGATCCTGCGCGATATTCAGGAACGACGGTAAATACATGTCGACGCCAAGAGGCGGTAACATGGACAAAATACCGAGCGTAATAATAAACAGTAAGCTCACTTTTCGTTCGCTCATAGCAATGCCTCGATTTCCTGTTGAGTTAAAGGGCGAAATTCGCCTTCCGCCAGACTGTCGTCCAGCAGCAATGGTCCGATACGCCAGCGATGCAATGCCGCCACTTTGTTGCCTAACGCCGCAAACATGCGTTTCACCTGATGATAACGTCCTTCGCTAATCGTTAAATTCACGTTGTAATCATCGATAATTTCCAGCTTCGCCGGCTTTGTCGGTTCCTTTTCGCCGCGCAATAAAATGCCCTGTTCGCAAGCCGCCTGATAATTGCTTTTCACCGGATCTGCCAGCGTCACCAGATAAGTTTTCTCGCAATGATGTTTCGGCGAAGTCACGCGGTGCGACCATTGTCCGTCGTCCGTTAACAGCACCAAGCCGGTCGTGTCCGCATCCAACCGCCCGGCAGTATGCAGTTTCCCCGCCAGCGGATAATCAAAAAACTGATAAACCGTCGGATAATCGCCGTCATCATGAGAACACACGCAACCCTGCGGTTTATTCAACATGAAATACTGTAACCCATCCAGCCATTGCAGGGGCTCGCCGTCGAACAAAATTTCATCCTGCGCCGAAACTTTCCGCGCCCCGCTTTTTTCCGCTTCCCCGTTTACCGCTACGGCACCCTGCCGAAGCGCCCTGGCGGCCTGAGAGCGGGTTAAGCCCGTTTGTTCCGCAATAAATTTATCCAATCTCATGATATGCCTTTATTTTAATTAATTTTGGATATTTTACGCTAAAGCGCGGTTAAATTTTGTAAAATTTTTGTAAAGTGATCTATAATGCGGACGCTCAATTAATATTAACCACTCTCTACAATCCATAAGAGGACCAATCATGTCAGATTTACGTCAACAAGCACTTGATTTCCATGAATTTCCCGTTCCGGGCAAAATTTCCGTTACTCCGACAAAACCCTTGGAAAGCCAGGGCGATTTAGCTCTCGCCTACTCTCCCGGCGTTGCCGAACCCTGCCTGGCCATCCAACAGGATCCGGCCAAATCTTATCGTTACACGGCGCGCGGCAATTTAGTCGGTGTAATTTCCAACGGTTCCGCCGTTTTGGGATTAGGCAACATCGGCGCATTAGCGGGTAAACCGGTTATGGAAGGCAAAGGCGTATTATTCAAAAAATTTGCCGGCGTTGATGTATTTGATATCGAAATTGACGAAAGCAATCCGGAAAAATTTGTTGAAATCGTTGCGGCGTTAGAGCCGACCTTCGGCGGTATCAATCTTGAAGATATCAAAGCGCCCGAATGTTTCTATATCGAAAAAGCGTTACGCAAACGCATGGGTATTCCGGTATTCCACGACGATCAACACGGAACCGCCATCATCAGTTCCGCCGCCGTATTAAACGGCTTACGTCTGCAAAATAAAAAAATCGAAGACGTCAAACTGGTGGCGTCCGGCGCCGGTGCCGCCTCCATCGCATGTTTGAATTTATTAATTTCATTAGGCGTAAAACGCGAAAATATCACCGTATGCGACTCAAAAGGGGTAATCTTTGAAGGTCGCGACAACAACATGGACGAAACCAAAAAGGCCTTCGCTCAAAAAGACACGGGCACCCGCACCTTAGCGGACGCCATTCCGAATGCGGACATATTCTTAGGCTGTTCCGCCGCCGGCACATTAACCCCGGAAATGGTGAAAGCCATGGCGCCTCATCCTTTGATTCTGGCATTGGCCAATCCTAACCCGGAAATCACGCCGCCGGAAGCGCATGCCGTCCGTAAAGACGCCATCGTGTGTACCGGTCGCTCGGACTATCCGAACCAGGTAAACAACGTGCTTTGCTTCCCGTTCATTTTCCGCGGCGCATTAGATGTAGGCGCAACCGAAATTAACGAAGAAATGAAAATGGCCACCGTCCGCGCTATCGCCGATTTAGCGTTGGAACAACCGACACCGGAAGTGCTGGCGGCTTACGACAATAAAGCGATGTCTTTCGGTCCGGAATACATCATTCCGACGGCATTCGATTCGCGCTTAATCGCCCGCATTGCACCGGCGGTTGCCAAAGCGGCAATGGACAGCGGTGTGGCGACCCGTCCAATTACGGATTGGGACGATTACGCGGCACAACTTAAAGCATATAATCGTCGCTTAAAATAAATTCGTAAAAAAACGCAATGCTCCGTTTTCACGGAGCATTTTTTTGTCCAAAATTTACATTTTTAATGATCTAAATCAATTTTACTGTTAAAATAACCTCAATTTTTATACACACTGAAAAAAATAAGGAAACTTTATGGCTTACACATTACCTGAATTAGGCTACGCCTATGACGCTTTAGAACCCCATTTTGATGCGTTAACCATGGAAATTCACCATACTAAACATCATCAAACCTACGTCAACAACGCCAACGCGGTATTGGAATCGTCACCGGAAGCCGCGGAATTAGCGGCGCAAGGTTGCCCGGGTTCCGTATTAAAAAATTTAAACAAAATTCCGGCAGACAAATTTACTGCGGCACGTAACAACATCGGCGGCCACGCCAACCATTCTTTCTTCTGGAAAAACCTGAAAAAAGGCACAACGTTACAAGGCACCTTAAAGGATGCGATTATCCGTGATTTCGGTTCTTTCGAAGCGTTCCAGGCCGAATTCGAGAAAGCGGCGGCCGGTCGTTTCGGTTCCGGTTGGGCATGGTTAGTCTTGCAGGAAAACGGTAAACTAGCGGTAGTTTCAACCGCAAACCAGGATTCTCCGTTAATGGGCAAAGAAATTGCCGGTTGCGAAGGTTATCCGATTATCGGTTTAGACGTTTGGGAACACGCTTATTATTTGAAATTCCAAAACCGTCGTCCGGACTACATTAAAGCATTCTGGAACGTGGTGAACTGGGATTTCGCAAGCGAACGTTTCGAGAAAGCAATCGCAGGCTAATCTCAAACGACGTAAAAAACTTAAGAAATTTCGACCGCACTTTTGCAGTCGGATTTCAACATAAGCAAAAGGGAGTTTAAAACTCCCTTTCTTTTACCCGCATGCCGACAAAGCCGATTATTTATTTTTGCCTTCTTCGTATAACCATTGGGCAACCTGTTTGGCGAAATAAGTCAAAATGCCGTCCGCACCGGCGCGTTTAAAACAAAGCAGCCCTTCCATAATGCATTCTTTTTCTTTTAACCAGCCGTTTTGAATGGCGGCGCAATGCATGGCATATTCGCCGGACACCTGATACGCAAAAGTCGGCACGCCGAACGCCTCTTTTACGCGGTAAACCATGTCCAGATACGGCATGCCCGGTTTCACCATCACCATGTCCGCACCTTCCGCAATATCTAACGCCACTTCCTGCAGCCCTTCGTTTCCGTTGGCGGGATCCACCTGATACGTTTTTTTATCGCCGCCTTTCAGATTGGCGGAAGATCCGACCGCATCGCGGAACGGACCGTAATAATTCGAGGCATATTTGGCGGCGTATGCCATAATCAACGTATTGATGTAACCCTTTTCTTCCAACATCGCACGGATTTTGCCGATACGTCCGTCCATCATATCGCTTGGCGCGACAATATCCGCGCCCGCTTCCGCATGAGATAACGCTTGTTTCACCAAAACCTCGCTGGTGACATCATTCAGCACATAACCGGTTTCGTCTATAATACCGTCCTGTCCGTGCAGCGTATAAGGATCCAGCGCCACATCCGTTAGCACGCCGAGTTCAGGATAAGCGGCCTTCAACGCGCGCACCGCACGTTGCACCAAACCGTTCGGATTGTAGGCTTCTTCCGCCATCAGAGATTTTTTCTCCTGCCCGACCACCGGAAATAACGCGATAACCGGCACGCCGTACTTCACCAATAAACCGGCTTCCGCCAGCAACTGATCAACAGTCAGACGTTCCACATTCGGCATGGAAGGCACCGGCTCGCGCTGATTTTCCCCTTCCATAATAAACACCGGATAAATTAAATCATCCGCGGTTAATTTGTTCTCCGCCATTAAACGACGGCTGAAATCATTTTTACGCATACGGCGTAAACGACGGTTTGGGTAACCGGTAAAATATTGCTGAGCCATATCATCATTCCTTTTTTATAAACAAATAGTGGGCACATTCGCCCACTTCAACGCATAAAAATCTTGCTAATTTTCGCCCGCACTTTTTTGTTCGTCCTCGTCTTTCGGACGATAAAATCTTGCGCAAATCACACCGACTTCAAACAGCAAACACATCGGAACCGCCAATAAAGTCTGAGAAAAAATATCCGGCGGCGTCAACAACATGCCTATCACGAATGCGGAAACAATAATATACGGACGTTTTGCTTTTAAATCTTCCGGAGTCGTCACGCCGCTCCAGCACAGCAAAATAATTGCCACCGGCACTTCAAAACAAATGCCGAACGCCAGGAATAACGTCAACACAAAATCCAGATAGTTGCTGATATCCGTTGCCATCGCCACGCCTTCCGGCGTCGTGCTGGTCAAAAAACTGAAGACCAAAGGAAACACCACATAATACGCAAAGGCTACGCCGAGATAAAACAAAAGCGTGCTGGAAATCAATAACGGATAAACCAGACGTTTTTCATGCTGATACAACGCAGGCGCCACAAACGCCCAAATCTGATAAAGCAAAAACGGGACGGACAAAAAAATCGCCGTGATGCCCGTCAGTTTAATCGGCGTAAAAAATGGTGCCGCCACATTAGTGGCGATCATGGTCGACCCCTTCGGCATGGCATCCAGCAAAGGCGTAGCGATAAGATGATAAATATCATTGGAAAAATAAACCAACGCACAAAAAACCGCTAAAATGCAAAGCACGCAACGTAATAAGCGATTACGCAATTCCATAAGATGGGAAATAAGCGGTTGAGTTTCTTCCACCTGACTCATACGTTTTTCTCTGAAGAAGATTGGGGTTGGACATCCTCGTCGGGATGATATTGATCAATGTATTTCGCTAACTGTTCGTCCAGCGAAGGTGAATTTAAAGTCGCCGCTTCGGCATCTTCCGCGATTTCCGCCGCGGTTTGCAAGGTTTCGTTTTCAAGTGCGGTCAAATTTTGCGACGTTTTTTCTAACGTTTCCGTTCCCTCATTCGATTTATTCCAATTGGCCTCGCGCACATCCTTAATCTGTTCTTCAAGGGTTTTATTCACGTCCGACGCCTGTTTGTCTAAATCCGCTTTCATTTTTTCCGCCGAAGCTTTCAGTTCGTCCACGGTTTTTGCCAAATCCGGCGAAAGAGTTTTCAGATTAAGGTTTTCCGCTTTTTTAATACTTTCCTGCAATTCCTGTAATTTCAGTTCCTGCGAAAGCTCATTTTGCACATTGGCGGCCAGCCCGCGAACGGTTCGCACCCATTTCATCACCGTGCGAACGGCCACAGGCATACGTTGCGGCCCCAGCACCACCAGCCCCACAATAAAAACTAAAAGTAATTCAGAAAAACCGATATCAAACACGGATTATGCCTGTTCTTTCTCTTTTTCTTCTTTAGTTTGCGCCGTTTTTTCCGCTTTATCTAAAGATTTGAATTCGGCATCTTTCGGCTCGTCCGCCATCGCTTTTTTGAACCCTTTCACGGATTCGCCCAAATCCGAACCCAAGGTACGCAATTTTTTAGTCCCGAATAATAATACGACGATTGCTACAATAATCAGCAGTTGCCAGATACTAATGCCACCCATAACGATATCCTTTAATAATTTAGTGAAAAAAGAGGTCTGCGTGAATATACCCTTTTTAAAACACTTGAACAATAGCCCGCCCGGATTATTTTAAATTTTTAAAAAATTTTCCGTTTCCCCCTTGAAAGCCGTTTTTTTCCGCCTTATATAGAGAAAGCATGAAATCAATTCAATTTTCATAGGAGTATAAAAATGGCAATTCGTCCTTTACATGATCGTGTAATTATTAAACGTGAAGAAGTAGAAACCCTTTCCGCCGGCGGCATCGTATTAACCGGTTCCGCGGCGACAAAATCCACCCGCGCAAAAGTGCTGGCGGTGGGCAAAGGCCGTGTGCTTGAAAACGGTACGGTACAGCCGTTAGACGTGAAAGTCGGCGACACCGTTATTTTCAACGACGGTTACGGCGTAAAAGCGGAAAAAATCGACGGCGAAGAAGTGTTAATCATTTCTGAAAACGACATTTTGGCGATTGTTGAATAATAAAAGTGCGGTCGATTTTGACCGAGTTTTAAGAATTTCGTAGAGCGTAAAACATAGGCTCATCATTAATAAAAGGAATATAAAAATGGCAGCAAAAGACGTTAAATTCGGTAATGACGCGCGTGTAAAAATGTTAGCGGGCGTAAACGTATTGGCAGATGCGGTAAAAGTCACTTTAGGTCCTAAAGGGCGTAACGTAATTTTAGATAAATCCTTCGGCGCACCGACCATCACCAAAGACGGCGTTTCCGTCGCGCGTGAAATCGAATTGGAAGATAAATTCGAAAACATGGGCGCGCAAATGGTGAAAGAAGTGGCCTCCAAAGCAAACGATGCGGCGGGAGACGGCACCACAACCGCAACCGTTCTTGCACAAGCCATCGTAAACGAAGGCTTAAAAGCGGTAGCGGCGGGCATGAACCCAATGGATTTAAAACGCGGTATCGACAAAGCGGTAGCGGCGGTTGTGACCGAGTTAAAAGCGCTTTCCAAACCTTGTGAAACCTCTAAAGAAATCGAACAAGTGGGCACCATTTCCGCTAACTCCGACAGTATTGTGGGTCAATTAATCGCACAGGCTATGGAAAAAGTGGGCAAAGAAGGCGTTATCACCGTTGAAGACGGCACGGGTTTAGAAGACGAATTGGACGTAGTTGAAGGTATGCAGTTCGATCGCGGTTATTTATCACCGTATTTTATCAACAAACCGGAAACCGCCACCGTCGAACTAGATAATCCTTACATTTTATTGGTAGACAAAAAAATCTCTAATATCCGCGAATTATTGCCGGTATTGGAAGCGGTAGCCAAAGCGGGTAAACCGTTATTAATCGTCGCGGAAGACGTGGAAGGCGAAGCGCTTGCGACATTAGTGGTGAATACTATGCGCGGTATCGTAAAAGTAGCCGCCGTGAAAGCGCCGGGCTTCGGTGACCGTCGTAAAGCCATGTTGCAAGACATCGCGATTTTAACCGCCGGTACCGTGATCTCCGAAGAAATCGGTATGGAACTGGAAAAAGCGACGTTAGAAGATTTAGGTCAGGCCAAACGTGTGGTGATCAACAAAGATAACACCACCATTATCGACGGCGTGGGCGACGAAGCGCAAATCAAAGGTCGTGTGGCGCAAATTCGTCAACAAATCGAAGAATCCACTTCCGATTACGACAAAGAAAAACTGCAGGAACGCGTGGCGAAACTTGCCGGCGGCGTAGCGGTAATTAAAGTCGGCGCCGCAACGGAAGTGGAAATGAAAGAGAAAAAAGACCGCGTGGAAGACGCGTTACACGCCACTCGTGCAGCGGTTGAAGAAGGGATTGTGGCCGGCGGCGGCGTAGCCTTAATTCGTGCCGCAACCAAAGCGGCCGCCGAATTGAAAGGCGATAACGAAGAACAAAACGTCGGTATCAAATTGGCCTTACGTGCAATGGAAGCGCCGCTCCGTCAAATCGTGGCGAATGCCGGCGAAGAAGCGTCCGTGGTTGCCAGCGCAGTGAAAAACGGCGAAGGAAATTACGGTTACAATGCCGGTACGGAAGAATACGGCGATATGATCGCAATGGGTATTCTGGATCCGACGAAAGTTACCCGTTCCGCATTGCAATTCGCAGCGTCTATCGCAGGTTTAATGATCACCACCGAAGCGATGGTGACCGAATTACCGAAAGACGACAAATTGGACGCCGCCGCGGCAATGGGCGGCATGGGAGGAATGGGCGGCATGATGTAATCGTCTGATTTCATTGAAAAAAAAGCCGCCGAGCAAATTTCGGCGGCTTTTTTATATCGTCAATCTTCATAAGATCAAAACAAAAGTGCGGTCGAAAAAATCAACGTTTTTTTGACCGCACTTTTATGGTTATCGATTTGCCATCAACGCTTCAATATCGTCAATTTCCTTCGGCGCCGCGGCGGTCAGAATTTTATTGCCGTATTCCGTGATTAACACATTATCTTCAATCCGCACGCCGATGCCTTTATATTGTTCCGGCGCATGGGATTTCGGCGAAATATAAAGCCCCGGCTCCACGGTTAACACCATGCCGACTTCCAAAGTGCGGTCGCGTTTTTTCGAGTTTCTGTCGCCGTTTTCATCCGCATTGCTGTAACTGCCCACATCGTGCACGTCCAGGCCCAGCCAATGCCCCAATCCGTGCATATAGAAGGCGCGATGAGCGTCGGCGGCAATCAATTCGTCCACATCGCCCTGCAAAATACCGAGTTTCACCAAGCCTTCGACTTTAATCCGCACCACTTCATCATTGGCCTGTTGAATGGAATTGCCCGCCACCAATAATTCAATGGCGCGTTTTTGCGCTTTCAAAACGAGCTGATAAATGTCTCGCTGCGGTTGGCTGAACTTGCCGTTTACCGGAAAAGTGCGCGTAATGTCGCCGGCATACATGGCGAATTCGCAACCGGCGTCAATCAACACTAAATCGCCGTCTTTCAGCGTTTGATTGTTTTCGCTGTAATGCAAAATACAGGCGTTTTCGCCGCCCGCAACAATTGTGTTATAAGCAGGAAATCTTGCGCCGAAGCGGTTAAATTCATACAGAATTTCGCTTTCGATTTCATATTCGAGCCGATTCGGACGGGTTTCTTTCATGGCGCGAAGATGCCCCAGCGCGGAAATTTGCCCCGCCTGTTGCATTAAGCGGATTTCATTTTGCGATTTGAACAGACGCATTTCATCCAACATGGGACGCCAGCTGAAAACTTCGCTAAAATCGACCGCACTTTTCTCCAGTAACGCGTCGCCCCAGGTTTGAACGCCTGCGGCATAATAAAGTTTATCCGTATTTTCCGTCATTTCGATGAAACGGGAAGTCAATTCATCAATCGCATAAGCCTGATCCGACATCAGCGCATTCGGCGCATTTTCCACGCCTAAACGACGTCCGTTCCAGGTTTCCAGCAACGGATCATTCGGACGCAGGAAAAGTGCGGTCAGATTTTTCTGATTTTTTTTCACCAGCAACAAGGCCGCGTCGGGTTCGTTAAAGCCGGTGAGATACCAGAAATAGCTGTCCTGACGAAAGGGATAAGTGCAATCATTATTACGAATTTGTTCCCGTGCGGAAAAAATGACCGCCGCGGAATTGTCTGCCATTTGGGCAAACAATTGGTTCCGGCGCGCCGCAAATTCCTCTTTCGGCAACGCCGCCATATAGGCTAAATCCATCATCGCTCCTTGTTACCGGCTTAATCCATCTCGTGTACGCTCTTGAAATGGCTGTGGAATAAATAAGCGATTCCGCGCAGATAGGCAACGATGTCTTCCAGGGAATCCAGCAACTCCGCTTCGTCATCGTCTTCATCGTAGCCCAACTGACAGATTTTGTGTAAATCCGCAATCGTGTCACCAATAACTCCGCGCATTTTGCTGATTTTCGGGCGCGCCAGACCGACACCGAGCAAGAAATGATTCGCCCAATCGCACACGGCTTCCGCTCTCACATCCAGCTTATATTCTTCCGGCAACAATAATTGGAACTGAAACGCATCGCTGTCCCGCAGTTTGCCGCGGAAATCCGCATACATGGCGTCCAGCTCTTCCATTAATTCGGCCGGATAAGCGTGGTTGTCGTTGGTAATTTGATAAAGTAAAGCATGCCATTTTTGTTGATCGCGCACACCGCCGGCAAACAAACCGGTCAGAAATCCGTGTAATTCGGTCGGTGAAACGGCGATACCCGCCGCTTTAAGTTTTTGATTTAAAATTGAATATTCTGCCATATGAAACATCCTGTTATGATAGTCTGCGTCATTCTAACAGATAATTTATGACGAAAATATTTCTCTGTGGCATAATAACGAAAAATTTCAACCCTATGGTGAAAATATGGCATTAAAACCGATTGAATTGAACTTTTTAGGTCAGGTTGTGCGCTTAAACGCACCGGAAGAACAGCATAACGATTTGCGCGAAGCGGCAAAAGAACTGGACAAACGGGTTTCGGAAATGAAAGATCGGATGCAAACCGTGCAGGTTGAGCGCGCGGTGCACGTCGTGGCATTAAACCTTTGTTTCGAGTTGCTTTCGGAGAAACGTAAAACCCAATCCACCGAGCAAATTCTGCAAAATCAAATTCGGCAATTGAGCCATTCATTGGAAAATATTGCGGCGCGCTCAACAAATCAGCAACCGACTTACGAAATCCAATAAATTGGGTTAAATTTACAATTTGAACTGGTCAATTTTAGATTTTTCAGTTACTATTATTTGCAAAGATTACCTGAGATGTTCGCCAGCGGGTTACGTCCCTGAGCCGATACTTACATACTTCGAGTTGGTTCTCTATATTGTTGGTGCGCAGGCTTAGTTTTACTAAGAAGCCTAAAAACGATTACAACCGACTCCCTTGAACCGTCGGGTTCAAGGACCGACCACCCACAACGGCATCTCGGGACCTAAACACAATATGAAATCCATTTCCGAACGCCGTTCTCAACTTCGTCAGCAAATCAGAAAAACTCGACAAAATCTGACCGCACTTGATCAAATCCGCGCGGCCCGGACCGTAACGCAAAAAGCCTTAAACTTAATTACCGAGCGCCATGCCGAACATATTGCCGTTTATCTTTCCTTTGACGGCGAAATTAACACCCGACCGCTAACCGAAGCGCTTTGGGCGCAGCATAAAAATGTCTATTTACCCGTATTACATCCGTTTTGCAAAGGGCATATGCTATTTCTGCATTACACGCCGGAAACGGAGCTGATTCCCAATGAATTCGGTATTCCGGAACCGCGTTTGAATGTGAAAAATATTTTACCGATTCACCGCTTAGATATTATTTTCACCCCGTTAGTGGCATTCGACCGGCAGGGGAATCGCCTTGGGATGGGCGGCGGTTTTTACGATCGTACTCTACAGGATTGGCATCATCAGCATTTTATTCCCGTAGGATTGGCGCATCAATGTCAGCAAGTAGATAAGCTGCCGACTGAAAGCTGGGATATTCCGTTATTTGATATTTTGGTCGGGTGAACACGGAAACGGGCGTTACGCCCGCTTTTTTCCTGATGCCGTTTATGATCGGAGACAGAAATAATCCCTGCCTCCGCCGCAAATTACAGCAAGGATTTTGCTAATTCGCGCGCCCGGCAATCCACTTCCAGCACATCGTCCACGCAGGAAATCCGTTGCGGCGGCATCGCCTCCACCGCCTTAGCATTCACTTTCGCGATATCGGTAAACTTAATCCGACGATGCAAAAATGCGTCCACCGCAATTTCGTTCGCCGCATTCATTGCCGTAGTGGCATATTGCCCGGCGGCAAAAGCGTCCATAGCCAGCTTCAGATTAGGATAGCGGTTAAAATCGGGTTGCAGGAAAGTTAAGCCGTTTAATTGATAAAAATCCAGCGGCGCCACGCCGGAAACAATCCGGTTCGGATAAGCCATGGTTTCCGCAATCGGGGTTCGCATATCGGGATTGCCCATCTGCGCGATTACCGAACCGTCAATGTAACGCACCATGGAATGAATAATGGACTGCGGATGAATAATCACCTCCATTTCATCCGCACCGGCATTAAATAGCCAACGCGCCTCGATATATTCCAGCCCTTTGTTCATCATGGTGGCGCTGTCCACGGAAATTTTTTTGCCCATAGACCAATTCGGATGCGCCACCGCCTGTTCCGGCGTGATACCGTCGAACGCGCTTAAATCCGTATAACGAAACGGACCGCCGGAACCGGTCAGCACAATTTTGCTGACGCCCAATTCGGACAACGGGCAAAATCCGATTTTCTGCTGCGCTTCCGGCGGTAAAGACTGGAAAATCGCATTATGTTCGCTGTCTACCGGTAATAATTGCGCACCGTATTTTTTCACCGCATCGATAAAAATCTGCCCGCACGTCACCAAACTTTCCTTATTTGCCAGCAACACACGCTTACCCACTTGCACCGCCGAAAGAGTCGGCAACAATCCCGCCGCGCCAACAATCGCCGCCATAACCTGATCCGCTTCAGGATGGGCCGCCAGTTCGCAAACGGCTTTTTGCCCGCTTAACACTTGCGTTTTACAACCAAGTGCGGTCAATTTTTCGCGTAATTTTTTAGCCGCGTTTTCATCGTCTAACGCCGCAAATTCGGGTTGAAATTTTACGCACTGTTCGACCATTAAATCCGCATTACGTCCGCCGGCTAAGGCAAACGCACGATATTTTTCGGGATTATGTTCGATGACGGAAAGAGTGCTGGTACCGATGGAACCGGTTGCCCCCAAAATGACCAAGTTTTGTTTTTTCATAACCAATCCGTAGGGTTTGCTAACCCGCCGTTTTTATACAAAAAAACGCAGAAAACTCTGCGTCTGTTTCGGTGGGCTAAAGCCGCCCACCTACAATATTCGGATTAGAAATCCATCAATTCTTTTTCTTTATCCGCCAACACTTCATCCACTTTTTTCACGAAGCCGTCGGTCAGTTTTTGAATTTCTTCTTCCGCTTTACGCTGTTCGTTTTCACTGATTTCTTTGTCTTTCAACAGCGCTTTGATTTTCTCGTTGGCATCGCGGCGCACATTACGAACCGCCACTTTACCCTGTTCGCCTTCGCCTTTAACCAGTTTGATTAAATCACGGCGACGTTCTTCCGTTAACGGCGGAAGCGGCACGCGAATGGTCGTTCCCGCAGACGACGGGTTTAAACCCAAATCGGAAGTTAAAATCGCTTTTTCCACGGCGCTGATTAATGAACGGTCAAAGACGGTCACCGCTAACGTACGGGCGTCTTCCGCCACTACGTTGGCCAATTGACGCAACGGTGTCGCCGCGCCGTAATAATCCACCTGAATAGCATCCAATAAAGACGGCTGCGCGCGTCCCGTACGGATTTTAGAGATATGACCTTTTAAAGCTTCGAGACTTTTTTCCATGCGCTCCTGCGCGTCTTTTTTAATTTCGTTGATCATGGTTTTTCCTTTATCTGTGAAATTCATCAATTAAGAAATAATGGTGCCTTCGGTTAAGCCGGTCACCACTTCGCGCAATGCGCCCGGTTTACCCATATTGAACACGCGAATCGGCATGTTGTGGTCGCGCGCCAACGTAAACGCCGCTAAATCCATCACTTTCAATTCATGTTCAATCACGTCCGCATAACTTAATGTATTGAACAGTTTCGCATTCGGGTTCTTCGCCGGATCGCAATCATAAACGCCGTCCACTTTGGTCGCTTTTAACACCACATCCGCTTCGATTTCAATTCCGCGCAGACAAGCGGCGGAATCCGTGGTGAAAAACGGGCTGCCGGTACCGCCGGAGAAAATCACTACGCGCTTTTCCCGCAACATTTTGATCGCTTCCGACCAGTTGTAAGTATCGCAAATTCCGTTTAACTGGAACGCCGACATTAATTTCGCATTGACATCCGCACGGTGCAGGGCGTCGCGCATCGCCAAACCGTTCATCACGGTTGCCAGCATCCCCATGTGGTCGCCCACTACGCGGTTCATGCCGGCTTTCGCCAATTTCGCACCGCGGAACAGGTTGCCGCCGCCCAAAACAACGCCCACTTCCACGCCCATAGCGATTAATTCTTTAATTTCCAATGCCATTCTATCCAAGATGGAAGGATCGATACCAAACCCTTCGGCGCCCTGCAGTGCTTCACCGCTTAATTTTAACAGAATTCGTTTGTAAATCGGATTGCTCATTTTCTTACTCCGGCTAGAATATTGGACATAAAATTGCCGTCATTATAATGTAACTTCACGCAACAACCAATAGAACGAATCAGAAAAATTCGGTAAAATCTGACCGCACTTTTCGCAAAGAAGGAATATTTTGTGCTAGCCCGATTAATTGATAGATACGTTTCGAAACCATTAGCCAAGCAAATTTTAGCGGCGATCTTCGCCCTGATTTGCCTCATTTTTGCCAGCCGTTTAATGTTAATCGGTTCCGGTTTTTTCGCCCGGCCGACCGTTAAACAAACGCTGTTAATGGCGGTTTTGTTCATTATTTTTAACGCTTCGAAAAAACTGTTTTGGTTCGTCGCATTTCCCTTTGCTTTGCTGCACGCCTTATATACGCCGATCGGTTTAACCTTCGGACCGCCGTCTTATCAATATATCGCATCGGTATTCGCTACGGATTTACTGGAAAGCAAAGAATTCCTGTCGCAACTGCCGTTGGTTAATTTCGCTTATCCGGTGGCAATCATTGTGCTGTTATGGCTGTTTCGTTCGCTCACCCAAACATTTCATCTGCATTTTTACAAAAACAAAATGTTTCTTGCCGCGGTCGCCGTTTTTTTAATCTGGGGTTCCGCGCCGTTAAAATTTGTAACGGAAACCTATGATGCGGGCGTGAAAGTTCAGGACGAATTAACCCGGCTGAACGGTTTGGAGATTAAAAGCAAATGGGGAAAATCCAGCCTATCTGACGCGAAATACGACGATTATGTATTGATTATCGGCGAAAGTGCGCGAAAAGACTATCTTCACGCCTATGGCTATCCGGTCAATAATACGCCGTTTATGAGCACCGCAAAAGGCACGCTTATCGACGGCTTCACTTCCGGCGGCACCAACACCATTGCGTCGCTCAAATTAATGTTAACCAAGCCCGATACGAAAAACTGGGAAGGCAACTATTCCCTCAACCTGATTGATTTAATCAAGTCCGCCGGCGTAAAAACCTATTGGATTTCCAATCAGGGCTATTTGGGCGAATTCGACACCCCGATTTCCGCCATCGCCAATAAAAGCGACGTCAAAATTTTCCTGAAATCCGGCGACAGCTTAAATTCCAACACCAGCGATTTCGATCTGTTGCCGAAATTCGCCCAGGTTATCGAACAACCGGCAGCGGGAAAACGCTTCATCGTGCTGCATTTATACGGTTCACACCCGATTACCTGCGACCGTCTCAGCGATTACGAAAAAATTTATAACGATTACCAAATCGACGAAAAATATTACAATGTCAACTGTTACGTTTCTTCGATGAAGAAAACCGACGAAGTGCTGAAACGCGTTTACGACGAACTGGAAAAAAACTATGAAAAATCTCACCGCACTTTTTCGATGATTTACTTCTCGGATCACGGTTTGGCGCAGCATGAAACGGAAACCGGCGTGGACATTCACAACAGCGCGGGCAAAAGCAAACGTCATTACGACATTCCGCTGTTCAAAATCTCCAGTGACGACACGCAACGCCATGTGTACAAGGTGTTCAAATCCGGTTTGAATTTCACCGACGACATCGCCAAATGGATGGGAATCAGCAACCCGCAGCTTAATCCGAACGCGGATTTATTCTCCGACCGACCGGATCCCGACGATTACGGCTTAAAAGCGGAAATCGAAAAAATTACGGCGCCGGATGATCCCGCCATTGTGATTCCCGAAAAAAAGACGACCGAATGAATTTCATCTTTCTGCACGGCTTGCTCGGCACCAAAAACGATTGGCAGGCCGTGATCGACAGACTGCCGAACCAGCTTTGCCTCGCACTGGATTTACCGTTTCACGGTGAAGCCAAAGGCGTTTCCGTGCGAAATTTCGAAGAAACCTGCGCATATCTGTCGCAGCAAATCCGAAGTGCGGTCAAAAACGCGCCTTTTTTTCTGACGGGCTATTCTCTCGGCGGTCGTATCGCGTTGTATTATGCGCTGCAATACCAAGGCATGAAAGGCAATTTACAGGGTTTGATTTTAGAAGGCGCGAATCTCGGTTTAATCGATGAAAAAGAAAAAGCCGCCCGTTGGCTGAATGATGAAAAATGGGCGGCAAAATTTCGTCTTGAGCCGCCCGAAATCGTGCTCAACGATTGGTACCGGCAACCGGTTTTCGCGCATTTGACCGACGCCGAACGCGATGCGTTAATTCAAAAACGTGCGCCGAATTGCGGCGAAAATATCGCCAGAATGTTACTTGCCACGTCCCTTGCCAAACAGCCTTATTTCGGTGATAAAGTGCGGTCAGAAAATCCGCCGTTTTTTTATTTTGCGGGCGAACGCGATACCAAATTCCGGCAAATCGCGGCGGCACATCAACTCAATGTTCGACTCATCTCTCAAGCCGGCCACAATGCGCATTCAGAGAACCCCGACGAATTTGCAATGCGGTTATATGATATTCGGAATTTATCTAAAAACGCGTAAAAATCCGGTCGTCAAAATAATCAAATTTCATTATGATTTAACGGAAATTCATCGTTTTTAAAAGGAAAGTATCATGTCTCAATTTCAGATTCATACTATCGAAACCGCGCCGGAAGCGTCTAAAAACGCACTCGAAGCCGTAAAAAACGCCAACGGTTTCATTCCCAACTTAATCGGGGTATTGGCAAACTCCCCCGTCGCACTGGAAACTTATCGGACCGTCGGCGCAATCAACGGTCGCAACAGTTTAACGGCGGAAGAACGCGAAGTGGTACAAATTACGGCCGCGGTGGTGAACGGTTGCGGATTTTGCGTGGCAGGACACAGTAAAATCGCGTTAAAACTACTGAAAATGCCGCAGGAAACGGTGAACGCCATCCGCGCCACCGCACGTATCGACGCGAACAATAAATTGGATACTTTAGCGCGTTTCACCATGACCGTTATCCTGCAAAAAGCCAAATTATCGCCTGCGCAATTAGCGGAATTTTTCGCCGCCGGTTATAACCAACAAAACGCCATCGACGTTATTTTAGGTGTCAGCCTTGCCACGTTGTGTAACTATGTGAACAACATCGTCGAAACGCCGATTAATCCCGAATTGCAGGATTTCGCCTAATTCTATTCGCATTCACACCGCAAGCGGCATATTCCGAAACGGGAAATATGCCGTTTTCTTTAGTGTCGCGCTTTAGCCCCGCCAAAACTTCCGCTATAATGACCGCACTTTTCATTAACTCAAAGGACTTATCATGTTATATCCAAGTGAAGAATTTCTATACGCGCCGGTGGAATGGGTCGACCATAGCGACGGTTACAGCGACATTCGCTATCACAAATCCAAAGACGGCATTGCCAAAATCACCATTAACCGCCCGCAAGTGCGCAACGCGTTCCGCCCGCAAACCGTAAAAGAAATGATTCACGCCTTCTCCGACGCCCGTTTCGACGAAAAAATCGGCGTTATTGTGTTAACCGGTGAAGGCGAATACGCGTTCTGCGCCGGCGGTGACCAAAAAATCCGCGGCGACTACGGCGGTTACAAAGACGACAGCGGCGTTCACCACTTAAACGTGCTGGATTTTCAACGCGATATCCGCACCTGTCCGAAACCGGTTGTCGCCATGGTGGCCGGTTATGCGGTGGGCGGCGGCCATGTTTTACACATGATGTGCGATTTAACCATCGCGGCGGATAACGCCAAATTCGGGCAAACCGGCCCGAAAGTGGGGTCTTTCGACGGCGGTTGGGGCGCCAGTTATATGGCGCGTATCGTCGGGCAAAAAAAAGCCCGCGAAATCTGGTTCTTATGCCGCATGTACGACGCTAAGGAAGCCTTGAATATGGGCTTGGTCAACACCGTGGTGCCTTATGCGGATTTAGAAAAAGAAACCGTGCGCTGGTGCCGCGAAATGCTGCAAAACAGTCCGATTGCCTTACGCTGTCTGAAAGCTGCGTTAAACGCGGACTGCGACGGTCAGGCCGGGTTGCAGGAATTAGCGGGCAACGCCACCATGTTGTTCTACATGACGGAAGAAGGTCAGGAAGGACGCAACGCCTTCAACCAAAAACGCGAACCGGATTTCAGCAAATTCCGTCGTAATCCTTAATCGTTCTTCCAAAGTGCGGTCAAAAAACCTCGAAAATTTTGACCGCACTTTTCTCATTTCAAGTCCATTGTGAGCAGAAATTATGACCATTCGAGAATATCATCTTTATCGCTACGCCATTCCCGTCGACAGCCAACTGATTCTGCGCAACCGCTTTTTAAAACGGCGGGAAGGGTTGTTGGTACAAATTAAATGCAAAGAAAACGAAGGCTGGGGCGAAATCGCGCCGCTGCCCGAATATAGCCGGGAAACGCTGGAACAGGCGCAACAACAGGCGACGCAATGGCTGAAAGATTGGGACGCCGCTCGCAGCCGCAATGAAAAACTCGCCTTTGACGGCTTATATCCATCGGTGGCATTCGGTTTAAGCTGTGCGTTGGCGGAAATGAAAGGCGCATTGCAGGCGGAAGGCAATTACCAAACCGCTCCCTTGTGTTACGGCGATCCCGACGAGCTTTACGAACCCTTGGATCAAATGCAAGGCGAGAAAGTGGCCAAAATCAAAGTGGGCATGTACGAAGCCAACCGCGACGGCATGATCGCCGACATGCTATTGGAAGCCATTCCCGATCTTCATTTGCGTTTGGACGCCAACCGCAGCTGGACGCCGGCCAAAGCGGCCATGTTCGCCAAATACGTTAAACCGGAACATCGCCCGCGCATTCAGTTTTTGGAAGAACCCTGCAAAACCCGCGAAGAAAGCCGCCGGTTTGCCGCAGAAACGGGCATCAACATTGCTTGGGACGAATCGGTGCGCGAGCCCGATTTTGACGTGGTAGCCGAACCGCACGTCAGCGCCATTGTGATTAAGCCGACGTTGGTAGGTTCCTTGGAAAAATGCGTATCACTCATTGAAAAAGCGCAAAATTCAGGCATGAAAGCGGTGATCAGCTCTTCGCTTGAAAGCAGTTTCGGCTTAACTCAGCTTGCCCGCATTGCGCGCCAATATACGCCGGATGTCACACCGGGCCTGGATACGCTGGATTTAATGGAATATCAAGTGGTGCGCCCATGGCAAGGTTCGACTTTACCGTTAGTCGGTTTGGATTCCGAATTCGTTAGCCAAATTCTCTAACGAATTTTACCTTTCGCCCAAAACAAAAGTGCGGTGAAATTTCACCGCACTTTTATCGTTTCATCCGTAATTCCGCCGATCAGCTCATTCCGTATTTTTTCAGCTTTTTACGCAATGTACCGCGATTCACGCCTAACATTAACGCGGCGCGCGTTTGATTGCCGCGGGTATATTGCATAACCATATCCAACATCGGGTGTTCGACTTCCGATAACACTAATTCGTAAAGATCCGTCGCATCTTCACCGTCTAATTGGGCGAAATAATTTTTTAACGCCTGCTTAACCGATTCACGCAACGGTTTGTTAGTGACTTGTGATTGAGAATTTAGCACTGAAACAATTAATGATTCAGCCGGATTACGCTGTTGTTCTAACATTCTGGTTTCCTTCGCGAACTAAATTAAAAAATTTCTTGAGTGCGATTAACTGTTCTTTGGCGTCAGTAATCGCATTAAAAGTTTGTCTAAAATCGGAATGAGATTGAATTCCCTGTAAATACCAGGCCACATGTTTGCGAGCGATGCGATAGCCTTTTTGTTCGCCATAAAACCGATGTAATTCGGAAATATGGCGTAAAATTTGACCGCACTTTTCGTCTATGCCCGGTTCCGCAACGGTCGAACCGTTTTCGATTAAGCCCGCCACAGACCGAAAAATCCAGGGCCGACCCAATGCGCCGCGGCCGATCATAACGGCATCCGCTCCTGTGTACGCCAAAACCCATCCCGCTTTTTCCGCGGATATAATATCGCCGTTGGCAATCACGGGAATGGATACCCGCTCTTTTACCGCCTTAATGTTGTCATATTCGGCTTCGCCTTCAAACAGACATTCGCGCGTCCGACCGTGAACGGTTAACGCCTGAATTCCGCACTGTTCGGCGATTTTGGCAATCTCTAAGCAATTGCGATGAGCCCGATCCCAACCCGTACGAATCTTTAATGTAACGGGCACTTCCACGGCATTCACCACCGCGCTTAGAATATCACGAATCAGGTCGGGAAACCGTAACAGGGCGGACCCCGCCAGTTTTCTGTTCACCTTCTTCGCCGGGCACCCCATATTGATATCAATAATCTGAGCGCCGTATTCCACATTGACGCGCGCCGCCTGCGCCATTTCCTGCGGATCAGAGCCTGCAATCTGCACGGCCTTAATCCCCGCTTCTTCATGGTGCGCCAAACGCAGTTTTGATTTTTCCGTATGCCACAGTTGCGGGTTGGTCGACATCATTTCCGAAAAGGTTAAACCGGCGCCGTATTCTGCGCACAGTTTACGAAAAGGTTGATCGGTAATGCCTGCCATCGGCGCCAATAAAACACGATTTTTAAGCTGATAATCGCCTATTCGCATGCTTTATGACCTCCACTTTCCCTTACAATGATACAGAAAAAAGAAACCGAACATTTTGCAATGTCCGGCTATCACAACCGATAAGGGCGTGTATCATACGCATTTTTCGCCCCTTTGAAAAGAGTAAAAATTAAACAAAATTGACAAAATATGACATTTTTATCGTTGACATTTTCGTTTCAATCGGTATCACGTCAGTTTACCGGTAATTCGGCACCATTCTTCGCGTACCGCAACCGGTTGCAGCTCGAATGTTTGCGCATAAGCTTCGCAAACCGACGACGCCTGCGTTTCCAGAATGCCGGACAAACCGAGATCGCCGTTTGGTTTTACCAACCGACTGATAACGGGATACAGCTCTTTCAACGGGCCGGCAAGAATATTGGCCACCACCACATCCGCCTTCAAATCCGCCGGTTTATCGTCGGATAAAAATAACTGCAGGCGATCCGCCACGCCGTTGGCTTCCGCATTATTGCGGCTGGCAACAATCGCTTGCGGGTCGATATCGATACCGACGGCATGTTTGGCGCCCAATTTCAGTGCGGCAATTGCCAGAATACCGGAACCACAGCCAAAATCGATCACCATTTTACCGGTTAAATCCAGCCCGTCCAGCCATTCCAGACACAACGCGGTGGTCGGATGGGTGCCGGTGCCGAAAGCCAAACCGGGATCCAACATCACATTCACCGCGTCGGGATCCGGAATTTCGCGCCAGCTCGGGCAAATCCACAACCGCTTACCGAACCGCATCGGGTGGAAATTATCCATCCATTCCCGTTCCCAATCCTTATCTTCGATTTGCTCGATTTTGTAAGCAAAACCGTCCTCCAACAAGCCGCTTTGCCGAAGTGCGGTCAAAATCGGCTGCATTTCCGTTTCCGCATCGAACAACGCAATCACGTCCGTATTGCCCCACAAACGCGTTTCACCGGGCAACGGCTCGAAAATCGGCGTATCCTGGCTGTCCATAAAGGTGACGGAAACCGAACCGAGCGCCTCTAAAAGATCACTGATTGCTTCGGCTTGTTCGTTCGTGCTGTTAAGGCGGATTTGAATCCAGGCCATGTTGTTTATCCTTTTGTTTTTTCCTTCAAAGTGCGGGGGATTTTAGCACAGTTTTTGGTATATTGCCTGTGAAACCGCCCGGAAACCGCAACAGGATATTCCGCCGAAAAAATGCGGCCAAATTTGACCGCACTTTTCTTACCGGGTTTTACGCCCTAACCGATTTCCGATTAAGAATGCGATTAAGCCCCACACCAAAGACGGCACAATTTCATGGAATTTGCCGAATAATTTGACGCTTTCCACTAAATACCGGAACGACGGGTTTAAGGCGGTTAAATCCACGCCTTTCATTTGGGTCAGAAAAATGTAAACGCCCAACCCGACAATCATGGAACTGAGCGCACCGGCGGCGTTGGCTTTGTCCCAGTAAATGCCGAGCACAATCACCCACAAAAATGCGGCTTCCAGCCCGCCGAAAGCGAATAAATTCAGCCAGATAATCATATCCGGCGGATTTAATGCCGCCCAAATCAATAAAACGGTGATGGTCAACGTAATCAGCGAGGAAAACCGGCTAATCCGTTTCTGATTGGTGGCCGCTTCGGGTTTCGCCGATAAATACAGATCTTTCACGAAAATCGCCGAAGATTGAATCAATTGCGCATCAATGGTGGACATTATCGCCGACATGGGAGCGGCAAGGAAAATTCCCGCCACCAGCGGCGAAAGCACTTGCAGCATTAACGACGGAATCACTTGATCGGGAACGGTTAAATCCGGTACCACGGCGCGCCCCAATGCGCCCGCAAGATGCATGCCGAGCATAATCACGGTTAATATCACCGTACCGATCAGCATGCCGCCGTGCAAGGCTTTGCTGTCTTTAAACGCCATGCAACGCACGACGGTGTGCGGCAGGCCCACTACGCCGAAGCACACCAACACCCAAAACGACGCCATAAACTGAAATCCCAGCATATCGTTCGGTCCGTAAGGACTGACTAAGTGCGGATCAATTTCCGTCAGTTTTGCGATCGCACTTTCTACACCGCCCGCCGCATAAATCACGGCACTTAACAACACCAGCGTGCCTAAAATCATCACGGTACCCTGAATGGTATCCGTCAATACGACCGCACGAAAACCGCCGATAAAAGTGTAAATCCCCACGGTGACGGCGAAAATCAATAAAGCCTGCGTGTAAGAAATGCCGATAGTGGTTTCCAACAAGCGCGCACCGCCGATAAATTGCGCCATCATCGCGGCGAAAAAAGCGATTAACAGTGCAATACTGGCAATCCACACCAGCCAGCGGCTTTTGTAGCGATAAAACAATAAATCGCTGATCGTCAACGCGTTGGTTTCCCGGGAAAGCAGCGCGAATTTTTTCCCCAGCGCGCCCAAAGCCAGCCACACCGCCGGCACCTGAATCATGGAAAGCAACACCCAGCCTAAACCGTATTTGTACGCGGCGCCCGGTCCGCCCACAAAGGAACTGGCACTGGCGTAGGTGGAAGCCGTGGTCATGGCGAGCACCAAGCCGGTCATTGAACGGTTGCCTACATAATATTCCGTTAAAAAATCGCCTTTTGACCGTTTAATGTAGGCATACAACGCCGCACCGAATACAAAAACGAGATAAATGATCAAAGGAAGAATAATACCCAAATTCATTTTTCAGTTTTCTCCGCAGATTCCGTCGCCGAATGCGCTAAAGTGCGGGCGATTTTTGCCGAGTTTTTCGGTTCGATTTCAAGATCGATATCCTGATACACAATCTTCACCAACCAATAGGCTACCACCAAAAATAAGACGGGCAAATAAATACAGGACAACTCAAACCATAACGGAAAACCAAGCGGACCGCTTCCGCCTTCCGGCAGATAGGCGCACAAACACCAACCGATTAAATACAGCACGGTCAACAGCAATGCCCAGCGGGCTTCCCTGGCGGCTTGTCTGTAACGTTGTTGCAAACTCATTTTCATTTTTTACCTTCACACAAAAAATGGAGCATAAGCTCCATTTTGTCATTAATCGGCAAGACCCAGTTTCTTCTCAAGATAATGAATATTGGTGCCGCCTTTCTGGAAATTTTTATCTTCCATAATCAGATTGTGCAGCGGAATATTGGTTTTAAGCCCTTCAATAATGGTTTCCGACAACGCATTCTGCATACGACGGATAGCGCTTTCACGGGTATCGCCGTAAGTAATCAGTTTCGCAATCATCGAATCATAATGCGGCGGCACGGTGTAACCGCCGTAAATGTGGGAATCCCAACGCACGCCCAAACCGCCCGGCGCATGTAAGTGCACCACTTTACCCGGCGACGGTAGGAAGGTTTTCGGATCTTCCGCATTAATACGGCATTCAATGGCGTGACCTTTCACTTTAATGTCTTCCTGTTTGAAAGACAAAGGTAAGCCGGATGCCACGCGTAACTGCTCTTTCACCAAATCCACACCGGTGATCATTTCCGTCACCGGATGTTCAACCTGAATACGGGTGTTCATTTCAATAAAATAAAATTCGCCGTTTTCATACAGAAATTCGAAGGTACCGGCGCCGCGATAACCGATTTCCACACAAGCCTTCGCGCAACGGGAACCGATGTCGCGACGGACTTCTTCCGTAATACCCGGTGCCGGCGCTTCCTCCACCACTTTTTGATGACGACGCTGCATTGAACAATCGCGCTCCGCCAAATACACCGCATTACCGTGCGTATCGGCAATCACCTGAATTTCCACATGACGCGGATTTTCCAGGTATTTTTCCATGTAAACCATGTCGTTGTTGAACGCCGCTTTCGCTTCCGCTTTGGTCATCGCAATGCTTTCTTCCAGACTGTCCGCATCCCGTACCACGCGCATACCGCGTCCGCCGCCGCCGCCGGAAGCTTTGATGATCACCGGAAAGCCGATACGTTTGGCGATTTCTTTATTTTTCGCCATATCCGTCCCTAAAGGGCCGTCGGAACCCGGTACGCAAGGCACACCGGCCTTCTTCATCGCATTAATGGCGGACACTTTGTCGCCCATTAAACGAATTACGTCCGCCGTCGGTCCGATAAAGGTAAAGCCGGAACGTTCAACCTGTTCGGCAAAATCCGCATTTTCGGATAAAAAACCGTAACCCGGGTGAATGGCGTCCGCGCCGGTCACTTCCGCCGCCGCAATAATCGCCGGCACATTTAAATAACTTTTTACCGATGGCGCAGGACCGATACAAACGGTTTCATCCGCCAGCAACACGTGTTTCAAATCACGGTCCGCCGTAGAATGCACGGCAACGGTTTTAATCCCCATTTCTTTACATGCGCGCAGAATACGCAATGCAATTTCACCACGGTTGGCAATAACCACTTTTTCTAACATAAGATTATTCCAATTCGAAAATTTATCAGATAAAAATAGTGGGCAAGTTTGCCCACCCTACAAATTATTCAATAACGATTAACGGCTCGTCGAATTCCACCGCATCGCCATCGTTAACTAAAATCGCTTTCACCACGCCCGCTTTATCGGCTTCAATGCGGTTCATCATTTTCATCGCTTCGACAATGCAAAGCGCATCGCCGACTTTCACGGATTGTCCGACTTCAACGAAGGCTTTCGCTTCCGGGCTCGGACTGCGGTAGAAGGTTCCCACCATCGGAGAACGAATCACGTGTCCGGATAATTCCGGTGCGGCGGCAGGCGCAACAACGGCCGGTGCGGCAGCGGCGGCAACAGGTGCCGCTACGGGAGCCGGTGCGGCGGCCGGAACGGTATACTGAACGGAACTTGGTGCGGCGGAACCACGGCTGATGCGAACCGATTCTTCGCCTTCGGAAATTTCCAATTCCATAATGCCTGATTCTTCAACTAATTCGATTAATTTTTTAATTTTACGAATATCCATTGCCATAATTTGTTTTCCTGATTGAGAGATAAAAAGATCCCGCACTTTCGGCGCGCTTTTCAAACCGAAAGTGCGGTCAAAATTAATTCTGTTTTTTACGCCCGCAAGATTACCTTAAAATAATTCGTATTGCGACTATTTTCTACAAATTTGTCGATATTTAACGAAATTCACGCATTTTTCGCTAAAAATTCGGCGGTAAATATCAAGGCGCATTCATAACCTTTTGCCCCCAATCCGCAAATCACGCCTTCCGCCGCATCGCTGAAATAAGAATGGTGACGGAACGGCTCACGTTTATGAATATTCGACAAATGCACTTCGACGAAAGGAATCGACACCGCCAGCAATGCGTCGCGCAACGCAACGCTGGTGTGCGTAAAAGCGGCGGGATTGATAATAATGAAATCGACTTTTTGAAAGCTGTCGTGAATTTTATCAATAAGTTTTTCTTCGCTGTTGCTCTGAAAACATTCCAAATTCAGACCGCACTTTTCCGCCAACGTCCGGGCATTGGCTTCAATCGCCGCTAACGAAAGCGAACCGTAATGTTTTGGTTCGCGCGCCCCCAACATGTTCAGATTGGGACCGTTTAACAGCAAAATTTTAGGTAATTGTGACATATCGGCTCCTTTTTATGACAACGAATTATAACGTATTTCACCCGGCGGGTGGTTGTACCTTTATTCGATTTCATCGGGGGATTTCGGCTTCGGCGGCAACATGCGTTTGTGATGAGAACGGTTATGCCAGAACCGAATCCGTTCTAATGCCTGCGGACTGACGGTTTCGCCGCGCAAATAGGCATCGATTTCCGCATAAGTGACGCCCATTTCGCCTTCGTCCGTTTGCCCCGCCCACAAACCGGCGCTCGGTTTTTTCGCCAGCACGGTTTGCGGTACGCCGAGATAACGTCCGAGTTCAAACACCTGTTCCTTGCGTAATCCCGCTAAAGGCAATACGTCCGCCGCGCCGTCGCCGAATTTGGTGAAGTACCCCGTCAATATTTCGGCGGCGTTATCCGTGCCCAACACGATGGAACGATGACTTTGCGCGGTGGTAAACAGCGCGATCATTCGTAAACGCGCCATCAGATTACCTCTTAACACATTAATACGTTCGGGTTCCGCATGTAACGCGGGGGAAAGTTGCTGCATGATTAAATCGTACCAAGGCACGATAGAGATGATTTGGCCGCTGATTCCGGCGCTTTCCAGAGTGGCTTGGGCGTCCGCCACATCTGTCGGGTCGGTCACTTCTGCGGGCAAAATTAAAGCCTGCACGGGAGCGCCGGTACGCGCCAACAAATGCGCACAAACGGCGCTGTCAATACCGCCGCTGACGCCCAGGGTATAGCCGTCCATGCCGTAAAGTTCGGTGCGTTGAGTTTCCAGCCATTGAATTAAGTAATCCGCGTATGCCGCCGTTTTCATGATGTTTTCCCCGAATGCCGTTCAATCAGATGTTGTTTTAAGGTCCATAAATCCTGTGACAAATCCACATAATAACCGTGCGGTTTTTCCAGACGACGGACTTCATTCCATAAAGATTCCAGTTCCCGCCGGCAATAAGCGCGGCTTTCCACCAAGGTTGGCGCAAGCCGCTGTCTTTCGCCTTGTTCGAACCATTGCTGCAACTTCTGTTCCGCCACAAAATCCGTCACCCATTTGGTTTTCCAGGTATATTCCGGGTCAAACAGCATGTAAGGTTTGCCGTTATCAATAATTTCATCATGTAAAGTAATCACGTCGGCAATGGCTTTGCGGTTTTGATCATATAACCGCCATAAATTTTTAAATCCCGGTGTGGTGGTTTTTTGCAGAGTTTCGCTGAGTTTAATTTTCGCAATAAGCCGTCCGTCTTTTTCTAACGCCACGATTTTGTACACACCGCCGAAAACCGGTTCGCTTTTGGCGGTAATCAAGCGTTCTCCTACGCCGAAACTGTCAATCTTCGCCCCTTGTAACAGCAAATCTTTAATCAGATATTCATCCAA
The DNA here is from genome assembly GCA_963539805.1 of uncultured Actinobacillus sp. GTDB lineage: Bacteria > Pseudomonadota > Gammaproteobacteria > Enterobacterales > Pasteurellaceae > Exercitatus. The sequence continues at coordinate 57,291 of CAUTMS010000009.1, read as the reverse complement.
GGAATTGGAAACGATAATTTTGGTTTCCGTGAGCCCCGCCTCATCCAACATTTCCCGGGCCCGAATACTCAAATACGCTAAGTCTCCGCTATCAATACGGATACCTTTTAATTTGTAGCCTCGCGGCACCAGATATTCTTGATGCACGCGGATTGCGTTAGGAATACCCTGATGCAGCGTATCGTAAGTGTCCACCAGCAACACCGTGTTGTCGGGATAGGTTTCGGCGTATTGCAGAAAGGCTTCGTATTCACTATCGAAACTTTGTACATAAGCATGAGCCATGGTACCCAACGCGGGAATTCCACACGTAAAATCGCTATACACATTAGAAGTGCCGTCCACCCCTGCGATATACGCCGCCCGCGCACCAAAATGCGCCGCATCCGCGCCATGCGCCCGACGCGCACCAAATTCCAACACACCGCGCCCCTGCGCTACACTCACTATACGTGCCGCTTTGGTGGCAATCAGCGTTTGATGATTCAGCGTCAGTAACAAAAACGCTTCAATTAAGGTGCAATCAATAATCGGCGCCCGCACAATCAGCAATGGTTCGTTCGGAAATACAACGCTCCCTTCTTGTACCGCCCACACATCGCCGCGAAAATGAAAATGGCGCAAATAATCCAGAAAACCGGCGGAAAAAATATGTTTTTGTTGCAAAAATTCAATTTCCCGCTCGGAAAAATGCAGATTTTCGAGATAATCCAGTACCTGTTCCAACCCGGCAAACACCGCATAACCGCCCTCGTCCGGGACCTTCCGGAAAAAATAGTCAAAATAGGCGATTTCATCTTGTCTGCCCTGTTCAAAATAACTATTCGCCATAGTCAGAGCATAAAAATCCATCAATAATGCGCTGTTTTGCATAATGCCTCCCGATTTGATTAGCAACACATTTCACATGTTGCATACAGGCTACATTAAACGCCTTTGCAGTGACTTATTCAAGTTATTTTGTAGCAAATAGAAAAAACTTTACAAATTTTATGCGTAATCGCCGATGCGATTATTTATGGCTTCGCCACCGTTGGCAAAGCCAACGTTCAAAAAGCGTTGCTTTTTTTGACCGCACTTTTGTGCATTGCTATAAAAACTGGCGCGTACAATCCGTGTTGATAAAGAAACCTTTAGTTATTTGAATAATTCTATTAAACTTAGAAGACCAATAATAATCCCAATAATAGTAAATCTGGTATTCAATTTATCCTGCTTGGCTTGATACCGATTATCTAATTCGGCTTTTTCCTTCTCAGCTTCCAAGTTTAAAATGTAATGTACATTAGATAATTGCCCTAATAATTCATTGGATGAAACATTAACATCAAGTGCTTTATCGATACATTTCCATGTCTCAGTTAAACTTGTATTTTTACTTAAAACGGGTTGGTGAAAGAAAAACATAGAATTAAATTTAGCCGCTTCAATGTATAACTCGTTTAATTCATTAATATTACAATCACGGCAATTTATTTTTTCCGCTAATTTATTAGCTATAAATTCAATAGCGCCTAAATAAGCATATGCTAAAGATTGTAAAATAATATGTCGCTCGAATTGTTCCCGTTGTCCGTCCAATTTACTGAAAAAGGATATTCCCTTTCCGTCAATGTGGCTGTAGTGGGAAGGATATTCCGTAAAATCCGTAATCTTTAGAGATTTATTATCTCGCACTGAACTTGAAAGAAGTTCCGCATCGTTATTGTTAAACTCATCTTTTCCAATTATCAAACTCGATGTTGATAAACATAATTCTCTACGAAATAAATTCTTACTGATTAAAAATGACTGTCATAGTTTTTTCCTACAAAGAACTTAAGTATCCAGTCATTATTTAAGTCCCGTTTAAATTGGCAATTATTTAATAAAATCTCTCGCAAAAATTTTATTTTTCCGCCAATTAGCAAGTCATCCAATTCATTTATAGACGGATTGGTTTCTAATTTATAAATTTTATAAATAAAATGAGTCATATTTTCCCAAAAACTTTACAAATTTTATGCGTAATCGCCGGTGCGATTACTTATGGCTTCGCCACCGTTGGCAAAGCCAACGTTCAAAAAACGTTGCTTTTTCTGACCGCACTTTATAAGGGCGTATGCCCCTATGATTCAATTACAACACGCCCTTACTGCTCGGCATGTCGTTGCCTTCCACTTTAATCGCTTGTCTTAAAGTTCTGCCGAATACTTTGAACAGGCTCTCGATTTTGTGGTGGTCGTTATAGCCGGTGGCTTTTAGGTGCAACGTAGCAAGCATGCTGAACGCCAATGACTGGAAGAAATGTTCGGTCAGTTCGGTACTGAAATCGCCCACTTTGTCACGTTTGAATTTGGCGTTGAATTTGATCCACGGCCTGCCCGATAAGTCCAACGCACATTCGGCGCGGCATTCGTCCATCGGTAAAACAAAGCCGAAACGTTGAATACCGCGTTTATCGCCGACGGCCTGTTTTAACGCCGTACCTAAGGCCAGGGCGGTATCTTCCACCGTATGATGTTCGTCGATCCACAAATCGCCTTTACATTGCACGTTCATGCGGAAACCGCCGTGCGTGGCGATTTGATCCAGCATATGGTTGAAAAAACCCACGCCCGTGTCGATTTCGTTCACGCCGGCTTCATCCAGCCACAGTTCCACTTTAATCGCCGTTTCTTTGGTTTTGCGTTCCACAACCGCGTGGCGGGGCGCACGATCCGCCGCCGGATTCGCCACCGCTTCATTCAATAACTTTTCTGCAATTAAATCCCAACCGAGTGATTCCGGATTGTATTGTAATGCGCGAATGCCTAAATTCTGCGCAAGCTGCACGTCCGTCGGGCGATCGCCAATCACAAAGCTGGTTTGAGGATCGAACAATTTTTTGTCGATATATTTTTTCAGCAATTTGGTTTTCGGTTTGCGGCATTGGCAGTTATCTTCAGGCTTGTGCGGACAAATTAAAATATCATCAAATTCAATACCTTGCGAACGGAACACGGCTAACATCGCATTGTGCGGTTTGTCAAAATTTTCTTTTGGGAACGAGCTTGTGCCCAGTCCGTCCTGATTCGACACCATCACAAAGCGGTAGCGATTTTTGAGTTTGAGCAACGCTGGGATTACGTTTTTCTCGAATTTCAATTTTTCGAGCGAGTCAATTTGGAAATCGGTTTTCGGCTCGTCAATCAGCGTGCCGTCACGGTCGATAAATAAAATAGATTGTTGTGTCATAGTCTGTCCTGTAGGGTGCGTTTGCCAACGCACAAAAAAATAATCAAAATTTTAACCGCACTTTGGATGTAAATGGTGGGCTGGCAAGCCCACCCTACGATTTATACGGCGTTAATCGCTTCTATGGTTTTCTCCAATTCCTCTCGTGTCCCAATCGAAATCCGAATGCAATTCTGCAATCCCAACGCTTTGTGCTGGTCGCGCAGAATAATGCCTTTTTCCCACAAGGCTTTGAAGACTTTTTCGCCGTCCCGGAACTTCACCAATACGTAATTGGATTCGCTTTCGAACACTTTTTCTACAATTTCGATAGCGTTTAATTGCGCAATCAACCAAGCGCGGTCGGTTAAAACGGAATGGACCCGTTGCCGCATTTGCGCTAAGCCCTGCGGCTGTAAGGCTTGAGCGGCAATGTCGGAAACCGGCGTCGGCAGCGGATAAGGGGCGATGACTTTTTGCAGCACGGCGATTAATTCGGGATTAGCAAGGGTGAAACCGCAACGCAAACCCGCCAGCGCAAACGCCTTGGAAAGCGTGCGAATAACCGCTAAGTGCGGGTAATTTTTCAGTTGTTTTACTATCGAGCTTGCCGGACAAAATTCAATGTAAGCTTCGTCCACCACCACAATGGCTTTGTTTGCCGTCATCTCTAATAAACGTTGTAAATCCGCCGGATTTACCACATTCCCGGTCGGATTATTCGGGCTGCAAACAAATACCACTTTCACGCCCGTTAAATTTTTCTCGATTTCGGGCAAATCCAATTGGAAATCCGCGGTTAACGGCACGATTTTAGCGGCGATGCCTAAGGTTTCCGCGCTCACCGCGTACATGCCGTAAGTGGGCGGGCAATAAAGGACGCTGTCATCGGATTCGCAGAACGCTTTAATCAGCAATTCAATGCTTTCGTCGCCGCCGCGGGTCACAATCACGTTTTCAGGTTGCACGCCGGCGTAAGCCGCGTATCCTTTCACCACGGCTTCGGGTTGCGGTTCGGGATAACGGTTAAAAATGCGCTCGGAAAGGTTAAAATCCGGCGAAATCGGGTATTCGTTGGCGTTCAGCCACACATCGCCGTTACCGCCCAACCGACGAGCGGATTGATACGGCGTTAAAGCTTGAACATTTTTTCGGGAAAGTTGTGAAATGGTCATGTTTTTTTCCTGTTTTGTCTTTGCGGCAGCGGATTTTATCGCCGCCCGCACAATATCTGCATTTTCGGGCGAACGCTCAGGCCCGCCCTTACGTTTCTTTTCTTTACAAGCGATCGGATTTGGTAAAAACTTTGCAAATTTTATGCGTAATCGCCGGTGCGATTACTGATGGCTTCGTCACCGTTGGCAAAGCCAACGTTCAAAAAGCGTTGCTTTTTGTGACCGCACTTTATTCGAAATCTTCGTAGGAACGCCGCGCTATTTCAATTTTTCAAGGCGAACGCTCACCGCCTGTTTATGCGCATCCAGCCGTTCCGCCGCCGCCATCACTTCCACGGTTTTAGCCAAATCTTTAAAGCCTTGCGGACTGAGTTCCTGTACGGTCATTCGTTTGCTGAAATCCGCCAAACCGAGGCTGGACGAAGTTCGGGTATAGCCATAAGTCGGCAACACGTGATTTGTGCCGCTGGCGTAATCGCCCATGCTTTCCGGCGAATAAGCGCCTAAGAAAATGGAACCGGCGTTGTCGATATCCGGCAATAAATCACGGGCGTTTTGCACTTGCACCACCAAATGTTCCGGCGCATATTCATTACTGATTTCGACGCATTGGCGCAAGCTTTCGGCGATAAAAATACGGCTGTGAGATAGCGCTTTTTGCGCGATTTCAGAGCGCGGCAAGGCAGCCAGCTGGCGTTCGAGGGCAAATTCGGTTTCCAGCGCCAATCGTTCGCTTGGCGTTACCAAAATCACTTGGCTGTCGGCGCCGTGCTCCGCCTGAGAGAGCAAATCGCTCGCCACAAAATCCGGATCGGCATTTTCATCGGCAATCACCAACACTTCCGACGGCCCCGCCTGCATATCAATCGCCGCACCGTTCACCGCCTGACTTACCTGACGTTTCGCTTCCGTCACAAAAGCGTTGCCCGGCCCGAAAATTTTATCCACTTTTGCCACGGTTTCCGTGCCGAACGCCATCGCAACGATAGCCTGCGCGCCGCCCACCGCATAAACGGTTTCCACTCCGCAGAGTTCCGCCGCATAAAGGATCGCATCCGCAATCGGCGGTGGCGAACAAAGCACGATTTTTTTACAGCCTGCGATTTTAGCGGGAATCGCAAGCATTAATACGGTCGAAAACAAAGGCGCGGAGCCGCCGGGAATATATAATCCCACGCGATTAATCGGACGAGTCAACACCTGGCAACGCACGCCGGCTTGGGTTTCCACATCCACCTCGACGGGAACCTGAGCAAGATGAAAAGCTTCGATATTTTTCTTTGCATTCTGAATGGCTTGTTTGAGTTCCGCCGGTAAACGTTGAGCTGCCTCCTCAATTTGTTGTTTAGCAATCACCAAACTATTCAATTTTACTCTATCGAATTTTTCCGAAAGCTCAAACAACGCTTTATCGCCGTTTGCCAGCACATTTTCACGAATGGCATCCACCGCCTCTTTAATATTGCCCGCCGCAGAGATCGCAGGACGGGTGAGCGCTTCCTTTCGCTGCGGTTCGGTTAAATCCTTCCAGATTAAAATTTGCATATTTTCCTCCGTTATTCTATCTCTATAAAATCGTCTCTTTACGAAAGCGAAACGTTTTCTTCATTCGCTTCTTTTGTAAAGAGGAAAAGGGGAGCTTTTACTGCTCTTTCGCCCAAAACTATTTCCTGTAAACATCTGAACGCCGCCGGAGCGATTTCTCTCGAGGTTGACAGTGATTGTTTTTCAGTTTTTGTGAACGGCATATTTTCCTTGCTCCTTCTTACAGGCGATCGTTCTTTCAAAGAAATTTATAAAATCATTTAAAAAATCGACCGCACTTTATTATTTAAAGAACGCCCGGATAGCCACCCACAGTTGGCTCGGCTGTTCTTTGAGCACTTCGTGCGCAGCAAACGGAACATTCATTAAATGTATGTCGGGTAAATGTTGTTGTAACGCCGCCATATCTTTCAGTGACAACAAAAAATCCGCTTCACCGCGCACCGCCAGAACAGGCGCCCGGATTTGTGCAACAGTTTCGTTCGGGTAACCGCTTGCACTTTCATCCAACCACATTGCTTTCAGACTGCTGATCCATTTTTCTAAATTCGCTTGCGGATTCTGTGCGAAATAGACTTTAACTTGCTCCGCCATATATTCATTGACAAAAGCGATATCCAATGCCTCAAACATTGAACGAACTTCTTGAAGATTATCACTATGCCAATGCGCACCGACCGTAATAATTTTTTCCACACCGTATTCCGTCGTCCCGAGACGATAGGCGATAGTACCGCCGTCACTAAAGCCCAATATGCTGAATTTTGTGATATTCATCCGTTGCAGAATATGTTTGACATCGTCGGCGGCTTGAGCATAAGTCAGCGAAACATCACCTAAAGTCGAACGTCCGTGTCCGCGCGTATCCACCGAAACAAGATGAAAATGTCGCCGTAAAAAAGGGATCAATTCGGCAAAATCATCAATAGATCCGAAGCCGCCGTGCAATAGAACCAGAATTGGCGCATCCTGTTTACCGCCAACCCGATAGTGCAATTTAGCACCAAGGTAATCGGCATAATATGATTTCATTTTAACTTTCTCCGTATCGACTTAAGTATAAGCAGTCGTTACTTCAGTAAGTGGTCGGAGAAGCCAAGATTCAAATGCAAGCGATTGCCTAAAAATCTTGTAAAGATCCGACCGCACTTTTCCTTTTTGCAAAGCAACAATAAGAGATTTCACGCCAACATTTTTTCAATCGGCAACACTAACACCGAACTGGCGCCCATTTCTTTCAGCTGTTCCATAGTTTCCCAAAATAATGTTTCCTGGCTAACCACATGCATTGCCACTTTGCTGTCGTCGTGGGCGAGCGGGAGAATGGTCGGATTCTCTACGCCCGGTAAAAGTGCGGTGATTTCTTCGAGTTTTTCTTTCGGCGCGTGCAGCATAATGTATTTGGATTCGGCGGCCTGTTGCACGCCCTGAATGCGGGTGAGAAGTTTGTCCACAAGTTGTTGTTTATCGCCGTCCAGCGGCTCTGCACGTTGAATCAGGCAGGCTTTGGATCGGTAAATCACTTCCACTTCTTTTAGGCCGTTGGCTTCCAGTGTGGCGCCGGATGACACCAAATCACAGATTGCGTGCGCAATGCCCGCGCTGGGCGCAACTTCGACCGATCCGTTAAGCAGAATACTTTTAAACGGTACGCCTTGTTCTTTCATATAGCGTTTCAGCAAATTCGGGTAGGAAGTGGCAATCAGAGCGTTGTTAAAATCCTGTACGCCGTGATAGAGTTGGTCGCGGTCAATGGCCAGTGACAAACGGCAGCCGCCGAAATCCAGGGTGCGTAGTTTTTTGTATTCCACTTTTTCGCCGCCGGCAATGCGTCCGAGTTCTTCCTCCTCCAACACGTTTTCGCCGATAATGCCGAGATCCACCACACCGTCGAATACCAATCCCGGAATGTCGTCATCGCGCACGCGTAGAATTTCAATCGGCAGATTCTCCGAATAGGCAATCAGCCGTTGCTCATTCCAGGTAATTTTCACACCGCATTGTCTGAGCAGTTCGTTACAGTCTTTGCTTAAACGTCCTTTTTTCTGCAACGCGATACGTAAACGGTTATTGCTGTTTGTCATATTGTTTTCCTTTTTGTCTTAATTTTGGGGTAAAAAAAATCTCTCGAAAGTAGAAAATCACTTCCGAGAGATTGAAAATTGAGGAACTAACACTTGCTCGGAAGTTTTCTTCCGAACACCACATTATGCCCGAAAGAATGTTCAGGAAGAATGATGGTGATGATGCAAAGTGTCGTTAAAGTTCATAATCAATCCTATGTTAGGTTCATAGTCATTAAAATACGGAAAAAATTTTCTACTTGCAAGCGGTTTTCTCAAATTTTTTTAAAACCTGAAACGCTTTTTCTCGCTTTTACAAAAAGCAGCACGGGCCGATGTTGCAGATCCTTAAATTCCGCCTGCCATTCCGGGCGGTCGGCAAGCATGGGTTCCTGCACGTTTTCGATAACAAATCCCGCTTCAATCAAATTATTCATAATGGTCGCCGTGGTGCGATGATAAGTTTTAAACGGCTGTTTAAACCAACTTCGATTGCGTTCGCCTTCATCGCGATAAAAATTCAAACGGTACGCCAGCTGTTCTTTTTGTGCATTTTTCTCCCATCGCTCACCGCCTTTGTAAGCGGTCACAATGGGATGTTCCTGCGAAAAAATCAACGTTCCCTGCGGTTTCAGCTTCGCCGCGACGGCATTGAGCAATCCCGGAAAATCCTGCACGTAATGGAAGGCAAAAGAACTGGTTATTAGGTCAAATCCGGATTCCGCCAATTGCGACAAACATTCCATCGGCGCCCGATATAACGCAAAGTGCGGTCGAAAATCCGCAAGTTTTTTTTCCGCTTGCCGCAGCATGGCGGCGGATAAATCCACGCCCGCTACGAAACCGGCGCCGCGCTCCAGATATAAACGCAAATGTTCGCCGCTGCCGCAGCCTAAATCCAGTAATTTTTTTCCCGTTAAATCAGGCAGTAAGGACAACATAGTCGGCTTTTCCACAATGTTGTTCAAACTGACGGGATTCGCCCGTAACTTTTGGTATGACTCAAAAAAATTTTCCGTATCGTAAACGGATTGCCGTTCTGTCATTTTCGCCCGCTCATTAACCTTTAAACACCGGCAACCAGCCGAATTGCGCCGCCAGTTGCGACAAGATGTTCAACAAACCGAAGAAAATGACGAAATAAACCATCAGGTTTCCGCCGAAAACGGTATATTGACGTTGCGGGAATTTCGTGCGGCTGGCTTTGGCGAGCAGCGCCGGCACAATAGCCGCCCAAATCGTTGCGGCCAACCCCGCATAACCGATGGCAATCACAAATCCGTAAGGAAATTTCAAACTGAGCAGCAACGGCGGCAGAAATGTCACCAACGCGGTTTTGGTTCGGCCCGAACGGCTATCGTCAAACCCGCACAAATCGGCAATATAATCGAATAATCCTAAAGTTACGCCCAAAAACGAGCTGGCAATCGCCATGTAAGCAAAGAAATTTAATGCAACGCCGATATAATCCGTCCGAATGTATTGTCCCAACACGTTCAATAAAGCCGCAATATCACCGCCTTTTTCGATAACCGGTGCGAATTCGGCGCGCGGTAAATTGCCCTGAATCGCCAACTGCCACAATACATAAATCAGCAATGCAAGAAAGGTGCCGATAAATACAGATTTTGCCACTTTTCCCGCGTTTCGGTCGTAATATTTAACCAGGCTAGGAACGTTCTGATGAAAGCCGAAAGACACTAAACACACGGGCAACGCCACAAATGCATAAGACATGTAGTGCGGATCCGAGCGAACCGCGGAGTCAAACAGTAATTCGCCGTGGGAAGAAGCGATCAGCCCCGATACCGACAGAAAAAAAGAAATCACCATGCCCGCGATCAATACCGTACTAAAACGATCCACCGCCTTGGTGGAAAACCACACGAACGCCGCTAACACAAAGGTGAAAACCAGCGCGCCGGCGGTTCGTCCGATTTCCACCGCGCTTTGTTCGGTGCTCAGCAATCGATTCGCCATTTCTTCCGTAATTCCGCCGCCGGAAGTGATGTAGGCGTAAGTCAGAATATACAACACGAATGCCAGCGATAAACCGTTCAGCACGTTCCAACCGTTACCCAGCAAGTCTTTCACAATAGTGTCGAAACTGGCGCCGGTGGGATAATGCAAATTGGCTTCCAGCAACATTAAGCCCGAAGACATCATGCAAAACCAGGTGTAAATCAGAATTAACAGCGAGCCCGTAAACCAGACGCCCGCAGTTGAAATCGGATTTGCCAGCATTCCGGCGCCAATGGTACCGCCCGCAATAATCATTATGCCGCCCAGTAAAGGAGGTTGTTTGTTTGCCATAAAATTGTTCCGTGAAATAAATTTTGCACTATTATAGTAGTGCAAAAAAGACAAAACAAGTTAAAAGTGCAGTCAAAAAAAGCAACGCTTTTTGAACGTTGGCTTTGCTAACGGTGGCGAAGCCATAAGTAAGTAATCGCACCGGCGATTACGCATAAAAATTGAATTGTTTTTTTAGACAGACGGAATACGCCGGCTCAACGGGAAAAACGCGCCACTTGCGTCAGAGTGAATTGCACCGTCCAACCGATGGATAAGGCAAAAATCAAAGTGCCGACGCCGACGGTTCCACCCAAGCAGAAACCAAGAAAACAAACCGTGACTTCAATACAGGTGCGAACGATTCCCACTTTCCAGTGAAATCGCTGGCAAAGCCCGACCATCAGCCCGTCGCGCGGACCGGCGCCCTGATGACAGGTCAGATAAATGGCAGAACCGACGCCGAAACAGAAAATACCGAACAAGACATAGGCAAAACGGCTCCAAAGCGTAATGGGAGGGGGCGCGGTTTTCACCGTAACGCCCAAAAAAATTGCGATCACCACAATATTCAGGATAGTGCCGAGCCCCATATGCAGTTTCAACGGAAACCAGAACAACATGACGATAACGCTGATGAAAAAAGACGCCCAGCCGACGCTGATACCGCATTGTAATGAAATGCCTTGAGACAGAATGGTCCAGGGTGCGGACCCCAAATCCGACAGAAGCAGCAAGCCTTCGCCAATTCCCACAATGGTGAGCGAAATGCACAACATCGCCAACGAGCGCCATTCCAACGACCAAAGCGACATGGCGGTCCAAGGGGTTTGCGGCAAGACTTTGAATTTCGACATAAAAACCTGTTAACAATGAATTCCGCCTAATAATAAAGAAAGTGCGGTCAAAATTAAACAAAAATCTGGTGATAACTTATAGCTAAATCGCCTAAAAAACGCTAAAATTTGGCAATTTTATCATTTCGGGAGACTCATAATGTCTGCACTAATCAGCCTTTTAGGCATAGTCGTACTGCTCGCCATCGCTTTCCTGCTTTCCAACAACCGTAAAGCCATTAATTACCGCACGGTATTCGGCGCACTCGCCATTCAAGTGCTGTTCGGCGCGTTAATTCTTTATGTCCCGACTGGCCGCCGTGCGTTGCAATGGGTGTCGGACGGCGTACAGAACGTCATAAATTACGGTTTTGAAGGCGTGAAATTCGTATTCGGCGGTCTCGCCGGCGACAAGATCTTTGAAGTACTGGGAAACGACGGTTTTATTTTTGCCGTTCGCGTATTACCAGTCATCATTTTCTTCTCCGCATTAATTTCGGTGCTTTACTATATCGGTGTGATGCAATGGGTTATCAAAATTATCGGCGGCGCATTGCAGAAATTGCTCGGTACCTCAAAATCCGAATCTATGTCTGCGGCGGCCAATATTTTCGTCGGTCAAACCGAAGCGCCGCTTATCGTTAAGCCTTACATCAGCAAAATGACACAATCGGAATTATTTGCCGTTATGTGCGGGGGCTTAGCCTCTATCGCCGGTTCCGTTCTGGCCGGTTATGCGGGTATGGGCGTGCCGTTGACTTACTTAATCGCCGCGTCATTTATGGCGGCGCCGGCAGGATTATTGTTCGCCAAAATTCTCTATCCGCAAACCGAACAATTTGATGACGATATGACCCATGTGGAATTGGAAAAACCGTCCAACATTTTAGACGCCGCCGCCGGCGGAGCCTCGTCCGGGATGCAGTTGGCCTTAAACGTAGGCGCCATGTTAATCGCTTTCGTAGCCTTGATCGCCTTAATTAACGGAATTCTCGGCGGCATCGGCGGTTGGTTCAATATGCCGGAATTATCTTTAGGCATAATTTTCGGTTGGGTGTTCAAACCATTGGCGTGGATCATCGGCGTGCCTTGGGAAGAAGCCAATATTGCCGGACAAATGATCGGAACCAAACTGGCAATCAACGAATTTGTGGGATACATGGAATTTGCCAAATATCTCAGCCCGGAAAGCGCGATTCAATTGGGTGATAAAACCAAAGCCATCATCACCTTCGCGCTATGCGGCTTTGCCAACTTCAGCTCCATCGCCGTGCTCATCGGCGGCCTGGGCGGGATGGCGCCAAACCGTCGCGGAGACATTGCACGTTTAGGAATTAAAGCGGTCATCGCCGGTTCGCTCGCCAACTTAATGAGCGCAACTATCGCCGGTTTATTTATCGGTTTAAGCGGTGTCGCATTAGCATAATTCCTGCTATACTAACTAAAAGTCGTTGCGCTTAACGGAACACATACAAAACCACAGTTTGGCTGTGGTTTTGTCACATTAGAACCAAGCTAAACGATTGCTTGGTTCGAAATATAAAGTCTTCGGGCTTGAACATAAGGAGAAAACCATGAAACGCGTACTGATTATGATGCTGGATTCATTTGGTATCGGCGGCGCAGAAGATGCGGAAAAATTCGGCGATAAAGGTTCAAATACGCTGGGACACATTGCGGCACGGCAAGCATCGCTGAATCTGCCGCATCTGGAAAGCCTCGGTTTAGGGCTGGCGGCGAAAGAATCCTGCGGCGAATTACCAAAACATTTCAAAAATCAACCGCACTTAATCGGTGGCTACGCCTTTGCCCGCGAAATTTCATCGGGTAAAGACACCACCTCGGGACATTGGGAAATCGCCGGTGTGCCCGTACTGTTCGATTGGGGCCTGTTTCCCGACAAACAAAACAGCTTTCCAAAACCGTTACTGGATCGCATCGTTGCCAAATCCGGCATTAAAGGTTACCTCGGAAATTGTCATTCTTCCGGCACCGTGATTTTAGATCAACTGGGCGAAGAACATATGAAAACCGGCTTACCGATTTTTTACACTTCCGCCGACTCGGTTTTCCAAATTGCCGCCCACGAAGAAACCTTCGGACTGAATAATTTATACGAATTGTGCGAAATTGTGCGTGCCGAACTGGAAGGTTATAATATCGGACGGGTTATCGCGCGTCCGTTTATCGGCAACAGAGCGGGCGAATTCAAACGCACCGGTAACCGTCACGACTATTCCGTCGAACCGCCGGCAAAAACCGTGCTGCAAAAATTAATCGAAGAAAAAGACGGCACAGTGGTTTCCGTAGGCAAAATCGCCGATATTTATGCCCACACCGGCATCAGCAAAGCAGTTAAAGCCACAGGGTTGGAAGAGTTGTTCGACAAAACGCTGGAAGAAGTGAAAAGTGCGGGCGATAATACGATAGTTTTTACTAACTTCGTGAATTTCGATGCGGATTTCGGCCATCGCCGCGACGTAGCGGGTTATGCCAAAGGTTTGGAATATTTCGATCGCCGTCTGCCCGAATTACTGAAACTGATGCAAACCGACGACTTACTGATTATCACCGCCGATCACGGTTGCGACCCGACCTGGACGGGCTCCGACCACACCCGCGAACACATTCCGGTGCTGATGTACGGCACTCAGGTTCCGACCAAATTCTTAGGCGGACGGGATACCTTCGCCGACATCGGTCAAACTATCGCCAAGTATTTGGAACTTTCACCGATGGAATACGGCACGCCGATTATTTAACCGACATATTTGAGCTTGCTACGGCAAACAATTTAGATAAATTAAGGAAATTTTATGACTCCACACATTAACGCACCGGCCGGCGCCTTCGCCGACGTCGTCTTAATGCCCGGCGATCCGCTGCGGGCGAAATATATCGCGGAAACCTTTTTAGAAAACGCCGAACTCGTCACCGACGTACGCAATATGTTGGGTTACACCGGCAGTTATAAAGGACGTCGTGTTTCCGTCATGGGGCACGGCATGGGCATTCCGTCCTGTTCCATTTACAGCAAAGAACTTATCACCGAATACGGTGTGAAAAAAATCATCCGTGTCGGTTCATGCGGGGCGGTACGTCGCGACGTTCACGTCCGGGACGTCGTTATCGGACTGGGCGCCTGTACCGACAGCAAAGTCAATCGCATCCGCTTCAAAGACAACGACTTTGCCGCCATCGCCGATTTCGGCATGGCGCAGGCGGCGGTTTTAGCGGCGAAACATAAGGGAATCAACGTGCATGTCGGCAATTTGTTTTCCGCTGATTTATTCTATACGCCCGATGTGGAAATGTTCGACGTCATGGAAAAATACGGCGTTCTCGGCGTGGAAATGGAAGCCGCCGGCATTTACGGCGTCGCGGCGGAATTCGGCGCCAAAGCGCTCACCATTTGTACCGTGTCGGATCACATCCGAACCGGCGAACAAACCAGCTCGGAAGAGCGTCAGCTCACTTTTAACGAGATGATTGAAATCGCGCTGGAGTCCGTTTTACTGGGTGACAACGATTAATTTTCAACCAAAGTGCGGTCAAAAATTTCAACATTTTTTAGCCGAATAGCGTTCGGATATGATGTAAAAATTCCACCGTTTAAGCCAAAAACAAAAAAATTTGTCAATTTTTGCCCGCACTTGATTGAACTTCCCTTTTTCAACCTCATCTAATCCGCTAAACTAACAAAAATTTTCCGAATGAATTGGAGTGTTAAATGAATTTTATCGGCAAAGTGATCGGTTTTTTCCTGGGCTATCGCTACGGCGGGCTGTTCGGCGGAATTGCGGGCGCCATTTTAGGCCATTTGGCGGACAAAAAACTTTACGAACTCGGCAGTGTGAATTCGTCCTTTTTCGACAAAAAACTGACGCGTCAATCCCTGTTTATGCAGACTACGTTTGCCGTGCTGGGTAATCTCAGTAAAGCGAAAGGCCGCATAACGGAAAACGACATTGCACTGGCAAACAATCTGATGCAGCAGCTTAATTTGGATGAAGCGAACCGCAAACTCGCGCAGGACGCTTTCACCCGCGGGAAAGAAACGGATTTCCCGTTGCGTCAGATTATTCGCGAATTCCGGATCGGCTGCGGTCAGCGCGCCGATTTATTACGCATGTTTTTAAGCGTACAAGTGCAGGCGGCTTTTGCGGACGATCATTTACACGATAACGAATTGGCGATTTTACGCACTATTGCCGAAGAACTGGGCTTATCCGCATTCCAGTTTGAACAAATGATCGCGATGGAAATGGCGCGCCGCCAGTTTTCCAGCGGCGGTTTTTTCGAACAGGCTTACCAACAATATCAGCAATATCAACAAGGATATTCGCAAAGCGGTTATCAGCAATCGGGCTCTCAAAGCGGTTATCGTCCCCATTCCGGCCCGACGATTCACGATGCTTACAAAGTGCTCGGCGTTTCTGAAAACGACAATCAACAAGCGGTTAAACGCGCCTATCGCCGTTTAATGAACGAAAATCATCCGGATAAACTGGTTTCTAAAGGTTTACCGCCGGAAATGATGGAAATGGCGAAAGAGAAAGCGCAGCAGATTCAGGCGGCTTACGACTTGATTTGCAAAGCGAAAGGCTGGAAATGATGAACGGAGCGATTCGCCGGTTGCCCGTTATTTTGGCAATTTTTTTGACCGCACTTTCCGTCTGGTCGGGGATTTCCCCTTTTTCTCGAGCGGTCTGGTATGCGGAAGTCACGCCGGTTTTTATCGTGTTCGGCGCGCTGCTCATTACCTATCCCCGCTTTCAGTTCAGCAATACCGCCTATTTTTGTATGTCCTTATGGTTAACGCTGCATTTAATCGGCGCACACTACACCTTCGAGCACGTGCCGTTTCAATGGGGAAACCGTCTGCTTGCCGGTTGGTTGGGCGAGGGACGCAATCATTTTGACCGCGTCGCTCACTACGCTATCGGCTTTTACAGCTTTCCCATGGCGGAATTTCTATTGCGCCGTCATTTAACCGGCCCTGTAATTGCCGGATTCTTCAGTCTGTTTTTCATTATGTCCGTGGCTGCCGGTTATGAACTTATCGAATGGCAGTATGCCGTTATCGCCGGCGGTGAGGAAGGCGCGGCATTTTTAGGTTCTCAGGGGGATATCTGGGATGCGCAAAAAGATATTTTTGCCGACACGTTGGGCGCAGTGACAGCTCTGATTCTGTTCTATTTAATCCGCTCCCGGAAAAGTTTTTCATAATGCGCGTTATTCTAGCGCCGATGCAAGGCGTGCTGGACCCTTTAGTGCGACAGCTTCTTACGGAAGTGAACGATTACGATTTGTGTATTTCCGAGTTTGTCCGAGTGGTGGATCAGCTTTTGCCCGAAAAAGTGTTTTACCGCCTTTGCCCCGAATTGCATAATCGCGGGAAAACGCCATCCGGTACGCCGGTTCGCGTGCAGCTGCTCGGGCAATTTCCCCCATGGCTGGCGGAAAATGCCTATCGCGCTATTGAACTGGGTTCTCACGGAATAGATTTTAACTGCGGCTGCCCGTCAAAAACCGTCAACGGCAGTAACGGCGGCGCCAGTTTATTGAAAGATCCCGAATTAATTTACCGCGCCACTCAAGCCATTCGCCAAGCCGTTCCGAAAGCACAGAAGGTCAGCGTCAAAGTGCGGTTGGGTTGGGACAATATTTCCCAAGTCTTTGAAATTGCCGATGCCGTACAACAGGGCGGCGCCGATGAAATCGCCATTCACGGACGCACCAAAACCGACGGTTATCGCGCCGATCGCATTAATTGGCGACAAATCGGCGAAGTGCGCTCAATATTGCGGATTCCCGTCATCGCCAACGGTGAAATCCGGTGTTGGGAAGACGCTGAAAAATGCCGACAAATAACAGGCTGCGAAGATTTAATGGTAGGACGCGGCGCGCTGAACATTCCCAATTTAAGCCGGGTGATAAAATTTAACGCGCCGAAACTATCATGGCGCAATATTATTCCCATTCTGCAAAAATATGCACAAATGGAAAATATTCACGACACCGGTTTTTACCACGTGGCACGAATCAAACAGTGGCTGCATTATCTGAATAAAGAATACGAACAGGCCTATGTTCTGTTTGAACGCATTAAAACCTGCCATGATGCCGACGATCTGCGTATCCGTCTCACTCGTCAGGGTAAATTAACCGACTAGCCATTTACCCGTATTTTATCTTCATGCGCCGTTAAAAAACGGCGATAATTTTTTCTTGACGCACCTTTCATATTGCATATTTATGCAAAAAATATTAATATTATTGCAATTTTGCAAAAGGATAGAGAACAAATCACACAATGGCTCTTAGCGTTAAAAACTTGAACTTTTTTTATGGCTCAAACCAAGCCTTATTTGACATTAATTTAACGGCGGAGGCGGGCGACATTCTGGTTCTGCTCGGTCCGAGCGGCGCAGGGAAAAGCACCCTGATTCGCACCTTAAATTTACTGGAAGTACCGAAATCCGGGCTGTTGGATATTGCCAACAGCCGCTTTGATTTGTCAGAAAATACCGACCCGAAAAAAATCCGTGAACTGCGTCAAAACGTGGGCATGGTTTTTCAACAATACAATTTATGGCCGCACTTCACTGTGATGGAAAACCTGATCGAAGCGCCGATGAAGATTCTGGGACTGGATGAAAACGGCGCAAAAACGCAGGCATTGGAATTATTAACCCGCTTACGCTTAAAAGAACATGCGGAACGTTTCCCGTTACAACTTTCAGGCGGTCAGCAGCAACGGGTCGCCATTGCCCGCGCTTTAATGATGAAACCGCAGGTTTTATTGTTTGACGAACCGACCGCCGCACTGGATCCGGAAATTACGGCGCAAATCGTGTCCATTATTCAGGAATTACAGCAAACGGGCATTATTCAGGTGATCGTCACCCATGAAGTCAGCGTTGCCCGCAAGGTAGCGACAAAAGTCATCTACATGGAACAGGGCCACATTATCGAAAGCGGCGATGCCGATTGTTTCGGACAACCTAAAACCGAGCAGTTTAAACAATATTTATCTCACTCAGAATAGGACTTATTATGAAAAAATTAGTTATCGCCGCTTTATTGGCCAGTGCAACCTTCGCAACTCAAGCGCGGGAAATCCGCTTTGCAATGGAACCAAGCTATCCGCCGTTCGAATTAACCAATGAAAAAAATGAAATCATCGGTTTTGACGTGGATCTTGCCAACGCCATTTGTAAAGAAATTCAGGCCACCTGCACATTTTCCAGCCAGGCTTTTGACGGCTTAATACAAGCAGTTAAACAAAAACGTAT
Organism: uncultured Actinobacillus sp.; assembly: GCA_963539805.1. Classification (GTDB taxonomy): domain Bacteria; phylum Pseudomonadota; class Gammaproteobacteria; order Enterobacterales; family Pasteurellaceae; genus Exercitatus. Next base: position 38,887 of record CAUTMS010000009.1, on the reverse strand, counting down.
TGATGCCGCCATCTCCGCCATTGATATCACCGAAGCACGCGCCAAACAAGTTCTGTTCAGCGATCCGTACTATGACAGCTCCGCCAGTTTCATCGCCGTAAAAGGTAAAGCGGATTTAAACAGCGCAAAAAATATCGGTGTGCAAAACGGCACGACATTCCAGCAATATGTAGTGGCTGAAGCCAAACAATATGCGCCGAAATCCTACGCGTCGTTGCAAGATGCAATTCTGGACTTAAAAAACGGACGTATCGACATTATCTTCGGTGACACCGCCGTGTTGGCGGATATGCTTTCTAAAGAGAAAGATCTGACGTTCGTAGGCGATAAAGTCACCAACAAAAAATATTTCGGCAACGGATTAGGTATCGCCGTAAATAAATCCGACAAAGAACTTGCCGCCGACTTGAATAAAGGGCTGGCTGCCGTAAAAGCAAACGGCGAATACCAAAAAATCTACGACAAATGGATGACGGCTAAATAAGCGATGTTCTTTGATTTTCTTCCTTTAATGTATTCCGCCGCGCTCATGACGTTAGCGCTGGCGGTTTCGTCGTTAATTGTCGGACTGATTCTGGCGATGATCTTCGTGATGCTGGAAACCAACAAATTTGTGTGTATCCGCAAACCGGTTTCTGTCGCCATCACGTTATTGCGCGGTTTGCCTGAAATTATTGTGGTATTGCTTATCTATTTCGGCTCCACCGAAGTGGTGGAAAAGCTCACCGGCGAATATGTGGAATTCAGCGCTTTCGGTTGCGGCGTTACCGCACTGTCCTTAATTTTTGCCGCCTACGCCTCGCAATCTTTACGCGGCGCCATTCAAGCCATTTCCCTCGGACAGTGGGAAAGCGGTGCGGCGCTGGGACTAAGCCGTCGCTACACATTCATGTACATTATTCTGCCGCAAATGTGGCGCCACGCCTTGCCGGGATTAAGTAACCAATGGCTGGTTTTGCTGAAGGATACCGCTCTGGTGTCGTTGATTGGCGTGAACGACATCATGCGTCAAACCGAATTGATCAATACCAATACTCATCAACCGTTCACTTGGTACAGTTTTGCCGCCTTAATTTATTTGGTCATCACACTGGTCAGCCAGGTTTTTATCCGTCGCTTAGAACAACGATTCACCCGCTTTGAACGAGGGGGAAAATAATGGCTTACGATTACTTTAAAATTATCGCCCAAGGCATTCCGACCAGCCTGATTTTAACCGTAGTAGCGTTGGTCGTCGCATTTTTTCTGGCGTTACTTTGCACGTTTCTGCTGTCCATGAATAACAAAATCGCCAAAAGTGCGGTCAAAATTTTCATTACTTTATTTACCGGCACTCCGTTATTAGTGCAGTTTTTCCTAATTTACGCCGGACCGGGACAATTTCAATGGATTGTTGACAGCCCTATGTGGTCGCTGTTATCCAATGCGTGGTTTTGCGCCATGCTGGCATTGGCACTCAACAGCGCGGCCTATTCCACCCAGCTGTTCCACGGCGCCGTAAAAGCTATTCCGAAAGGACAGTGGGAAAGTTGTGCCGCCTTGGGATTAAACCGTCTGCAAACTCTGAAAATTCTGATTCCTTACGCCTTAAAACGCGCCTTGCCTTCATACAGCAACGAAATTATTCTGGTATTCAAAGGCACCTCGCTGGCCTCCACCATCACCATTCTGGACATTATGGGCTATGCCCGCCAGCTTTACGGCACCGAATACGACGCCTTAACCATTTACGGTATTGCCGGCGCGATTTATCTGGTGATTACCGGCATCGCCACAATATTACTGCGTAAATTGGAAAAACGCGTGCTCGCTTTTGAACGCCTGGAAGTGGAAAACGCCGCTTAATCAAAGCCGTTCGTTCAAGCGAACGGCTTTTGCCGCTGAAATAAGCCAAAATCCAGGAGTTTTTCGCGATCACCCCCTAAAAAGTGCGGTCACAAAAAGCAACGCTTTTTGAACGTTGGCTTTGCCAACGGTGGCGAAGCCATAAGTAATCGCATCGGCGATTACGCATAAAAAAACGAACGTTTTTTCTGTAGCCTAGGACAAAGGATTTTTTATGACAATTAAGTACGTAATTTTTGATATGGACGGCGTGTTAGTCGACAGCGAACCGCTCTGGGCGGAATCGCAAATCGAAATACTGGCGCAATACGGCGCCGCCATTACCGAACCCGATTGTGAAAAATATACCCGCGGTTTGCGAGTGGACGAACTTGCCGTCGTTTGGGTAAAAAAATTCCATTTAGACGTCAAACCGGCCTTGTTACGCGACGAAATCGTCGACCTCGTTTGCCGGAAAATCGTGGAAAAAGCCGTGCCGATGGACGGTATTTATCCACTGCTCGATTTCTTAAAATCTAAGAAAATTCCGACCGCACTTGCAACTTCATCCGACCGCAAAGTGATTAAAACCGTTTTCGATAAACTGAAATTATGGGATTATTTCCCGATTCAATGCACCGCCGCCGACGAAGAACTGGCAAAACCGCATCCCGCCGTTTATCTTTCCGCGATCAAAGCCCTTGGCGCAACGCCTGCAGACTGCCTGATTATTGAAGACAGCGTCACCGGTTTAATCGCGGCCAAAGCGGCGAACGTACGTACCTTTATCGTCAATCCTAAATTTGCCGATGAACGCTTTGCCATTGCCGACGAACGCCTGCCAAATCTGCACAAGGTGCTGGACATTTTACGACAGGAATTATAAATAAGCGGCGAATCGCCATCCTCGCCGAATTAAAGGTTTATCCCGGGCGTAAATTGTGCCAAAATAAGATTAACCTCAAACTGATGTGATGGTTTAAGGAGCTTATCATGAAAAAATTCATTCCTGTCATTCTTGCAATCTTATTATCGGCATGTACGTCGGTTGAACAAACCAGACGTCCGCCGGTAGCACTTTCGCCGCCGGAAGAAACAGCGCCCGAATTCTTCAGAATGTCTCCCGCTCTCCATTACTACGTAGATATGAGTTCCATTATGGCTGAGCCCGAACAAAAACATATTGTGCATTTTGATACGGTAATCAACCTGCACAAAGGCGGCTACCTTTTCCCCGATCCGACGGTTTTCGTCCGTTCGATTCGGCAATCTAAAGTGTTGAACTGCCAAAATCATCAGCTGAAACAGTTAAAAACCAATTATTACAGTGAATTCTGGGGCGCCGGACAACATACTCCCGCTAAAAAACAACGGGAATACATTATAAAACTCCGCCCGGGCTCATCACTTTATACTTTAAGCGAAGTGATTTGCGTCAACGTTATGCGTTAATTCAAGAGAATCAACAAAAGTGCGGTGAAAAATCTTCATGATTTTCACCGCACTTTTTTATAATCCGCTAAAATACCGCTCCCAATCAAAATACCGGCCGGGATCGATTTTGCGCCCGGGCGAAATGTCGCAATGCCCCACAATACGATTTTGATGAATCAACGGATAACAACGCCGAATTTCCCGGGTTAATGAGATCAACGACGCATATTGCGCGGCGGTAAACGGTTGTTCGTTGCTACCTTCCAGCTCAATGCCAATGGCAAAATCATTGCACTTTTCTCGTCCTTCAAAGCAGGACAAGCCCGCATGCCAGGCTCGATCGTTAAAATTGACATATTGCGTCACGCGTCCGTTTCGTTCAATCAGGCAATGAGCGGAAACGCGAACCCGATAGATTTCTTCAAAATAAGGATGCCGGCCCGGATCCAGCTTGCCCTGAAAAAAATCATCGATAAAGCCGCCGCCGAATTGTTCGGGCGGTAAGCTGATGTAATGAATCACCAACAACGAAATATCCTGCGGATCCGGGCGGGCGTCGAAGTGTGGCGACGGGATTTTTCGGCTGTTTTCCAGCCAGCCGTCAGCAATTTTAAAAACGGTCTTTTGTGTCATAACACGTGATTTTTGCGATCCTGATTCCAAAACAAGGACAACTATTTTGACAGGATTTTGGCTTTATTTCAAAGTGCGGTTATCCGATTCCGACCATTTAAAAGGAAAAACATCATGAAAATCGACCGCACTTTTCACCGCACTTCGCTTTCCATTCACAAAGGTTTTACATTAATTGAATTGATGATTGTGATTGCTATTGTCGCAATTTTAGCCACCATCGCTATTCCGTCCTATCAGAACTACACCAAAAAAGCCGCCGTTTCGGAACTGTTACAGGCATCGGCGCCCTATCGCTCCGAAGTTGAACTGTGCATATACAACACCGGCGAAACCAAAAACTGTACGGCGGGCGCAAACGGCATTCAGGCTGACAGTGCCGGTTTCGGCAAATATGTAGCGAGCGTGAAAGTCTCGGGCGGCGTCATTAGCGTAACGGGTAAAGGCAGCTTAAGCGACACCAGTTACACATTAACCGCCGGTGGAGACGCGGCTAAAGGCGTCACTTGGACCACCGCCTGCAAACCTGACGCCGGCGTTTTTCCGTCAGGGTTCTGCAATTAAGGAAACGTCATATGTCAGGCGACATCAAAATCGTCACCACAAGCACGGGAGAAACCATAGAAATTTCGCCCCATTTGTGGGCGAAAAACCGGGAACAGCAAGCGTTGCTCGTGCGTTTTCTTGCATTACCTTTGCGGGAAAACGACAGCATGCTTTGGCTCGGTTTAGATAGTTTAAGCAATTTATCCGCTTGCGAAACCTTTGCATTTTTAACGGGCAAAATCATTGAACCGGTGTTACTGACCAATCAGGAGTTAAAACATTGGTTGCAGGCGTTATCGCCGCAAACGTTGCAAGTGGAAGAAAATCCGGTCTTTTATACGGAAGATACGAACGCGGTCGAACAAAAACCGGACGATACCGTAATTCAACTACTGGATCGGATTTTCGAAAACGCCCTTCATCAACAAGCTTCGGATATCCATTTGGAACCGCGAACGGATTGCTTACAAGTGCGTTTCCGCATTGACGGCGTGCTGCAAAACCAAACGCCGATTTCGTCGGTATTCGCCAATCGCGTGATTTCCCGTCTGAAACTGTTGGCTAAACTGGATATCAGCGAAAAGCGCCTACCGCAAGACGGGCGATTCCATTTTAAAACCACTTTTTCCGACGTACTCGATTTACGACTTTCCACCCTTCCCACCAATCTGGGTGAAAAAGCCGTGCTGCGGGTACAACAAAATAAGCCTGTTACACTGGCGTTTTCCGATTTGGGGATGAATGACAATCAACAGCGTATCTTCCGACATGCCCTCAGCCAGCCGCAAGGGCTCATTCTGGTAACCGGCCCCACCGGCAGCGGAAAAAGTATTACGCTTTACACCGCGCTTTCCTCGCTGAATTGCGCCGAAAAACATATTATGACGGCGGAAGATCCCATAGAAATAGAACTGGAAGGAATCATTCAAACCCAAATCAACCCGGCCGTCGGCTTGGATTTCAGCCGTCTGCTGCGGACTTTTCTGCGTCAGGATCCCGATATCATCATGCTGGGCGAAATTCGTGACGAAGAAAGCGCCGCCATGGCGTTACGCGCCGCCCAAACCGGTCATTTGGTGCTTTCCACTCTGCATACCAATGACGCTCCGTCGGCGATTTCGCGTTTACGCCAACTCGGCATTCGGCAACATGAAATCGACGCTAGCCTGTTATTGGTTATCGCACAGCGGCTGGTTAGAAAATGCTGTCCGAAATGCGCGGAAAGACCGTCGGAAAATTATCCGGACACAGAAAAGTGCGGTCAAAAATCCGTTAATTTTTGCGATTGTCATCAAGGTTATAAAGGCCGCGTAGGGATTTACCAGTTATTACAGCCCGGCTTCCGCGACAATCAAGAGCAATATCGACTGGATTTTCCCGATCTTTATCAGGCGGGACTGGAAAAAATCAAGGCGGGAATCAGCGATGTTACCGAAATCCAACGGGTGCTGGGAGTCAAAGATGAAACTTAATATGTATCGCTGGCAAGCGACGAATCGTTTCGGTCAAAAACAACGGGGCATGCTGGTGGCGGAAGATGAAAACCAAGCCAAACGAATTCTATTCTCACGTCAGTTGCAAAACATCAGATTACAACGAAACTGGCAACTTTCCTCCGTACCGAAAAACGAAGAAATCTGCGACTTACTGCAACAACTCGCCACCTTACTGGAAGCCTCGGTTACCCTTAAAAGCAGCCTGCAAATTCTGCTGTCCAACTGCACGAACATTCCGTTGTATCAATGGCTGCAGCAATTATTAAGCGATCTGGAAAGCGGACTGGCGTTTTCTCAGGCATTAAACCGTCAACCAAAATTCCTCACCCATCAGGAACGTCAGCTTATCCGGGCGGGCGAAATGACAGGGCAGCTGGCGAAAGTCTGCCGGCAGATTGCGTCGTCCAAACAGCAAAGCCTGGCATTGCAGCGAAAAATCCAGAAAATTTTGCTTTATCCCATGATGATTCTGACTATTTCTCTTATTTTGACCGCACTTCTGTTGATTTTTATTGTGCCGCAATTTGCCGAAATGTACGGCGGAGAAACAACGCAATTGCCATTATTCACTCGGATTTTGCTGTATCTTTCCCAAGGTCTGCGGCAATATTTTATACCGTCTTGTGTCATGCTGACGGCAATAACTTTTTTTCTTAAACGCCGACTTCAGCATTCGTTGCGGTTGAATCGACAGAAAAATAAACTGATTGCTGCTATACCGATACTAGGACAAATCGTGACCCTTTCCCGCTTGATTCGTTTTTGCCGCAGTTTGCATTTAATGTTACACGCCGGGGTACCGCTCAATCAGGCGTTGCAATCATTTCTGCCGACTGACAACAAACCCAACGCCGCAATTCGTTACGATGTCGCCTTGACCCAAGAAGTGCAATACATCCTGCAAGGCATTCAAAGAGGTTTTACGTTTTCCGCCTGCGTAGGAACAACGCTGTTTCCCATGCAGGCGCAACAAATGATTCAAGTGGGCGAACAGGCGGGCAAACTGCCTCTTATGCTGCAACATATCGCGGACAATTATCAGCGGCAGCTGGATCATAAAATCGATTTGTTATCGCAAATGCTGGAACCGTTGTTAATGCTGATTATCGGCGGCATTATCGGTTTGATTATGCTGGGGATGTATTTGCCGATTTTTAATATGGGATCGCTTATCCAATGATCATCGCATTTTTTCTGGCGGGCGGTCTGTGCGGCACGGCCGTTCGTTACTACTGCCGCCATTTCGTTCTTTGGGTTATGTATGAAATTCATACGTCCTACTGCGAAATGTTTTCCCAGAAAATTGCTTGCGACGCTCATCAGGCGGTGCTTAAGCCATTAAAGTGCGGTCATTTTTTGTGGTATTTTTTCTTTGGCGGAACGCTATTTGCCCTCTGTTTTCTTGGCTTGGGCGAAGCGTCAGTCAGTTTTTATTTCGCGTGCTTAAGCGCATTACTTTATCTCATCGCTAAAATCGATTGGCACTATCGCCTGATTCCGCCCGATTTATGTCAGTTAGTCGGAGCATTCGGCATCGGCGGCAGCATCTTTCATCTGCAACCTCAACCGCTCGAAAATGCAATTCAAAGCCTGTTTATCGGATTTAGCGTATTTTGGGCCGTTTTTCATCTCGCTCGATTTATCTACCGACAAGAAGCCTTCGGACGCGGGGATTATTGGTTAATCGGCGCACTTGCCGTTTTTTTGCCCTGGCAACAACTGCCGCTGTTTATTTTTATTGCCTGCGTTTATGCGTTGATTTTTGTGGCCGTCATGCATGCCGGCGGCAAAAAGATAGCTGTGATTCCGTTCGCGCCGTTTCTGATTATCGGCGGCGTATCGACATTTATATGGAATGTGCTAGGATAAGCACATCGCTTTACATCAAGGGAAAACACTATGACTTACGTCGTGGGATTAACCGGCGGCATCGGCAGCGGAAAATCCACCGTTGCCAATTTATTTGCCGAACTTAACGTCCCGATTATCGATGCGGATGTTGTCGCACGCCAAATAGTGAAAAAAGGTTCACCTTTGTTAACCCGAATCGCCGATCATTTCGGCACCGCCGTATTAACCCCGGACGGTGAGCTGAATCGCCCTTTTCTGCGTCGCCTGATTTTTCGGGACGAGGCGGAGAAAAACTGGCTGAATCAGCTGTTACATCCGGCAATTCGCGAAGAAATGAGCGCACAATTGAACGCGCAAACCGCACCATATAGTTTGTTTGTAGTGCCGCTGTTAATTGAAAATAAGCTCACCGAGCTGTGCGATCGCATTCTAGTGATCGACGTTCAACCCGAAACTCAGTTAACCCGTGCCAGTCGACGGGATCACAGCCAACGTGCGCTGATTCGAAAAATTATGGATTCGCAGGTAAGCCGGGAAACCCGCTTAAGCTTCGCCGACGATGTCATCAATAATGACGGCGAACTGGCCGCTAATCACCACGAACTGCGTCAAAACGTGTTAAAATTACACCGCACTTATTTGGATTTAGCGGAGAGAAAAAACATGAACGACACTTTTAGCGTCGCTTGCCCGATTTGTAAAAAACCGGTAATTTGGTCGCCCCAAAGCCCTTATCGGCCGTTTTGCAGCAAACGCTGCCAGTTAATCGATTTGGGCGAATGGGCGGACGAGGAAAAAGCCATTCCGTGCGAAACGGCGGATTTTGCCGTGAATCCGGAATTTTCCGACGAATGGACGGGACGACAGGGATAAATTATGAAAATTCATCACCAAAACAATGAGCATGACGGCGAGTTTTTTGTACTCAATGACGACGGCGAAAAAGTTGCCGAACTCGCCTATTTTTACGAGGACGAAAAAACTGTTAACGCTCACCATACCTATGTGTCTGACAGTCTGCGCGGTCAAGGTGTGGCGGATAAACTTTATCAGGCATTAATCGCGTTTCTCACAGAGAATGCGCTGAATTTACATCCTACTTGCAGCTATATAGCGCGCAAATGGGAACGAAATAACCGTTAATCAAAAAAGTGCGGGCAAAAACATCGTTTTTTTTGCCCGCACTTTTACCTCATTTAATCGGCGTTTCAATCACGCCACCACCTAGGCATTCTTCTCCTTGATAGAAAACCGCCGATTGTCCCGGCGTCACCGCGATTTGCGGCTCGTCAAAACGCACTTCCACCGTATCCTCATCCACCGGCACCACAACACAAGGGATGTCCCTCTGACGATAACGGGTTTTCACCGTGCAACGTAATGTTTCCCGCAGCGGCTGTTCCGACACCCAAGTTAATTGTTTGGCGATCAGACCGGAAGATTGCAAAGCGGAATTATCGTGCCCTTGTGCGACCACTAACACATTGTTTTTCAAATCTTTTTCTACCACATACCAGGCATTTTCATCTTTTCCCTTAATGCCGCCGATGCCCAAACCTTTACGCTGCCCCAGCGTATGATACATCAAGCCCTGGTGACGACCGATTACCTCGCTTTCGGTGGTTTTAATCTCACCCGGTTGCGCCGGTAAAAAACGGGCCAAAAAATCTTTAAATTTACGTTCGCCGATAAAACAAATACCGGTGGAATCTTTTTTCTTCGCCGTAATCAATCCCAACTCTTCCGCAATAGCGCGCACCACCGGTTTTTCCACCTCGCCTACCGGGAAAAGGCTTTGCCCCACTTGCTTTTTGGTTAACGCATGCAAAAAGTAGCTTTGGTCTTTATTGTTGTCCAAGCCGCGCAGAAGACGAGCGTCATCATCCGGACCGGCTCGGCGCACATAATGTCCGGTGGCGATATAGTTCGCGCCGAGATCTTCCGCCGCATATTCCAGAAACGCTTTGAATTTGATTTCCTTGTTACACAGAATATCGGGATTCGGCGTGCGCCCCGCTTTATATTCGTTAAGAAAATGTTCAAACACATTATCCCAATACTCGGCGGCAAAATTAATTTTATGTAAGTGAATACCCAGTTTGTCGCAAACCGCCTGCGCATCGGCCAAATCCGCCGCTGCCGTACAATAATCCGTATCGTCGTCTTCTTCCCAGTTTTTCATAAACAGGCCTTCCACCCGATAGCCTTGTTGCTGCAGAATAAATGCGGAAACCGAAGAATCAACGCCGCCGGACATGCCGACGATCACCTTGATTTTGCCGTTTTCGGCAAGTTGTTCCGATGTGAGTTTCGGAAAATGTCGGTCGTAAGTTTTCGAACCGAGTATTGCTGAGTTAGTCATATTTCTCCCGTAACTTCGGTTAAGGCGAAGCACATTTGGTTTATATGTTGATAAAGAATAGCGCGTAAGCCTTACGGTTACGCTTGCACGCTTGATTATTTTACTTCGTAAAATTGCGATTTTTTATTGAATCGCTCTAATGCCGACGCGTCCGCTTCACCTTTGGCCACTTTGTCTTTTAAGTTATCGCAGGGCTCTTCGCAATCGCACATTTTTTTCATGCCGAGTGCCGTAATACCGCCGCAGCTGCCCTTGATGGATTTCTTGTTAAGAATGTAACCGACGGACATGCCGAAAATAACCAGAATAAAAATTCCGAATGTCGCTAAAAATACTGGCATAGTTGTTCCTATTTTTCCTGTTCCGCCAAAAGTGCGGTAAATTTTGATGACATTTTTGTTTCAAAACCCTTATCGGTTTTGATGATGAGGTATACGGCAAGATTATGCTTTTCCGCTACCCGTAACGCTTCTTCTTCGCCAAGCACAAACAGGCCCGTAGACAAACCGTCCGCAGTCATTGAACTCGGATGCAACACCGTAATGGACGCCAGACGATGCTGAATCGGATAACCCGTTTTCGGATCGATTTCATGGGAAAAACGCTTTCCCTGATCTTCAAAATAAATGCGGTAATTACCCGACGTCGCCATGGCTAAATCTTGCAGACCAATCACCTGTTCCACCGAACGGGAACCGTCGAAATTCGGTTTTTCAATCGCGATTTGCCAGTATTTGCCTTCGATGTTTTTGCCTTTGGCACGAATTTCACCGCCGATTTCCACCATATAATTCCGTATCCCGAATTGCTCAAGAACGTCTGACGCCTGATCCACGCCGAAACCTTTGGCGATGGAAGAAAGATCGATATAAAGTTGCGGCACGGTTTTTTCAAGCGTGAATTCGCCCGATTCTTGGCTCAGCTTCAATTTATCCGCCCCCACCCATTGTTGGCGTTCCGCTAATTGTTGCGCCGAAGGTTGGCGTTCGGGGCGCTTTTCCGGACCGAATCCCCATAAATTCACAACCGGACCGACGGTTACATCCAGTGCGCCTTCGGTAATCCGGTTCAAACGCAGGGCTTCCTGCAACACCGTCCCGAACTCCGCAGAAATCGGCACCGGCGTATTAATTTCCCGCGATTGATTGAAACGGCTTAATTCCGAATTCGGATCATAAGTAGACATTTTGGCATTCACATCTTTCAGAATTTCTTCAATCTGCGCATGCACTTCTTCCGCATTTTTGCTCAGGCTGCCGTCATCAATATATTTGATGTGATAAGTGGTGCCCATGGTTTTGCCCACGAGCGAAATAATTTCGGGATCTTTCCCGCAACCGCTTAATGTCGTTAACACAAAAAGTGCGGTCAAAAAAAACGATGTTTTTTTCACGCGGATTTTTCTGTTTTTATCCCCAATAAACAACCGCTTAATTGCAGTCCGTAAAATTAAAATCATTCGATTCATATTTTTGCCAGAGCGTCTCGCAACGCCCGATTTCCGGTTAGCTTTCGGGCGCATTCGATACGCCACGATAAATCATTTTCATGAATAAGCGTAAACGGTCAAATTCACAAAACCTTTGCAAATTTGACCGCACTTTTAATGACGAAGATTAAAATCAACCGCCGAAATCGTCTAACAGGATGTTTTCATGCTCGACGCCTAAATCTTCCAGCATTTTGATTACCGCCGCATTCATGACCGGAGGTCCGCACATGTAGTATTCGCAGTCTTCCGGCGCTTCATGATCTTTCAGATAGTTTTCATAAAGCACATTGTGAATGAAGCCAGTGTAACCGTCCCAGTTGTCTTCCGGAAGCGGGTCGGAAAGCGCAACATGCCATGTAAAGTTCGGATTTTCAGCCTGCAGCTGATCGAAATCGTCTACATAGAACATTTCACGTTTGGAACGCGCACCGTACCAGAATGAAATTTTACGTTTGCTGTGCAAGCGTTTTAATTGGTCGAAAATATGCGAACGCATTGGCGCCATACCTGCACCGCCGCCGATAAAGACCATTTCTGCGTCGGTATCTTTCGCAAAGAATTCACCGAACGGACCGGAAATCGTCACTTTATCACCCGGTTTTAATGACCAAATATATGAAGACATCTGACCCGGCGGCACGTCCGGATTACGCGGAGGCGGCGTTGCAATACGCACGTTCAGCATAATAATGCCTTTTTCTTCCGGATATGAAGCCATGGAGTAAGCGCGAACGATATGTTCGTCGACTTTCGACACATAACGCCACAGGTTATATTTATCCCAGTCCTCATGATATTCTTCCGGAATATCGAAGTCTTTATAATTAACCACGTGCGGTTCGGCTTCGATTTGAATATAACCGCCCGCGCGGAACGGCACTTCTTCGCCTTCAGGAATGGCAAGCTTAAGTTCTTTAATGAACGTCGCCTTGTTATCATTAGAAATAACGGTACATTCCCATTTCTTCACTCCGAAGACTTCTTCCGGCAATTCTACATCCATTGAAGACTTTACGTTCACCTGACAAGACAAACGCCAGCCTTCTTTCGCTTCTTTCTTCGAGATATGCGATAGCTCGGTCGGTAAAATTTCACCGCCGCCCGATTTCACTTTTACGCGACATTGACCGCAAGAACCGCCGCCGCCGCAAGCGGATGACACGAAGATCCCTTTGCTTGCCAATGCACCGAGCAATTTACCGCCGGCCGGTAATGTAATGGCTTTTGACGGGTCATCATTAATGGAAATCGTGATGTCGCCGGAATCCACTAATTTGGATTTAGCGATCAAAATCACTACCGCAAGCACCAATACAATGGCAGTAAACGCACCAATACCGAAAATAAAATTACTATCCACGAGATGCTCCTTATAATTGAATGCCTGAGAATGACATAAAGCCTAATGCCATTAAACCCGCAGTGATGAAGGTGATACCTAAACCGCGTAAGCCTGCCGGTACGTCCGCATATTTCATTTTTTCCGTTAACCCGGCAAGGGCAACAATCGCTAACATCCAACCGGTACCCGCACCGATCCCGTATACCACGGATTCCGCGAAATTGTATTCACGCTGAACCATGAACGATACGCCGCCGAAGATCGCGCAGTTTACGGTAATTAACGGTAAGAAGATACCCAATGCGCTGTAGAGGGACGGCACGAATTTATCCAGAAACATTTCAAGGATTTGCACTAATGCCGCGATGACGCCGATAAAGGTAATAAAGTTTAAGAAACTTAAATCGACGCCCTCGACTAATGCGCTGTCTTTTAAAATATGCACATAAACCAATTGGTTAACCGGCACGGAAATACCTAAAACAACGATTACTGCGATTCCCAGACCGAAAGCGGTGGATACTTTCTTAGACACCGCAAGGAATGTACACATACCGAGGAAGAAAGCAAGCGCCATGTTTTCAATAAACACGGACTTCACAAACAGACTAATGTAATGTTCCATTGGTTATTTCTCCTGTTGTGCCGGTTTCCAGGTTCTTAATCCCCAGATAACGAAGCCGATAATGAAGAACGCACTTGGTGCCAATAGGAATAAACCGTTCGCCTGATACCAGCCGCCATCCTGAATCGTTTGGAAAACCGTTACGCCGAAAAGTTTGCCGGAGCCGATCAGTTCCCGCAAAAATGCAACGATAACCAGTATCACACCGTAACCCAGCCCGTTACCGATACCGTCAACAAAGCTTTCGATAGGACCGGATTTCATCGCAAAAGCTTCCGCGCGCCCCATTACGATACAGTTAGTAATGATGAGACCTACGAACACGGAAAGTTGTTTGGATAAATCATAAGCGTATGCACGTAAAATTTGGTCAACCAAAATTACCAATGAGGCAATAATTGCCATTTGTACGATAATACGAATACTGTTTGGAATATAATTGCGAATACAAGAAATAAAGAAACTTGAAAACGCCGTAACCAAACTTACCGCTATCGCCATTACTACCGCAGTCTGTAACTGAGTCGTTACCGCTAAAGCGGAACAGATACCGAGAATTTGTAATGCAATCGGGTTGTTATCGGCAATTGGCGATAACAATAATTTTTTAAGATTGCTGCCAGCCATTAGTTAGCCCCCTCCGCTTTGAATTTCGCTAAATATGGACCGAAACCGTTTGGACCGAACCAATATTTAAATGAACCGTCGACACCGTTTGAGGTTAAAGTCGCACCGGATAATGCATCCACCCCGTGTTCTTTATCCGACGAAGCATTTTTGCCTACGCGTAATGCCACTTCATTCGCATCATTAAACAATTTTTTGCCGACAAAGTATTTTTGCCAGTTAGGATTGGCAATTTCGCCGCCCAAACCGGCGGTTTCACCCTGTTCATAATAAGTAATACCATTAATCGTATTTGCGTCAGTCTGAACTGCGACTAAGCCGTACATGATTGACCACAAACCGTTACCGTACATCGGCAATACAACCTGAGTCACTTTGCCCGCCTCATCTCTTACGAGATAAACCTCGGCAAATTTTGACCGCACTTTTATGCCCGCTTTATCATCTTCGGCGGCAATCACGATACGCGTTGCGGGATCTTTCGCCGATGCTTTCGCATCAAAATTCTTCATGCCGTCAACATAATCACCGGTCGCCAAATCAACGATTTTCGGTTCAATGAATTTCGCGTAAGTTTCCTGAACGTTCGTATCTTTTTGCAACAATCCTGCTGCCTGCAGAATGTTTTTTTGTTTATCAAGTTGTTTTTGAATCTCTTGTGCCGGTTTTAACAACACCGCAGCGCCGGCTACGATAAGAGAACAAACTAAACTTAACAGCACAACGACGGTTAATGTTCCGCCAACGCTATCTTTATTAAACTTAGACATTGCGAGCTCTCCGACGTTTGATATTTGCTTGAACGACGACATAGTCGAAAATTGGTGCGAATAAGTTGGCAAATAAAATTGCTAACATCATACCTTCCGGATATGCCGGATTGACAACGCGGATAATCACCGCCATCGTACCGATAAGTGCACCGTACCACCATTTACCGGTGTTCGTGAATGACGCAGAAACAGGATCCGTCGCCATAAAGAACATCCCTAACGCAAAACCGCCTAATACAAGATGCCAGTGCCACGGCATAGAAAACAGCGGATTTGTTTCGGAACCAATCAGGTTGAACAAGGTTGAAGTGATCACCATACCGATAAACACGCCGGCAATAATACGCCAGGACGCAATACGCGCAAAAACGATAATCGCCGCGCCGATAATGAGAGCTAACGTAGAAACTTCGCCAATTGAGCCCGGAATGTTACCTAAAAACGCATCCATCCAGGTAATCGGTTGGCCTGTCGCCACATGTTTTAACGCCGCTTCACCGCCCTGAGACCATTGTGAAAGTGCCGTCGCACCGGAAAAGCCGTCCGCTGCAGTCCAAACTAAATCACCGGAAATCTGGCCCGGATAAGCAAAGAACAAGAATGCGCGTCCTGCAAGCGCCGGGTTCATGAAGTTTTTGCCCACGCCGCCGAACACTTCTTTTGCCATCACCAAACCGAATGAAATCCCCAGTGCGGCTTGCCACAACGGCAATGTCGGCGGAACGATTAATGCGAACAAAATAGTCGTCACAAAGAAACCTTCGTTCACTTCATGGCCACGAACAATCGCAAATAACAATTCCCAGAACATCCCCACAACAAATGCTACGATATAAATAGGTAAGAAGAATGTGGCGCCTAACAGCATTTTGCTGCCCCAACCGCCATTCTCAAGGTCCGCGCCTAATGCCTGCGCTAAAGAATAATGCCAGTCGTTCGCCACCACATCGGCTAAATTACCTAAACTGGCAACCGCCGCCATCGATTGACCGCCCACATTATACAAGCCGTAAAACAACGCCGGAAATAACGCCAACCAAACGATGATCATCATACGTTTTGAGTCAATCGCATCACGCACGTGTGTCGTTTTCTGCGTTGCCGTACCCGGCGTATAAAGCAATGTGTAAACCGATTCAAACAACGGATACAATTTTGCATATTTGCCTCCGGGTAAAAAGGCGGGTTCCATTTTTTCAAAAAGATTTTTCAACCCCATTTTAACCTTCCTTCTCAATCTTGTCTAATGCCTGACGCAAGAATGAACCGTAATCGGCTTTACCAGGATCCACGAAAGTACAAAGTGCCAAATCTTCTTCATCCAGCTCTAAGCAACCTAAGGATTGTGCCGAATCCGTATCGCCGACTTCCAAATCACGTAATAATAATGTCGGCAGAATATCCAACGGCATCACGCGTTCATAAGAACCGATCGGTACCATCGCACGGTGCCCACCGTTTTCCGCGGTCGTAAAATTAAACAATTTTTTACCGAAATGCCCCAATACCGTACGCGTAACGGAATACTTATTCGGTTGCGGAGAAATCCAACCTAAAAATTCTTTCTCGGTATCTTCCGCGAGAACGGAAACCTGTAATGCATAACGTCCCAGGTAATTATGCGGCCCTTCCGCTTTGGCGCCGTACAACACGGAACCGGAAACAACGCGATTTTCTCCCGCACTTAGTTCGTTTTCGGTCAGCTGAGCAAGATTCGCGCCCAATACAGTACGCACCAAACGCGGATTTTTCACTTGAGGACCGGCTAAAGACACTACGCGTTCCACAAATAATTCACCGCTTGT
Source organism: uncultured Actinobacillus sp. (assembly GCA_963539805.1). Lineage (GTDB taxonomy): Bacteria > Pseudomonadota > Gammaproteobacteria > Enterobacterales > Pasteurellaceae > Exercitatus. Next base: position 22,077 of record CAUTMS010000009.1, on the reverse strand, counting down.
GAATAATTTACCGATCGCAATAACGTCCTGATAATTCAAGTGCCATACCGTTTTGGTAAGACTGACGGGATCAATAAAATGAATATGAGTTCCCACCAAACCCGCCGGATGTTTGCCGCCGAATTCGTGAACTTTAACGGCGCCGACACCGGAAACATTGCTTCCGGCCGCTTTTACCAGATTGACTTTATCGTGTAAACGCGTCAATACCGTTAAACCGTTAGCAAAATCTTCGGCATGTTCGTTAATGATAACCGCCGGATCCGCCGCTAACGGATTAGTGTCCATCGCATTAACGAAGATAGAGGACGGCACCGCGTCAACGGCGGGAACCTTACTGAACGGACGGGTACGCAACGCAGTCCACAAGCCCGAAGCCTGCAGATTTCGACGGACCTGTTCGCCCGTCAGTTGATTTAATGCGGCAACATCGTATTTTTCAAAAGTAACCTGTTCGTTACCTCCGACACGAATTACCACGGATTGTAATACACGCTTAGCGCCGCGATTAATTGCGGTCACAGTACCGCTTGCAGGTGCGGTGAAAACAACGCCGGGATTCTTTTTATCCTCAAAAAGAACCTGCCCTTTTTTCACCGTATCGCCTTCACGGACCTTCATGGAAGGACGCATGCCCACATACTCTTCACCAAGCATGGCAACTTCAGTCACGGCGTTACCGTCACGGATTACTTGTTCCGGCTTCCCGGCAATAGGAAGATCCAAACCTTTTTTAATCGTAATCATGTTTGCACTACTTTTCGTTAGGTTTAAAAATTAAGTCATTCTTACAAAACGCGTAAAAAAATGACCGCGCATTGAGTAACGATTCTCTCGAATCATAAAAATAAAAACTCAAATTCGGGAATTTTGCCTGTTTTCTACTTAATTTTGAGTAGTAAAAACTCAGAAAACTGTGCATGAGACAAAAATAAACACTGCATTCTAACTGAAATACCGCCTTTTTTCCACTTATTCCGTACGGACATTTAACATTTTTTATACATTCTCAATGCCCGCCGCCCAAACAATTCGTGGACCGGGGAATCTGCCGATCGCGCGCCCGCCATTCGTCCAACGTAAACGTGTGCAAAGCCAGCGCATGGAGCCCGTCGGCAAGCTCTTGCGCCACACATTGATACACCAATTTATGCCGCGCCACCCGGCTTAATTCATTGAATTTATCGCTGACCAGCACTACTTTGAAATGACTTTCGCCGCCGCGCTCCGCATGATGACGATGACTTTCGTTTTCGATATGAATAAAATGCGATCGGAATTCCTGCGATAATTTTTCCGTTAAAACTTGTTGTTTTGACATAATATTTCCCAAATTTCATTTATTTCGTTTTAAGCGAGCAACAAAGGCTATACATTATTGTCGAAGTTTGCAAGAATAAACCGCTTTCAACCATAAGAAGGAAAAAATAAATGAAAATGATTAAAACCCTTTCCCTTGCCGCCGTAATAAGTTCTTTATTTTTGGCCGCCTGTACCGCACCAAGCAATACCTTAACTTTTAACCCGACCGCACCGACCGCCTCAACGGCCTTTAATACCGGCAATCAAAAAGCCATTGTGTCGGTGGTTACCAAAGACGAACGCCGTCAACCGGAAATTTCCGCTTACACTTACGAAGGGCAGCTCCACAAATTGTCTTCGTCGCCGGATGTCACCGCGCTGTTTCAACAAATCATTCAGCAGGATTTAAACGCGAAAGGTTTCCGGCTTTCCAACACGGGAGCGAACACTAACCTATTGGTCACAGTAAAAGAATTTTATGCAAAAGTCGATGAAGGCACGATTCGCCACAAAATCACCTCGCGCATCCAATTGGAAATCCATGTTCAGGGCGCCAAAGGCAACTACACCAAAAACATGGGCTCCAGCCGCGTAGACGAAGGCGCGTTGGGCGTGAATAATCAGGATATTCAGAAATCTTTAGACGCCACCTTAAAAGAAGTGGTCAACGCGTTATATAACGATCAGGAAATTGCGAACGCGATCCGTCAATACGCCAATTAAAAAAACGTGCGAATATTTGACCGCACTTTTACGCCGTTAACGGGACCCCGTCGAAAACAAATTCAGCACCAATACGCCGGCAAGAATCAACCCGATGCCGGCAAATCCGGCGGCGTCCGGTTTTTGTCCGAAGGCAAAATACGCCACAACGGAAGTCAAAACAATGCCCGCGCCGGACCAAACCGCGTACACAATACCGAGCGGCAGGGTTTTCGTAATAACCGACAACAAATACAGCAAAATCACAAATGCCGCGACGGCCACCGCCGCGAGCAACGGTTTGCTGAAGCCGTCGCTGGCTTTAATGCAGTTCGAGCCGATCACTTCAATCACAATGGCAATAGCGAGCAGTATCCAGGGATTCATAAAATTTTTCCTCATAAAAACGTTTCGTCATTCGGCCGAAAGCACGCTTTCCAATTCTTCCTGCGCCGCAAGCCAATTAATTTCCGCCTCGTCCAGCGCTTTCTTGGTTTGCACCTGTTGGGCTAAAAGTGCGGTCAGTTTTTCTTTATTTTCGGCGTGGTAAAGCTCGCTGTCCGCCAGTTGAGTTTCGATGCCGGCAAGCCGACGGGTCAGTTCATCCATTTCCGTTTCAAGCTTCGCAAGTTGCTTACGGATTGGTGCGGTTTGGCGTCGCAATTCCGCTTCACGGCGCTTTTGTTCTTTGCGGTTCCGACTCGAATTTTCGGACTCCGATTCTTTAAAAACTTCGCTATTTTTGACCGCACTTTTCTCCTGAGAATGACTGTCGTTCAGCCATTTGGCGTAATCTTCCAAATCGCCGTCGAATGCTTCCACTTGTTTATCGTGCACCAGATAAAATTCCTCCACCGTGTTGCGCAATAAATGGCGATCGTGAGACACCACCACCAACGAGCCGCGGTAATCAACCAAAGCTTCCGTTAACGCTTGCCGCATGTCCAAATCCAGATGGTTGGTGGGTTCGTCCAGTAACAGCAAATTCGGGCGTCGCCACACAATTAAAGCGAGCACCAAACGGGCTTTTTCACCACCGGAAAATTGTTTGACGGGATCGTGAACTTTATCGCCGTGAAAAGCGAAACTGCCGAGGTAGTTACGCAATTCCTGATCCGTTTGCTGCGGCGCCAGTTTTTGCAAATGCCAGAGCGCGGATTCCTCTGCCCGCAGCGTATCCAATTGATGTTGCGCAAAATAGCCCAGCTGTACGCCTTTCGCCGGTTGCACCGTGCCTGAAAGTGCGGTCAGTTCGCCCGCCAAAAGTTTAATCAGCGTGGATTTGCCGGCGCCGTTTTTACCGAGCAGACCAATGCGCGAACCCGGCACCAGATTCAACTTAATTTTACACAAAATTTCTACCGCACTTTCGCCCTCGCCGTAACCGGCGGAAGCTTTGTCGATCATCACCAACGGATTCGGTAACGCAAGGGGTTCGCGAAATGAAAAAGTAAAGGGATTATCCACATGGGCCGGCGCAATGAGCTCCATTCGCTCCAGAGCTTTCATGCGGCTTTGCGCCTGTTTCGCCTTGGTGGCTTTGGCTTTGAAACGGTCGATATATTTTTGCAAATGGGCGATTTTATCCTGTTGCCGGCGGTAAAGGGCGGTCTGCTGCGCCAGTTTTGTCGCCCGTTGTAATTCAAAGGACGAATAATCGCCGGTATATTCATTGAGTTGTTGATTTTCTATATGAATGATTTTATTCACAATCGGATCCAGAAAATCACGATCGTGAGAAATCAACACCAATGTGCCAGGATATTGAGCCAACCAGCGTTCCAGCCAAATGACCGCATCCAAATCCAAGTGATTGGTGGGTTCGTCCAACAATAATAAATCCGACGGACAGAGCAACGCCTGTGCCAGATTCAGGCGCATCCGCCATCCGCCCGAAAAGGATTTCACCGAACGCTGTAATTCTTCCTGACAAAAGCCCAAACCCTGTAATAACGCGGCGGCGCGGGCTTGAATCGTCCAGGCGTCGATGGTGTCGAGCCGACCGTGAATACGGGCGATAGCATTGCCGTCATTGCGTTCGTTCGCTTGTGCCAATTCCTTTTGTAGCCGTGTGTAAGTGCGGTCGCCTTCAATGACATAATCCAATGCGGAAATCCCCAGGGCGGGCGTTTCCTGGTTCACCCAGGATACCGCCCAATCAGCCGGATAGCTAATTTCACCGCCTTCTGGTTGATTTTCTTTTTTTAGTAAAGAAAAGAGCGAAGATTTGCCGCAACCGTTTTTGCCGACCAAACCGACTTTTTGTTTGGGATTGATTGTAGCGTTAGCATTTTCCAGTAATAAATTTTGTCCGCGTTTAAGTGATAAATTTGAAAATAAAATCATAAATTTGTGTTAAATTAATCGGTAAATTTAGTCATTCCCCTGTTTTTTAGAGGTTTTACAATGTTTGATTCATTACTCGTGCAATTTGTTGTGTTATGGGCCGTGATTGATCCTATCGGTTCCATCCCCGTTTATCTGACTAAAACGGCAAGATTATCGATTGAGGATCGGCGCCAGGTTGCACTTAAATCCGTTTTAATTGCGAGCGGTATTTTATTATTTTTCTTAGTGGTTGTGCAGGCATTATTTGAACTTATGCAGATTCCCCTTACCGCATTCCAGATCGCAGGCGGTTTGGTTTTATTTATTTTTGCGCTCACCATGATTTTTGGCGAAGGAAAACCCGAACATGAAATGAAGATGCATACCAGTTTATCCGAATTGGCCGTCTATCCGCTCGCCGTGCCTTCTATCGCCTCGCCCGGCGCAATGATGGCGATTGTGATGTTAACGGATAATCATCGTTTTAGCTTCATTGATCAATTTATAACGACGCTTATTATGCTGCTGGTTCTCGGCATTACTTATGTATTATTTTTAATGGCGAACCGTATTCAAAATCTTATCGGAAGCACGGGCGCGGCGGTCATTAGCCGGATAATGGGATTAATTCTGGCGGCGGTGGCGGTCAATAACATTCTGGTCGGGATTAACGATTTTTATATCCAGTCTTTGCGTTAATACCAATGTTATATAAGAAAAAGTGCGGTCGAAATTTGAACAGTTTTTGACCGCACTTTTCTTTTTCGCCTAAAAAAATGAGTGAAAACGCAACATTTACGTGATCCATCTCACAAAATCGAAAGAAATTATTTTGTTCTTTTACCCGTTTAGAGTATCTTTATGGCGCAAACAACTGGTTTGTTTTTTTATTTTTTGGAGAATGATTATGTTTGGTCCGTTTAAACCGGCGCCGCACATTGCGGAGCTTCCAGCGGATAAAATTGATTCAACGTACAGACATTTACGTTGGCAGGTTTTCGCGGGAATATTTTTTGGTTATGCCGCATTCTACTTTGTTCGCGCAAACTTCGATTTAGCGCAAAAAGGCTTAATTGAAGCCGGCATGTACACTAAAACAGAATTGGGTATCATCGGTACCGGTGCCGGTTTGGCATACGGTTTGTCAAAATTCATTATGGCGGGGATGTCCGATCGCTCGAATCCGAAAGTGTTCTTACCGTGCGGCTTGCTACTTTCAGGTTTGTGTATGACATTAATGGGACTGATGCCTTGGGCGACCTCCGGTATCGCCATTATGTTCACATTAATTTTCCTGAACGGTTGGTTCCAGGGAATGGGATGGCCGCCGTGCGGTCGCACCATGGTTCACTGGTGGTCTAAATCGGAACGCGGAACTATCGTTTCAATCTGGAACTGCGCTCATAATGTGGGAGGCATGGTGCCGGGTATGATGGTGTTATTGGCCAGCGCCGTTTATTTCAGCCAACACGGTGTTCAAGCTACGGCGAAAGACGTATGGCAACAGGCGTTATATTATCCGGGTATTGCCGCCATGGTTGCCGCCGTTCCTATCTATTTGATGATGAAAGATACGCCGCAATCCTGCGGTTTACCGCCGATCGAAAAATGGCGTAACGATTATCCGGACGATTACGATGAAAAAACCGCGGAAAAAGATTTGGGCACCAAAGAAATTTTCGTCAATTATGTGCTGAAAAACAAATTATTGTGGTACATCGCCATCGCCAACGTATTCGTTTATTTAATCCGTTATGGCGTGTTGAAATGGTCGCCGGTTTACCTGGGAGAAGTGAAACACTTTAACATTAAAGGAACCGCCTGGGCCTATACCATTTATGAACTCGCGGCGATTCCGGGCACCTTATTGTGCGGTTGGGTTTCCGATAAAGTGTTCAGAGGCAAACGCGGCGTAACCGGTTTCGTATTCATGATTTTAACCACCATCGCCGTCTTCGCCTTGTGGAAAAACCCGGCGACACCGGAAGCGGAATTGGCGCAATATGCCGGTCGTCCGTTCTATGAAAATCCGTATCAATTAACCGACTTCATTTTAATGACAACCGTTGGTTTCTTAATTTACGGACCGGTTATGTTAATCGGCTTACACGCCCTTGAACTCGCACCGAAAAAAGCCGCGGGTACCGCCGCAGGTTTCACCGGTTTATTCGGTTATTTGGGCGGCACGGTTTCCGCTTCGGCCGTAGTCGGCTGGGCCGCCGATAAATTCGGCTGGGACGGCGGCTTTTATGTCATGATCGCCGGCGGTTTACTGGCCGTTCTGCTGATGTTTATCGTGATGATTGCAGAAGGTAAACATAAAGCCCAATTACGCGACCATTACGGTAAATAACCCTTAAACGAAAAGGAAGAGTGCCAGTTCTTCCTTTTTTATTATTCGGCGGAATTTAACTTTATCCGTCTAAAAAACGTTGCATTTTTTGACCGCACTTTTACGTACTTATCTACCAAACCTAACAGGAGGTTTTATGAAACTTAAAATGTTAGCCGCAGCCGTTGCCATGGCGACGTTAACGGCATGTTCTTCTCAACCGTCCTCATCCCAACAAACCATGAAAAATCAGGATAAAATCGTTATCGCCCACCGCGGCGCAAGCGGATATCTGCCGGAACACACGCTGGAAAGCAAAGCCTTGGCGTTCGGACAAAAAGCCGATTATCTGGAACAGGATTTAGCCATGACCAAAGACAACCGCCTGATTGTGATTCACGATCACTTCCTTGACGGTTTAACCGATGTGGCGAAAAAATTCCCGAACCGCAAACGTGCCGACGGACGTTATTATGTTATCGACTTCACCCTGAAAGAAATTCAAAGCCTTGATATGACGGAAAATTTCAAAACCGAAAACGGCAAACAGGTGCAAGTTTATCCGAACCGTTTCCCGTTATGGAAATCCCATTTCCGCATTCACACCTTTGAAGACGAATTGGAATTCATTCAGGGATTAGAAAAATCCAGCGGTAAAAAAATCGGTATTTATCCTGAAATTAAAGCCCCTTGGTTACACCACAAAGAGGGCAAAGATATCGCCAAAGCCACGCTTGAAGTGTTGAAAAAATACGGTTACACCAAAAAATCCGACGCGGTTTATCTGCAAACCTTCGATTTCAACGAACTTAAGCGGATAAAAACCCAACTGCTGCCGCAAATGGGCATGGATTTGAAATTAGTGCAGCTCATTGCTTATTCCGACTGGCATGAAACGGAAGAAAAAAATGCCGACGGCAAATGGGTGAATTACGATTATGACTGGATGTTTAAAGACGGCGCGATGGCGGAAGTGGCGAAATATGCCGACGGCGTCGGTCCCGGCTGGTATATGCTGGTGGATGAAAAACAATCCAAAGCGGGCAACATCGTGTATACGCCGTTGGTTAACGAACTGAAAAAATACCGCATGGAACTGCATCCGTACACCGTGCGCAAAGACGCATTACCGCCATTCTTCAGCGATGTAAACCAAATGTACGATGCGCTGCTGAACAAAGCGGGCGCCACCGGCGTATTCACCGATTTCCCTGACACCGCCGTGGAATTTCTGAAAAAATAGCGGCGTTATGCTGAATACTAAAAAGTGCGGTCAAAAAAACGAAAGAATTTTTGCCCGCACTTTTCTATATATCCATCCAGCTGAATGGTTTCAATTCAAACGATAATCTTTCATTAAAAAAAGCAATTTTGTGATCTAGATCACATTTATGGCTAAAAAATATATTCATATACCTCGAAAGAAGTACAATCTCCTCAGTTTAATATTTAACAACTTTAGGAGAAATCGTTATGAGTAACACTGTTGAAAAGACGGTAAGCCCGGCGCAAGCCGAAGTGAACTCACTGGTTGAAAAAGGTTTGGTTGCACTGGAGAAATTCAGGGAACTGAATCAGCAACAAGTGGATTACATCGTTGCCAAAGCCTCGGTGGCCGCACTGGATCAACACGGCGTATTAGCGCTACATGCCTTGCAGGAAACGGGGCGCGGCGTATTCGAAGATAAAGCCACCAAAAATCTGTTTGCCTGCGAACACGTGGTAAACAAAATGCGGCACTGGAAAACCGCCGGAATTATCAGCGACGACGATGTCACCGGTATTACGGAAATTGCCGATCCGGTGGGTGTAGTCTGCGGCATCACGCCGACCACCAACCCGACTTCTACCGCCATTTTCAAATCGCTGATTGCGTTAAAAACCCGCAATCCTATTATTTTTGCTTTCCACCCTTCCGCTCAACAATCTTCCGCTCATGCCGCCCAAATCGTGCGTGACGCCGCGGTAGCCGCCGGTGCGCCGGAAAATTGTATTCAATGGATCGAACACCCGTCTATGGAAGGTACCAACGCGTTGATGAACCATCCGGGCATTGCCACCATTTTGGCGACCGGCGGTAACGCCATGGTGCAGGCGGCGTATTCCTGCGGGAAACCGGCGCTGGGCGTCGGCGCCGGAAACGTGCCCGCCTATGTGGAAAAATCCGCCGATATTAAACAGGCCGCTCACGATATCGTGATGTCGAAATCTTTCGATAACGGCATGGTATGCGCTTCGGAACAAGCCGCTATTATCGATGCGGAAATTTATGACGAATTCATTAACGAATTAAAATCTTACGGCGTGTATTTCGTCAATAAAAAAGAAAAAGCTTTACTGGAAGCGTTTATGTTCGGTGTAAAAGCCAACAGTGCAAACTGCGCCGGTGCGAAATTGAACGCCGACGTAGTGGGAAAATCCGCACATTGGATCGCACAACAGGCGGGCTTTGACGTACCGGAAAAAACCAATATTCTTGCCGCAGAATGTAAAGAAGTCAGCCCGAAAGAACCTTTAACCCGGGAAAAATTATCACCGGTACTGGCGATTTTGAAATCCAATTCTACGGAACAAGGTCTGGCGCTTTCCGAAGCGATGGTGGAATTCAACGGTTTGGGACATTCCGCGGCAATTCATACCAAAGACGCAAAACTGGCTAAACAATTCGGCGAACGGGTTAAAGCCATTCGCGTTATCTGGAATTCGCCTTCTACGTTCGGCGGTATCGGCGACGTTTATAACGCCTTCCTGCCTTCATTAACCCTGGGCTGCGGTTCTTACGGTAAAAACTCCGTCAGTAACAATGTCAGCGCCATGAACTTAGTGAACATCAAACGCGTAGGAAGACGGAGAAATAACATGCAATGGTTTAAAGTACCGTCAAAAATCTATTTTGAACGGGATTCAATTCAATATTTACAATCTGTACCGGATATGCAACGCGTAGTTATCGTCACCGACCGTACTATGGTGGATCTGGGATTCGTACAAAAAATCGCCCATCAGTTGGAATCCCGCCGCGATCCGGTATCTTATCAACTGTTTGCCGATGTCGAGCCGGATCCGAGCATCCAAACCGTACGCCGCGGCGTAGATTTAATCCGTAATTTCAAACCGGACACTATTATCGCGCTTGGCGGCGGTTCCTCCATGGATGCGGCAAAAGTCATGTGGTTATTCTACGAACAACCGGAAGTGGATTTCCGCGATTTAGTTCAGAAATTTATGGATATCCGCAAACGCGCCTTTAAATTCCCGTCGTTAGGCAAAAAAGCGCGTTATATCGGCATTCCGACCACATCCGGTACGGGTTCGGAAGTCACGCCGTTTGCCGTAATTACCGAAGGTAACAAAAAATATCCGATCGCGGATTATTCTTTAACCCCGACAATCGCTCTGGTGGATCCGGCGTTAGTAATGACGGTGCCCGCTCATGTGGCGGCGGATACCGGATTGGACGTATTGACCCATGCGACCGAAGCTTATGTTTCCGTACTTGCCAACGATTATACCGACGGTCTGGCTTTACAAGCGATTAAACTGGTGTTCCAGTATTTGGAAAAATCCGTGAAAGAAACCGATCCGGAAGCCAGAGAAAAAATGCACAACGCCTCCACCATTGCGGGCATGGCGTTTGCCAACGCATTTTTAGGCATGAATCACTCGCTCGCGCACAAAATCGGCGGTTATTTCCATACGCCGCACGGTCGTACCAATGCGATTCTGATGCCGCACGTGATTCGTTACAACGGCACAAAACCGACGAAAACCGCTACATGGCCGAAATATAATTATTATAAAGCGGACGAGAAATATCAGGATATCGCCCGTTTATTAGGCTTACCGGCGGCGACACCGGAAGAAGGCGTGAAATCTTATGCCAAAGCGGTTTACGATTTAGCGGTGCGCTGCGGCATTAAAATGTCTTTCAAAGAACAAGGTCTGGAAGAAAAAGCCTGGATGGATGCCCGTCATGAAGTAGCCTTACTCGCTTATGAAGACCAATGTTCGCCGGCTAACCCGCGTTTGCCGATTGTGACGGATATGGAAGACATTCTGACCAAGGCTTATTACGGCTATGACGAAAGTCAATATTAATTAAAAAAACTCGTAAAAAATCGACCGCACTTTATCCCCGAAAACCGGCAGAACGCCGTTTAGTAAGGCGATAAAGTGCGGATTTTTATATCTGAAAAATCATTTATCCGAGATTAAATATCTTTCACGTCTTTTGTTGCGCCGAGTTTCACATAAGCTTCGTGAACGGGATCCACATATTTAGATTTCTTAATCATGCTTTCTATGGTCGTGCCTTGAATCAGAATAGAAAAGGTCACCACCGTATAAGTCATTAAGATGATCACATCGCGCACGTCAAGTTTAATCCCTTCACCGATAACAAAACCTACGCCGGACGGAATGGAAAGCGCCATCGCCAGGGCAAGCCCGCCCCGCAGCCCGCCCCATGTTAAAATGCGAAGCGTGTACGGATTATAGAGGCGAAAACGCGACATAATTTGGTAAGGAATCCACACACTGATATAACGCGCGCCCAAACAAATCGGAATGGAAAGCAACATCAAAAGAGAGCTCTCGAAATTAAAATCCACCAATAAAAGCGCCAGCCCAATCAGCAGAAATAACAACGAATTAAGCGAATGGTCGATCATTTCCCAGAAATTATCCAGATACAACCGGCTTTGTTTGGAAAACCCATGGCGACGCGTCCAGTTACCAATCATAATCCCCGCGACCACCATGGTAAGCGCGCCGGAAACATGAAGCAAATTCGCCATACTGTAACCTACGGTCGGAACGGTTAAGGTAATAAGAATTTCCAAACTGCCGTCATCCGTAGCGGAAATAAAACGATGCGCCACAAAACCGGTCAGTAAACCGAATAAAATCCCGCCTACGGCTTCCTGCAGGAATAAACCCAATACCCCGCCGACAGTCGGCGATTGCCCTTCAAAGGCGACGGCAAAAATCGTGGTGAAAATCACCAACCCAATGCCGTCATTAAACAACGATTCGCCTTCCACCTGCATTGACATCCGTTTCGGCGCTTTCAGATTTTTGATAATCGCCAGCACGGCAATAGGGTCGGTAGGCGAAATCAACGAACCGAATAACAGGCAGTAAATAAAATCGATATTCAGCCCTAACAGAATCGTCACGCCGTAAAATAAAAAACCAATAATGAATGTCGACGCAAGGGTAGAAAACAACGCATAAACCGCAATTTCCCGGCGTTGTTCCTTCATTAACGGCAATTTAATGCCGAGAGAACCGGCAAACAGCAGAAACCCGAGCATGCCGTTCAACAAAAAATGCTGAAAATCGAGTTTTTCTATAATGGAAATCGCTAACCGATCCAGATTAAACCAGCCGAACGAACTGAACGCCCAAAGCAAGAGCGAACCGACCATGGCGGAAGCCGTGATAACGATGGTGGTTTGAAGATTTTCATTGATTTTCAGCGTGAAAAAATTAATGAACATCGCCAACCCGAACAAAAAGCAAATATAAGAATAAACTTCCATTATTTTTTCCAATCTTTTAACGCATCAGCGAAGGCATGGTTCGCAAATTGGTTACGCGAAGCACGATCGTTCCGTTCCTGACGGGATTTTGCCGATAAAGTGCGGTCAGATTTTTCATTGTTTTTCAGCGGAGTTTCGTCCAATCGCATGGTCAGTGAAATGCGTTTGCGCGGCACATCTACGTCCAACACTTTAACTTTCACCACATCGCCAGTTTTCACCACTTGATGTGGATTTTCCACGAATTTGTCCGACAACCCAGAAATGTGTACCAAGCCGTCCTGATGAACGCCGATGTCCACGAAAGCGCCGAAATTAGTGACATTGGTAATGGTGCCTTCTAAAATCATACCCGGTTTCAAATCCGCAATTTCTTCCACACCGTCCATAAAGGCGGCGGTTTTGAATTCGCCGCGCGGATCGCGTCCCGGTTTTTCCAGCTCTTTGAAAATATCCATCACCGTCGGCAAACCGAACTGCTCATCGGTAAATTGCTTGGCATCCAGCTGACGAATCGCCGCGCTGTTGCCCATTAAATCCTGAACGGATTGCGTCGTCGCCTGCAGGATTTTTTCCACCACGGAATAACTTTCCGGGTGCACGCCGGAAGCATCCAGCGGATTTTGTCCGTTGATAATACGCATAAATCCGGCGCACTGTTCAAAAGCTTTCGGCCCTAAACGCGGTACTTTTTTCAATTCGGCGCGGCTGTTAAAACGTCCGTTTTCATCGCGATACGCCACAATATTCTGCGCCAGCGTTTTGCTCATGCCCGCGACCCGCGCCAACAACGGCACGGACGCCATATTTAAATCCACGCCTACGGCATTTACGCAGTCTTCCACCACCGCATCCAATTTACGGGCCAGCTGAATTTGGTTTACGTCATGCTGATATTGTCCGACGCCGATGGCTTTCGGGTCGATTTTCACCAATTCCGCCAGCGGATCCTGCAAACGGCGCGCAATAGAAACCGCGCCGCGCAGCGATACGTCCAACTCCGGAAATTCCGCCGCCGCCAATTCGGAAGCGGAATAAACGGAGGCGCCCGCTTCACTCACAACCACAGTTTGCGGCTTGTGATCCTTTATTTCTTTAATCACCGCTTTGGCGAACCGTTCGGTTTCGCGGGACGCCGTGCCGTTCCCGATAGCAATCAATTCCACATTGTGTTTTTTAATCAATTTGTAAGCGGCGACCATGGCTTCGTCCATACGTCCCGTATGGGGATAAATAGTGGCGGTTTCCAGCAATTTACCGGTGTTATCCACCACCGCCACTTTCACGCCGGTACGCAAACCCGGATCCAGGCCCATAGTATTTTTCGCGCCGGCCGGTGCCGCCATTAAAAGTGCGGTCAGATTTCGGGCAAAAACGTCAATGGCTTCGTCTTCCGCTTTTTCGCGTAAAAGACTCATCAATTCGGTTTCCAAATGCAACGCCACTTTAATTTTCCAGGTCCAGGCAATAACCTGTTCCCGCCATTTATCGGCAGGCTGTCCGCTGAAACGAACATCCAAATGGCGGCGAATAATTTCTTCACAATAACTGGAACGACTGCCTTCTTCCGCGTCGGGATCCGCGTTCAAGCTTAACTGCAAAATCCCTTCGTTGCGCCCGCGGAACATCGCCAATGCGCGATGAGACGGCACTTTGTTAAAGGGTTCCTGATGATCGAAATAATCCTGAAACTTCGCGCCTTCCGCTTCTTTACCTTCAAAAACTTTAGAAATAATGACCGCACTTTGGATTAAATACTGACGGACTTTCGCCAATAATTCGGCGTCTTCGGCAAAGCGCTCCATCAAAATGTAACGCGCGCCGTCCAATGCGGCTTTGCTGTCGGCAACGCCTTTATTCGCATCCACAAATTGCTGTGCCGTCGTTTCCGGATCACGGTTTGGTTCCGTCCACAGCAAATCCGCCAACGGTTCCAGGCCCGCTTCCACGGCAATCTGCCCTTTGGTGCAGCGTTTCGGTTTGTACGGCAGATACAAATCTTCCAGTTCCGTTTTGCTTTGAGTGAGCAGAATTTTATCCCGCAATTCGTCGGTTAATTTTCCCTGCTCGCCGATGGATTTCAAAATGGTCTGGCGGCGTTCTTCCAATTCGCGCAAATAAAGCAGGCGGGTTTCGAAATGGCGTAGCTGACTGTCGTCCAGCCCGCCGGTGGCTTCTTTGCGATAACGGGCGATGAAAGGAATGGTGTTGCCGTCGTCCAGTAATTGCACGGCGGCGAGAATTTGTTGCGGTCGGACCTGAAGCTCCGCGGCGATAATTTGACTGATTTGTTGATTTAACATAATTTTCTCTTAAATAAAAAAATGGAGATAGCATACTGGTTTTAGCGTTTTCGCTCAACCGCTAATCATCGACATAATATTTATGATCCCTATCACAAAAATCAGAATTATCGCTAGACAGAACCGCCGCTGATGTTTAATAATCAAATAAATTTTCACCACAAGGATATATATTATGACAACACAATTAGATGCATTAAAACAAATGACCGTCGTAGTGGCGGATACCGGCGATATTGAAGCAATGAAAATTTACCAACCGCAAGACGCCACAACCAATCCGTCTTTAATCTTAAGCGCTTCCTCATTGCCGCAATATGCGCCGTTAATCGACGATGCCGTCGCTTACGCCAAAGTCCAAAGTGCGGATAAAGCGCAACAATTAGTCGATGCGGAAGACAAATTAGCGGTCAATATCGGCTTAGAAATTCTAAAACTCGTTCCGGGGCGCATTTCGACCGAAGTGGATGCCCGTCTTTCTTACGACACCCAGGGAACGATTGAAAAAGCCCGTAAAATCATTGCGTTATATAATGAAGCCGGAGTCGCCAACGATCGTATTCTGATTAAAGTCGCTTCAACCTGGCAAGGTATTCGTGCGGCGGAAGTGCTTGAAAAAGAAGGCATTAACTGTAACTTAACGTTATTGTTCTCTCAAGCGCAAGCCCGTGCCTGTGCGGAAGCCGGCGTTTATTTAATCTCTCCGTTCGTCGGTCGTATTCTCGACTGGTATAAAGCTAACGGCGACAAACAGGAATATGCGCCGGCGGAAGACCCGGGCGTGATTTCCGTCACACAAATCTACAACTACTACAAACAGTACGGTTATAAGACCGTTGTCATGGGCGCAAGTTTCCGTAATATCGGCGAAATTACCGAATTAGCCGGTTGTGACCGTTTAACCATCGCGCCGCCGCTGTTAAAACAATTGCAGGAAAACACGGCGCCGTTAGCCCGCAAATTAGAATATAAAGGCGAAGTACAAGCCCGTCCGGCACCAATGACGGAAGCGGAATTTTATTGGGAACACAATGCGGATCCAATGGCCGTAGATAAATTGGCGGAAGGAATTCGCAAATTCGCCGCCGATATTGAAAAATTAGAAGCGATGCTTGCGGCAAAACTTTAATTTCTCAACCGAACGGCTCCAAAGTGCGGTCAAAAAAACGCACGTTTTTTCCGCAGTGTAAACAAAGGCATAACAGACAAAAGAGTTGGTAAAAAACCAACTCTTTTTCTTGCTTGCAAAGTCCGATCAAAATAACGGTACGACAACCCAAGCGACAGATAAAAAAGTGCGGTGAAAAATATGAATGTTTTTTTCACCGCACTTTATTTATCGTTTTATTGATTTAAAAATGTTATTCAAAAGAGTCCTTTAAACGTTCATCCGCACGGCGGGCTTCACCTTTGTGCTGTAGTTTATTCAGCTGTTTTTCCAGTTTTTCTTCTACATTATTAATAGCGACATACATATCGTCGGATTCCGCGCTGGCGAACAAATTGCCAAACGGCGTACCGACAGTCGCTTCCACCCCGAAACCTTGCGGAAGTTTACTTAATACAAAGTGGGGATTGATTAACTGCGTTTGCCATTTTCCTAATTTTGCGAGACGTTCCTCAATATGAGCGCGAATTGCAGGGGTGATATCCATTTGTTTGCTTGCGATATTTAGTGTCATAGCAGTTACCTCTTTTGCTGTGAAGGTGCATTGCTGCACCCGTTCTTACATCCTTTGTTAACAAAATATGCTGATTGACTTCGCTTTGCAAGTGATTTCTTGTGTTCTCTCGGACAATTTTTGCAAAATGTGATCTAGGTCGTAAAAGTATAAAAAACTGTTTTTTCTCCGAATAGAAATCAATTAAGCTTAACAGGCTGAAACGGCAAAGCGACGCCTAACCGAGTAATGAATTTAATAAATTCAACACAAATTCTAACCGCACTTTCGGCTGTTCCAGATTACAGGAAAAACGGAATTTAGTCGGTCCGTCAAATTTGAACACCGCCGGTTGCTGCCGAATGAGATTCAGGAATTTCGCCGGTTCAATGTCCGCCGTCGGATTGAATTCGATAAATCCGCCGGTTGCCGTGCCATCAATTCTGATGACTTTCAGTCGTTTTGCCAGCGTGCGTAATTCGGCGATCTGCATCAGATTTCGGGTGGCTTCCGGTAACAAACCGAAACGATCGATCAATTCCACTTTTAACTCATCCAGGGCGGTTTTATTTTCCGCGCCGGCAATGCGTTTATAAAAAGACAGACGCATATTAACATCACCCAGATAATCTTCCGGCAACAGCGCCGGCACGCGCAAATCGATTTCCACCTGCTGTTGCGTGAGTTCATCCAGGCTTGGTTCACGACCTTCCTTCATCGCCGTTACGGCGGATTCCAACAATTCCATATATAACGAAAAACCGATACTTTCGATTTGCCCGCTCTGTTCGGAACCCAATAATTCGCCGGCACCGCGGATTTCCAAATCGTGAGTGGCTAAAACGAAACCGGCGCCGAGATTATCCAGACTTTCCAACGCTTCCAAACGTTTTACCGCGTCTTTGGTCATCAGTTTCGGCGGCGGTGTCAGTAAATAAGCGTAAGCCTGATGATGAGAACGCCCCACCCTGCCGCGCAATTGATGTAATTGCGCCAGGCCGAAATTATCCGCCCGCTCGATAATAATGGTATTGGCGGTGGGAACGTCAATACCGGTTTCGATAATGGTGGAACAAACCAGCACATTGAAACGTTGGTGATAAAAATCCGTCATTACCCGTTCCAATTCGCGTTCGCGCATTTGTCCGTGCCCTACGGTGACGCGCGCCTTCGGCACAAGTGCGGTCAATTTTTCCGCACATTTTTCAATGCTCGCCACATCATTGTGCAGATAATAAACCTGCCCGCCGCGCAGAATTTCGCGTAAAATCGCTTCGCGAACGGTGAGATCGTCCTGCTGCCGCACGAAGGTTTTGATCGTTAACCGACGGGCCGGCGGGGTGGAAATAATGGACAAATCACGAATACCGTTCATTGCCATATTCAGCGTACGCGGAATCGGCGTGGCGGTTAAGGTGAGAATATCGATGTTAGCGCGCAATTGCTTAATCCGCTCTTTCTGACGTACGCCGAAGCGATGTTCTTCATCAATAACCAGCAAACCCAAATCGTGAAATTTCACATCGGACTGAATCAGTTTATGGGTTCCGATAAGAATATCCACTTTGCCGTCGGCAAGCCCGGCTAATACTTTTTGCTGTTCTTTAGCGGTTTTAAAACGCGATAACACTTCCACGTTAACGGGAAGATTAGCGAAACGGTCGCGGAAATTTTCATAATGTTGCTGGGCTAATAAGGTGGTCGGAACCAACACCGCCACCTGTTTATGATTCATGACCGCAAGGAATGCGGCGCGCATGGCGACTTCGGTTTTGCCGAATCCCACATCGCCGCAGATTAAGCGATCCATGGCTTTCGGTTGACACATATCGGAAATCACGGCGTTAATGGCCAGCTCCTGATCAAAGGTTTCTTCGAACGGGAAGGTAGCGGCAAACGCCTGGAATTCTTCACGATCATATTTAAAAGCGAAACCTTTCTGCGCTTCTCGTTGGGCATAAACATCCAGTAATTCCGCCGCAACATCACGGATTTTTTCCGCCGCTTTGCGACGCGCTTTCGCCCAGGCGTCACCGCCCAGCTTGTGTAACGGTGCGGTTTCATCGCCGCCGCCTACGTAACGGCTGATCAAATGCAAACCGGCGACAGGCACGTAAAGTTTGGCGTCGTTCGCATAGGTTAACAATAAATATTCCGCTTTTACGCCGCCGTTTTCTAACGTCACCAAGCCGCCGTAACGCCCAACGCCGTGTTCGAGATGTACGACCGGTTGTCCGATTTTCAGTTCGGCAAGATTGCGGATTAAGGCGTCCGGATTCACGGTTTTACGTTTATCGCGCCGCCGTTGCTGCACCCGTTCGCCCAATAATTCCGTTTCACAGATAACCGCAATGTTATTCGTCACTCGCTTCGCCGAATTATGCCGCTCTTCGGCCTCGTCGGCATCGTCGCCATTCAAAAAAACTTCGTTATTTTTGACCGCACTTTGGGCTTCCAGAATAAAACCGCGATCGAGGGAACTGATCCACAGGCTGATACGCTGATTTTCCGCCTCCTGCAATCCTTTGATTTGCTTCGGCTTAAGCTTGATAGGCGAAAGCAAATCCAACAGCGTTTCCCGTCGCCCTTCCGTTTCCACGGAAAACACGATTTTGCCGTCGAAAGATTCGATAAACCGGCGTAATGCCTGCAACGGTTCTTTGCTCTGCGCTTGAATTTGCACCGGCGGCAACGGTGAAACCGGCAGATTTTTCTGGCGTACGGACGACCGCACTTTTTCCGTTTTAAAGGTAATGCGGGGATATGGCTTCAGCCGGCAATTGAGCTCGTCCGCCCGTAGCCACAGGCATTCCGGCGGCAGAAGCGGGCGCATGGGATCGACCTTGCGGCTTTCAAAACGCCGGGCGGCATCCGCATAAAAACGCGCCGCCTGCTCGGCATTTTGTTCCGTGTCCACCAACAAACTGTCCGGCGGCAAATAATCGAACAAGGTCCCCATTTGCTCAAAAAACAACGGTTGCCAGTATTCGATTCCCGACACCAATGTGCCTTTCGAAACCTGCTGATAAATATGTTCGGGATCCCGCCGGATTTCGCCAAAAGTTTCACGAAAACGCGCACGGAAAAATTCGATGCCTTTGCTATCCGTCGGGAATTCATGGGCGGGCAACAAATTAATTTGAGGAATAGCTTCCAACGTGCGTTGCGTTTCCACATCAAAGGTGCGGATAGAATCAATTTCATCGTCAAAAAAATCCAACCGGAACGGCAGCGGACTGCCCATCGGGAACAGATCCAGCAATGAACCGCGCACCGCAAATTCGCCGGGTTCCAGAACTTGTTCCACCGCCCGATAGCCGGCGTTTTCCAGCTGCAGACGCAAGCGCTCAATATTAAAACGGTCGCCGTTTTTAATCAGTAACACATTCTGCCGCAAAAATGACGGCGGGCAAACGCGCTGCATTAACGTGGCGACCGGCAGCAACAGAATGCCTTGGTTTGCCCGTTGCAAATAAAATAACGCGCTCAGACGCGCGGAAATAATCTCCTGATGAGGCGAAAACGCATCGTAAGGCAAGGTTTCCCAATCGGGGAAGAAGCAAATGTCGGTAGTCGTAATTTCGCGCAAAACTTTCTCTAAACGCACCGCACTTTTGGTGTCCGGCGTGACGATAACAGTGAGCCCTTTGTGCTGCGCGGCGATTTCGGCGATAGCCAGACAATCGGCTCCCGTCTGCACGTTGCCGAGAATTTTGTGATCGTTCGGTTGAGTGGGAATATCGAGCGTAAAGTATTTCGTTGTCATAATGTTAAAGTGCGGTCGATTTTTGCGTTATTTTTCGCCGGCGACCAAATAATTGATCTGCCAGTACAGTAATTTGCGGTAAGCCTGAATGCGTTCCTGCTTGGCTTGCGGCAACGGAACGGGCGGATTAACCCATAAATTGTCGGGATAAGGTGCGGTCGGATTTTGCCATGGAAATTGGAATCCGCTGTCCGCCGCGCCTTCCACCACGCCTTCCTCATCCGCCCACAGATTTTCGTTAAACGCGAAGGCGTATTTTTCGTCGTCCTGCTGCGCCAATAAATTGCGTCCGCCCAAATTCCAATATTCCGCCCCGGATAAGCTTAACGCGTACAAAGTGGGCATAATGTCTTTGTGCGAACCGAGGCGATTCGCGTCAAAACGGATGGCTACCGCGTTTTTCACCGCCTCAGGTACGTGCAGGTAAAACGGCACGCCTTTCGCCATAAAATTTTCTTTCGGCGCGTCAAAACGCACACAGCGTACGTGATGATCGCCGGTGACGGCAATGACGGTATTTCGCCCGTTTTCCGATTTATCCAGATTGGAAATGAAATTTCCCAAAGCATTATTGGCGTATTGATAGGTCGTCAGGGATTTACGGTTTTCCTGTTCGGAACCGAATTTGCCGTCTAGCGAGGCAGGATTAATGCGTTCCGCCCGATAGTGCGCCGGCACGTCGTAAGGCGGATGATTGGTGATGCTCAAGAAACTGATAAACAGCGGTTCCTGCGTTTCCGCCAGCAATTTTTCCGCTAACGCCAGCGCGTATTCGTCGGCGATTCCCCAGTAAGACAGCGAGGATTTCGCTTCGGGAAACGCTTCGATAATGTCGTTTTGATCGTACAGTTCGTCCACGCCTTGCAGTGGCAGATAATTGCCGAGATTACGCCACATCATGCCGCCGGAGGTGATAAAAATCGTACGATAACCTTGTTGTTTGTAAGTTAAAAACGGATTGTACGGCAGCTTGGTTTGCTGCGCCGAAGATTGGCTGATATTTTGAATCGGGCTGTAAAAATACAGCGAAGCCAGAGTCGGCGCAGTGCCGTCGTAATCGGAAATAAAACGCTTGAACACTATGTCGCGCTCAAAGTGCGGTCGAAAATTGCCTAATAAATCATTCGTTTGCGCATCATCCAACAGCAAATAATTGGTACCGAAACTTTCCATCACAGCGAGAAATACGTGCGGTTTCAAGGCGGAAAGCTTATCGTTTTTCGGCGTGCATTCGATTAAAGATTCAGTGCCGAAAACCTGTCGCATCAAGGCTTTGCCTTGATCTAACTCCACGGGTTCAAAACGAATGTTGCGTTTGCGATCGCCGAATGCCCATTCCATAGCGATAACGCCGTTGGGAACCAGTTTGTTGATGACCGCAAGAGAAGCCACTTGCGCATGATTTTTACCAAGCGGCGTGGAATGAATCGTGCCGCGGGCAAAGAAGGCAAGCGCGCATAACGTACCGATAAATAACAGCGATGACCACCAAAAGTTGAGATCAATATGCCAATTTATCAAGGCATCATGGGTCAGCCAGCCGGGAATGAACGCCAAAGCAAAAATCGCAAAAAATCCGGAAATAACGGGATAATCGTCGTAAATATTTTTCAATACCGCTTTGGTGTCGTCTTCCGCCAAACCGAACATAAACATGTCGTAATAATTATTATAGGTTTTAAAGTAATAAAAATTACCGACCACAATACCGATAAGCGCAAAAGCCAAAACAAAAATGTACATGGACCAAATAAGTGCGGTCGATTTTATGCTTAAAAATGCAAAAGAGGCGGAACCGAACAGAAAAAACGGCACCAAAATAATGGCGATGACTTTGGCATCGAATTGAGCGCCACGTTTCAGCATACGGCTAAGCGCGGGTTGATATTGTGTGCCGCGACGCACATCGCGGGGAATGAAAGCATTCATCATTTTCAGACGATGAAAATGCAGAATCAGTTGAAAATATGCAAATAAAACCCAGATAACGAAAATGATGCTTGCGAGAGACAAAATACGGTTCCTGCGAGAATAATAATTAAGAGTCGCAGTATAACGAAATTAAAAATGAAGTTCAAAAAAGAATTGGTGGGCGATACCGGTCTCGAACCAGTGACCCCCTCCTTGTAAGGGAGGTGCT
>CAUTMS010000008.1:0-95556 GCA_963539805.1 uncultured Actinobacillus sp. | reverse complement strand
CACACGCATAGCGTGTGGTTTTTATAGCTAGACGTTGTCTAGCTATAATAAAAAAAGCACCTTTCGGTGCTTTTTTAATAATTTTTTGCCAACGTCGTTATTACTTTTCAATGGTAAATAACCAATCGTCTTGCGACGGCATTTGTAAATAAAAACCGTTTTGTCTGATTTGTTCCATTACTTCCTGGTTATCCGCATGTATAAGTGTTTTTTTACCGGCTAAATTAAAAAGCATAACAAACACCGGTGTGCCAAAAACCTCACGTAATGTATCTGGTAAAGCGGAAAAATCATCGCGTTTCGCTATATACAAGTACATACCATCTTTCTTTTTACTTTTATAAATAGCACATAACATATAGAATTCCTTGGAAAAATAAAAAATCCCAAGGATTCTATAATCTCTTGGGATTTCTTGCAAAGAAAATGCCAAATTATTTCGAAGTGTCTTTCACTTCTTTATTTTGTTCGGAAACGGCATCTTCTGCTTTTTGTGAAGCCGCTTCTCGCATTTCAGTGGCTTTAGCCTCTGCGGCATCTTTCATTTCATTGGCTTTTTCCATTGCCGCGTCTTTAATTTCTGCTGCTTTTTGTTCGGCTGAATCTTTCATTTCAGTCGCTTTTTCCATTGCCGCATCTTTAATTTCGCCGGCTTTTTCTTCTGCGGAATCTTTAATTTCATTGGCTTTATCTATTGCAGCGTCTTTCATTTCAGTCGCTTTTTCAGACACTGTGTCTTTTGAATCAGCCATATTTTGATTCACATCTTGAGTTGTTTGCGTTGCCGCATCTTTAACCTCGGCAGCATTATCTTTTTTGGGTTGATCACAAGCAGTTACTGCAAATAAAGCGCTCAACACCAATGTTGCTAATAATGATTTTTTCATTGTTTCCCCTAATCTTAAGCAGTTATATCTAATGATATAAGTATTTCGACATTGTATTATGATGAATATAGCTGACTTAAATATAACAAGATATTTGTTATAACCGATATATTCGTAAAATTAGACTATAATAAACGGCGTAAAGTTCACGCTTACGCCGTTTTTATTGCTCGAATTGAAGATTAATTATTCTTCAATGGAACGCAATAACTCGTTAATTCCTACTTTACCCAGCGTTTTGGCATCTACTTTTTTCACAATAACCGCACAATAAAGGCTGTATTTGCCGTCTTTTGAAGGAAGGCTGCCGGAAACCACAACGGAACCCGCAGGTACGCGGCCATAATGGATTTCACCGGTTTCGCGATCATAAATTTTAGTAGATTGACCGATAAATACGCCCATGGAAATCACACAACCGTCTTCAACAATTACACCTTCAACCACTTCGGAACGCGCGCCGATAAAGCAGTTATCGCCGATAATCGTCGGATTGGCTTGTAACGGCTCTAACACGCCGCCGATACCGACACCGCCGGATAAATGAACATTTTTACCGATTTGCGCACAAGAGCCTACCGTTGCCCAAGTGTCCACCATGGTACCTTCGCCCACGTAAGCCCCGATGTTAACGTAAGACGGCATTAAAACCGCATTTTTTGAAATATATGCACCTTTGCGCACTGTCGCCGAAGGTACGACACGGAAACCTTCCTGCGCAAAACGTTCTTCGGTATAGCCGGCAAATTTCAACGGTACTTTGTCGTAATATTTGGTTTCGGCACCGTCAATAAGTTCGTTCTCATTAATGCGGAATGATAATAAAACGGCCTTTTTCAACCATTGATGGGTTAGCCATTCGCCGTTAATTTTTTCGGCTACACGGAATTTACCGCTGTCTAATCCTTCGATCACTTCTTCAATCGCCGCTCTTGTCGCCGCATCCACCGTTTTAGGTGTAATATCGGCACGGCGTTCAAACGCTTCTTCAATGACTGCTTGTAAGTTTGACATAGTATTTCCTATATAAAAGTTAATGAAAATTCGCGGCTAATGTTATCACATTTTCAGCAAAACTCACCTACTTTCTGCATTCGGGCGATGGCTTAAATTGCGTTGATATCATTGTGACATCGTCACTTAAAAACTTGTATTGCGTTAAAAAACAATTCAAAATTTGACCGCACTTTTATCCGATGTGCCGACAATTTTATTGATTATGATAAAATCAATGTCCTGATATATAATATGAAACCTCTTTGGTATATATCAATCAGAGAAAATAATGCGTAAATTTAACGCAAAAAACACCTGATTTTTTGACCGCACTTTTCATAGGATAAACAAAAATGGATACTTTAGAATTATTGCTACATCGTCGTTCGAATAAAAAACTGACGCATCCTGCGCCGAATGCCGATCAGCTGGCGCAAATATTTCAAGCCGCATTTCGCGCGCCGGATCACGGCAAATTACAACCCTATCGCTTTATTGTTATCGAAGATGAAGGACTGAAACGGCTTGAAGTGTTATTAAAAGCGGCGGTGCAAGAGCTGAATTTAGATGAAAAACAAGCGGCAAAAGTGGAAAAAATTTGCGGACAACCGATGGTGATTGCGGTCGTTGCGAAAATTGATAAAACGATTGAAAAAGTGCCGGCATGGGAACAAATGTTAACCGCCGGTTGTGCGACTTACAGCATTCAGCTGGCGGCGCAAAATTTAGGTTTTGATAATGTCTGGATAACCGGAAAATGGGTGGACGGCTCTGCTCTGCGTCAAGCCTTTGAATGCGGCGCCAATGATAAAGTGGTGGCGTTGGTTATGCTGGGGACGGCAAAAAGTCAACCGGATAAAGAACCGAAACCCGTCAATGCGGACAAATTTGTGCGTTATCTCTAAGCGTATGATGAGATTGGCAAAGCGAATAAATTTATCCGCTTTTTTCGTTTAATTCCGTCCAAATCGGTGTGACGTTCTCAGATAAAGACAACGACTTACCGATTTCAATCCAACCGCAGGGAAAATGAAAATCCGAGCCGACGGATCCCAGCAGCCCGAATTCATTTGCCCAACGCGCCACTAAATGACGCTGATCCGGCGTTTGTCCGCAACCGGCCACCTCGATACCGTCACCGCCCCATCGTTTGAATTCATGAATTAAACGCCGCAGCCAGCGGTTCGTCATGGTGTAACGCAAAGGATGAGCCAGTACGGCCAAACCGCCAGCCTGATGAATAGTTTCAATCGCAAGCGGAATCGTCGCCCAGCCGGATTTAACAAAACAAGGCTTACCCTGGGCGAGATATTTTTTGAATGCCTGAGCTTCGTTTTTCACTTCGCCTATCTGCACCAAATAACGGGCGAAATGCGCGCGGGTGACTTCTCCGTCCGCCAGTTTTTTCGCACCGTCGAAAGCATTCGGAATGCCGACGTTTTCCAGTTTTACCCCGATTTCCAACGCACGTTGATGACGCACTTGCGCCTGTTGTTGTAAAAGTGCGGTCAAATTTTGATGCGTTTTATCAAATCCTAATCCCACAATGTGAATGCCGCGGTTTTCCCATTCCGTTGACACTTCTACCCCGTTAATCAACCGGATTCCTGCGGATTTTGCCGCAATTCGGGCTTCCGTTAACCCTGAAATGCTGTCGTGATCCGTCAGCGCTAATACGTTAACCTGCCGTTCGGCGGCTCGTTGAACCAGCTCCGTCGGTGTTAATGTCCCGTCTGAAGCGGTGCTGTGGGTGTGGAGATCGTAAATTTTTTCCGTCATATTATGGTAATTAAAATGCAGAGCGGCGCATAACAGAAAAGTGCGGTGAAATTTGACCGCACTTTTTGCTTTGCGTGAACACTATTTTATGGCTTGCACCAAAGCTTTGACTAATGCGGGACCGTGATAAATCAATCCGGAGTAAATCTGTAATAATTCGGCGCCGGCAGCCATTTTTTCCTGTGCATTTTGCACGCCGTCGATACCGCCGCTGCCGATAATCGGAATGTCGCCTTTCAGTTCCTGATGCAAACGACGAATGATTTCCGTACTTTTATGTTGCAGCGGTTTGCCGCTTAAACCGCCGACTTCCGTTGCATTTTTCATGCCTTGTACGGTGTCGCGGGAAACGGTGGTGTTGGTCGCAATAACGCCGTCCATTTGGTGACGGCGAACCGTATCGGCAATTTGCACTAATTCGGCTTCTGCGAGATCAGGCGCAATTTTCAACGCAATAGGAACATATTTGTTGTACTGGTCCGCCAGGATTTTTTGCCGTTGTTTGATACCTTTCAGCAAATCGTCCAATGCGTCACCGTATTGTAAAGTCCGCAAATCCGGCGTATTCGGCGAAGAAATATTCACCGTAATGTAATCCGCATAATTGTAGGCTTTATTCAGGCAGAAAATATAATCGTCTTTGCCGTGTTCAATGGGCGTAATTTTATTTTTACCGATATTGATTCCCAAGGTGCCGTCATAATGGGATTTATTGACATTTTCAATAAGGTGATCAATGCCGTAATTGTTAAAACCGTTGCGATTAATAATCCCTTCCGCTTCCACAATCCGGAATTGACGCGGTTTGGCATTGCCGTCCTGAGCCAACGGCGTAACGGTACCCACTTCGATAAAACCGAAGCCCATGGCGCCGAAACCGTCAATCGCTTCGCCGTTTTTATCCGCGCCGGCGGCTAATCCGATAGGATTTTTAAACTTCACGCCCATGACCGTTTTTTCCGCGCCCTGCGGACAAGCGAGCAACGCTTTTAATGCACGGTTCAACAGCGGATTTCCCGCTATGTGCAATGCTTTTATCGCCAAATCGTGAGCGGTTTCAGGTTCTAGCGCAAAAATGCCTTTTCGAATAAATGGATATAACATTTTATGTTCTCTACGTTTCTCTCTATCTTACGGGTAACTATAAAATTTGTTCGCTCAGGTGTTTAACGCTTTATCAATTTTTTCGTATAAGTCTTTGGACAGATCTTCCACTTCGCTTAAACGTTCCAGTGCGCGTTTCATCAAAGTCTGACGTTGGCTGTCATAACGGTTGAAGCGAATAAGCGGTTCGACTAAGCGTGCCGCCACCTGCGGATTGGTTTCGTTCAACTTAATCAAAATATCGGTCAGGAAGCGATAACCTGAACCGTTCGCCGCATGGAACGCTTTTAGATTTTGGTTAGCGAAACTTGCCACCAAAGCGCGCAAGCGATTCGGATTATTAAAGTTGAAACTCGGATGCAGCATGAGATGTTGCACCAATTCCAGGACATTACTGTCGGGGCGGGTTGCCTGTAAAGTAAACCATTTATCCATAACCAATCCGTCATGCTGCCATTTTTCTTCAAAATCGCGCAGCAGGTTTTCACGACAACCGAGCTGAGCTTTGGTTGCCGCCGTTAATGCGGCCAGCGTGTCCGTCATGTTATTGGCATGCAGATAATGCTTGTTGACGATTAAATTGCCGGTTTCAGTGAAGGCTAAGTATTGCAAACAAATATTTTTCAAACTACGCAAGGCAATATCCCGAATATCGATACGATATTCTTCCTGCTGAATGGCATTATAGGTTTCAAGCAGTTGAGCCCGTAAATTTTCCGCAATAGTACGTTGCATAAAATCGCGCACGGTAACAATGCCGTCCGGATCAATGGTTTTGAATAATTCGGCAAATTCCGTTTCTTTCGGCAACGTCAGAATCAGCGTGGTAAGTTCCACATTCTCTTTATAATTGGCTAATACATGGGAAAGTGCGGTCAAAATTTCCGCAGAAAATGTGAGTTCGTCGCCTTGCTGACAGGCGGTTAAATTGCGGCGCAATTCCGCGGCAAACAGCATTTGCATCGCGTCCCAACGCACAAATTCGTTTTGCGCGAATTTCAATAAGGTAATCAGTTGTTCCGTGCCGTAATGATAATCCAGCTTCACCGGCGCCGAAAAATCACATAATAACGCCGGCACGGGACGTGAGCTGACGGAATGGAATTCGAATACCTGCTCTTTTTGTGTTACGTTCAGGACATCGCTCACCACTTCGCCGTTGTTCAGCAAGGTAATCGGAATGCCGTTTTTGTCGTATAAGGCGATTTTTAACGGAATGTGTAAATTCACTTTATCCATTTGGTCCGACGTCGGCGGCGTCAATTGCGAAACAATCAGCTGATAAGTATGTTTTTTCTCGTCGTAGCTGTCGGAAATCGTTAATTTAGGCGTGCCGGATTGGCTATACCAACGGCGGAATTGTGTCAAATCCACGCCGGAAGCGCGTTCCATCGCCGAAACAAAATCTTCGCAGGTGGCGGCTTTACCGTCATTTTCCGCAATATAAAGCTGCATACCTTGCTGGAAACGTTTTTCGCCTAATAACGTGTGCATCATACGAATGACTTCCGCTCCTTTTTCATAGATGGTCATCGTATAGAAGTTATTCATTTCCAACACTTTTTCCGGACGAATCGGATGGGACATCGGACTGGCGTCTTCGGCAAATTGTGCCGTGCGCAGGAATTTGACGTTATTAATGCGATTTACCGCACGGGAACCGGTATCCGATGAAAATTCCTGATCGCGGAACACCGTCAACCCTTCCTTCAGACTTAATTGGAACCAATCCCGGCAAGTGACGCGATTACCGGTCCAATTATGGAAATATTCATGTCCGATCACCGATTCAATCGCCAAATAATCTTCATCTGTCGCCGTTTGCGCATTGGCAAGCACATATTTGGAATTGAATATATTCAGACCTTTATTTTCCATGGCGCCCATATTGAAGAAATCTACCGCCACAATCATGTAAATATCCAGATCGTATTCCAGTCCAAAACGTACTTCATCCCATTTCATGGCTTTTTTCAGACTTTGCATCGCCCAATCGGCGCGATCCAGATTGCCTCGGTCCACATAAAGCTCCAATGCCACTTTGCGTCCGCTACGGGTGGTAAATTCATCTTGCAATACATCAAAATCCCCTGCGACCAATGCAAATAAATAACTCGGTTTTGGGAACGGATCCTGCCATTCCACCCAATGTTGACCTTTATCTGATTCACCGCTTGCAATACGATTTCCGTTGGAAAGTAAAATCGGATAACGGGTTTTATCCGCGGTAATTTTTACCTGATAACGCGCCAGCACATCCGGGCGGTCTAAAGAATAAGTAATTTGGCGGAAACCTTCCGCTTCGCATTGCGTGCAAATCCCCTCGCCGGATTGGTATAAACCCTGTAATGAGGTATTTTCGGCCGGCACCAGAATTGTCACAATTTCGAGCTCAAAATCGCCCGCACTTTCTTCGGGTAAGGTCAGGGTTAAACTTTCGCCGTCTTGTTTATAAGCGGAAAAATCGCTGCCGTTAAATTTAATTGAAGCGAATTGGAAGCTGTGACCGTCCAAACGCAGGGTTGTACTTTCGGGATTAAGACGTTGGAATCGGGTTTTCGCGGTAACCACGGTGTGTTGCGGATCAAGTTGAAAATCAAGGAAAATATCTGTTGCGGTGAAATCCGGGGTTTTATAATCTTTGCGGTATTTGGCTTTCGCGTGCATAAAAAACATCCGTTAAACGATAAAAAATTTCTGTTTAGGATAAATTTTTTAAGCCAAAGTTGCAAAGTATTTTTAAATTTTCATTGCGGCAAGAATCCTGTAAAATCGTGCTCTATCGAAAATAAGGAACAGTCATGAAAAAAGATATTCGATTTTATCTTATCCGTCACGGCAGAACGGTTTGGAACGAACAGGGTTTAATGCAGGGATGGGGCAATTCCGACCTGACCGAAGAAGGCGTGAAAGGCGCAAAACTCACGGGATTGGCACTAAATAATGTGCCGTTTGTCGCCGCCTATTCGAGCTGTCTGCAACGTACTATCGATACCGCCAATCATATTTTAGACGGGCGGGACGTACCGCTTTTTCAGCATAACGGGTTAAACGAACATTATTTCGGTTCTTGGGAAGGGACGAATGTGGAATTAATCCGTCAAACCCGGGAATTTCAACAAATGGTTTCGGATCCGGTTAACTACAAAGCGCTGACCAACGGCGGCGAAACCTGGGAACAGTTAGCCGACCGCACCACGAAAGCCATCGACGATATTATCCGAATTCATGATAACGGTAATATTTTAATTGTGTCTCATGGACATACCGTGCGTTTATTAATGGCGATATTCGCCGGCGCCACCTGGCTGACCCATCGCGATCCCGGCAAAAGTGAGGCGATGAAAAATACCTCGATTAATATCGTACGTTATGTTCGGAACGGGCAAGCGGATTCGGGACGATTTATTGTGGAGAAAGTTAACGATACCGGTCATTTATAAACTATAATCAGAGCCTCTCCTTCAGGAAATGGGAGAATGTTCGGGCTCTTGCCGGAAACATTTGACGATATGAACTGAATACAAAAACAACGTCATTTTGTAGGATTTTCTGATTGCGCTTTATTTGAGATTAATTATCATTTGCATGTAATTTTAATTAGTGATAGATTTACATCTCTCTATATATTCTTCCGGTTAATAAAAATGATGAAATCTAATTATTTTTCTGTTTTTGTTATAGCCTTTTTTACTCCATTCGCTAATTCTGCGCCGGTACAAGCTATTCCCTCTAACGATACGCTAAATGAAATTGTCGTTACCGCCTCTGGAACTACGCAAGATCTCAAAGATGCACCGGCAAGTATTACAGTAATAAACCAAAAATCCTTAATCACTAAACCAGTAAATAATTTGCTTGATGTACTACAAGATGTTCCTGGAGTGAATATCGGAAGTACGGGTGCAAATAAGCAGGATATTTCCATACGCGGATTGCCTGCTGACTATACGTTAATAATGGTAGACGGCAAACGTCAGAATACGCGGGAATCTCGTCCCAATGGAAATGGAGGATTTGAAAACGGGTTTATGCCGCCCGTATC
Organism: uncultured Actinobacillus sp.; assembly: GCA_963539805.1. Taxonomy (GTDB): domain Bacteria; phylum Pseudomonadota; class Gammaproteobacteria; order Enterobacterales; family Pasteurellaceae; genus Exercitatus. The sequence continues at coordinate 86,745 of CAUTMS010000008.1, read as the reverse complement.
CGCTATTGAACGTATTGAAGTAATTCGCGGACCGATGTCATCATTGTACGGTTCGGATGCCATGGGCGGCGTGATTAATATTATTACTAAAGATACAATTGAGGATTGGACCGGTTCATTATCATTAGGTGGTTCGGTACATGATGAAAATGCGGGAGGTGACGGCTATAACGGTAATTTCTTTATTTCAGGACCGCTAATTAAAAATATACTCGGAATTCAGGTTTATGGTGGAGGAAACTTACGTCAAGAAGATAAATTCATCGGCGGTCAGGCACATAACAATAATAAAAATATTACGACGAAATTCACTTTTACACCAACAGATAAACAAAAAATTATTTTCGAAGCGGGAAGAAGCCTTCAACGTAAAAAAGAAACTGCCGGAAAATCCTTGTCTGCAACAACGAATCGGGGTGGTCGTATCAGTCTTAATACAGACACTACAACCATTGCAAACCGTAATCATTGGTCATTAAGTCATTATGCCGACTGGGGATTTATCCGCTCTGAATTAAGCGTTTATCAAGAGCAGGCAGAGCGACAAATAAAATATGCTACAACTGGATATGACAGTCGCAAACCGGAAATTACCAATTCGGTAATTGAAGCGAAATTCATGCTCCCTGCCCATATTCATTTTTTTGTATTCGGCGGACAATATCAGCACGCAAAACTGGAGGATGATTCCGTATCCAGTGTTACGACTGTGAGAAATCTTACCACCGGCGCTACACGTTCTAGTGCTAATTTTACCCCGTCTATCAATAAAGCTATTCAAAAATCAGTATTTTTAGAAGATGAAGTTTCCCTAACTGAAGATCTGTTGTTAACGTTAGGGGCTAGATTAGATAATCACGATAAATATGGTTCTCACTGGAGCCCGAAAGGCTATCTGGTTTACCATCTTAATGATGAGTTTACAGTGAAAGGCGGTGTATCAAAAGCATTTAAAGCGCCGGGAATTCGTGAGAGCAGCAATTCATATGTCACATCTACCCAAAACGGAGCCGGTGTCATTTACGGTAATCCGGATCTCAAACCTGAAACCAGTGTAAACGAAGAAATAAGTTTTATGTATAACCATATTTCTGGATTTAATACAACCTTAACGTTATTTAATACCGATTTCAAAAATAAATTAACCAGCTATGCGACCGGTTTAACAGATCCGTTTACTGGCGCCAATTTATATGTTTATGATAATGTAGGAAAAGCGAATATCAAAGGGGTGGAACTTTCTTCACATATTCCATTGGCAGAAAGGTTAACGTTAGATTTGACTTATACTTATCAGCATTCAAAACGTAAAACTGATGAAGATGTTTCCGCTTCCAACCAATCATTAAAAGGGTTACCTCTTGAAAATACACCGAAGCATTCGGGAAGCGCAAAATTAACCTGGGCTGCGACTGACAAATTGGATCTTTATTCGCGGTTACGCTATCAAGGTAAACAAATCTGGGCAAATCAACGTAATGGAGACAGTAAGAATATTGCCCGTTACCGTTCGGCTTACAGCACGGTGGATTTCGGTGTTAATTACCAGTTAAACAAAAATCTTTTACTTAACTTTGCCGTTTTAAATATTGGAAATGAACGTTCCGATGCCATTAATACGGACGGCGGAAACTGGCTGCGTGAAGACGGGCGGCGATATTGGGCAAACATGACCGTATCGTTTTAATGTAAATTAAGCTGTACACGATCATTTATTTATATGCATATTTAATACAATGAAATTTATTTTCTTGGTTTTTACTATGTTAGGCGCGATATTTGCAAATGCTAGCCCTAATCAGACAATTGAGACGATTGATCCTGAAGTGGCGTATTTTTACCATTTTTATCAGCAAGATATTAGTTTTGAACAGAAACAATATCGACTGCTCATTGCAGAGCCTAAAGTTTCCGTTAAGAATAATGCGATACTTTATGTGCTTGATGGCAACGGACATTTTCCGCTGGCATTAAACAGTGTCAGAATTGACCGCACTTTACCGATTATTGTGGGGATAGGCTATCCCGTTGATACGGCATATGCGCCCGAACAACGGGTCAGGGATTATACATTTAGCCCGGAAGAAGAAAAAATATTCAATCGTGGCGGTGGCGCAAAAGATTTCTTAAAACTAATTCGAACACAGATAAAACCGATAATTGAAGCGCGTTATTCTATCGATAAGAATAAACAATTTTTATTCGGACATTCATTAGGCGGTTTATTCGGTTTATATGTGCTATTTCATCAACCAGATTTATTCCAACATTACATTATAGCAAGCCCTTCAATTTGGTGGAAAAACGCCGGAATTATCCCCCAACGGCAGCCCTGGGTAAGATCGACTCCTCAATCTATTCTGATAACTTTGGGAGAATATGAAGAACATCCGGAGAAAGATCCGAAAATGACGGCACAGCGGTTGACAAAAATCAAACGACGCCAACAAATTATGCCGACCCGTTATTTTGTTGATAAACTGATTGAACAGAATCAGCCCGTTGAGTTTTATTTAATCCCGCAGGCAAATCACGGACAGGCAATTTTACCGGCATTACAGAAAGCTTTACAGGCTGTACAAGAATATAATGTTATACAATGATTCCTGTCTCTTCCAGAAACGCTCCGACGGTATGAAACGAACCGAATACTATCACCACGTCATTTTTATGAGATTTTTTGACCGCACTTTGTATGCCATCTTGTACCGAACGGCAGATTTCCGTGTGCACCTCGGGCGAGACGGTCCGAAGTTTTTGGCTCAGCGACTCCCCTGTTTGTCCGCGTTCGCCCGTTAAGGTAACACAAATCCATTCGTCTATAACTGGTAACAACGGCGTCAGCACGCCTATGGCGTCTTTGTCTTTCAAAATACCGCAAACCGCAATAATTTTACCTGAAATCCGAGTACAAAGTGCGGTCAATTTTTCGCTTAAATATTTTGCGGCATGCGGATTGTGCCCTACATCAATGATAAATTGCGGTAAAGCCGCTACAGGCTTGTTTGTTAATTCTGCTAGGGTTGATAGCTGTGTCGGTTTAATCGTTTGAAAACGTCCGACCAATTCCACTTCCCGTAAAGATTGACGAATAATCGCTTCCGAAATATGAAAAGGTAACGCCTGAACGGCGGCTAATGCCGTCGCCGCATTGGGTAACGGAATACCGCAAAACGGCAAATTTTCTAACCGCACTTTGGCGTTTTGCCATGTCCAGGACTCCGCCTGTTGCGTGAACGACCAATCGGTATTTCGACGCGAAATCGCACATTTCAACCGCATCGCCTGTTCCAGCATGCTGTGCGGGCAATCGGGTTCTCCGATAATTACGGGCTTACCGGCGCGAAAAATGCCGGCCTTTTCGAATCCGATTTTCTCGCGGGTATCGCCTAAAAAATCCACATGATCGATATCGACGCTGGTAATTATCGCCATGTCGGCATCCACAATATTGGTGGCGTCCAACCGACCGCCCAATCCGACTTCCAAAATTGCGATGTCAACTTTGGCTTGCTTGAATAAATGCAACGCGGAAAGCGTACTGAATTCGAAATAAGTGAGAGATTGGCTTTTGTGTTCATTAATAAAAGCAAAAGATGCGGCGTGTTGTGAATCCGCTAATTCCTGATTTTGGATTCTCACCCGTTCGTTATAACGAATCAAATGCGGTGACGAATAAACACCGACCCGATAACCGGCATTAATCAACATGGTTTCCAACAAACGACAAGTCGTTCCCTTACCGTTTGTTCCGCCTACAGTCACGACATAAGGTGCCGGACGTAATAAATTCAGTTCCTGTGCAACGGTTCGAACCCGTTCCAGACCTAAATCAATAGTTTTAAAATGGCTATTTTCCAAATAAGAAAGCCACTCGTTCAGCGGCGAAGTGGCTTTTAAATGATGTTGCATGATTTTACCTAGTCAGCAGCGATAATTTCAGGTTCTAAAAACGGTGACGGTTTATTCATTAATTTGCTCAATATGCTGGCTAATTTTTCACGCATTTCAGAACGTTTGACGATCATATCAATGGCACCGTGTTCCAACAAAAACTCGGCGCGCTGGAAGCCGTCCGGTAATTTTTCGCGTACGGTTTGTTCGATAACGCGAGGACCGGCAAAACCGATTAAAGCTTTCGGCTCGGCAATGTTTAAATCACCTAACATGGCAAAACTGGCGGATACGCCGCCCAAAGTCGGATCCGTTAATACGGAAATAAACGGTATGCCTTTTTCTTTCATTTTCGCCAGTACGGCGCTGGTTTTTGCCATTTGCATTAAGGAAATTAAGGCTTCCTGCATGCGGGCGCCGCCGGATGCGGAAAAACAGACAAAAGGACAATTATTTTCCATAGCTTTTTCTGCGGCGCGAACAAATTTTGCACCGACTACGGAGCCCATAGAACCGCCCATAAAAGAAAAATTTGATGCGGCAGCCACAATCGGCATGCCGTATAATGTACCGGACATCGCAACCAATGCGTCTTTTTCGCCGGTGTCTTTTTGCGCGGCGGAAAGCCGATCTTTATATTTCTTTAAATCTTTAAATTTTAAAATATCTTTCGGTTCTAAATCCGCTGCGATTTCCGTCATGCTGTCTTTGTCCAACAGATATTCCAAACGTTCGCGGGCGTCAATACGCATATGATGACCGCATTTCGGACAAACTTCCAAATGGCGTTTTAATTCATCGCGATATAAAACCTGTTCACATGCCGTACATTTCGTCCACACGCCTTCCGGCACGTTTGCCCGACGGGAATCTGAAGACGGCTTTTTGCTAAAAATTTTATCTATCCAGCTCATGTTTAACCTGTTAATCAATGAAAATTCAGCGTATTAAACCACAATTTCCGGCATTATGCCAGTAAGGTTTAATCGGTCGTTAATTTAGCTGTGCATCCTCGACTAAATTGTCGCATTCCCATCCCTGATATTCCCCGGAAAACTCTTTTGCCAGATATTCAAAAGATTCCACATAAATGAAAATATCACTGTTATCCAACGTCAGTTCCTGCTCCAGTTTTAATATGTAGACTTCGTCATCCTCGTCATCAAGACGCACGGGCTGATCCGTGTACTGAATTTGATTAAACGGAATGTCGCTTAATCCCATTTTTTCGATAAACGCCTGCATTTTTTCTTTCTGATCGAAATGGAAGCTATGCTCCACCAAATAAGTATCGCTTAACGAACGGTTGTTTTGCGTCAGCATTTCAATCACTTCTTCCGTCGCATTGATTTTCATTTCTAACGGTGAAGGCAGCAGAAAATCAAAATACAAATCCCAATCCCTATCAAGCTGGACTTCTACATTATCCACTTCTTCAAATTGTGCCAGGACGGACTGAAATGCATCACAGTCCCGGGTATAAAAATACAGACGCGCCATACCGTCGCTGATGATATGCCCGGCGAACAAGGTATTCGGTAACGCGGATAATTGGGTTAATACCTTAAAAATTTTACCAATCAGCGTTTGGTATTCGTCCGTTGCCGGCAATCCGCTTTCATCCCGTTGATAAGGCAATGAAAATTGCACCACAGAGCTTAACTGCGGATTCGGGTAAGCGGTAAATAAGGCAAGGTTTGCCGTAAAAATCGCAATGTTATCGTTCAATAACGAACGATAAGTTTGCCAGTCTTGTTCCTTTTCCGTTTCAGTCATCAGCTAAATACCGCCCAGATCGGTGCATGATCCGAAGGTTTTTCCATGCCTCGGATAGTTAAGTCAATGCCGGTTTCCGTACAATGTTCCGCTAATCTTGTATTTGCCAAAATATGATCGATTCGCAATCCGCGGTTTTCGTTAAAGCCTTTTGAACGATAATCGAACCATGAGAATTTGTCGCTTACCGTCGGATTCAATTTGCGGAAGGTATCTTCTAAGCCTAAATCGTATAAATGCTGATACCATTCCCGTTCTTCCGGTAAAAACGAACATTTGCCCGTACGCAACCAACGTTTACGGTTTTCTTCGCCGATACCGATATCCAAATCCGTCGGACTGATATTCATATCGCCCATAATCACCACGTTATCGCAAGGCAAATCCTCCGCCACATAACGACGTAAATCCGCATAAAATTTTGCCTTCGCCAGAAATTTGGTTTCGTGGGCGCGACTTTCGCCCTGCGGAAAATAACCGTTAATAACGGTTAATGAGCCGAAGTCCGTATCAAAATCCGCCATAATAATGCGACGTTGCGCATCTTCGTCGTCTGTCGGAAAACCGCGACGCACGGCTTTAGGTTCCTGTTTTGTCAATAGCGCCACGCCGTAATGACCTTTTTGCCCGTAATGAAAAACGTGATAACCCAAATCCGCTACAAGTTCATAAGGAAATTGTTCGTCCGCCACTTTAATTTCCTGCAAACCTAAAATATCAGGCCGATGAATATCAATAACTTGTTCTAATTGATGAGGTCTGGCGCGCAAACCGTTAATGTTAAAGGAGATAACTTTCATAACATTCCTAATTGGTCAAAATCGCCGGTTATTATACTGGTTTTTCGCACAATTACGAAACTTGATTATAAATTCTTTTTGTTGCTTTTGAAGCCGGACATATTCCGAAAAAACGATCATTTTTGTGACCGCACTTTTGTGTTATGATTGCGCCGATTTTTTGGAAAAAGGATAAGCTTATGTCTTTACTTTCGCTCGAACAGGCATTAGAACAAATGCTGTCCGTCTTACCTTCCCCGACAAAAACGGAAACCCTTGCCATCCATCAGGCGGCCAATAGAATTTGTGCAAAAGATATTATTTCACCGATTAACGTTCCTTCTTTTGATAATTCGGCAATGGACGGTTATGCTGTTCGTTTGGCGGATTTAGCGCAGTCCATGACGCTGTCTGTTGCGGGAAAATCCTTTGCCGGTAAGCCTTTTGAAGGAGAATGGAAAGCGCAAAGTGCGGTCAGAATTATGACCGGCGCCGTGATTCCGGAAGGCGCAGATGCCGTGGTTATGCAGGAAGAAGTTAACGTAAATACCGACGGCTCGATAACATTCACGACTCTGCCCAAAGCAAACCAAAATATTCGCCGTATCGGTGAAGATGTAAAACAAGGTGATGTCGTGTTAAAAGCCGGTACAAAGTTAAACGTTGCGTCGTTACCGTTGCTCGCTTCACTCGGTATTGCAGAAGTCGACGTATTTGCACCGTTAAAAGTTGCCCTGCTGTCCACCGGCGACGAACTGGTTCCCGTCGGACAGCCTTTAAAACAAGGGCAAATTTACGATACCAACCGATTCGCCGTAAAACTCATGCTGGAAAAGTTACACTGTGACGTATTGGATTTCGGTATTTTGCCGGATAACCAGGTCGAATTCGAAAAAGCCTTCCTGACAGCACAGGAACAGGCGGATTTGGTGATTACCAGCGGCGGCGTTTCGGTGGGTGAAGCGGATTTCACCAAAACCGTACTTGAAAAAGTCGGGCAAATTAACTTCTGGAAACTGGCCATTAAACCCGGCAAGCCCTTCGCCTTCGGCCGATTAAATAATGCGTGGTTCTGCGGTCTGCCGGGCAATCCGGTATCCGCTCTGGTTACGTTTTATCAACTTGTTCAACCCGTCATCGCTAAATTATCCGGCTTAACCTATTCGCAACCCGCACGGCTTCAGGCCGTTGCCGCCGCTAAGCTAAAAAAATCACCGGGACGTTTGGATTTCCAACGGGGTTTTTATCATGTCAACGAAAACGGACAGTTGCAGGTTCAACCCGTAGGCTTCCAGGGCTCACATTTATTTAGTTCTTTTGTGAAATCCAATTGTTTTATCGTGCTTGAACGGGAACGAGGCAATGTGGAAGCCGGCGAAACCGTAACGATTGAATTATTTAACGAATTATTGGCATAACCCATGGCTGAGTTAAGTTATCAAGAAGAATTGCGCTACAACCGTCAAATTATTCTGAAATCGGTGGATTTTGACGGACAGGAGAAGTTAAAAGACAGCCGCATGCTGATCGTCGGTCTGGGCGGTTTAGGCTGCGCCGCCGGTCAATATTTAGCGGCTGCCGGAGTGGGTCATTTAACGCTGCTCGATTTTGATACGGTAACATTGTCAAACCTGCAACGGCAAGTGTTGCATAACGATAGCCGGTTGGATATGCCGAAGGTGACATCCGCTAAAATTTCATTGGAAGCGTTAAATCCTCACATCGAAATCCACACCGTTAACGGTATGCTCAGTGAGGAAAAACTGTCGGAAATCGTACCGCACTTTGATGTCATTTTGGATTGTACCGATAATGTCGACACCCGAAATCAGCTTGATCGCTGCTGCGAACGGGCAAAAATCCCGTTAGTTTCCGGGGCGGCAATTCGTTTTGAAGGGCAAGTTTCCGTTTTTACCTACGAACCTCATACGCCGACTTACCGCCAGTTAAGCCGGCTTTTCGGCGATACCGCCTTAAGTTGCGTAGAAGCCGGTGTAGTTTCGCCGATTGTGGGTGTCGTCGGCGCATTACAGGCATTGGAAGCCATCAAAGTGCGGTTAAAAATCGGCACGAATTTATGCGGTCGCTTATTGATGATCGACGGATTAAATATGACGTTCCGGGAAATTAAACTTCCCGCTAAGTAAAATATTTTAAGGAAATGCTATGACGGCAAAATTTGATTTATCCGATGTGGAATTTCATTCTTTCCATTGGAATAATTTCAACCGTGACGTATTAAATGCCCATAAAAAAGTGATGGCGCATTTCGGACTGAACGTAATTTACACGGAAGAAAATATGGAACACGGCGAATGGCTTGATCGCGTCATGAGCCGGGCGACAAAAAATGTTGTGGCGATTATAGAACCGGATTGCATTCCGCTTAATCGCGAAATTATTGAACAGTCCGCGGAATTCGTATACAAAAATAACACTTTTCTGGGGCCGGCTCAGGCTTCCAATCATATTTATCCCGGTAGCCATATTTTTGCCTCCCCCGCTTTCTTTTTTATAGCGACGGATTGCTATAAACGCATGGGATTTCCTTCATTTAAATTGAATGATCGGTCCGACGTAGCGGAAGAAGTTGCCTATCGGGCGGAAAAATTAGGCGTTCCGTATCGCGCACTATATCCGACACATTACGAGCGAGAGCCGTTGGAAGGCATCTGGCGTTTAGGTAATTACGGATATTACGGGATCGGAACGGTTTTTGCAGGCAGTATTTATCATCTGTTTCAAAGTCGTTTCGAACAAAATGTCAAACTCTTTTTGCAACATTGCGATGAAGTAATCAACAACCGTTTTTCATTGGACGCATTTCGTTGCTCGACGGTATTATCGCCACCCGAACGTCAAATGCCGTTACCGAAACCCAAACCGCTTGTTAAGCGCATCCGAAAACGGCTTAAACGAGGTTTGTATACTAAAAATAAATTTATTTAAAGGGCACAATACGACGTTGAAGTTTAAGATATTTACGATAAGGCGTCGTCACAATTTTCCGAACAACATCAAAAAGCGATTTTGGTTCGATATAAGGGCGCACTTTTTTAAGGTGGGCCCTTTCCATTTCCAGACTGCTCAATAACGTTACGTTGTTTTTATTATAAAACGAATCCTGCACACAAACCGCCGGATAAAGCTGTACAAGCCGGAAATCCGGATTTTTCAGTAAATCGTCAAATAAAATCAAATCAATCGCTTTTAGGGTATGCGCCGGTCGCATTCTAACATACCGTAATAATGCTTTCGCTGTAGCATGAGAAATGATATAACCCGCCATACCGATATGTGCGCGCCCGACCGTCAATTGCATAAATTGACGCGATTGATAAGCTTCTATTTGCGGTAACGGTTTAAAATTGGTTTTTCCTAACGCCGTTTCCAATTTAAGAATAGTCGGCCGTGATAAATCAAAACGTGCTTCATACCATTGATAATCGGACAAAAAAGCGCTTGCATTTTCGCCCAGTAAAATATCATCTTCAAAAATAGCAATATAAGGCAAATTTTCATCGAGACATTTTTGCCATAAAGAAACATGGCTCATAAAACAGCTTTTTTCACCTGCCGTTAAGTGCTCCGCTTGTTGTAAATTCGGGACGAAACGACGCATTGCGGCGTCTAATCCCGCATCAGGTGAAATAGCGTCAAAAAATTCAAACGGCACGTTCTGCTTTTGAAATACGTTTTGGATGTGTTGGCGTCGAGAAACCGCTGTCGGTAAACTTATAATATAATTTACATTATTCAAACGACGATCCTTTAAGAATACAGTACTCAGCTATAATTATTACTAAAGTCGCTATTATACATATTTTTTAACTTTTAAGTAAAAATAAAGTAGAATACGTCTATTTTGTATTGACTTAGGATTTCATATGGCCCGCAAACCCGTAGAACTTGATTTTGAATCCGCTCTGACACAACTGGAAGCTGTGGTAACCAAATTGGAAAGCGGCGATTTACCGCTTGAAGCCGCCTTAAAAGAATTTGAAGCCGGCATTAAATTAGCCAAACAAGGGCAAGAACGGTTACAACAGGCGGAACAGCGAATTCAGATCTTGCTGCAAAAAAGTGATACCGCTCCTTTAACGGATTATTCCGCGGACGAATAATATGTACGATTTTCAACAAAATTTATCACAAATTCAGCATCGGATTAATGCGTTTATGGAAAACCAATTCGACGATATTCACGCTTCCGGTTCGCCATTGGCGGAAGCGATGAAATACGGGTTATTGCTCGGCGGAAAACGCATTCGTCCGTTTTTAGTTTACGCTACGGGAACGATGCTTGGTGCGGATTTAAACGCCTTGGACCATGCGGCGGCGGCAATTGAAAGCGTCCATGCCTATTCATTGATTCACGACGATTTACCGGCTATGGACAACGATGAACTGCGCCGAGGTCAACCTACCTGTCATATTGCTTTTGATCACGCAACGGCAATTTTAGCCGGTGACGCGTTGCAGGCGTTTGCTTTTGAAATCATCGCAAAATCTACCGCACTTTCCGCAGAACAAAAGTTAAATTTAGTGCGGGAATTAAGCCGTGCCGCCGGTGTTCGGGGCATGTGTTTAGGGCAAAGTCTGGATTTAATATCGGAACACAAACAAGTGACGCTTGCCGAATTGGAATTCATTCATCGCAATAAAACCGGCGCATTATTAACCGCCGCCTTGATGATGGGATTCATTTGTTCGCCGCATTATGAAAATCACGAACTGGCGCGCCGTCTAAAACGTTATGCGGAAGCTATCGGGCTGGCTTTTCAGGTGCAGGACGATATTTTGGATATTGAAGGTAATCAGGCGGAAATCGGTAAAACCGTGGGGGCCGATTTGAATCTGGATAAAAGTACCTATCCTAAATTACTCGGATTGGACGGTGCGAAACAGAAAGCACAGGAACTCTATCAAAGTGCGGTCAAAAATTTAGATGAAATTTCTTTTGATACCACAGCATTACGCGCATTAGCGGAATTCATTGTTCATCGTAAAAATTAATTATTATGAAATATCCTTTACTTTCTTTCATTAATTCGCCGGACGATTTACGCACTTTAGGCAAAGAACAATTATCGCAGGTTTGCGATGAATTACGGGCTTATTTGCTTGAATCCGTCAGTCAAAGCAGCGGTCATTTGGCTTCCGGACTGGGCTGCGTGGAATTAACCGTTGCTTTGCATTACGTTTATAAAACACCTTTCGACCAATTAATCTGGGATGTGGGACATCAGGCTTATCCTCACAAAATTCTAACGGGACGCCGTGACAAAATGTCGACTATTCGCCAGAAAGACGGGCTTCATCCGTTCCCGTGGCGCGAAGAAAGCGAATTTGACGTGTTAAGCGTCGGCCATTCGTCAACCTCGATCAGTGCCGGATTGGGCGTTGCCGTCGCCGCGCAAAAGGAAAACGCCGGACGCAAAACCGTGTGCGTAATCGGTGACGGCGCGATTACCGCAGGTATGGCGTTTGAAGCGCTGAATCATGCCGGCGCGTTACATACCGATATGCTGGTTATTCTCAACGACAACGAAATGTCGATTTCAAAAAATGTCGGCGCGTTGAATACTCACCTTGCCCGCTTATTTTCCGGCTCGTTCTACTCGACGGTGCGTGACGGCAGTAAAAAGATTCTGGACAAAGTGCCGACCGTAAAAAACTTCATGAAGAAAACCGAAGAACACATGAAAGGCGTGATGTTCTCGCCTGAAAGTACTTTGTTTGAAGAACTCGGTTTTAACTACATCGGACCGATTGACGGTCACAACATTGAGGAATTGGTGGTCACACTTAGCAATATGCGCGAATTAAAAGGGCCGCAATTTCTGCATGTTCGAACTAAAAAAGGAAAAGGTTACGCGCCGGCGGAAAAAGACCCGGTTCGTTTCCACGGCGTACCGAAATTTGATCCGATTTGCGGCGAATTGCCGGCATCCGGCGCAACACCAACCTACTCGAAAATTTTCGGGGATTGGTTATGCGAAATGGCGGAACAAGATCCGCATATCGTAGGCGTTACACCGGCGATGTGTGAGGGTTCCGGCATGGTGGGATTTTCCAAACGTTTCCCGGAACAATATTTTGACGTTGCCATTGCCGAACAGCATGCCGTAACCTTTGCGGCGGGTTTGGCCATCGGCGGTTACAAGCCGGTGGTGGCGATTTATTCCACCTTTTTGCAACGCGCTTACGATCAGCTGATTCATGATGTGGCGATTCAGAATCTTCCCGTTCTATTCGCCATCGATCGCGCAGGCGTTGTGGGCGCCGACGGGCAAACCCATCAAGGCGCATTTGATATCAGCTTTATGCGCTGTGTGCCGAATTTAATCATTATGACGCCGAGCAACGAAAACGAATGCCGCCAAATGCTGTATACCGGTTATCGTTGCGGAAAACCGGCGGCGGTGCGCTACCCGCGCGGCAATGCCGTCGGTGTGGAACTGGAATCGTTGCAGGAATTAGTGATCGGTCAGTCGAAATTAATTCGTGAAGGTAAAAAAATCGCGATCTTAAATTTTGGAACACTGCTTTCTTCAGCAGTCCATGTTGCCGAAAAATTAGATGCGACGGTGGTGGATATGCGGTTTGTAAAACCGATTGATGAAAAACGTATTTTAGCCGTAGCCCAAAACCATGATCTGATTGTAACGTTGGAAGAAAACGCCATTCAGGGCGGCGCGGGTTCCGCAGTCGCAGAAGTGCTAAATTCTCATCGAAAATCGACCGCACTTTTACAGCTCGGATTGCCCGATTTCTTCATCCCTCAAGGCTCGCAACAAGAGATTCTGGCGGATTTAGGACTGGACGAAAAAGGCATTGAAGAAAAAATCCGACATTTTTTTACAATTTGTTGAAAAAATCTTGAACTATTCTTTATTGTACGAGTCTGAGATATTGCTAGTGCACTGCTATTGAGAAATATCAGTTGTCTTTTTTAAATTTTCTTAATTTTAAGATTCACCGCTATCCTATTGATAGCGGTTTTTTTATTAACCGATTTCAACACAATTCGGTCAGCAGCTCATTTACGAATATCGGCACGATTTCCGTCGCTTTCCCGTATCTTTGCCGTGAAAATTGCGAACGCGTTAAACTGGGCTCCAGATTCAATTCTATGGTTTGCGCCCCGAAATGATTGGCTTCCCGTACAAATCCCGCCGCCGGATAAACATTGCCGGACGTACCGATAGCAATAAAATAATCGCATTCGGAAAGTGCGGTGTAAATTCGCTCCATTTCTAACGGCATTTCGCCGAACCAAACAATATGGGGACGTAAACGATGAGGCGGCGAACAACAATCACAACGATCCTGTTCGGTTACATCCCGTTCCCAATGATAGGTTTTCCCCGACCATTCACAGCGTACGGTCAACAAATCGCCGTGCATATGGATGAGATTTTTTGATCCGGCCCGCTCATGCAAGTTATCCACATTTTGCGTCACCAATAAAAAATTATCGCCTACCGCCTGTTCCAATTCGGCTAAGGCAAGGTGCGCCGCATTCGGTTTTACGTCAGGATCAAAAAGCTTTCTCCGCCGTTCATTATAAAAATTTTGTACTAAAGCCGGATTGCGCAAAAAACCTTCGGGCGTCGCAACATCATCCACTTTATGATTTTCCCACAAACCGTCTGCCGCCCGAAAGGTACGAATCCCCGATTCCGCCGAAATTCCCGCGCCGGTCAGAACCACTATTTTAGGTTGTTTTTTCATCTTAATCTCCTATTCCGATTCATTCTGCGGAGGCATTTCAGTATATAACGTTCGCAGGAAAAAATCTTTTCTATACTCACTTAGTGAATCGTTTGAACGACAGATATAATCTTTTAGGAAAATAAGAAAAAACAATGGAAATTCACGCCAAAACATAATGTTATAAAAAAAGTGCGGTCAAAAAACGTGACATTTTTTGACCGCACTTTGGCGCTAAATTAAAGAGAATTATTTGGTAATTTTCGCATCAAGCGAGAATTTTCCTGCGCCGGTTACGAAAATGAATAAGAATGCCATGGCGAAAAGCACCGCCGGTTCTCCTTGATTCGCAATGGGGTTGAAGAAAGTCGCCGCACTTGCGTGGAACATTAAATATGCTACGGTCATTTGGCCGGCTAATAAAAACGCTGACGCGCGAGTGAATAAGCCCAAAATGATCAGCGCGCCGCCTACGGTTTCAATCAAGCCGCCTACGCCCATAAGCGAAAGCAACGGCATATCGCCCGTGAGTTTCTGTAAGCCGTGTAACAGAATTAAATAACCGATTACCACACGGCTAATCAATAAAACCAACGGGCTTAAAGCTGATGAAAGTTTTTCGAATAAGTTGTTCATAAGTTTCCTTGTTAAGTTATGTTAAGTTCGTCGCATATTGTATTTAAATTCAAATTTGCAACAAGATATATTTTTGCAAAATAAATTTGCAAAAATGAAAAGATGCTATTTTAAATCGAACAGTAAAAATTCCACATCGCTCGATGTTTCGATTTTTGCCCGTTCTTCCGCCCGAATACCCACCGCATCCGATGCGGAAAGCGCAATATCGTTCACCTTCAATTCTCCTTTAACGACTTGCAACCAGTAATTTCTTGCAGAATTAAGTGAAATATCAACGGGGTGACCGACTTTATATTGATGACGCCAAAGTTTCATATCCTGATAAACCTGAAACGATTCGCCCTCACCTGTCGGCGAAAGAATCAAGGTTGCGCCTTCTTTATCGGCAAAACGGCGTTGATCATAACGCGGCGCGTTGTCTTTTACATTCGGAGTAATCCAAATTTGATAAAGATGCAGCATTTCGTCATTCGACGGATTAAATTCCGAATGGGTTACGCCGCTGCCCGCCGACATAAACTGGAATTCGCCGGCGTTAAATTCTTTCACATTGCCCATACTGTCTTTATGCGCGATTCGCCCTTCCAGCACATAAGTCAGAATTTCCATATTGTCGTGTGGATGGGTGCCGAACCCCATGGTCGGCGCCACAAAATCTTCGTTAATAACGCGCAAATGTGAAAAATGAATGTGCGCCGGGTCATAATAACCCGCAAATGAAAATGTGTGATTAGCTTTTAGCCAGCCGTGATCTGCATAGCCGCGTTCGTTTGCTTTTCTAACTTGTAACATAAATTTTCCTTATTTGTTCTTACGCCCTATTGCGTATGGATGGGCTTATTTTAATCGAAGATAAAATTGCAACAAGTCGCAATAATTAAAGATTATGTTGCATAAATGAAAAGATAAACAGAAAAATCAGCCCGGCAAAACCGGGCGTTATGTCATTGATTGAACTTAAAGCTTTTTCCTGTTTTCACATTTAAGGCGCAAAGAATTCCACCGCTTTACCGATCGCCAAATCCATATGTTTCGGATTTGAAAACGGGTGATCGGCGCCGTCCACCTCGATTAGCTCAATCATATTGTTTTCCGCAAAAGCCTGCGATGCGGCAAAATCCACGATTTTATCGGCGGTACCCTGGATAATCAGAATATTCTCCGATTCGTCCAAATAGTCATATTGCTGAATGTCGCCTTGCTCCAGCTCGTCCAGAAAATCCTTGCCGATTTTTATTTTACGCTCGAAACCGAGCATAACTTCCTTGCCCTTCGCCACTTTGTCGCGCTCATCCTCCGTCATATTGCCTTGAAACGCTTTAAACATTTGTATCGCAGGTGCGCGCAGCGCAATTTTGGTAAACGGATTTTCCCGTTCGGCGATATATTTTAACGTAAGATAACCGCCTAAACTGGCGGCATAAACATACAAACGCTTAGCATGAAGTTTTTCTTTGGCGTAATTCACTACCAATGATATATAAGTCAAGCACTCCGCGATCGTCAATTTCTTGCGGGCGTCACTACCGTGCGCCGGAAAATCGAAAGCGATCGCCGCGTAGTTTTTGTATTTTGCCGTCAAACGCTCACCGAATTTATCGGTAGATTTCAGGTCTTTGCTCGAACCGAAACCGTGCAAAATCAGCACGATATTTTCCGCCGCATGGGGATCTTTGTCATAAAATAATTTGCAGCGAATGCTGTGTCCCTGTTCGTTAATGTCAAAATTTTTTTCCATGATTTCCTTCCAAACTATCGCCGATAATATAAAACTTGCCTTCGCCGAGCATTTGCCGATAAACCAATCGTCATTTGCTGATGATTTTCCGCGGTTAGGATAAGGCGAGTTTTGCCGAAAGGCAAGCGGCCGGGTTTCATTAAGAGTCAAAAAAACTTCGCAAAATTTGCCCGCACTTTTTAACCATTTCGTGCTTACGTCCATCATTTGACCGATATAAAACCGCATAATTGGTGATTAATTCATCTAAAGGACTAGTGTTATCTATAAATTTTATGATCTACGTCACAAATTCAATTTGTCTCATTGGACGTGATTTAACAAATCCCCTATGATACGACCGTTCGATTTTCAGATACTCCATAAAGGTTATCTGAGCGTTGAATATTTGACAGTTTTGTCATCTCCGTTATGACTTTTATAAGTCGTCTAACCAAAGTATTGAGGAGTATCCATCATATGTTTTTAGGTATTGTTGGTATCTTAATGATTGTGGTCATTGTTTGGGCATTGATTCAATCAAAAACCCATCCGGTGCCGATTTTTGTTATCGTGCCGATTATTGCCGCGCTGATTTGCGGTTTTACCCCAGTAGAAATTTTCGGCTTTATTAAAGACGGCGTGTCGAAAACCTGGTCCACTGCGGTATTGTTCATCTTCTCTATCGTCTATTTCTCT
This sequence comes from uncultured Actinobacillus sp., assembly GCA_963539805.1. Lineage (GTDB taxonomy): Bacteria > Pseudomonadota > Gammaproteobacteria > Enterobacterales > Pasteurellaceae > Exercitatus. Next base: position 69,525 of record CAUTMS010000008.1, on the reverse strand, counting down.
TTGATGGGCGACGTCGGATTGTTTGATCCGATGGTAAACTGGCTGGCGAAAAAAGCCGGTAACAACATTATGCTGGTTACCATTGCAACGGCCTTAATTGCGGTTGTCGCCCATTTGGACGGTGCGCTGGCTTCCACTTTATTAATCACCATCCCGGCTATGCTACCGGTTTATAAGAAACTGCATATACGCCCGGTGGTGCTGTTATGTATTATCGGTGCCGCTATGAGTATCATGAACCTGGTGCCGTGGGGCGGTCCGGTCGCACGTGTGGGCGTGGTATTGAACGCCGATGTAAACGAATTATGGAAAGAGTTAATTCCGTTACAAATCGTCGGTTTAGTGATCCTTGTGGTATTTGCCGGTTATATGGGACTTATCGAAAAACGTCGCGGTGCGGGGCTTAATCCGACAGGCAAAGCGGCGGAACTTGACGAAACTCTGGTGCCGACCGATAGCGGAACCAGCAAAGCCGATTTAGAAGCGATGAAACGTCCGAAATTACTTTGGTTCAATGCGTTATTAACCGCCGTAGTCATCGGTTTACTCTGCTTCACTAAAATCCCATTATACGGTGCGTTCATGTTCGGTTTAGCCGTTGCGTTGATCGTAAACTTCCCTGGTTCCAAAGCACAGGCTAAAGCCATTAAAGTACATGCGGACACCGCATTAACCATGCCGATGATTTTATTGGCTTCCGGTATTTTCCTGGGTGTCTTGAGCGGAACCAAAATGATGGAAAATATGGCGATGATTTTAATCAGCGTCGTACCGAACGCCATCGGCGGTCACCTGCAAGATGTCTTCGGTGTGTTAGGCGTGCCAATCGGTATGTTATTGGGTACGGACTCCTATTTCTTCGGTTTGATGCCGTTAGCTATCGGTGTCGGCGAACAATTCGGCGTCAGCGGTCAGGATATGGCAATGGCGATGTTAATTTCTAAAAACTACGGCGTTCTTGTTACACCGCATGCCGCGACGACATTCTTAGCTTGCGGTCTGGCCGGCGTTGAAATTAAAGACATGCTGAAATTCTGTGCTCCGCGTCTTTGGGTATTATCTCTTATTTCTTTGGCCTGCGGCGCGATGTTAGGATTATTTGCGTTATAGCAATATACATTATTCACTGATATAACAAAAAAGCCTCACAAAATTTTGTGAGGCTTTTGTTTTGAAACGCATTGTTTGGGAACTACTCTACAGAGTTAATTTTTCAAACGGTTTTATCGATTAACTATTTATTCACCAAAGAAAGAAATTCTTTGCGGGTTTCGCGATCTTCCAAAAAAGCGCCGCCGAAAGCGGAGGTGACGGTATAACTGTTGCTGTCTTTAATACCGCGGCATTTTACGCAGAAATGGGTGGCTTTCATGTAAACCGCCACATCTTCCGTTTCCAGAATGGTCTGAAATGCCAGCAGAATCTGTTCCGTTAAGCGTTCCTGCACTTGCGGCCGTTGAGCGAAGAATTGGACCACTCGGTTAATTTTAGATAATCCGATAACCCACTTTTTCGGATAATAGGCGACGGAAACCAAACCGTCGATAGTTACGAAATGATGTTCACAGGTGCTGGTTAACGTCACATCGTTCACTAATACCATTTCGCTGACTTTCATGCGATTTTCGATATTGGTAATTTTAGGAAAATTGGCATAATCCAAGCCGCTAAAAATTTCATCCACATACATTTTAGCCAAACGAACCGGCGTTTCTTCTAAACTATCGTCCCGTAAATCCAATCCAATCAGTTCCATCACTTCGCGCATTTTCTGCTGAATGGCGACACGACGTTCGTTTTTATCCTGCCGCAATTCGACCATAGGCGTTTCGATGCCCTTCTCGATTAAAGCGTCCCGGACTTTTTTTGCTTCCGCTGAAATTGTCATTTTAAAATCTCGGTAAAAATAATTGGCGTATTCTAGCAAAATCTCATTGAAGAAAAAACCGGAGACAACAAAGTGCGGTCAGAAAATCAAAAGATTTTTGCCTGATATTTTTCAACGCCGAATCAATCCGAAAATCCTCTCTGCGGATGACGAAGAAAATCATATTAGTTTTTGGTAATTCGGTTAATTTAAGGTAAACTACCACACATTTTCTAACCAAATATTGACTCAAATTTTCGGAGATAAAATAAAAATGACAAAAATTGCATCGATTGCTGATGTGCTCCAAGGCAAGATTGCCGTGGGTGAAAAAGTAACCGTTCGCGGTTGGGTGCGCACTCGCCGCGATTCAAAAGCCGGTCTTTCCTTCCTCGCCGTTTACGACGGTTCATGCTTTAACCCCATCCAAGCTATTATCAATAACGACATCGCAAACTATGAAACCGAAGTTTTGCATTTAACCGCCGGCTGTTCCGTGATTGTGAGCGGGACGGTGGTCGAATCGCCGGCGCAAGGCCAAGCGGTTGAATTACAAGCTGAAACCGTTGAAGTTACCGGTTGGGTGGAAGATCCGGATACTTACCCGATGGCGGCAAAACGCCATTCTATCGAATATTTGCGCGAAGTGGCGCATTTACGTCCGCGCACCAATATTATTGGTGCCGTTGCCCGTGTTCGTCACTGCTTAGCGCAAGCGATTCACCGTTTTTTCCACGAACAAGGTTTTTACTGGGTGGCAACGCCGCTCATCACGGCGTCGGATACGGAAGGTGCGGGCGAAATGTTCCGCGTTTCCACTTTAGACCTGGAAAACTTACCGCGCACACCGGAAGGCAAAGCGGACTTCAGCCAGGACTTCTTCGGTAAAGAAGCGTTTTTAACCGTATCCGGTCAGTTGAACGGTGAAACCTACGCTTGCGCATTAAGCAAAATTTATACTTTCGGCCCGACATTCCGTGCGGAAAACTCAAATACCACCCGCCATCTTGCGGAATTTTGGATGGTAGAACCGGAAATGGCTTTCGCGACGTTAGCCGATAACGCAAAATTAGCGGAAGACATGTTGAAATATGTGTTTAAAGCCGTATTGACGGAACGCCGTGACGATTTGGAATTTTTCGTCAAACACGTAGATAAAGACGTAATTAGTCGCCTGGAACACTTCGTCAATTCACCGTTTGCACAAATCGACTATACGGACGCGATAGAGGTATTATTGAAATCCGGTAAAAAATTCGAATTCCCGGTTTCCTGGGGAATCGACCTGTCTTCGGAACATGAACGTTATTTGGCGGAAGAACACTTTAAATCTCCGGTTGTGGTGAAAAATTATCCGAAAGATATTAAAGCCTTCTATATGCGTTTAAATGACGACGGCAAGACCGTGGCGGCGATGGACGTATTAGCGCCGGGAATCGGTGAAATCATCGGCGGTTCACAGCGTGAAGAACGTTTAGACGTGTTAGACAAACGTATGGTTGAAATGGGGTTAAATCCGGAAGATTACTGGTGGTATCGCGATTTACGCAAATACGGCACGGTGCCGCATTCAGGTTTCGGTCTGGGCTTTGAGCGTTTAATCGTTTATGTCACCGGCGTACAAAATATCCGAGATGTCATTCCTTTCCCTCGCTCGCCGCGTAACGCGAATTTCTAATCTTAACTAACGCCCCGGCATCGGGGCGTTTTCTGTCGCTATCAATTCGGCTTTCGGATAACAAAAAAACGCGGCCATTTTTGACCGCACTTTTGCTGTTCAGCCGGATTATTTTTTACTGCGTTCAACCCATTTTCCATCGACAAAATCTACAATCCATTTGGTTTGTTTGCCGTTTTTGTCGTCGGATGAAACATATTGTCGCTTTTCTTTGCGACTGAAACGGATTAAGGCATCGTTGCCGTCCGGATCTTTTTGCGGAGCGTCGGCCAAATATTGTAATTTTTCCGGCAGACGTTCACGATATAGCGCCAATTCCGCCACTTTCGCCGGACGGGATTCCCGTGATTTAGGGAAATTATGGGCGGACATAAACACGCCGCTTGCTCCGTCGCGCAACACAAAATAAGCGTCGGATTTTTCACATTTTAATTCCGGGAAATGAACCGGTTCTTCTTTAGGCGGTGCCACGTCTCCGTTTTTCAGAATTTTACGGGTATTGTCACAATTCGTGCAGGCCATATATTTACCGAACCGTCCTAGTTTCAGGTGCATATCCGCGCCACATTTGTCACATTCCACAACCGGGCCGTCATAGCCTTTAATTTTAAAAGCGCCTTCTTCCACAAGATAGCCGTCACAATTCGGATTATTACCGCAAATATGCAGTTTGCGGTGCGAATCCAAAATATAGCTGTCCATGGCCGAACCGCATTTCGGACAACGTTTCCGCGCCATCAACGCTTTGGTCTCGGTTTCACTGTCCAATACGTTAAGCAATTCCGCTTCCGGAATTAAATTCATTGTGGTTTTACAACGTTCTTTCGGTGGCAAAGCATAACCGGTACAACCGAGAAATACGCCGGTGCTGGCGGTTCGAATAGCCATTTTTCGCCCGCAAGTCGGACAGGCAATATCAATCGGCACGATACTGTTCGGCTTCATGCCGCCTTCCAGTTCGTCCAATTCCGCTTTGCTTAATTGACCGGAAAAATCTTTAAAAAATTGGTTTAATTCCGCTTTCCAGTTTTTCGTGCCGTCGGCAATTTGGTCCAGCATATCTTCCATGCCGGCGGTGAAATCATAATTCATCAACTCGCCGAAAGACTGATTTAAACGATCGGTAACAATTTCTCCCATTTTTTCCGCATAAAAACGACGGTTTTCCGTGCGCACATAACCGCGTTCCTGAATGGTAGAAATAATGGTGGCATAAGTTGAAGGACGCCCTATTCCGCGTTTCTCCAGCTCTTTTACCAATGCAGCTTCCGTAAAACGTGCCGGCGGTTTAGTGAAATGTTGAGTCGGTTGCACGCTGTTTAAGGTTAATTTTTCCTGTAACGCGACCGCCGGTAATTCCTGATCCTCCGGATTTTTACCCATTTGCGGCAGCACTTTAGTCCAACCGTCAAAACGTAAAATACGCCCCTTCGCCTTCAATTCATAATCGCCGGCGGATACCGTTAATGTCGTGCTGTCATATTGTGCCGCCGGCATCTGGCAAGCGACAAATTGGCGCCAGATTAAATCGTATAAACGCTCGGCGTCTTTTTCCATACCGGACAAATGCGCGGCGGACACGTTCACATCGGAAGGACGAATCGCTTCGTGGGCTTCCTGCGCATTTTCTTTGCTGGAATAAAAATTCGGTTTTGCCGGCAAATAATTCCCACCGAAATGCTGTTCAATGTAACCGCGCACCATGCCCAAAGCATCCTGACTCAAATTGGTAGAATCGGTACGCATGTAGGTGATGTAACCCGCTTCATACAAACGTTGCGCCAACATCATGGTTTTCTTCACGCTGAAGCCGAGTCTTGTGCTGGCGGCTTGCTGTAAAGTTGAAGTAATAAACGGCGGACGCGGGCGGGAAGTGGTCGGTTTGGTTTCCAAATCCGATACGATAAACTCAGATTTAGTTAAAAAATCTACCGCACTTTGTGCCTGCTCCGCATTTTTAGGCGCGAATTTTTTGCCTTTAAATGCCGTAACGTCGAGGCGAATTGCGGCTTTATGCGCCGTGAATAAATCTGCCGTCACTTCCCAGAATTCTTCCGGTTGGAAGGCTTTAATTTCCCGTTCCCGTTCTACCAATAATTTTACTGCCACGGACTGCACCCGGCCGGCTGACAAACCGCGCGCCACTTTTTTCCACAGTAACGGCGAAACCATAAAACCCACTACGCGGTCGAGAAAACGGCGGGTTTGTTGAGCGTTTACGCGATCGATATTGAGTTGTTCCGGCTTTTCAAACGCCTGTTTAATCGCGTTTTTGGTAATTTCATTGAATACGACGCGACTGAATCGACTTTCGTCTCCGCCGATAACTTCGCGCAAATGCCAGGCAATCGCTTCTCCTTCTCTATCCAAGTCGGTAGCCAGATAAATATGATCGGCTTTTTTGGCAAGGGATTTCAATTCGGCGACCACTTTTTCTTTGCCGGGAAGAATTTGATAATTGGCTTTCCAGCCGTGATACGGATCCACTCCCATGCGTTTCACTAAGGCATTTTGTTCTTTTTCCGCTTTAATTCTGATTTTTTCTTCCGTACTTAAACCCTTGGTTGAAACCGGTTTGGCTTTTTCTCCCGAAGACACTCCTGCGATAGGTAAATCGCGGATATGTCCGACACTGGATTTTACAACATAATCATTACCGAGATATTTATTGATGGTTTTTGCTTTGGCCGGTGATTCCACAATAACCAAGGATTTGCTCATAATTATTACCTGATGATTTTTTAGGTCTGTTTAATTGATGTAATCAGGTCGTTCGCTGCGTTTTTTAGAGAGTCACGCGGGTTTTGCTGAAAATAAACGGCCCCTGATGTTTAATAGTCTTTTTTATATTGCCGAATAATTGATTGTTTGGTCAATCTTTTTTTGATTTGCTCTCTGCAAATGTACAAAGACGCAACAAATTTGGATGAATAATGTACTATTCGCACCGTTAAAGCGGTATTTTGCATTACAACAATTTTGATGCGTACGTATAAATCTGTTGCAATAAATCCAATTTATCTTCATTACCGGTATATTCCATCACCAAATTTTGCATGCGCCGTTCAAAATCCGTAGCCTCTTTTTCCAATTTACGACGACGATATTTTTCCCACTGTAACTGCTCGCCGCGAGTCAGGGTTTTAAAGAAATGGCGGGCGCGGTAATGAAAAATTAAATCGGGAATCCGTTTGTCTTCAAAAGTCAGCCCGTGTTCCGCCAATTTTTCCGGCGGCAGTTGACGTAAAATAGCCAAATTATTCCTGTCGTTATTACTGAAAAATCCGCTATACAGTTCTGTTTCCACATTATCGCTCGGTTCAAATTGGCGTTCTTCGCGAAAAATCTCTTCAATTTTTGACCGCACTTTGGCGGATTGACGTAGTTTTTGTAGATTTTCCAGGCAAAATTGACGATCAATACCCAGTCGCTCGGCATTTTCCGGCAATAACGTTTTGGCCGGCGCCAGAATCGGACATTTATTGATATGCACCAGTTTTAACGGCACGGGAGATTTGCCTTGCGCCTCCAGTTCTTCTTTTTTGGTATATAATGCCGTTCGTAACTCTTCTACGCTTTTATTGAGGAGATCGTCGATGTTTTGGCTTAAATCGCAGACGATCACCGCATTTTGATTCACCGGGTGCCAGACGACAGGCGCCACCCAACTACAGTTTCCGCGATAATTCCCCAGCATGCCGGAAATGTGCACCAACGGCGTCATTTCCGCCACATTAATAAGACGTTCGATTTCCCGTTTACCGCGATTTTCAAAAAAATACTGGAATAATTTCGGCTGTTTCCGTTTGATCAATTTCGCCATAGCGATGGTAGCGTATACGTCCGACATGGCATCATGCGCGTTTTCATGGGCAATGCCATTGGCTTGCGTTAATTTTTCCAGACGGAAACTCGGCATACCGTCATCGTCGTACGCCCATTTAATGCCTTCGGGACGTAAGGCGTAACAGGCGCGCACCACATCCAGCAAATCCCAACGGGAATTGCCGTTTTTCCAACTGTATTCGTAAGGATCGATAAAATTGCGATAAAAAGTATAGCGGGTCATTTCATCATCATAACGAATATTGTTATAACCCATGACGCAAGTATTGGGTCGGCTGAATTCCGCCAGTACGGCAGCGGCAAATTCCGGTTCGGACAAGCCTTTTTCATTGCATTCCTGCGGCGTAATGCCGGTCACCATCACCGCTTCCGGCGAAGGCAAATAATCGTTGGTTTGCTTGCAATACAGCATGACCGGTTCAGCGATGACGTTAAAATCCGCATCGGTACGAATACCGGCAAATTGAGCAGGACGATCGGTAGCCGGATTAATACCGAAACTTTCATAGTCGTAAATGAAAAAGGTGAAATCGTTCATAAGGTTTTGTGATAATTTCATAAAAAAATCTGTACCTAAAAAGATACAGATTCTGTCATTAGGTTTTGTTTATTCGGCGGTTTTATCTTTGATTTCCGTCGTTGCGGCATTATTCATCACGGATTTCACCCCGTTTTTCGCGGCTTCTTGTGAAGAATAATATTGACTGCGCCCGATTTCCTGGTGATTTTTCGCTTTTAACACGAAATAAGGTTGATCGCTTTTCGTGGTTCTGAATTCAAAATTCGCTTCGTCCACACCGTTTTTTTGCACGGATTCAATGCCGTTTTCCGCTGAGGCTTTGGCTTTATAGAGCTCACTGGTTAAAATGATCTGGCCGTTTGCCGCAATCAAATTAAACATAAACTGACCGTCTTTCGCCGATTTAAGTTCATACCAACCGAGTGCCATAATGTTTCTCCTTAATTTATGTGGGTAACCCACGCTTAGATCATAGACTTTTTGCCTAAATTTTCAATATGTTGAAGATAATCTAGGCAAATAATTTTTCGCCGTAAAGCAAGAAAATCGCCAAAATACCGAATCCGATGCCGGCGGTATTGATTTTGCTGATACGTTCTTTGAAAAATAACGCCCCGACAACCGCGCCTAAACAAATAACCCCGATATCCATGCTGGCAAATACAATGGTCGGGTTTTCTTTAAAATACTGGTGTGCATAAATGTAAAATAAAATATTGCCGAAATTAAGACATCCCAACAACATTCCGGCGACAAAACTCGGCACCGTCCAACGAGTGCGTTTAATTATCAAATAAGAGAAAATCAACATGGCCGCCAGGCTGAAAGCAATAAATAAACTGGTTGGAAACGCGCCGCCCATTAAAGCGATTTTCTTATACAAAATGCCCGATGTTCCCCAAATCAACCATACCCCGCCCAGTGCGAACGCGGCTTTTGCCATATTGCCTACCGTCCCCGCAGGTTTGAACAATAAACAGAACAAAGCTAAAAACGCCACCACCACGCCGGCAATCCGTAAATCCGTCAACGTTTCACCAAAGATGACCACCGCAGCTATAATTTGCAGAAACAACGCTAAACGCTGAGCGGCGTCAGTACGTACAATTCCGCCGTATTCAATAGCCTTCGACATCACCATAAATCCTACCGGTAACAATACGCCTAAAGTAAGAAAAATCGGCTTGGCCTCACTTTGAATAAAAAATTCGGTAAAACTTAATCCTTTAAAATCCGGACGTAATAGAAAATAACTCAATGACAACGCCATGATGTAGCCAAAAGCAATCATCTGTTCCGTCACCACATTAAAGCGTTTACACAGTTTAAACAGCACCGAAACCGATACGCTGCAACAAATCGCTAAAACAAGAAAATGCATACAACTTCCTTTTTATTGGCGGTGCTTTAAAAGTGCGGTCAAAAATTAACGTATTTTTGCCCGCACTTTATCGCTTATTTTTAAGCTGCCGCCCCAAATCCGCGTAATCCGACCACGTGAACATGTTCCTGATTACCTGAAATTTTACGTACCAGTTTATAGGTCGTTCCTTTTTCCGGACTGATATTTTCAGGCGCGGCAATCAGTAACTGCATATCCAGACGTTCGCATAATTCGAATAATGTGCTGATGGATTTGCCGTCCAGGCGCGCCGCTTCGTCCAGGAACAATAAACGACAAGGCAGAATATCTTTGCCGCGCAGGCGCCGGCTTTCCTCTTCCCAGCTTTGTACCACCATGAGCAAAATCGACATCCCCGTACCGATGGCTTCCCCGGTGGATAGCGCGCCGCTTTCCGCCCGCAACCAGCCGTCCGCTCCCCGATACACTTCCACTTCCAGATTCAGATAATTACGGTAATCCAGTAACTCTTCACCGATAGTTTGCGCGGTGCGTTGTCCCATGTCGATATGCGGATTCAGGCGTTGATACAACTTCGCGATAGCTTCGGAGAAAGTCATTCGATTGTCCGTAAATAAATCCTGATATTCTTCCTGATCACCGGATAACGCGTCCAGTAACATCGCATGGGTATCGCGAATATCCACCACCAAACGTACGGATTTCACCTGTCCGAAGGCAATATTCTGCAATCCTTGGTTGAGCATGCGAATCCGGTTTTGTTCCCGTTGAATGGTTTTACGCATAATATTAGCCACCGATTCGGAACTGATCGCCAGTTTTTGTTCGCGTCCGGTCAGTTCGTCCGTCAAACGGTTGAGCTCAATTTCCATTTGTTCGATTGCATCAATCGGATCATCGGTTTTAATGATGTCCTGACGGATACGTTCGCGCAAATGTTGATACACGGCAATAAAGAATCGTACTTTATTTTCGGGTTTTCGGCTGTCTTCGGAAAGACGCAAAGCATCGCGCAGATATTCATTGTCGGCCACGGCCTGACGTAAAGCGCCAAGCGCTTTATCCGACATTGAACGCAATTCGTCCGCCGACAAATATGCCAATTCGCGACGATTCAGCCGTTTTTCCACATCGTTGTTACGCGACAAACGAGATACTACGCACCAACTTACTTTCGCTGCAACTACAAGTTCCCGCTGCTGCTTATAATCCCGTTCCGCTTTACGAATACGACGGGTTAAATTCTCCGCTTCGCTTTCAATAAGCGTTAATTGTTTCTCAATGTAAGAACGACGCTGACGGTTAGCGGAAAGTTGTTGATAAAGTTCGTCTTTACGGATTCTTGCCCGCTCTTCCGCACCTTCGTCCGCTCGCACGCCTAATTCGTTGACTTCGGTTAATAATTCTTTCAATAAATCATTTTTACTGTTGAAAGAACTCTGTAACTGAATAAAGACCTGATTATATTGAGCAAATTGCGCCTGTTTTTGGCGAAGCTGTTCGCGTTGTGCATCACGCTGCGCTTGCATTTGTTCCAGGCGTACGCGTAGCTGTTCATTTAATCCGTTGCTTTCCGTTTGCACGTTGTCCTCATAACTGAAATGCGCTTTACGCTGCACTACGTCCGCTAAGGCAAAGGCTTTTTGCTGCGCTTGCTTTTGCATAGCGACGGCTTGGGCAAACTCCTCTTTTAAGCGCTCGTAATTTTCCGGATCACTTTGCAATGTGGCAGCAATCGGCTCTAATTGTGACAACGTCGCGCCGTGCTGGCGGATGAAACTCGCGTCCTGTTCCGCTAAATCCAATTGTTCGCGGGTTTCATCGATACGATCCTGCAAATCGTCGTCGGCAATCACCGCAAGCTGCGGAATCAGTTTATTTAACAGCTGCATTTTTTCTTTTGCCGCATCCAATTTAATTCGGATTTGTTGTTCACCCGTTGAAAGTGCGGTCAATTCTCGCTCGATTTCATTACGTTCCGTATTAATCTCACGCATGGTTTCTTCCGGGTTCGGCAGAAACGCTAAGGCTAAATGCAAACCGACAAACTGGCTAAGTTGTTGATGTAAACGCTGGCATTTTTGCACGTCGAAAGCGCGTTGCGCATAAGCTTCCGCCACTTCGTCACGTTGCGCTTCCAGTTCCGCCAGATGTTTTTCACGGGCGGCTCGGCCAAATAACGGAATATCCGGGAATTTGGAATAACGCACTTCGCGATCGGAAACCTGAACCACAACTCCGTGTTCCAGTTCCTGGGCCGCTAATACGCTGTCATCAAAGGCGGACGGATCGCCTTCAATTAAATATAAATCGTCCGGGCAATCTTCCAGTTCGGACAACTGCGCTTTCACCGCATTCAGATCGCGCACAACAATGGCATGGCGAGCCGGTCCGTAGAGCGCAGAAAAATACGGCGCATCCTCAAAAGGTACGTCATCGTATAATTCGGACAACAGCACGCCGCCGAATCGTTCCGCCAACAGGTTCAACCGCGCATCTTCCGAGCCGTCCGGCTGGCTCAAACGGGAAATCTGTTCATCCAATTGCTGACGTTTATGCTCGAGTTGATCGCGTTGAATGGTGAATTCGCGCTCTTTCACTAACTGCGTCTGCATAAAATTCATTACATCCTGACTGTCGTCAAAATGTTCGCCGGACTGCTCTTGCAAACGCTCCAATGCGGCTTGCGCCGTCAACCATGCCGGCGCTTTTGCCGCATGATCATTATAAAGCGCCGTCAGCTGTTCGCGTTTTTGACGCAAAGTCGAACGTTCTTCCACTTGAGCGGACAATTCTCCGCTTAAATCCTCGATAATGGCTTCGTGCTCCGTATAGCATTCTTCCAATTCGTCGGCGCTGGTTAAATTCAGTCCTGCGCGTTGATTAAATTCGGTTAATAAACGCACCGCACTTTGTTGTTGTGCATAACGTTGTTCCAACTCATGCAGTTTTGCGCGTAATTGCGGAGTTTGCGCCGCCTGCACTTTTTGGGTCGGATACTCGCGTAATAACGCTTTGGCGCTTTCCCACGCCGCAGAACGCGGCATTTCACCCGCAATTTTACAGACTAATTGATAAGCTTTATCAAACTGAGATTTTGCCGCTTCGGAAATGGACATTTTTTGTTCCAGTTCCAACACGCGGTCGGTCAAGGTTTCCGCTTGCGCCGCAAATTCTTCGTGATATTCGTCAACGTTTTTCACCGCTAAATCCGCTAATCCGCACAAAGTTTTGGCTTTTTCCAACGCCTGAACAGCCTGTTGATATTGCAATGCGCGGGTTTGTTGCGCATCTAAGGCTTGTTGGTAATCGGCTAACTGGGAACGGATTTGATCCACTTCCGTTTCAATCAGTTCAAATTGCGCCTGACTGCTTTCCAATTGTTCACCAGCGGTTTCCACCACCATTTTTTGTTCTTCCAGCTTTTCCGTCAGCTCGTTTACATCATCTTGATAACGTTCGATTTTTTCCTGATGACGCAAGGCATTCAGTACCAAATTAAGGTGATCGGACGCACTTTGGTGATCCACTTCCAACACTTTTTCGCTTTCCGCCAGCTCGGCGGCTTCACGGCTTAAATCCACCAAACGGTGCTGAGATAAATTCTGTTCCGATTTAGCGTTATACCATTCTTTACGGAAACTTAACGCGGTTTCGATATTGCCCCGACGTTCGTTAGCGTTGCGCATGTAATCCGACGCCACATAATTGGTGGTTTCCGTAATCAGATGTTTAAACAAATCGCGATCCGCCTGAGTCATTTTAATGGCTTCCAGCGTCATACGGTTTTCCCGCAAAGCCGATTCCATATCCTGGAAAGCCTTGCGCACGCCCAGGTTTTCCGGCAACAAATAATCGCGCAAGGATTTGGTAATGGCGCTGGAAATCCCGCCGTAGAGAGACGCTTCGATTAATTTGTAGAATTTGCTGCGATCGGACGACGAGCGCAAACGGCGCGGGATAATGCCTAAATCAAACATCATGCCGTGATAATCGGCAACGGAATGATATTGCTTGAACTGACCGCCAATTTCGTCGATTTTGTCTTTAATTTCGGTTAAATTTAACACTTTTGCCTGACGTTCGCTGACGGCTTCGGTGAAAAGTGCGGTCGGATTTAACGACAATTCTACGCCCTGAATGCTGAAAGTTTTGAGATCCACTTTCTTATCCCGCCCCGCCACTTGCTGCAGACGAACGCCTACCAAAGTGCGTTGATGACGGGAGTTGATCGTATCCAGCACGGCATAACAAACGCCCGGGCGCAATTTCCCGTGCAACCCTTTATCACGGGAACCGCCGCTGGCGCCGGCTTCCGTGGTGTTACGGAAATGTAATAAAGTTAAATCCGGAATCAAAGCGGTGACAAAACCCGCCATGGTAGTGGATTTTCCCGCACCGTTACCGCCGGAAAGCGTGGTCACCAGTTCATCCAAATCGAAAGTACGGGCAAAAAAACCGTTCCAGTTAATCAAAGTAAGCGAACGGAATTTGCCGCGTTCGACGCCTGCCGGCACGCTGAACGGCGAAAGTGCGGGCGAATTTTCAATTGTTTTTTCATCGTCCGCCGTTTCCGCCCGTTCTATGACCGCTTCGGTTTCCAGCACATCTTGCTCTAATTCAAAATCCGCCATTATTCCGCTCCTTCTTGATTATCGTCATCTTCAAAATCTTCTTCATTTTCTCCCGCACTTTCGTCTTCCGCCGCTGTTTTTTCTGCGGCAAGAGATTCAGGCGTCGCCGCTTCCCCGTCGCGGATTAAACGTAATTGCGCTTCGCGCGGATCGTCTCCGGCTCGCACTTCCGCGCCAAAACGGAATACGGACTCGGAAATGGTAAATTTCCCGCTGTTTTGTTCACCGACCGTATGCAACATCCCTAACCGGCGCAAGCGTCCGATTGCCGCCCGCACTTTTTCTGCTAATTTCTGCTTATCCAAATCCGAGCCGCTGGCGCGCAAATTGATGGCTTTCAGCAATTTCGCCTCGTCCGCCAGATTTAATAATTCATCGTACACTTCCTGGACGCTGAAAATGCCCTGTTGCGCCAATCGTTCCGGGCTGAGATACAAATAACACAGCACTTTCCCGACCAGCATTTCCAGCTCGCTCAATACCGAACGGGCAATCAGCGTGGTGGCTTTCGGCCGTAAATAGAAAAAGCCCTCCGGCGCGCGAATAAGTTCCACGTTATAACGACGGTAAAAACCGTCCAGTTCGTTTTGGAAATCCGCCAGAAAGGCGTAATTGTCAAGATGTTCCTGTCCGATGTGTCTGCCTGAACGTAACTGGCTGTCTACCGCAGGAAACAGCGGATTGGCGATTGCCGCCGCTAATTTGGTTGAAATTAAGTCTTGAAGATTTTCGTTCATAATTATATTTCCGTAAGCAGGCTTGCCGGCCCGCCGAAATTTGTAAACGGAGAGCCGGCCGCCCCTGCATTCAATTATTTATATTCATCGATTACATTTGCCTGCACTTCCGCGCCGTAATCGTTGATTTCATGCCATTGGGAATACACGCCCGATAAGTCGGCGCTCGCCATGCCCAGTCGTACCGCCTGATCCACGATAATTCTCGCCACATCGAAATGACGGGAAAGCGGATAATTGTCGAGTTGTTGTTTTAACACCAGACTTAAATCGATCGGCTGATTATGTTCGCGCTGATGAATCAACAACGCCTGCATGGTTTCGACAATTTGTTCATGCAAATCGGAAAGCTGTTCATACTCCAATTCTTCCGGCAATTCGCCAAGCGCGTCTTCGTCGCGCAAAGCCAATTCTTCGTCGCGCAAATCCACTAATCGTTCCGCCTGCGCCGTCCACAGGAACCAAGGCGCATCAAAATAACCGCGAATGGAATGGCGTAAACGTTGGCTGAACACGCGGTTTTTATCCATATCGATCGCCGTCCGGATAAATTTATGTACGTGGCGGTCATAACCAATCCACAGGTCAATCGCTTGTTGCCCCCAACTGATAATGCGGTCAAGTTTAGACTGTAAATCCACGATAAGCTGATCAATAAAATACAGTTCGCTCTGTCCGATGACACAATCCTGAATACGCAATAATTGCGCCTGTAATTTGTCGCCCGCCGCATTCAGCGTATCCTGCAATTCGCGCAGATTACCGGAAGTTTCGTCCAGCAGACGCTCGCAACTGGCAATGGCGGCCTGCCAGTCTTTAGTCAGCAGTTCGGCGATTTCTTCTTTAATATTCTGTTGATTTTCGTCCATGATGCGTTGCGACAAATCAATGCTGTCAAAAATTTCCGCTACGGAATATTTCAGCGGAGCAAAGACGTTACGACGCCAGTAATATTCGTCTTCTTCCCGCCGAACCGCCTCTTCCGCCGATTCGGAAGCCCGTTGGATTTCATCGGCGACAATCGCCAACTGCACGGAAAGGCGCAACGCGGAAAATTCACGCTGACGGATATAATAATCGGATACGCCCACGCCCAGCGGTGTCAGGCGATAAATGGATAAGCCTTCGGTGAATTCGCTGCTGAAACGATTAATAAAACGCTGCTTTACCAAATCGTTGATGGCATTATTGGCGCGAGTGGCGATGTTTTCAGATTGATCGAATTCCTTCGATACGTGCCGAAAAATATCCACCAAATCGCTTTCCTGCATTTCGCCGTCAAAGCGTTCGTTGTTATACAACGCAATCGCCAGCAAATAGGACAACCGTTCAGTATTCAGGCTTAACGAGAACTCCCGCTCGCGCGCCCAGGAAACCAGTTCGGGAAGAGTTTGTGATGTTTCGGACATGTCATTATTCTCACAAAACAGAATTTAAATAACAAAAATATTGCCGATTATACAGGAATTCGGAAAGATCTTATAGCTTGATTTTTCACAAAAAACAGGCAAATTTTTGCCCGCACTTTATACCTTTTCAAATCGCTTTTTAGGTATTTTCCCGGTTGCTTTTTCCGAATAAAACCGTACCATACGCAGGATTTTTATTTTATTGATAAAGAAGAATGCCATGACGGAACAAACGGAAAAAGACAAAAAACAAATTTATAACCTGAACAAATTACAGAAACGTTTACGCCGTAACGTAGGCAACGCCATCGCGGATTTCAATATGATTGAAGAAGGCGATAAAGTGATGGTATGCCTGTCCGGCGGAAAAGACAGTTACATGTTGTTAGACATTTTGTTGAACTTAAAACTCAGCGCACCGATTCGTTTTGATATTGTGGCGGTGAATTTAGATCAAAAACAGCCCGGTTTTCCCGAACACGTTTTGCCGCAATATCTGGAAAGTATCGGCGTCGAATACAAAATTGTGGAAGAAAACACTTACGGCATCGTAAAAGAAAAAATTCCGGAAGGCAAAACCACCTGTTCTCTCTGTTCCCGCCTGCGGCGCGGTATTTTATACCGTACGGCGACGGAACTGGGCGCCACCAAAATCGCCCTGGGACATCATCGCGACGACATGCTGGCGACGCTGTTTTTAAATATGTTTTACGGCGGAAAATTGAAATCCATGCCGCCGAAGCTGATAAGTGACGACGGCAAACAAATTGTGATTCGCCCGCTGGCTTACTGTAAAGAAAAAGACATTGAAAAATATGCGATGGCAAAGCAGTTCCCGATTATTCCTTGTAATCTGTGCGGTTCGCAACCGAATTTACAACGTCAGGTGGTAAAAGACATGTTGAATACTTGGGATCGCCAATATCCCGGTCGTCTGGAAACCATGTTTTCCGCCATGCAAAACGTGACGCCATCCCATTTATGCGATGCGAATTTATTCGATTTTAAAAACATTCGTCGAGGACAACTCTTAGCCGGCGTTGAAGGCGATATCGCTTTTGATAAGGAGGAATTGCCGACGCTTCCACAATTTGATGAAGATGAGCCTTCGGATTTCAGCGATGAAAATCTGATTCAATTTAAAGAAGTGAATTAATCTTGTTCATCTAAGTGCGGGAAAAAAATGAAAAATTTTCACCGCACTTTTTTACTTTCCATTTAACCGAGCGATTTTCCGCATTCGCCGTTATTTCTTAGGTTAACACTATATCTTGTAGTTTCATCCGAATAAACATCCACGATATTGTGATAAAGATACTTAAATTGTTGTTGAATTCCTGTTTTAATCTATATATAGTATAGAACACCGTAAACAAACACTACATATAGGTAACTATTATGACTTCATTCTATGTGATTAAGCGTGACGGATCGCGCTCAAGCTTTGAAATTCAACGTATTATTAATGCCATTAAGAAAGCGGCAAAAGCGGTAGATGTACAGGATGAGCGTTATTATCACCAAATCGGTCAACAAGCTTGCGATGAGATTTTCGAACATTATCAAAACGAAATCGACATCAGCCATATTCAACGTATTGTTGAAAACAAATTGATGGCGAGTTCTTATCCGCAGGTTGCCCGCGCTTATATTGAATATCGTCATGATCGCGATTCCGCGCGCGAAAAACGCAGTAAATTAACCAAAGAAATCGAAGGGTTAATTGAACAAACCAATATGGCGGTGTTAAATGAAAATGCCAACAAAGATTCGAAAGTCATCCCGACTCAACGCGATCTGTTAGCGGGTATCGTCGCGAAACACTATGCCAAACAATATTTGTTACCTAAAGACGTGGTTGACGCCCATGAACGCGGTGAAATCCACTATCACGATTTAGATTACGCCCCGTTCTTCCCAATGTTCAACTGCATGCTGGTTGATTTAAAAGGTATGCTGACCAAAGGATTCAAAATGGGCAATGCGGAAATCGAGCCGCCGAAATCCATCGGAACCGCAACGGCCGTAACCGCGCAAATTATTGCTCAGGTTGCCAGCCATATTTACGGCGGCACGACCATTAACCGTATTGACGAAGTGTTGGCGCCGTATGTACAGCTTAGTTACGAAAAGCTACTGAAAATCGCCGAAGAATGGCAAATTCCCGATGCCGAGGGCTTCGCAAAAGCACGTATTGAAAAAGAATGCTTCGATGCCTTCCAATCTCTCGAATACGAGGTCAATACTCTGCACACCGCAAACGGTCAAACTCCCTTTGTGACATTCGGTTTCGGTTTGGGAACCAGTTGGCAGGAACGTTTAATTCAAAAATCCATTTTACACAACCGTATTCGCGGTTTAGGTAAAAACCATAAAACACCGGTCTTTCCTAAACTTGTGTTTACCATAAAGAAAGGGGTTAACCAATCGCCTGCAGACCCTAACTACGATATTAAAAAACTTGCCCTGGAATGCGCCTCAAAACGGATGTACCCGGACATTTTAAATTATGATCAGGTGGTAAAAGTGACAGGGTCATTCAAAGCGCCAATGGGTTGTCGCAGTTTCTTAGGAAAATACGAAGAAAACGGACAAGAAATTCATGACGGACGGAATAATTTAGGCGTCGTCAGCTTAAATCTGCCGCGCATTGCGCTTGAAGCCAAACATGATGAAAAACGTTTCTTTGAAATTCTCGAACAGCGTTTGGCTCTGGCGAAAAAAGCCTTAATGACGCGTATTGCGCGTCTTGAAAATACAAAAGCCCGTGTGGCCCCGATTCTTTATATGGAAGGCGCGTGCGGCGTACGTTTAAAAGCGGACGATAGTGTGGCGCAAATATTTAAAAACGGACGAGCTTCCGTTTCACTGGGTTACATCGGCATTCACGAAACCATTAACGCGCTTTATAACAACGGTCATATCTTCGATGATGAAACATTGCGCGAAAAAGGCATAAAAATCGTGGAACGGTTGAGTTCCGCCACTAAAGAATGGGCGAATGAAACCGGTTACGCATTCAGTCTTTACTCTACGCCGAGTGAAAATTTATGTGACAGATTCTGCCGTTTAGATACCAAAGAATTCGGCATTATCGACGGTGTTACGGACAAAGGTTACTACACCAACAGTTATCACCTGGACGTTGAGAAAAAAGTCAACCCGTATGACAAACTGGATTTCGAAATGCCGTATCCGTCATTGGCGAGCGGCGGATTTATTTGTTACGGCGAATACCCGAACGTTCAGCATAATCTGAAAGCTTTGGAAGACGTTTGGGATTACAGCTACGACCGCGTGCCTTATTACGGTACCAACACACCGATTGACGAATGCTACGAATGCGGTTTCACCGGCGAATTCGAATGTACCAGCAAAGGATTTACTTGTCCGAAATGCGGCAATCATGACAGCGAAAAAGTTTCCGTCACCCGCCGGGTTTGCGGATACCTGGGCAGTCCGGACGCCCGCCCGTTTAATCCGGGTAAGCAGGAAGAAGTGAAACGCCGTGTAAAACATATGTAACTGAAAATGCCCCTCGTTTTGCCGCTTGTTTTTTGAGCAAAATTGCCGAACGGAAAACGTTTAAACTCGCGAAAAGAGTTTCTTAAACATGTCGTTCGAAACGCGTCAAAACGAGGGAATTTTTTCCGCACTTTGTTTTAAAGTGCGGTCAAATTTTTAAATGTTTTTTGACTTCCGCTATCGGTTCAACATTTAATTTTTCCGTATAAACAAATATCCTCTTTCATTGGGAAGCCGCTGATTTAAAAAAGAAAATGAATTATCTCCAATATTATCCCGTTGATATCGTAAACGGCGAAGGTACGCGCTGTACGCTTTTCGTAAGCGGTTGTACCCATGCCTGCAAAGGCTGTTACAACCGGAAAAGCTGGTCGTTCGGCGCCGGTGTACCCTTTGATCACGCCATGGAAGAGCAAATTATCAACGATCTCAAAGACACACGGATTAAGCGGCAGGGATTAACGCTGTCCGGCGGCGATCCGCTGCATCCGCGTAATGTCGAAACCTTGCTTCCTTTCGTTCAACGGCTTAAAAACGAATGCCCGGATAAAGATATTTGGGTTTGGACGGGTTATACTCTGGGGGAATTGGACGATTATCAACGCCAAATGCTACCCTATATCGATGTTTTAATAGACGGAAAATTTATTCAGGAACAGGCCGATCCAAGCCTTGTCTGGCGAGGCTCGGCGAATCAAATCGTCCACCGTTTTAAATCAAACGAATTTTAAAAAACTTCTTAATTTTTGACCGCACTTTTATAAAAATTTTAATTTATCGGCCGTTATGCAAACATGGCCAGCGAATTTTGCCAAATCACCGTTTTAATTTCTTCCGCCGGTTCCGCTCTTAATTCACATAACGCCTGAAATATCCGGTTAATTCGCTCCGGCCGATTAGGTTGCCCCTGAAACCCGAATACCGGCATATCCGGACTGTCCGTTTCCAGTAACAAGGCATCCAGCGGCAATTTGGCAACCGTCTGTCGGGTTTTATTCGCCCGCGCATAAGTAATAGTGCCGCCGACACCGATTTTATAACCTAAATCCACAAACCGTTTGGCTTGCTCATAACTGCCTGAAAAACCGTGAACCACTCCGCATTCCGGCAACCGAATACGTTTAAGAAAAGCGAAAAGCTGTTCATGAGATTTACGGCTGTGTAAATTCACCGGCAGCCGGAATTGTTTTGCAAACTGTAATTGCGCGTCAAAAAAATCACATTGTTTGCGCCATAATTCAGCCGTCATCAATTCGGGTTTTGCCCGCTCCAAACCGATTTCCGCCACCGTCGTCAATCTTTTGTGACGTTGTGACAAATAGCGTTCCAACTCATCCAAATCCGCCGGCTTATGCTCTTTGATATAAAGCGGATGCAATCCCACCCCATAACGCAAATTATCGGGATAAAGTGCGGTCATTTTTTCGATAGTTTTGAAATCCCGCGCCAAAACCGCCGCCACCAGTATTTTCTTCACGCCGGCGGCCTCGGCGCGCCGAACCAACGACTGCAGCGG
The DNA here is from genome assembly GCA_963539805.1 of uncultured Actinobacillus sp. GTDB lineage: Bacteria > Pseudomonadota > Gammaproteobacteria > Enterobacterales > Pasteurellaceae > Exercitatus. The sequence goes on along the minus strand of CAUTMS010000008.1, from coordinate 48,430 downwards.
TTCGCCGCTGAAATGATGCAGATAGTCCAAATGTGTATGCGTATCAAAAAACGGCATGATATTTCCCTAAAATGAATTTTGCCGAAAGCATAGCATATCGGTAACGGAAAAAGTAGCCGGCGACCTCAGAGCACAAGGCTATCCGCTGTTCGACGACAATAATATCTCATTGAAAAAAATACGGATTTAAACTAAAATACGCCCCTATTTTTGACAATCGGAACCTAATATGTCTGAAATCAAATTAATCGTCGGATTAGGTAATCCCGGCGATAAATACGCGGATACCCGCCATAATGCCGGCGAATGGCTGATTGACCGCTTGTCCCGTCGCTTTAATTTTAGTCTGAAAGACGAGGCCAAATTTTTCGGTAAAACGGCTCGTACGGTGATCGGCGGACAAGAAATTCGTTTTTTAGTCCCGACCACTTTCATGAACTTAAGCGGCAAGGCTATTGGCGCACTCGCTTCCTTTTATCGCATTCAGCCCGAAGAAATTTTAGTGGCTCACGATGAATTAGACCTTCCGCCCGGCGTAGCGAAAATCAAACAAGGCGGCGGACACGGCGGACATAACGGATTGAAAGACACCATCGCTCAATTAGGCAATAGCAAAAATTTCTATCGTTTACGCGTAGGTATCGGGCATCCCGGCGACAGAAATCTGGTTACTTCATACGTATTAGGCAAACCTTCGCCGGATGATTGGGCATTGATTGACAAAGCGCTGGAGGAAGCCGCCGCTTGTGTGGAAATTCTGCTGAAAGACGGCGTCACCAAAGCGACAAACCGCTTAAACGGCTTTAAAGCTTAGCATGATTTTAAATTAACGGTGCGCACGTTAAACGTTCGCCGAATTGATAACCGAGACCCGCATCACAATGCGCGTCATCATTTTGTAACAGGAACAAAAAATGGGATTTAAATGTGGTATCGTCGGTTTACCGAATGTCGGTAAATCCACTCTTTTCAACGCGTTAACCAAAGCCGGCATTGAAGCGGCAAACTACCCTTTCTGCACCATCGAACCGAATACCGGTGTGGTGCCGATGCCGGATCCGCGTTTAGACGCGCTGGCTGAAATCGTCAAACCCGAACGCGTACTGCCGACCACCATGGAATTCGTGGACATTGCGGGATTGGTTGCGGGCGCCAGTAAAGGCGAAGGTTTAGGCAACAAATTTTTAGCCAACATTCGTGAAACCGATGCTATCGGTCATGTGGTGCGTTGTTTTGAAAATGACGACATCGTTCACGTTGCCGGCAAAATCGACCCTGCGGACGATATCGACACCATCAACACGGAATTGGCGTTAGCGGACTTAGACAGCTGCGAACGCGCGATTCAGCGTCTGCAGAAACGCGCTAAAGGCGGCGATAAAGAAGCGAAATTCGAATTGTCCGTCATGGAAAAAATTCTGCCGGTTTTGGAAAATGCCGGCATGATTCGCTCCGTCGGCCTGGATAAAGACGAACTTCAGGCAATTAAGAGTTATAATTTTTTAACCTTAAAACCGACCATGTATATCGCCAACGTAAACGAAGACGGTTTTGAAAACAATCCGTACCTGGATCGCGTACGCGAAATTGCGGAAAAAGAAGGCGCCGTCGTCGTGCCGGTCTGCGCCGCTATCGAATCGGAAATCGCCGAACTCGACGACGAAGAAAAAACCGAGTTTTTACAAGACTTAGGCATTGACGAACCGGGTTTAAACCGCGTCATTCGCGCCGGTTACAAATTGCTTAATCTGCAAACCTATTTTACCGCCGGCGTAAAAGAAGTGCACGCCTGGACGGTTTCCGTCGGCGCCACCGCGCCAAAAGCCGCGGCGGTGATTCACACGGATTTCGAAAAAGGCTTTATCCGCGCCGAAGTCATCGCTTATCAGGATTTCATTGATAACAAAGGCGAAGCGGGCGCCAAAGAAGCCGGCAAATGGCGTTTGGAAGGAAAAGATTATATCGTTCAGGACGGCGATGTCATGCATTTCCGTTTCAACGTCTAAAAACTTTTAAAATTTTGACCGCACTTTGAATGCCTTAAAGTGCGGTTATATTTAACGTGATTTTGATGAAACTCAAACTTCCGCCTCCGGTTTTATTTTTGCTCGGCATTGCGCTTATCGCCTGTTTGCCGGCATTCCCGCTGCCCTTTTCGACGGCGGTTCGTATCGGGCTGTGCGGCGCGTTATTGCTGATTGGCGCAGTTTTTGCCGCCGCCGGCTTTTTCGCCTTTATGCGGCAGAAAACCACGTTAAGCCCGCAATCTCCCGAACGAAGTTCAACGCTGGTGACCAGCGGCGTTTTCCGGATAAGTCGTAATCCTATGTATCTCAGTCTCGTGATTTGGCTTGTAGCCTGGGCAATTTGGCGCGAAAGCCCGTTAGGTTTTATCGTGATTATTCTGTTCGTCCTTTATCTTACTTATTTTCAGATTAAACCCGAAGAACAAGCGCTTGAACGCAAATTCGGTCGCGTTTTTTTACAATACAAACAATCCGTCAGACGATGGATTTAAGGAAAAATTATGCAAATCACCATTCTCGACGGCGGCATGAGCCGCGAACTGATGCGGTTAAATGCGCCGTTTAAACAGCCGGAATGGTCGGCTCTTTCGCTGTATGAAAAACCTTCCGCCGTACAACAGGTACACGAAGATTACATCGCCAGCGGGGCCGACGTTATCACCACTAACAGTTATGCCGTGGTGCCGTTCCACATCGGCGAGCAACGTTTTCATGCGGACGGCAAAATGCTGGCGGATTTGGCCGGTCGACTGGCTAAAAGTGCGGTCAAAAATGCGAACAAATCCGTAAAAATTGCCGGTTCGTTGCCGCCGATGTTCGGCTCTTACCGAGCGGATCTCATTGAAAAAGACCGCTTTGCGGAAATCGCTCAGCCGATTATCGACGGTTTATCACCTCATGTGGACATTTGGTTGTGCGAAACCCAAAGCGCCATTATAGAGCCGGTTTCCGTTAAGCCGTTATTGCCGAAAGATAATCGTCCGTTGTGGGTATCTTTTACCTTAACCGATGACGAACCGACGCCGGAACCGCAGCTGCGTTCGGGTGAAAGCGTCAAAAGTGCGGTGAAAAAAATGATCGAATTAGGTGTGGAGGCGATTTTATTTAATTGCTGTCAACCTGAGGTAATCGAGCGGGCTTTGGATGTCACCCGTCAAATTCTGAGCGAAAATCATGCCGTTCACATTAAAACGGGCGCTTACGCCAATGCTTTTGCACCGCAACCGAAAGACGCCACCGCCAACGACGGTTTAGACGAAGTGCGCAAAGATTTAGATCCGCAGGCGTATTTGCGTTGGGCGCAAAAATGGAAAGCGCAAGGCGCAACCATTATCGGCGGTTGTTGCGGTATCGGCGTCGAGCATATTCGGGTTTTGGCCGATAAGCTGAATTCATAAAAAAATCATGGAAAAATCGCCCGCACTTTTGCGGTCGGGCATGCAATATAAGGAAATATTATGTCGAATAAAAAAATCGGGTTGCTTTCTTTAACCGCGCTAGTTCTAAGTTCCATGATCGGTTCGGGAATTTTTAGTCTGCCGCAAAATATGGCGGCCGTGGCGGGCGCCGAAGGCATTTCTATCGGCTGGCTGATTACCGGCATCGGCATTATCTTTCTCGGGTTATCGTTTTTCTTTATCTCCCGTCTTCGTCCCGAACTGGACGGCGGTATTTACACCTACGCCCGCGAAGGATTCGGCGATTTAATGGGCTTTATCTCCGCCTGGGGCTATTGGTTATGCGCCACGATCGGCATTGTCGGCTATCTGACAGTGGCGTTTGAAGGCTTGGGGGTATTTACGGACACGCCACAGCAAGTTATTTTCGGGCAAGGCAACACCGTTCCGGCCTTTATCGGCGCTTCCGTTATCGTTTGGCTGGTGCATGCGCTAATCGCCAGCGGTATTAAAGAAGCGGCGGCGGTGAATCTGGCGGCAACTTTTGTTAAAGTCGCGCCCTTGGTGTTGTTTATTTTGCTCGGATTTTGGTATTTTGACGCAGACGTTTTCAAATCCGACATCAAAGCCGCTGCATTGGGTAATAGCGTAAACGATCAGGTGAAAGATACCATGCTGATTACGCTTTGGGTGTTCACCGGCGTTGAAGGCGCTTCCGTGCTGTCGGCGCACGCCAAAAAACGTACGGATGTGGGCTTGGCGACCGTATTGGGCATTCTGATCGCGCTGGCGTTATATGTGGCGATTACTATTCTTTCATTGGGCATTTTGCCACGGGAAACCATTGCCGATATGGCGAATCCGTCCATGGGGCCGTTGCTCGACGCGATGATGGGCGAAAGCGGCAAAGTGATAATTACCGCTTGCCTGATTGTTTCCGTTCTGGCGTCTTACATCAGTTGGACCATGTATTCTTCGGAAATTCCCTATCGCGGCGCACAAAACGGTGCGTTTCCACAAATTCTGAATAAATTAAACGATAATGCGGTGCCGATCAATTCCCTTTGGTTTACCGGTTTTATCGTGCAATTCTGCTTAATTCTGGTGCTGGTTTTCGAGCAAAGTTACAATACGTTATTGCTGATTTCCACTTCAATGATTTTGATTCCGTATTTCTTAATCGGCGCTTATTTGTTTAAATTGTCCATCCAAACTCATGCCGCCTGGTATGTGAAATTAACGGGTTTTATGGCGTCGCTTTACGGTTTATGGATTGTCTATGCGGCGGGATTGCAATATCTGTTGCTTTCCGTGGTGCTGTATGTGCCGGGGATTTTGTTATATCTCTACTCTAACCGCCGTTTCCACGGAAAATTCAACGTTAATGGTTACGAAAAAACGGTGCTGGCAGCCATCTTGGTGATTTTCTGTTATGCGGTTTATCGCTTGCCGAATCTATTAACCGCTTAATTTAACGGCGGCAAAACAAAAAGTGCGGTCAAAAAATTTAACGTTTTTTGACCGCACTTTTGTTATCGGTTCGCATTAAATCCGGCGCACTTGCCAAAAAGCTTTACGCCAATAAGGGCTGTTCATCGACGAATAAATCACGCCGCCTTTCGTGGACGCGTGCAGGAATTTATCCTCTTTTACATAAATTCCCACGTGATAACCGTTCGGTCCTCGTCCCGTTTTGAAAAAGATTAAGTCGCCGGTTTGAATCAAATCTTTAGGCACCTTCTTACCGTATTGCGACTGTGCCGTTGTGGTGCGCGGCAGAGAAATATTGAAACGATCCATAAAGGTCGTTCGGGTAAAACCGGAACAATCCACTCCGTCTCTGGTGGTGCCGCCTAACTGATAAGGCGTTCCCGCCCATTCCCGCTGCTGTTCGCTTAACAACGTAATCGCCATAATGGGGTCATCAATTTGCCCTTTGTAATTAATGCCGTCGTATTCTTCTTCCGAAAGCGTGGAACAGGCGTTCAGAAGGCTCAGCACCGCTATTAACATTAATGTTTTTAACCGCTTCACACCCATATTATTCCTCATGTCAGAATAAAAGCTACCCATCAACCGGGTAGCTATCCTTAGTTTGCCGTTTAACCTTTCAGTTTTGCTTTTTCTACTCGGGCGCGCAATTTTTGACCGGGCTTAAACACCACAACCCGGCGAGCGGAAACCGGTACATTTTCGCCGGTTTTCGGGTTTCGGCCCGGACGGGAGGCTTTATCTCTTAATTCAAAATTACCGAATCCCGATAATTTTACATCATTACCATCGGCCAACGTCGCCCGAATTTCTTCAAAGAAACTTTCCACCATCGCTTTCGCTTCGGTTTTATTCAGCTCAAGTTTTCGCGTCAGGTTTTCCGCTATTTCGACTTTCGTTAATGTCATAAATTAATCTCTCAAAGTTGCATTAAAGCGTTGTTTTAATTCGGCTAATACTGCAGAGATAACACCGTTAATATCTTCTTCACCCAAGGTTTTTTCCGTGTCCTGAATAGTCAGGCTGACAGCCAGGCTCTTCATGCCTTCCGCCACACCGGAACCCTGATAAACGTCAAATAAATTTACCGCCACCAATTTTTCACCGCCGACGGCGCGACATGCTTCGATAATATCAATCGCCGGTACATTGTCCGCAACCACTAATGCTAGGTCACGACGATTCGCCGGGAATTTAGAGATTTCTTTTGCCGTTGCGACATTACGTCGGGACACTTTTTCAACTAAAATCTCGGCCGCAAATGTTTTAGCGTTTAATCCCAATTTTTGCACAATGCTCGGATGAATCTGACCAATGCAGCCGATTTCTTCGTCATCTAACATTAAGACTGCGGATTGACCCGGATGAAATGCCGGCAAAGCTTTTGCTACGAATTTAACTCTATCGCCGATTGCGGTCAAGGATAACAGATTTTCAATATAGCCTTTTAAGTCATAAAAATCCGCCGGTTCGGATTTGGTCGCCCAATGTTCGTTATATTTTGTGCCGGTCATCACCGCGGCAAAGACCCATTCCTGACGAACGCCGAATTCAGCCTCGGTATCGGGAATAAAGCGTAATCCCGTTTCAAACAAACGAACACGTGTTTGCTGACGATTTTGATTATATAGCACCGCTCCCAATAAGCCGGTTAATAAAGAAACACGCATTGCCGACATTTCGCTGGAAATCGGATTAGGTAATATCCACGGTTCCACAGACGGATGCAACAAACTTTGAATCTTCAGATCGACAAAGCTATATGTAATCGCCTCATGAAAATCGGCGGACACAAGTGCGGTTTTAATTCGCTCTATATCTAAATCCGATTCTTTATGCTCACGCATTTTCAAGTGGGCTAACGGCGCATTATTCGGAATGTTGTTATAACCGTAAATGCGCGCCACTTCTTCAATTAAATCCTCTTCGATTTCAATATCGAAACGCCAGCTGGCCGATGTTACCGTCCACACATCGTTTTCATAGTGTACGGAAAATCCTAAACGTCGGAAAATATCGGTGACGGTTTCCGTTTCGATATGATGCCCCAATAAAGCATCCAATTTACGGCGGCGTAATTGCACTTCTTTTAATTCAGGCAAGTGTTGTTCGCTGACCGCTTCACAAATTTCACCGGCTTCACCGCCGCAAATTTCTAATAAAAGTGCGGTCGCTCTTTCCATTGCTTTGCGTTGTAACCGGAAATCCACACCGCGTTCGAAACGGTGAGATGCATCGGTATGTAAACCGTATTGGCGGGCGCGACCGATAATCGCTAACGGAGCAAAGAATGCCGATTCTAAAATCACGTCTTTGGTTTCGGCATTCACACCGCTCGCCGCGCCGCCGAAAATTCCCGCCATCGCTAACGGCCCGTTTTGATCGGCAATAACTAAAGTGTTACTTTGTAATTTTGCCGTATTACCGTCCAATAGAACGAGTTCTTCGTTCTCTTTCGCCATCCGGACTTGAACCGGTTGCACCACTTTTGTCGCATCAAAAGCATGCATCGGCTGACCTAATTCAAGCAAAATGTAGTTGGTAATATCCACTACCGGATCGATTGAACGAATACCGCAACGACGAAGTTTTTCTTTCATCCACATCGGAGTCGTCGCTTTCACGTTGACATTTTTTACCAAACGCAACAAATAGCGAGGACAAGCTTCCGGTGCGGAAACATTAATGGCAATTTTATCCGAAATAGCCGGCTCAATATGCCCAATGACCGGTTCGCTGACGGACATACGATTTACCACGCCGATTTCCCGCGCCACGCCGGCAATGCTTAAACAATCCGCACGATTCGGCGTCAGGCTGATTTCGATTTCTTTATCATCCAAATCAAGATATTCACGTAAATCACAACCAATCGACGCATCCGCCGGTAATTCGATAATACCGCTGTGATCTTCCGATATACCTAATTCACTGAATGAACAAAGCATGCCTTCGGAAGGCTGACCGCGCAATTTCGTTTTTTTAATTCTGAAATTACCCGGCAACACCGCGCCGTCCATCGCACAGGCAACTTTTAAGCCCTGCCGGCAATTCGGTGCGCCGCATACAATATCTAACAAACGGTCGCCGCCCACATTAACTTTGGTTACGCGTAACTTATCCGCATCGGGGTGTTGTGCACATTCGACAACCTCACCCACGACCACCCCGCTGAATTCGCCGGCAACCGCTTCTACTCCGTCTACTTCCAGCCCTAACATGGTAATTTGTTCGCATAATTGCTCTGTGTTAATCGCAGGATTAACCCACTGACGCACCCAATTTTCACTAAATTTCATTCTATTCTCTCTTATTCATTACGGAAGGACTTCAAATTTCAGATTTTTAAAGACCATATTATTAAACTGTACATCAATATGATATTCACCGACAGGATCCTGTTTTCCAAATTCTCAACATTGAACTACCGCGACGGAACGGGTTTCTTCCAACGTTTGCGTATTACCGACAGCCATTGCTGAACCGCTTAAAAAACAGGCAATCAGCGTAATCAATGAATATTGATTCATGGGAACAATCCTATTTAAATTGTTTTAAGAAACGCAGGTCATTTTCAAAGAATGAACGTAGATCCGTTACGTTGTAGCGTAACATGGTTAAACGTTCGACCCCCATACCGACGGCAAAACCGCTGTATTCGTTCGGATCAATGCCCACATTGCGTAATACGTTCGGATGCACCATTCCGCAACCCAATACTTCCAACCATTTACCGTTTTTTCCCATCACGTCCACTTCCGCCGAAGGTTCAGTAAAAGGGAAATAAGACGGACGAAAACGAACTTGTAAATCCTCTTCAAAAAATGCGCGTAAAAAATCATGCAACAATCCCTTTAATTCGGTAAAGTTTGCATTTTTATCCACATACAACAATTCGATTTGATGGAACATCGGTGTGTGAGTTTGATCATAATCGTTACGATATACCCGCCCCGGCGCCATAATACGAATCGGGGGTTGCATTTTTTCCATGGTACGGATTTGTACGCCGGAAGTTTGGGTACGCAGTAATAATTCGGGATTAAACCAGAAAGTGTCATGATCCGCTCTCGCCGGATGATGTTTCGGAATGTTTAACGCATCGAAATTATAATAATCGCTCTCTATTTCGGGACCGCTTTCCACACTGAAACCCAATTCGGAGAAAAATTTCGTCACGCGTCCGATAGTAATAGAAACCGGATGCAATCCACCTACTTCCACTTTACGTCCCGGCAGGCTGACATCAATGCGTTCCTGTTCTAATTTAACATTCAGCGCCGCCTGTTCGATTTGCTCTTTTTTCGCATTAAGAATTTCCAATACCGCCTGTTTCGCCTCATTAATTTTCGCGCCCATGGCTGGACGTTCTTCCGGCAAAACATCACGCAAGCCTTGCATTAACTGAGTAAAATGTCCTTTTTTACCGAAATATTCCACACGGAAATTTTCTAAAGCATCAACGCCTTTATCCTGTAATTCATCAAGTGCCGCCCGGGCTTGTTCTGTAATTTGTTTAAGGTTTTGCATACCTGTCCTTATCTCGCCTATGGATTAATCTGAAATGTGCTTAATGATAATACTAACTTATTAAAAAATCACGTATTTTTTATGTGGAAAGTCAAGTTTAGGAAATAAAAAATCCCAAACGATAAGTTCGGGATTTATAAAAAAGATGGTGCGACTAGCTGGACTCGAACCAGTGACCCCCACCATGTCAAGGTGGTGCTCTAACCAACTGAGCTATAGTCGCAATGTTAGGTATTCAGTTCGAAAAGTGCGGTCAATTATAACGAGTTTTTTTAGCAAAACAAGTGCTTTTTCGACCGCACTTTATCAACTGTTAACTTTTTGAACAATTTAACTGTTTTTCACCGCTTCGGCAATTTCCTCCGCCGATTTTTGCGCTAAAACGGCGTCTTCACATTCAACCATTACACGAATTAACGGCTCCGTACCGGATTTACGTAACAGAATACGGCCTTTGCCCGCCAAACGTTGTTCCACTTCCGCCGCAACGGTTTTCACTTTTTCGCTGTTTAACGGATTTTCACCGCCGTCAAAACGGACATTAATTAACACTTGAGGGAATAATTTTACCGCGCCGGTGAGCTCGTGCAGGCTCAATTTATGTTGAGCCATAGCGGTTAATACGGCTAATGAAGCAATAATGCCGTCACCGGTGGTGTTTTTATCCAGAATAATGATGTGACCTGAATTCTCACCACCCAATTTCCAGCCGTTTTCCTGCATTTTCTCCAATACGTAACGATCACCCACGTTGGCCCGTAAAAACGGAATACCCAGTTGTTTTAAGGCGATTTCAAGGCTCATATTGCTCATTAAGGTTCCGACGACTCCGCCTTTTAAATGACCGGCACGCAAGGTTTCGCGGGCGATAATGTAAAGAATCTGGTCGCCGTCCACTTTATTGCCTAAATGATCCACCATCATAATGCGATCGCCGTCGCCGTCGTAAGCCAGTCCTACATCGGCCCCTACTTCCAATACTTTATCCTGCAACGCTTTAATATCCGTTGCGCCGCATTTTTCGTTAATATTTACCCCGTTCGGTTTGGTACCGATCTCAATAATTTCGGCACCCAATTCGCGTAATACGCTTGGCGCAATATGATAAGTGGCGCCATGGGCGCAATCCACGACGATTTTATAACCTTCCAGACTTAATGAGGTCGGGAAAGTACTTTTACAGAACTCAATATAACGACCGGCGGCATCATTAATCCGACTGGCTTTACCCAAATCGGCAGACTCCACGCAATCCATCGGTTGTTCCAGTAAAGCTTCTATGGCTTCTTCCACATCATCCGGCAATTTAGTCCCTTCGGCAGAGAAAAATTTAATCCCGTTATCATCATAGGGATTATGAGATGCGGAAATCACCACGCCCGCTTCGGCACGAAAAGTCCGGGTTAAATAAGCTACCGCAGGTGTCGGCATCGGACCGACAAAGACAGCGGATAAACCGGCTGCCGTTAACCCGGCTTCCAGTGCGGATTCCAGCATATAGCCCGAAATGCGGGTGTCTTTTCCGATAAGCACTTTTTTAGAGCCGTGAGTTGCCAGCACTTTACCTGCCGCCCAACCCAATTTTAATGCGAAATCAGGTGTAATCGGAAACGTACCCACTTTACCGCGCACGCCGTCAGTACCGAAATATTTACGTTCTGCCATGTTTTTTATTCCTTATTTAGAAAAAAGGTGGAAAACCACCGGTTAAAATTTTAATGTGTTATTTTGTAGCGACACACAATCCATTATGCATGGACCGTCGCCTGCCAGATTTTTAATGCGTCAGCGGTTTCCGCCACATCATGAACCCGCAAAATCGTTGCGCCGTTTTGAGCCGCAAGCAATGCGCAGGTCGCACTTCCGATAACGCGCCGATCAACGGGTTTATCCAATATTGCACCAATCATGGATTTGCGCGAAAGCCCGGCTAAAACCGGATAACCGTGCACCGCAAAACGGGCGGATTGTTGCAATAATCGGTAATTATGGTCAACGGTTTTACCAAAGCCAAAGCCGACATCCCAAATAATGTTTTCATTCTTTATCCCCGCTTTTAAACAAAGTGCGGTCCGATTTTGCAAAAATTGCAATACCTCTTCCACCACATTGTCATATTGCGGCGCAGCCTGCATGGTACGAGGTTGCCCCTGCATGTGCATAATACAGGTCGGCAACGCCAGTTCCGCTGCGGTTTCCAATGCGTTCGGTTCCTGCAGAGCCCGAATATCATTAATCATATCCATCCCCGCTTTCGCCGATTCCCGCATAACCGCCGCTTTTGACGTATCCACCGAAATCCAGCAATCGAAACGCTGACGCACGGCTTCCACAACGGGAATGACGCGATCAATCTCTTCCTGCTCGCTGACCTCGTCCGCCATCGGACGGGTAGACTCACCACCGATATCGATAATTGCCGCCCCTTCATTCAGCATTTTATCTACTTGAATCAGTGCCTTGTCTAAACTGAAAAATTTTCCGCTGTCTGAAAAAGAATCCGGTGTAAAATTCAAAATTCCCATAATTTGCGGTTGGGACAAATCTAAGACTTTACCGTTTGCTTGAAGTTTCATTTTCTGCCTTACCTCGATAAACGCATGCCGATTATAACGGAATTCCACTGTAGGCGCACAAAAATTTGCGCTAAAATGACCGCACTTTTATTCATTCGGTTTCATTATGCAAGTACATCACAAACCGGCCAATCTTGTTGCCTTCGCTTTTCTGCTGATTGCGTTTTTAACCGGAACGGCCTCGGCGTTCCAAATGCCGACACTCAGCCTGTTTTTATCGCGGGAAATTCAGGTTTCTCCCTTGATGGTGGGCATCTTTTATGCCGTCAATGCAATCATGGGAATCTTTGTCAGTCAAATGGTCGCCCGTTATTCCGATAAACAGGACGATCGCCGGAAAATTATTATCGGCTGCTGCCTGATCGCAATTTTCGGCAGTCTGATTTTCGCTTTCAATCGGAACTATTACGTGCTGGCTTTTTTCGGCACCTTCTTTCTGGGATTGGGGTCGTCCTCCAATCCGCAATCTTTCGCTTTCGCCCGCGAATATGCGGAACATAGCCAGCGGGAAGCGGTAATGTTCACCACTATTATGCGCACCCAAATTTCACTGGCGTGGATTATCGGTCCGCCGGTTTCGTTCGCTATCGCGCTGAATTGGGGATTTCACTATATGTATCTGGTAGCGGGACTGGCATTTTTACTGTGCGCGCTGTTAACCGCCACCATGTTGCCCAAAATCAGCCGAAAGCAAATTCTGAAAACCGAATCCGCGCCAATCAGCGCGCCGACCAACAACCGTCAATCCGTTATTTATTTGTTTACGGCCTGTTTTCTGATGTGGATGTGCAACAGTATGTATATGATTTCTATGCCGTTATACAGCATTCATGAACTGCATTTGTCGGAAAGTCTGGCGGGAACGCTAATGGGAACGGCTGCCGGTCTGGAAATTCCCGTCATGCTGATCGGCGGTTATCTCACTAAATTTTTCCGAAAAAAGGTCTTAATTTTGACCGCACTTTTATCCGGTTTCGCCTTTAATTTGCTCTTGCTTTTTCTGCATGAAGCCTGGCAGCTTGTTGCGCTGCAAGTTTTGAACGCCGTTTTTATCGGTATTATCGCCACGCTCGGCATGGTTTATTTTCAGGATTTAATGCCGCGCCAAATGGGTGCCGCCACCACTTTATTCGGCAACGCGGCAAAAGGCAGTTGGATTTTAGGCGGTCCGCTTGCCGGACTCATTGCGGAACATTGGGGATACAGTTCGGTATTTTATCTGTCCGTGGCCATTGTGCTGATCAGCTTCTTCTGCATGTGGAAAGTCAAATCCGTTTAACGACGATGACAATCCGTCCGCTTATCAATACAAATGAAATAAATAAAAATACACAAAAATTTCACCGCACTTTAGCGCGGATTTTGAGTAAAACTTAAGCTAATCCCCGAACTATTGATTTAGATCAATACTCCGATGAAAATAATTTCTTATTATAGTGCCCTACGTTTTTTTAGGGCTTTTGCCCTTTTCTCATTCGTCACTAAGGAGAATATTATGAAATCATTCCGTTTACTGTTATCCATGAGCATTTTTATCTCACTCCCCCTTTATGCCGCACAGGAACATCATCACTGGGGGTATTCCGGACAAAATAATCCAGATCATTGGGGGGAATTAAGTCAGGAGTTTATTACCTGCAAAACCGGTAAAAACCAATCGCCCGTGAACATTTCGAAATCTATTCCCGTCCAACGTCAGGATTTAAAAATCAGTTATCCGGCACTTTCGCTTAAACTGGAAAACAACGGACACACATTACAGGCATCCAATATTGATCAATCGCCGTCTATCCGTATCGATGACAAAACTTTTATGCTGAAACAATTTCATTTCCATACGCCGAGTGAGCACACATTTAAAGAACAACATTTCCCCATGGAAGCCCATTTTGTTCATCAATCTTCGCAAGGTGAGCTTGCCGTCTTGGCGGTAATTTTTAAAGCGGGAAAAGACAATCCTGCATTGGCGCCGATTGTGCGGCAGTCGTTAAAAAGCGGTGAATCTGTTACTCTGCAGCAACCGTCGGACATTCAGGGGTTATTACCGAAAAAATCCACCCATTTGCGTTTAAACGGTTCGCTGACCACTCCGCCTTGTACCGAAGGGGTCACTTGGGTCATTCTTGAAACGCCGGTCGAAGCCGGTCCGGCGCAAATTCAAGCGATGGAAGCCATGATTGGTCGTAACAATCGTCCGGTCCAACCGATCAATTCCCGTTTGATCATTCAAGAAAAATAATTGATTGATAAAAACAAAAGTGCGGTCAAAAAAACGAATGAATTTTTGACCGCACTTTTCATGGTTAACTATAAAGCTCAACGCCAGGCTTTAAATTGATTGATTAACCCGTTGGTTGAACTGTCATGACCGCTCACTTGTTCGTCGCCGCTTAATTCCGGCAGAATGCGATTCGCCAGTTGTTTGCCTAATTCCACGCCCCATTGGTCGAAGCTGAAGATGTTGAAAATCACGCCTTGCACGAAAATTTTGTGCTCGTACATAGCTATCAAGGCGCCTAAACTAAACGGCGTGATTTCCCGTAACAGGATGGAATTGGTCGGTTTGTTGCCGGTAAAGACTTTAAACGGCACCACCTCTTTAACTTCTTCTAAAGTTTTACCTGCTTTCAAAAATTCTTCTTCCACCGTTTCTTTGGTTTTACCAAATGCCAGCGCTTCCGTTTGAGCAAAGAAGTTGGACAACAGTTTGTTATGGTGGTCCGCCAGCGGATTATGGCTTTTCGCCGGTGCGATGAAATCGCAAGGAATCAACGTCGTTCCCTGATGAATTAATTGATAGAACGCGTGTTGGCCGTTGGTTCCCGGCTCGCCCCAAATAATCGGTCCGGTTTGGTAATTGCGGATTACGTCGCCGTTACGATCCACGTATTTACCGTTGGATTCCATGTTGCCTTGTTGGAAATAGGCGGCAAAACGGTGCAGATATTGGTCGTAAGGCAAAATGGCCTCGGTTTGTGCGCCCTGGAAATTGGTGTTCCATAACCCCACTAACGCAAGGGTTGTCGGAATATTTTGTTCAATCGGGGCATTACGGAAATGTTTATCCATTTCGTGCGCGCCGCTTAATAAGGCTTCGAAGTTTTCAAAACCCACCGAAAGGATAATGGAAAGACCGATGGCCGACCATAACGAATAACGTCCGCCGACCCAATCCCAGAAACCGAACATATTGTCGGTGTCGATACCGAATTTTGCCACTTCCGTCGCATTGGTCGAAAGCGCCGCAAAGTGTTTCGCTACGTGTTTTTCGTCTTTCGCCGCAGCCAGGAACCAATCACGGGCGGATTTCGCATTAGTCATGGTTTCCTGGGTGGTAAAGGTTTTTGACGCCACTAAAAATAAGGTGGTTTCAGGATTAACTTTTTTAAATACTTCCGCAATATGCGTACCGTCAACATTGGAGACGAAATGCATGGTTAAATGATTTTTATAAGGACGCAGAGCTTCGGTCACCATATAAGGGCCTAAGTCCGAACCGCCGATACCGATATTCACCACATCGGTAATGGCTTTGCCGGTGTAGCCTTTCCATTCACCGGAAATCACCCGTTCGCTGAATGCTTTCATTTTCGCCAATACTTCGTTGACTTCCGGCATCACATCTTTGCCGTCAACCAGTACTGGATTGTTCGAACGGTTACGGAGTGCGGTATGCAGTACGGCACGATTTTCCGTTCGGTTGATTTTTTGTCCGCTGAACATGGCTTCTTTGGCGTCGTCCAACGCGCATTCCTGCGCTAATTGACGTAATAATTTTAAGGTTTCCCGGGTGATTTTATTTTTAGAATAATCCACCAGAATTTCATTATTGAACGTTAATGAATAATCCGCAAAACGATTGGATTCCTGTTGAAAAAGATCCTGAATCGTCACGTTCGCCAATTCGGCTTTATGTTTCTCTAATGCGTTCCATGCCGCTGTTTTCGTCGGATTAATATTTTTCATAGTATTTTCCTTTTCGAGTTGGAGTAAATTGAAAACCGGATTTGTCAGATAGTAACATCTTATAACTTAAACGGATACGGGTTTTACTGATAATCTCACGGGCATTAATCAACATATTCGGTCAATACGCGCGGTGTCAGTTTTGTCATTAACTCATAGCTTAACATGCCCATGTGTTTCGCCACGGTTTCGATCGGCAATTCTTTCCCCCACAGAATAACTTCGTCGCCGACTTTATCCGTACAATCCATTCCTAAATCCACCGTAATCATATCCATAGACACCCGTCCTACAATCGGCACAATGCGTCCGTTGACATACACCGGCGTACCGGCGGGAATATTGCGCGGATAACCGTCGCCGTAACCCATGGCAATCACACCGATTTTGGTGTCTTTCTCGCTTATCCAGGTTCCGTTGTACCCTACCGGTTCGCCCGCTTTATGCCGACGTACGGCGATTAACGATGAAGTCAGCGTCATGACCGGAATCAGACCGAATTCGGAACTCGGCGTATCCGTGGGCGAAACGCCGTACATAATAATGCCGGGACGAATCCATTCAAGGTGAGAAGCCGTCCAAAATAAGATACCGCCGGAAGCCGCAATGCAACGAGCGCCCGCTTTACCTTCCGTCGCCTGTAAAAAACGGTTCAGCTGGATTTGAGTATAATCGGAATCCAACTCGTCGGCTCGGCTGAAATGGCTGACAAAACCTAATTGCGAATCCACGTTCGGGCATTTTTTCAGCTCATCGACATATTCATCCACTTCATCCAGCGCGACGCCCAAACGATGCATGCCCGTATCAATTTTTAACCAAACTTTAATCGGATTCGGTAATTTCGCCTGTTTTAACGCGTCCAACTGTTCCCGGTTATGCACCACGGTTTGAATATTATTCACGGCAATAATCGGTAAATCTTTCGCCGAGAAAAAGCCTTCCAGCAATAAAATCGGCTTGATAATGCCTTTTGAACGCAAAGTCAACGCTTCTTCAATGCGCGCCACGCCAAAACCGTCCACTTGCTCCTCCAGGGTTGACGCCACAAATTCCACGCCGTGTCCGTAGGCGTTGGCTTTAACGATGGCGATTATTTTTCTGTCGGGCGCTTTTTGACGGATTAACTCCAGATTATGTTTCAGAGCGACCGAACTGATTTTGGCTGTTGCTGGTTTCATGTTTTCTTCTTTCCTCATATGAATTAAAGTGCGGTCAAAAAACGATGAATTTTTTCACCGCACTTTTCGTTTCGAAACTGGTTTTTAATAATTGTCGTCAAAAGGTAAAGCGCCCGCATAGTTGTCGAAGCGCGAATACCGGCCCTGGAAGGTTAAACGCACCCGCCCGATCGGGCCGTTACGCTGTTTACCGATAATAATCTCCGCCACGTTTTTATTTTCTTCCGTGGTTTCGTGATACACCTCGTCGCGGTAAATAAACATAATCAAATCCGCGTCCTGTTCGATGGAACCGGATTCACGCAAATCAGAATTTACCGGGCGTTTATCAGTGCGGTTTTCCAGGGTTCGGTTTAATTGTGACAACGCCACAACGGGCACTTCCAATTCTTTTGCCAACGCTTTCAGGGAACGGGAGATTTCGGCAATTTCAAGGGTTCGGTTATCAAATCCCGGCGCCCGCATTAATTGCAGATAATCCACCATAATCAGGCTTAACCCGCCTCGCTCGCGATATACCCGACGAGCGCGGGAACGTAATTCCGTCGGGGTTAATCCGGCGGAATCATCGATATACATATTGGATTTTTCACTGAGTAACGCCACGGTACTGGAAATTTTTGCCCAATCGCCGTCGTCTTCAATTTGTCCCGTACGGATAGCGGTTTGATCTACGCGGGAAAGTGAGGCCAAAGTACGCATCATGATTTGATCCGCCGGCATTTCAAGACTAAAAATCAGCACCGGCTTATCGCTTGCCATTGCCGCGTTTTCACACAGATTCATGGCAAAAGTGGTTTTTCCCATGGACGGACGCGCCGCCACAATAATTAAGTCCGACGGTTGCAAACCCGCGGTTTTCTTGTCTAAATCCACAAATCCGGTGGTCACGCCCGTAATCCCGTTATTACCGGCGCCCATGGCTTTCAGCGTTTCGATTTTGGTGATCGTTCGCTCCAAAATATTGACCACGTTTTCCGGGCCTTCATTTTGCGTGGTGCGTTTTTCCGCAATGGTGAACACATCCCGTTCCGCTTCATCGAGAATTTGCTTGACGTCCTTTCCTTTCGGCGAATAAGCGCGCTGGGCGATGTTGTTACTCACACCGATTAAATCGCGCAGAATCGCTTTTTCCCGCACGATATCGGAATAAGCGTTAATGTTCGCCGCACTTGGCGTATTTTTGGATAATTCCGCCAGATAAGCGAATCCGCCTACATCTTCAATAATGCCTTTGTTTTTAAGCGCCTGATCCAAAGTCAATAAATCGATAGGTTGATTTTGGCGGGTCAGGTTTTCCATTTCCTGGAAAATAATACGATGCGCCGCAAGATAAAAATCATCGGCAATTACGCGTTCCACCACATTTTCCCAATGCCGGTTGTTCAGCATCACCGCGCCCAACACCGCCTGTTCGGCTTCAATGGAATGCGGCGGCACGGCCACTTGTGCGGTTTGTTGATCGCGTTCCTGCGGTAAATATTGTGAAAGTTGACGAGCCATAAATTATCGGGTTGGATGAATTGAAAATTACGGGTAATGATACGCTAAATTTAGCGCAAATTTAAGGGCTAAAAAGAAAAAGTGCGGTCAAAAACCTGTAAATTTTTCACCGCACTTTTACTGATGTCGAGTTAACCGTTCACTTTACGTCTCGCCGCGACGGCATCGGAAAGTTGTTGAAGCAACAGTTCCGTATCCTCCCAGCCGATACAAGCGTCAGTAATGCTTTGACCGTAAGTCAGTTCTTTGCCGGGTTGTAAATCCTGGCGGCCTTCGACCAAATGGCTTTCCACCATAACGCCGAAAATTTGGGTTGAACCGTTGGCAATTTGCTCGCTCACGTCTTTGCACACCTCCATTTGTTTTTTGAATTGTTTACTGCTGTTAGCGTGGCTGAAATCAATCATGACATGAGGAATGCGCCCTGATTTCGCGATATTTTTACAGACTGCGGCAACGCTTTCCGCGTCATAATTGGTGCCGCGATCTCCGCCGCGTAAAATGATGTGACAGTCGTTATTCCCTTTGGTGGAAACAATGGCGGAATGGCCGAATTTGGTTACGGACAGAAAATGGTGAGACGCTTCCGCCGCGCCAATTGCGTCCAACGCAATTTTCACGCTGCCGTTTGTGCCGTTTTTGAAACCGACGGCGCAAGACAAGCCGGAAGCCAATTCGCGGTGAACCTGAGATTCCGTGGTGCGTGCGCCGATTGCGCCCCAGCTCATGAAATCCGCCACATATTGCGGCGTAATCATATCTAAAAACTCGCCGGCGGTCGGTAAGCCGAGATCATTAATATCGGATAATAATTTACGTCCCATGCGCAAACCGTCGTTTAGAGCATAAGTATCGTCCAGATACGGATCGTTAATTAACCCTTTCCAGCCCACCGTGGTACGTGGTTTTTCAAAGTATACGCGCATGATGATTTCCAACGTGTTTTTATATTTATCGCGCAGCGGTTTTAAACGGTTGGCATATTCCAGCGCCGCTTTGGTGTCATGAATGGAACAAGGACCAATCACCACAAGCAGGCGATCATCCTCACCATGAATAATTTCATGGGCGTAGCGGCGAGCGGTTCTAACGGTTTTAACGGCTTGTTCGCTGGCCGGGTATTTTTCCAATAACGCTATCGGCGGCAGTAATTGTTCAATTTTTGCAATGCGGGTGTCATCGTTGGCAATGCGGATTTCGTTTTGTTTTTTAACCATGATAATCAACTCTCTTACGAATCAAATTTATCAGCAATGCAAGATGGGTTTGTCTGCGGCATTGCATGATGTGAAAAACCAATTTCTTAAAAAATGTTCATTTTTTTGACCGCACTTTTGCGGGTGCAATCGTTAAACGTCATCAATGTATCACTTATTTATGCACTAGTAAACTAGTTCAAATGATTCTCCCTAATATCCGCTTAAAATTTGTGCGGGCTGCAATTTCGCCGCCCGACCGGCGGGGTATAAACTGGCGATTAAGCTCAGCACCAATGCCGCCGCTAAAACCAGTACGACATCCTGCCAATGCAATTCGCTCGGCAGGAAATCGACAAAATAAATGCCGTCGGACAACAATTTATGACCGATAAGCTTTTCCAGCCCTTGAATAAGTGCGGTCAGATTTAAGGCAAAAAATATACCGAACACCGTCCCGATCAAACAACCTTTCATGCCCGCCTGTAAACCGTACCAGACAAAAATGCGTTTGATAAAAGCGCTGTTAGCGCCCAGAGTGCGCATAATGGCGATGTCGCCCGCTTTATCTTTCACCGCCATAATCAATGTGGAAACAATGTTGAAACAGGCCACGCCAATCACCAATACCATGGCGATATACATTACCGTGCGAATCAGTTGAATGTCGCGATACATATAGCCGAATTTCGACTGCCAGTTTTGCAGATTCAGCAGTTGAGGATAATCATTCAGGGAAGAATAATCCATATCCTGCATGCGGAACGGATTTTGCACTTTTATTTCCACACCCGAAATCTGATTTGCCGTCAACCCTAAAAATGCCTGCGCCTGCGCTTTAGACATTAACGCATAGCTGTGATCAAGCTGTCCGTCCAAACGTAAAATACCGCTGACCTGAATGCGTTCGCGGCTGGGTTGCGCCATTTCGTCACCATTGTTCTGTGAAATTAATAAGGTGACCCAATCTCCTTCCTGCACATCCAATTCCCTGGCAATAGCATAACCCAACACTAATCCGCCGTTTTTCTCGAAATTCGTCCATCCGTTATTCAACACGAATTTGCCCAACGAACTGACTTGGTCCTGCGTTTTTTTATCCACGCCTTTTACCTGAACCACTTTCATTTTGGCGCCGTTTTCAATTAATGCGGTAAAAGAAACAAAAGGCGAAACGCCCTGAATCTGCGGAACGGTTTGCAACCGTTTTTCCAGCAAATCCGCGTCTCGAACGCTCTGTTCGTCAGCGGCGGTAATTTCTCCATGAGGAACCACCGCTAAAATCCGGTTATTGAGTTCACGTTCAAAGCCGTTCATCGCACTTAAGCCTAAAATCAGCACCATCACGCCCAAGGCAATCCCCAAGGTAGAAAAAAAGGAAATCAGAGAAACCAACCGATTCTTCTGTTTCGCCCGCTGATAGCGCCAGCTGATAAAAAATGGGGTATTCATCCGTTATGACTCCGCTCGCAATACGCCGTCCTGCATAATCATGCGACGCTGTAATTTTTCCGCCAGCTGCAAATCATGGGTAACCAATAAGAATGCAATGCCTTGTTCGCGATTAAGTTGTTGAATCAGTTCAAAAATACTTTCCGTAGTTTTGCGATCCAGATTTCCCGTCGGCTCATCCGCTAACACTAATGCCGGGTTATTCACCAACGCCCGCGCTATCGCCACCCGTTGCCGTTCGCCGCCGGAAAGTGCGGACGGTTTATGAGAAATTCTGTGTGATAATCCCACCGACTGCAACATTTTTTCGGCGCGATCGCGCGCCTCCGTTTTATTCCGGTTAGCGATCAGCATCGGCATTAACACGTTTTCCAGCGCGGTAAAATCCGCCATCAAATGATGAAATTGATAAACGAAGCCAAGGTATTGATTGCGTAATTTGGCTAATTGATCCGGCGTCGCCTTTTGCAAGGACTGACCTTTGATGAACACCTCTCCGCCGGTAGGCTGATCAAGCCCGCCCAAGGTATGTAATAAAGTGCTTTTGCCCGACCCCGAACTGCCCACAATCGCCACCAATTCTTTTTCATCCAAAGAAAAAGATACGTCTTTCAGCACTTGGGTTTGAGTCGTGCCTTCAGTGTAATACTTGGTGATATTTTTGCAGTTTAATAATGTATTGTTCATTTTATTTTCTATTTAATCCCAATCGAATTTTGCCGACGGCAGCTGAGTTTTATACATTGAACGGATATTCAAAAACATGTCAATTTTTGACCGCACTTTATTCATACCGAAGCGCCTGTGCAGGTTCAACTTTGCTTGCGCGGTACGCCGGATAAATGGTCGATAACAGCGCTAATCCCAAAGAAAATGCGACGATAACCGCCACTTGCGTTATGCTGATTTCCGTCGGTAAAAATACGCCCGTCGGATTGATGAAATTTAAAATCGTATCAAGATTCAAAGTAATAATCCCGCCTAAAACGGCGCCGATAACGGTTCCGACCGCTCCGACAAGCAAACCCTGTAAGATAAAAATCCAACGCACCTGACGTTTAGTTAAGCCCTGAGTCTGTAAAATGGCGATTTCACCCTGTTTGTCTATCACCATCAGGCTGAGCGACGTAATGATATTTGACACGGCAACCACGATAATCAGGCTAATCAATAAACCCATCATATTTTTTTCCATGCGTACCGCCTGGAAAAATTCGCCTTTTTGCGTGCGCCAATCGACGATTTTCCATTGATTTTCAGGGAAAATTCGAGGTAATTCGGTAATTTGGAACGGATCTTTTAAGAACAAACGCATGCCCTGCACTTCTTCCGGTTTAATCCGCATTAAACGCCCGATGTCCGCAATATTGGCGAAACTTTCGTAGCCCGCCGCTTCGTTTTCCGCAAAATAAATCTCGCTTACCGTAAATAAACGCTGCGCCGGCACGCGTCCGAAAGGGGTATATTGACTATTTTCGGTTAACATTAACCGCACTTTATCACCGATTCCGACGTTTAATTTTTTCGCCAGTTGCGAACCGATAATCAGCTTAAATTCGCCTTCGGGCAGCAGCTCGTCGAATTGCGCTTTGTTCAAATATGACAGCAGTTTATCGTCGGTCGGACTTTGCACGCCGATGACTTGTCCGGCGCTGACGCCGTTTACCGTTTGATAAATAACGTTGGTGGTGTTTATCAAGGTGACGTTTTGCAGAATATTTTTATATTCGGACAAATATGCCTGAAACGTTTCGTTCCGGTTTTCCTTGCGCAGAATGCGCGCTTCGTCCTGCGGCATCACAATCGCATGGGGAATGTCGGACAGCACTTGTTTTTTCTGGTACTGTTCCAAACCGTTCATCACCGAAAGCACGATAATCAACGCCATCACGCCCAGCACAATGCCGGCGCTGGCTAAATTCGTGACTAAGCGGCCGAAACGATCCGCACTTTTCGCCCGCCAATAACGTAAAGCGATAAAAAGAGAAATGCCTAAATTCATTATTTCCCTGTTCTAAAAAACTCTTCTAAATTTGCCCGCACTTTGTTAACCAAGGTTGTCACGGCGCTGTCGGACGCCCAGGCCACATGCGGCGTGACGATTAAATTCGGTAAGGTTTTCGCGGCGACAATCAACGGATTATCTTTCTCCGGCGGTTCTTTCGTCAGCACATCCAACGCCGCACCGGCCAGTTTTCCCGTTTGCAGCGCATTCAATAAAGCCTGTTCATCCACCAAAGGACCTCGGCCCGTATTAATCAAAAACGCACTCGGTTTAAAATGTGACAGGGTTTCCCGGTTAATCAGATTTTCAGTTTCCGAAGTTAACGGACAATGTAACGTGACAATATCCGATTGCGCCAATACATCGAAAAACGGCGTGTAACCTTCACGGCAAACAGCGACGTTTTTATGTTCCGCATAAAGCACGCGCATGCCTAAGGCTTCGGCTAATCTTCCGACTTCGGAACCCAGATTGCCTTTGCCGATCACACCCAACGTGGCACCGCGTATATCTTGCATCGGATAATCGAAATAACAAAATTGTTTGCTGTTCGCCCATTTGCCTTCCAGCTGATCGCGATACCACAAATGCAGGCTGTGTTTTAAAGAAAAAATCAAACCCAGCACATGTTCCGGCACGGTAACGGAGGAATAACCGGCGACATTTTTTACCACGATACCCAATTCTTTTGCCGCCGCCAAATCAATATTGTTCGTTCCCGTCGCCGTTAAGGCAATCAACTTTAATTGAGGCAATCGTTGTAATAATTCGCGTTTAAACACCACTTTGCTGGTAATGATAATGTCCGCGTCTTTGGCGCGTTCGAACGTCTGTTCCGCCGCAGTCGTTTCGTACTCCACCCATTCATGGGGAAAATCCGGCCGCGGAATGGGCAGATGCTTAGGCAACGCCGTGCTGTCAAGAAACACGATTTTCATGCTTTTCTCCTTGGCTTTGAAAAATTGTGGCCAAAATTCAATAAAGGCAAAGTGCGGTCAAAAAACAACGAAAATTTTGACCGCACTTTGAGGTTATTTGGAGGTATCTAATTCCGGAAAGGATTTCACTAAGTCGTCAATGGCCTTTATTTGGCTGACGAAGCCTTCCAACGCCGACAACGGCAAGGCCGACGGGCCGTCGCATTTCGCGTTGTTCGGATCCGGATGCGCTTCCAAAAATAAACCGGCAATGCCCACTGCCATGCCCGCCCGCGCCAACTCCGTCACCTGTTCGCGACGGCCGCCGGACGCGGCGCCGAACGGATCACGGCATTGCAACGAATGAGTCACGTCAAAAATCACCGGGCAGCCTTTTGACACTTTTTTCATCACGCCGAAACCCAGCATATCCACGACCAGATTGTCATAACCGAAATTGGTGCCGCGATCGCACAAAATCACTTTATCGTTACCGCATTCTTCGATTTTTTCCACGATATTGCCCATTTGTCCCGGGCTTAAAAATTGCGGTTTTTTCACGTTAATCACGGCGCCGGTTCGTGCCATGGCTTCCACTAAATCCGTTTGACGGGCCAGAAATGCCGGCAGCTGAATCACATCCACAACTTCGGCAACCGGTTGGCATTGATAAATTTCATGTACGTCGGTAATAATTTTTACGCCAAAAGCCTCTTTCAATTCCCGGAAGATTTTTAAGCCTTCGTCCATGCCGGGACCGCGGTAAGAATGAATGGACGAACGGTTTGCTTTGTCAAAAGAAGCTTTAAATACGTAAGGCACACCGAGTTTATCGGTCACTTCTAGATATTTTTCGCATACCTGCATTGCCGTATCGCGGCTTTCCAATACGTTCATGCCGCCGAACAGCACGAACGGTTTATCGTTTGCCACATTGATGTCGCCGATTTTTACAATTTTATTGGTCATAATTTTTCCTTGGGTAAAAGATGAGCTCGTCACTTTGATTAATTCAACAATTCGCCGCTGATTTCTTTTTTCATTTCCGGCAACTGAGCCATTAACATATAGGCCGTCGGATCATCCGGGCAGTGATCCACAAAAAATTGTAAATCCTCCACCGCCGCATGATAGGCGCCCATCTGCGCCAGCACCAATCCGCGATCCCGACGTTCGTACGGATCTTCCGATTTGTTGACTATTTTTTTCCAACTTAACCGGCTTTCAATATATTTCAGCGCCGCAGAATTCAGCTCTTCACGAATTAAGGTGCTCTTCGCTAACTGGGCAAAACGCTCCGTTAATTCTTTCGGATCGGCAATCGCCAAATCCTCCGCCGTCAATGTCGCACCAAAACCGAAAGTCCCTTGATACAGCTTTTGTAAATCGTCCCGACTGACATAGTTGCCGTTCCACGGATCAATAAATGCCGTTTCACCCTCTACATCCGCCCGCAAAATCAGCTGAGTCGGAAACAATACGGGATAAATCGGCAAATCCAGTTTTTCCGCCAAATACAGCAAAATGCAACCAAGGCTGACGGGCATGCCTTGTTTGGTACGCAGAACATAGCTTAGATATAAATTTTCCGCCCGAAAATAGGTTTCGCGATCGCAATAAAATCCCCAATCGCCGTACATTAATTGTAGCAATTTATGAATTTTCTCTTTTATGTTATCGTCGGCGGGAATCGCTTTACGCGCTTTGCGAACCAGTCCGCCCATCATGGTTCGGACGGTATGCAAATCGTCACCTTCATCTTCCGTCGTGGTTAAATAAAAACTTTCCATTTCGCGGTAAAGTACGGTTTTATCGTATTTCATCAATCTTCGTTTATCTTAATTTTGCTAAAGTTACCCGTTCATTGTCGCCATAATCTTTCACCGTTGCAACCTTTTCCCATAAATTCTCATCAAAAATCGACCGCACTTTTTCACCTTGTTGCCAACCGTGTTCGAGTAATAACCAACCTTGCGGATTTAAATAATGCGGCGCCCGTTCGATAATATGGCGTAAATCCGCATAACCCTGTTCTTCGGCAATCAAGGCGGACAAAGGTTCAAAGCGAATATCGCCTTGTTTTAAATGTTCGTCGTTCGGATCAATATAAGGCGGATTGCTGACGATCAGATCGAATTTTCCATTTACATTGTCAAACCACGAACTTCGGCAAAATTCCACATCGGTCAACCGGTTACGCACCGCATTCCGCTGCGCCAACGCCACCGCTTCCGGCATCAAATCTACGCCTAAAATCCGATATTTTTGACCGCACTTTTTCAGTTCTTTTGCCAGCGAAAGCGCAATCGCCCCCGTGCCCGTACCTAAATCCAGAATCGCCACGCAATCTTTAGACGGAATGCGCGCTAACGCCTGTTCCACCAATATTTCCGTATCCGGACGGGGAATCAGCGTATGCGGCGAAACGTCTAAATTCAGCGTCCAGAATTCCGTTTCGCCCAAAATATAGGCAATGGGCTCGCCTGCCGCTCGACGGGTTAAAAGTGCGGTCAAATTTTGCAACGTTTTTTCATCCAGCTGCGTATCGGAAAACGCCATAATTTGCGACTTCGACTTTTGCACCGCCGATTGCAACAACCAGTTCGCATCGAGTCCGGCATTAAGATACGGATCGTTTTTCAGATTTTGTGATAAAAATTGGCTTGCATAAGCAAGCCAGTCTGCATAATTCATGGGATTAATCGATTTTAACGACGACGGTTGAACATATGAGATCCACAAAGGAACGACGTTCTTTATTAATAAACGCGCAAATCGCGCTGAAAATAGTCAGGGAAAGCACGCCTAAGACGCATTCGATGCATTCACGAAAGATATAGCGATCCAACGGTAACGGCTGATAAGTTGTGTAATCAATCACTTTAATACCCAAAAACCGCTTGCCGATTGTTTGTTGATAGGTTTTCATGTACCAAATCTGCAAGGCAAGATAACCGACAACAGCCGCCGCCAGCAAAATACCGGTCGGATCGATGGAACCGACGCCGGTAAATACCGCCAGAATGACACTGTTTATCAATGACGCTATCCAGCGTTTAAAACGGCTGGCTAACGGAATATTGCCGTTTATCGTGGTAAACGTCGCGGTAAAAGTTGCGTCTTTTTGGGAATTATCGGGTTTGTCCAATTCAAACGACATAAAAAATTCTCGACATTAAGGTTTCAACGAGGGGAATTCATAAATCCGCCCGCAATAAAACCGGATTAATTATTTTCCGACAACGCCGCCAACTGATCCGCCTGATATTCGGTGATAATCGGTTGAATCAGTTCGTCGATTTTGCCGTTCATCACTTCATCCAAACGGTAAACCGTGAGGTTAATACGGTGATCGGTCACACGACCTTGCGGGTAGTTGTAGGTGCGGATTTTGTCCGAACGGTCGCCGGAACCCAGTAAGTTACGGCGGGTGTCCGCCTGTTCCTGAGCTTGTTTTTCCTGTTCCGCCTGGGCAATGCGCGAAGCTAATACGGACATGGCTTTCGCTTTATTTTTGTGTTGCGAACGTTCGTCCTGACATTCCACCACAATGCCGGTGGGAATATGGGTGATTCGCACGGCGGAATCCGTGGTGTTAACGTGCTGACCGCCGGCACCGGACGAACGATAAGTGTCAATCCGTAAATCCGCCGGATTGATTTCCGGCAGTTCGGTTTCCGGCAATTCCGGCATTACCGCCACCGTACAGGCGGAAGTGTGAATTCGGCCCTGGCTTTCGGTTTTCGGTACGCGTTGTACGCGATGACCGCCGGATTCGAATTTTAACTGTCCGTACACGCCTTCGCCAATCACTTTGACAATAATTTCTTTATAGCCGCCCTGTTCGCTTTCATTTGCGCTCAGGGTTTCAAGGCGCCAGCGTTTGCTTTCCGCATAACGGCTGTACATACGGAACAAATCCCCGGCAAAAATCCCCGCTTCGTCCCCGCCGGTACCGGCGCGGATTTCCAAATAAGCGTTATAGTCGTCATGCGGATCTTTCGGCAATAATAAAATTTGCAGCTGCTGTTCAAGCCGTTCGATTTCCGCTTTATTTTGTTCAATTTCTTCCTGCGCCATATCTTTCATATCAGGGTCATCAAGCAGAAGCTGCGCGTCTTCAATATCCTGATTCAGTTTTTTCCAACGGGTGAACGTGCCGACCACTTCTTCAAGCTGGGCATATTCTTTGGAATAAGTGCGGAATTTATCCTGATCGTTAATGATTGACGCCTCTCCCAATAATGCCTGTAGTTCTTCATGGCGTTCCGAAAGGCTGTCCAGTTTGCTGATAATACTGTCTTTCATTGTTATTTTTCGTTTCCGTGAGCAATAAAAAAATCGCTGCATTCTAGCATAAAAATCGCGATAAATGCATTGCTTTTCCTTGCGAACTCCTTTAGATTATCGCCAAATTTTCTA
Source organism: uncultured Actinobacillus sp. (assembly GCA_963539805.1). Lineage (GTDB taxonomy): Bacteria > Pseudomonadota > Gammaproteobacteria > Enterobacterales > Pasteurellaceae > Exercitatus. The sequence goes on along the minus strand of CAUTMS010000008.1, from coordinate 19,767 downwards.
CACAGGATGTTACTATGAGAATTATCGTTATGCGCCACGGTGAAGCGGAAATGCTGGCACCTTCCGATAAAGACCGGCATTTAACTCAGTTTGGTAAAATCAGTTCCTTTCAACAAAGCCAATGGTTAAAAACCTGGCTAAATTCTACCGCACTTGATAAAGTCATTGTCAGCCCTTACGCACGTGCGCTGGAAACTTTTGAGCAAATTAATGCCGCCTTCGGACAAAGTTTAACGAGCCGTGCCGAAACCTGGGACGCCATCACGCCCTATGGCAACACGGATTTGGTGCGCAATTATCTGGAAACGCTGGCGGAAGATCAGGAAGACGCCAGTATTTTGTTGATTTCTCACTTACCGCTGGTGGGCGAAATCGTTACGGAATTTTGCGGTCGTAATACCGTCAGTTTTCACCCCGCCACCATCGCCTGCATTGACTGGGACGGCGAAACGGGCAAAGTGATTGAAATTAAATATCCTTAAATTGATGACAAAATAAAAGGACGGAATTAACCGTCCTTTTTTATCTTCAAACTTATCAGTTATGCTGTTGCTGCCGTTTTAATTCCGCTGCGGAATCGGCTTCTGCCAGCACGGTGGATAAATCATCACCGCCGGATGCCGAAACGGCAGCCGCAAAGGCACCTTCAACCAGCGGCGCATAGCTGATAACGACGTGCCGCGCCATTTCCGGTTCCAATAAATCTATGGCGGTTTCGGCGCTGAGAATCGCGCTGCCGAGATCCACCAACACCACAACGCCGTCGGGCGAATAGACCCGCTCAATCGCCGACATAATGCGGACGGCATCCGTGCCGATAGGATTTTCTGCATCATCAATGCCCGCCGCAACCGCAATTTTACAATCTCCCTGCGTCATTTGATGCAAAATCTCCGCCAATCCCTCGCCTAATTTCGCGCTGTGTGAAACCAAGACCAAATTGACCATATTATTCTCCTTTCATTTCACGGCATCCGCCAGGGCTTTGATGATGAACATGCTGGACGTTGCGCCGGGATCCGCATGCCCCGCACTGCGCTCGCCCAAATAACTCGCGCGTCCTTTTTTCGCCACCAACGGAATGGTAGCGGTAACGGATTCTTCCGCTTTTTTGACCGCACTTTCAAGCAACGGCACTTCGGGTTGGTTCTTGTTCGCTTCTAATTCGGCGATAACCGGCAACCAAACATCGCACATGGTTTTGTCGCCTAATTCCGCCCGCCCGCGGCTGATAATGCCTTCCACACCGTTTTTTAACAGGGCGATGAATTCTTCCGCAGAAACTGCTTCTTTTCCGACCGCACTTTGCGCCCCTTTGATGAAAAAAGTGCCGTATAACGGGCCGCTGGCGCCGCCCACTTGGGAGAGCAACGTCATACCCACCGTTTTCAGAATGGTGCCAATATCTTTATCCGCCACCGTGGCAGCCTTTTCAACGGCTTTACTGAAACCGCGCTGCATGTTTAATCCGTGATCGCCGTCACCGATTTCGGTATCAAGCTGCGTCAGGTAATCCCGCTGTTCGTTCATCGCCTGCTGACAATTTTCCAGCCACCGTAAAATTTGCGCTTTGCTGATCATGCTTATTCTCCCCAACGTAATGCCGGCGTATTGACCGGTGCGTCCCACAACGCTAAGGTTTCGTCATCCGCTTTCAATAAGGTAATCGACACGCCCTGCATATCCAACGACGTGCAATAAGAACCGATTAAATTGCGTTCGATTTTCAAACCGAATGCCGTCGCGATTTGTTCCAACTTATTATAAACGCCGTAAAGTTCGGACAGCGGCACCGCGCCCAGATTGTTCACCAAAGCAATAACATGATCGCCTTTCTGCAAAGCTTGTTTACTGTCTTGTACTTCATTCCATCGGTGGTTTTCCGCGTCCCAACGACGAACGGTACGTTGATAATCGCCGTGAGCAATTAAGGTATCAAACATTTGTTGCACGGTGTTATCCAGATTGTCAAAAGTTCGACGTTCAATACCCGGTTCGCCGTGAATTCCCACCCCGAATTCCATTTCGTTTTCCGCCAGCGTAAAGGACGGTTTGCCCGCCGCCGGCACGGTGCACGCAGCTAACGCAATCCCGATGGAATGCCCGTTGTTATTTAATTTATAGCCTAACTCGACAAGTTGTTGCAGGTTATAACCCTTATCCGCCGCCGCACCCAGCAATTTCTCCAGAATAACGGTATTGGCCACGCCGCGGCGTCCTGCGGTATAAAGACTGTCTTTCACCGCCACATCATCGTCCACCAGCACCGTTGCCACCTTCACGCCGCTGTCCGCTAACAATTCCGCCGCCGTTTCAAAATTCAACACGTCGCCGGTATAATTCTTAATCAGCAACAGCACACCTTCACCGCTGTCTACGTTTAATCCGCATTCAAACATTTGGTCCGGCGTCGGTGAGGTAAAAATCGCACCGGGACAAGCGCCGTCAAGCATCCCTTTTCCCACAAATCCTGCGTGCATCGGCTCGTGTCCGCTGCCGCCTCCGGAAATCAATGCCACTTTACCGCTAACCGGCGCATCGGCGCGGCGGACATAAACCGGCTCCGTGTTCACCAACAAATTCGGATGGGATTTGGCTAATCCCTGTAATTGTTCGTCCAGAACCGTTTCCACGGAATTAATGAGTTTTTTCATAGCGCAATCCTTATTGTTGAATGGTAATTTGCATCGTGGTTAATTTAACGGAAATAGCTCAACATTTTTGTTAAATAGATCACAAATTCAAAAAATTTTGAGTGAAAACGAAAATTTCCGTTTCGATAAAATTAAGGTAAACTACACATAATTTTTACCGATTGAGAAAATGATGCCTGTTATTCATATCGAACCTGTAAACGAATCCGAAATGGAAAGCCTGTATCCCATTGAAAGTGCCGCTCATTTAGTGCCCTGGTCGTTAGGCACTTTAAAAAACAATACGGGAAGCCGCTATCACAATCTGAAAATTCTCTTGGATAATCGGATTGCGGGCTTTGCCATTTGCCAAACCGTGCTGGATGAAGCCACTTTATTCAATATTGCCGTGCATCCGGATTTTCAGGGGCAAAAATTAGGTTACGCCTTGCTTAATGCGTTAATGGAACAATTACGGGAAAAAGGCGTTTCAACATTGTGGTTAGAAGTGCGGGAAAGCAATCACCACGCGATAAAATTGTATGAAAAACTGAATTTCAACGAAGTGGACGTCCGCAGAAATTATTATCCGACTCCCGACGGCAAACGGGAAAATGCGATCATTATGGCGGCGTATTTGTAGCCGTTATTTGTCATGAAGAAAAAAATGCGGTCAAATTTGACCGCACTTTTGTCTGTTTTAAACCGATTAAAATGTTGAAGTATCCTGGAATAAGCCGACTTTCAAATCTGTCGCCGTATAAATCACCCGACCGTCCACTTCCACTTCACCGTCCGCCACGCCCATGATCAATTTACGATTGATCACGCGTTTTAAATGAATGCGATAAGTCACTTTTTTCGCAGTTGGCAACACCTGACCGGTGAATTTCACTTCGCCCACGCCTAGAGCGCGGCCTTTGCCTTCGCCGCCAATCCAGCCTAAATAGAAGCCCACCAGCTGCCACATGGCATCCAGACCCAAGCAGCCCGGCATCACCGGATCGCCGATGAAATGACAATCAAAAAAGAATAAATCCGGTTTAATGTCTAATTCCGCTTCCACGTAACCTTTGCCGTAATTTCCGCCGGTTTCGTTCATTTCAACCACGCGATCCATCATCAGCATTGTCGGCGCCGGCAACTGCGGACCTTTCGGTCCGAATAACTCACCACGGCCTGAGGCTAATAAATCTTCGTAAGTGTATGAACTTTTGTGATTCGGTTTACAGGTGTTTGTCATTTCAATTTTCCCTAATAACAAATAAATAAAGGATATGCCTTGCATATCGTAACGGCGGCATTCTAACAGAGTCCCTTAAAAATAAAAATAGCTAACACGTGTACGCTGAATTGGTCTAACCAGTTACTTTTTACCCAATAATGCGCGCCACAAGCTAAAACGCGGAGAATCCGCATGCAATTCAATACGTTGATGAATTAAACGTGCTAACGGCTGATCGTCTTCAGTATAAATTTTATCCGATTCTTCCACCAAATCCCGCGCAAATAAAATTTTACTGGTCTGATGAACGTCTTCCACCGCCCAAATAAAAAACTGCTGATTTTTGACCGCACTTTGTACGGATTCGCTTAAACTTAGCTGGTTAATTGTCGCCGCCGGAATAATTACGCCTTGCTTTCCCGTCAAACCGCGGCGTTCGCAAATCGTGAAAAAACCTTCAATTTTATCATTTACGCCGCCTACCGCATAAACCAGACCGAATTGATCAATGGTGCCGGTAATGGCGATTGATTGCGGAATCGCCACATCGGACAGTGCGCTGGTTAACACGCAGAATGCCGCTAGAGAGGCACTGTCACCGTTAATTTCGCCGTAAGATTGTTCAAACACCAGCGAAGCGGAAAAAGGCAGTTGCGACGGCAGTTGTAATATGCCGGCAAGGCAACTTTCCGCAATCAGCATACCTTTGCCGTGAAGATTGCCCGCCAGTTCGCTTTTGCGTTCCACATCAATGACTTCACCGTCTCCGAATTTGACTAAACAGCTTATGCGCGAAGGCTCGCCGAAAGATAACGGCGTACCTGCATAATCCACTACGGACAAACCGTTAATCTGTCCGACTTCCTCGCCTTCCGTAGGAATGTAAACCTGCTCGTGCAAAATATCCGCATAGGCTTGTTCACGCAAAAATCCTTGCTGATATTGGGTTTGCTGAAAAACTTGTTCAAAATCTCCCGCACTTATGCCTTTGTCGCCGGTATTTTTATGCGACAATCCGGCTTTCGTTAGCCAATTTTTCAGCATGGTCGGCGAAATATTGATCAGCTGACGATCTTCGCTTTCCCGCACCAATAATTGATAAAGCTTAACGAGCCCCGCCATATCGGGAACCGGCAGATGCTGCGAAACGGCAAAATCCCGCACATATTTTGCCCATTGACAATGCGCCGTTTTGTCTTCCATGGCGAAATAACTTTCGATTTCCGCATAATCCGCAAATCGGAACAAATCCGGTTCCAGTTCCGAAAACACGGCTAGATCCTCGCGCTGGCCCAGCAAAATAACTTTCAGCGACAACGGATAACTTGGAATCTCACAAGGCAGCGGTTTAAACGGATGAGCGGAATACCAATCAAACATTTGCGTCTGCAAAATTTGTTTCAGGCGTTGCCATAATTCAAATTTATCTAATAAGGCAGCCAGATTGAGAATCAACACCCCGCCATTCAGCTCGTGCACCAATCCCGCATTTAACTGAATATCCTTGGACATAGGATGAACCCGAATAGAGCCCAATAAGCGGTTTTGATCAAAATACAAAGCGGAACCGACGGATTTTTTCGCCGCAAAATTATCCTGCGTCGATTGCGCCGGTTCGGCATGCACGCGGGCAAAAGAAAAGCTGTCCGCCTGTTCTATGACATAATTTACGCCGTGAATTTTTTCATCGCCGTCAGAAAATGAACGGGCACCAATAAACCGTTCCAATAACGGCATATATTCCGCCTGATCATCCGCTTTCAGCACCAATAAAGTGCGGTCGGAATTTTGTAAGAATTGCGAAATCGCCGAACTGACGCGGGGTTGCAAATCAAAAAATGTGACGTTGTCGTGAGGCAGTTTATCAATGCATAAAGTCGGCGTTAAATCTTGCCAGTTCAGGGCTTGTTCAAATCGGTTCACGTGAGTTCTCTTGTGCTGAATTTTATTGATTGCGCATTATCGCACACATTCCGCCCGCCGTCTAAAAATGACTGGCATATTTTCCCGAAAACCGGTATATTTATCTCAGTTACCACGTCACATAAAGGGACGAAAAATGAAATATCAAAAACTAAAAAACCAGGAAGCGCAATGGAAATGGCGCTATCTCATCAAAAAAAGCCGAGACGGTGAAGCGATTACCCGTTATGAAGAACGCAGTCTGGCGGACGCCAAAGTAAAGGAATTGCTGGAGGCGCAGAATTATCCCGAACAAATTGAAAGCTGGATTGCCGAAAATATGGCGGAAAATCTGGTGATTAAACTGGATCAGGCGATTCGCGCCCGCCGTAAACGTTTCTTTAATGCGGAAAAGCAGTCCACGAAGAAAAAATCCATCGATTTGGAATACGGCGTGTGGTCGCGCTTGTCTAAATATTCCCGCAAAATGAATATGACGTTGTCGGAAACCATTTCTTATATGATTGACGAACGTGAAAGCAAAGCGCTCTACGAATCTCAAATGTCCGCCATGAAAGCCGGTCTGAAAGATTTGTTGAAAAAATAACAAAATCCTCAGTTTTACGCTGAGGATTTTAGCATTAGGTTAACATGAATACGAACTAATCGCGCGGCAACCATTTGTTGATGATAGCGTCCAATTCGCCGGATTGACGTTCCAAATGAAAGAATTGATCCACGTATTCTTTAAAACGAAAATCCCCGTTCGGGACAATCCAGCCGTTTTGCGCCGGTTTTAACGGTTTGTCCGGATTCACTCCGCATAACACGCCTTTATGCTCGTGAGATTTCACGATAGCTTCCGCCGCTTCCGTCACGAAAACATCCGCTTTTTTATCGATAATTTGCTGGAAAATCGTTAGATTTTCAGGATTCATGGTTAAATTCGCTTTGGTCAGCACCGTACGCGCATAATTTTCGTTACTGCCGCCAGGATTTGCTACGATTCTTACTTCCGGACGGTTAATTTGTTCCACCGTTTGATATTTATCCACGTCTTCGCAACGAACCAGCGGAGTTTTACCGTTGGTAAAATACGGCTCGGAAAATAACGCTTTTTGCTGACGCGCCAGGGTAATGGAAATCCCGCCGACACCGATGTCGCATTTGCCTGCGGTGAAATCATCCATTAAAGTTTTCCAGGTGGTTTTTACAATGGTAACCTTGGCATCCAGACTTGCCGCCAGTTTGTCGATGAGATCGTTATCAATCCCTTCAAATTTGCCGTTATTATCGAAACTGAACGGTTTGTAATCCCCCGGCGAACACACTTTAATTTCTTTGTTTTTAAGAATTTTGCTTAATGTATCCGGCGAGGAGCTCTCCGCTTGAGCGGAAGTCGCCAAAAGTGCGGTCAAAAAAACCGATAAAATGGATTTTTTCATAATGGTATCCTTATTGGTCGTGTTGAATGTTGTTCGGTAAAAATAAAAAAGGAGTTCAGGCATAATACCTGAACTCCGAATTAAATTACAAGCCTGTTGCGGCCTTGATGCGATCGGCGAACATTCCGACGCTTAATGCATAATAACTGGAGCGGTTCCAGTCTAAAATCGTACGGAAATTATTTGTAACTAAAAATGCCCTGCCCACTTCTTTATCGGGACGAACCAACCACAAATCCGTCGAGGCTAACGCATTGGTTCGCGCCGCGTTAAATCCGTTGATATTCACGCCCATACTCTGCCATTGACTTAACGAACGGGCTTTGCCTTTTTCCATGCCGGCAAGAGATAAATCCAGCGGCTGACTTAATGTGACTTCAACGCCCCAAGGCAAATTGCTGTCCCAACCGACGCTGTGAAGATAATTGGCAATGGAAGCAAACACATCGTATTCGTTATTCCAAATATCTTTCATGCCGTCACCGTCGCCGTCTGCGGCATAATTCAGATACGAACTCGGCATAAATTGGGTTTGTCCCATGGCTCCCGCCCAAGAACCCAGCATTTGCGCGCGGTTCAGATGACCGGCTTCCAGCATTTTCATGGCGTTAATAAATTCTTTGCCGAACAGGTTTTCACGGCGACCGTCAAAAGCTAAAGTGGCCAGCACGGAAAGTACGTCATAATCGCCTTGATAATAACCAAAGCTACTTTCCATGCCCCACAACGCCAACAAATATTCCTGCGGCACACCGTATTGACGACTGGCGTTTTGCAGCTGGGTACGAACATCCCAATAATTTTCTTCCGCTTTATCCACTTTGGCTTGGGTTAAATGTTTTGCAATATAATTGGTGACACCGTTGGGATTCGGCGGCAAAGGCGGTTGATTTTTACGACGTTCCGCCAGCCCCGCCTGCTTTTGATCCAAGCGTACGGCGGCATCAATATAGCGAATATTGTTCTGCTGGCTTAGGATTGTTTTGGAAACACCCTGCCCCGCCGCTTTTCGTTTTAAGAAAACCACATAATCATTGAAGTTATCGGGAGTACGCGGCGCGTTATAGGTTGCGTCCGCACCTAACGGCGATAAATCCGCCTGAACCAGGCGGGCGTTACCGTTGGCAGAATGAACGGTTTTAGGATTCGAAGAACCGGAAGAACAGCCGGCGATAGCTAAACCGGTTAAAAGTGCGGTCAATTTTAACAACGTTTTCATTTTTACTTTCTCATTAATTTATATAGCATTTTAACAACGGAAACCGGCATTAAACGCGGTAAGGTTCGGGCAAGGAAGGTCATAAAACCGCTGACGGCGCCCTGGATTTTCAGCTGTTGCTTTAAGCGATACAGCTTCCATTCGCTTTTAGCGTAAATCCAACCGCGCCGGCGACTGAACATCGCATTGCCCGCCGTGCGAGCCAATAACAATACTTCAGGCAGATTCCCGACTTTATGACCTGTGGCAATAATGCGATTCCACAAATTGTAATCTTCCAGGAACATATGGTGCTGATAGCCGCCCACTTCCTGCAATAACGATTTTTTATAAGCCACCGTCATATGATTAAAGGGCGAACGCATTTGGTTGAATTTCACAATATCCCGATACTCCGTCGGCACGCGACGTTCGGCGATAATGACGTTAGGATCTTCATCAAACTCGGCAATTTGCGTGCTGAACATTACGACGTCAGGATGTTGTTTGATATATTCCACCTGTTTGGCGAAACGTTCCGGTTTGCAAATGTCGTCCGTGTCCATACGGAACAGCCACTCGTTACGGGCCGCCTTAATCCCTTCGTTTAAGGCTTTGCCCAGGCCGACATTATGCGCCAGCGGCACGGTTTTTAGCGGCAATTTAGCCTGGAATTCATCTAGCACATTTTCCAATTCGGCGGTAATCGGCCCATCCAAGACTAAAATAATTTCATCCGCCTGCACGGTTTGATCCGCTAAACTTTGCAGGCTGGCGCGTAAATATTCGGGTTTTTCCTTAAAATATAAGGACATCAAAACAGAAAATTTCATATTTATACAAATCTTTTTAAGTTAATCGCCAACTTGGGCGAAATAAATGTCACGACGGCAATCACCAAATATTTTAAACTGCGGCTTAATTTGAACATGGCGAAATAATACCCCGCCGCCTTGCGGGATAAATTCATCGCATTCGGATACGCCAGCATATACAGCGAATTCAGCTTGAAATTGTGCGCTTGCTGCGGCGTTTTCACATATTGGCGACGAATCGCTTCAATGGCTTTTTCCGTGTTTTCGGTATTGGTGGAAACGCTGGAACGTTTGGTGTGAAAAGCGCATAAACTCAGCGGTTCGTCCACATACAACGCGTTCAAATCGTTATCGGACACCAATTTCAGCACGAAATCATAATCTTCCAGCGATTTCAAATCCGTCGATAACCCGCCTAACCGAAAAAAGAAGTCTTTTTTAATCGCCATCATCGGCATTCCGCCGATTTTGTTCGCAAGCAACATATTTTCCAGGGTCAGCGAATCCGGCTGAAACGGCTTGGTGACATAACTGAAACCTTCGTTCACCATCTCACATTTTGCCGGGTGATAAATGAAGTTTACCGCCGGATTGTCCGTAATGCGCTCGGCTAGAATTTCGCATTTCCGGTCGTCGAAACGATCGTCGTCATCTAAAAATAACAGCCAGTCGTGCTGCGCATTTTCCGCACCGATATTACGACTTTTCGCCGGCCCGGCATTCTGCGCATTACGAATCAGCTTCACCGGAAAAGCAAAAGTGCGGTCAATTTTTATCACGTTTTTTGAACAGTCATCCACCACAATCACTTCAAAATTTTTTACCGTCTGATTTTCCAGACTCGCCAATAAGGCATTCACTTGTGCATTTCGGTTATAAGACGGAACAATGATACTAAACATTAGCTTCTCTCTAAAATTTTTCCTTTATTGCCGAATAAAGAAACAAACATTAAAAACGTTAACATGATTCCCGGATAGGCATAAGTATCCGCTTTAATATTCAACACGCTTAACAAAAACAAGGTGGATAAAATAAATTTCCAGCTGCCGTTAAACCAATTATCGGCAATCCGTTTCACAAAATAAGCGGTAAATAAAAAACAGGCTAAAATGTAACCTACGCCGCCATACAATGCCTGGCGGATAAAGCCCGAATCGGAGCCGCCGTAATAACTGCGCGCCGTACGTCCCACCATATAATATTGACCGTCTCCCATGATTAATTGCTTCACAGTGGGCATAAATAAATGTTTATCCATTAACGTATCCGTGGAGGAACTGATACTGGTTCCGCCGTGAATCAAATTGATCAGCGGTTCCAAAGCATGCGCCACATAAGGATGAGTAGGATACCGATAAGCAAAAAACAAAACCAGCACGGCAAACGCGGCGATAGCCGGGATATAACGCAATCTGAAATACACCGCCAGACTGACCACCGAAAAAATAAAAAAAGTTCTGCCTGAAATCAGCCCGATAGCTAAAATGAGAAACACATAAACCGTATTTAATTGTTCATTTTTTTCGCCGTACGCCAATAAAAAATGCAGCAGCATGAGATAAAAAGCGCTAAGCGGAAAAAAGGCGGACGAGGTAAAATTATACAACCGATATTCCTGTTCGGAACCGATAAAACGAGGCAGCTGTCCGCCCATATCCGAATTGGTGCCTAACGCAACGGCGATAAATAAAGGAATCCCCGCCAGGGCAAGGGCGCCCAGGCCGGACTGCACGCCAATGCCGATATTGACATCGCGGATAAACTGCTGTTTTCCCTCCGGGTGACAATAAAATACGTTGTAAATCACAATGCCAAAGACAAAAACCACCAGCGATTTTACATACATACCGATTACACCGAATTCCGAGGTGCCGTTAATCAGAATCGGAATCACCGATATGCCGATCAGCGCCGCGCAAACCCACAAGCTATCTAAAGGAATGAAAATTTGCCTCGTCTCTTTTTTGTACCATTTGTAGCCCAGCCACAACAAAGATAAAAAGCCGATCAGCAAACTCATGCGAACCACATGAAATAGCCACGGGTCGTAAAGATAAAATAAAGTGATCAATGCAGACATGACAAATTTCTCTTAATCGCCAATAATTTTTTCAGCGGAAATTTCATCAGTTTTTTCGCCATATTGTTATCTAACGAACCGCGTAAAGCTTCCAGATTACTGGTTAAATTCGGGTTTTCAATCGCCATCAGCGGACGCACCACTAAAATATCCAACCCGAATTGTTGACCGAATAAAATAAAATCATCCGCCAGCCAATAAGTCTTTCGTAATCGCTGCACTTCCCGCCAGAAACGGCGACAGGCGGATTTCTTGATCAAATAAGCCACCGTGCCGGCGAAATAATTCCGATACGGATAAGCATAGCGATATTTCGTTTTTCCCACCGGCTTTTGCAAAAAGCCGAACGTAGTCGGATAATTGACGGCTAATTCTTTATCATCAAACCCCGGAATTTTGGACTGCCCCACCAAAATAATATCCGCAGTCAGATTTTCCTGCAAAAGTGCGGTCAGATTTTCATTAAAATTTTCCGCGAAAAGCGCATCGTCTTCACAGACTAAAACATAATCCCGTTCGTCGATCGCATCGTCTTCAATCACTTTTTTATACACGTTCAGATGGCTTAACGTACAGCCGATTTCACCTTTTGTGACATCACGATAATAGGCGTTTTTAAACGCGGCAAAATCAAATGTTTTTTCCAATTCCGCCTGCGATAATTCCATCGTATTAATCGCATCAAAAACTTCGAAATCGGACGTATCGGGCTGAGAAAAAAACAATTCCCGGCGTTGTACGTCTTTTTCGAGAGAAATTAAGTATTTTTTCATGTTATTTGTTTTCCAACGTTACGGGGTTAACCGGATATTTAAAATAATACGCAATCGAAATGGCCAATCGGGTCAAACTGCCGCCGATAAAGGCATAGGCTACGCCATAAAGCTGATAATCTTTTAAGGCATAAAATAAACCGACGAATACGGCGATGGAAATAATTTGTCGGGTAAACAACAGCACCTGTTTGCCCTGAATCAACATATTTTGCGATAACAGCCAGGATAAGCCCGCAATAATCGAATTCAGAATAAACCAAATCAGCACCGGCGCCACTTCTACGTATTTCATACTGAAAAAGAACCGAATAATCGGTTCCGCCAGTAACGGCGTTAAAATAACGGCGCCTGCGCTCAGCAAAGCGATCACCGCCAATACGGATTTTATCCGATTTAAATTATTCAATAATCCGGAGTAATAATAATCCGTCAACATATTAATAAATTTGGTTAATAATGCGTCAAAGGCAATACATACGGTATAAAGCCCTAAATAATAATGCCCGAGCCAAATAGCGATTAAATATTTATCGAGACTGGAAGTCGTGGCGCCGAAAATCTGATACAGATTCTGCTTAAACCAGGTTTTTAAGAAAAAAGTGCGGTCGATTTCACGCAGGTTTTCCGTTTTAAGAAAGGATTTTTCGATACGATAAAGATAAAAAAGACAAGCCGCCGCCTGAATAAAACTGAATAAAGTCAACAATTCAATAGCGATTTTTAACGGCTGTTCACCCAACAATAAATAGCTTATGCCGTAAATTGCCACCAGCAACACCGGCTGTTGCAACGTCAGCACGCGATAAATTTTAAGCCGCGGATCAATTTTACTTTTCTCTAACGTAATAGTCAGAATCGCGGTTAAAATTACATTAAATACGAATAAAAATTCAAATTGAGTGAAATCGAACAACGCTACGGCAATCAGCGCCACGACGATGGCGGCGGCAATAAAGGTCGCAAAATACCGGCGCCAGTTAAGGTAACGTTTATTGCGCATGGACAGCGCTAAAGCAAAACCCGAGCCTCCGGTTGCAATCGTAACGACATAAGACACCGTGGTAATAAACAGTTGGTGCAAACCGCGATCATCCACCGACAACATACGTGCCAACACAAAAGAGCTCACCATCGTGAGCCCCATACTCAGAATTGTCACGCCAATCAGCATGATAAAATGACGATTACTTTTCATAGAGTTGAGTATACTCGATATTTTTCGTCCATTGATTGAAATAGCCGGTATTTTTCCCGTAAGAATTATCACAAACCTGATTCGGTAAACCTAACAGACAAGAAAAAATATGCCCATGCAAACGACTGGTAATCACTTCGTCATAACTGAGAAAAATATCCTGACAACGGGCAATCACTTTTAACGCATGCTGATACCAAAGCCGGTTAATTTTATTTCTCACAAACGCCAGATTGAAGCGATTGGCCAATTTGGAAAAACGACTGCACCATAATTCAAATCTGAGATCACTTGGCAACAAAATATCTTCCCAGTCTTTCACATTGTCCGAATTCGGTAATGTCGCCTGAATTTCGGCTTCAATATGGCTTTTTTCAATATCCTTGCGTAAAAAATAAAGCGTCCGATGCGAATGCGCTCGTTGGGGTTTATTCGGCAACGAACCATATAGCTGGTGCGCCATATCCGGTGATAAATATACCTTGTCAGAAAAGCGCCCGCCGAATAATTCAAACGTTTTACTATCGCGCGCAAACAAATGTAAATCCTGATGACGGGAAAACACTACGGCGGATTTTTCCATCTCTTGCCGGCAAGAAAAATGCGCGGTCTGCGGCAATAAAATCACGCGATTGTGCGGAAATTCCGTCACAATTTCTTCGCGCATTTTTTGGATTAACGGATAAAGATCACCGAAATTCCCGCCGCCGTGGCATAAAATCGTCGTATTCGGATGAATATGCTTTTTAGCTTCCCGAATATCAAACGCTTGCAGCGAACGTCTTAACGTAATATTGATTTGATAATCTCTGAAAAACTGCTCGGTGCCGGCGTAAATCAGCAAATCGCCCACATTCAGATGAAGCGGATAATCAAAATAAACCACATCATTTTTATCAATGATAAGTTCTTCAATTTTCTGTAATTTCTGCTTTAATTCAACAAGAATCGGATTCATAAACTTCCTTTTAAAAACCGGCGTATTTTAGCATCTCAACTGCCTGTTGGACAGTATTTTAATGATTGAGTTCGTCCCGTTTTTACGGAATAATACGGGCAAATAATTCAACCAAGGCATCGTTATGATTGATATGACAAAACTGATTACCGCGATTATTCTTCCCCCTTTTGACGTGCTCATTTTATTGGTGTTGGCCTTTTTTCTCCGGTTGTTTCGTTTCAAAAAACTCGCATTTCTGACCGCACTTTTAAGCGTTGTCATTTTGTATGTGTTCAGCATCCCTTATACGGCAGAACGATTAAATAACAGCCTCACCCAGGAAGATCATTTAACGGTGGACGATTACCGCAAAGCCCAGGCAATTGTGATCTTAGGCGGCGGATTGCGGGACAGTAAAGAACTGTTCAACACTCTCACCCTGCCAGGCCTAGTGCTGGAACGCATGCGATACGCCGCGTATTTACACAAAGAAACAGAATTACCGATTCTCATCAGCGGCGCCAGCCCGAACGGCAACTCCGAAGCCAAAGTAATGGGACAGGAATTTTTTACTTTCTTCGGCATTCAGCCTAAATGGCTGGAAGAACATTCCACCAACACCAAACAAAATGCCCTTTACAGTAAAGAAATTCTGGAACGGGAAAACATTAAACGTATCGTCCTCGTCACCAATCAATGGCATATGAAACGCGCCAAAATGCTGTTTGAACAACAAGGTTTCGAAGTGTTACCGGCAAGCGTCGGCCCCGGCATTATTCCCGACAGTTATGAACTCAACGCCATGCATTTCATCCCGCAAGCCGGCGCCCTTGCCGCCAACATGCAATTGCTGAAAGAATGGATCGGATATTGGAAAGAACAGTTTTAATCATCCGCTTCAACAAAAAAGTGCGGTCAAATTTGACCGCACTTTTCGTTAATCGCGTAAATTTACGCTTCGCCCAGCAATTTCAATTCGCGTCCGCGTACTTGTTTTTTCAGAATTTCAATGAAATCCTCCACGCTGTAAGCGCCTAAATCCGCTCCTCTGCGGGTACGTACCGAGACTTTGTCGTCGGCGATTTCTTTGTCGCCGCAAACCAACATGTAAGGCACGCGACGTAAAGTGTGTTCACGCACTTTGAAACCGACTTTTTCATTACGAAGATCCGCTTTCACACGTAAACCGGCATCGGAAAGTTGTTTTACCACTTTTTGCACGTATTCCGCCTGGCTGTCGGTAATGTTCATGACCACCGCTTGTACCGGGGCCAGCCATGCCGGGAAGAAGCCGGCATATTCTTCGGTGATAATGCCGATAAAACGTTCGATCGAACCTAAAATCGCACGGTGAATCATGACCGGCGTGCGACGATCATTATCTTCCGCCACGTAAGACGCATTTAAACGGCCCGGTAATGCGAAGTCTAATTGAATTGTCCCGCATTGCCATTCGCGATCTAAACAGTCGCGCAACGCAAATTCAATTTTCGGACCGTAAAACGCGCCTTCGCCTTCCTGAATTTCATATTGCAAACCGTTATGCGCCAACGCGTTGGCTAAACCTTGTTCCGCGCGATCCCACATGTCGTCCGCACCGATACGTTTTTCCGGACGGGTGGATAACTTCACCGCAATTTTCGTAAACCCGAAGGTGGTGTACATATCGTAAACCATTTTAATACAACTGGTGACTTCGCTTTCAATTTGATCTTCGGTACAGAAAATATGGGCGTCATCCTGCGTAAACCCGCGCACACGCATTAAGCCGTGTAAGGAACCGGACGGTTCGTTACGATGGCATGAACCGAATTCCGCCATACGAATAGGCAAATCACGGTAGGATTTCAATCCTTGGTTAAAGATTTGTACGTGACCCGGACAGTTCATCGGTTTAATGGCGTATTCTCGGTTTTCCGATTGAGTGGTGAACATCAAATCGCCGTAATTCTGCCAGTGACCGGTTTTTTCCCAAAGCACGCGATCCATCATGAACGGACCTTTCACTTCCTGGTAATCGTATTGTTTTAATTTGGTGCGCACAAAGGTTTCCAATTCACGGAAAATCGTCCAGCCGTCGTTGTGCCAGAACACCATACCCGGCGCTTCTTCCTGCATGTGGTAAAGATCCAAAGCTTTACCGATTTTACGGTGATCGCGTTTCGCCGCTTCTTCCAAACGGGTTAAATATTCGTTTAACTGTTTTTTATCCGCCCAAGCCGTGCCGTAGATACGCTGTAACATTTTATTTTTGCTATCGCCACGCCAGTACGCACCTGCAACCTTCATTAATTTAAAGTGATGACAGAAACGCATATTCGGCACATGCGGACCGCGACACATATCGACATATTCCTGATGATGATATAACGCCGGATGATCGTCTTTTGCGATATTTTCATCTAAAATCGCCATTTTGTACGGTTCACCGCGTTTCTCAAAGGTATCGCGCGCTTCTTGCCAGGTTACGCGTTGTTTTACTACGTCATAATTCGTTTTCGCCAGTTCGAGCATGCGTTTTTCTAAGGCATCCAAATCTTCCTGGGTTAATGAACGATCTAAATCCACATCGTAGTAAAAACCGTTTTCAATGGTCGGACCGATTGCCATTTTCACGTCAGGAAATAACTGTTTGATAGCGTGTCCCAGCAAGTGCGCGCATGAATGGCGAATAATTTCTAAGCCGTCTTCGTCTTTTGCGGTGATGATTTCCAGCGTGCTGTCTTCGCTGATTATATCGCATGCGTCGCGGCGTTCACCGTTAACGCGACCTGCAATGGTGGCTTTGGCAAGTCCTGCGCCGATTGATTGGGCGACTTCAAGAACGGAAACGGGGTTATCGAATTGACGTTGTGAACCGTCGGGTAAAGTAATAATTGGCATGTTGAATCCTTATACAGTGGTCATCCATACGAAAGATGACTTGTGCGTAATAACAAATAAAAAAGGTGCGAAAATGCACCGCACTTTTGCTTTGTACCTACCATGTACAGTAAAAGTGCGGTCGATTTTAGCACAGTTTTTTACGGGATTGAACGTTAAATCGCGCGATTTGTGTAAAGCGGCACCCGGCTTAACGCGGACATTTTCTCAATATAACTTTGAATATTCGGCAACCAGTCGATACCGTTCACACAAGTAAGATTACGCAACATCGGGAAAAGCATAATGTCTTCCAACGAAAGTCGCTCGCCGTTGGCTTTCTCTTCCGCTTTCAGTAATTGACTTAATTCCGGCAAATCCCGGTTCAAACGATCAATATATTGCTGGCTGTCGGCGAGATTTTCGGCAAAATCACCGATAAATTCCGTTTTCTTTTTGGTGAAATAATCCACCGCACTTTGACTGGAAAATTCGCCCAAACCGAGCTGAACAAAACGCGGCAACAACAGATGATTGTAATAACCGCCTACCCGCTTCATCCAGGCATCGATTTCCGGACGCACGGTTTCATCAAGGATTTTCTCACCGAAATTTTCATCCGCATATTTAACAATATCCAGACTTTCCGGCATGGCGGTGCCGTCGTCTTTCAGCAAAATCGGCACCACTTTTCTCCCCACCAGCTTTACCGGTGTAACATCGTCATCGTTGGCCAGCGTTATCTGTTCAACGGGAAGATTTTTCAGTCCGAAAATCATCCGTGCGCGAACGCAATAAGGACAATGATCATAAACGTATAATTTCATAATACCTCCATTCACCCGAGATAAACCTCGAAAGTTTGAACTTCGTCACAGATTATTGATAAAAATATTTGTATTATCAAGATAATCTTAATCGACCTGTAGTTTAGGAGGCAATTATGTGGAAATCTGTATCTCAAGTCTTAGCCGATCAACTTGGTGCGTATTACAACATCAAAGAAAAAGACAAAGTGCATACGGGCGAAATGCATGAAGCATGGGTCATCAACGATGGAATTCAACCGGTATTTCTGAAATTGAACGAAAAATCTTACCGTTCCATGTTCCGCGCAGAAGCCGATCAGCTACAATTGCTTGCCAAAACTAACACGATTCATGTGCCTCAGGTTTACGGCGTCGGCTGTTCACAAAATCACAGCTTTTTATTACTTGAAGCGTTAAAACTCGAGCCTGTCACCAAAGAACAATTTGCCGAATTCGGCAAGGCATTAGCCGCGCTGCACAAACGGCAAGGCTCCGAACGTTACGGTTTAGATTACGATACCTGGCTTGGCCCCGTCTATCAACCTAACGAATGGCGGGAAAACTGGGCGACATTTTTCTCCGATCAACGTATCGGCTGGCAATTACAAATCTGCAAAGAAAAAGGACTGGATTTCGGTTCCATTAAAGTCATCGTAGATACCGTCGCGGCAAAATTAGCCAAACACCGACCGCAGCCATCGTTACTACACGGCAATTTATGGATCGAAAATGTCGGTTCCGTTGACGGAAAAGTTTACGCTTACGACCCCGCCTGCTATTGGGGAGATCGCGAATGCGATCTGGCTTTCACCGAATTATTCGAACCGTTTCCGGACGAATTCTATGAAAATTATGACCGCACTTTCCCGATTGACGAAAACTACGCAAGCAGAAAACCGGTTTACCAACTTTATTACTTGCTTAATTTCAGCCATCGTTTTAGCGGCCATTACGTCCCGCTGGCAAAACGATTAGTGGAATTGTTGTTGGATGATAAAATTTAAGAACGGTTATTTATAAACACAGATTCTTATCGGAAGTCTAAAAAGATAAAAACAAAGGGCAGTCACCTGCCCTTTTATTATGGCAGTAGAAGTCAAATCTACAGCGATGTCCCGCTGACTTACCTTATAGCCGCCTGAAGGCGGCTGCGACACTAAATCCGGATAAACCTCGGCCAGGCGCCAGTTTCAACACACAGTCGCCCGAAGGCGGCTGCGTCAATACTTTTTCGACACGGACCACCCGGTCGGCGTTTCAACACACAGCCGCCCGAAGGCGGCTGCAAGCAAGGTGTTATCTACTAATTTAAAAACGTTCGTTTCAACACACAGCCGCCCAAAGGCGGCCTGCGAAAGCCCTAACCTACTTAGCAATACCATGTTTTGTTTCAACACACAGCCGCCTGAAGGCGGCTGCCATCACGACGAATAAAGCCGTTGGCAAAGGTAACGTTTCAACACACAGCCGCCTGAAGGCGGCTGCATAATGCTGCCTTTGGTGGACATTTTACAGCAGCGTTTCAACACACAGCCGCCTGAAAGCGGCTGCCCGGCAGCTTTTCACCGGCGGAATAAACCCAGCGGGGTTTCAACACACAGCCGCCTGAAGGCGGCTGCCCTGTTCGCCAATTAGCATTTCGATTTTTAATCGTTTCAACACACAGCCGCCCGAAGGCGGCTGCGATGATTGCCAGAGCAATTTCTCACGGCGAAGGGTTTCAACACACAGCCGCCCGAAGGCGGCTGCTTCCTTTGATTGTAATTATCAACGCTCAATATCTCGTTTCAACACACAGCCGCCCGAAGGCGGCTGCTCAAAAGTGTGATCTAGGTATCATTTCTGCTATTTTGTTTCAACACACAGCCGCCCGAAGGCGGCTGC
>CAUTMS010000007.1:0-103491 GCA_963539805.1 uncultured Actinobacillus sp. | reverse complement strand
AAATAATATATTGTCATCAGACATTCAGAAAAGGGTACCGAAAGGTACCCTTTTTATTGCGATTTAACGACAATTTTGCCTTTGACAATGTTTACGTTATGGAAAACAAAAAAGAGCGGAATCAAAGATTCTGTTATTTTTTTATAAAAAAACTTGATTTTATTCAATCTATCTTGTAATTAATTAATCTCACACAAACATAATCTTAATCATAAGGAATAAAATATGAAAAACGTTGGTTTTGTCGGATGGCGCGGGATGGTCGGTTCCGTATTAATGGATCGTATGCAGCAGGAACAGGATTTTGCAAATCTTAATCCGGTTTTTTTCACCACCTCTCAAGCGGGGCAAAAAGCTCCGGTATTCGGCGGCAAAGAAGCGGGAACTTTGAAAGACGCTTTTGATATAGAAGAATTAAAAAAATTGGATATTATTGTCACCTGCCAGGGCGGAGATTACACCAATGAAGTTTATCCTAAACTGAAAGCCGCCGGTTGGGACGGTTATTGGGTGGACGCCGCTTCCGCGTTGCGCATGGAAAAAGATGCCATCATCGTATTGGATCCGGTGAACCAACACGTGATCGCCGACGGCTTAAAAAACGGCATTAAAACCTTTGTCGGCGGTAACTGTACCGTCAGTCTGATGTTAATGGCGTTAGGCGGTTTATTCGAACGCGATTTGGTGGAATGGATTTCTGTGGCGACTTACCAGGCCGCTTCCGGCGCCGGCGCCAAAAATATGCGCGAACTGGTTTCACAAATGGGTTTATTGGAAAAATCCGTCAGCGCGGAATTAGCCAATCCGGCCTCCTCCATTTTAGAGATTGAACGCAAAGTCACCGCCGAAATGCGCGCAGACAGCTTCCCGACGGACAATTTCGGCGCCGCATTAGCAGGCAGTTTAATTCCGTGGATCGACAAATTGCTGCCAAGCGGTCAAACCAAAGAAGAATGGAAAGGCTATGCGGAAACGAACAAAATTTTGGGTTTAAGCGACAACCCGATTCCGGTGGACGGCTTATGCGTGCGCATCGGTGCATTGCGCTGCCACAGTCAGGCGTTCACAATCAAACTGAAAAAAGATATTCCGTTAGAGGAAATCGAACAAATCCTGGCTTCACATAACGAATGGGTGAAAGTGATCCCGAACGATAAAGAAACCACATTACGTGAATTAACGCCGGCGAAAGTCACCGGCACCTTGAGCGTGCCGGTTGGACGTTTACGCAAATTGGTGATGGGGCCCGAATATTTGGCGGCTTTCACCGTGGGCGACCAATTATTGTGGGGGGCCGCGGAACCCGTACGCCGAATCCTGAAACAGCTAGTGGCTTAAAAGAAAAAGTGCGGTCAAATTTAACCGCACTTTTTGTTTCCTCCCGAGAATCACGAAAGAAGATCCCATGTATCGAGAACCGCATTTTGGCAAATTCGCGCTGAGCCGGCTGGTTCCGTTCGCGGAACAGTTTCCCGTTCAATATATGAACGGGCAGAACGGCTGTCGCCTGGCGTACCGTCATTTTCATCATCCGGCGCATTGCAAATTAGTGATTCTGGTGAACGGACGGGCGGAAAATCTGCTGAAATGGACGGAAGTGGCGTACGATTTTTATCATCGCGGTTATGACGTGCTGGCGTTTGATCACCGCGGACAAGGCTTTTCACAGCGTCTGTTGCAGGATAAACAAAAAGGGTATTTGGACGACTTCCGTTTTTATACGGCGGACATGGCAAAAATTATCGAAAAATCGACCGCACTTTTTGCTTACCAAAGCCGGCATATTCTGGCTCATTCCATGGGCGGCCTGATTTCCGCCTATTATTTGGCGGATTATGACCACCGTATCACTAACGCCGTGCTTTCCGCGCCGTTTTTCGGTATGCCGCTGAAGCATCCGATTCGTGATCAGCTTGTCATCGGTTTGATGTTGCTGCTCGGGCAAGGCGAGCGTTATGTGTTCGGCAAGCAGCCGTATCGTCCGGTGCATGTTTCGCTGAACGATTTAAGCAGTTGTGCGACGCGAATGAAATGGATGAATCGGGTAAACCGAAAACATCCCGAGTTGGGATTGGGCGGTCCGACTTTCCGCTGGGTTCATTTATGTTTGCAGGCGATTCGCCGTCTGCCGCAGGTTTTGCCGAAAATCGACATTCCCGTGCTGATTCTGCAATCGGAACAGGAAAAGATTGTAGCGAATAAAAATCTCGAAAATCTGACCGCACTTTTACCGCAGGGTAAATTGGAACAAGTCCCGCAGGCGAAGCATGAAATTCTGTTTGAAAAAGATGCGGTGCGGGAAAATGCGTTGCGGAAAATCTGGACATTCATGGAAAATCCGTTAAATTGAACGCGCACTTTTATGCGGTGCGATTGTCATAATAAACGCGTTAATGCGGCGTGCGTTGACGAAATTTCAATTTTTATCAGAAGGAAACTCAAATGGCGGCAGAACAGGCCCAAGAAACCGTTCCGAACATTGATGTGCAGGAACAGGCAAGTAAAGTGATTGACACCGTAAGTTCTATGAATATGGACACTTTGCTTCACGATTGGATTATTCCGTACGGCACCAAGATTTTATTGGCAGTCCTTATTTATGTGGCGGGTAAATGGATTGCGCGGTTAATCAGTAAATTATTAGGTAAAGCGGCGTTAGCGTCCACCAAAGACGAAATGCTGCAGAGTTTTGTGTCATCCATCAGTTATTTTCTGATGCTGTTAATCGTTGTAATTGCGGCATTGTCGCAGTTGGGCATTAATACCAGTTCGCTGGTCGCTCTTATCGGTGCGGCGGGTTTGGCTGTGGGTTTGGCGTTGCAAAATTCGCTGCAAAATTTCGCGGCAGGCGTGATGTTGTTGGTGTTCAAACCGTTTCGTAAAGGGGATTTGATCGAAACCGGCGGTATGACGGGAACGGTGGAACAAATGGGATTATTGGTGTTGGAATTGCGCACTGCAGACAACAAAACCGTATTAATTCCGAACGGCAAAGTGTTCAGCGACAGCATTGTGAATAATTCGGCGAACAAAACCCGCCGTATCGATTTTATTTTCGATATCGCGTACGACGCGGACATTGCCTCGGCCAAAGAGATTGTCGCGCGCGTATTGGACGAGGATCCGCGCGTGCTGAAAACTCCGGCGCCGACGATTGCGGTCGGTGCGCTGGCGGCAAGCAGCGTACAATTATTTGTGCGTCCATGGGTGAATACGCCGGATTATTGGGGCGTGCATTTCGACGTGACGGAACGAATCAAGCTGGAGTTCGATAAAGCGGGTATCGACATTCCGTTTGCACAAATGGATTTACATTTGCCGGAAAACGCGACGATTTCCACGAAATAATATTCTTCCCGCCCTCAAAGCAAGGCGGAACCATTTTACTTACAAATCAAGGCCCGGATAACATCGGGCCTTGAATTTTATTCAGCGTACGGTAACTGTCTTTTCACCTAAATATCATTTATTTTCTGATTTTTTAAAACAGGTTTAATCTTTATTTTATGGAATTTAATACCTTAAATTGATTTAATTTTGGTTTTAAATTCTATGCTTTTTTAAAATACGATATTTTTGATATTTTAAAACCGAAATATAAAAGCAAAATTAGGCTATTAACCTTATTTTATATATTGACATTATTCTGAATTGGCGCAATATTTAATCCGTTCGATTAACCTGAAGGAACCCGTTATGCGCGCACTTAAACAGATAAGTCATTATCTTACAAAATTTACCGCTCTTTTCATTATTCTCACCGCCTGCGTGACTTTCTATGCTCCCGAGTTGTTCGCTTGGGTGAAAGGCGATGCACAGGTGTTAGTGTTGGGCGTTATTATGCTTTCTATGGGGATGACGCTCGGTACCAACGATTACAAAATTCTTGCCCGGCGTCCCTTTGATATTTTCGTCGGCGCAGTGGCGCAATATACCATTATGCCGTTTGTTGCGATTGCCATTGCCAATATGTTTAATCTGTCTCCGGGCCTCACTTTAGGCTTGGTGTTGGTGGGGTGTTGTCCGGGTGGTGTATCGTCCAATATTATGAGTTTTTTATGTAAAGGTGATGTGGCGTTTTCCGTGGGGATGACCACCGTTTCCACTATTATCGCACCGGTTATGACACCGCTGTTGATCAATTACCTGGTGGGCGAAAGTATTGATATGGACGGCTGGGCAATGTTCAAATTCATGCTGTGGGTGACGATTTTACCGGTAGGCGTCGGCTCCGCCTTCAACATTTTCTTCCACAAAAGCAAGTGGTTCCACGACGTACAAGCCACTATGCCGGGTGTGGCGGTGATCAGTTTTGCCTGCATCGTGGGCGGCGTAGTAGCGGTTCACGGCGCTAAATTCCTGGAATCGGGATTGATTATTTTTGCTTGCATCGCCTGCCATAACGGCATCGGTTATGCATTAGGCTATTTTGTCGGTGAATTAATCGGCATGAACACCGCCAAAAAACGCACCTTATCTATTGAAGTGGGCGTGCAAAACGCCGGCTTGGCAACGGGATTAAGTTCAAAATTCTTCCCGACCAGCGCGGAATCCGCCATTGCCTGCGCAGTGTCTTGCGTATGGCATTCCATTTCCGGCACCATTCTGGCGAACCTGTTCCTGTGGTGGGATAAAAAACAGGGTAAACCGGTTTCCACCGTACATTCCGTAGCGGAAAGCTGATTCGGATATCTCGCTATTTCTCAAAGTGCGGTAAATTTTGACCGCACTTTTTATTTGTCACGCCTTTCTCTTCCGGCTTTAAACTTGCTTTCCGGTAAAAGTGCGGTCAAATTTCGCTAAGTTTTTTTTAAAAATTTGAAGTCCGTCACATTTATTAAAAAAATGTTAATTAAATGTGAATTTAGCCTTTACGTTATTCACAACTGAGGCGTATAGTATAAATATCAATCAGAAATCGCTGATTTGATAACCAATGGCGAATTTAACTTTATTTCTTGCGGAGGTAGCGATTATGTCAACATATTATTTTTTACCAACCAGAAATGTATTCGGCGAAAATGCAGTTGAAGAAGTCGGCACATTAATGAAAAGTTTAGGCGGCAACAATCCTCTGATTGTGACCGACGCCTTCCTTGCCAAAAGCGGCATGGCGGATCAATTGTCCGCCGTATTAAGCAACGCAGGATTAAAACCGGTAATTTTCGGCGGTGCCGAACCGAACCCGACGGATAAAAACGTGGAAGACGGCGTCGCGTTTTATCATGAACACGGCTGCGATTCCATCATTTCCCTGGGCGGCGGTTCTTCTCACGACTGTGCCAAAGGTATCGGCTTAATCGCCAGTAACGGCGGACGCATTCAGGATTACGAAGGTATCGACCGTTCCCATAATCCGATGGTGCCGCTGATGGCGGTCAATACTACGGCGGGGACGGCGTCCGAAATCACCCGATTCTGTATCATTACCGACACGGCGCGTAAAGTTAAAATGGCGATTGTAGACTGGCGCGTCACGCCGCAAATCGCCGTGAACGATCCGCTGCTGATGAAAGGTATGCCGCCAAGTCTGACCGCAGCGACCGGTATGGATGCGCTGACTCATGCGATTGAAGCCTACGTATCCACCGCCGCCAACCCGCTTACCGATTCTGCGGCGTTAATGGCGATTACCATGATTCAGCAATATCTGCCGAAAGCGGTGGCAAACGGCGAATATATGAAAGCGCGCGATAAAATGGCATACGCGCAGTATTTGGCGGGGATTGCCTTCAATAATGCGTCTCTCGGTTACGTGCACGCCATGGCGCACCAGCTGGGCGGTTTTTACAACCTGCCGCACGGCGTTTGTAACGCCATTCTGCTGCCTTATGTGGAAGAGTTTAACCTTATCGGCAATCTCAACCGATTCCGCGACATTGCCAAAGCCATGGGCGAAAATATCGACGGCTTATGCACCGATGACGCGGCGTTGAAAGCTATTGCCGCCATTCGTCGGTTAAGCAAACAAGTGGGCATTCCGGCCAATCTGCGACTGCTCGGCGTAAAACCGGAAGATTTCGACGTGATGGCGGAAAATGCGATGAAAGACGTGTGTATGCTCACTAATCCGCGCAAAGCCACCAAACAACAGGTCATCGAAATTTTCCAACGGGCTTATGACGGCGATTAATTTTCCTCAACGCTATTGCAAACCTGTCCTCTAAAAAGTGCGGTCAAATTCGACCGCACTTTATTTTTCTGTTTCGCAATTAATGGTAAACTAAGCGGAATTTTTGAGACAACCAAACAGGATACAGAATGCGTACGAGTCAATATTTATTTTCAACCCTAAAAGAAACCCCGAATGATGCTCAGGTGGTGAGTCATCAGCTGATGTTGCGGGCGGGCATGATTCGCCCGATGGCGTCCGGTTTGTACAACTGGCTGCCGACAGGTATTAAAGTGTTGAAAAAAGTGGAAAATATCATTCGCGAAGAAATGAATAAAGGTGGTGCCATTGAAGTGCTAATGCCGGTGGTGCAGCCGGCGGAATTGTGGCAGGAATCCGGTCGCTGGGAACAATACGGTCCCGAACTGCTTCGTTTCAGCGATCGCGGTAACCGCGATTTTGTACTCGGGCCGACCCACGAAGAAGTGATTACCGATTTGGTGCGTCGCGAAGTCTCTTCTTACAAGCAGCTGCCGCTGAATTTATACCAAATCCAGACTAAATTCCGCGACGAAGTGCGCCCGCGTTTCGGGGTGATGCGTTCCCGCGAATTTGTGATGAAAGACGCTTATTCCTTCCACACCACACAGGAAAGTCTGCAACAGACTTACGAGGTGATGTATCAGGTTTATACCAATATTTTCAACCGGTTAGGTTTAGATTTCCGTGCGGTGCAGGCGGATACGGGTTCCATCGGCGGTTCCGCTTCACACGAATTCCAGGTGCTGGCCTCCAGCGGCGAGGACGACGTGGTGTTTTCCACCGAAAGCGATTTCGCCGCCAATATCGAACTGGCGGAAGCGGTTGCCGTGGGCGAACGTCAGGCGTCGGGCAAGCCTATGGAATTAGTGGATACGCCGAATGCCAAAACCATTGCGGAATTGGTGGAACAGTTTAATCAGCCGATTGAAAAAACCGTGAAAACCTTGATCGTGAAAGGCGCAAAGGAAGAAGCGCCGTTGGTCGCGTTAATTATTCGCGGCGATCACGAGCTGAATGAAATTAAAGCGCAGAAACATCCGTTGGTGGCGGATCCGCTTGAATTTGCCGATGAAGCGGAAATTAAGGCGAAAATCGGCGCCGGCGTAGGATCATTAGGGCCGGTTAATCTGAATATTCCGGCGATTATCGACCGCTCCGTCGCGTTGATGTCCGATTTCGGCGCCGGCGCCAATGTTGACGGTAAACATTATTTCAACATAAATTGGGAACGCGATACGGCGATGCCGGAAGTATTCGATTTGCGTAACGTGGTGGAAGGCGATCCGAGTCCGGACGGCAAAGGGACGCTGCAAATCAAGCGCGGCATCGAAGTGGGGCATATTTTCCAATTAGGTAAAAAATATTCCGAAGCCATGAAAGCCACGGTGCAAGGCGAAGACGGCAAACCGTTGGTGATGACCATGGGTTGTTACGGTATCGGCGTGACTCGCGTGGTGGCGTCGGCGATTGAACAGCATCACGACGAACGCGGAATTATCTGGCCGACCGATGAAATTGCGCCGTTCACCGTTGCCATCGTGCCGATGAATATGCATAAATCGGAAAGCGTGCAGGCATTTGCGGAAGAATTGTATCAAACCCTGAAAACACAAGGCGTGGATGTAATTTTTGATGATCGCAAAGAACGTCCGGGCGTAATGTTCGCAGATATGGAGCTCATCGGCGTGCCGCATATGGTGGTGATTGGCGAGAAAAATCTCGACAAGGGAGAAATCGAATATAAAAACCGTCGCAGCGGCGAAAAACATATGATTGCCAAAGACCGGCTGCTTGCCTTCTTGGCGGAAAACGTGAAAGCGTAATGCCATAAAAACATTGAAAAAATTGACCGCACTTTTGAACCGAAACGGCTTTAAAGTGCGGTCAATTTTTTATGAGTTTTTTTCTATTGCTGGTGGAATGGACTGCTTAACAGCGTTTGAGTGTCGCCGTAAGCGGTGACTTTGCCGTTGTCCATCAGAATGGCCCGTTGGGCCAGCGCTTTAATTTCGTCCGGGCTGTGCGAGACATATAAAATCGGAATCCGGATTTTGCGGGAAAGCGCGTGCAGATAGGCAAGCAGTTCCTGTTTGCGCGGTAAATCCAGTGCGGACAGCGGCTCGTCCATCAGCAGTATTTCGGGGTCGGTAAGCAATGCGCGCCCGATGGCGACCCGTTGTTTTTCGCCGCCCGAAAGCGTGGCGGGGTAGCGTTTCAGTAAAGCTTCAATGCCGAGTAAATGTAAAACTTGCTGAAAATCGACCGCACTTTTCTTCTTCATGCCGTAACATAAATTACCTTTCACCGTATAATGAGGAAACAGGCGCGCGTCCTGAAACACATAACCGATGTGGCGTTTGTTCGGCGCGAGATTGATGTGTTGTGCCCGGTCCACCAAAGTTTTGCCGTTCAGACGAATAAAACCGCTATCCGGCGTGAGCAGGCCGCTTACCATGTTAATCAACGACGTTTTGCCCGAACCGGACAAACCGAAAACGGCGGTGACGCCTTGCGCCGGAATTTGCAGATTCGCTTCCAATTGAAATTCGCCCAGGGTTTTGGTGACGTTGATTTCCAGCATGTTATTCCCGTCCTAATCTTGCTTGAGTGCGTTTTGCCAGCCATTCGGAAATCAGCAGGGAAATCAGCGAAATGAGGATGGCGATGAAACAAAGCCTTGCCGCCGCGCCTTCCGCATTAGGCGTTTCGATAAAAGAATACATGGCGAGCGGGATGGTGCGAGTCACTTCGGGAATGTTGGATACGAAAGTGATGGTTGCGCCGAATTCGCCGAGGGAGCGGGCAAAGCCTAAAACTACGCCGGCTAAAATACCGGGTGAAGCTAATGGCAGCGTCACGGTGAAAAAAGTGCGTAAAGCGGACGCGCCGAGGGTGCGCGCCGCCTGTTCCAGTTTGATGTCGATGCTTTCAATGGCCAGGCGGATGGCACGAACGACCAGCGGAAAGGTGACGATCGCCGAAGCCAATGCTGCGCCGTGCCAGGAAAAAGAAAAGCTGAATCCGAACCAGTCCAACAGAAATTTGCCGATAACGCCGTTGCGTCCCATGGTGGTGAGCAATAAATAACCGATGACCACCGGCGGCAGCACCAGCGGCAAATGAATAATGCTGTTCAGCACGGATTTTCCCCAAAAGTGACGACGGGCCAACAGCCAGGCGGTGGCAATCGCCGGCGGCAGGCTGCATAAAATTGCCCAGAAAGCAACTTTCAGGCTCAATCGAATGGCGTCTATTTCCGCCTGGGAAAGAGTGATATATTCAATCATATAACGAATTTGTATAGAAAAAAACACGAGAAGCCTCGCGTTTTTTATTTATAGCAATTATTTACGGGCGATAGGCGGAACAAAACCCAAACCTAAATCCCAAGGTTGTTCAATCCAGGTGCCTTGCGGAATGTCGATCACGTAATCGTCCACTAACGGTGCGCCCGCCGGTTTAGCGAAGACGGTAACGAATTTGGCTTTCGGATACATTTTGCGGATTTCTTTCGCCGTATTGCCGGTATCGACTAAATCGTCCACCACAATAAAACCTTCGCCGTCGGTTTCGGCGGCATGGAGAACGCGCAATTCGCCTTGCTGGTCGTGATCATAACTGGCGATACACACGGTTTCCACATGGCGAATACCGAGTTCGCGCGATAATACGGCCGCCGGGAATAAACCGCCGCGGCTTACCGCAATAATTCCTTTCCATTGTGAAGCGGGCAATAAACGTTCCGCCAGTTTGCGGCTGTGCATTTGGAACATATCCCAAGTCACCACATATTTTTCACTCATAATTTCTTCCTTTCGACCGTTTCTAAAATGGCGTAAGGATAACCCGAAACGGGTTTTTATGCTATCATTTTGCATCAAAGTGCGGTCAAAAATCCGCAGATTTTCAGAAAAGGAAAAAGTATGTCAGAAATTCAAACATTACAACCCGCAAAATTATGGCAATGGTTCGATAAAATTTGTGCAATTCCTCATCCTTCATATCACGAAGACGCGTTGGCGGAAACGATTGTGGCTTGGGCGAAGGGCAGAAATCTGTTTGCGGAACGGGATGAGGCGGGCAATGTGTTGATTCGCAAAGCCGCTTCCAAGGGCATGGAAAATCGCCCGTCCGTGGCGTTGCAGGCGCATTTGGATATGGTGCCGCAGGCAAATGAAGCGACCCGCCACGATTTTCTCAAGGATCCGATTCTGCCGCGGATTGAAGGCGATTGGGTGCGCGCCGGCGGCACCACGCTGGGGGCGGATAACGGCATCGGCATGGCATCGGCTCTGGCGGTTTTGGACAGTGACGATTTGGCGCATCCCGAACTGGAAGTGCTGCTCACCATGACGGAAGAAGCCGGCATGGAAGGCGCGGTGGGATTGCGCCCGGGCTGGTTGCGATCCAAAATGATGATTAATACGGACACCGAAGAAAGCGGCGAAATTTATATCGGTTGCGCGGGCGGTGAAAATGCGGATTTGAAACTGCCGGTGAACATGCAGCCCAATAAATTTCCTCATTGCTTCGAGGTGGCGATTAAAGGCTTGCGCGGCGGACATTCCGGTTGCGACATTCACACCGGACGCGGCAACGCCATTAAATTATTGGGCGTATTTTTGACCGCACTTTCCTGCGCGACGGAAGAGTTTGCCATTGTCGCGATACGCGGCGGTTCCGTGCGCAATGCGATTCCGCGCGAAGCCTTCGTTACTCTGGCATTGGATGATGCGGACGCTTTTCATGCCGTGGTTGAGAAGTTCAAAACGCATTTGCAAGCGGAATTAACGGAAGACCCGAATGCGCAAGTGTTGGTGAATCAAGCGGCATTGCCGCAACAAACCTTTGATGCCGCCAGCACTCAAACCGTCGCTCACGTGGTGAATGCGCTGCCGAACGGCGTGGTGAAATTCAGCGATACCATCAAAGATGTGGTGGAAACCTCGTTAAGCATCGGCGTGTTAAACATGAAAGAGGGCGCATTGCACGGCACGATTTTGCTGCGCACATTGATTGAGCACGGCACCGATGAGGTGAAAGCGGAGTTAAACGCGCTGGCGCAGCAAAGCGGCGGTGAGGTGACGTATTCCGGTTATTATCCGGGCTGGGAGCCGCATCCGGACACCGAGATTTTCGCCTTAACCAAGCGGGTTTATTCGCAGGTGATCGGTAAAGAGCCGAAAGTCAAAGTGATTCACGCAGGCTTGGAATGCGGTTTGCTGAAGAAAATTTATCCGGATTTGGAGGTGGTTTCCATCGGACCGACCATTCGCAACGCACATTCGCCCGACGAATGCGTGCATATTCCGGCGGTGCAAACCTATTGGTCGGTGTTAACCCGGGTGTTAGCCGATATTCCACCGAAATAATCAACGATTATTGAGCTTGATAGACATAAAGTGCGGTCAAAAAATACGACGTTTTTCATAGGGTCAGCGTTTGGCGCCGGACCGAAAAAACGTTGAAAAATTTGACCGCACTTTTGTAAACGAATTTGCTCGCTCCCGGCGAAGCCGCCGGCATAGCCTACATTCAAAAAAAAACGTCGTATTTTTTATTTGCAATTTTTTTAAGGATTGCTCCCAAGGGCCGTTGGCAAAGCCAACGTTCAAAAAACGATGCTTTTTTTGACCGCACTTTTACGTTATTGCGCCAGCGCCTGTCGCAATTTGCCTTGATGGCGGTTTAACAATTGCGCGGCGGCGGCTTTTTCCAGTCCGCTGAGAATCATCATAATCGCCAGTTTGGCGTTGTTATCCGCCCGTTGCAGGGTTTGTTGCGCCGTTTCTTCGCTGCATTCCGTCGCCTGCATCACAATACGAAGGGCGCGGGCGCGCAGTTTTTCGTTGCTCGCCTGCACGTCCACCATAAGGTTTTGATAGCATTTGCCCATTAAGATCATGCTGGCGGTGGTGAGCATATTCAGCACCAGTTTTTGTGCCGTGCCAGATTTCATACGGCTTGAACCGGTCAGCACTTCTTGTCCGACTACGGTTTCAATGGCGATATCGGCGATTTTTGCCATGGCGGAGCCGGGGTTGCTGGCGACGGCGATCGTCACCGCATTCAGGGATTTGGCATAGTTCAACGCGCCGATAACATAAGGCGTGCGCCCGCTTGCGGCGATACCGACTAAGACGTCTTGGGCGCTAAAACGGATTTTCTCCAAATCCGTTTGTCCTTGTTGCGGATTATCTTCCGCGCCTTCTATGGGCTGGCGTAATGCCCGTTCGCCCCCGGCGATAATGCCTACCACCATGTCCGGCGATACGCCGTAAGTGGGCGGACATTCCGAGGCGTCTAACACGCCCAGACGCCCGCTGGTGCCGGCGCCGATGTAGATTAAACGTCCGCCTTGTCGGAAAGCGGCGACGATTTTCTCCACCGCCTGCGCGATTTGCGGCAGACATCGTTCCACCGCAAGGGGAACCCGCTGATCTTCCCGATTGATGATTTTTACGATGTCGAGGGCGTTCAATCGGTCGATGTCCATTGAATCGGCATTGCGTTGTTCCGTCACCATTTGCGCCAGTGATTGCAGTAAATTTTGTTCTGTCATTGTTATTCCTTCGGATAAATTACGCCCAAACTGACCGCACTTTGCGCGCCCGTCACGGCGGGTAAATTGCTCGGCAACCGATTCATGCGGCAATAAGCCAGCCAGGCAAAGGCGGCGGCCTCCACATAATCCGCGTCCATGCCGTATTCTGTCGTGACGGCGGTTTGCCAGTGCGGCAAGGCGGTTTTCAGCCCTTGCATAATTAACGGATTGCGGGCCCCGCCGCCGCAGACCAGCAATCGGCAAGGCAAAGCGGTGCGAATTCGGTTTAATTCTTGCACAATGCTTTGTATCGTCAACTCCACTAGGGTTCGTTGTACGTCCTGGGGCGAAAGTGCGGTCAGATTTTCCTGTTTTTTTGCCAGCCAGTGCAGATTGAATAATTCCCGTCCCGTGCTTTTCGGCGCAGGTTGTCGGAAGAACGGTTCGTCCAGCAGAGCGGTTAACAACGCTTGATTTACCTTTCCCGTTTTTGCCCATTCGCCGTTTTTGTCGTAACGCCGACCCAGATGTTGTTCAATCCAGCCGTCCAGCAAGGCATTGCCCGGCCCCACATCGTACCCTGTGGTGACGGCGTGCGGATTCAGAATGGAAATGTTGCTGATGCCGCCGATATTCAGCACGACGGTTAAATACTGCGGCGAGGCAAAGACCGCTTGGTGAAAAGCGGGGACGAGAGGCGCGCCCTGTCCGCCGTACGCCATGTCTTTGCGACGGAAATCGGCCGCCACGGTAATGCCTGTGTGAGCGGCAACCAGATTCATGTCGCCAATCTGCATGCTGAAAGGGAAGTCGCCTTGCGGTGAATGCCAGATTGTTTGCCCGTGGCAGCCGATAGCTTGGATTTGTGCGGCGGAAACGCCCTGTTCGGCGAGAAATTGATTGGCGCTGGAAGCGTAAAGTAACCCGAGTTGGTGATCGATTTCGCCCAGATTCTGCAGACTGGTGCGGCCTTCACGCAAAAGTGCGGTCAATTTTTGTCGTAAATTTTCAGGCATCGGCGTGAAACCGCTGGCAACGATACGGAAGGGTTCGTGATGAAAATCCACTAACGCCAGGTCTACGCCGTCCAGGCTGGTGCCGGACATCATACCGAGATAATAATTGTTCATTTTTTATTCCGCAAAAATGTGCCGAAATAAAGCCCGAACAATTGCCCGGGCTTTGTGAAATCAGGCGTCCTGTTCGTTTAAGAAACCGCCGCTTTGATGTTGCCATAATTTGGCGTATAGCCCGTGTTGCGCCAGCAATTCCGTATGGGTACCCTGTTCCACGATTTTTCCCTGATCCAATACGATCAGGCGATCCATCGCCGCGATGGTCGATAAGCGGTGGGCAATGGCGATAACGGTTTTGTTTTCCATCATTTTGTCCAGGCTTTCCTGAATTGCCGCTTCCACTTCGCTGTCGAGGGCGCTGGTTGCTTCGTCCAGTAGCAGAATCGGCGCGTCTTTCAGCATTACGCGGGCGATAGCAATCCGTTGACGTTGTCCGCCGGATAGTTTCACCCCGCGTTCTCCCACATGAGCGTCGTAACCGCGACGACCCTGCGCATCGCTTAACGATGGGATGAAGTCGGCGGCTTCTGCGCGTTCCGCGGCGGAAATCATATCCGCTTCGGTGGCATCCGGGCGGCCGTAAATAATATTGTCCCGCACCGAACGGTGAAGCAAAGAGGTGTCCTGCGTCACCAGACCGATTTGCGCGCGCAGACTTTCCTGTTTCACATCCAATACGTTTTGTCCGTCAATGGTAATGGTGCCGCTTTGCGCTTCATAGAAACGCAGAAGCAGGTTAACGATAGTGGATTTTCCGGCGCCGGAACGTCCGATTAAACCGACTTTTTCACCCGGTCTGATGGTTAAATTGAAATCCCGTAACAAGGGTTTGTCCGGCGAGTAGGCGAAATTGACATGATTGAATCTGATTTCTCCCCGTTTAACCGTTAATGAGGTGGCATTCGGTTTATCCACGATAGTATGCGGTTTGGAGAGGGTTGTCATGCCGTCGTTCACGGTACCGATGTTTTCGAATAAGCGGGCGGATTCCCACATAATCCAGTGCGCCAGTCCGTTAACCCGCAGCGCCATTGCCGTCGCCGTTGCGATAGCGCCTACACCGACGGCGCCCTGATGCCAAAGCACGATACCCAAAACTGCGGTGCTTAGAGTTAAGAAAATATTACTTGCGTAAGTCAGGGTGTCTAATATTGTGGCTAGGCGCATTTGGGCGTGTACGGTGACCATGAATTCTTCCATGGAACTTTTCGCGTATGCCGCTTCACGGGCGCCGTGCGAGAATAATTTTACCGTAGTGATGTTGGAATAGGCGTCGGTAACGCGTCCCGTCATCAGAGAGCGGGCATCCGCCTGACGTTCCGCCGTGCGGGCTAATTTGGGAATTAAAAAATACAGAATGCAGGCGAAAATGGCAATCCAGAGAATGAACGGCACCAGCAGCCAACCGTCGAAGGAGACTAAAATCGCTCCCGAGGTAATGAAATAAACCCCGACATACACCGCCATGTTGGCGACGGTTAACACGGTATCCCGTACGGCAAGAGCGGTTTGCATGACTTTTGCCGAAACCCGGCCGGCGAATTCGTCTTGATAAAAACTTAGACTTTGCCCCAGCATTAAACGGTGGAAATTCCAGCGTAACCGCATGGGAAATACGCCCTGCAGGGTTTGCAGGCGCACGGCGGAAGTTAAAAACGTCCACCCGATACTGACGACCAGAACAACCGCCATGCCGATGAGATAATGGCCTTTTTCCGCCCATAAAGTCGCCGGCGTATAACTACCGAGCCAGTCGACGATTTTTCCCATAAATTGGAACAACATGGCTTCAATGACGCCGGTCCCGATGGTCAGAAAGGCAAAAAAAGCGATCCAACCCTTTAAACCGTCCAAACTTGACCAAATAAAGCCCCAAAGTCCTTTACGCGGCGCTTCCGGTTGTCCTTCCGGATAGGCATCGATACGGCTTTCAAACCATGCAAAAATTTTATTAATCATTCTTTGTGTTATTACCTTAAGCGAAAAATAAAGGCAACATGAAAGTTCTGTTGCCTTAAAGTGCGGTCATTATACCGTTTATTTTTCAACCATCCAATGATTTTTCAAACGCTTGCGGAACGCCGCCGCTTTAATCAAAAATCGAAGCTGTCGCCGTTTCCGATAAAATCGGTAAAATCATCGGAACGGAAACCGTGCGATATCATATAACGCCAGATTTTTTGCTTAGATTGCGGATTTTGCTTTTTGTGATAATCGGGAAATTTTTTATTGAGTACCGTATGCGCTATTTGGTTCCAGTCGAGGTCGATTTCCGCTAACGCCTCTTCAATAATTGTCGGCGGGATTCCCTTTAACTGGATAAGCTCTTGTCTGATTCTTGCCAATCCGTAGCCTCGCTGGGCACGGAAATTCAGATAATTTTCGGTAAAACGGCGGTCGCTTTGCCAATTTTTCTGTCTGCAGTGCAAAATAACCGCTTCAATATCTTCTTCACAAAAGGCTTTTTCTTGCATTTTGCAACGAATTTCATATTCGCTGTATTCTCGGCGGGCGAGTAAATTCATCACATAACCGAGAGCAAGCCGGAAGCTGGTCGTACAGGTTTCCGTTTCCGTAACTTTCTGGCGCATATTGTTTATCACTGACTTAGATTCTGTCCGGGTTTATCTGAAAAGGCCGTTTTGATGGAAAAAGTGCGGTAGAAAAACGTTGAGATTTTTCACCGCACTTTGCATGTTCACGAGCCTTACCGGTTAACGATTATTCAAAATCGACGCTGTTATCAGATTCATCGATTTCACTGTTTTTACCGGAACCGTCAAGTTCGGCAATCAGCGATTTCTCCGGATTTGCTTGGAATTCCGCGCGGATTTTACTTTCAAGTTCCGCCGCTTTTTCCGGGTTTTCAGCCAGCCATTTCATCGCATTGGTTTTACCCTGCCCGATTTTCTGACCTTCGTAAGCGAACCAGGCGCCGGATTTTTGCACCAGTTTTTGTTTAACGCCCAATTCGATTAATTCGCCGTTTTTAGAAATACCTTCGCCGTACATGATTTGGAAATCGACCGTACGGAACGGTGCGGCCAGTTTGTTTTTTACGACCTTCACGCGGGTTTCGTTACCGATGATTTCTTCACCGGCTTTCACGGAGCCGATGCGGCGGATATCCAAACGGACGGAAGAGTAGAATTTTAATGCGTTACCGCCGGTTGTGGTTTCCGGATTACCGAACATCACGCCGATTTTCATGCGGATTTGGTTGATGAAGACCACCAAACAGTTGGAAGATTTGATTTGAGCGGTCAATTTACGTAACGCCTGAGACATTAAACGCGCTTGTAAACCGACGTGCGCATCGCCCATGTCACCTTCGATTTCGGCTTTCGGCGTTAATGCCGCGACGGAATCCACGATGATGACGTCAATGGCGCCGGAGCGGACGAGCGCATCACAAATTTCAAGCGCCTGTTCACCGTTATCCGGTTGGGAAATGAACAATTCTTTTACGTCAACACCTAATTTAGCCGCATAAATCGGGTCGAGAGCGTGTTCCGCATCAATAAATGCACAGACTTTTCCCGCTTTTTGCGCTTGTGCGATAACGGAAAGCGTTAAGGTCGTTTTACCGGAGGATTCCGGCCCGAAGATTTCTACGATGCGTCCCATCGGTAAGCCGCCGATACCCAACGCCACATCCAAACCGATGGAACCGGTGGAGATGGATTCCACGTCCATATCCGGACGATCGCCGAGTTTCATGATGGCGCCTTTACCAAATTGTTTTTCAATCTGACCCAATGCGGCGGCAAGGGCTCTTGATTTTTCTTCTGCGCTAGGTTTAATTTTATCGTTCGGAGTGGCCATATGAAATCCTTGAATAGGTTGATCTGTAAATTTGTGCATATATTATCTGGTATAAAACACAGTATCAAGTTTTTTTTAATCTTTTCGTTTAAAACCTGATCTTCATTCCAAAATGAGAAAATTTCTTAATATTTGTTCCCCGTATTCCGAAATGTAGGATTCCGGGTGGAATTGTACGCCGTAAACGGGCAAACGGCGGTGCTGAACGGCCATAATGATCTCGTCGCCGCAGGTGGCGGTGATGTCTAATTGGCTCGGAAAATTCTGCCGCGATACCGCCCAGGAGTGGTATAAACCGACGGTGAATTCCGGGGGCAATCCGAAAAATAAACGAGAATTTGACCGCACTTTTAGGCGTTGCGCATGCCCGTGCCGTACGTCGGGCAGATTGAATAACTCGGCGCCGAAAAATTGGCAGAGCGTTTGATGCCCTAAACAAACGCCAAGAATGGCTTTTGATGCATGAAACCGTTTCAGCATGGAAAAAAGTGGCGGATAAGATTGAGGCACGTCCGGTCCCGGCGAGATCAAAATATGGCTGTAGTTTTCTATCTGATCCAAATCGAGTTTTTCCACGTCAACGACGTGAAAATGTACGCCGATACGACGGATTAAGTCCACTAAGTTATAGGTAAAGGAGTCGTGATTGTTGATAATTAACAGACGTTGCATAAGTTTTTCAATTTGGCGGAAATGTTCGGATTATAAATGATTTTCTTATTATTTTAGGCTAAACTTTACTCCCTTTTTCAATTTAATTTATTGATTATGCCTTTCAATCGTTTTATTTCACAGGCAAATGCATTCGGAAAACAGCGCCGGCCTTTTTTCTTTCTGATTGATTTTGAACAGCGAAAATCCTTGATTTTTCCTTTATCGGAAGCGGCAAGCCAAGGCATTCGGTTTGATATCCGGGGGAGGACCAATGCGCCGGACGAGGAAAACGACCGATTGCCCGAACTGGCGTTAACGGCGTCACCTATCACATTTGAACGTTATAAAAACGGGTTTGATTTAGTGCAGCGGGAATTACAAAAAGGGAATTCTTATCTGCTTAATTTAACCTATCCGACGGCGATTTCGACAAATTATAATCTGGCCGAAATTTTTCAACACAGCAGTGCGCCCTATAAACTTCTGCTTGATAATCAGTTTGTGTGTTTTTCGCCGGAATGCTTCGTGCGAATCGAAGGGGAGCGCATTTTCACTTACCCAATGAAAGGCACGATTAAAGCTGCTGAGCCGGATGCGGAAAAACGATTGCTGAACGATGAAAAAGAACGGCGCGAACATTACACGATTGTCGATTTAATGCGTAACGATTTGGCGACGGTGGCGGAAATGATAGAAGTGCGGCGTTTTCGGTATGTGGAACGGGTCGGCAACGGCGATCGCGCCGTTTTGCAGACCAGCTCGGAAATCTGCGGGCGCTTGCCTGAAAACTGGCGGGCGCATATCGGTTCAATTTTAGCCGAATTATTGCCTGCCGGTTCTATCAGCGGTGCGCCGAAAGAAAAAACGGTGGAAATTATTCGACAGGCGGAAGGGAATGAACGCGGCTATTATACGGGAATTTTCGGTATTTTCAGCGGCGACGGCCTCGACAGCGCGGTCGCAATCCGTTTTATCGAGCGGCAGGGAACACAACTGTATTTTCGCAGCGGCGGCGGTATTACTCGGCACAGTGTCGCCGAAAACGAATACGCCGAA
The DNA here is from genome assembly GCA_963539805.1 of uncultured Actinobacillus sp. Lineage (GTDB taxonomy): Bacteria > Pseudomonadota > Gammaproteobacteria > Enterobacterales > Pasteurellaceae > Exercitatus. The sequence continues at coordinate 84,182 of CAUTMS010000007.1, read as the reverse complement.
TTAATCGCTAAAGTTTCTATTCCGTTAAAGGCGTAAACCGATGAAATTTCCACTGATTGAAACCATTTGTATCGAACGGGGCGAGATTCAAAATATCGCGTTGCATCAGCAACGTTATGAGCAATCTTTGCGACGGTTTTATGGCAAAAGTGCGGTCAAAATTTACGATCTTTTTTCGTTAATTCAAAATTCGACGGATTTTTCGCCCGCACTTTCCCAGCCGTTGGTTCGCTGTCGCGCGGCCTATCATCATTCGGCGGTGCGGCTGCAATTTTTCCCTTACCGACGAAAAGCTTACCGCACGTTTCAGCCGGTGATTTGCGATGAGATTGATTATGCACTGAAATATCACGATAGAACGTTGTTGAATCAGTTAGTTGCCCAACGCGGGCGGTGCGATGAAATTATGATTATCAAAAACGGTTATGTGACGGATTGCAGCATCGGAAATTTGGTTTTTCGCCGTCAGGGCGAATGGTTTACACCGGACACGCCTTTATTGAAAGGCACGCAGCGGCAAAAATTATTGAATGAAGGAAAAATCCGGGAAATAACGATTTCCTTGCAGGATATCGATGGGTTCGATGAAATTCGACTGATTAACGCGATGAACGGGCTGGCGGACTGAAGACGGCGATAAGTTCGCTGACTTTTAAACGGCGTTCGGATTTTTGGCTGATACTCCGTTGCACCCGTATTTTTTTGAGTTTGGCGGTTTGGTAGATTTTGCGCGTGAATTGGGTGTCGTGGTTTGAAATGACGACGGGAATGTTGCGTTCAAGCCGCGTCTGATGCGCCAAATCGGCCAGGGCTTTCTGGTGTTCGAGGGAAAAATCGTTGCCGGCGTATTTCGTGAAATTACTGTCCTGCTGCAGCGGCGCATAAGGCGGATCGCAATAGATAACGGAATGTTCGTCGGCAAGACGGAACGTTTCCTGAAAATCGCCGCAAATAAATACCGCACTTTGCGCTTTCTGAGCGAAATAGCGCATTTCCGTTTCGGGAAAATAATGAGTTTTGTGGGAACCGAAAGGCACGTTGAATTCATTGTTGGCATTGTAGCGGCACAGGCCGTTAAAGCCGAAACGATTGAGATAAACAAACAAAACGGAACGTAGAAAAGCGTCGCGACTTTGATTGAATTCCTGACGCCGCGCGTAATAATAATCCGCAGTGTTGGCGTCCGGATGAAAGAAAATCGGTTTGAGCGCTGCGATATAGCATTCCACATCCTGTTTCAGAATGTTGAACAGATTAATTAAATCGGGATTGATGTCCGCCAGGATGTAGCGTTCGTAGTGGCTGTTTAAGAACACGGAACCCGCGCCCACAAAGGGCTCGACCAAGCACTTTTTCTTTTTCGGCAACAGGCGGTTGATGTCGTCCGTCAGACGATACTTTCCGCCCGCCCATTTCAGGAATGAGCGATTTTTAGCGGGTTTGGTTTTATGAACGTGCTTGGCCATGAAAATTAATCGGTTTGCGTGCAGGCGCGAATCGCCTCGAGAACCAATGTCGGATCGCTGTCCGTTGTCACATAGGCCTGACCTAAGGCTTTCAGCAGCACCAGCCGCAGTTTGCCCGCCAGTACTTTTTTGTCGCGCATCATGTGCGGCAGATAATCTTCCGGCTGCATGCCGTCCGGGCTGAAAGTCGGTAAGTTGGCGCGCGCGAACAGTTTTTCCAAACGGGCTACGTCGGTGCGGGTTAAATCGCCGAGTTTTTCCGATAACGCCGCCGCCATCATGCTGCCGGCCGCCACCGCTTCGCCGTGTAGCCAATTGCCATAACCGAGATGCGTTTCAATGGCGTGACCGAAGGTATGCCCCAGATTCAACAGGGCGCGATCGCCTTTTTCCGTTTCATCGTGCGCCACCACGTCCGCTTTAATTTGGCAGCAGCGGGCGATACAGTATTGTAAATCCTGTTGATTTAACGCCACCAGATTGTCAATATGCCGTTCCAGCCATTCAAAGAACGGATAGTCCAGAATGGCGCCGTATTTGATCACTTCCGCCAGCCCGGCGTTCACTTCCCGCTTCGGTAAAGTATTCAGCGTAGTGGTGTCGATAATCACCGTGATCGGCTGATAAAACGCACCGATCATGTTTTTGCCCAGTTCATGATTCACCGCCGTTTTGCCGCCGACGGAAGAATCCACCTGCGATAATAAAGTGGTCGGAATCTGGATAAATTTAATGCCGCGTTGATAACTTGCGGCGGCATAGCCCGCCACATCGCCGATAACGCCGCCGCCGAGCGCGATTAAAGTGGTGTCGCGGCCGTGATTCTGTTGCAACAGTGCGGTGAAAATTTGGTTTAACGAATCGAGCGTTTTATATTTTTCGCCGTCTTTCAGCAAAACGTGATCGACCTGACAACCGATTCGATTCAGCGTTTTTGTCACGGTTTCAAGGTATAAAGGCGCAATGGTTTCATTCGTTACAATCATGACTTTGTCGCCGGATTTCAGCGGATAAACCGACGAATCCGTCAATAAATGTTCGCCGATATAAATAGGATAACGACGTTCTTTGAGTTCAACATTTACACATTGCATAAGCGAATCCTTGAAAGGTTAAATGTGCGGTTTTCGGGCAACCGGAGAAAACCGTCGTTTTTTTCGCAATCCTTGGAAAGTTGCGCTTCCTCGGGACGTTCAAAAAACGTTGCTTTTTTTGACCGCACTTGGTTCCGGAAGGGTTATCCGTGAAAATTATCAATCAGATCAATAATTTGGTTTGCCATCACTTTGGCGCTTTGTTCATCGGTCGGCAACGTGATGTCCGCCACTTCTTCATACAGCGGATTACGGATAACGGCTAAATTTTCAAGCACTTGGCGCGTGTCGTCAACGCCTTGCAGTAGCGGGCGTTTTTTGTCGCGCTGAGTGCGCTCGAATTGTTTTTCCACGGTGGTTTGCAAATAAATCACAATACCGCGGGCGGATAAATGATTGCGGTTTTCCTTGGATAATACGACACCGCCGCCGGTGGACAGCACGATTCCCTGTTTTTGGGTTAATTCGTTAATAATGCGTTCCTCGCGTTTGCGGAAACCGTCTTCCCCTTCAATATCAAAAATCCAGCTGATTTCTGCGCCGGCGCGTTCTTCAATGACGTTGTCGGAATCAAAAAACTCCATGCCGAGCTGTTGCGCTAACTGACGTCCGATGGTGCTTTTCCCCGCGCCCATAGGACCGACTAAAAATATATTACGTTTTTCTGCCATTGTTATTTTTCTTCAAATTGACTAAAAAATTTGACCCCTGAAATGCAAAAAATCCAAGCGAAAAAAGAGGGATCACCTAAACCGGTGAATTATCGCAATAAATCGGGGGGTTTTTCAAGTTTATTCGGGCGCTTATTCCGTTATTGTCAATAAAAGTGCGGTCAAAAATTGACACGTTTTTTCCGATTTCTGATGAAATTCAGTTATAAACATGGCATGGCGGCGGCAAAACGGGTATAAAAAATCTCCGCGGCGACGGCAATGTGCGGCGGAGATTTTTATTGCAAAACTTAATTAAAGTATTTCTTTGGCTTTTGCGACCACGTTTTCTACAGTGAAACCGAAAAGCTTGAATAATTGATCGGCCGGTGCGGATTCGCCGAAGCGATTCATGCCGACGATGCGGCCTTCAAGACCCACGTATTTGTACCAGAAATCGGCGATTTGCGCTTCAACGGCGACACGTTTGGTAACGGCGCTTGGCAGAACGGATTCGCGATAGGCTTCATCCTGTTTGTCGAATACGTTGGTGCTCGGCATGGAAACCACGCGAACCGCTTTGCCTTCCGCCGTTAAGGCTTCCGCCGCTTTCACGGCTAAATCCACTTCGGAACCGGTGGCGATTAAAATCAGCTCCGGCGTGCCGGCGCAATCTTTTAAGATATAACCGCCGCGGGCGATGTTCGCCAGTTGTTCGGCCGTGCGCTCTTGTTGCGCCAGATTCTGGCGGGTGAAGATTAATGCGCTCGGGCCGTCCCGGCGTTCAACCGCCGCTTTCCAGGCAACGGCGGATTCCACTTGATCCGCCGGACGCCAGGTTTCCAGATTAGGAATTAAGCGTAATGAAGCGGTTTGTTCTACCGGCTGGTGAGTCGGGCCGTCTTCGCCCAAACCGATGGAATCGTGGGTGTAAACGAATAAGGTGCGTTGTTTCATTAATGCCGCCATACGCACGGCGTTGTGGGCGTATTCGTAGAACATTAAGAAGGTTGCGCCGTAAGGAATGAAGCCGCCGTGCAAAGCGATACCGTTCATAATGGCGGACATGCCGAATTCGCGTACGCCGTAGTTGATGTAGTTGCCGTCTACATTTTGTTTCGCGCGAATCGGTTTTGAACCTGACCATAGGGTGAGATTCGAACTCGCCAAGTCGGCGGAACCGCCTAAGAATTCGGGTAGAATGCGGGCGTAAGCTTCAATGGCGTTTTGTGACGCCTTGCGGCTGGCGATGGAAGCCGGGTTGGCTTGTAATTTTTCAATGAACGCCTGAGATTCTGTCGCCCAGTTTGCCGGTAATTCACCGTTGATACGACGCGTAAATTCAGCGGCTAATTCCGGATAGGATTCGGCGTAAACCGCGAATTTTTCATTCCATGCCGCTTCCGCCGCCTGACCGGCCGCTTTGGCATCCCATGCGGCGTAAATATCCGCCGGGATTTCAAACGGTGCATAATTCCAGCCTAACGCTTTGCGGGTTAATGCGATTTCCTCTTCACCCAGCGGTGCGCCGTGGCTGTCGTGGGAGTTGGCTTTGTTCGGCGAGCCGTAACCGATAATGGTTTTGCAGATAATGAGGGACGGTTTTTCCGTTTCCGCTTGCGCCAGTTTTACCGCCGCCGCGATTTGTTCCGGATTATGGCCGTCGATATTGTCGATCACTTGCCAGCCGTAAGCTTCAAAACGGCCTTTGGTGTTATCGGTGAACCAGCCGTCAACATGTCCGTCAATGGAAATGTTGTTATCGTCGTAGAACGCGATTAATTTGCCTAATCCTAAGGTTCCCGCTAATGAACAGGCTTCATGGGATACGCCTTCCATTAGGCAACCGTCGCCTAGGAATACGTAAGTGTGATGGTCGACAATCTGATGACCTTCACGGTTAAATTGCGCCGCTAGCGTTTTTTCCGCAATTGCCATACCAACGGCATTGGTGATACCTTGACCGAGCGGACCGGTGGTGGTTTCAACACCCGGCGTATAACCGTATTCCGGGTGCCCCGGCGTTTTAGAGTGAAGTTGACGGAAGTTTTTTAAATCTTCGATGGAAAGATCGTAGCCGGTTAAATGTAAAAGACTATAAATCAACATAGAACCGTGACCGTTGGAAAGTACGAAACGGTCGCGATCCGCCCATTTCGGATTGGTCGGGTTGTGTTTCATGAAACCGCGCCATAACACTTCGGCAATATCCGCCATCCCCATTGGAGCGCCGGGGTGACCGGATTTTGCTTTTTGCACGGCATCCATACTTAATGCGCGAATCGCATTTGCCAATTGTTTTTGATCTGCCATTTTATTCTCCTAACTTGACCAAGTTTGTATTAGCCTAAAATTAACACGTAACGTAATATAATTACCAATATTTATTTAAGTACATATTATTTCGACGGTTGGCTTGCCATTTTCGCCAACAATCGCACGACCTGCAATGAAAACTTTCGTTTTTTCTCATGTGACCGAATCCAATGCGGTTTGCAATAATGGTTTTGCCATAACATTCATTTCCGATAGACGCTAAGGTGTCCATCCTAATTCTTGTGAGATAAGTTGTGCCGTAGGTTTGATTTTATTTAATAAAAATTCAATGCCGAGTTGTTGTAGTTTGGCTGTCGAGATAGACACGGATAAGGCGTATTTCACGTGGTTTTGCGAATCGAATATCGGACAGGCGAGGCATGAAATACCGATTTCGTTTTCCTCTTTGTCAACGGCAAATCCCTGTTTTTTCACTTCTTCCAGTTCTTTTTTCATTAACGGTAATTCGGTAATCGTATTGCAGGTCAGCCTTTCGATTTTTGCTTCATTTTCTTGCCAGTAGCGGTCCAGATAGGCCGGTTGATCATATGCCAGATAAAGTTTTCCCATCGCGGAACAGTATAGCCGAAGATGTTGACCGATATATGCCCGGGTTCGCATGATGCCCATAGTGGGTTCCAGCTTATAGATCATGATGGCGTGGTTATTTTCCCGCATGGAAAAATTGATGGTTTCTCCCAGTTCTAAATTCAACGCTTCTAAATAAGGTGATACCAGATTAATGATATTAACGGAGGAAAGGACTTTCTGACCGATAGAAAGGCATTTGCTGGTAAGACGATAACTACCGGTTTGCGTGGCCGGTTGAACGAATCCTTCCTGTTGCAAGCCTTGCAATAGTCTATGTACGGTGCTTTTGTTTAACTCCGCGATATTGGATAGCTGTAACAGAGAACAGCCGTTAGGGAACTGACTTAAAATTTCAATTAAGCGCAAACCTCTGATAAGGCTTTGATTACCATTGTTTTTTTCCATTCCATTCACTCTTCTGTATATTCTGAAAAATAGCTTAAATATACATGATAAAGAAAAATGAGATCGAGATCACAAATTAGCGAATTGATTCTTAACATTTTCTTATTTAAAGCATATAGTTCAAATATGAAATCCAATTTCAATATATGAAATATACCAGCGGGAGAGCAAAAATGAAAGTATCTTATGAAGAATTAAAGTCCGAGTTTAAACGAGTATTATTGTCACGGAATGTGAGAGAAGATATTGCGGAAGAATGTGCAACGGTTTTTGCCGATACTACGCAGGCAGGCGCTTATTCTCACGGCGTGAACCGTTTTCCGCGTTTTATTCAGCAATTGGAAAACGGTGATATTAAACCTGAAGCCCAACCCACCAAGGTGCTTTCATTAGGCGCGATCGAACAGTGGGACGCTCACCAGGCAATCGGTAATTTAACGGCGAAGAAAATGATGGATCGCGCTATGGAACTTGCATCTCAAAACGGTGTGGGTATTGTGGCGTTGCGTAATGCCAATCACTGGATGCGCGGCGGTTCATACGGCTGGCAGGCGGCGGAAAAAGGTTATATCGGTATCTGCTGGACGAATGCGCTTGCGGTTATGCCGCCTTGGGGCGCCAAAGAATGTCGTATCGGTACCAATCCGCTAATCGTTGCCGTGCCGACAACGCCAATCACTATGGTGGATATGTCTTGTTCTATGTATTCTTACGGCATGCTGGAAGTGCACCGTTTACAAGGTCGCCAAACTTTCGTCGATGCGGGTTTTGACGATAATAACAATCCGACCCGCGATCCGGCGACAGTAGAGAAAAACCGTCGTTTAATGCCGATGGGATTCTGGAAAGGCTCCGGTTTATCCATTGTATTGGATATGATTGCTACCCTGCTTTCTAACGGCGAATCTACCGTTGCGGTAACTGAAGATAAAGATGACGAATATTGCGTATCGCAAGTGTTTATTGCCATTGAAGTGGATCGTTTGATTGACGGCAAGACAAAAGATGAAAAGCTTAATCGCATTATAGATTATGTAAAAACCGCCGAGCCGGTGGATCCGAAGCAACCGGTACGTCTGCCGGGTCACGAATTTACAACCATCCTTGCGGATAATATCGCAAACGGTATTCCGGTTGACGATACGGTCTGGGCTAAATTGAAATCGCTTTAATTTCCGTTTCCTTAGCAAGAGCAGGCTATATTTTTGCACCGGTTTTTTTCTTTATAAAGAGGTATTCCATGATCTTCGGCCATATTTCAAACGTTAATCCAGAACCCTACCCGCAAGCCATTCGGTTCGCATTGGATTATTTAGCCAAAACGAATTTTGACGCCATGGCGCCGGGGCGTTATCCGTTAAAAGGCGACAAAATTTACGTTCAGGTTTTGGATTTGGAAACAACACCCAAAGCAAAAAACTTCCCGGAAATTCACCGCACTTTTATTGATGTTCAGTATCTGCATTCCGGTACGGAAATGATGGGCGTGTCAACCGACTTAGGAAATAATGAAATCGCGACGGAATATAATCCGGAGCGCGATATTTTATATTACGCCGATGCGGAAAACGAACAGGAATTACATTGCCGGCCGGGAAATTTTGCGGTGTTTTTTCCGGAAGATGTGCATCGAACCGCGATTTATAACGGTACCGAGAAGATTCGTAAAATCGTGGTTAAAATCGCTATGAGCGAAATTTAGGAGTGATCTATGAAAACCTTAGCTCAATTCGTCGGAAAAGCCATTGAAGCGATTTGTGTCATTATTTTGGCCGCCATGTCTATTCTGGTTTTCCTAAACGTTGTGTTGCGTTACGGATTTAACAGCAGCATTAATATAACCGAAGAAGTTTCCCGTTATCTGTTTGTTTGGCTTACTTTTTTGGCCGCCGTCCTCGCCTTTAATGAAAATCAGCATGTCAGCGTAACCGTTTTTGTCGAAAAATTTTCTCCGACGGCAAAGAAACTGCTCGGCATTATCACCGATGTCATTATGCTGTTTTGCTGTTATCTCATTGTGGACGGCAGTTGGATTCAATTTAATTTAAACCTCAATAATCTCGCGCCTATTTCCGGTTTACCTCAGGGGATTACCTATCTTGCCAGTACGATCGCCGGTTTATTAATCGGCCTATTAATTTTAGCTCGTATCGCAACAAATGTTGTCGCCTTGGCTAAAGGAGAAACAAAATGACAGTGGTGATTTTTCTTTCCGTTTTGTTAGGCGCAATTATTTTAGGCATTCCGGTTGCTTTTGCATTGCTTGTCTGCGGTGTGGCGTTAATGCTTCATCTGGATTTATTCGATTCTCAGATTTTAGCTCAACAAATCGTAAGCGGTGCGGACAGTTTCTCTTTAATGGCGATTCCGTTCTTTATTCTTGCCGGCGAATTAATGAATGAAGGGGGATTATCCAAACGGATTATCGACTTACCGATGAAACTTGTCGGTCATAAACGGGGCGGTTTAGGCTTTGTTGCCATTCTTGCCGCGATGATTATGGCAAGTCTTTCCGGTTCGGCGGTGGCCGATACCGCCGCCGTTGCCGCTATGCTACTGCCGATGATGAAAACCACCGGTTATCCGCTTGACCGTTCCGCCGGTTTGATTGGTACCGCCGGTATTATTGCACCGATTATTCCGCCGTCCATTCCGTTTATTGTTTTCGGCGTGGCAAGCGGCGTATCTATCACTAAATTATTCTTAGCCGGTATTTTCCCGGGAATTATGATGGGGATTTGTTTAGGTTTGCTTTGGTGGTGGCAAGCGAAACGTCTGGATTTGATGACGTTCTCAAAGGCCACCAGACAAGATCTTTGCGTCTCCTTTAAGAACAGTGTTTGGGCATTATTGCTGCCGGTGATTATTATCGGCGGTTTCCGTTCCGGCATTTTTACTCCGACGGAAGCCGGTGCGGTAGCGACATTTTATGCGTTAATCGTATCGTTGTTCGTTTACCGTGAATTAAAAATTAAAGATTTGTATAAAGTGATTCTGGCCGCGGCAAAAACCACCGCCGTCGTCATGTTTCTGGTTGCGGCGGCGAACGTCACCGGTTGGTTAATCACCGTTGCCGAATTACCGACCATGTTAACCGAATTACTGGAACCGTTACTCGGCAGCCCGACAACGCTATTACTGGTTATCATGTTAGCCGTATTTATCATCGGTATGGTCATGGATTTGACGCCGACAGTATTAATCTTAACCCCCGTGTTAATGCCGTTAATTCAGGAAGCGGGCATCGATCCGGTATATTTCGGGGTGTTATTCATTTTAAATACGTCCATCGGTCTGATTACCCCGCCTGTCGGTAACGTATTAAACGTGATTACGGGGGTGTCTAAACTTCCGTTTGATCAAGCGGCGAAAGGCATCTTCCCGTACATGATTATGATGCTTTTACTGCTCTTATTATTTATATTCGTTCCTTCGCTTATTCTCGAACCGTTAAGTTGGATGTTATAAAAAATAATCGGATATAGGCAACCCTGTATCCACAAGGAATAATTAAGATTTACCCATAACATTAGGAGAATCCTATGAAACTTTTTAATTTAAAAACGTTAGCCGCGTTAGTTGCCGGTGTTGCCGTCATGTCCGGTTCCGCATCGGCGGAAACCGCATTACGTTTCGGCTATGAAGCGCCCCGTTCGGATACTCAACATATTGCGGCGAAAAAATTTGCGGAATTGCTTAAAGACAAAACTCAAGGCGAAATCAATTTAAAACTTTTTCCCGACAGCACGCTGGGCAATGCGCAAACCATGATTAGCGGCGTTCGCGGCGGCACGATCGATATCGAAATGTCCGGCTCGCCGAACTTTACCGGCCTGGAACCGAAATTAAACGTGATTGATATTCCGTTCATTTTTAAAGATCGCGCTCACGCGTTCAAAGTGTTGGACGGTGAAATCGGCCAAGGTTTGCTGAAAGATTTGGAAGCTCAGGGCTTAAAAGGCCTGGCGTATTGGGATGTGGGATTCCGCGCCTTTTCCAACTCCAAACATACCGTCACCAAACCGGAAGACATTAAAGGCTTAAAAGTTCGTACCAACCAAAATCCGATGTATATTGAAGCCTTTACGTTGTTAGGCGGCAATCCGGTGCCGATGCCGTTATCCGAACTGTACACCGCCTTGGAAACCCGCGCCGTCGATGCACAGGAGCATCCCATCGGTATTTTCTGGTCGTCAAAACTTTATGAAGTACAAAAATTCTTAAGTTTGACCAACCACGGCTATACGCCGTTAATCGTGGTGATGAACAAAGCGAAATTCGATGCGCTTTCGCCGGAATTGCAACAGGCGGTGTTCGATTCGGCGAAAGAAGCGGGCGCTTACCAACGTCAATTAAATATCGATAATGAAAAGGAAATCATCGCCAACGTGCGGAAAGAAGGCGTGGAAGTCACCGAACAAATTGATCAAGCGCCGTTTAAAGCCGTGATTGAAGAAAAAGTACGCAAAACGTTTATTGATAAATACGGTAACGAGTTGGTCGAAAAAATCGACGCCTTAGCCCAATAACCCGCCTGAATAAGCGGTGACGGTCCGTTGCCGCTTTCCATTTTACGAACGGATGCGTTTGCCGCGCAAGTCAGGCGATCTCAACCCCAAAAGTGCGGTAAAAAATCTTCACGTTTTTTGCCCGCACTTTGAGTGACGGAAGGATAAAATCATGAATTATTATCTCGGTATAGATTGCGGCGGCACCTTTGTCAAAGCCGCTTTATTTGACGAAACGGGTAATTTGCGGAGTATCGCTCGCGAAAACGTGCCCGTAATTAGCGATAAAGCCGGTTATGCGGAACGGGATATGCCGCAGCTTTGGCAACTATGCGCCGAAGTGGTGCGCAAAACGATTGCCGAGAGTAAACTTCCGCCCGATTCAATCAAAGGAATCGGCATTTCGGCGCAGGGGAAAGGCGCGTTTTTGTTGGATCAAAACCAACAGCCTTTAGGCCGCGCGATTTTATCTTCCGACCAGCGCGCTTTAGACATTGTGAAGCAATGGCAAAAAGCGGGCGTTCCCGAAAAGCTCTATCCGCTTACCCGCCAAACCTTGTGGACGGGGCATCCCGTTTCCATTCTGCGTTGGCTGAAAGCGTACGAACCCGAACGTTACGCGCGCATCGGCTCGGTGCTGATGTCCCACGATTATCTTCGTTTCTGCTTAACCGGCGAACTTTATTGCGAAGAAACCAATATTTCCGAATCCAATCTCTACAATATGGAAAAAGGGGAATACGACCCGGTTTTAGCGGATTTATTGGGCCTGGAAGGCATCATTGAAAAGTTGCCGCCGGTGATTCAATCGGACCGAATTGCCGGTTATGTGACGGAGCAAGCCGCGAAAGTGACCGGTTTAGCGGCGGGAACGCCGGTGGTCGGCGGTTTATTTGATGTGGTCTCCACCGCACTTTGCGCAGGATTGGAAGACGAAACCAAGCTGAATACGGTTTTCGGCACCTGGTGTGTGGTCAGCGGCGTTACCGATCATATTGACCCGAATCAATCGCTGCCCTTCGTGTACGGGCGTTATGCGGAAAAAAACAAATTTATCGTACACGAAGCCAGCCCGACTTCCGCCGGGAATTTAGAATGGTTCGTCAAACAATGGAACCTGGATTATCAACGGATTAATGAAGAAATTGCCGCCTTGCCGCCGGCTGTCGGTTCCGTCTTATTCGTGCCGTTTTTATACGGTTCCAATGTCGGATTAGGCATGCAGGCGGGTTTTTACGGTATTCAATCTCATCACCGGCGGGCGCACTTGTTGCAAGCCGTTTATGAAGGCGTACTGTTCAGTTTAATGTATCATTTGGACAGAATGTTAAAGCGTTTCCCGCATGCCAATGCGCTACGGGTGACGGGCGGTGCCGCCAAATCGGCGGTTTGGATGCAAATGCTGGCGGATTTCACCGGCATGAAGCTGGAAATTCCTAAGGTGGAAGAAAGCGGCTGTCTCGGTGCGGCGGTGATCGCCATGCGGACTTCCGGCAAAACGCTTGATCTCGGTAACATTCTGAATAAAGCCGTGACGGTGGTTCAACCGAATCCGGACAACTACGCCGCTTATCAGGAAAAATATCGGCGTTATGTGAAATTCACCGAAGCGTTAAAAGTGATGATTTGATTTTTGTGGGGTTTATTCGTATTTTTAGTAAAAACAAGTTGACTCCGCCGTTATTTTTATTATGCTTAGCGGCGATAAAATTATGCTCGATTTTTGAGCAATATTATTTGATAAACTTAAGGGACATTCATTTCATGAAGTTAACGGCTTTAGCAGCGGTGGGCATGTTGTTGCCGGTCATCGCTTATTCCGCTTCGAATGAGGCGGATTTAAACCGGCTGGATGCTGCCCAGCAACAGCGTCAAACGGAACAGGAACAAGCCCGCCGGCGGCAACAGGTTAATCCGCGCGAAGTCAGATTGAACGCGGGAGAGACAGAATAATCAGTGGCTATTCCGCAAAACGATACGCCTTGCTATCCTATCAATCAGATTCTGTTAACCGATTATTCCGATCATATTACCGATTTTTCTTCAATTCCTACCGCTCGACTGCCGACCAGTCAATTCCATTCCGCATTAGATGCCGTTTATGATGAAAAAGATTTTTCTTTACCATACTGCGTGGGCGGAAAAACTATTAATATCTTATTAAAGAGGATTCAAAACCGACTAATCGAACAGGGTTTTGTGACTACCCGTGTGGTCGTACAACCGCAGGATTTACGCAATCAACGGTTAATTATTACGGTAATTCCCGGTCGCATTCGCCGGCTGCAACTCCAGGACTCCAGCGAAATCCCATTTGCCACTCGCGCCACCCGTTGGTTTGCCATGCCGATGGATAACGGTGACATCTTAAATTTACGGGACATCGAACAGGGACTGGAAAATTTGAAACGCAACCCGAGCGCCGATGCGGATATTCAGATCGAAACCACGGAAAATGTAGGTGAAAGCGATGTGATTATCGCTTATAAACAAACCCGCCCCGTTCATTTGACGGTGGGACTGGATGACAGCGGCACTAAAGCGACGGGACGGTTGCAATATAGTATTACCGGTTCCTGGGATAATCTGTTCACTTTGAACGATTTATTTTATGCCGGTTTCAGTGAAGGTATTAAACGCCACAGTGATGCAGTGGACGGAAGTCACGGCAGTCATAATTTGACTCTGTATTATTCAGTGCCCTGGAAATACTGGCAGCTCACCTTAACCGGCTCCGATTATCAATATCATCAAACCATAGCGGGCGCTTATGAAGATTACCGTTATAGCGGTAAAAGTCGTCAGTTGAAAGGTACATTAAGTCGCTTGTTATATCGCGATAGTCATCGTAAAACCTCCCTTGCCTTTTCCCTGTGGCACCGACGCTCTTCCAATTTTATCAATGATACGGAAATTCACGTACAACGCCGTCGTATGGCAGGCTGGCAGGCGACGTTGTCGCATTTGGAATATCTCGGACAATCCACGCTGAATCTCGAATTCGGTTATAAACGGGGTACCGGCGCATTGGACAGCTTACCCGCGCCGGAAGAAGATTTCGGCGAAGGCAGTGCCCGACCTAAAATTATCACGGCGGATGCGACGTTCAATTATCCTTTCAGTCTGTTTGCACAATCATTCCGTTTTAATACCGCCTGGCACGCTCAATGGAGTAAAACGCCGCTGATTCCACAGGACAGACTGGATATCGGCGGTCGTTACAGCGTGCGTGGTTTTGACGGAGAATGGACATTGTCTGGCGATAACGGCTGGACATGGCGCAACGAATTGGGTTGGAACGTAGCAAATCTGGGACAGGAGTTGTATGTGGGCATTGACCGGGGCGAAGTTCGCGCTCGTCGTCCGGAGGAGCAACTGGGTCGCAGCTTAGTCGGCGGCGTGTTGGGATTGCGCGGGGCTGTTTTTGGCTTGAACTACGATTATTTCGTGGGCGTACCGATACATAAACCGCAAGGGTTTAAAACATCCCACGTGGTTACCGGATTTAATTTGAGTTACCGATTCTAATGTCGCGAATTTGCTGAATCGTTTAATTTTACCATATCGGTTTTCTGTTTTTTTGAATGTTAATGAAGGGTTTAACATGAACAAATATTGCTATCGGGTTATTTTTAGTCGCACAAAACAACGTTTCGTGGTCACTTCCGAATTATCAAAAAGCGCCGTGGCTTCTTCCGTCTCGGAAAAAACTAATGAAAATCCGACCGCACTTTTCGTCCTCAGAGGATGGCAAAACGGATTAAACGCCGGTTTAAGTGCGGTTAATTTCGCCTTGTTTTTGGCACTGGGTTTTGTGTTTATGAGCGAAGCGCAGGCGGAGGATTTAGCTATTCGCGCCGATAAATCCGCGCCCGGTAATCAACAAGCCACCGTTTTGCAAACTGCCAATGGTTTGCCGCAGGTGAACATTCAAACGCCGAGTGCCGGCGGAGTGTCGCGTAATGTGTATTCGCAATTGGATGTGGCGGAAAAAGGGGCGGTTTTCAATAACGCCCGCAAAGCCGTGCAGACTCAATTGGCAGGTTGGGTGCAGGGCAATCCGAATCTAGCGACGGGTGAAGCCAAAGTAATTTTGAACGAAGTGAACTCCAATCAGCCGAGCCACCTGAAAGGATATATGGAAGTGGCGGGGCAAAAGGCGGATGTGATTATCGCCAATCCGTCCGGCATTCATTGTGATGGTTGCGGTGTGATTAACGCGGGCAGAGCCGGCTTCACCACCGGCAAGCCGGAACTGGAAGATGGGAGCTTGAAGGGTTTTAACGTTCAAACGGGTAAAGTGACGGTATCCGGCAAAGGCATGGACACGTCAAGAGCGGATTATACGGATATTATAGCCAAAGAAGTGGAAGTGAAAGGCGGTGTGTGGGCGCAGGAATTGAAAATTACCACCGGACAAAATCGGGTAAGCGGCAGCCACGACGACGTGGTATACGTGGGCGATAAAAACGCGGAAAAAAACAGTGAAAAAATCGACCGCACTTTTAACCCGCGTTATGCGGTGGATGTCAGCGAACTGGGTGGCATGTACGCGGGCAAAATCCGCCTGGTGGATAATGACAACGGGTTGGGCGTGCGCAACGCCGGACATATCGGCGCAACGGCGGGCGAGGTGAAAATCGATAGTCGCGGACAGATTGTCAATCGAGGCACCATCAACAGTCCTCATGATGTGAGTTTGAGCGCGCAAAAAGATATTGATAACTCGGGCAATATTGAAAGCAAACGGGGCAATGTTCAACTCGGCAGCGGTCAAAGCATTCGACAAAGCGGTTCTGTCATCGCGCGTCAGGGCGATACGGATATTCGCATCAAAGGTAAATTGAATCAGTCGGGCGAGACGGTTTCGGGCGGTAAAATCCGAATTCAAGCACAAAGCGTACAGGCGGAACGATCCGCGTTATTGGCGGCGGGGGTCGAGGTAACGGAATCGGCGCAAGGCGTTACGCGAACGCTGTCTTTGCAAGGTAATAACAGCAAGGATTTAGTGATTGACGCCGAAGGACAAATCGTCTTAAACGGTAAAAATGTTGCCGCCGGAAATATGTCGGTAGCGGGCGCTCAAATAGATTTAAACCACAGCCAAACTGCGGCGAATAATGTTGACGCTTCCGCCCGTCAAGGAGATATTCAGGCGAATCGAGCCAACTTGACCGCACGGGAGAATCTAACATTCGCCACGCCGAAAACCTTATCAGCCCAATACAGTCAGGTGACGGCAAAACAATTTGTTACTCGACAACAGATTTTTGATGTCGAACACGGTGTTTGGCAGCAAACGGGCAACGGCGATTTTAATCTTCGCGCACAACAAATTAAAAATAATCAGGGTGCATTGATAACACAAGGGGCGTTATTGACGGATGCGGATACAATTGAGAATCGTCAGGGCATGATTTATAGCCCGCGATTTTTAGCGACCGCACAAAAGTTGGATAATGGAAACGGAGAGATTTATGCCGACGACATTCATCTGACTAGCCAATATTTAGATAACCGAAAAGGGCGGATTTATGCTCGGACGTTTAATGCCGTCAGTCAAAATTTAGATAACCGGGAGGGTGTTCTCGCAGCAACGGATCTCGGATTAACCTCTTCGACTATTCAAAACCAGGCGGTGGGCGGAACAGGTTCATTAATTAACGGCGCAAATTTGACTATTCATGTCGATACGCTGAATAACCAAAATACGAAAGCCACCCAATCCGTTCCGACGCAAGGCATTTTAGCCGGTAACCTGACTATTCAGGCAAATCAATTGAATAATCAACAAGGCGGATTGTATGCGGAAGACAGCCTGAAGACAACGGTTGAGAACGCTTTGCGGAACACACAGGGAGAGATACTTTCCGCCAATTTGGTGGAAATTGCCAGCCGACAAGCGCGGTTGACGGTAGATAACTCGGAAGGGAAAATCGAAGCGGGAAATCGGTTAACGCTGAAGGCTAAAACGCTGGCGCATGAAGGCAGTATCAACACCGAGGGGGATGCAGAGATAGCATTAAAAGATGATTTCACCCTCAACCGGGCGTTTGGCGTAAATGGAAATCTTACCTTCAGTACCGAAGGAAATCTGAAAAACAATACGGTTCTTCGGGTAGGGAATAAAGCGTCAATTTCCGCCGATGCTATTGAGAATGTTGCGAACGGCGAAATATCGGCGACGGATACCGAAATCACGGCGCAAAGCCTGCTTAACCGGGGATTGATTGACGGTGACAAAACCGTTTTAAATGTTACCGAACTGGAAAATAAAGGTACCGGACGTATTTACGGTAATCATCTGGCGATTCAATCGCATTATCTGCGTAATCTGAATGAAACCGTATCCGGTACTACTTCGGCAGGAACTATTGCGGCGCGGGAACGTTTGGATTTAGGTGTAGGCACCCTAACCAATTATAACCATTCATTGATATTAAGCCTGAATAAGCTTTATATCGGCGGTAAACTGGATGCCAATTATGAAGCGACGGGAAATGCGGCATTTATTGATAACGGTAGTGCCGATATCGAAGCGCTTGGTGACGGTGTTATCAACACAACTCGTTTGTGGAACCATGATTTACATCTGGTTTTAGGCAAAAAATATGATTATGAATTCATTCGGCAATATCATTTGCTAAACAGCACGACAGTTTATCGAACCGGAGTAGACGGCACCATGAACTGGAATAATGACAATCGCCATGATAAAAACGCCTACTTTGATTTTTATGATAAAAGCAAAAGCAGTATCGGTTCGCCGGACTGGATTCAGGAAGAATTTACCCGGGAAACCATTACGCCGACCATTGAACACCAGGAACCCGCCAGAATTTCCATCGGCGGTAATCTGGATTTGCGCGGCGACGATTTAACCAATGAAGCATCCCGTTTTGAAATCGGTCGGCGTTTAACGCTGGGTAATACGGATTTCGTATCGAACCGTCTTAACTCGGATTTAACCGGTGCCGATGGCGTTCAACTGAAAAATATTGATATTGAAGACGATATTATCCGAATCGACCGTGGCATAGCAAAAACAATCGGGGCGGAAAGACATCGTTGCGGTCGGCATCATTGTTGGGGGCATTACGATCACGGTTCCGTTAAGTTGGATCGGGTTTTACCACCGCTTAAGTATTCATTCCGTTTTGTCAGCAATCCGATTGGTCAGGGCATCACGAACAGCGGTACCGATATTGCACAAAAAGCTTATGCTAATCAGGTCAGCCTGACCCAGTTGAAAGTCAACTCGGTCAGCGGTACACCAACCACGATTAAAACTTCACGGACGGATCTTAGTTTGCCGACGGCAAGCCTGTACCGGATCAACCCGAAGGCGGGGCAATATCTGGTGGAAACCGATTCCCGTTTTACCGATCGCCGTCAATGGCTGAGTTCCGATTATATGCTGAATGCCTTACATACCCAAAATCTGCTGAAACGCTTGGGCGATGGTTATTACGAACAACGACTGGTGAACGAGCAAATCAACCAACTTACCGGACGCCGTTTCCTGGAAGGCTATACTTCGGATTACGACCAGTATAAAGCGTTAATGGACAGCGGGATTCAGTACGCCCAACGATTCAATCTGATTCCAGGGGTAGCGTTAACGGAAGAGCAAATGCAAAATCTCACCTCGGATATGGTGTGGCTGGTGAAAAAACGGGTCACCCTTGCCGACGGCACGCAAACCGAGGTATTGGCGCCGCAGGTGTATATTGTGGCGCGCAATACGGACGTAGACAATCAGGGCGCGGTGATTTCCGCCAATGACATTATTATCAACACGCAAGGTAATATCCAAAACGGCGGTATAATTGCCGGTCGGAACCTAACCGGCTTGGCGGCGAATAATATAGAAAACCTCGGCGGACGCTTACAGGGGCGGGATTTATATCTGTTTGCAAAGAACCGGCTGCTGAATGCGGGCGGAGAGCTGAGCGCCGGTAACAGCTTACTGGCACAGGCGGATAATATTGAGATAGAAAGCCGCGTCACGGAAAGTGAGAAAGTGACAGCAAACTCGAATAAGGCGGGTTTCTCGCGTCGGGAAATCGACCGGGTGGCAACGGTCAATGTCGGCGAAGATTCGGGCGGAAACGGTCATGCCGAGTTATTTGCGCGGGAAAATCTCAGTATTAAAGGGGCGAATATCAGTGTGACCGGAAATGCTGCTTTCACGGCGTTAAACCGCCTGAGTCTGGGCGGCGTTAGCACGCAAAACCAAGAACATATCGTGCCGAACGCGGATAATTACTATAAGCTGGACCAAAGCCGGGAGGTTGGCAGTCAAATCAACGTCACGGGTGACAGCCGACTAACGGGAAAAAGTGCGGTCGATTTAACGGGAGTTTTTTTACACAACGAAGGCGCCCTGCAGATAGCTTCCGAAGGGGATATTGGTGTTCAGGCAAGTAGAAGCCTGGAACGGATAGCCAGCGGCTCGACCAGCAAATCGAAAGGCGAGTTAAGCCACAGTCGAACCATCAAAAAACACGAACATGATTATGATTTAGCGCAGGGCTCGCAGTTGGATGCGGACCGCATTGAAATTTCTTCCGCACAGGGCAATGTGACGATTGCGGGCACTGATGTGGTGGCGGAAAACGACTTGGCGATATCAGGTAAAAATATTCTGATTCAGGAGGCGGAAAATGCGGTCTATGAAGAAAATTACGAACAAACCAAGAAATCGGGCTTATTAGGCTCAGGTGGAATAGGATTGACTATCGGACAACGCAAAACCACGCTTGAAACCGACCAAACCAAATATTATGCAAGCGGTAGTCAGGTGGGTAGCTTAAACGGCGATGTAAGTCTTACCGCGGATAATCAATACCGCCAGCAAGCCAGTCAGGTAACGGCAGTGGATGGCGATGTGAATATCGTGGGTAAACAGGTAGACATTGTGGCGGCGGATGACCGATATGAAACCAATTACAAACAGACTTATGAGCAGAAAGGATTGACAATAGCCGTAACGGCACCGGTGATTTCGGCGATTCAGGCAACAGACAGTGCGTTAGAATCCATGTCCCAAATAGGTAAGAGCGAAAATAGACGTATTAATCTCATGGCGGGGGCGAATACGGCTTGGGATGCGGCTCGCGCAGCCGAAAGTATCGGAAGTGCTATCGCGCCGACACAGGCATTGCTTGACGGTGATATGAAGAATTCAGGTGTCGGCATATCGTTAACATACGGTCGGCAGAAAAACGTCGATAGCACGCATACGCAAGGTTCGACGGCAACAGTGTCTAAAGTCAATGCGGGCAAAGCGGTGAATATTGTTGCTAAAGGTGATGAAAACGGTTCGGATATTCATATTAGCGGTGCAGACATCAGCGGCAAACAAGGCACCTATTTATCAGCGGATAATGATATTCTCATCAGTGCAGCGAAACAAAGCCATCAGGAGCGAAGTAAGAATAAATCCAGCGGGTTTAATACCGGCGTTTCCGCTACTTATGGACAGAACGGCTTTGCCATGGGCGTGACGGCAGGCGGTAACTACGGCAAGGGATACGGTAACGGTGATGAAGTGACTTACGCATATAGCCATGTGGGTGACCGTTACAGTCAAACCTTGTTACGGAGCGGAAAAGATACTCATATCCAAGGGGCGCAAATTCAGGGCAAAGGAATTAAAGTGAATGCTGAGAACCTGAGGATTGAAAGTTTGCAGGAAACCATGACCTATGAAGGCAAGCAACAGAATATGAGCGGACAAGTCACGGCGGGTTACGGATTTTCTGCATCGGGTAGCTATAATCGGTCTAAAACGGATGCGGATTATGCCAGTGTAGTGGAACAATCCGGGATTTATGCGGGGGATGAGGGTTACCAAATCGACGTCACGCATAATACGGATTTAAAAGGTGCCGCTATCACCTCAACGGACAATGCCGAGGCGGCGGGGAAAAATATGCTGTCAACCGGCACCTTAAGTTATGCGGATATCCAAAATTACAGCAATTATGCTGCAAAAGGATTTGGTTTCGGCGGTGGTTTTACTGTGACTGGTGGGAATGCACCGAAAGATATTGGCGGAGTGCAGTTACAGTCAATAGGAAAAAATAGTGCCGATGGCAGTTCGAAAGTGGAATATCAGGGGGTGGCAGGTGTTTTCTCACAAGGGAATTGGGGCGTGGCTAAAGCACTTTCTACCGCTGCATTGGGGCAAGTCAGCGAGAAAGGACGAGATTTAGGCATCACGACAAGTGCGGTCAATACTAAAAATATTTTAATCGGGGATGATGAAAATCAACAGCGGTTATTTGATGAAAACACGGAAGAAACCATTCACAAACTTAATCGAGAAAATCTTCATCAGACGGTAAATAAAACCGATGTGGAAAAGGTTAAATCGGATTTAGAACGGGATTTGGAGATTACGACCACGTTGGTTAAGAATATTTCGGATTCCGGTGACGAACTTTATTACAATGCGGAAAAGAATGAAGACTCCAGTTTTATCGTGAGTAAAAAGACGTCGGATTGTGAACATATTTCCTGTTTGGATATAGAAAACGATAATTCACCGCAATTAAAAGCGTTAATTTACAGTGATGACATATTAACGGAAGAACAGGCGAAGCTGTTGAGTAAGATTTCCATAGCCGGCATGCTTAATTTTACGCGAGAAGAGAAAGTGGCAAGTGCCATTTTATATGGTGACGACTTAGCTTCTTTAGATGATTTGGGCGTTATTCTGAACAGAGGTAATGCGGGGTATTGGAATGAATTTCTGTATGCCGGTTTTGAACGGTTCAGAGCATGGGTGAATATGCCGATGGTTTTTGGTGCTTCTAATGCCACGAAAGACCATGCACAAATTGTGAAGAAACTAGATGAATATAACGCCTACGCCGCTGCAAACGGCAAACCGCAATATAAATTGCAGGATACGGCACATAGTCTGGGGGTGTCGGAGCATAAAAATATGCTGAATTGGTCTGAATATTTAAATCAGGATTACAAAAATACCGAAGTGGATTACTTACATGCGGCGGGTTCTTACCCGTCGGAAGAGATTGACCATCAGGCAAAAGGCATCTTCAAGGACACTAACACTCGCTATATCGGCGTGGATGGTGACAAGGTTTATTCGGGTATATTGGGCGGTCATTTCATTGGGAATAATAAAAATGCTACACAAGTTAAGGGGCTTAGTTTTAGTAAGGCTCATTCGGAGGCAAATTATAATATAAATAATTTGGGATTTGTTTTTGATTCAAACAAAGAAGAAAGTATTAAAAAAGAAAAAGAGATGAAAAGTATTTTGAGAACTATATATCCTTATACAGATGGGAATAGACGTTTTAATAAGGTTATAAAAAGCTCTGAAGGTAAGGAGTAATGCATGAGAAAAATATATATTATTCTTCTTATAACGTTATTTTTATCTGGTTGTTCATTTTTTTTATTTCGGGAGTCTTATACTCTTAATAAATATGCCGGCTGGATTAATGCGAAAACTAAGCAAGAGGTATCTGATGAAGACTTTAGTTACTGCAATAAAAAGGCAGTCAGGCAGATAACGGGAAGAGATAGTTATGAAAATCTAAGTCTAGATGAATTTTATAAAACTTATCCAATATTAGGAAAATGTTTGTATGAGAGAGGTTATGTTTTTCAAGTTAAAAGCATTGTATATTGCTATAATAGACAAGAAGAGTGCCAGGCATATAAAAACTATATTAGATGGTTTTAATTTCTTGTATTTGGTTTAGCTCTATCTCTATCTATCGTTAGGAATGGATAAATAAACCGAAATGTCTATTTGGTGGAATTAATAATTGAATGTTACAAAAAAATGAGGTTTCGCTTATCTGGAGTTAGGAATTCATTTTATTGAGTATAATAGAAATGCAATGCCGAATAATGGTATTAGCGGTTTAGAGGCGCATTCGGAGGCTAATCAGAGTATTAATAATTTAAAATATATTTATGATGAAAATAGACAATATAATGTTATAGGGGAAAAACAATGAGAGTGATTTCTTTTTTGTTGTGTTTATTCTTATCAGGATGTATTGATTTATTAACTTACAGAGATAGTTATACTATTGATAAAATGGCTTATTGGGAGCATGTTTCTTCGAAAGAAATAGCATCATTGAAAGTTAGAAACGATTGCTTTGATAAAGTAAATAAAAATAATGAGTTTACACAAGATAGATATGGTAAATGTTTATATGAGAAAGGATATAGGTTTAAGACTAATAATCTGCTTTATTGTTATCATCGAAAAGAAAAATGTGAAGTCTATGATAAATATAGGAAATAAGTTAAAGGGAATTTTATTGTATTTATCGGCGTGGATGGTGACAAGGTTTATTCGGGTATATTGGGCGGTCATTTTATTGGGAATAAGAAAAATGCTACACAAGTTAAGGGGCTTAGTTTTAGTGAAGCGCATTCGGATGCTAATCAGAATATCAATAATTTGAAGTATATTTATAGAATAGATAATAAGGAAGAAAAAGAAAAATGGGAAAGAACAAAAGATGCTCTAAATAGAGTTTATCCTAATAGTGGTGTCAGAGGGTTTAACAAAGTAAATGAGGTAAGCAAATGAAAATTCTTACATATGTATTAACTTCCTTTTTCCTGACCGGGTGTCTATTTTGGGATTTAATGCCGTCGTATTCATCTTGTTGGGATGAAGATACTTGGATACATAAAGATACAAAAAAACCTTTAACTGATGATATTCATATAGCTTGTTTTAATGAATCTATTCAAGGGCTTGAGATTAGGGATGTTTCAGGGTATCCAGAAGTGATTGGGATAAAAAATCAAGATCAATCAAATAGAAATTATGCACTTTGTCTAAAGCGTAAGGGATTTGTATTTAATGCTAGTTATAAATATTGTTATAAGTTTAAAAGTATATGTGATAAATATAGAAAGTAAATTAAAAGGAATATTTTAAACTATGTATAGGAAAAAAGTGCGGTTAATTTTCAGTTTATTTTTAACTAAACTATAGAAAATTAACCGCACTTTATTGTTTAAAATAACAAGTTTTATCCATAATATATGTACACGGCATCTTCAATATGACAGATAAAGATCGGATGGAGGGCGGTATTCTATACGGCGGTTCCGATACGTTAAATAATGCGTCGATACTGGTTCGTAAAGCGTATGCAGGCGTGGCGGAAGAATTAACTTACGCTGTCTTTGAACGTATAAGAGCGGGGCTTGATCTTCCGATGATATTCGGCGCATCTAATGCCAGCCGGGATCAGGCGGCGATTTGGGATAAGTTAAATCAATACAACCAGGCAAACCCTGCCGCTCAAGTTAATTTAACCCATGTCGCGCACAGTCTTGGTGTATCCGGTACGAAAAATGCGATGAACTGGGCGAATTCACAGGGAATGAACTTTAATCACTTAAACGCCAATTTGACGGCACTTGGTACGTCTTATCCGATAAACAGTGACATTGAAACCGGTTATTTCGATGCGGCAACCGGGTTATTCGGAAAAACAAAATTGGATTACTCGATTGCGCCGAAAGATTGCATTGGCACCTGTTTATTAATCGGTAGGACGGCTTCAACGGCAGAAAATACAAAGATTGGAATACCGTTAGTGGATTTGTTGTTGCATCATGGAGCCTATATTAAGGACATGGAAGTATTCGATTTTTATAAGAAGAGTTTACCAATTGAATTTTATGAAAAAGAACTCAATAACTTAAAAAATATATGGAATGTCGATAATAAATATATAGGACCAACAATGAAAACCCTAGAGGAATAAATAATGAAACTGATATTTATTTTGTGTTTTTTCTTAGTGTCTTGTTCATCTTACTATCAATTAAATTCGTTGGGAGGATGGTCTGGCGAGCCACATATAGATGCATGGAAAAAAGACACTCAAAAAGCAACTTATTCTATTTTTTTAGAATGTAAGTCTTTTGATACTCCTAAGTCATCAAAAGGTCTCTATGATTGTTTGTATAATAAAGGGTATAGATTTAAACCTGAATTAGGATATTGTTCTTATTGGAAAGATACCTATATCTGTCAAAATAGAGAAAAATATTCCAATTAGTAATTAAATTAAGTTTCAGGTTGTTAAGAATAAAGTTAGGTATGTGAAATTTTAACTGTTATGAAGTATATATTTTTTCTCTCAAGTATTGTGTTATTAATAGGATGTAGTTCATTTACATTATTACGTAGCCCTAGTGCTAATTCTACGGAGCAATGGAAAAAAAATGAACAATATTCATATAAGGTGATGAGTGATTGTTCTTCATTAGCTAAAAAAAACTTAATATTGATGAAGCTAAATTTTTTACTGTAGAGAATATAAATACAGGTAGATATAAAAGTATTTCATTGAAATATCAAAAGTATTTATATGATTGTATGTATGATAACGGGTATAGGTTTAAACCCAATATTGGTTATTGTGATTATTGGAGAAACAGTTACGATTGTTTAAATAAAGAATATTATTCTGATTAATCGGAATATATTTTTTAGATAGTGCGGTCAAAATTTCAAACGTTTTTTAGATTAAAAAACAGGCCGAAATTTTCCCGCACTTTTGTGCCGTAACAGCCGGTATTATGCCCAATATTGATTTATCTGTTCGCGAATGGCTTCGGCGGTTTGTCGGCCTTTTTCGCCCACTAACGCGCGACCGGCAATGAAGGCTTTGGCGTTTTTGATTTCTTTGAATAAATGAATATCCTGCGGAATAATGCCGCCGGTGATGGAAAGCTGAAGTCCTAAATCGGAGAGTTTTTTCATTAATTCCACATCTTCCGGCGTCCAGCTTTTGCCGGCGAGTTCGGCGTCGCGGGAACGATGGTAAATCGCTTGTTGTACGCCTAATGCCACCCAGTCTTTGGCGTCATCTAATGTCCAGTTGCCGTAGATTTCGATTTGAATTTCTTTTTTTACTTTGAGATCCGGATGCGCGGCGTTAAATTCGTCCGCCACTTTTTTACAGGCCGCTTTGGTCGCCGGGTGGGCGGCGGCGGAAACCGTTAACCAGTCTGCGCCGGCTTCGAAAGCCATTTTGGCCAAAATGGCGCCGCCGTCGGTGGTTTTTAAATCACACACGATGATGTGGTTCGGATGCAGCGCGCGCAGAACGGAAACGGCTTTCATGCCTTCGGCACAGGCGAGAATAGTGCCCACTTCAATGATTTCTACCGAATTTTCCGCTTGTTTGGCGTCGGCGACGGCTTTTTCCAGGGTGAGTGAATCTAATGCGATTTGGAGTAATGGCTTGCTCATTTTGTTTTCCTCTGTCTGATTTGAAATGGTTAAAAGTGCGGTCACAAAAAGCATCGCTTTTTGAACGTTGGCTTTGCCAACGGCCCTTTGGGGGCAATCCTTAAAAGGATTGCGAATAAAAATGACGACGTTTTTTTATTCGCTTAATGCGGCGTCAATCACGGCCAACACGTCTTCTTTGGTTTGGCAACGCAGAATTTTATCCAGATCAACGCCGCTTTCGCTGTCCGGATCATCCAGGGTTTGGGTGATTTCCATTAGTCCTTCCATGTGTTTGTCCGAATCGCTGCCCGCCAGCGTGATAAAGACGGAAACCGGTTCGTCTTCGCCCTGGAAGGCGACGGGTTCTTTCAGCGTGACCAACGCGAAGGAGGTTTTGATGACGCCTTCTTCCGGACGGGCGTGCGGCATGGCCAGGCCCGGCGCCAGAATGATGTAAGGGCCCATTTTTTCAATATTGTCGATAATGTGATCGTAATAACGCGGTTCGATGGTGCCTGCCGCCACCAGTAAATCCGTGCCGATTTTAATGGCTTCTTTCCAGTCGGCGGCGGTTTGATTGAGTTTGATGGAGTTATTTTCGACGAGAGATTCTTTTAACATGCTATATTCCTCCTGTTTATGGAATGAGGCCGTCCTTTCCCGGGTGAAGAACCGGGGAAGAACGGTTTATGGTTATTGTTCCGTATGTTTTTTAATCAGCTCGACCAATTCGTCGCCGAATGAATTCGGATTCAGCATATTTTTTACGCCGAGCACGGATTTGCCTTCGCCGACGTCAATCTCATCGGCCAAATGTTGTGAGGCGACGATGATGTCGATTTCACTGAGTTTGCCTTTGTAATCGGTGACGGCGCAGGAATCCATAATGTTTGGAATGCCGCGTTTGTCCAGATAGCCTTTAATTTTCATTTTCATCATCATGGACGAACCCTGACCGGAACCGCATACCGCCAGAATCCGAATCGGGCGTTCGTCGCTTTGTACGGCTGCCGATTCCGTTTGCATCGGTTGCGTTTCGCTTTCGGTTTCTTCGTCTAAACCGTAGCCGTCCATTTGTTCCAGGGTTTTGCCCGCCGCAGCGGCGGCCGCTTCATCGGCGCGTAATCTTTTAGAGGCAAAATACATATAAACCAGAGATAAGGCAAGCAGAATGAAGAAAAAGAACGGGATGCTCACGATGCCCTGTAAGATCGGCGGGAATAATAACGCCCAGTCCGCCATGCCCATCCAGCCGTTGAAAGTGGCGCCCTGGCTGGCTAATAATTGAATGACCCAGGCGGAACCCAGTACTTCGATAATTCCCATGACGAAACAGATTTTCATGACCGCTTTCCAACCGCCGAAATGATTGGAGAACACGCCGATGGTGGCGTTAGAGAAGAACATCGGGATAAAGCCCGGAATAATCAGAATCGGCGCACCTACCGCCAATAAGATACCGACCGCAACGAACTGACCGATGGCGCCCCACATAAAGCCGAATACCATGGCGTTTGGCGAGAAAGCGTAAATCGCCGCACAGTCAATGGCTAACACAGCATTGGGGATCACGCGTTCGGAAATCCCTTTGAAGGCTTCGGATAATTCCGCCACGAACATCCGTACGCCCATGACGATAATCTGAATAGCAACGGCGAATTTCAAACCGGTTTCAAGAATATAGATGGTCCAGTGTGTTTTTCCCGCCATGGACTGCAGATTTTCCAGCCCGAAAGAAAGCAAAATAATGCCGAAGAACACGGACATCACGATCGCGGTGGCGGAAATGCTGTCGTGGAAAATATGTAACCATTTCGGTAAATCCATGTGGTCTACGTTGTCTTTTTTATCACCTAATTTAGGGGCGATTTTTGTCGCGATCCAGGATGCAACCTGCTGTTGGTGACCGATGGAAAAGCCGGCGCCGCCGGTAACGGATTGCGTGGCTTTATACATGATATTGGACGATATGCCCCAATATAAGGCCATAATTACGGCGGTGTAAATCACGGTTTCCCACATGGACGCGCCGATAATCATATAGAACACCGCCACTAAACCCGCCTGCTGGAACATAATATGGCCGGTCAGCATAATAGTGCGGATACCGGTAAAGCGTCTGAATACCACCAACAGAATATTAATAGCCAGCGCAAGTAACACGGCGTAACCGACCCAGGCGTAATTTTCACCCATGGTTTGAATGGTCGCCTGCATACTGGTGTATGGATCGATCACCGCACCAGTCAAACCGTGGAATTTCGCCAGATTGTCGATAATGGGTTTGAAACCCTGAACCAAGGTGGCGGCACCGACCTGTACAAGCATGAAACCGACGATGGTTTTAATGGTTCCTTTGATTACGGTTGCGGCATCTTTTCTTAACAGAATGTACCCTATACAGGCGACGATACCCAGCAATAAAGGGGCCTTTGACAGGATCTGTTCGTTGATCCACATAAAGATTTCCATAGTAATTCTCCTATAGATGATGAGAACGATGTAGTTAATGCACGATTTTTTACGGCTGACATTATCTACCGGAATGCATGATAGACCTTCAAATTTAATTATGAAAGATTATTTTTGATAATTTGTGAGCGAGATCACAATTTATTTTGTCAGAAAAAATCATCAAAAATTTGACCGCACTTTTTCGTATTTCTATTCTTTCCAATCAAAAACAGGATGATTTGTCTGGAAATATGGCTATTTAAGCGATGAGTTTTGTTAAAAATGAGATCTTCATCACAAAAATATAAAAAAATGTTTTACAAATTTTTATGATTGTTTATGATTATTTGTGATTGAGTTATTATCATTCTGTCCGCTATAGAGGAGCGTAATATGAGTAAAGTAAATGAAATTACCCGAGAAAGCTGGATTCTTTCGACCTTTCCGGAATGGGGAACCTGGCTTAATGAAGAAATCGAACAGGAAGAAGTGCCTGCTAATAATGTGGCAATGTGGTGGTTAGGTTGCGTCGGTTTGTGGGTGAAAACGCCGGGCGACGCCAATTTATGTATCGATTTATGGTGCGGTCGGGGTAAAGCGACCAAAAAAGTAAAAGATATGGTGCGCGGTCACCAAATGGCAAATATGGCGGGCGTGCGTAAATTGCAACCGAATTTGCGTAATTCCGTCAGCGTGCTGGATCCGTTCGCGATTAATAAAGTGGACGCTATTGTGGCAACCCATTATCACAACGACCATATCGACGTGAATGTGGCGGCGGCGGTGATTCAAAATCCGGCGTTAAATCACGTTAAGTTTATCGGTCCGCAGTATTGCGTGGATATGTGGAAAAAATGGGGTGTGCCGGAAGAACGCTGTGTGGTGGTGAAACCCGGCGACAGCGTGAAAATTAAAGATCTTGAACTGGTGGCGTTAGATTCCTTTGACCGTACCTGTCTGGTGACGTTACCGGCACGCGGCGCGGAAGAGAACGGCGGTGAATTGAACGGTATTTGTCCGAGCGATGAAGAAATGGGACTGAAAGCCGTTAATTATCTGATTAAAACGCCGGGCGGCAATATTTATCATTCCGGGGATTCTCATTATTCGATTTATTATGCGAAACACGGTAAAGATTACGATATCGATGTGGCGTTAGGCAGTTACGGTGAAAATCCGTTGGGTATTCAGGATAAAATGACGTCTATAGATATTCTGCGTATGGCGGAATGCTTGCGGGCGAAAGTGGTGATTCCGGTTCATCACGATATCTGGACAAACTTTACCGCCAGCACCGATGAAATTCTTGCGCTTTACCGGATGCGTAAAGATCGCCTGCAATATCAATTCCATCCGTTTATCTGGGAGGTGGGCGGTAAATATGTGTATCCGCGCGATAAAGATTTAGTGGAATACCATCATCCGCGCGGTTTTGACGATTGCTTCGAACAAGAACCGAACGTTCCGTTTAAATCCATTCTGTAAGATTGATAATAAAGCCACTTTTACGCGCTAAAGGTGGCTTTTCCTGTTCATTATGATTTAAAATGATTACAAAAATTAGGAAATATAATAATGAACGAAAATTATCGTCACAAGCAGCTATTAAATCTATTAGACGAAAAAACGGTCCTTTCAACAACGGAAATTATTCAACTCTTAGGCGTTTCTCCTGCGACAGCCCGTCGCGATATCAATAAATTAAATTCGCTCGGTAAATTAGTCAAAGTCAGGAACGGAGCGGAAAAGATCAGCACCGGTATTGAGTTGGAACAAGTTCGTAATATCCATAATCTGGAGGAAAAACGGCGAATTGCGCAAGCCGCCGGCCGCTTGTGTCGGGACGGCGAAAGTGTGGTGCTGACCTGCGGTTCGACCATGCAAGTGTTGGGCGGCTATTTGTGCGGGCGGAAATTACAGATTATTACCAATTATCTTCCGTTGGCGAATTATCTCATTCAGCATGATCATGACGACATCGTGATTATCGGCGGTCAGTACAATAAGGATAAGCAGGTGATGCTGTCTTTAAATAATCAGAATGAAGCGATTTATGCCGCCAATATTATGTTTACCAGCGGAAAAGGCTTTACCGCGGAAGGATTGTATAAAACGGATATGATTATTGCCAATTCCGAACGGCAAATGTCGTCGAAGGCCAACAAATATGTTGTATTACTGGACAGTTCGAAGCTCGGTAAACAAGTGGGAATGCTATTTAACGAATTGAAAAATATCGACATATTGATTACCGGTAAAGAAGCGGATCCAACAATCATTAAAGCATTAAAAGACAGAGGACTGGAAGTGATTCTGGCGTAATATTTAAAAAATCGGATAAAACAGGAGATGCCGATGAGAAAACATAAATTAGGTATTTATGAAAAAGCCTTACCCAAAGGAATCAGCTGGCAGGATCGTTTATCTATCGCCAAAGCCTGCGGTTTTGATTTCGTCGAAATTTCAATTGATGAAACCGATGAGCGGCTCGCCCGTTTAGACTGGACAGCGGAACAACGTATCGAGTTAGTGTCCGCAATCATTAAAACCGGCGTGACAATTCCTTCCATGTGTTTATCCGGACATCGCCGTTTTCCGTTCGGCAGTCATGACGAAGCGATCCGCCAAAAAGCTTACGAGATTATGGAAAAAGCCATCCGGCTGGCGGTGGATTTAGGTATTCGGACAATCCAACTTGCGGGTTACGACGTCTATTACGAAGAACAGGACGAAGGCACGTTAAAACGCTTTCAGGAGGGAATGGAATGGGCGACGGCATTAGCGGCCGCCAATGAAGTGACCTTGGCGGTGGAAATTATGGATACCGAATTTATGAGTTCGATTTCCCGCTGGAAAAAATGGGATGAAATCATAAAATCGCCGTGGTTTACGGTTTATCCGGATGTGGGTAATCTGTCCGCCTGGAATGACAATGTGGAGGAAGAATTGACCCTTGGCATCGATAAAATTTCCAAAATCCATTTAAAAGACACCTACAAAGTGACGGAAACCTGCAAAGGACAATTCCGCGACGTGCCTTTCGGCGAAGGTTGTGTGGATTTTGTAAACGTATTCCGGATTTTGTACAAATTGAATTATCGCGGTGCGTTTTTAATCGAAATGTGGACGGAAAAATCGGACGAGCCGATTGCCGAAATTATTAACGCTCGTCGCTGGATTGAACAAAAAATGAAAGAAGGTGGTTTCCAATGTTAAAAGAGTTAAGAGAACGTGTGCTACAAGCCAATCTTGAATTGCCAAAACACAAATTAATTACCTTTACCTGGGGTAATGTCAGTGAAATTGACCGCGAAAAAGGGTTGGTCGCAATTAAACCTTCAGGCGTGGATTACGATGTGATGAACGCAGACGATATCGTGATTGTGGATTTAGCCGGTAATCACGTGTGGGGCGATAAAAAGCCGTCATCCGATACGGCGACGCATCTGGAACTTTATCGTCAGTTCCCTGAAATCGGCGGTATCGTGCATACCCATTCCCGCCATGCTACCGCCTGGGCGCAAGCGGGCGAGGATCTGATTGCGTTAGGAACTACTCACGGCGATTATTTCTACGGCGCCATTCCCTGCACCCGTAAAATGACGCCGGAAGAAATTGCCGGCGAATACGAATTGGAAACGGGAAAAGTGATCGTGGAAACTTTCCGTAAACGCGGCATTAACCCGACGGATATTCCGGCGGTGTTAGTCCATTCTCACGGTCCGTTCGTGTGGGGCAAAGACGGCTTTAACGCCGTACATAATTCGGTGGTATTGGAAGAAATCGCCTATATGAACGCATTCAGCAAATTAATCCGCCCGAATGTTCAACCTATGCAACAGGAATTGCTCGATAAACATTATCTGCGCAAACACGGCAAAAACGCCTATTACGGTCAGTAATGCCGTGTTAGCCGGGATAAAAGCGCGGATTGGTCATCAAATCGGGTTTTTTCTCCGTGATATCCCAGCAGGCCGCACTTTCAAACCGTCAAAGTGCGGTCGATTTTGAGCGAGTTTTTTTAACCGTTTAAGCTGATAAACCCTGCGCTTTTAAGGCGGCTTGCACGCCGGCATTTTCGCCGACCCGTCGATAGAAGGCGTCTAGGTGCCGTAAGTGACTGTAATCCAAGCCCAATGCGTTGCACCAGCGCAGTTCGACGTAAAGATACGCATCCGCCACAGAAATGCGTTCGCCTAAGAAAATCTGTTTACCCAGGCAATCGTCCGCAATCGCTAATAAATTCAGAATTTGTTGTCCGGCGGTTTGGCGAACCTGTTTCAATAATTCCTCATTTCCCTGCGCATAAACCGGTGGACGAAAAACCGGCACAAAAGCTTTGTGCAAATCGGCGTTACAAAATGCCAGCCATTTCATGGCCTTGGCTTTATCTTGCACCGTAGTGCTGCCGAATAATTTCGCTTCAGGATAGAGATCGTCCAAATAGCTCAGAATCGCGATATTTTGTGACAGCACAAAATCACCGTCCTGTAATAACGGCACGGCACCTTGCGGGTTAAGCGCCAAATATTCCGGCGATTTAATTTGTTCACGGCTGACTTCCACCGCCTCAAAGGGTTTGCCGATCCATTCCAATGCGATATGCGGAACCAGCGAACAGGCGCCTTTCAAATAATATAATTTCATGATAACTCCTTATTACGGCAAAAGATTTTCAAGTTGCCAAAGATTTTCGTAGCTTTCGCGGCGACGAATTAAGAACGCTTTGTCGCCGTCAACCATCACTTCGGCGGTGCGGGGACGCGAATTGTAGTTTGAACTCATGCTGGCGCCGTAGGCTCCGGCGGAACGTTGCACCAGATAATCGCCGGCGGCAATGGCCAATTCCCGTTTTTTCCCTAAGAAATCCGAAGTTTCGCAGATTGGGCCTACTACGTCATAAACCGCTTTTTCACGCGGTAAAGTGCGGTCGACTTCGACGATATTCATGTAAGCCTGGTATAACGCCGGGCGAATCATGTCGTTCATGCCGGCGTCAACAATGGCGAAATTACGGGCTTCGTTGGTTTTGATATATTCCACTTTGGTCACCAACACGCCGGAATTGGCGGAAATGGCGCGACCGGGTTCAAGGATAATCTCAAGATTGTAATCCTGTAATTTTTCCAGTAACGCTTTTACGTAGTCGGTAGGATGAGGCGCCGTTTCATCGCTGTAAGTCACGCCTAAACCGCCGCCTAAATCCAGGTGTTTTAAGGAGATACCGTCTTGTTTAAGCTGTTCGATTAAGACCAAAAGACGATCCGTCGTATCTAAAAACGGTTGTAATTCCGTTAATTGAGAGCCGATATGGCAATCCATGCCGGTAACGACAATATGAGGCAATTTAGCCGCCAGGCGATACACTTCGCGCGCCTGATCCACACTTACGCCGAATTTGTTTTCTTTTAATCCGGTGGAAATATAAGGATGGGTATGGGCGTCCACATCAGGGTTGACGCGCAACGAAATCGGCGCGATTTTGCTGAGTTTGCCGGCGACTTCGTTAATTCGATACAGTTCCGCAATACTTTCTACGTTAAAACAACGAATGCCGACTTCCAAAGCGCGGGCGATTTCGTCCACGGTTTTTGCGACGCCGGAAAACACCACTTTGCCCGGTTCGCCGCCCGCCGTCAGAACGCGCTCTAACTCGCCTTGCGAGACAATATCAAAACCCGATCCTAAACGCGCCATAGTTTGTAAAACCGCGATATTCGAATTGGATTTCACGGCAAAACAGATTAAATGAGGATAATCGCCGAACGCATTGTCAAAAGCATGCCAATGACGTTCCAGGGTGGCTTTGGAATAAACGTAAAGCGGCGTGCCGAATTCTTCCGCCAGGCGGGTAATTGCGCAATCTTCGGCGTAAAGTTTATCATTTTTATAGTGGAAGAAATCCATGCTGAAATCCTATTTTTGTTGGGCTTGTTCTTGTACTTGCGGCTGCGCCTGTTTCTGTACGTCTTGTTCAGGCTGATCATTCGCCGGCAGATAAAGCGGACCTTTTACCCCGCAGCCGGTCAGTAATGCGCATAAAATTGAAAAGGGCAGTAATTTTTTCATAAGGCGTCCTGTTAAAACGTTAATAAAACGAACCAAGTGACAACAAAATTCACCAACGCCACAAAGACGGCGGCGGAACCTTGATCCTTTGCGCGACCGGACAATTCGTGGTGCTCGGTACCGATGCGGTCCACCACGCATTCCACGGCGCTATTGAGCAATTCCGTAATCAGCACAATTAAATAAGAAGCGAGCATCAGTACCAGCTCGATTTTGTCATCGGCCAGCCAAAAAGCAAGGGGGATAACCACGATACCGAGCAGCAGTTCATGGCGAAAAGCCGCTTCATTTTTGACCGCACTTTTCAGCCCTTGCAATGAATATTTGGTCGAATTAATCAGGTGAGTTAAGCCTGTCGTTTTGTCATACATAAAATTAAAATCCCGGTTTTGCGGCATGTCCGAATGCCGCAGCGTTATAATCGTTTGACGTCAATCACGTCTTCAAGAGAAGCAAGACGTGTAGTGATTTTGCTCAGCATTTGCACGTTCGTCAACTCAATTTCCAAATCAATCGTGGCAATCTGGCGTTTATTGTCCGCCCGGCTGGACACGCCCGTCACGCTGATTTTCTCATTGGCGAGCACGGTGGTGATATCGCGCAGCAAGCCGTTGCGATCGGTGGCCACCACCCGGATGCTGACGTGATAGCCGTTCTGGTGATCCTGATCGCCCCAACTGGTTTCCACCACCCGTTCCGGATGGGCGGCGGACAGCTCCGCCAGCTGTTCGCAGTCCGCCCGGTGAATGGAAATGCCCCGCCCTACGGTGACGTAGCCGACGATTTCATCGCCCGGAATCGGCTGGCAACAACGCGCCATGTGGTGCATTAAATTGCCCACGCCTTCCACTACGACATAGCCTTTTTTATCCGCTTTTTGCTGGGCATTCACTACGCTTTTTTGCGTAACATGGCGCAAAACTTCGGCATCCGCCTCTTCGGCGCTCGGTTTCACCAGCTTGTTTTGCAGAAAGTTGATCAGTTGATTCAGCTTAATATCGCCGCCGCCGATACCGTTATACAAATCATCCATCGATTTCAGGTTGTATCGCGGCAGTCCCAGCTGTTCCACTTGTTTCAAAGTGAAACCCTGTTTGGCCAGTTCGGCGTCGAGCTGTTCTTTGCCGAGTGGAATATTTTTGTCACGATCCAGTTTTTTGAAAAACGCCGCGATTTTTGACCGCGCTTTTTGGGTATGGGTAAAGCCCAGATTCGGATTTAGCCAGTCCCGGCTCGGATTCGGTGTCTTTTGGGTTAAAATGTCGATTTGGTCGCCCATTTGCAGCTGATAAGTGAAAGGCACGATCCGCCCCGCCACTTTTGCTCCGATGCAACAATGTCCCACGTCACTGTGAATGGCGTAAGCGAAATCCAGCGGGGTAGAACCTGCCGGTAAATCCACCACTTCGCCCTTCGGCGTGAACACATAAACCCGATCGTCGAAGATTTGGGTACGCATTTCGCCCACGATGCCGCCACTGTCGGCAATATCCGCCTGCCATGCCAACAATTTACGCAACCAAGTGATTTTCTCTTCGTAAGCGGACATGGAGCCCGTGGTGCCTTCTTTGTATTTCCAGTGAGCGGCGACTCCGAGTTCGGCATCGGCGTGCATTTTTTCCGTGCGAATCTGCACTTCGATCGGTTTGTCGCCTTTACCCAATACGACGGTGTGAATGGATTGGTAACCGTTCGGTTTCGGGTTGGCAATGTAATCGTCAAATTCGTTCGGTAAATGTTTGAAATGCGTGTGCACGATGCCCAGCGCGGTATAACAATCTTCCAGATTCTGCACCAGTATGCGGACGGCGCGGATGTCGTACAGTCCGCTGAAATCCAGATTTTTTTTCTGCATTTTGCGCCAGATGCTGTAGATGTGTTTCGGCCGTCCGTAAATTTCCACTTTGCTGATATTTTCACGTAAATAGCCGGAAAGTTCCTGCACGAAATCCTGAATATATTGTTCCCGGTCGAGCCGGCGTTCGTTCAGTTTAAGGGCGATAATACGGTATTGTTCGGGTTGTAAATTGCGGAAACAATAATCTTCCAGTTCCCATTTGAGTTGCCCGATACCGAGGCGGTTCGCTAACGGCGCGTAAACTTTGGTACATTCTTTGGCGGCGGCGATTTTTTCTTCCCGGCTGTAACGTTTGTCGGCATCACGAAGATAGGTAATCCGTTCGGCAAGTTTAATAATAACGCATCGGAAATCATCTACCATAGCCAGTAACATGCGGCGGATATTGTCGATTTGCAGGCTGTCGGAAGACTGTAACGCGTCCAGTTGACGGATATAGTTCATGTCAATCACGCCTTTGACCAGCTTGCTGATTTTGTTACCGAAGTCTTCTTTAATTTGTTCCGCGTTCACAATTTTGGCATTGACTATCGGAAACAGCATCGCCGCCAGCAACGTATCGCCGTCCATGTTCAGACTGTGCAGAATTTCCACCATTTCCACACCGTCGCGCAAATACCAGTGGCTGTTCAGGAAAAGTTGCTGCGCTTTGGTTTGGGAATAACGCCAAGCCCGCACCAGAAGGTTTTCCACTTCGGGCGAAAGCCCTAAGGCGGCACACCAGTTTTCAATCACAAAATCTTTGGGATTGAGCAGATGAGAACCACGAACAGCAACCATATCCTTTCCTTTTATTTTTCAAATAATGAAATACTTTCCAAATGCCCTGTGTGAGGAAACATATCGATCATCGCCACGCGTTTCAAGCGATATCCCGCTTGCAGCAGATTTTCCGCATCGCGTACCAAAGTCGCCGGATTACAGGACACATACAGAATTTTTTCCGCCTGTAACCCGATTAGCGCCGATAACGCAAATGCCGCACCGCTGCGGGGCGGATCGAGTAAAATCTTATCGAACGGACGCTTTGCCCAAGGCTTGTCGGCAAAAGGCGAATCCAAATCCGTTTGATAAAATTCGACATTTTCACAATGGTTTTGTTCGGCATTTTTTGCCGCCTTTTCCACCATCGCCGAAACGCCTTCAATTCCTACCGCACTTTTCACCAAACGGCTAAGCGGCAAGGTAAAATTGCCCATGCCGCAGAATAAATCCAGCACTCGATCCGTCGCTTTTAACGCCAACCAATCCAATGCCGTCGCCACCATTTGCCGGTTCAATTCCGCGTTGACCTGAATAAAATCGCGAATGTCAAACTGCAGGCGCAATCCTTGAATTTCATAATAAGGCGGTTCGCCGTGCAGCAAGCGGGCAGCCTGATTGTCCTGAACGAACAGATTCAGTCTGCGCTGTTCGGCAAAATCGAGTAGTAAAGTGCGGTCGGATTCGGTGAGATTTTTGGTGACCCGCAACAACAGGGCGACGCCGTTATCCGCAGCAACCAACTCCGCATGACCCAGCGATTTCGGCTGACTGAAGCGGACGAAAAGTGCGGTCAAATCCGGCAGTAAATTATTCAATGCCGGCTCAATCACTTCGCAACGGTCAATGGCCATAATTTGCGACGAACCTTTGCGACGAAATCCGGTTTCCAACCGGCGGGTTTTCTCATTGAATAACATACTTAGACGGACGCGGCGTCGATATTGCCAGGGTTCGCCTGTGATCATCGGCATAAACTCGATATCGTTTTGCAGCTTTTGTAAGCGTTGAAACAGCACCTGCTGTTTCGTTTCCCTTTGCATATCCGGCGGAACATGCTGGCTCTGGCAACCGCCGCATTGACCGAAGAACCGACATTTCGGCGTTTGACGAACCGCGCTGGCTCGCAGAATATTTTGGGTGACGCCGAATCCGTACTGGCGTTTATCTTCCGTTACGCGAAATTGAACGGTTTCCGACGGCAGCGCATTGTCGATAAACCAGGTTTTGCCCTGAATTTTCGCCACGCCTAAGCCCTGATAATCTAAATCGACAATATCGGCGGTGAGCACCTGAAAGTGCGGTGGTTTTTTCGCGGATTTTTGCGGAGTGTAAAACAATGCCATGGATACAACGGTTATTTCAAAAATAAAATGTTCTGAGTGAATAATTCCCGGCTTTTCAGCGGCTTATTGCCCAAATAAGGCTTCAGCGCCAGACGGGTGAAGCGTTTTGCCGCCGAACGCACCGCGGGATCGCGAAAATCCCGCGCGTCAAACGCCAACAAATCCCGCCCGTAAAAGGTGGCGTTATCTTTAATCAGCGATGCCGAGAAGCCTTTTTCTTCGCGGTAACGATAGGTCATCGCTTCGTCCACCGGTTCGCCCGAACCGGCGCAATGAGTGAAATCCACGCCGTAGCCCAACATGGTCAGCAACTGGAATTCAAAGGTGCGCAAAGCCGGTTCCACAGTGATTTCCGAAGCCAGACGGGTTAAACAGTGCAGATAATTCTGAAATAACTCGCCGTTCGGCGTTTCGGGTTCCATCACGCGGCAGAGCAGTTCGTTTACGTAAAAACCGCTGAATAACGCCGTTTGTTGCAACGGCAGCGCGATAGCGGCGGGTTCGGCTTTGGTCAGCGTTTTCAGCGCGCCTTTTCCCGTCCAGCGCAATAATAACGGCGTAAAGGGTTGCAACACGCCTTTCCAGGGCGAACGTTTCGCCCGCGCGCCTTTCGCGAGAACGGTCAATCGCCCCGTTTCTTCCGTAAACAGATCAATCAACAAACTGGTTTCGCCGTAAGGTTTGCGATGCAGCACAAAGCCCCGCTGAAAAGTCTCAATCGCCACGTTTTAAACGTCAATCCGCCCCATCTCAAAAGTACCAATATTCTAACAGATTTTTGCCCGCACTTTTACAAGAATCTTAGCGAAATAGCAGGAACATTTTTTTCGTGATCCGGCTCACAAATTTGAACAAAACCATTTTGCTTTTCCGTTGAATTTCTCTATCTTTATGTTATCAAAACGTTTCGATAACCTAACTTAATATAAAACGGCGGAAAAAATGAAAAAAACAACGATTTTAAATGCGCAACTTTCTTATACCGTTGCGACTCTCGGTCATACGGAAACCTTAACCGTATGCGATGCGGGATTGCCGATTTACGATTCCGCCAATCGGATTGATTTAGCCTTAACGAAAGGCGTTCCCGGTTTTTTAGAAACGCTTTATGCGGTGACCAGCGAAATGTTTGTGGAACGCGCTATTTTAGCGGCTGAGATTAAAGAAAAAAGTCCCGAAATTTTGACCGCACTTTTAGCGCATTTATCGCAGTTGGCGGTGGAACAAGGTAATCAAATTCCGGTGGAATACGTTTCGCATAAAGCATTTAAGCAACTGACTCACGACAGCAAAGGCATTGTGCGAACCGGCGAATGTTCTCCTTATGCCAACATTATTCTGGTTTCTGGCGTACCATTTTAGGGTAGCGGTATGGAATATGAAACTTTATTGAAAATCAAAGGGATAGATAAATCTTTTCCAGGTGTAAAAGCGTTAAGTAACGCCTGTTTGTCCGTATATGCCGGACGCGCAATGGCGTTAATGGGTGAAAACGGCGCGGGAAAATCCACCCTGATGAAAGTGTTAACGGGCATTTACAGCAAAGATGCCGGTACCATCGAATATCTCGGTAAATCGGTAGCGTTTAAAGGGCCGAAAGATTCACAAGAAGCGGGCATAAGTATTATTCATCAGGAATTGAATTTAGTCGGCAATCTGACCGTTGCGGAAAATATTTTCTTAGGCCGTGAATTTACTACGCCGTGGGGTGCCGTCGATTGGAAAAAAATGTACAACGAAGCGGACAAATTGCTAGCGCGTCTGAATGTGCCGCACAGCAGTCATCAATTATGTTCCGAGCTTTCCATCGGTGAACAGCAAATGGTGGAAATCGCCAAAGCGCTGAGTTTCGAAAGTAAAATTATCATTATGGATGAACCGACGGATGCCTTAACGGACAAGGAAACGGATGCGCTGTTTAGGGTGATTCGCGAATTGAAAGCGGAAAAACGCGGCATTGTTTATATTTCTCACCGCATTAAAGAAATTTTCGAAATTTGCGATGACGTGACGGTTTTACGTGACGGGCAATTTATCGGCGAATCCGCCGTATCCGATTTAACCGAAGATCGTCTGATTGAAATGATGGTCGGCCGTCGTTTGGATGAACAATATCCACATGTGGATGTGCCGCAGGGCGATATTCGCTTAGAAGTGAAAAACTTAACCGGCAGCGGCGTGCATGACGTCAGTTTTCGGTTGCGCAGCGGGGAAATCCTCGGTATTTCGGGGTTGATGGGCGCCGGCCGCACGGAATTAATGAAAGTGTTATACGGCGCCCTACCGAAAGAAAGCGGCGAAGTGCGGTTAAATAATCGAGAGATTTCAAATACTTGCCCGCAAGACGGATTAGACAACGGCATTGTGTATATTTCCGAAGACCGCAAAGGCGACGGCTTAATTTTAGGCATGTCGGTGAAAGAAAATATGTCTCTCACGGCATTGGATCATTTTTCCGAAATGTGGCGGATTCGTCATGATTCGGAACAGCTGGCGGTGGATGATTTTATTTTGATGTTTAACATCAAAACGCCGAGTCGGGATCAGCAAATCGGTTTACTGTCCGGCGGTAATCAGCAAAAAGTGGCGATTGCAAAAGGTCTGATGACCCGCCCGAACGTGTTGATTCTGGATGAACCGACCCGCGGAGTGGATGTGAGCGCCAAGAAAGAAATTTATCAGTTGATCAATAAATTTAAACAGGACGGTTTAAGCATCATCATTGTGTCTTCCGAAATGCCGGAAGTGTTAGGGATGTCCGATCGCATTCTAGTGATGCGGGAAGGGCGAATTAGCGGTGAGTTTTCCCGTACGGAAGCCACGCAGGAAAAATTATTGGCGGCGGCAATCGGTAAAAGTGCGGTCAAAAATTAGGACGTTTTTATGCATACCCAAAATTCATTTAAATTAGGAAAATTTCTGTTAGAACAACGATCTATCGTAGCATTATTGGTTTTGATCGGAATTGTTTCGGCCATTAATCCCGACTTCTTCACGGTAGATAATATTCTCAATATTTTACGCCAGACTTCGGTGAATGCGATTATTGCTGTCGGTATGACTTTTGTCATTTTGATTGCCGGCATCGATTTATCCGTGGGTTCCGTATTAGCGTTAACCGGTGCTATCGCCGCTTCGTTGGTAGGTAATGAACTCCCGATATTGTTGGTAATTCCTGCAGTATTGCTGATCGGAACCCTGCTTGG
Source organism: uncultured Actinobacillus sp. (assembly GCA_963539805.1). GTDB lineage: Bacteria > Pseudomonadota > Gammaproteobacteria > Enterobacterales > Pasteurellaceae > Exercitatus. The sequence goes on along the minus strand of CAUTMS010000007.1, from coordinate 42,192 downwards.
CGGCATCAGCGGTATCATTGTAGCCAAAGGGAAAGTGCAAGCGTTTATCGCTACTTTGGTGACGATGACATTATTACGCGGCGTCACCATGGTGTACACCGACGGACGTCCGATTAGCACCGGTTTTTCCGAGGTGGCAGACCGCTTTTCTTATTTGGGAACGGGATATTTATTCGGCATTCCTGTCCCGATTTGGCTAATGGCACTGGTGTTTGCCGTCGCATGGTACGTTTTAAAACATACCCGTATCGGTCGTTATATTTACGCCTTAGGCGGTAACGAAGCCGCTACTCGGCTTTCCGGCATTAATGTGGATAAAATCAAAGTGTTTGTGTTTGCCGTCAGCGGTTTCTTATCCGCTCTCGCCGGATTAATCGTCACCTCGCGTCTTTCTTCGGCGCAACCGACCGCCGGCGTGTCTTACGAGTTGGATGCCATTGCTGCGGTTGTAGTGGGCGGAACCAGCCTTATGGGCGGTAAAGGTCGCGTGATGGGCACATTAATCGGTGCGTTGATTATCGGGTTTTTAAATAACGCACTGAATTTATTAGATATTTCATCTTATTACCAAATGATTGCCAAAGCACTCGTCATTTTAATCGCGGTGCTTGCGGATAATTATTTAGGCAGTAAAAAAGCGTAATTTGTTACTCAAAGGAGAATCCTATGAAAAAACTTACAACGATAGCTTCATCTTTTGTCTTGGCTTTCGCCGTCAGCGGTTCGGCGTTGGCACAGGAAACCATTGCATTAACCGTCTCCACCTTAGATAACCCGTTTTTCGTGTCATTAAGAGACGGCGCTCAGAAAAAAGCCGATGAACTCGGTTATAAGTTAATCGTATTGGACAGCCAGAACGACCCGTCTAAAGAGCTTTCCAACGTGGAAGATTTAACCGTACGCGGCGCTAAAGTGTTATTGATCAACCCGACCGACAGCACGGCAGTCAGCAATGCGGTGGCGATTGCTAACCGTAACAAAATTCCGGTGATCACATTAGACCGCGGTGCCGCGAAAGGTGAAGTGGTCAGTCATATTGCGTCCGACAATATTGCCGGCGGGAAAATGGCGGGGGATTTCATTGCCCAAAAATTAGGTAACGGCGCAAAAGTAATTCAGCTGGAAGGTTTGGCCGGTACCTCTGCCGCCCGTGAACGAGGCGAAGGTTTTAAACAGGCGATTAAAGAGCATAAATTTGACGTTTTGGCGAGCCAACCTGCGGATTTTGATCGCACCAAAGGCCTGAATGTCACGGAAAATCTGTTGGCCAGCAAGGGCGCGGTACAAGCGATTTTCGCTCAAAATGACGAAATGGCATTAGGCGCGCTACGCGCTATCGGAGCGGCAGGTAAAAAAGTGTTGGTCGTAGGGTTTGACGGCACGGAAGACGGTGTCAAAGCGGTTAAAAGTGGCAAATTAGCAGCCACAGTGGCGCAACAACCCGAATTGATTGGTAGCCTGGGCGTTGAAACCGCCGATAAAATCCTGAAAGGGGAAAAAGTGGAAGCGAAAATCCCGGTTGCATTAAAAGTGGTAACTGAATAATATTCATACGGCGGACAAAAAAACGTCCGCTTTTTTGACCGCACTTTTAAGGATTAAATGATGAAAAAACTCACGGTTTTGGGCAGTATTAACGCGGATCATGTGATTTCCGTTCCTTATTTTGCCAAGCCCGGAGAAACTTTGACCGGCTCTCATTATCACATCGCCTACGGCGGCAAGGGGGCGAATCAGGCGGTGGCGGCCGCGCGGTTATGCGATAAATCCCGGATGACGGTGAGCTTTATCGGCTGTATCGGCGAAGACGGTATCGGTCGCGCCATGAAACAGGCGTTTGCGGAGGACGGAATTAATGTCGCGCCGATTGTGGAAGTGAAAGGCGAAACCACGGGTGTTGCCATGATTCAGGTTGCCGCAACGGGCGAAAACAGCATTGTGATTTCGGCGGGCGCCAACGCTCATCTGAATGAAGCGGTAACGCAGCGGTTTGCGGAGGAAATTGCGTCGGCGGATTATTTGCTGATGCAGCTGGAAACGCCGTTGCCGGCGATTATGAACGCCGCCTCACTAGCGAAAAAACACGGCGTCAACGTGGTGTTGAATCCGGCGCCTGCGCGGGCATTGCCGGACGAATTGCTGGCGAATGTCGACATCATCACGCCGAACGAAACGGAGGCGGAAATCTTAACCGGGGTTAAAGTCACGGACGAACAAAGTGCGGTCAAATCTGCGCAAGTTTTTCATGACAAAGGCATTGAAACGGTGCTGATCACGCTCGGTTCCAAAGGCGTTTATTTCAGTCGGCAAGGAAAAGGCGGCATTGTTGCCGGCTTCCGGGTGCAAGCGGTGGACACCACCGCCGCCGGCGATACCTTTAACGGCGCCTTTTTAACCGCGCTGTTAGACGGCAAAACCATGGCGGACGCCATTATCTTCGCCCACGCGGCGGCGGCGATCAGCGTCACTCGCGAAGGCGCGCAACCGTCCATTCCAAGCCGGGCGGAAACTTTGCAGTTTTTAGCGGAACAAGGCTAAAGTAAACCCGCGTCGTTTTTTATGGAGTAACACAATGGCAACAATGAAGGATATCGCTAAACGCGCGCAGGTTTCCACTTCAACCGTCTCGCACGTCATCAACAATACGCGTTATGTCAGCGATGAAATCCGCGAAAAAATTCTTGCCATTGTACGTGAACTGAATTATCAGCCTTCCGCGCTGGCGCGCAGTTTTAAGCTGCAGCAGACGCAAACCATCGGCATGCTGGTGACGGCGAGCAATAACCCGTTTTTCGCCGAAGTGGTGGCGGCGGTGGAACGTTATTGCAGCCGGAATAACTATAATTTGATTCTGTGCAATACCGACGGCGACAGCGAACGTCTGCACAAAAGTCTGCAGACGCTGCTTCAAAAACAGGTGGACGGATTGCTGCTGATGTGTACGGAAACCCATTTGCAGCAAAACGAAAGGTTACGGCTCAATGTGCCCACCGTGATTATGGATTGGTGGCCGAATCTCAGCGCAGACAAAATTTTCGAAGATTCGGAGCTGGGCGGTTATCTCGCCACCAACATGCTGATTGAGCAAGGCCATCGCCACATCGGCATTATCACCGGAAATTTGCAAAAACCGTTGGCACTGAACCGCCTGAACGGTTACCAAAAAGCCTTGCGGGAAAACGGCTTAGCGATAAATCCGGACTGGATTGTGGAAAGTCAGTTCGATTTTGACGGCGGTATCGCGGGCATGGAGAAATTACTGGCGCAATCCCGGCGCCCGACCGCCGTTTTCGCTTGCAGCGACACCATTGCCATCGGCGTTTATCAAGCCGCCTGGAAGCACGGTTTGCGCATTCCGGAGGATATTTCCGTTATCGGCTACGACGACATCACGCTCGCCCGATATCTCTCGCCGCCGCTCACAACCGTTCACCAGCCCAAAGCGGAGCTGGGCAAAATCGCCGTGGAAACGCTGCTCGAACGGATTAAAAATCCGCAAAAAAATCACCGCACTTTATTGCTGAAACCGCATATCATCGCCAGAAATTCCGTCGCAAAACCGCGCGCTTAATCGCATCGGTCGCCTCAAGTGCGGTCAAAAATTTTAAAGATTTTGACCGCACTTTCCTTTATCATTAATCATTAGGTCCGTTTATGAAAAATAAACGGCGTTCTCACTTTGTTACCGGAAAAATTATGCGAGTTCCACGAATTTATCATCCCGAATCCTTATTAAATCAATCGTCCTGCCGCTTAACCGAAGAGGCGGCGAATCACGTGGGGCGCGTGCTGCGCATGCAGGCGGGCGAAGTCATCGAGCTGTTTGACGGGTCCAATCATATTTATCCCGCCGTGATTTCTCAGGCAAACAAAAAAACGGTGACCGTAACCATTCGGGAGCGTATTTCGGACGATCGCGAAAGTCCGTTGGCGATTCATTTGGGGCAAGTGATTTCCCGCGGCGATCGGATGGAATTTACGATCCAAAAGTCGGTGGAGTTGGGGGTAAAAGTGATTACGCCGTTGTGGTCCGAGCGCTGCGGCGTCAAATTAGAGGGCGAGCGGCTGGAGAAAAAGCTCCAGCAATGGCGGAAAATTACCGTTTCCGCCTGCGAACAATGCGGGCGCAACGTGATCCCGGAAATTCGTCCGGTGATGAAACTGCAGGACTGGTGCGCGGAAAATGACGGCGCGTTAAAGTTGAATTTACATCCGCGCGCCCAATATTCTATTAAGACATTACCGGCCATTCCCGCTGAAGGCGTTCGCCTGCTGATCGGTTCGGAAGGCGGGTTATCGCCGCAGGAAATTGCGCAGACGGAACAACAGGGCTTTACGGAAATTTTGCTCGGCAAACGAATTCTGCGAACGGAAACCGCCGCCTTGACGGCAATTACCGCTTTGCAGATTTGTTTCGGCGATTTGTAATATTGAAACGAATAACGAAGTAACAATGAACGATAAACAACCAATAAAAATGAATCTGCAAAACCAACTCTTGGTGGCGATGCCGAATCTGGAGGACGATTATTTTTTTCGTGCGGTGATTTATATTTGCGAGCACACGGAGCAAGGCACCATGGGTTTGGTGATTAATCAACCGACGGATTTGTCGATTACGGAATTAGTGGCGAAAGTCAATTTCATGATGAAAATCGACCGCACTTTACCGAACGAAGTGGTGCTGGCCGGCGGGCCTGTGAATGTGGAGCGCGGCTTTATTCTGCACACGCCCGTCCGTAAGCCGCTGCAACACAGTTATCGAATTACAGATCAGCTGAGTTTGACCACTTCCGCCGATATTATCGAAACTTTCGGCACGACCGATTCGCCGGAAAAATATCTGGTCGCATTGGGTTGTGCGGCTTGGGTGCCCGGTCAGCTGGAGCAGGAAATCAGCCGAAACGATTGGTTGGTCGTGCCGGCGGACGAAGGCGTTCTTTTTGAGACGCCGTATGAAGAACGCTGGCTTGCCGCCCAGAAATTGTTGGGTTTTGAAAGCTATAATCTGGCGAGTAAAGCGGGACGGGCGTAATGGGCATGACGATTATCGCCTTTGATTTCGGCACTAAAAGTATCGGTTGCGCCGTCGGACAAAGTGTGACCGGCACAGCGCAGTCTTTGCCTGCGTTTAAGGCGCAAGACGGCATTCCGAACTGGGCGGACGTAGAAAAATGTTTAAAGGAATGGCAACCCGATATGGTGGTCGTCGGTTTGCCGCTGAATATGGACGGCACGGAACAGGAACTCACCCGGCGGGCGCGAAAATTCGGTAACCGACTGAACGGACGTTTCGGCGTGAAAGTTGTCTGGCAGGACGAACGCCTTACCACCACGCAAGCCCGCACCGAAATCTTTGAACGGGGCGGTTATCGCGCGTTAAAAAAAGGCAAGGTGGACGGCATCTCCGCCTGTTTGATCCTGGAAAGCTGGTTTGAGGAGCATCCTGAGCTTTAACGGTACAATAAGCACTGTAAACAAAAGAAAACCCGGTGGGAGAAATCCGACCGGGTTTTGTTCTTTCATCAAGTAATATCCCGAAAGTGAGTTTTTTCCGTTCATGGAAAAATAAACTTGCTTCTTTCCGGCTATAAATTGCAGGGATTCAGTTAAGTAATGATCGTTTCATAATAATAATTTTCCGCTAAACCGTAGCTTTCGCGGTATTCAATGATACTACCGTCTAATCCTTTTGCGGTACGGCGGATGCGGACTACGGCTTTTTCTTGATTATCGGTTAAATACGGGTCGCGATAATTAAGCAGGAAATTCATTTGTTCCTTGGCGGAAATCACCATTTGTCCGCAGTATTCGAAATAAAACGGATAGAGCAGACTTGGAAATTGTTCCGGAGATAATTCGAGAAGGCGACTGAACCGTTCTCCGGACAACCAGATTTTATCGCTCAGAATCACGGTGTTGCCGTTCATGCGAACGCGTTCCAAATAAATTAATGGCGCATTGGCGGGCAACTCCAAAATGTTGTTGATTTTTTCATCCCCTTCAATGGATTTTACGACTTTGACCATGCCCGTCGGAGTTTCAATTTCGCCGTTTTCGTTTCGGGCGGGATAAAAACGGATCATGGAAGATTTGATAAAAGCGGGATGTTTTAAAAATGTGCCTTTGCCTTGATGTTTGATTAACACGCCTTCCTCAACCAGCCCTTCTACTGCTTTGCGGATTGTGCCGATTGAAACGCCGTATTCATTGGCCAATTCCTGTTCGCTGGGAATAGCTTTATCGAATAGCCAGTTTTCGTCGGCTAAAAATTGTTGCAATCGATATTTTATCTGAATATAGCGCGGCATTTTGCTCGCTTTGGCGTAATTGAGATCATAATTTTGTAACATGGATTAACCTTAAAAAATGTATTGACATACCTGATAAAAGGTATTAACGTGCTCGACATATAGTCATGTATATGTCTTATTGATTCCTTCTGACTTTATTTTATATTGGAGTGACCATTATGTCTAATTTCTTAGCCCAATATCAATCACATGTCGATGAACGCGCAGCGCTTGGAATTGTTCCGAAACCGTTGGATGCGGAACAGACTCGACGGCTTATCGAGTTACTCAAAAATCCTGTTGCCGGAAAGGAAAACGAGTTGCTTTTATTGTTTGAAAATCGCGTGCCTGCCGGCGTGGATGATGCGGCCAAGGTGAAAGCCGAATTTTTGGCTAAAATCGTTAACGGCCAGGAATCCAGTCCGTTAATTTCGGCGGAACATGCCGTCGAATTACTTGGTACCATGAGCGGCGGATATAACGTTCAACCGTTAATCGATTTACTGGATAACGACCGATTTGCTCCTCTTGCCGCTAAAGCGCTTTCCTTTACCCTCTTAATTTTCGATAATTTCAACGCCGTTGCCGAAAAAGCCAAAAAAGGTAATCTTTTCGCAAAACAAGTACTGCAATCCTGGGCGGATGCCGAATGGTTTACTTCCCGTCCGAAATTAGCCGATAAAGTAACGCTAACGGTTTTTAAAGTATTGGGCGAAACCAATACCGATGATCTTTCTCCTGCGCAGGAGGCCTGGTGTCGTTCGGATATTCCGTTGCATGCCAACGCCATGTTAAAAATGCCGCGTGAAGGAATCGAACCGGATCAACCGGGTTCCGTCGGTCCGTTAAAACAACTCGCCGCATTAAAATCGAAAGGTTTTCCGTTAGTCTACGTAGGCGATGTGGTCGGTACCGGTTCATCCCGTAAGTCCGCCACCAATTCGGTGTTGTGGCATATGGGGGACGATATTCCGTTTATTCCGAATAAGCGAACCGGCGGTTTTGTATTCGGCGGTAAAATTGCCCCGATTTTCTTTAATACGGCGGAAGATTCCGGCGCACTACCCGTTGAATTAGATGTCACCGCACTGAATATGGGCGATATTATTGATGTTTATCCCTATGAACGGAAAATCTGTAAACATGATAGTCAAGATGTGCTTACAACCTTCAACTACAAAACCGAAGGCCTGTTAGATGAAGTGCGTGCCGGCGGACGAATTCCGTTGATTATCGGACGCAGTTTAACCGCTAAAGCGCGTGCCGAACTCGGTTTGCCTGAAAGCGATGTGTTTGTCAAAGCGCCGGTGATGCCGGATACGGGGAAAGGGTTCACTCTCGCGCAAAAAATGGTGGGTAAAGCATGCGGCGTGAAAGGCGTTCGTGCCGGTCAATATTGCGAGCCGTTTATGGCTTCCGTCGGTTCGCAGGATACCACGGGAACCATGACGCGCGATGAGTTAAAAGACTTAGCGTGCCTGAAATTCTCTTCGCCGTTGGTGATGCAATCTTTCTGTCATACCGCACCGTATCCGAAACCAACCGATGTAGTCACCCATAAAACTCTGCCGGAATTCATCACCAGCCGCGGCGGCGTAGCGTTACGCCCGGGCGACGGCGTCATTCATTCCTGGTTAAACCGCATGTTGCTTCCGTTTACAGTAGGAACCGGCGGCGATTCGCATACCCGTTTCCCGATTGGTATTTCGTTCCCGGCGGGTTCCGGTTTAGTCGCGTTTGCCGCAGCAACGGGAATGATGCCTTTAGATATGCCCGAATCGGTGTTAGTGCGTTTTACTGGAACCCTGCAAAAAGGCATTACACTGCGCGATTTAGTGCATGCCATTCCGTATTTTGCTATCCGTCAGGGTTTATTGACCGTTGAGAAAGAGAACAAGAAAAACCTGTTCTCCGGTCGTATTCTTGAAATTGAAGGGCTGGAAACCTTAACCGCCGAACAGGCGTTCGAACTGGCCGATGCGACGGCGGAACGTTCGGCCGCCGCCTGCACGGTAAAACTTAACGAAAACGTTATCGCCGAATATCTTCGTTCCAACATCGTGTTGCTGAAAACGATGATTGCCGACGGTTATAGCGATGCGAAAACGCTGGAAAACCGCGTAAAAGCTATGGAAGCATGGCTGGCGAATCCGGAAATGCTGGAAGCGGACGCCGATGCCGAATATGCTGCGGTGCTCGAGATCAACATGGATGAAATCAAAGAACCGATTCTTTGCGTACCGAACGATCCGGATGATGCGCGTTTATTATCCGAAGTACAGGGCAATAAAATTGATGAAGTCTTTATCGGTTCCTGTATGACCAATATCGGTCACTTCCGTGCGGCGGGTAAATTACTCGACAAATTAAACGGCGAACTCAACACCCGTTTATGGCTTGCCCCGCCGACAAAAATGGACGCGGAAAAATTGTCGGAAGAAGGCTATTACAACATTTACGGTCGCACCGGCGCACGAACGGAAATGCCGGGCTGCTCGCTCTGCATGGGTAATCAGGCGCGCGTCCGCCCGAATTCTTCCGTGGTTTCCACCTCGACCCGTAACTTCCCTAACCGTCTGGGGCAAGGCGCGCAGGTTTATCTTGCTTCCGCCGAACTGGCTGCGGTAGCCGCTATTCTCGGTCGTCTGCCGACGGTAGAAGAATACTTCAATGCCGTGGCGGATTTGGATAGCCAAAAAGGCGAAGTGTACCGTTATCTCAACTTCGACCAATTACCAAGCTATATGGAAAAAGCCGAACGGGTTATTTTCCAGGCAAGCGCTTAAATAAAGCAAACGGACGTGATAATAAACGTCCGTTTTTATTTTTCTATTATGCCGATTAAAAAAACATTGAAAAAACCGACCGCACTTTTACGGTCGGTTTCGCTTTTTATCGGCTGAAATACAAAAATTATTTCAGTAGCGTTTCATCGTAGAACACTTCGCCGATCATCAACGGGCGGGCGGTGCGTACCAAGGCGGCGCGGGTGAATTTGTAGCTGTCGCCGTTCGGTTCGCACACCATATCCACGCTGATAAAACCGGACGGATGTTCGATTGTCACTACGCTGCCCGTGTCTTTATACAAAGCGGAGGCGACCGTTCCTTCGATTTTGGACGCCGCCGCTACACAAATGGAACCGGTTACTGCGTGGCTGGCGTGGCATTTGTCCGGCACGAAATAGCGCGAAGTGATGTTGCCTTTGCCTGCCGGTTCGGAAAGAATGCCCATTTTCGGAATCACTTTTTCCGACACGTCGCCCAAGCCCATCATTTCGCCCGCTTTACGGCGGATCGGCTCGATGATGTCAAACAACGCCTTATTGGCATCCAGCTCGGCTTTGCTTTCTTTGCCGGTTAATCCTAAATCCGCCGCGTTAAACAAGACCATCGGCATCGCTACATCAATGCAGGTTACGTGATAACCGTCGATGTTGTCCTGCTTGTTGCCGGTAGGAAAGATTTTACCGGTTTTCGCCCCTTCGATTTGGCTGAAGTTTAAATTCACCGGCGAACCTGATCCGGGAACCCCGGAGACTTCCGCCGTACCGTCGTATTTCAGCCGTTTATTCGGGCTTTCCGCCGACACTTCAATAATACTGCCGGTATTAACGTTATTCACCACCACCGTAGTGATGCCGTCTTGTAATTCGATTAAGCCTTTCTCACTGGCGAAACAAATAATACCGGACAGAATATTGCCGCATGACGGTGCGGTATCCACCATTTTTTTGTCAATGCCCACCTGAGCGAACAGGTAATCCAGATCGACGCCTTCTTTATCGGATTTCGATACAATGGCCACTTTACTGGTCACGCTGGTTGCGCCGCCCAGTCCGTTAATTTGCGTCGCATCGCCGGAACCCATTATCGTCATCAGGAATTTATCACGTTCCGCAATATCGGCCGGTAAATCCTGTTTCAGAAAATATAAGCCTTTTGACGTACCGCCGCGGATAATCATACAAGGAATTCGTTTCATGATATTCTCCTGTTTTCAATAAAATGATGAAAAAACGCACCGAACTTTATCCGTAAAGGATTGGAATACCGAGTATTCGCGCAGGCGGTGCAAGCGGATTAACCGAATAAATTCATATTTTGCAGGATTGACCACCAGCCGAACCCGATAGTGACGTGAATAAGCAAAGTCACCACCGCGCAAACGCCGCCCGTAATCCAGAAGGATTTTAAGTCATGGTAACCCAAACCGTAAATCACAGCGGCAGGTGCCGAACCGTAATGGGTAACCATACTACCGTAGCTGTTCGAGAATAATAAGCCCAGCGCGAGGAGTAACGGATCGGCTCCGGCGGCAAGTCCGACCGCCGAAAATACCGGTACCATTGAAGCCACATAAGCCGCACCGGAAGCGAATAAGTAACGCACCGCAACGCTTAAAATCAGAATAAAAATAGTGACGGTAAGCGGACTGCTATTGCTTGCCGGAATCAGGGTGCTCATGGTTGAAGACAACCATTCGAAGAAGTTGGCCTGTTTCAATGCGGCGGCAATACCTAACAAACCGCCGTACCAGGTTAATGTCGTCCAGCCCGCTTTATTTTTAAGCACATCGTCCCATGACAATACGGAAGTCAGGAGAATTAACGCCATAGCGGCGATGGCCACGGTAAATTCGGACAAATGTAAGAATCCGGAGAAAACCCAGCCTAAAACCGCGCCGATAAACAGGACGGAAAGAATTTTTTCTTTGATTTTCATCGGCCCCATTTCTTCCAAACCTTTGCGGGAGATTTCTTTATTATCCACCTCTTTAAGCTCCGGTTTGTAAAGTACGTAGGTAACAAACGGCATTAACAGTAATGCGACGAAACCCGGCACACAGGCGGCGATGAACCATTGGGTCCAGTTTACGTCGATGTGTAAAATCGGTCTCATCAGTTCCAATGCCACTGCATTCGGCGCCATCGCGGTTAACGTAATATAACCCGTTGTTTTTACAACCATATAAGTGTTGAGCAACAAATAGTGACCGGCTTTGCGCGGAGATTTATCCGGCTCGGAACCCAAAGATACGGCGATGGACTGCATAATCGGCGCCATAATACCGCCGCCCCGAGCGGTGGTTGAAGGCATTGCCGGCGAAATTAATAAGTCCAGTAACGCGTTAACGTAACCTAAACGTAAAGTCGTACTACCGAACGCGCCGATCATTTTATATGCGATACGACGACCCAAACCGGTTTGCACGAAGGCGGCGCTCATGGAGAAGGCGGCGAAGACCAGCCAGGTCGTACCGGATTTATAACCGTCCAACACCGCAGATTGTTTCAACGCCACTTTGGCGCCGTTAACGGTTTCTTCCGGCGTGTTACCAATCATCACGGCGGCAATGGCCACCGCCGCCAATAAAATCGTCGGCGCAGGGAACGGTTTCAGGATTAAAGCGATAATGGTACCGATATAAACCCCCAGCAAATGCCAACCGATTAAAGGCAAGCCGTCGGGCGCGGGGAAAATATAGGTTAAAATTGGAAATGCCAGAATAACGGCATAACGGATGAGTTTTTTAGCGTCCATAAAGAGACTCCCATAGTTAGAAAAATAATCTCAACTAGTCATATGGTTGATTAGTTTACTCCTACTGTCAATGGGGTATTTACTTTTTTTAAGATTTTGTGATTTAGATCATAAAAGCATCAAAGTGCGGGCAAAATTTTAAAGGTTTTTCACAAAAACGTTTTTATGAGCGAGTTGCCGTCAGCTTCAAAAAAACGTCGTAAAAATTGACCGCACTTTGAGTGCGTTTTAACGCCCGGACGCCGAATTTTGAAGCGCCGTTCAAAATCCGGTTCGGCAATTAAACGAAAAACGGCGGAATGAACCACCGTTTGGCGTAAAAGTGCGGGCAAAATTTTAAAGGTTTTTCACAAAACGCTTTTATGAGCGAGGTGCTGTTAACCTCAAAAAAACGTCGCAAAAATTGACCGCACTTTATTTCCGAAACGCAGCAATTTTACAGTTCGACGCTGACATTTTCCTTCACGCGGCAACTGCAGGCCAGCACATAACCTTGCGCGATTTCTTCTTCCGTCAGCTCGCCGTTGGACACAACCTCGTATTCGCCGCCGGTCACTTTGGTTTTGCACAATCCGCATAAACCGGTGCGACAGCCGGAAACCACCGGTTGTTCCTGCGCTTCCAGGGCGGCGAGTAATGTCATGCCCACCGGCACTTCCGCTTTGAGCGGTTTGGCGCTGCTGACGGTTAGCGTGGTTTTTTTATCCGAACTGATTTCGCCCGCAAGCGCGGTATTGAAAAACGCTTCGGTGAAGAATCGTTGCGCCGAACCGCCAAGCTCCAGCACCATGGTTTTCAAGGCATCCATATAAGCTTGTGGGCCGCAGGTCATAACGGTGTAATCGGCGAGATTCGGTACCGCTTTGGACAGAATTTCTTTGCTGATTCGGCCGCTTTCGAAACCTGCCGTGGCATTCACCGAGGCGTTGAAAATCAAGTTTAAGCGCGGGTTATCGGCTTTTAATTGCGCCCATTTGGATTTAAAAATCACGTCTTCCGGCGAATGCACGCTGTGAATCACGCTGACATTGGCTTCGGGGCGGTTTTTTAACAGCCAGCGGGTCATGGACATAATCGGCGTCACGCCGCTGCCTGCGCCGACTAATAAGTAATTATCGGCAATCACTTTTTGGCAGGAAAAATCTCCCATCGGGTTTGAAAACCACACTTGGTCGCCTACTTTTACTTCGTTATTTAACCAGCCTGAGCCTACGCCGCCGTCGATTTCACGCACGGTGATCGACACAAAACGGCTTTCTCCCGGTGTGGAGGAAAGCGAATAGGCACGCGTAATGTGAGGCGTGTTCCGAATGCTGACTAAGGCGTATTGCCCGGCCTGGTAAGGGTAGAAATCCTGCGCGATAAAGTTAATCGTTTTTACCTTCGGCGCTTCCCGGACGATGGAGTAAACCTGCAATTCATTGATACATAACGGATTTTTATTTGTTTTAGCCATTTGCTTTATTCCTTTCTGGTGAGGGCGTATCGCATTACGCCCGATATGACATTCATCTTTCGTCGAAGGCGTATGCGATACGCCGTTATAAACGGTTAGGCGTTTTTATTGATGATGTGACCGAAATCCTGTTCGGGGGTGGTTAGCCCGCTTAAACCGAATTTCTCATGTAATAACGCCATGACATTGTCGTTTAAGAACGCCGGTTTGCTCGGGCCGGAATACACATTTTTCACGCCCAGAGCCAATAGCGTTAACAACACGATGATGGCTTTTTGTTCGAACCAGGAAAGCACGATGGATAAAGGTAATTCGTTTAAACCGATGCCTAATTTTTGCGAAAGCGTAACCGCTAACATGATGGCGGAATAGGTATCGTTACATTGCCCCGCATCCAATAAACGCGGAAGTCCGCCGTCGATAGTGCCGAAATCCAGTTTGTTGAAGCGGTATTTGCCGCAACCCAGGGTTAATACGGCGGTATCTTTCGGTAATGCATAGGCTAAATCGGTGTAATAATGACGTTCTTCTTTATCGCCGTCACAACCGCCGATAACAAAAACATGGCTTAATTTGCCCGCTTTGACCAGATCAATGACCGCGTCGGACGCGTCGATTAAGGTTTTGCGCCCGAAGCCTACGGTGATTAAATGTTCTAATTCCGTATATGGGAAACCGTCGCATTCCAACGCTTTTTCAATCACTTGTGAGAAATCGTGATTTTCCAGATGGGTTACGCCCGGCCAGCCCACGATATTGCGGGTGAAAATGCGGTCTGCGTAATCGCCTACATTCGGATCGATTAAACAGTTCGACGTCATCACGATGGCGCCCGGGAATCGGGCGAATTCTTTTTGTTGATTTTGCCAACCCGAACCGAAGTTACCCACTAAATGTTTGTATTTTTTCAATTCCGGATAACCGTGGGCGGGCAGCATTTCGCCGTGGGTGTACACATTGATCCCTTTGTCTTCGGTTTGTTCTAATAATTCTTTTAAGTCTTTCAAATCGTGGCCGGAAATTAAAATACATTTGCCTTTCACCGGACGAACGTTCACCGTTGCCGGCACCGGGTTGCCGAAATGCTCGGTTTCGCCCGCATCCAGCATAGCCATCACTTTGAAATTCATGGTGCCAATAGCCAGCGCTTTTTCCAATAATTCGTTCAAATCGCTCGGTCGGGTGCCTAACCAGGACATGAAACCGTGATATTCTACGTAAATATCGTTATCGAATTTTCCCAACACATAGGCGTGTTCCATATAAGCCGCCGCGCCTTTTAAACCGTATAAACAAAGCAAACGTACACCGTGGGCTTCTTCGCCGATTTCTGCGCGATCGGTATCCAATGCGAATTGTTTTGCCTGTTGTGCCAATTGATCAACGGAAATGCCGTTTAACTCGATATTTGCCAGCGGATGATCAATATTCGGATTCGGCTCGACTTCGCTGATCGCCTTAATTAATTGATTACGATAAATTAAAGCTTGCTGCGCATAACCGGCGATACGTACGGAATCGAAATTCACATTGGTTAACGTCGAAAAGAAGGCGCGCGGAGCAAAGGCGTCCGCTTCATGAATAATGATGTTGTGTTCACGGGCTTTTAACGCCCAGGCCGAAAGGCTGTGAAGACAAGCGATAAGTAAATCCTGAAGATCCGACGTTTCCGCCGTTTTGCCGCACATCCCCTGGGAAAAACTGCAACCGTTGCCCTTCGGCGTTACCATGGTTTGTTCACATTGTACGCAGTACATAAAATCACTCCAAATGAAATAAACAGATAAAAAAGCCTACTAAATAAGTAGGAATCTAAAAAGATTGTAGAGCGTTTTAGTCGGAAATTAAAGTCACAAAACGAGAATCTGAATGTTTATTGATCTGGATCGTGTTAACTACTTATATCGAGGTAGAAATTAAAAAGCCCTCGGGTACGAGGGCTTTAAAAGTGCGGGCAAAAAACGCAACGTTTTTTAGCTTAAGCGGTTTATCTTGCGGCAATTCTGGCCGGTTCCTTTTTCGCCGTCGCCATAGCGTTTTTCAGAATTTCCTCACGAATTTCCTTCGCGGTAACGATATCTCCGATTTGCTCAAACACATAAGCCGCCATCGTGGCGTCGTATTGTTGCCATTGATCTTTTTGCGCCAGAACTTTCTTAAACGCGTCGCTGGCGTGCATAAAATCATTGTTTCGTACAAACAAATAGCCTAACGCGCGTTGAATGCGGCATTGTTTGTTTTCCGGCAGATTGAGCGCGGTTTTTTCCAGCGATTTGATTAATTTACTGCTGTCCACCGGCTGCAAACGGGTAATCTGAGCCAATAACGCATCGTTAAGTTCGGGCTCGTCTTCCACTTTTTTCAGGGTGTCGAGAGTCAGTTCGTAGGCTTTTTCATGATCGTTACAATCGATTAAACGGCGAATCAGCCCTACCCGCACATAGTTGTCGTTACGGCGCTTGCGCGATTGATCATCCCACCATTCCAGCAAACCGTCCACGCCGTCCTCGTTCATTTTTTCGTCCAGCAAACCGTCTTCGGCTTCCCGTTGAAGCGCGGTGAATTCCGTATCGGAATACAGTCCTTCCGCTTGTTGCAGAATATCGTCTAATGCGCTGTAAGCTTTTGATTTACGATAAATTTCCACCGCAAGGCGCAATACTTCGGGATTTTTCGGCGCCAGGATCAACAAACTGTCCACCGAGCTGCGAGCCGCCGGTAATTTTTGTTGTTGTAACAAAATCCGCGTGCGAGCCAGTTCCACCAGTAAATTGTCCGAACCCGCCAATTCCGTGGCTTCAATTAAATATTTGTTGGCTGAAAAATCGTCTCCCCGTTGTTGCGCCGCTTCCGCCGCCTTAATGAAATTTAAAATCGGTTCGTCGGAATGTTTGGCGTTTTTACCGATTAATTTTTCCGCTTTGGAATAATCGCCTTCGTTCATGCGCATTAGCCCTTCCAGCGTTTGTTTTTGCGCTTTCATCCGTTTGCGGCGACTGAACCAACCGTAAGTGCTGTTGCTTAAACGGCAGAAACGACTGACTAGCCACTCAATCCCGTAAATCACGGCTAAAGCGAAAACCAGGAAAATAATCAGAGTGACGATGGACAGCTCGTAATTGTAATTTTCGGTCTGGATCAGAACATAGCCTTGTTTTCCTGCTAAATACGGCCCTGCGATTAAGCCGGCGAGCAAGGCTAACATTAAAAATAAGACTCTGAACATGGTCTTGCTCCTTATGGGTTTTCAGCCGGTTTATCTTCGGCGTTGTCGGCTTCAGGCTTACTGTCTTCAGCTTTCGGGGCGGTATCTTTTTCGGTCCCGGATTTTGCATCGTCAGGCTTTTCTTCGCCTTTTATTTCTTTAGCCGCCGCCTGATTGGCTTCGGTTAAGCCTTTATCGGCGGAAATCTCGATTTTTTGCACTTCCTGCGGTTTTTTGTTTAATAATTTATCGAGGGCATTCAGACTGCTGAGCTGATTCGGTACATCCACATAAATGGATTGTTCCGCCAGTTCGTCCACGGATTTCAGGAAATTTTTTGCCACTTCGGTTTCCGTATCGAAATAACTGCGCACCCAAGCGGCAACGGTTTCCAAGGATTGTTTGTATAATTCGTTTTGTTGGCGCGGCACGGCAAGAATGGCGATTTGCAGCCGCAGACGGATATTTTCACGCAGATAAATATCCTGATTCGGCGCCAGCAATGCCAGCGTCACTTTATCCGTACGCGGCGAAATGCGAATGAAATGGTTTAAGAAAGAAGAGGCGGTTCTTTGCAGATTGTTTTTCCAGTCCGTCACGTCGTCGGAAACCTGTTCGTCCTGCGCCTGCGAACCGTCATCACCGAAATTCACGTTCATCGCCACTAATTCGTCTACGGAATTCGCCAGTTGCGATAAACGTTGCATTATCGCATTTTGATCCACGCTGTCTACGGACAACAATTGTTTTAAATCCGTGTTAATGGCGGCACGCACGGTTTTTGCCTCGGGTTCGGAAACTTTTGCCAGCACTTCGTCGGAAATTTTCAGCAAAGCGATACTGGTTTCCACATCATTATCCAGCAGCAGTTTGCGTAATGCGTTGTTAAGCAGGAAATCCGCTTCGGACAGTAACCATTCGCTCGGCTGGGCATTCATATTGCTTGCCACGTTTGTCACCTGCGTTTGCAAGGCGGATAACGCTGTTTCCTTATCCGACAGTGATCGCTCCAGAACAGCCAGTTTTTCATCGGTTGTTTTCAATCCGTTCACTAGTTTGGTTAACTGTTCGTTATCCTGTGCGATATTCGGCGGGGGATTTGAAGCGCTCTCAGCCGCCGTTTTTCCGATTTGGCTTTCAAGTGCGGTCATTTTTTGGTTAATTTTTTCCACTTCCTGTTGACCGAAGTAATAACCGGCGCCTCCGACGCCCAAGGCCACAAGCAAAGCCAGCAAAGCTAAGCCGGCACCGCCTTTTTTCACCACGACGGTTTCTGTTTTAGGCGCGTCCGTTTTCGGTGTGCCGTTGGATGAAGTATTCATTTTTTCCGCCCCTTGTTCACTTTTTGACCGCTCGGTTTTGGCATACTCTTTTTTCGCTAAAATCGGCTCGTCCGCCTTGATTTCTGCGGTTGGGATGTCTTTTTTGTCGCTCATCGTGTTTCCTTATTTTTCTGCTAATTCCGCTAACATTTTCACCAATGTGGCGTTATCCGCTCTTGGCGCAATCAAAATTTGCCGTTTTTGCCAACCGGCCCGTTCGGCTGATTTCGCCACCCGCCAACTTGAGGTGACCAATCGGCACTGCGTCAGCCAATCCCGTTCGTCAGCCGGCACGAAATCCGTTAAACGGGTTAAAATTTCACCGCTGGTCGCAATTATCGTGTTAATTCCCGAACGCTGACATAAATTCGTTTGTTCTATGGGATCGTATTCTACGGGGACGCGTTGATAACATTCGACAATCTCAACCTGAGCTCCTCGCATCGCGGCTTGCGCAGGAAACAGTTCCCGTCCGCCGTTGCCGCGTAGAATCAGCACGGTTTTTCCCGTTAATTGCCGCATTTGCGGCAAGGCCAGTAACCCTTCACTATTTTCGTGCCCGCAGGGATAATGCACGGCTTGTTCGCTTTGTTCGCAAAAATATTCCGCCGAACTTTGCCCGACGGCAAAATAAGTTAAATCCTGACGCCAACGAAATCCCGTATTACGCAGCGTTTCAGCGGCAAATTCCACCGCATTCGGAGAGACGGCGAAAACGAAATCGCCGGCTTTTAACTGATTCAGTTTATTCGGTAATTCGTTGAGCTCCCGACCGGCCGAAATGCGGAACAACGGCATGTGCAACGCCGCTACGCCCGCTTTATTCAGCGCTTCCGTTAATTGTTCGCCGCGAGTGTCGGGGCGTGTGACCAAAACCGCCATAATTTAACCGTTGTTTTTTAATCGTTATACACGTCCGCCAGAATCTCGTCCGCGCCCCGGGCTAATAATTGTTCCGCGATTTGCACGCCTAAAACTTCGGCATTTTTGACCGCACTTTTCCCTTCGGCGCGAATGATTTTTGAGCCGTCCAACGCGCCGACTAATGCGCGCAAATGTAATTCATCGCCATTCAGCACGGCGTAACCGCCGATGGGCACCTGACAACCGCCCTGCAGACGGTTATTCATCGCCCGTTCCGCTAAAACGCAGGCGGTGGTTTCCGAATCCGCCAACGGCGCCAATAATTTTTGTACGCGTTCGTCGCCGGTGCGGCATTCGATGCCTACGGCGCCTTGTCCGGCCGCTGGCAGCGAAATTTCCGTTTCAATGAAAGCAGCAATCCGTTCGCGCATGCCTAAACGAATCAAGCCCGCCGACGCCAGAATAACGGCGTCATAATCGCCTTTATCCAGTTTGCTCAATCGTGTGCCCACGTTGCCGCGCAGAGATTGAACGTTTAAATCCGGTCGCAGCGTTTTTAACTGACATTGACGGCGTAAACTCGAGGTTCCCACGATTGCGCCGGGCGGTAGTTCGTTTAACGAACGATAACGGTTCGATACGAAAGCGTCGCGCGGATCTTCGCGTTTACAGATAACGCTTAATCCCAAACCGGCGGGAAATGTCATCGGCACGTCTTTCATGGAATGCACGGCGATATCCGCTTCGCCGTTCAATAAAGCGTTTTCCAGTTCTTTTACAAACAACCCTTTGCCGCCGATTTTTGCCAGCGGCGCATCTAAAATGACATCGCCTTTAGTGACCATCGGCACTAACTCAACGGTTAACTCGGGATAAATTTCAGTTAAACGATCTTTCACAAAATTTGCCTGCCACAGCGCTAACGGGCTTTGGCGGGTCGCAATTTTTAATTTTTCCTGCCGCATCATATCCGGATCTTATTGGTCATAAACTGTGGTTATCCTAACATAAAATTCAGGCGAATTGTTCAACATCTTGTTTGCGATATTTATCCGGTATATAGGAAAAATAAATCGAGGCACGCGGCGGCGAAAGAGAGCGGCAGAATTCGCGACCTTCGAAGACGGCGCCCGAATCGCGTGCGTTGCGGATGCGTTGATTGACGACGCGCAACAGGA
This sequence comes from uncultured Actinobacillus sp., assembly GCA_963539805.1. Taxonomy (GTDB): domain Bacteria; phylum Pseudomonadota; class Gammaproteobacteria; order Enterobacterales; family Pasteurellaceae; genus Exercitatus. The sequence continues at coordinate 22,331 of CAUTMS010000007.1, read as the reverse complement.
AAAACGGATCGGCGTGAAATAATTTTCGCTCAAAGTGCGGTCAAAAAAATCAATGTTTTTTTAACCGCACTTTCCTTGATTTTCGTCAAGGGATAAATTTGCTAATTCTGAGAAAAGTGCTAGAGTATTGCCGACTCCTCATTTACACAGGTAAGCTTTATTTGAAGTACGATCTTGAGTTTGCCAGGAAGCAAGTTGCTGATTTGGAACGGTTTCGCTTCTTTCGGGCGTTATCCGGAACAACGGACGAATTCCGTTACGTTTTTCAGCTCATCGCTTTGCTTCTGCACGCCAATCATCCGAATTTGCCCGGGTTCGTCGCCAACGCGCCCACGGGGATCGCTGACTTCAAATTAACCGATTATCAGCGCCATTATTTACACGAGCTGCTGGCGCAATCGCCCGACATTCAATTCTCTCAGGTTTTTGACCGCACTTCTCACGCTATCGACGGCGTTTATGTGATGGGCAGCATTGCTTCCATCGCGCAAACTTCTTCATCGGATTTGGATATTTGGGTGTGCCTGCGGAACGGCTTGAAAGCCCGCGAGCGGGAAAAATTGCAGCAAAAAGCGACCGCACTTCAGAACTGGGCGAAGCAGTTTGAAGTGGATGTCAATCTGTTTTTGATGGATCAGAATCGCTTCCGTAATTTTCAGTCGTCCGGCGTGATGACGGAAGAAAATTGCGGTTCGGCGCAATATATGCTGCTACTGGACGAATTTTACCGTTCGGCCATCCGGTTGGCGGGCAAGCCGCTATTGTGGCTGCATTTGTTGGTGGAAGACGAGAAAAATTACGAATCGGAAGTGGAAGATTTAATTCGGCGCGGCGAAATCGATCCGCAGGAATGGGTGGATTTCGGCGGGTTGAGCAAATTTTCCGCCAATGAATATTTCGGCGCCGGCTTGTGGCAGCTGTATAAAGGGATTGATGCGCCTTATAAATCGGTGATCAAGATCCTGTTATTGGAAGAATATTCCTGGGAATATCCGAACACGCGGCTGATTGCCTCGGATTTTAAATTCCATTTATTGATGGATCACACCGAAGATCATCATTTTGACCCCTATCTTGAAATGCTCGAGCGGGTGACGGATTATTTAACCTACCGTAAAGATTTCAGACGGTTGGAAGACGTGCGCCGTTGTTTTTATCTGAAATCGACGGAAGACTGGTGGTATCATAGCGAATCAAACTGGCGAGTGGAGCTGATTAATCGGCTGGCGCAGGAGTGGGGTTGGTCAAAAGAAACGATTCAGGATTTGAATTTGCGACCGTTCTGGAAAATCAAACGGGTGAAACAATCTTACGGCAAATTAATGCAAATGCTGATGATCAGTTATCGCAATCTGATCGATTTTGCCCGTAAGCACCATGTGGATGCCAATATCGTGCCGCAGGATATCAGTATTCTCACCCGAAAAATCTATACGGCTTTTGAGGAACTGCCGGGCAAAGTTTTGCTGATAAATCCGCAGATTTCCACGGATTTGTCGGAACCTTATCTCACATTCGTTGAAGTTACCGCAACGGACCGCCCGGTGAAAAAAGGTTGGTATATGCTGAATCAGGCGCCTGAAATTTCGGGATTTAGTCATCCGCGTTACACGGAATACAGCGCAACCCTGCACAAACTGGTGGCGTCGGTGTATTTCAACGGATTGCTCACACCGAACACTCAGTTATATATTCAAAGTCCGAACGTCAGCTTATCGACCTTACAGGAATTTATTACCAATCTGGCGGAAACGCTGCCTGTTCGCGTCCCGCCGCCGACCAATGACGATTTACATCATCCTTGTGAAATTCGCCAGTTGATGGTGGCGATTAATCTCAGCTGCGATCCGACCAGACAACTGACGGACAGCAAAACGCCGATTCAGCAAAGCGATTTGTTCAGCTTCGGCACGGAACAGCAGAATCTGGTGGGATCCATTGATTTTATTTACCGCAATTTGTGGAATGAAATCCGCACTCTGCATTTTGAAGGACCGAATGCGATTCTGATGGCGTTAAAAGTGTTATCCAATAAAATCCATCACGGTTCGACCGCACTTGCCGACATTGCAGTGTACAGTTACAGCCGGCATTACCGGCGATCGCTGGCCAATATTGTGACCGCCCTGATCAAAAAATGTATCGACATCCAATTGGGCATCAATCAACCCCAAAACACCCAAAGTATGTTGCGGGTGGCGGGGAAAAACTGGCAGTTCTTTTTTGAAGAGCGCGGCATCAGCCTGCAGGAATTACCGGAAAACCAGGTTCTGGCGGAAAATAATCTGGATGAGGAATTGCAGGCGGAAGTCAATGAAAACGACAACGTTTTGCCCGTTCAGGGCGAACAGAATTCACCGGAAAAATTACAATATCCGGCAGAAATCGACAGTTTTGCCAGCGAAGGTTTTTTACAATTTTTCTTTGAAGACAATCACGATGATACCTTCAATGTGTACATTCTGGACGAAAAAAATCACATCGAAATTTATCATCGTTGTGACGGCGAAAAAGAACAAAAAATCAACGAAATCAATCACATTTATACCAATGCGGATGCTTCCGGCAACAATCCGTACGGGATTATTCAACGAAATTTTAATTATCCGCAGTTTTACCGGATTATTCACAACCGTTATTACGAAGGCAGTAATCCGCCGGTTCATATCGTACCGTTCCAACGGCAGGCAAAATATACGTAATGCAGGCTTTCCGGCGAAACCCGCGTTTTATTCGCAACGTTTGGAAGGTTTGTTTCGCTTAGCGTAAAGTGCGGTCAAAAAACGTGGCTTTTTTTATGCGTAATCGCCAGTGCGATTACTTATGGCTTCGCCACCGTTGGCAAAGCCAACGTTCAAAAAGTGTTGCTTTTTGTGACCGCACTTTACGGAAATCTCCCGGCCGCGGGGCGGTTTGCTAGATCATCACTACAGATTGGTCTATAATTTATCAAATTACAGGAAACGGGTACCGAAGATGACAGAAAAAACGAAAGTCCTATTGATTGATGATCATCCGTTAATGCGTCGCGGAATCAAGCAACTTATTGAATTGGATGAGATTTTTGAAGTAATCGGCGATGCGGGAAACGGCAACGACGGAATCAGTTTAGCCCTGCAGCTTGACCCCGATTTAATCGTGTTGGATCTCAATATGAAAGGCTTGTCGGGACTGGACACGCTGAAAACGTTGCGCAACGAAGGCGTGGACGCGCGTATCGTGATTCTCACCGTATCCGACGCCAAAAATGACATTTTCGCGTTAGTCGACGCCGGCGCCGACGGTTATTTACTGAAAGATACGGAACCGGACGTTCTGCTTGCCCAGTTAAAACGCATTGCAGGCGGCGAAGTGGTGTTAAGCGACAGCGTCAAAGATTTGCTGCTAGAACGTCATTCCAGCAAAGATCCGATTTATTCTCTCACCGACCGTGAAATGGGCGTATTGCAGCAAATCGCCACCGGCTTATCCAACAAACAAATTGCCGGCAAATTATTTATTTCGGAAGAAACGGTGAAAGTCCATATTCGCAATCTGTTGCGCAAATTGAATGTCCATTCTCGGGTCGCCGCCACCGTGCTTTATTTGGAGCATAAAGGCAATTAATTGCTCTTTGCAAAAAGCACATTGAAAAATGTGCTTTTTTATTGCCTGAAATAAAGAAAATATTGGATTTCACCGTAATATAACGATAAAAGTGCGGTCACAAAAAGCCACGTTTTTTGAACATTGGCTTTGCCAACGGTGGCGAAGCCATAAGTAATCGCACTGGCGATTACGCATAAAAAACGCGACGTTTTTTGAATCCGGTTTTTAAGGAAATACATCCTTCGAATAAATCGCGGAGAATTTTATCATCAAGGAGAAATATCATCAGGTTGCGCTCGAAACGGCGTAACTTGAACAACCCGCATTCAACCATTAGAATAGGTCGCAATCGCATTGTTATCATCGGAATATTTATGACGTTTTTGATTCGTTTTGTCGCCTTTATTGCGGGGTTGACCGTTTTTTTGTCTCCGCCTGCCGTATTGGCTGAAGAGCCGGACACCGCAACCGACACGGAAACTCCCGCAACGGAAGACCCCGCCGAAGTTCCCGCGGCGGAAGAGACGGCATCCGCCGCGAAAGTGGATGTTCGGGTGGACGGCATTCGGGATTCCCGCTTAAGCGAAAACGTGCGCATTTATCTCGACGCCATGGATAAAAACGAGGCGGACGGTTCGGAGCGTCATCAATATTTGTTACGGGAAAGTATCGCCAAAGCTTTACGGGTTTTCGGTTATTACAACAGTAAGATTTATTTCGATTTACAACCCCGGGCGGGCAAAAAGGATTTATTGGTTGCCTCCGTGGACGTGGGCGAACCGGTGCGGATTGACGGCACCGACATTGAAATCTCGGGCGAAGCCGCCGAGGACGAAGCTTTTCAGAAATTGAGCCAAAACGTGCCACAAAAAGGCGCGGTGCTGGAACACGAGGCCTATGACGATTATAAAAGTTCGCTGGAAAAGTTAGCCCGTCAGCGCGGGTATTTCGATGCGGATTTTCCGGTACACGAATTACAGGTGATGCCTTCGACCAATCAGGGTTGGTGGCGTTTGGTGTTTAACAGCGGACAACGTTATCATTACGGTGAAATTTCTTTCCGGGGTTCCCAAATTCGCGAAGATTATTTGCGCAACATCTTAAAAATCAAATCCGGCGATCCTTATCTGATTAACGATGTGTCCGGCATGACCAGCGATTATTCGTCCTCCAATTGGTTTCAGTCGGTGCTGGTGAAGCCTACCCTGCATGAGGACAGCAAATTGGTGGATCTCGAAGTTTTGCTGCGTCCGCGTAAAAAAAACAGCATGGAACTGGGGATTGGTTACGGTTCGGATTCCGGTCCGCACACTCAAATCGGTTGGACCCGTCCGTGGATTAACAGTCGCGGACACAGCCTGCGTTCAAATCTGTATCTTTCTTCGCCGAAGCAAAATTTCGAAGCGACTTACAAAATGCCGTTATTAAAAAATCCGTTGAATTATTATTACGAATTTTCCACGGGTTTTGAACACGAAGACGACACCGAAACCGACACAAAATCCACCGCGGCAACCGTTGCCGCCCTGCGCTTCTGGAATCATCCCACAGGCTGGCAGTATTCCACCGGTTTGCGCGCCCGTTACGATAAATTCACCCAGGCGGATGTGAATGAAAACACCTTGTTGATTTATCCTACCGCTACGGTCAGTCGCTCCCGTATCAGCGGCGGTGCTTTCGCCAGACGGGCGGATATCATCAGTGCGACGGTGGATCTCGGGCGTAAAATGTGGGCGTCAGACGTAGATTTCTTCCGCATTCGCGCCAATGCGGGCTGGATTAAAACTTTCGCCACAAACCACCGTTTCTTAACCCGCGCCGATATCGGTTATCTGCATACCAACGAATTTCACCGAATTCCGCCCGCATTGCGGTTCTTCGCCGGCGGCGATCGCAGCGTGCGCGGTTACGGTTACAAAAAAATTGCGCCGAAAGATCAGCGCAACGGTAAATTATTGGGCGGTTCCCGTTTAGTGACGGGCACGCTGGAATATCAATATCAGGTGGTGAAAGACTGGTGGGCGGCTACATTTTTTGACGCCGGCTTCGCCGCCAATACATTCAGCACCGACGAATTGCGTTACGGCGCGGGCGTAGGCGTGCGCTGGGCGTCGCCGGTCGGACCGATAAAATTTGACATCGCCACCCCGGTGCGGGATAAGGATGACAGTAAAAACATCCAATTTTACATAGGTTTGGGCACGGAATTGTAGGACGGATAAATGACAGAACAGGAACAAAAAACGGCGCAAAGTGCGGTCAAAAAACGCGAAGTTTTTACAGCCCGCAAACCGTCCCGCATCCGCAAAATTTTCTGCCGCTCCTTACTTGCGGCAGCCGTGTTGACGGGGTTGACCGTTGCCGGCCTGTCCGCTGTGGTCGGAACCGAAAGCGGCACCAAGTGGGCCTTGGGTCTGGCGGATAAATGGCTGGACGGATTAACCGTCGGCGAAGTAAGCGGTCGGTTACAGCAGGGATTAACGCTTAAAAATACGGCGTTCAGTACGGACGGCGTGGATGTGCACGTGTCTTATGCCCACCTTCGACTGGACTTCGGTTGCTTGTGGCGGCGTGAAATTTGCGTGGAAGACATTCAAATCCGCCAACCGCAGGTTGCCGTCAATACCGCCTTAATTCCGCCGTCGCAAGAAGAGCCGGAAGCGGAATCCGGTCCGCCGGAACGTCTGAATTTGCCGATTTCCGTCACGGTGAAAAATATCGGCATAGACGAAACCTCCGTGGCGATTGACAATAACCGTTTGTCGCTGGCGCATTTCAAAAGTGCGGTCAGTTTAAACGATAAAAACGGATTAACCCTGGCGCCGACTGTGCTTGAGGGCTTTAATTTCCGCACAACGACAACGGCGAAAGAACAGGCGGAGCAAGCCAAACGCGAAGCGGAACAAGCGGCGGAAAAGGCTCAACCTATTGACTGGACGGCGTTGGAGCGGACGCTGACGCCGGCATTTCTAGGGGAATTAAACGAAATTATTTTGCCTTTCGATATTCATATAACGGATATTGAGGGAAAAAATTGGTCTTACGAAGCCCGTCAGGATGACGCGATTACTCAAAATATCCGGATTCCGGAACTACGCATTCAGGCGGATGCTACGGGCTACGATGTGACATTGCAAACCTTCTCTGTCAACAGTTCTCTGGGCACCCTGAACGGCAGCGGCAAGATGCGATTAAACGGTGAGATGCCCGTGGATTTCCGCATTCATTCCAATCTGGAACCGATAATTTCGGATAAGCAAACCCTTTTGCCGAAGAGTACTGTGGAACTGACATTATCGGGAGCGCTTAAAAATGTCACTGCGCTGACATTAAATACCACGGGTGCGTTAAATGTCGCTTTGGCCGGTCAGGTTGAGTTGGCGAAGGACAAAATGCCGTTATCTTTACAGTTAACCGCCGATACCGCGCAATATCCGTTCAGCGCGACCGACCCGCTAAAACTCAGCTATGTGAATTTACATGTGACGGGCGATCTGCTGGATTATCGCGCCACGCTCAGCGCGCAGGCGGAGGGCATGGGCGTGCCGCATACCCGTTTGGATTTCGCCGGCAGCGGTAAACTGTATGAAGCGACGATTGAAAAACTGCAACTGAACGCATTGGACGGTTCCCTGAATGCTAACGGTAACGCCGCTTGGAAAGACGGCGTAAGCTGGCACGGCGCGGTGGATTTAAGCAAAATTAATGTGGGAAACTATGTTAAATCCTTTCCTGCCGTATTATCGGGAAAACTGTCCTCCGACGGTCAGGTGAACGGTGGAAACTGGCGGATCAATGTGCCTGAATTGGATATTAACGGTATGGTTAGCAAACGCCCGCTTGCGTTAAAGGGAAAACTGATCTCCAGCCAAAGCGAATTGCTGAATTTATCGGATTTACGGCTCACTTACGGCGAGAATAAAATAACCGCTAAAGGTATATTAAGCGAAAAATCCGATTTCAGACTGGATGTTAACGCGCCGGATTTGCGCGGTTTGGTGCCGGATCTTTCCGCTTCTCTGAACGGTAAAGTCGTGTTAACCGGGCGAATGACGGCGCCGGATTTAGAAGCGGATTTAACCGGCGGACAAATTCAGTTTCAGGATTTAAGTCTCATCGGTCTTAAGGTCAAAAGTAAAATCAATTCCGAGCCGCTGGTGCGGGGCAATGCCGATATTGCGCTGGACGGATTCCGTTACGGCGATGGCATTCAGTTAAATCATGCGACGCTGACTGTCAAAGGCGATGAAAAGCATCACGAACTGCATTTGCGCTCGCAGGGCGAACCGGTGGCGGCGAATCTTGATTTAACGGGAAATTTTGACCGCACTTCGCAGGTTTGGAAGGGCGTGATTCATCAGACCGATATTCACTCGCCGGTGGGCGAATTCAAAAATAATCAGCTACATGTCACTTATGATAACAAAGCGGTTGACGCCAATATTTCCGCTCACTGCTGGACAAATCCCGATATTGAATTATGCTTCCCGAAAGCTTTCAACGTCGGCAAAAACGGTGATATCGCCTTTAATTTGAAGAAACTCGATTTGAATTTGGTGAATAAATTAACCGGAAATGAAATGCTGAAAGGGGATTTGCGTAGTCAGGGCAATGTGGCGTGGTTTACGGATAAACCGTTGAAACTGGACGTGAAAGTGGACGGCAATAACATTAATGTGGCGCAAAAACTGGATTACCGCACCTTTAAGCTTGGCATTCCCAAACTCAGTCTGACCGCCAAAATGGAAAACAACAATCTGAATGCCGTGTCGGATATTCAGTTGCAAAATCAAGGCGGGCTGACCGCCAATCTGACTATTCAGGACGTAGCGCAAGGGCGGAAATTGGGCGGCGATTTGAATATTCACCGCCTGAATCTAAATTTGGTGAATCAACTGTTATCTAACGGCGAAAATGTGTCCGGCGATGTAAATGCCAATCTGAAATTTGCCGGCAATCTGGATAATCCGCTGCTTAACGGCGATTTCCGTATTAACCGAATCAACGCGGTGGTGAATGCTATGCCGTTCAGGGTTAATAACGGCGAACTTACCCTGCAATTCCACGGCAACCGTTCCACCTTAAACGGCTATATTCAAACGCCGGAAAGCCGTTTGGATTTAGACGGTGATGCCGACTGGGCAAGCCTGGAAAACTGGCGTACCAGGGTGCACGCCGAGGCAAAGAATTTTTATCTGAATATTCCTTCTATGGCGAAGTTAAAGGTTAGCCCGGATGCGGAAATGAAAGCCGGTCCGACTTTATTGGAACTCACCGGTTTAGTGGATATTCCGTGGGGGCGCATTGCTATTGAAAGCCTGCCGGAAAGCGCGGTTTCCGTCAGCAGTGACGAAGTGATTCTGGACGACAGAACTTCGCGCGCCAAACTAACCTATATTCCCGCCGAAACCAAAGACGGCATGACCATCCGTTCCGATCTGAAAATCCATATCGGCGACGACGTAAACATTAATGCTTACGGCTTGAACAGTCAGCTGGAAGGTTTGTTGGTGGTGAAGCAGGCAAAAGGTGCGCTGGGTTTATACGGCGGCATTGACTTAAAACGCGGACGTTACGCGTCTTTCGGACAGGATTTGCTGATTCGTAAAGGCTTAATCACTTTTTCCGGATTACCGTCACAACCCATGTTAAACATTGAGGCCATTCGTAATCCGGAAGCTATGGAAGACAGTAAAATTACCGCGGGAATTAAGGTCATCGGCCTGGCGGATGCGCCGGAAGTGACGGTATTTTCCGAACCGAGCATGCCGCAGGATCAGGCTTTATCCTACATTTTGACCGGTCGTTCATTGGAAAACAGCGGAGAAGCCGGTTCGGGCGGATCCATTGGCGCCGCGTTATTGGGTATGGGATTGGCAAAAAGCGGCAAAGTTATCGGCAACATCGGCGAAACTTTCGGTATTTCCGATTTAAACGTCGGCACGGCCGGCGTGGGAGACAGCTCAAAAGTCGTGGTCAGCGGCAATTTAACTAAAGATTTACAGATAAAATACGGTGTGGGGTTATTTGACGGCTTGGCGGAAGTGACATTACGTTATAGACTATTACCGCGACTTTATCTGCAATCCGTTTCGGGCGTGAACCAAGCCTTTGATTTGTTATATCAGTTTGAATTCTAAGGGAACAACATGAATTATGAAAATTTAATGAAAAAAGCGACCGCACTTTCCTTAGAAAAGGACAGGCATATTCGTGAAATTGCCGCTATCGATTTGGGTTCGAACAGTTTTCATATGATTGTGGCGCGCATTGTGAACGGATCCATTCAGATTTTATCCCGTCTTAAACAAAAAGTGCAGCTTGCCAAAGGATTGGACGAAAACGGCATCCTCGATCAGGAAGCCATTACCCGCGGCGTGAATTGTCTGGCGTTATTCGGCGAACGGTTGCAGGGTTTTAAACCCGAAAACGTCAATGTGGTGGGCACTTATACGTTGCGAAGTGCGGTCAATAATGACGAGTTTTTGCGCCAGGCAAAAGCGGTTTTTCCTTACCCGATTAACATTATTTCCGGCGAAACCGAAGCGCATATGATTTACGCCGGTGTTTCGCATACGCAACCGGAAAGCGGGCGCAAATTCGTGATCGACATCGGCGGCGGCTCTACGGAAATGATTATCGGCGACAATTTTACGCCGATTATCGCCCGCAGCCGCGATATGGGTTGTGTGAGTTTTGCCAAGCATTTCTTCCCGAAGGGTGAAATTACCCCCGAAGCCTTCGAACGGGCGCGCCGTACCGCTTTAGCGCGCATTGCGGATTTGGCGGAACGCTATCAGGCTCTGGGCTGGCAACATGTATTGGGATCTTCCGGCACCATTAAAACCGTTCATCAGGTCATCGCGGCGAATCTCGATCCCGACGGCGTGATTACGGCGGGACGGCTGGATTTTCTGATTGAACGCGTGCTGAAATTCGAACGCTTTGACGAATTAAAAATGGCAGGCTTAAACGACGAGCGCGCCGATGTTTTCGTGCCCGGTCTGGCGATTCTGAGCGCCATTTTCGACACTTTCAATATCGTGCAAATGCGTTATTCCGACGGAGCATTGCGTGAAGGCGTGATGTACGGCCTCGATCGGAATTTTCAGGTGATGAACATCCGCCAGCGCACGGCGGAAGGGCTGGCGGAACAATTTAACATCGATCGGTTGCAGGCGGAACGGGTGAGTAAATCCGCCGTACAGCTGGCGCAACAGTTTCATGAATGGCAAGCTTCGGAATTTGCCGATGAAATGCAGGAAATCATTCTCTGGGCGGCGTTGCTGCACGAAGTGGGCATTGTGATTAACCACAAAAATATGCACCGCCATTCCGCCTATATTCTGGCCAATATGGAATTGCCGGGATTCGATCGGGAACAGCAGCGTTTGTTGGCAACGCTGGTACGCCATCAGCAAAACGCTTTTCACAGCGATGAAATCGGACAATTCGCCCGCTACACGCCGTTGGACGTGCTGGCGGCGATTCGTCTGCTGCGTTTGGCGATTTTACTGAACAAATCCCGCCAGGCGACGGAAACCGCAGAAAAAATCTCGCTCAAAACCGACCGCACTTTATGGCAGCTGGAATTTGAACCCGCCTATCTGACCCGCAATCCGCTGGTTCGGCAGGATTTGAAACTGGAACAGAAAAATCTCATCGAAATCGGTTTGGAGTTGAATGTTCAGTGATTTTGTTCGTCGCGAAAAGTGCGGGCAAAAAATGGGATGTTTTTTATAAATTTAGTATTAAGTGCTGACAAGATCTAAAAATTTGAGCGCTATATTATATAGCGCTCAATATTTAAGTTAGCGATTTTCTTAGCCGTACGCTCGGTTTCAGCAAAATCTTTTGTTTCAAATGCGTTGTGCAATTTCACAAATTCTTCAGAGAGCACATCGGTTAACTCGCAAAGTACGCCGTACCGCCAGATATTCCGTTCACTAAATAATATGACAATATAATAATTATGGTGTCGACCCCGGATTTTTTAACGGTTTTCCAAGATACTTGGTAAGCGATAGATAACAATTGCCAAGAGAATAAACAGACAACCGAAAGTTTTACTGAACGTAAGTTTTTCTCCCAAGATGAGCATACTGAGAAATAGCGTCCATACCGGTTCAAGTATCATTATCATTGCCGCGGTGGCAACGTGGCAGTATTTTTGTCCGTAAGTTTGTAACAGCATGCGCAAATTTGTGGCGATGAGGAGACTACACAGAAACCACCCCCAAGCCGTTGCCGACACAGATGAAGGCCATTGTTCAAAGAGGATAGAAAGGGTTCCGCAGAATGTTCCCACAATAAATAATTGAATCATGGTGAAGGGGAGAACGGGAACGTCTCTGACGTATTGATTGTTGAGAACAAAATAGAGTGCGACCACTGTCGAGGAAATCAGAAATATTAAGTTGCCGAAGGAAAAATGCAAACTGCCTTTTTCCGATGAGAGTAAATAGAGCCCGATGAATGCGTTAGGTAATGCCAACCAAAATGATTTGTGGGGAGCGTGTTTAAAAATCAACCAGGATAGCAAAGGTGCGATTAACATGGATAAACTGACTAAAAATGCGCCTTCACCAAAATGCGTGCTATTACTTAACCCTAGCATCCATAATATTATGTAGAACGTATAACATAGTCCCACCAAGGCTGATTTGATTAACTGTGGTCTATTGAGCCGTTTCAATTGTGAAAAAGCAAGCGGAAAAAAGAGTGATGCCGCCAGAAAAAAACGTAATCCGATAAATCCGAACGTGGGAAATTCCGCCATTGAAAATTTTGAAAAAAACCAGCCTGAAGCGGCGATAAGCGTTACGACGAACAGGATTATTTCGCCACGATATTTTTGTAGCATAAGGCACCTTAAAAAAATATGAAAAATTTGACCGCACTTTTGTTGTGCGGTCAGTGATTTTTCGGGACTACTTTTCAAAAAAGACTTTTTTCAGCGCCATTTCCAGTCCGCGGAATTCGGCCAAGCCTTTTAAGCGGCCGATTGCCGAATAACCCGGATTGGTTTTTTTCTTCAGATCATCAAGCATTTGATGGCCGTGATCCGGTCGCATCGGGATTAAACGGGTTTCGCCGTTTGCTTTGCGACGGTATTCTTCCGTCAATAAGGCTTTTACTACGTTAAACATATCCACGTCGCCCTGTAAATGCGAGGCTTCATGGAAGGTTAACGGATTTTCTTCGCGACAGGTAGAACGTAAATGCGCGAAATAAATGCGGTCGCCGAATTTTTCGGTCATTTTGACTAAGTCATTGTCCGCCCGAACGCCGTAAGAGCCGGTACACATGGTGAATCCGTTTGCCGGTAAATCGCAGGTATCTACATACCATTGCATATCTTCAATAGTTGAAACGATTCGTGGTAAACCTAAAATCGGCCGCGGAGGGTCGTCGGGGTGAACCGCCATTTTTATGCCGACTTCCTGTGCCACGGGAATAATTTCATTGAGGAAATAAGCCAGGTGGGTGCGGAATTTTTCCGGCGAAATCTCTTTGTAGCGATCCAGTTGGCCTTGGAATTCTTCTAAGGTGTAACCTTCTTCCGCACCGGGCAAACCGGCGATAATGTTGTCGGTTAATTGCTTAATGTCCGCATCCGACATTTTTTCAAAATACGCTTGGGCTTGTTTTTGTTCTTCTGCGGTGTAAATTTGTTCCGCTCCGGGACGTTTTAAAATATGTAATTCAAATGCGGCAAAAGCGATTTGATCAAACCGCAGCGCTTTTGATCCGTCCGGCAATTCGTAAGCCAAGTCGGTGCGAGTCCAGTCCAACACCGGCATGAAGTTGTAACAAACGGTATCAATACCGCATTGCGCCAGATTGCGTAAGGTTTGCTTATAATTCTCAATCCAGGTTTTGTAGTTGCCCGTTTGGGTTTTAATTTCTTCGTGAACCGGTACGCTTTCCACCACCGACCAGGTTAAACCGGCGGCCTCGATAATCGCTTTGCGTTTTTCGATTTCTTCCACCGTCCAGATTTGTCCGTTCGGAATGTGATGCAGCGCATTCACAATGCCGGTTGCGCCCGCCTGACGAATATCGGCTAAAGAGACGGGATCGTTCGGTCCGTACCAACGCCATGTTTGTTCCATAAAAACTCCTTACTTAATCATTTATTTAAAGCCCGACCACCACAGGATTCACGCTAAACAGGAAGCCGTCAAAGTCCGGATCTTCAATGTCGGATAACTCAAATAACTTTTGTTTTACGTTTTCCAAGTGCTGCCACATTGCTTTTTTCGCGAGTGCCGGGTTTTTTCGTTGAATGCCGTTTAAAATATTCTGATGATCCTGAAGCCAGTATTTACGGTATTCCCGATCGCTAATATGAGCGTGTAACCCTTGCCACATGGATGACTTGGCCCGATATTTCCAGAGATCCTTTTGTAATTTAATCAGAATTTCGTTTTGTGTGATTTCGGCGATCGCACTGTGAAATTCCTCATCGGCGGTATAATCTTTGTCGTCTTCGGCTAATTTCATTCGCTCTTTATTTAAGATTTCTTTCAATCTTAAAATATCGTTACGAGTCGCTTGAATGGCGGCAAATTCTGCAATACCGCTTTCTAATAATTGTCTTGCCTGTAAAAGCTCAAACGGACCGACATCTTCATAAGATTCATCCCGATTTTCCGCAGAAGTCAGCGGCATGTTGATAACGTATACGCCCGAGCCTTTCCGAACTTCCACTAAATTTTCCAATTCAAGCATAATGATAGCTTCGCGAACCACCGTGCGACTAACATTCATTTTTTCTGCAAGATCTCGCTCAGGCGGCAATCTGTCACCAATCCGGTAAAGACCATCAATTAATTCTTGTTTCAATATTGACCCAATTTTTTTATATGAGCGTAATTCTGCATTTTCAGCCATAATTAAATCTCTTTGATCTCTTCTAAACTTAATTCAGTACCTTTTTTAAATTCCGTTCCATTAACAATTAATTGTCTCGTTTCATTCGTCGGTAAAGTTAATTTTATTACTTGATAAGCCGGTTTCCAATGACCTTGTTTTTGAATATCCAGATAAACCGCCTCTTGCGTACTGCGCAATGTGATGTTTAATTGCAGATATTCGCCATTTTTATATCGGTAGGTCAGACCGTCATCATCATAAATTGACGTTTGAATTTCACCGCTTTGTTTTAACGGATAGATCGCAAGCTCTCGCATTGTATCCGCCTGCGGGTTACTGTAAGCCATACGTTCGGACATTGGAATCACAGCGCCCGCTTTTACAAATAATGGAATACGTTCCAACGGTGCGCCGACATGAATCGTCTGACCCGCTTCGTAATAAGTTTGACTGTAAAAATCATACCAACCCGCATTATTTTGCGGTAAGTAAACTTCGCGTTGACGTTGTCCTTTTTCTACCACGGAAGCGATAAGCAAATCTTTACCGAATAAGTAATCGTCCGTTTCCGCATAAGTATTGGCATCATTTTCGTGATCCAAGAAGGTTGGACGCAACATCGGCTCAAGTTCTTTATGGGACAGCCAGAAAAGGTTGTAGATATAAGGCATTAATTTATAACGGAGTTTGATCGTATCACGAATGATATTGGTCACTTCAGGATACATCCAGGGTTCGTTTACGGTTTTGTCATCATTCCACGAATGGATGGTAAAACGCGGGTGGAAAATTCCGTTCTGAACCCAACGGACGAATAATTCGGGTTCCGGTTTATTGCCTGAAAAACCGCCCACATCATGACCGACATTGTATAAGCCTGATAAGCTCATGCCTAATCCCATACGAATGTTATAACGCAGGGTGGTCCAGTTTGTACGATTATCTCCCGACCAGGTTTGCACGTAACGGTTCATACCCGAACAACCGGAACGGGAAATCAGATACGGACGTTCGTTCGGCGCAAACTCTTTTTGCGCTTCATAAGAGGCTTTCATCATTAATAGCGGATGTAACGCACGAATTAATTTAATTGGAATTTCTTTTCCGAAACCGACGCATTTCGCATAATCATCCCAAATTTCATATTCGTTATTATCGTTCCATGTGGATCCGATACCGCGTTCTAAAAGCTGTTCTTTAACGTTATCTTTCCACCATTGTATGGTCGCCGGGTTGGTAAAATCCAGATGTGAACCTTCGTCATCCCAGAACACCGAACGCTCGGGTAAATTATTTTCGGAATCCTTAATAAATAAGCCGAGATTTTCCGCTTCTGTATAACGAGGGTGATCTTGCAGCATACAAGGTTTGATGTTTGCCGCTAAATGCATGCCCGCTTGGCGGAAATAAGCGGACATTTTCAACGGCTCCGGAATTTTATCGTAGTTCCAGTTAAACACATAACGTTTGCCGTTAATGGAGGTGTAACCTGATGATAATTGGAAGGAATCACAGGGTATATCGTGTCGTTTGCACAAATCCACGAATTTTTTAAGTTGCTCCTGCGCATCGTCGGCATCCGTATAGCTCATGGTGGAACCGCTATAACCCAGCCCCCAGCGCGGTCCGAAGATGGTTCCCCCGGTCAGTGCGGTGTATTTTTTGGTGACTTCCAGGGTGCTTAGGCCGAGAATAACGTAATAGTCCATGTCCCCGTCTTCCGCACGATAACTCTTATAGGCAATATGATAATTATCCAGTTCGTTGCCTAAATCAAACCAGCATTGGGCGAGATTATCGTAATAAATGCCGTAGCTGACATCGTTTTTACGCGTAATATAAAACGGTACGTGTTTATAAAGCGGATCGGTTTTTTCCGCATTGTAGCCCATGGCATCGAGATTACGCATTTCAAAGCGACGACCCTTGCGATTTAAATCGCCGGCTTTTTCACCTAAACCGTAGCAATTTTCATCAAGGCTGCGAGTGATGAAATGCGCAATTTTATGGTTGCTCACGCCAAACTGATAGGCGCCGGTCTTGCGTTCCTGAAATAACGGCAACCATTTCCCGTCTTTATTGTATTGCCATTCGAGAGCGAGCGGTCGGTGAATGCGGACTTTTAATTTTTCCGTCATTATCTCGATGACATCGCCGTCTGATTTGAATTGATAGCTTGGCAGAGAGAAACCGTCCGTTGAAATACGTTGGCGACCTTCAAACGGCACGTCGTCCTGATTCGGCGAAATCGCCCAAGTGCGGTCTAATTTGAACGAGTTTTTTTGAGTAAACGCGACACGAATGATGTCCTGTTCCAACACATAAAGGTGCAGCACATAATCACGTTCGCATTGGATATCAACGCGATTGCCCTCTTGTTTTAAAAATGTCGCTTGTTTTAATGTTTTCATTTAAATCCGTCCCTTAATAACCGAGTAATGTTTGCGGCAACCATAAGCTTAATTGCGGCACAAATGTCACAATGAACAGCGTTAAAATTAATGCGGCATAAAACGGAAGTAACGGTTTAATGACTTTATCAATTTTCACCCCGGCTACCGAGCAGCCCACGAATAAGGTGGAACCTACGGGCGGCGTACAAATACCAATGGATAAGTTAAATGTCATTAAGATACCGAAATGTACGGGATCCATACCTAATTCCGTCACAATCGGTAAGAAAATCGGTGTAAAAATTAATAACGCAGGCGTCATATCCATAAAGGTACCGACGATAAGTAAAATGACATTGATAATCAAGAGGATGACGATTGGATTGTCTGAAACGTTGAGTAACGCATCACTAATTGTGTAAGGAATATCCGCATTCGCCATTGCCCAGGACATACCCATTGACGCACCGATTAATAGCAACACGATAGAGGTCGTCACCATTGCATCTAAAATGATTGAAGGTAATTCTTTCAGGCTGATTTCACGGTAAATACACATTGAAAGAATCAAGGTATACACGACCGCAATCGCCGAAGCCTCGGTTGCGGTGAAAATACCCGCGATGATACCGCCGATAATCACAATCACCAGTCCTAAGCTTGGTAATGCGTCAAGAGTTTTGGTTGTGACTTCTTTAAAAGTCGGTTTTGGCGAAACCGGGTATTTATTTTTCTTCGCAATGACGTAGGCAATGATCATAATTCCTAGGCCCATTACAATTCCCGGAATATAACCGGCTAAAAATAATGCGCCGATTGATGTACCGCCGGAAATTAATGAATAAACAATGAAAGTATTACTTGGCGGAATTAGTAAACCGGTCGGTGAAGAAGTGATGTTAACCGCTGCGGAAAATGCCGGATCATAACCCTCTTTCTTTTGTAACGGCGCCATTGTTCCGCCTACCGCTGCTGCCGCCGCAACGGCAGAACCGGAAATGGAACCGAACATCATGTTCGCTAATACGTTCACCTGAGCAAGAGAGCCGGGCAGCCGACCGCCTAATACTTTTGCAAATTCAATCAAACGTAACGCAATTCCGCCACGGTTCATAATATTACCCGCCAAAATGAAAAACGGAATCGCAAGCAGCGAGAAGCTATCTAAACCGGACGCCATTTTTTGTGAGATTACCGCAATTGCCGATTCCACTGGTAGAGCGAGCAAAATAGTTAAAAATGATGATACGCCGATAGCGAAAGAAATTGGTACACCAATAGCAAGAAAAAAGAAAAAACTCCCCGCTAATGTAAGAATTGTTGTCCATTCCATATGAGGCTCCTTTAATTCTGACCGGAAAGTTGACGGATATCAGCAATTAAGTCTCTTGCTAAGAAAATCAGCATAAAAAAACCGCTGACGGGAAGTGCGAGATAAACCAGTCCCATTTGAATTCCCAATACGGGAGAAATTTGTCCGGCTTCAATTGTATCTAAAACAAGTTTCATTCCGCCGTAACACATAATGACAACAACAAAAAAGATACTAACCGAATTAATAATGAACTGGAGTAATGCCTGTTTTTTAGGGGAGGCTTCAAATTTCATTAATAATAAATCGATAGCCAGGTGTTTCTTTTTTCCTAAACCGTAAGCGGCCCCGACTAAGCCGACCCAAATAAATAGGAAACGGGCCGTTTCATCGGTAAATGCACTTGGCGCATTCAAAATATAACGAGAAAACACTTGCCAAACTACAGAAATGACAAGACCTATACATAATACGATGCAAAAAGTTGCAAGTATTCGGTTAAGCAAAGATATGAACGTTGTCATATAGTCTCCTTAACAGTATCAATGAAGAGTTGAACCAAATGTCGTATGAAGAATTTATTCGCAATAAATTGGTAAACCAAATATACAGAAAATTGATGATCGAATGCACTGTTTTTTTATAAATTTTATTCAATTTGTGATATTGATCACATATTTAAATAAATTTGGTAGAGCGATTTGTTATTTTGGTCTAGTATCTTTCACGGCAATGGAGTTGTGAGCGATATCATTGCTAAGATTTTGAATCTTTTTCGAACGGAGAACATTTATGTTAATTAAGAAACATGCAATTACCTTAGCTCTTGGCGGTTTGCTCGTCGCGACAATGTCTTTTTCTGTTGCGGCAAAAACGACACTTAAGCTTAGTCATAATAATGATAAAACGCACCCGGTACATATTTCTATGCAAGCTATGGCGGATGAAGTTAAAAAAGCGACTGACGGTGAAGTGGTCATTCGTATTTATCCGAACAGTCAATTGGGCAATCAACGTGAGTCCATGGAATTGATCCAGTCGGGTTCTCTTGATATGGCGAAATCAAATGCAAGTGAATTGGAAGCATTCCAACCGCTTTACGGTGCGTTTAATGTTCCGTATTTATTCAAAGATAGCGCTCATTATTACAAAGTATTACAGGATCCTGAAATCGGCGGAAAAATTTTAGATTCCACAAAAGGCAAGGGATTTATCGGTTTAACTTATTATGATGCGGGCTCCCGTAGTTTTTATGCGAAAAAACCGATTAAAACTCCGGCGGATTTAAAAGGCTTAAAAGTTCGGGTACAACCTAGTCCAAGTGCGTTAGAAATGATGAAATTACTTGGTGCGTCAGCAACGCCGTTAGCGTTTGGCGAACTTTATACCGCTCTTCAACAAGGCGTTGTCGATGCGGCAGAAAACAATCCGACCGCTTTAACATTAATGCGTCATGGCGAAGTGGCGAAGTTTTATAGTGAAGATGAGCACACGATTATTCCTGATGTTCTGCTAATCAGCGAGAAATCCTGGGCTAAATTAACGCCGGAACAACAAAAAATTGTGAAAGAGGCAGCGAATCATTCCATGATGACCCATAAGGAACTTTGGGCTAAAGCTACTCAGGAAGAAATTCAAAAAGCAAAAGATACGATGGGAGTAGAGTTTATAAAAGTGGATAAACAACCGTTTATCGATGCGGTAAAACCTATGCACGATAAAGCGCTTGCGGATCCGGTCATCGGCCCGATGGTACAAAAAATTGATGAAGCGCGATAATAATAAGTTATTAGGGCATGATTATCATGCCCTTTAATTTTAAATTATGGAGGAAGATAACATGACATTGGCAAAAAATCATAATTTTAAAAATAAAGTGGTCGTCATTACGGGGGCCGGCGGCGTGCTTTGCGCTTATTTTGCGAAAGAAATTGCCAAAACCGGTGCGAAAGTGGCATTGCTTGATATTAATTTTGAGTCGGCACAAAAATTTGCCGATGAAATCAGCGCACAGGGGCATATTGCAAAAGCCTATAAAACAAACGTATTGGAATTAGACAGTATTAAACAAACCCGCGATGCCATCGCCGCCGATTTTGGCACCTGCGATATTCTGATCAACGGCGCCGGCGGTAATAATCCGAAAGCCACGACAGATAATGAATTTCATGAATTGGATTTACCGCCGACGACCAAGTCGTTCTTTGATCTGGATAAAGCCGGTATTGAGTTTGTGTTTAATTTAAATTATTTAGGTACATTGCTGCCGACACAGGTATTTGCCAAAGATATGGTGGGCAAAAAGGGAGCAAATATTATTAACATTTCCAGCATGAATGCTTACACACCGTTAACCAAAATTCCCGCTTATTCCGGCGCTAAAGCCGCGATCAGCAATTTTACCCAATGGCTTGCCGTTCACTTTTCTCATGTAGGCATTCGTTGTAACGCTATTGCGCCGGGATTTTTAGTGAGTAACCAGAATCGTGCATTATTATTTGACGCCGAAGGAAAGCCGACTGCGTGGGCCCATAAAATTCTCACCAATACGCCGATGGGACGTTTTGGTGAAGCCAGTGAATTAATGGGCGGTATTCTATTTTTGATGGATGAAGAATACGCCAGTTTTATCAACGGCGTCGTCTTACCGATTGACGGCGGTTTTTCCGCTTACAGCGGCGTTTAAGGAGTTTCCCGTGAAACAATTTATGGATGAGGATTTTTTGCTGTCCAATGATGTGGCGCGCACGCTCTATCACGATTATGCAAAAGATCAGCCTATTTTCGATTATCACTGCCATTTACCGCCGAAAGAAATTGCGGAGAATCGTCAATTCAAAGATTTGACCGAAATCTGGTTAGCCGGCGACCATTATAAATGGCGCGCCATGCGTTCGGCGGGATTTGACGAGAACCTGATTACGGGCAATGCTTCCGCCTATGAAAAATACCTAGCCTGGGCAAAAACCGTACCGCTTTGTATCGGTAATCCGATTTACCACTGGACACATCTGGAGCTTCGCCGTCCTTTCGGGATCACGAATACCTTATTTAACCCGCAAAGTGCGGGCAAAATTTGGCAAGAATGTAACGAATTATTAGGGCAACCCGAATTTTCCGCTCGCGGTATTATGAAACGGATGAATGTCAAATTTTCCGGAACGACGGACGATCCTATCGACAGCCTTGAATATCACAAAGCGATCCGGGAAGACGCCGATTTTGATATTGAGGTTGCGCCGAGCTGGCGTCCGGACAAAGCGGTTAAAATCGAATTAGATCAATTTAATGACTATATCAATCGGCTGGAACAGGTTTCCGATACGGAAATCCGCAGTTTTGATACCTTGAAAAAAGCGTTATGGAAACGCTTGGAACATTTTGATCAACAGGGTTGCAAATCCGCCGATCACGGCATGGAAATCGTGCGCTTTGCTCCCGTTCCCGACGAAAAAGAACTGGATCGCATTTTGCAATTACGCCGCAATGAACATCCGTTGACCGAACTGGAAATTAGTCAATATTCGACCGCACTTTTCGTTTGGTTTGCTCAGGAATATTGCAAACGTAACTGGGTCATGCAAATGCATATCGGCGCGTTGCGTAATAACAACACGCGAATGTTCAAATTGCTTGGCGCGGATGCGGGATTCGATTCCATTGCCGACCGCACTTTTGCGGAACCGCTTGCCCGATTATTGGATACCATGGACCAAAACAATGAATTGCCGAAAACGATTTTGTATTGCTTAAATCCTCGCGATAATGAAATGATTGCCACCATGATCGGTAATTTCCAAACAGGAGGGATTGCGGGCAAAATTCAGTTCGGTTCGGGTTGGTGGTTTAATGATCAGAAAGACGGCATGGAACGCCAGTTACAACAGCTTTCTCAATTGGGATTATTAAGCCAATTTGTCGGTATGCTGACGGATTCGCGTAGCTTTCTGTCTTATACCCGTCACGAATATTTCCGTCGTATTCTTTGTGAAATGATCGGTAAATGGGTAGTTAACGGCGAAGCACCGAACGATATGAATTTGCTTGGTCAAATGGTTAAAAACATTTGTTATACCAATGCAAAAAACTATTTTAAATAAGGCGGAATCATGAAACACCTGGCCCTAATCGGTGAATGTATGATTGAACTGAACGGCGAG
>CAUTMS010000006.1:0-160202 GCA_963539805.1 uncultured Actinobacillus sp. | reverse complement strand
GTTTCAACACACAGCCGCCCGAAGGCGGCTGCGAGGGACTAGCCGATGAACCAATTATTAAACATATCGTTTCAACACACAGCCGCCCGAAGGCGGCTGCCCCTTAGGGCGGTCTCAAAATTCTCGGGGTTATATCCGTTTCAACACACAGCCGCCCGAAGGCGGCTGCAACGTTTGAATGCATGTATTCGATAGCCACAGATGTTTCAACACACAGCCGCCCGAAGGCGGCTGCCAAGCTGGAACGCGGTTATTTTGAGGTTAAAACAGGTTTCAACACACAGCCGCCCGAAGGCGGCTGCTATAGCAGTAAAGGATTTTAATCATGGCAACACAAGTTTCAACACACAGCCGCCCGAAGGCGGCTGCGCGGGCTTTTTCTTTGTTTCCGTTTCTTGCGAGGGTTTCAACACACAGCCGCCCGAAGGCGGCTGCCGCGATACCCAACCATATTCGCCATTGAAGGTTCGTTTCAACACACAGCCGCCCGAAGGCGGCTGCGCACTCGCGCATGCTTGCCAGACAGAAAGTAATCGTTTCAACACACAGCCGCCCGAAGGCGGCTGCTGCCATTGAATCATTGGAAAGTGCTGTGGTATCCGATGTTTCAACACACAGCCGCCCGAAGGCGGCTGCCGAAATCCCCTCTCCGTTGAGCCATTTACTTATGGTTTCAACACACAGCCGCCCGAAGGCGGCTGCTCCCTAGGTTTTGAAGCCTTGTGCTATAAGGCTTTGCGACCCTTAATTCGCCAAGCTTCTACTCAGGAAGTGATGCGAAGTATAACACAGCTCTTTTTGCTATACTTCATTTTTCTAAAGTCCTGATTGTTAAAGAACTTTTTATTATCGCTAACCGCTTGGCTTTTTTTGATAACCACAGGTTAGCGAATTACAAAATCAGCGTATCCTTAAATACGTCTACCGCTTGTTTGGCGCCGTGATGTTCCACTTTATTGCGCCATTTGCTGCCCAAATGATAAAACCGCAAACTATCGCATTTGGGATCATAAGTATTGAGAAGTTTCGCCTTTAAAACCACCCATTGATCGGGCGTTACATCGCATTCAAACACGGAATATTGCGCGCGAACGCCATAATCCAGGCAATGTTTTGCAATTCGACGCAACCTGCCCTCGCCGCCATCCGTTTCAAAAGAGACATCATAGGTAATTAACATCATCATAAATGATCCACTCCAAAAAACTTTAAAAATTTCGCCCGCACTTTACTAATCATTACCGCATCAAAAACGGCGGATACTCCGCTAAATCGCCACGTAAATGGCGAGCCAGCAACATCGCTTGAATGTAAGGCAACAATCCGATTTCCACTTCCTCCTGCAAAAACGGATGCACAATCTTTTCCTGCTTTTTCGCCTGCAAGGTTTGAAACAGCAGCTTGCGCGCCTCCGGCTTGATATTCACCGCCCCGCCCGCCTCGGTTACAAAATCCTGCGGCTTAATCTGCCCGCGGTTAATCAGCGACAGCACCAGCCTGTCCGCCCACCACGCGCGGAACTCCTCCAGAATATCCTGCGCCAAACTGTCGCGCCCCGGGCGGTCGGCGTGCAGAAAACCCACCTGCGGGTCCAAACCCACACCTTGCAGCGCGCCGCTGATATCCTTGCCCAAAATGCTGTACACAAACGACAGCAGCGCATTCACCCCGTCGCGCGGCGGGCGGCGGTTGCGGCCGTCGAAGGCAAAACCGCTGTTTTCACGCAGCAAATGGCGGAACACGCCGAAATAACGCGCCGCCGCATCGCCCTCAATCCCGCGGATTAACTCCAAACTTTCCGCCCGCTTCAACTGCTGCAAACTAAAATTCAATGCCGACACCGCCGCCTGCACCTCCTCCTGCTCACCGTGATTGCGCAGCCGCCGCTGCAACACCCGCTTGCCCGACTGAATCTTCGCCGCAATAATGTGCCGTGCAATCGGCACGGGATTGTGCTCCGACAGCCGGTATTGCGCCCGCCGCAGCAACACATTGCCGCTCTGCCGCCCCTGCAAGCGCCCCAAAAAACGCCCGTTTTCGGTAAAAAACGCCAGATTCACATTGTTTTCGCCGCAAAACCCCATCAAAAACGGCGACACCAGCACATTGCCGAAACAGAAAATATGCCCGATGGAATGCACCGGCAACTGCGCCACCTTTTTGCGCTCCTGCTCCACCACCAGCGTTTCCCGCTCCTTATGCAGATAACTGCCTTGCGTGGTGATATACAGCGTGTTTTGCAGCTTGCGCATGGTTGAAAAACTCCCTTGATTTTGACCGCACTTTTAGTTTTTAACGGATTGGTTGGGCTACCTGAAAATTAGATTTTATCTTCTGCAGGATCAACTTTATACCAATGTTCACTATTTCTCTTACACTCCAAAGCTGGTGTAGTTCTTGTTACCCTTTTTTTCTTGCTCCCATTAGAATAATAAACATGCTCCCACTCAATTGGCTTATTATAATATTTCATTTCTCCGCCACATTGCGGGCATTGAGAAATACTAATTTTCTCTAGACTTATACGATGTCCTATACCACTAATAGCATAGTTAAAAATTAAAGGATATCTAGTTTGATATTTAGCAATTTTGCGTAACGCAATAGTGATAAAAAATAATATAACAATAGCCATAAAAATAAATATATAAATATTATTATTTATTCCGTCTTGCATTATGATGCCATTATTTATTAAATATAATATGGGCTTAACTATTAATTTATAAATAGGCAATAGCCCTGCTAAAGAAATAAGAAAACTAGCCCATGTAAGCCAAGCCATCGTAATAGGACTTCTCCAGATTGGCTCTGGGCTATATACAACTCCTGGACTTTCATTTTCTTGAGAAAGTACATTATGATTATAAATATCACCATTAACTATCTGGGTATTGCCATAGAAATTAGATTTTTTAAAATTATTTTTTTGCGCCATATTTTTTCCTTGTGCTAAATTTCAAAAATTATCAAGCGTATCTTAGACTACGTACTATGTCGGGCATTTATGCCCCACATAGTACTACTCCATTCGTGTAGCACAATCCATGCACACGTTTTATCCATTGACGGTTTCTAAGGACGTCTAAAAAAATCAGGCTTTCAGACGGCATGGAATAAAAAACAGATAATCTACAATGCGTGTGTGCTCTAAGGTGCACATCCCACGCTTACTTAATCTACAATTCTAATAGTTTGTTGGACTACGCCTACGACTAATCCAAATTTATGCTTACTATCTGTATGTCTTCCATATATTAAATTCCTGTCCAACTGGAAAGAATTGACTCACCGCAGTCTCGCTTTCTAAATATTCTAAATTTTTTGGAATATTTAATCTTCTCTTTGTTTTTTTATTGAATACCAGCCCTATATACTTTTTGTTCTTCAAATCTACTAAAAACACTTTTTCAAATGGACAATTTTTATCAACACAAAAGTGATTTAAATAAAATCTCATTGCCTCGGGTAGCAAAATATTTGAATAGCTTTCCGTATGTAACAATAGAAATATTTGATTAAAGTTTTTGTAGCTATTATATAGCCTAAGTTTTTTTAATAAAATTTCCTTCCAGACCTCATTTTTAATGCTAGTGGTTTGATTTATTTTTGTATATGGCTTTCCTTGCAAAATGGCTTCCATTTCTTTTTTCTTAGCTTTATTGGGCTTAGATGAGTTATATACATTTTTGCTCTCAAGTAGTTTGTCATTATCAATTGAACATACTTCAATTCCAATCTTTTTCTCCTTCATCATGAATCCAAAATCTGGCTTATCCACTTGATCTGAAATCATGCAAACATTTTTATCTACTTTTTTGGCTTTACGCAATTGCCCATCCAGCAAAAACTTTAAAGCTTTTAATTCTTTCCAAGTATGTGATTTTCTTGACATATATTCTATCCAATGAAAAATTTGAAACTGTATGATTTTCGATTGCCTGAATATTATTACTCCCCAAACAACCCCGCCACATACCCCACCGACCTATCCCTCTCCAACAACTTCGGCTGGCAAATCTCCACCATCGAACAAGCTTTGCAGCGTTTGCCGTACACCGGAGGCGGGGTTTGCCCGCTTGCCAAGAGTTCGCGTACTTGGGTGATAACGGCCAGCGTTTGCGTTCTAAGGCCGTCTGAAAACACCACTGGTACGCGGTGGCGGGTTTGCATATACCACAGCACGCCCTCGGCGATGGTTTGTCCGGTCATCTCTTCCAAACACAGCGCCTGCGCGCAAAGCTGGATTTCGTCGAACGGTTCGGGCTTAGGCTTGCCGCGTTTGTATTCCACCGGTTTCAGACAACCTGTCTGAATATCGTGCTCCACCATATCGATAATTCCGCTGATGCCCAGCTGCTGCGCCGACACATGCACGCTGCGCTCGAAGCGCACTCCCTTGCGCGTTTCCGGTTCGCCCGAATCCACCCGCTCGTGCAGCGAACGCCCCTGCGCGGTGAGATAGTTTTCCGCCCACGCCTGCTCATTGTGAATCAACGCGCATTGGCGCGGGCAGAAGGCGTAGTGTTGAAGGGCGGAGAGGGAAACGGTGGGCAAATCCCGTTCCCCCGCGCCTGCAGGCGGTGGGTTTGCCGTAGAATTTTGCAAATTTTCCGCCATTAGAAGCCGTCAATCTCGGCAGGAACCAAACCATCGAGATTATTCAATTCATAGCTGCCGTCTGAATTGACTTTCAGGCTGCCGTGTACTTTGGCGGACGAATATTGCCCTGCTTTGCAGTTGTGTTCCCACCAAATCAGTTTCAACACTTGCATGCTGCCTTCGGGGCGGGCGGATGAGGCGTCGCCTTCAAACAATTTGGTGAGCACGGCTTTGATTTTTTCGGCATCGTCATCAGAAAAGCCCGTGCGTTCGGCAAGCTGCGGCGACATGGCGCCGAAGGCGACGTAAATGCCGTTATCAACACGATGTTTCATGCCCATGGTGTCGGAGCCGCGTTTGCTGCCGTCGCCTTCGCCGCTCACGCTTTTGGTGATTTGCGTGCTGGTGATGTTGACCGGTTCGACGCTGAATGCCGACTGGATGGTTACGGGACCGCGCACGGCAATCGATACGCCTGCGCCGTCGTCACTTTTGCCGAAGGCGAATACTTGACCGAAGCTGCGCACGTCCAGCCATTTTTCGCAGGCTTTTTTAGCAGTTTCGTCTTTGTTGGCTTTTTTGGCATTAAATGCATCTGCCCCCAAGCCGGCTTCTTTGTCTTTGGCGCGGTTAGCAAGGCTGGTCATGCCGTCGGTTTTCTTTTCGTCGGATTGGACGAAGATGCTTTCACCGCTGTCTTGCAGGCGGTCGCGGATTTTGCGTTTCAGGCATACGTCGGTCATTTCGCCGAAGCCGGCAAAGTCGGCGCGCGGGCGGTTGCCGTTTAAGGGGTCGCCGTTGGGATTGGCGTTGGTGACTTTAAGAATCAGGGCGAAGTCGATTTTTTTGGTTAGGCTCATGTTGTTTTCCTTTCAATGTTTAGGGTTATTTAGCGGTTTTGATTGCGTCTTGCTCATCTTGCTGTGCTTGAGCATTCTTTTTATTGCGGTAAGCCATTTTTTGACTGTGGTAGCCAAGCAGAAACTCTGCTTCTAACGGCTTATTTAGCTCACAACCCGATTGTCGCAACTCATCCAATACACAGACCAATTCAGTTATTTCATTTTCCCGATTAATCAAGAATCCAAGCGGGTTGGTCAAAACAGATTTTTCGGAGACTTTCACAGGATAATCTTTTCGTAATCTATCCTTATATGGCTTCAAATTTTCTTCAAGCTGTTTCCAAGTTTGGTAAGGTTGCGTTGCAAAACGTTGCATATAACGCTCAGCATTCGTAGCTCGTATTTCATTTGTTATGTTTAAGGCTGTTCGTTCCAAGTATTCAGCGACTGCTAATAATCTGCCAAACACATAATCGCGTGAACGACTTTCTGTATCTAAACTCATAGGGTAAGTTCTCCGTTGTGATGGATTTTGATGACGGGCGCGCCAGCCTTTGTATAAGGCGCAGGCGACGCCAATATTGCGTTGCCAATTAGCTTTACGAATTTTTTCCCCATCTTCTGGGCGGTGGTTTGCATAAGGATTGCAGGCCGTCTGAAAACTTTTTTGTACTAAATCATAAGAGATTGGTACGGATTCACCACCAGCAATGACTGGTAAAAGTCTAGAATAAAGCTGTTTTCTTGCTTTTCGATCTTTATCTTCAAATTCTGTTTTGGTTAAAACTGCTTCCGAAATACGCTCCAAGGATGGGGCAGCAAAAATCCAAGAAGATTTATATTCTTGATACCAAGAAAAATCGTCTTGCCATGCCTCTAAATCTCGGAAATAATCATCTCTTAGTTTCTCCTGATAAAACGTTAAAGACATTCTGCCACCATTTTTTGATGGCTCATCAACCATTAACAAGGAAATTTGTTCATTCGTGGCTAATTTTTCTTTATAACCGAGGAATTTTCTCCTTAATTGTTCCGCAGCTTTTAGACCAAGATCAGCAGATTGATCAATATTGCCTTCTGAAAATAAAGAAGTATAAATATCATCGTTTTGATAGTAATTAGATAAAATTTTATCTTCATCGGATATACAATTACTTGACCAAGCCAAAATCACTTGTTTGCCTTTTTTACCATTTCGTATTCCTTGCCGATCAATCAGCCATTTCAGTACGCTAAATGCTTTTTGTGAAGCGCTATTTCCCAAGATCACAGCCTGACTACCTAATTCCGATTTAGCTCCATTATCTTTATCTCCATAAAATCTGCCCCTAAAGGTAAATCCTGTATCATCATTAGCTGAAACCAATTTTGCGTTGCCATTTATTTTTGGATAAGCTTCTGTTGGATAATCTAATTCCCCAGTGATGTTGCATAAGGATTTTTGGCGACGTCCTTTTATTTGACTTTCTTGATATTCAATCCATTGATTCTGAATACAAGACTTATTCCACAGATCTGAATGCAGATCACCCATTTCCACAGCCCATACAATAGTGAAGTTAAAAGGATCATCCTTCCCTGCTAGCAGGATATTATTTTCTAAAGTAAAAACCTTTTTCTCTAACAAATCCTCAATCAGCGAGCCTTTTTGAATATATTGCAAAACAATTTTTATTTCCTGCAAATGATTTGCTTCAACCCAGGCGGACAATTGCTTTTCATAAAATAAAAAGCACTCTCTATATTTTGCCTTTTCCGCATCAACAAACTTCTGCTTAACCTCATCAGACCCAGAAAGAAAGCCTTTCCATTTATTTCCTTTCTCTTTTTCAGCTACTTTTGAAAAATATTCTGTTGTTAAATATTTTTCCGATGTTTTAGCAATGTATTGCAATCCATCGTGCAAAGCATAAGGAGCAATGGTTGAACCTGTTCGTTTGGATGATTTCTCCGTTACCTGTATCGGAACTTGTTTCTTTCCTTCAAATCGCTCAAAACCAACCAGCTCCGCCTTATCATTTAAGATAACCTTTAAATGAACCGCCTTAGACATATGAAACGGCAGTGCCAAATCTTCATCATCTAAACCTTGTTCTTGAACATATTCATAGGTGAGGTAAAGTTTCTTCATCCAACTCATAATCCCAACTCCTTGGCTTCATCTTCCACAGGCTTCACGTTTTCACCGCGTTTAAACGGTTTTTCAGGTTTCATCTCGCGGATAAAGCGGGTTTTCAGACGGCCTGCCTCATCGTTTACACTTGGGAATTCAATCACGCCATGTTGCATATTCGCTTGCCAAAAACGGCTGACCAGCTCGTGCTTGCCCGTTTCTTCGGGATAGCCGAAACTGTGGAACATCAGCCCGAAATCGAGATTGTCGATTTCATCGTAAAAGCCTGCTTTACCGTCTCGACTTGGGCTGCCGAATTCACACAACTCCACATAGCCCTGACAGTCTCGCGTGCCGAGGAAAATATCCTGCCGTCCGCCGCGTGCCAGCATCCGCTCGAAAATGGCGACGTGTTTGCCGAAATTGCGGTCGCCTGCTAATTCCGCCCAATGTTCGTTCCATTCAAAATGGGCTTCCACTTGGTACTCCACGTCTTGCAAGAAGGTGTAAATAGCCAGAGTGTTGCCGCCGTTCCAGTCCAGAGGCTTGGTGGATTTGCTTTGGGTGCGGATGGGTTTCATCACGCGGACGCGGTCAATATGCCAAATCAAGGTTGGTTTCCAATAAATGCTTTTTACGATGCCTTTAATGGCTTCGTAGGTCGGCACTTGATAGGTAAATTTTTCGCCACCGATTTTAGTTACGGGGTCAGTAAATAAGGCTTGCCGCCCCCACACGCGGAAACTGAATTTATGGTTTTTATAGTCCATATTGCTCCTTATAAATCGTAAAAAGTCATGTCGCTTGTTTCATCCGAAGACAAGCCGAATGCGTTGTTGTAATAGCGTTCGTTCAGATAATAAATGCCCGAACCTTCGATGGTTTCATGGACGGCTTGGGCTTTTTGCAATTTATCCCAAACACTCGGGAAAACGTTCACGCTGTAGCGTTGGGCTTTTTGCAAAGCACAGCGCATTTCGGCGGGATCCCATTCGCCGCACAGTTTGCCAATCAATGCCTTGCCTTCGCCATACGGTACAATCATTGCGCGGGTTGGTGCTTCAATCACTCGGAATATTTGCCCCGCACTTTTGAAAGACTGCATAAGTAACGGATGTAAATCTCTACTCCTCAAAATATCGTTTTTCAGACGACCTTTAAATTTTGCACCTGCGTTAAAACAATTATCACTTAACCAATGTAATAACCCATCATTCTTATCTTTCTGATTTACCTGATAACTCATCTCGCCGCTGCGGTTGTAAAAATAGTATTGGAAATACTGCTGCATGGCAGCGGGCTGCAAAATATCCCGTCCTACGAATTCACGCAAAACGCGCTCGGTATGGATTTGCCCTTGATGAATATCGGGCAACACCTGCGCCAAACTCGGCTCTTGCAGATTCAATACATACACCTGCCCTTTGCCGTCTTTTTCGCCGTGCCGGTTGCAGCGCCCCGCCGCTTGGGCAATGGAATCCAATCCCCCCAAAGCGCGGATCACACACGCCATAGAAATATCCACGCCGGCTTCGATTAACTGGGTGCTGATGCAAATCACGGGCTGTTTATTTTTCAGACGGCCTTTGATTTCATCAAAAATAGCTTTGCGGTGCGCCGAACATTGGTTAGTGCTGAGATGAAACAGGGCTTCGGGCAGCACGTTTTGCTGTTGGCAGTATTGGTACAAATCCTGCGCCCATTTTTTGGTATTCACGATAAACAGGCAACTTGAGGCCGTCTGAAACTGCGTCAATAAAAATTCACCCGCTGCGGCCAGCGACCAACCGCCGGCTTTGGGTTGATAATGGATTTCCACGCGCGATAAGTCGTCGAACAGCTTGTTTAATTGATCGTTTTTACCCATGATTTCGGCATTTTCTGCCAATTTCAATTCGCCGAATTCCGATTTGGGCAGCTTATCCAATAGCGGTTGGGTAGCGGTACACAATACCGCACTGGACTTGCCGAATTGGGTTAACCAATTTAATGTGTTACAGAACAAATGCACACATTTCACCGGCAAGGTTTGGATTTCGTCAAAAATCAGTACGCTGCGGGTCATCGGGTGAATATGCCGCGCACCGCGTGTGCCGCCGCCGAACCAGGCATCAAGAAACTGCACCATGGTGGTAAACACAATCGGCTTATCCCAGTTTTCGGCAAGCAGCTTGTCCTGCCAGTTTTGTTTTTCAGGGTCAAGGTTGGAGTGGTGTTCCAGAACCCATTTTTGACATTCCGAACATACACGGCATGAATCGCCATTATCTTTTGGGTTTAAACAATAAATCTTGCGTACCGCTTCGGCATTCTGGTCGATGATGGATGTGTAGGGAATGATATAGATAATACGGTCAAGATTATGCTTTTGTGCATGGTGTAAGGCATAACGCAGGCTTGCCAAGGTTTTGCCGCCGCCGGTCGGCACGGTCAGTGTGTATATGCCCTGCGGGTCGGCAGCACGTTGTAGACAGGTATCGGATATCTCGCGGCGGATTTGGTCAATCGGATAATGGATTTCAAAATCGGCCAAATGGGTTTCCAGCTTATCGATCGCTTCCTGCCAATTGGGCTTTTGGGTCAAACGATGCAAATCCTTTTGCGCTTCGCGTTCAAAATCCGCACTATTGATGCGGTCGGCATCAATCAGGCAGCTGAATAAAAAGCGGGTTAGGCAGCCCAGATGAAATTCTTTGATTTTGTTATTGCTGTTCGGTTGCTTCAGAATGGCTGCAAGCGGCTTTAACAGCAATTTAACCAAATCTTCATTAGCCAAACCTTCCGCTTGCCGTT
This sequence comes from uncultured Actinobacillus sp., assembly GCA_963539805.1. GTDB lineage: Bacteria > Pseudomonadota > Gammaproteobacteria > Enterobacterales > Pasteurellaceae > Exercitatus. The sequence goes on along the minus strand of CAUTMS010000006.1, from coordinate 149,852 downwards.
TAACCGCTTCATCGGCATTTTGCTCGCATTCGGCCAAATGCGTCAGCGCGTCGTCTTTTGAAAAGCGTGTTAGCCAAACCGCTTCGCCTTCGGAGTTTAAGCAGTCAATCAACCCCGCCCCGTGGTGCGAGGCAATACACAAGCCCAATATTTGCCCGACCAATTCGCCGATGCCGTTTTGCGCGCCAAACTTTTTCAAACGGTCATACACCCATTGCGCTCCCGCCGTTGAGTGATCGATTTTCTTGCCGTTCGGCAACGTATCTTCCACATCCACATCGGGATTCACACCCGTGGCCGCTTTGATATATTCCTGAAACACCTGCGAATATTTGCCAAAATCGTGCATCAACCCAAGCAATTCGCCTGCTGCGGGCAAATCTAGCTTCGCCGCCAATTCGCGGGCAATAGCGGCAGTTTCAGTCAGGTGGGTTTGGACAAGTTGTTGATACTTATCAACTTTTCGGATATGAGCAACGAAAGGTTCATTCATTCAGTTACCTCTGTATACAAGCAAATTGTAAATTTATGTAATGCAATATAATTGTAATGTAAATTTATGTATACTGAACAAACGAAATATTTATTAATTTAGATCAATTTTAGTAAGAATCTGATGATTTATTGAGCACCCGAAACGCAAAAAAGTGCGGTAAAAATCAATCGGATTTTTGACCGCACTTGGTAATGCTATTTTTGATTTAATCCCAGGAAATCGCCGACTTCATGTTCTAATTGGCTCATGGCGATTAACGCGTCCTGAGTTTGTTTTGCCTCGTCTTCGTCAATAACGCTCATGGCAAATCCCACATGCACCAGCACCCATTTGCCGAGCAGTTGTTGCGGGCTTTCGTCGCAGATAAGCGAGATATTGACATCACGCTTAACGCCGCACACATCAACGGTGGCAAGCTGGAAAGCGTCGTCTCCGATGGCGACGATTTGCCCCGGTACACCTAAACACATAAATTCATCCTTAATCGTAACGGCGTTATTTTACCATCGCCCGCAAAATATTTCGACGGTTTAAATCGGGCGGCGTTCGGTTCAGCGGGAAAGATAACGCCATTTTCAGGCAATCGTCGGCAAGTTGAATCGCCTGTTGCGCCGTCAAATTCCGATCTAACGGCGAAGCCAGCGAATGACTGAGATAATAAGGGATTTGTTGCAATTGGCTGACGGTAAACATGAGCGTTTTGTACGGCAATGCTACGCCGAGTTTGTCCCCTACGGATCTGGCTTCCCACTCTTGGTTCGGGCCGGGCAGAATGACTAAACTTAGCATCCACGGGGTGAGCGCCGTGCCAATCCATTGGTTATCCAGCAAAACGAAAGGCGGGCAATAACACGGAATCGCTTCGCGGAAGAACGGAAGCGAATTCATATTCGGGCGCGCACGTTCCATTTCCGCTTGGAAAAGCGCGGCAGGGTTATCCCGAAACCCGTCCGCGCCGGAAAGTGCGGTCAAATTTTGCGATGTTTTTTCGTGTTGATACATAGTGAGTTTTAATGATCCAACGTCGGCAAGCCGTATTCGGTTAAAATGCGGTTAAGCCGGACAAAAACGGCCGGCATGGCGTGTTCCACGGTTTCGGTGAGACCGATATTCGGTTCCAGAGAATCCGGTTGAATGCCGATTAAACAAAGATTTTTCGGATATTCGTCCGTGAGCTTTAAGGCGGACAACACATCGCACAACCCCAGTTGATGCGGCGATATTTTTCGTGAAAAAAAGACGGGAACCTGTTCGTCTTTCAGCACCACGATTTCACCCGGCTTTTTCCCCGCCAGTACGGCGTCGATGACGATGACGTAATCGCGATTCGCCAGCGTATCCAGCAATTCCATGCCGCAGGTGCCGCCGTCTACAATATCGTATCGGGCGGAAAAGTGCGGTGAAATTTCCGCACGTTTTTCCAAAGCCTGAACCGCTCGCACGCCGACGCCTTCATCGGACAGCAAAATATTGCCGATCCCCAGAATCAACGGTTTCATTACAGCACCTTCACTTCTGTGGTTTCGCCGTTTTCCGTGTTCACCACATGCACGGCGCAAGACATGCAAGGGTCGAAGGAATGAATGGTGCGCACCACTTCCAACGGTTTGGACGGATCCGCAACCGGCGTGCCGATGAGCGATTGTTCGTAAGGTCCCGGTTCGTCATTGTGATTGCGCGGGCCTGAATTCCAGGTGGACGGAACGACCGCCTGATAGTTTTCGATTTTGCCGTCTTTAATTACCACCCAGTGCGACAGCATACCGCGCGGCACTTCACCGAAACCTACGCCTTTAAATTCACCGCTTTCCGGAATGGCACATTTTAAATACGCCACGGTATCGCCTTTGCCGATGTTATCAATCAGCAATTGCCATTGTTGGACCAAAATATCGTTTAACACGGCGCAATGCACGGTACGACCGATAATACGTCCCAACGTTGAATGCAGCTGATCCACGCTTAAATTGTTGCCGGTTACGGTGTCGTACAGCCCTTTTAATTGGTTGAAATGAGCGGTGGTTAATGCGTTTTTCGCCGCCAGGTTAGTCAGTAAATAGGCTAAAGGACCCACTTCCACCACTTTATCGTAGAACGACGGCGCTTTCACCCAGGAATATTTGCCGTTTTCATCCCAACCGGTGTATTTCGGACGGGTTAAACCTTCCCAAGGTTCGAGCGGTTCGTCGTCTTCATACCAGGCGTGTTTGCCGCTTTCTTTAATGCCTTTTATCACGAAATCGCTTTTTTGTTCGTCAATGCGCTGGAAAGTGCTCATATCGGCGTCTTCGATATAACCGCCGTTAAGCAAGAATTTAGAATTGTCGGCGTCAATCGGAAATTCCGGCACGGCTAAATAATTACCGGAAGTTTCGCCGTAATTCAGCCATTCAGGATAGTAAGCGGCAATCACCGCGGTGTCCACTTTATACACTTGGTTGATAAAATCGCTGAGACGATCAATGCAGGCTTTCACATACATTAAACGTTCCATATTCAACACCGCCGCTGAATCCAGATTAATCGGGTTAGCTACCCCGCCAATCGCCAGATTTTGGATGTGCGGCGTTTTACCGCCTAATAAACCCACCACCCGGTTTGCATCGCGCTGACATTCCAATGCCTGCAAATAATGCGCAACGGCAATCAGATTGATTTCCGGCGGCAGTTTCATTGCCGGATGACCGAAATAACCGTTAGCAAAAATGCCTAATTGCCCGCTGTCTACCAGTTTTTGGATTTTTTGCTGGACGTTACGGAATTCGTTTTCACTGTTTAACGGCCAGGTTGATATGCCTTTCAGTATTTCATTCGCTTTGGCCGGATCCGCTTTAAGCGCGGAGGTAATGTCCACCCAGTCCATTGCGGAAAGTTGATAAAAATGCACGATATGGTCGTGAATGTTGTGCGCCGCCAGAATCATGTTACGGATATACTGTGCGTTCACCGGAACTTTGGCGCCGATAGCGTCTTCTACCGCCCGCACGCTTAAAATGGCATGGACCGTGGTACAGACACCGCAGATTCGCTGCATGATCATCCAAGCATCGCGAGGATCCGCGCCTTTTACGATATTCTCCATCCCACGCCACATGGTTCCTGTTGACCAAGCATTGGTAACGACACCGTTTTCAATTTCGCAATCAATGCGTAAATGCCCTTCAATGCGGGTAATAGGGTCAATAGTAATACGTTTTTTCTCACTCATTTTTATGTTCTCTTATTAGCGGCTTAATTGTTCGCTGCGTGCGATTTTTTGCGCGATAGCTTGTTCCGATTTTTCTTTTTGTGCTTCTTTTAACACCGGAAGAACCGGGAACAGTCGAATAATTAAAATATACGCACAGATTTCAATAGATACGAAACCGATTGAAATTAACAACTCCTGTGCGGACGGGAAATATTTATAACCGTTACCCGGGTCATACATGATTAAGGAATAATCCATACGCCATAAGGCGGCGCCCAGCAACATACTTAAGGCGGAGACAAATAACCAACGCTCATCGGAACGTTTTTCCCCGAGGAACAGGGTCAATAACGGCAAGGTCATTAGCCAGACTTCCGCCCAGAACATCCAGGCTTCGAATTTAAATAATCCGATAACATAATGCAATTTGTGGTGATAAATCAGTTCACCGAAACGGCAAAGTAAAAATACCGCAATTAAGACCGCACTTACGCGCGCTAATTTAGTGAACAAGTAGCGTTCATCAGGTGTTTTACCGACTAGCCCCGCGCGCACCAGCGAACCTTCAAAAATCACAATAGAAAATCCCATAATGAATGCCGTCAGCAAGGAAAATACCGGTAACATTTCATAACTTTGCCAGGCGGGATGAACTTTATGACCGGCAACAATCATCAATGAACCCATGGAGGATTGGTGCATCATCGGTAACAGCGCCCCTAAGGCAATCACGAAGAACATGATTTTATTCAATTTGTTGAACAATTTCTTAAACCCGAAGAAACCCAACCATACAGGGGCGAATTCCAGCGTTACCACCAAAATATAGATCGTCATACAAACGGCGGTTTCAAACAAAACAGAATTGGTATTGAATTGCCCCGGCAGATAAAAATACGGCAAATGCCAGTAACGCCCCATATCAATAGTAATGGATAAACCGCCCAGGCTATAACCGAACAAACTGGCAAGCAATGCGGGACGAACAAGTGCGTGATATTTTCCTTTATTAAAAATATACACCGCCCAGGCTAACGCCCAACCGCCGCAGGCAAAGCCGGTCCCCACAAGTAAATCGAAAGCGATCCACAATCCCCAAGGATAACCGCCGTTTAATGCCGTTACCGAACCGATACCGAGAAACATCCGTTTAACAATAAGTATTAAACAGATCAATGCTAACGGGGCAAAAAAGAGAATCGATGCCGTAATTAATTTTCCACCGACAGGACGAACGTTATTCATGGCGGTTCTCCTTATGTTGTTCTTCGTGCTCACCTTTCATATTGCGATAAGTGATGAAGGTCAATCCGGCTAATGCCGCTAACGGCAATACCATGCCCCGATAAAGGGTATGTTGTAAATGCGCGGCGCGAGCGCCCGTCGCTTCGTTATCCAATGCGGGCAGTCCTAAATTTTCCTGCGGAACGCCGCTGATCACTAAAACCTGCGTGCCGCCACCTTCAAATTCACCATACACATGCTGAACATATTCCGCTACCGCTGTGGTGTTTTTATCCTGACTATGAATATGCTGACGCGGATAACCGTATTTTTCTCCGACTTTTAAGGAAAGGCGTCGTTTGGCTTCCGCCAGTAAATCCTCTCGAGAACCGAAAATCACCGCACCGGTCGGACAAACATGACAACAACCCGGCAATTTTCCCTGATCAATACGTTCCACACCTTTTTGGTTACATAATTCGCATTTGCTGATCTGGCCCAACGGGTTGTTGTAATCGTATTGAGGCACGGTAAACGGACAAGCCACCATGCAATAACGACAACCGGTACAAATGTCGGGATCATATTGGACAATACCGGTAACCGGGTTTTTAGTTAACGCCTGAACCGGACAAACACTAACACAGTTCGGCTCCACACAATGCATACATTGTTTTTTAATATAGGAATAACCGTTTTCCTTTTTATCTTTCTGCGAACCGTCCCCATCAGACCAAACCTGAATCACATTACGGGTAAACGGCGATAATTTGTCATTGTTTGACCACTGTTGTTCGCCGTCAGGATTGACGGCCGTACCGTTAATATGTTGACATTCCGCCACACAAGCCTGACAACCGACACAAAGCGTAGCATCGTAAAGCATTCCCAATGCATTAGGAATGACTTTGCTTTCCGGAACTTCAGCAGCCTGCAGATTAACAACCGGAATAGTCGCGCCTATTCCGCCAAGCAAGCTGTTTTTAATAAATTTACGTCTATTCATTTTTTTCACCCGCTTGGTTTTTATTCATGATTAGCGTTTTTTCGTTCTTCTTCAAGCTCGCGAGCTTTACGTTGATTGCTTAACTCTTTTAACGTCACCACGCTTACCCCCGCCAAAATGGCCGCAGCACCACCTAATAAGGCGACTGCCGTCATTGAAGCGACATTACCTTCTTGATTACCGACATCGGGTTTATTCACTCTAGGCGTTGGATTTTCTACTGAAGATAATTCAAAAATCCCCTTGGTAAAACCGACACCCTTTTCATTACAGCCGTAACAAGGGTGACCAATACCTACCGGCCAGTTGTTCCCTCCGACATCGCAGAAATCCAGACTTGAACAGTTACCATAGGTTTCAGGACCTTTACAGCCAAGGTGATATAAACACCAACCGTGACGATGTCCGTAATCACCGTATTCTTTGGCAAAGCGCCCCGCATCGAAGTGCGGTCTGCGATAACAGTTTTCATGAATAAGACGATCGTAGGCAAACAGCGGGCGATTTAATTTATCCGTTTCAGGCAATTTTTTGTAAGTCATGATATACGCCACTGTCGCCAGGAAATTGTGCGGATTCGGCGGACATCCCGGAATATTAAGCACCGGCACACCCGGTAATACACCGGATAAACTGGTTGCCCCCGTCGGATTACCGCCGCTTGAAGGCACCCCTCCCCAAGCGGAACAGGACCCGATAGCAATCACTGCCGCAGCATGTTTTGCTGCCTCTTTGATATGTTCAATGATAGGTTTACCGGCAACCATACAGTAAATGCCGCCGTCTTTGACCGGAATGGAGCCGTCCACAACCAGAATATATTTCCCTTTATATTGTTCTAAGGCTCGGTGTTTATTTTCTTCCGCCTGCTCTCCGAATGCGGCGGATAGCACTTCATGGTATTCCAGTGAAATAAGATCAAGAACAAGATTTTCGATAGTCGGATGGGTTGCGCGGAGAAGTGATTCGGTACAGCCGGTACATTCTTGTGCGCCAATCCAAATGACCGGCGGACGTTGCGGATTTGTGAGTGCATTAGTCATTTCGGCACCCGCTTTTGAACTTAACCCCATTGTTGCCGCAAGTGCGGTACATAATTTCATAAAATCCCGGCGGGATACCGAATTTAACGCAGATACGAATCCGTCATGTCGTTGCATATATATCACTCCTATTCACGCATAAAAGACGTGGTTAATAGAAGCGTATGCTACGCTTTTAATAAGAAAATACGTTGATTTAAGTCAAGATATAACAACTTTTTTACATAAATATCGCAAATTTTATAACTTATAATTATAAATGGTAATTATTCCTATTTAAGAGGCAAAAATAAAAAAATCTGCATTTTATAATGCGGTTTGATCGATTATAAAATGCAGATTTTTAATTTAATGATTAAACTATTTATTATAAAGCGGTGTAGGTCCCGTTAAACCGCCGTTCATTTGACCGCCGACAGCCTGTTTCAACACCGTACCTGAGGATTTAATTTCAACGCGACGATTCGGATGCAAACAGTCTTTTAACGCTTGTCCGCGTTCATCCTTACAAGCTTTAACCTGATTCGCTTCACCATAACCTTTCGCATCAATCTGCGCCGTTACACCTTGCTCAATTAAACGGTTTTTAACACGTTCCGCGCGGCGTTGCGATAAGTTCAGATTATAAGCTTTAGCGCCTAAACGGTCGGTATAACCGGCAACGGAAACTTCTTTCGCCTTGGAGGATTTCAATTGTTCGGCTACATTATCCACCACTTTTTTGCCTTCTTCCGTTAAAGTATCCTGATCAAAATTAAATAAGAAATCGGCATTCAAATTAAATGACGAATTACCATTACAGCCGTTCGGATACCAAAAGAAACTTTGTGCATTCATATTTTTGTCAAACAAGACTTTATATTGACAAATTTTATGTACGCCGTTTTCACGATAGTTAAAGGCATAATCCCATTCGCGAACGCCGTATAATCCTTCGGAAAAATGCGGACGCCCCAACAAATTGGCGATTTGATCTTTATTCATGCCGCGTTCAACCATTCGCACATTATCCCAATTCGGCCAAGAACCGAACTGCGAACCGTCATGATTAAAACGGGCTTTATCAATTTTCGGCCACACTAAATTAGCCATTGCCTGTTCCGGCGTATCACCGGCCGGTTGACCGTCTTCCGTGATGTCGCTCAGGTTTCCGCATGCGGCTAAAACCATTGCCGCCGCCGTTGATAAAAATAAACGTGATAGTTTCATTTAATTACCCCTTAAGTTAAAAACATTTAGAACATTCAGCGATTCAAATAAAATTTGCCGGTTAATACTAGCCATAACAATTTACAAAGTAAACTTAAAAATATTGTTTTGCTTAATAAAATATACAAAATCTTTATTTTTTTACATTTAACGTCAATTAATATAAATAATTGTCGATAAAATTAAAAAAACATCCGTTTCGATTCCGCCGTCCATTTTAATAATAGGTTTTCCGAACTTTCTTCCACTTGCTTACCCAATTTCTGAATTAAAGATTTTTTCTGTTTAAATTGCAGTTCCAGCACACTTTTTTCTTTTATTGCCTGCAAAATGACATCGTCACTGGTCGCCATTTCATCAATCAACCCCAGCGCCAATGCCGGCTGACCGAACCAATGTTCGCCCGTTGCAATTTTTTCCACGTCCAAGTGCGGTCGATTTTGAGCGACAAATTGTTTAAACAAATCATGGGTTTCTTCCAGTTCCTGCTGGAATTTTTGTTTACCTTTTTCCGTATTTTCACCGAATATCGTCACGGTGCGTTTAAATTCACCGGCCGTCATAACGTCCACATCCACATCGTGTTTTTTCAGTAAACGGTGAATATTCGGCACCTGCGCCACCACACCGACGGAACCGATAATCGCAAAGGGCGCCGCCACAATTTTATCGGCTACGCAGGCCATCATATAACCGCCGCTCGCCGCGACTTTGTCCACCGCCACGGTTAATTTAATTCCCGCCTGTTTCAAACGCGCTAATTGGGACGCCGCCAAACCGTAACCGTGCACCACGCCGCCGGGGCTTTCCAGTCGCAGCAAAACTTCATCGGTTTCGGGGTTCGCTACGGATAAAACGGCGGTAATTTCTTCTCTCAAGGCAGCCGTCGCCGAAGCCTGAATATCGCCCTTAAAGTTCAATACGTACAAAGTAGGTTTGTGTTCGCGCTTAACCGTTTCGCCTTTTTTACGTTTCGCTTTTTCTGCGCTGGTTTTGGCTTTTTCCGCTTTCTTTTCCTTTTTTTCCGCCTGTTTCAATTCCTCTTCAGTCATATGGAATTGCTGCAATTTTTTCGATATGTCGGCGTATTCTTTCGATAAATCCGTTATTTTCAGCTCGCCGTAGGAAGCGGGCTGACGTTGTTTAAATGCAAAAATCATGGCGATAATGCCCGCCACCACTAATAAAATCGTTAAAATTTCCAGAATAAAAATGCCATAGCCTACAACAATATCAGACCACATAAAATCTCCTCGCGATAAATCTAAAAAAACGTGAAAAAAATCGACCGCACTTTTAACTGCGTAGCCCGATACCGCGGCTAATCAGATAATAAGCGAAACCGTATAATGCCAAAATAAATACCGACAGCACGGCAAACGTATAAACCAGCGATACATCGCTGATGCCGAGAAATCCGTAGCGAAATCCGTTAATCATGTACACAATCGGATTGAGTTTTGATACCGCCTGCCAGAACGGCGGCAGCAAAGCAATGGAATAAAACACCCCGCCCAAATAGGTTAACGGCGTCAGCACAAAAGTAGGCACAATACTGATGTCGTCAAAAGAACGGGCGAAAACCGCATTGATTAAGCCGCCTAAAGCAAAGGTTGCGGTGGTAAGTAACAACGTCACAAAAATGACGCTCCAGGCATGAATTTCAAAGGAAACGAATAATAACGACACAATCGTTACCAGCACGCCGATACAAATGCCGCGCACCATTCCGCCCATCATATAACCTAAAATAATCACATGAGGCGATGTAGGTGAAATCAGCAATTCTTCCACATTGCGGGCAAATTTTGTGCTGTAAAACGACAACGCTACATTGGTAAAAGCGTTTGTCAGCGAGGACATCATAATCAGCCCGGGCACAATAAATTGCATGTAACTAAACCCACCCATTTCACCGATACGGCTGCCGATCAGCTGTCCGAAAATCACAAAATAGAGCGTCATAGTAATCACCGGCGGCACGATGGTTTGCACCCAAATCCGCATAAAACGACGAATTTCTTTGCGCAGAATGGTACAAAATGCGATCCAATCCAATCTCATTGTTCGCCTCCGTTCGGTTTGTTTAACGCCATGCTAATGAATAATTCTTCCAACCGGTTAGATTTATTACGCATGCTGACAACCTGTTTATTTTGCGCGGTTAACTGCGTAAATAAATCGTTCAGGCCTTTTTCCCGATGTACATCCACTTCAATAGACTTTTCATCCAGCCGGCGTACAGGATAACCTTCGATTTGTGACAACGTCCCGTTATCGGCAAAATCCAAAATAAAGGTTTCGGTTTCCAGTTTTGCCAATAGGTCTTTCATCGGCATATTCACAACCAATCTGCCCTGCTGAATGATGCCGATATGGCGACACAGCATTTCCGCTTCCTCTAAATAATGGGTGGTGAGAATAATGGTGGTGCCTTGCTCATTCAGCTCCCGCAAAAACCGCCACATGGTACGGCGCAGTTCAATATCCACGCCGGCGGTCGGTTCGTCCAGAATCAGCAATTTCGGATTGTGCATTAAGGCGCGGGCAATCATTAAACGCCGTTTCATTCCACCGGAAAGGCGCATAGCTTGCTGTTCGCGCTTATCCCATAAATCCAGCTTTTTCAGCCATTTTTCCGCCTGAATCAACGCCGCTTTACGGGGAATGCCGTAGTAACCCGCCTGATTGATCATAATATCCCGCACTTTTTCGAACTGATTAAAATTGAATTCCTGCGGCACCAAACCAATCTGCTGCTTTAACTGAACCGGATTTTTATCCAAATCGTAACCGAAAACCTTAACCGTTCCGCCGGTTTTATTCACCAAGGAACTGATGATGCCGATAGTCGTGGATTTGCCCGCGCCGTTATGACCAAGCAACGCATAAAAATCTCCTTCTTCTACGCTGAGATCGATGCCGTGCAACGCCTGTACGCCATTTTTGTAACACTTGGTCAATGCGGCAATTTCTAATGCTTTCATGGTGGATGTCGTCCTTTAAAAATAGGCACGCATAATACTCTTTTTTGCCGAAGTACGCAAAAATTCCGATACGGATTTATTCCGCCAACACCCTGTAAAAAAACATGCGAAATTTTGCCCGCACTTTTCGTTATTTAATTTCAAAAAAATGTTTTCAATGCTTGACAAATAATTCATGTACTAGTTTAATAGTACAAAAAATAATTCAGAAGGACAAATTCGCATGTTTCAACCCTATATTCAGGTTTTCACTCAATCCGTGGATTACCACAACGATTTAGCCGCGGTATTTACGACTTTATGCGGCGATAAAACCAACAATCTGTTACTCGAAAGCGCCGAAATTTCCAGCAAAAACAGCTTAAAAAGCCTGCTGCTGGTCAACGCCGCCGTGAAAATTTCCTGTTCCGGACAAACCGTTAATTTTAAAGCATTAACCGATAACGGCGCGGCGGTATTGATTCATTTACAGGATAAACTAAAAAAACTCGCCAAATTAACGCACATCAGTGATCACGAATTAACCGCTTCCTTTGCGCCGTTGGATCAAAATCTGGACGAAGACACCAAATTGCAGGCGGCGACCGTATTTGACGGTTTGCGGCTGGTCAATAATTTGTACGCTCACAGCCAAACGCCGATTTTTCTCGGCGGATTATTCGCCTACGATTTAGTGGCCAATTTCATTCCCATGGACGGCATTGAATTGCAGGACGACGGGCTCAGTTGCCCGGATTACGTGTTCTATCTGGCGGAAAATTTACTCTGTTTTAATCACCCGATTCAACAGGCGACCTTGCAAACCTTCTGTTTCAGTTCGAAAGAATGTACCGCGTTACAACAAAGTGCAGTGGAAATTTCCCGCAAAATGCGTAATTTGCAACCGGTTCCCGCCGTTATTGCGGCGGATACGGATGTCAAAACCAATATCGAGGACGAAAAATTCAAAGATATTATCCGCGCCCTGAAGCATCATATTTATATCGGGGATGTGTTCCAAATTGTGCCGTCCCGTCGCTTTTCCCTGCCTTGTCCGAACAGTTTGGCCACCTATCGTAATCTGAAACGGAATAATCCGAGCCCTTATATGTTTTACATGCAGGACGATGAATTCGTGCTGTTTGGCGCGTCGCCGGAAAGCGCCTTGAAATTCAGTGCGGACAACCGCGAACTGCAAATTTACCCGATTGCCGGTTCCCGTCCGCGCGGTTTTAACGCCCAAGGCAATATCGATCCGGAACTGGATGCCCGTTTAGAGCTGGAAATGCGTTTGGATCACAAAGAATTGGCGGAACATCTCATGCTGGTGGATCTTGCCCGCAACGACATCGCACGGGTCTGCCAAAGCGGCACTCGCCAAGTAAAAGATCTGATGCAAGTGGATCGCTATTCTCACATTATGCATTTAGTTTCCCGCGTAGTGGGCACGCTTCGTCCCGAATTGGACGCCTTACACGCCTATCAAGCCTGCATGAACATGGGAACCCTTACCGGTGCGCCTAAAATTAAAGCCATGCAGTTGATTTATCAATTAGAACAACAAAAACGACACAGTTACGGCGGAGCGGTCGGTTACTTATCCTCAGACGGCAATTTTGATACTTGTATCGTTATTCGTTCCGCTTTCGTGCAAAACGGCATTGCTCATGTGCAAGCCGGTTGCGGCGAAGTGTTGGATTCCGATCCGCAAATGGAAGCGGACGAAACCCGACATAAAGCGCGCGCCGTATTAAACACCATTATCCAAACCAATCGTCAGGCATAAGGAAATGAAAATGGCTACCATCGTATTTTTAGATAACTTTGACTCCTTCACCTACAATCTGGTGGATCAATTCCGCACGCTCGGACATCGGGTAAAAATTTACCGCAACGACTGCGATTTGGATTTACTGGAGAAAATGTGCCGCGAGCCCGACACCATCCTGGCTCTGTCGCCCGGTCCGGGCACGCCTGCCGAAGCAGGTAACATGCTGCCGCTAATCCGACGGGTGAAAAATTCGGTCCCCATTATCGGTATTTGCTTAGGTCATCAGGCGCTAATTGAGGCTTTCGGCGGCAAAGTGGTGCATGCGGGCAAAGTATTGCACGGCAAAGTTTCCAAGATTCAGCATGATAATCAAGCCATGTTTGCAGGGCTGCAAGACCCGATGCCGGTCGCCCGTTATCATTCCTTAATGGGCAGCGATTTACCGGAAGAATTGATTGTTAATGCGAACTACAACGGCATTGTCATGGCGATTCGTCACCGCGATTTACCGGTTTGCGCTTTCCAGTTCCATCCGGAAAGCCTGCTGACGGTGCAAGGTTCAAAACTACTGGAACAAAGTGTCGATTGGTTGTTAGCCCGACAAACGCATTAAAAAATCATTTTTCCCAAAATCGCTTATAGGATTTCTTGGCTCAGCCCCATTTAACACGGCTGACTTCAAAAAAAACGTTGCTTTTTTTGACCGCACTTTTCGATAAAAAAGGAAGATATTATGCAACTCGAGCAAATTCTTGCGACACTGTTTAACAATCAGTCGCTGACTCGGCAACAGTCCGCCGAATTTTTCCGTGCCGTAGTAAACGGTGAAGTGGCGCCCGAACAGTTATCCGCGGCGCTGATCGCATTAAAATTACGAGGCGAAACCATCGACGAAATCACCGGCGCCGTCACCGCGCTGTTAGCCGCCGCCCAACCGTTTCCAAGCCCGGATTATCCTTTCGCCGATATTGTGGGCACCGGCGGCGACGGCGCCAACACCATTAATATTTCCACCGCTTCCGCCATTGTTGCCGCCAGCCTCGGTTTAAAAATCGCCAAACACGGCAACCGCAGTGTCTCCAGTAAAACAGGCGCCAGCGATTTACTTTCCTGCCTGGGCGTAGACATCAACATGAGCGCCGAAAAAGCTCGCCGGGCGCTGGACGAAATCGGTTTGGCCTTTGTGTTCGCACAAAAATATCACACCGGCTTTAAACACGCCGTTCCCGTACGTCAGGCATTAAAAACCCGCACAATTTTTAATATTCTCGGCCCGTTGATTAATCCCGCTCACGCCAAACGCCAGCTATTAGGCGTATACAGCCCGGAATTACTGCAACCTTATGCGGAAACCAACGCACGTTTAAATCGCGAACACAGCATTATTGTGCACGGCAGCGGCCTGGACGAAGTCGCCATTCACGGCAAAACCCAAGTGGCGGAATTGCGTGACGGCAAAATCGAATATTACGAACTGTCCCCGCAAGATTTCGGTTTCAGCGCCAAACCGCTGGAAGGCCTGCGCGGCGGCGAACCGCAGGAAAACGCCCGAATTATCACCGCACTTTTACAGGGTCGCGGCACCGATGAACAAAATCAGGCCGTTGCCATGAATACCGCATTATTGATGAAACTGTTCGGCTATGAGAACATTAAACAAAACGCCGAACAGGTTCTGGCGCAACTCGCTGGCGGGCGCGCTTTCGATACGTTGGAAAAACTTGCCGCCTATTAATTTGCCGAGTAATGATTAAATCGTAAAAGAACAACAGGAAAAATAATGAAATTAGACACCGCGCCGACCATCCTACAAAAAATCGTGCTCGATAAAATCGAATGGGTGAAAAATAAGAAGGCGGAATTCCCGCTGGAAAGTTTTCAACAAAACATCGAAAAATCCGACCGTAGTTTTTACGACGCTTTACGCCGAGGTTCTCATCATCAACCGGCGTTTATTCTTGAATGCAAAAAAGCCTCGCCGTCTAAGGGATTGATTCGCAACGAGTTTAAGCCGGAAGATATTGCCAATGTTTATAAGCATTATGCGACGGCGGTGTCCGTGTTAACGGATGAAAAATATTTTCAAGGCGATTTCCGCTATCTCAAAATTGTCCGTGACATCGTCACTCAGCCGGTGTTATGCAAAGATTTTATCATTGACGAATATCAGGTTTACCTTGCCCGTTACAGTCAGGCTGACGCGATTTTGCTGATGCTTTCCGTGGTTGATGACGAAACTTATCAAAAATTAGCCGCACTTGCCCATCAACTCGGCATGGGCGTGTTGACGGAAGCCGCGAATGAAGCGGAATTTGAACGCGCGCTGGCATTAAACGCCCAAATTATCGGGGTGAACAACCGCAATCTGCACGATTTAACCGTCGATTTAAATCGCGTAAAAAATCTGACGGCAAAATATGCCGCTCAAATTCCCGCCGATGTGCGAATTATCAGCGAATCCGGTATTTACAACCATCAGCAGGTTAAAATGCTGGCAAATTGCGCCCACGGATTTCTTATCGGCAGCAGTTTAATGGGCAGTGACGATTTAAATAATGCGGTGCGGGCCGTGATTTTTGGCGAAAACAAGGTGTGCGGTTTAACCCGCCCGCAGGATGTACAAACCGCCTATGCCAACGGCGCTTTATACGGCGGATTGATTTTTGCCGAAAGTTCGCCGCGGCGGCTTTCATTGCGCCAGGCTCAGGAACTGACAACCGCGGCGCCGTTACGTTTCGTGGCGGTTTTTCAAAATCAACCCGTTGATTTTATTGTGAAAATCGCCTCTCAATTGAAAGCGTATGCGGTACAGCTGCACGGTTCGGAAAATAATGCATTTATTGCGGAGCTGCGTGCCGTACTCCCGCCGTCCATTCAAATCTGGAAAGCGGTTTCGATTGAGACTGAAACCGAAAATGTCACTAAAAGTGCGGTCAAAAATGACGATGTTTTTTCAGGCGACGAGGCTTTTACCGAAATGCCTCATGTGGATCGTTACGTTTTGGACAGCAAAATCGGAAATCACCAAGGCGGCACCGGAAAACCTTTCGATTGGCGTAAAATTCCTGAACGGTTAAAACATAAAATTATGCTGGCGGGCGGTATTTCTTTGGATAATATTGAATCCGCACTGGCGCAGCAATGTCTCGGATTAGACTTAAATTCCGGCGTGGAAAGCCGCAAAGGTGTGAAAGATCCGCAAAAAATCGCCGAGGTTTTTCGGCATATTTTACAATGTTAAACCGGCTAAACGAGCGAAAAAGAAGAGGATAACCTCTTCTTTTTTATATGCTTTTCTCGTAATTTAAACCTTTTCCAATTTTGCCAGATGGGCAATCAGCCATTTAATGCCTTGTCCCTGAAAAGCGATTTGCAAGCGCGTATTATTGTCCGAGCCTTCCACGTTAATAATCGTCCCTTGCCCGAATTTGGCATGACGCACTTTCTGTCCGGTTTTCCATTCATTATCATCGACGGTAAAAACTCGTCCGGAATTGACCGCACTTTGCCCTGCCGCGAAGCGGTTGTAGGCACGGGTTACGGTACCGCGTAACCGCACCGCCTGAACGCATTCTTCCGGTAATTCATTGATAAAACGTGACGGAATATGGCGCTCTTCTTTGCCATACAAACGACGGCTTTCCGCATAACAAACGGTCAGCTTTTTCTTCGCGCGGGTTATGCCGACGTAAGCCAAACGCCGTTCCTCTTCCAAGCGGCCGGGTTCCTCCACAGACATAAAACTCGGGAAAATTCCCTCTTCCACGCCTACCATAAACACGCGCGGAAATTCCAACCCTTTGGCCGAAT
Organism: uncultured Actinobacillus sp.; assembly: GCA_963539805.1. Classification (GTDB taxonomy): domain Bacteria; phylum Pseudomonadota; class Gammaproteobacteria; order Enterobacterales; family Pasteurellaceae; genus Exercitatus. The sequence goes on along the minus strand of CAUTMS010000006.1, from coordinate 133,137 downwards.
GTAACGTCATCATTTGAACACAGGATTGGTGCGGGCCTGCCTGTTCCTCGCCGGCTTCCAGCGAAGCGTGGGTCAGAAATGCGGTTAAATCGGACATCTCGTCCGCTTCATCCGGCTTGATGAATTCGCGGGCGGCGGAAACCAATTCTTCCAGGTTTTCTATCCGCACTTCGCCCTTCTCGCCTTTTTCCTGTTCATACATTTGATACAAACCGGAATGCTTAATCACAAAATCCGTTTGTGCAAATAACGGCATTTCTTCCGTTTCCTGAACCAGAGAATTGATTAACTCGACAAAACGCATTAATGCGGTGGCTGCACGTCCCGTCAGTTTGTTCTCCTGAATGGCGACCTGAATGGCCTGCCATAAAGTAATCTGACGTTCTCTTGTCAGTTGACGCAAAATTTCCAGCGTTCGATCGCCGATTCCGCGGGTCGGCGTGTTGATCACACGCTCGAACGCCGCATCGTCATGACGATTGTTAACCAGCCGTAAATAAGCCAATGCATCTTTAATTTCCTGGCGTTCGAAGAATCGCATGCCGCCGTAAATGCGGTATGGAATCTGCGCACGGATCAACGCTTCTTCCAACACGCGGGATTGGCTGTTACTGCGATATAGCACCGCACATTCATCCAATTTTCCGCCGTCTTCTAACCAGCTTTTAATTTGCGAAGAAACGAATAAGGCTTCGTCCAGTTCATTAAAGGCGGCATAAATACCGACGGGCTCGCCTTTATCGTCTTCCGTCCAAAGATCTTTGCCCAAACGGTTGCTATTATGGGAAATCAATTGGTTGGCGGCCTGTAAAATATTGCCGGTGGAACGATAGTTTTGTTCTAATCGAATAGTTTTCGCCCGTTCAAAATCATCCAGAAATTTTTGAATATTTTCAACCTGTGCGCCACGCCATCCGTAAATAGACTGGTCGTCGTCGCCTACGATCATGACATTTCCCGTTTTTCCCGCCAGCAAACGAATCCACTCGTACTGAATTTTATTGGTATCCTGAAACTCATCCACCAAAATTTGTCCGAATCGGCGCTGATAATTTTGCAAAATCAACGGTTTATTCAAGAAAAGTTCGTAGGCTCGAAGCAAAATTTCGGCAAAATCCACCAAACCGGCTCTGTTGCAGGTATCTTGATAAAGACGATAAATTTTAATCCATTCCTGCTCCTGACGATCATTCATATCGTCAATCTGATGAGGCCGTAATCCTTCATCTTTTTTATTATTAATGTACCAACAGGCTTGTTTCGCCGGATACATCTTTTCATCGTAATTGTGCAGTTTCAGCAAACGTTTCACTAAACGCAGCTGATCTTCGCTGTCTAAAATCTGAAAATCCTGCGGCAAACCGGCATCAGCATAATGGGCGCGCAACACCCGGTGAGCAATGCTGTGAAACGTTCCCACCCACATACCGAATAATCGGCGGGAAGAATGTAAGGCTAACGTGGATTCAATCCGTTGACGCATTTCCGCCGCCGCTTTATTGGTAAAGGTTACTGCCATAATGCCGCCTTCGGACAGACCTTCCACCGCAATCAACCAGGCGATCCGATGAGTAAGCACCCGAGTTTTGCCCGAACCGGCGCCGGCAAGGACTAAATAATTGCCTAAAGGCGCAGCCACCGCTTCACGCTGTTTATCGTTCAATCCATCGAGTAATTCTGAAATATCCATGAACTTATTATTCGTTATCTGTTTAAATTTACATTAGATTATAGAGAGTGCGGATAAATTGTCAATGTGGTTGTATTTACAAATAATACCAAACAATTTATAGTACTTCCCGTTAGTCGGGGTGCCGGAAAATCGGCTGAGAAAATACCCGGGAACCTGATACAGTTAGCACTGGCGTAGGAAACTAATTTTCTTTTTGCTTTTCCGTTTCGCTGTTGACTTGTTCTGTTTTTATTTGTACGGGAGCAAATCAATGATTCGTTTATATCCATCGAACCGCCAAAAAATCCTTCTAAAATCGACCGCACTTTGCCTGTTTTCCGGCTTATTTTTACCAGCAGCGGCTCAGGCCGAAGGCAGACTGAACGTTTACTGCAGCATGCAAAATACCGCTTGCGAGAAAATCACTCAGATCTTTGGCAAAAAATACAACGTAAAAACGCAATTCGTCCGCAACAGCACCGGTACCGTGCTGGGTAAAATCAAAACCGAAAAAGACAATCCGCAGGCGGATGTCTGGTACGGTGGCACTCTGGAACCCCATTTGCAGGCGTCGGATCTCGGTTTGTTGGAAAAATACCGTTCTCCCAATCAGAAAGACATTATGCCTAAATTCAAAAAACTGATGTCGCAACGGGGCGATTACACTTCCGTGATCTACGTAATGGAATTAGCCATCGGCATCAATACTAAAAAATTGAACGCGTTAAATATCAAACCGCCTAAATGCTTCAAGGATTTATTGGAACCCCGATTCAAAAACCAAATTCAGTACGCGGATCCGCGCGTATCCGGCACAGGTTATTCGTTTATCACCACGCTGGTCGCATTGTGGGGTGAAGATAAAGCCTTTGCTTATTTAGCCGAATTAAACAAAAACGTGGCGCAATTTTCCAAAAGCGGATTAGCGACCAACAACCTGGCAACCGGCGAAGTCACGGTGGATATCAGCTTTATGAACGCCTATCTTCGCGAACAGGAAAAAGGCGCACCGGTTGAAGGCATACTACCCTGCGAAGGCATTGGCTATACTTTAGGCGCAACCAGCATTATCAAAGCCGCCAGAAATTTAGATAACGCCAAATTATTTACCGATTGGGCGCTAACGGCGGAAGCGCAGGAATTATACTGGCGAGAAGCCAATTCCTATCAATTGCCGGCAAACGTTCACGCCAAGCTTTCACCAAAGACGCATTTTCCGCCAATCGGCAACTTCATTGAACTTGATGTGATTCGTTTCGGTTCGGATCAAGAAAGCAAACGTTTGATTCAGCGCTGGACGGATACCACGTTAAATCAATAGTTTTCATTTTATGAAAAATAGCGGCATTCGGTTGATATCGAATGCCGCTATCGCAAAAAACTTAGCAAAATCTGACCGCACTTTTATCCGTTTTCAACGTCCTCTATCTGTAAACGCTCCGTTCCCGTATAAATTGTGGCGCGCCCTTTACGGACAAAGCCGATTAAGGTTAAATCCGTCTCCCGCGCCATGCGAACCGCTAACTCCGTCGCAGCGGAAATGGCGGCTAACATTTCGATTCCGCAGCTTGCGGTTTTCTGTACCATTTCATAGCTGGCGCGGCTGGTAGCGAAGACAAAGCCTTGCGGTCGACCGTTTTTAGCATGCCAGCCGAGTAATTTATCCAACGCCACATGGCGCCCGACATCTTCCCGAATCGCCAACAATTCGCCTTGCGGCGAAAAAAAGACGACCGCGTGCGTCGAACCGGTTTGTTTGCCCAATATTTGCGCCTGTTGTAATTTAGCCAAACAGGCATCCAATAAATTCAGATTAAAACGTAAAGTGCGGTCGGTTTTCGGCAATTTTTTGCTCACTTGTTCCAGCTGTTCCGTTCCGCAAATACCGCAGCCGGTTCGCCCGGTTAAATTGCGGCGCACTTCTTTTAATCGCACAAAACAACGGGTTGCCAATTCAATTTGCACTTCAATACCGTTGCAATTTTCCGCCACGTCAATGCCGTAAATATCGGCGGGTTTGTCAATAATGCCTTCCGTTAAGGAAAATCCCACGGCAAAATCCTCTAAATCCGCCGGCGTGCACATCATTACCACATGCGAAATGCCGTTGTACGCTAAAGCCACCGGCACTTCCGAAGCCAAAACATCATTTTGAGACTGCAGCACGGTCTGTTTGCCGGATTTTTGGAAGAAGGCGACGGGAATAATGGTTGATGAGAGCAAAGTGCGGTCCTTTTTTGTTATGTTTTTTTAATTATTCTAAAATTTATTATGTTATTCTACAACCCGAAACTGGCGGATCGATTGAACAACGAACGTTGTCATTCACCGAATTTTTACCGGTTTTTTTCAAAATTTTGACCTGTATCACAGAAAATAATACATATGCACAACATTAGTTATAGATTTACTGAGAAAGACTCGGTATTCTTACGCCCATTAATCTAGGTATTTTTTACTTTTGATTAACATTTCCATAACGAATTTTACAACCCATCTCCTCATCTCGGAGTAAGGACTATCTATGCAGATCACAAGACGTAAGTTCTTTAAGGTCTGTGCAGGAGGTATGGCGGGAACATCTGTCGCAGCATTAGGCTTAATGCCGACCGCTGCACTGGCCGCGCCGCGCGAGTATAAACTTTTACGTGCAAAAGAAACTCGTCAATCCTGCACATATTGCGCAGTCGGTTGCGGTATGCTGATGTACAGCATGGGCGACGGCGCAATGAATGCCCGCAGTAAATTAATCCATGTGGAAGGCGATCCGGATCACCCGGTCAGTCGCGGCGCGTTATGCCCGAAAGGCGCAGGCGTTTTGGATTTCGTCAACAGCCCGAACCGAATTCAATATCCCGAATATCGCGCACCGGGTTCCGACAAGTGGGAACGCATTTCCTGGCACGACGCCATTCACAGAATCGCTAAATTATTAAAAGACGACCGCGATGCCAACTGGGAATCCGTCAATGAAGAAGGAACGCCGGTTAACCGTTGGCTGACAACAGGTTTCTTAACGGCCTCCGCCGCAAGTAACGAAACCGCATTAATTTCCCAAAAATGGGCGCGGGCATTCGGCTTACTGGTTATTGATAATCAAGCGAGTACCTGACACGGACCAACGGTAGCAAGTCTTGCTCCATCATTTGGTCGCGGTGCCATGACCAACCATTGGGTTGATATCAAAAATGCGAACGTTGTCATTGTAATGGGCGGTAACGCAGCTGAAGCGCATCCTGTCGGCTTCCGCTGGGCAATCGAAGCGAAAAAACAAAACGGTGCGAAATTAATGGTGGTTGACCCGCGTTTTAACCGTACGGCTTCCGTTGCAGATTTTTATTCTCCGATTCGCTCGGGTACGGACATTACGCTTTTATCCGGCGTAATCAAATATTTGCTCGATCATGACGCTATTCAGCACGAATACGTCAAACACTATACCAACGCAAGTTTTCTGATTAATGAAGGTTTTGGTTTTGAAGACGGTTTATTCACCGGCTACGATGAAGCGACACGTAGCTACAATAAATCTACTTGGTCATATCAGTTAGATGAAAACGGCCAGCCGAAACGCGACTTAACCCTGCAAGATCCGCGTTGCGTCATCAATTTACTGAAAAAACACGTCGAACGTTATACGCCGGAAATGGTTGAACGGGTTTGCGGTACCAAACAAAAAGCATTCCTGGAATTCGCCGAAACTATTGCTTCAACGGCGGCGGCTAACCGTACCATGACGATTTTGTACGCCTTAGGTTGGACCCATCATACTGTCGGTGCGCAAAATATCCGTACTATGGCAATTATCCAATTACTTTTAGGTAATATCGGTATGGCGGGCGGCGGTATTAACGCATTGCGCGGACACTCCAACGTTCAGGGTACGACGGATATGGGCTTATTCCCGTCTATGTTGCCGGGCTATATTCCGTTACCAATCGAAACAGATACTTCATTAGAAAGTTTCTTAAACCGCATTACACCGAAAACAGCAGTCGAAGGTCAGACTAACTATTGGCAAAATACACCGAAATTTGTGGTGAGTATGCTGAAAGCCTTCTATGGTGAGAACGCAACCAAAGAAAACGAATTCGGCTTCCATAATCTTCCGAAACAATACAAGAAGAAAATGGATCATCTGCAATACATTGATTTAATGGATCAAGGCAAAATCAACGGTTATCTCTGCCAAGGCTATAACCCGTTAGCCTCTTATCCGGATAAAAATAAAATTTCATCCGCATTGCGAAAATTGAAATTCCTGGTTGTGATGGATCCGCTAAAAACCGATACTTCCGAATTCTGGAAAAAACACGGCGAATATAACGATGTTAACCCTGCCGAAATTCAAACCGAAGTGTTCCGTTTACCGACGGTCTGCTTTGCGGAAGAAGACGGCTCCATTGCCAATTCCGGTCGTTGGCTGCAATGGCACTGGAAAGCGGCGGAACCGCCAAAAGAAGCGAAACCGGATGTGGATATTCTTTCTGAAATCCGTGAAGTCATGCTCGAAATGTATGAAAAAGAAGGCGGTCCTTCCGTGGATACCATTAAAGCTATGACATGGAATTATCAAAATCCGTTAGAACCAAGACCGCATGAAGCCGCGAAAGAAAATAACGGTTATGCGCTGGAAGATCTTTATGATACGAACGGTAATTTAATCGCGAAAAAAGGCGACTTGCTTTCAGGCTTCGCCCAATTACGCGATGACGGTACCACCTCTTCGGCAAACTGGATTTACTGCGGACAATGGACACCGAAAGGCAACCAAATGGAAAACCGCGATAATTCGGATCCGTCAGGTTTAGGTAATACCCTGGGATGGGCATTTGCATGGCCGGCGAACCGTCGGGTACTTTATAACCGTGCATCGGCGGATTTATCGGGTAAACCGTGGGATCCGAAACGCCCGTTAATCAAATGGAACGGTAAAAACTGGAACTATATTGATATCGCGGATTTCGGTACCGCTCCGCCAAATAGTAATGTGACACCGTTTATCATGAACAACGAAGGGGTAAGCCGTTTATTCGCATTGGATAAAATGGTGGACGGTCCGTTCCCGGAACATTACGAACCTATCGAAAGCCCAATCGGTACGAATCCGCTTCATCCGAATGTGATTTCAAACCCTGTGGCACGTATTTTAGATAACGACAAAGCAAGTTTCGGCGATGCGAGTGAATTCCCTTATGTGGGCACAACCTACCGCTTAACCGAACACTTCCACTGGTGGACCAAAAACGCCGATCTCAACATGATTGCCCAACCGCAACCATTCGTTGAAATTAGTGAAGATCTGGCTAACGAAAAAGGTATCGCTCTGGGAGATGTGGTGAAAGTGACATCCAAACGCGGTTACATTAAAGCTAAAGCTGTCGTGACTAAACGGATTAAATCCCTTGACGTCGACGGTAAAAAAGTCCACACCGTAGGTATCCCGCTCCATGGCGGTTTCATCGCGAACGGTCGTAAAGCTTTCTTACCGAATACTTTGACCGGTTGCGTGGGTGATGCAAACACGCAGACCCCCGAGTTTAAAACGTTCTTAGTGAACATCGAAAAAACCACGGAGGCCCTGTAATGTCAACGGTACAAGAACAAAACATTATCAAGCGCTCCGCCACATCCGGCGTGACTCTGCCGCCACAAGTCCGCAAAGACGTGGTGGAAGTCGCCAAACTTATTGATGTTACCACCTGCATCGGTTGCAAAGCCTGTCAGGTCGCCTGTTCCGAATGGAACGATTTGCGCGCGCCGCAGGAAGAATGCGTAGGCGTGTATGACAATCCGCGCGATATGAATGCTCAACAATGGACGGTAATGAAGTTCAACGAAGTGGAAGAAAACGATCGACTGCAATGGCTCATCCGTAAAGACGGTTGCATGCACTGTGCCGAACCGGGCTGTTTAAAAGCCTGTCCGGCGCCGGGCGCTATTATCCAGTACGCTAACGGTATTGTGGATTTCCAATCGGAAAAATGTATCGGCTGCGGTTACTGTATCGCCGGCTGTCCGTTCAATGTGCCGAGAATGAACGATGAAGACAACCGCGTATACAAATGTACGTTGTGTGTGGATCGCGTGAATGTGGGACAGGAACCGGCCTGTGTCAAAACCTGTCCGACCGGCGCCATTCGTTTCGGTTCCAAAGAGGAAATGCTGCATTACGCCGAAACCCGGGTCACCGATTTAAAATCCCGCGGTTATGACAATGCCGGCATTTACAATCCGCAAGGCGTGGGCGGCACGCATGTGATGTACGTGTTGCATCATGCCGACAAACCGGAACTCTATTCCGGCTTACCGAAAGATCCGGAAATTGACGTCACCATCAAACTGTGGAAAGACATCTTAAAACCGGTGGCGGCGGTCGCTATGGGCGGCTTGGCGTTGGCCGAAATCGCGCATTATGTCGGAATCGGGCCGAACAACGAGGAAGATGTGGACGACCACCACACCAAATTCGAAGCGTTGGAGGATGCCGAGAAGAAAGCGAAAACGCGCAAAGGAGGAGATCATGAGTAAGCAGGAAAAACTGACCGAAATCACGCCGGATACCAAAATCCTGCGGCATAAATTCCCGGCGCGGGTCGCGCACTGGTTTTTGGTGATTGCCTTTTTCATGACCATGTTCACCGGAGTGGCGTTCTTTTTCCCGGATTTTTCCTGGTTACACGAAATTCTGGGGACGCCGCAACTGGCGCGTGCCGTTCACCCGTTTACGGGCATCATTATGTTCATCGCGTTTATTATCATGGCGTTTATTTACGCTCATCATAATATTCCGGAGAAAAATGACATCCGCTGGGCGAAAGGCATTGTGGAAGTGCTGAAAGGTAACGAGCACGACGTGGCTTACAACGGCAAATACAATCTTGGTCAGAAAATGTTGTTCTGGACGCTGATTCTGGCGATGGTAACCTTGCTGGTGACCGGCTTAATCATGTGGCGGAAATACTTCTCCGGTTATTTCTCTATCACCACGCTGCGCATTGCCATTCTGCTCCATGCGGCCAGCGCTTTTGCCCTGTTCACCGGGATTTTGGTGCACATGTACATGGCGTTTTGGGTGAAAGGCTCAATCCGCGCTATGGTGGAAGGCTGGGTGACAGTGCGCTGGGCGAAAAAACACCATCCGAAATGGTATCGCGAAGAAGTACTGCCGGAACTGGAAAAAGAAATCAAGAAAAATACTCAGGCTTAATCCGGGTTATTTATTCGTAACCTAAAGTGCGGTCAAAAAATCTTTCAAATTTTGACCGCACTTTTGTGTTATCGAAAGCCCAATAATAATTGCGTACTGCAGAATCGGGCGAAATACGTTAAAATCTTTTACATAAATGCCGAATGCCCCGTTGCGCTTCGGCGTCCATTTATTCCGCGGAAAAAATTATCGTTTTTTTGACCGCACTTTTATTCATACGGAAACAATATGGCCATTCGAATTCTTCCCGAAAATGAAATTAAACAGGCGGCAAGTTCATTTCAGAACCCGCCGCTGCTGTTTTCTTCTCCTAAAAATCTTTATTCGCGCCGCGCTCAGCGTTTGCGCCGGTTGGCGGAAAATCATCCGTTCAGAGACTATCTGTTATTCGCTGCGGAGGTGGTCGATGCGCAAAACCTTATCTTGGCGGAAAATCCGTTGGAGAAAACGGAATTCACCTTTAATCAGATTCGTCCTTTAGACGTAGAACAGTGGCAACGTCAGGCAAAATGGCGCGAATATTTGACCGCACTTTTGGCCGAAATCAAACCGAATGCCAATGAGCAAATGCTCGGCACCATCGATTGGCTGGAAAAAGCCTCATCCGAAGAACTGGAGCAATTAGCCGATAAGCTCCTGGCGCAGGAATATTCTCAGGTTACCAGCGATAAAGCGGTGTTTATCTGGGCGGCGTTATCTCTTTATTGGGTACAGCTGACCCAATTCATTCCGCATCACGCCGCGTTGGAAAGCGGCGAAGATTTACATACTTGTCCCGTTTGCAATTCGGTGCCCGTCGCCAGCGTGATTCATTTCGGAACCCACCAGGGTTTGCGTTATTTGCATTGCGCATTATGCGAAAGCGAATGGAATGTGGTACGAGCGAAATGCACCATTTGTGATCAATCCAAAGAATTGGAATATTGGGGAATCGATACCGACAAAGAAGCGGTTAAAGCCGAAGCTTGCGGCGATTGCCACAGTTATCTGAAAACCGTCTATCAGGAAAAAGATCCTTATGTCGAGCCCGTCGCCGATGATTTAGCCAGTCTCTTCCTCGACATTGAAATGGAGGAAAAAGACTTTAGTCGCAGCGGCTTGAATCCGTTTATGTTTCCCACCGCATAATTCGCAGGCAAGGCATTTCGCCTTGCTTTTTTTTCGGACTTCATCCTATACTACGAAGCGAAATCCACCATTGCCGCAAAACGGACGGCAATTCAGCATTCTTATTAAGGAAATATTATGACATATCAAGTCATCGCCTTTGATCTTGACGGCACATTATTAAACGGTCAGGGAGAAATTCTGGAAAGCAGCCGGAAAGCGATTCGGCAGGCGCGCGAAAAAGGTCTTAAAATCGTTCTCGTCACCGGACGACACCACACCGCCGTTAAACCTTATTATCACCAAATGGCGCTTGATACGCCGATTATTTGCTGTAACGGAACTTATATTTATTATCCGCAAACCGATGAGGTCAAGTCAGCCAATCCGCTTTCTATGGAACAATGCCATAAAGTGATAGCAATCGCCGATAAATATCAAACCCATTTGCTTATGTACAGCCGCGACGCCATGAATTATACGCGTTTGAATCCGCATATGGAGAAATTCCAGCAATGGGTAATGAGTTGTCCGGAAGCGGTGCGCCCGAACGTGCGGAAAATTGATAATTTCAACTCACTGATTGATAATCCTGCCGAAAATATCTGGAAATTCGTAATCAGTTCGCCGGATCGCCGGGCAATGGAAAGTGCGGTCGAAGAATTGCCGGTTTCCGAATTCAGTTGCGAATGGTCGTGGATTGATCGCGTTGACGTCGCCAACAACGGCAACAGCAAAGGCGGACGCCTGCTCGAATTATTGAAGCAATGGAATGTCGATCCGCAAAACGTTATTGCCTTCGGCGATAATCACAACGACACCAGCATGCTGAAATCCGTCGGATTAGGCGTTGCTATGGGCAATGCGGACGATGCCGTCAAATCTCAGGCAAAACGCGTTATCGGCTCAAATAACGATGACAGCATCGCTCAATTCATCCGCACAATTATCTAGGAACACCTCATGACCGAACAAAGCAAAAAACTTGATCCGGATGCCGCCATTGACATCGCCTATGATATTTTTCTCGAAATGGCGCCTGAAAATTTAGATCCCGCGGATATTCTCCTGTTCAATATGCAATTTGAAGATCGCGGCGCTGTGGAATTTGTGGAAACGGCGGATAATTGGGATGAGGAAATCGGCGTACTGATTGACCCGGAAGAATATGCCGAAGTTTGGATCGGATTAGTCAATGAAAACGATGAAATGGACGATATTTTCGCAAAATTTTTAATTTCTCATCAAGAAAAAGATCGCGAATATCATATTGTGTGGAAAGAATAGCCAAAACCAATTAATTTACTTGGTTTTCTGAAAAATATTTGCTAAACTGACCGCACTTTTTGGGGCTGATTCTGGATTCGACGGGATTGGCGAAGCCCAAGGTGCACGTCGAGGTGCGGTAGGCCTCGTAAATAAACCGCAAAAAAATAGTCGCAAACGACGAACAATACGCTTTAGCAGCTTAATAACCTGCATTTAGCCTTCGCTCCCCAGCTTCCGCTCGTAAGACGGGGATCAAGCGGAGTCAAACCTAAACGAGATCGTGTGGACGCTTCGGCTTGGAGATCGAAACACTAAATTGAATCAAGCTAGTTTATTCTTCGCGTGTCTGTCCGCAGGGGATAAATGAAACTAAAGACCAGACTAAACGTGTAGTGCTGAAGGTAGAGTAATTTCGGACGCGGGTTCAACTCCCGCCAGCTCCACCAAATTTTATTCGATAGCGTCCTAGCAAATACGAAAAGCCTTGAAAATCAACGTTTCAAGGCTTTTCTATTCCTGTGCGGTTTGTTTGAAAACAATCGCATCCAACAAATTAGGTACCTAATTAAGTCCCTAACTTAAACTTACTTCAAACATTCCACCAACGCTTTAAACAACGGCGAATTTTGGCGGCGGTTTGGGTAGTAAAGATGATAGCCTTCATAGCTAATCGCATGATCTTCTAAAACTTCTACCGCTTCACCGCTTTCAAGTTCTTTTGCCATTCTATCTTTTGGCATCAACGCCAAACCTAAATGCGACAGGCAGGCTTTTTTCGCCAGAAAATTATTGTTGACCACCAATCTGCCCGAAGGGGTAAATTTAATCACTTCTTTCGTTTCAGGCGAACGAAACTCCCACACAAAAATCCCTTCGGAAGTCGGCATTCTTACGCATAAACATTGATGCCGCGTTAAATCACCGACCGTTTTCGGCGTGCCGTTTTGCTCTAAATATTGCGGTGTCGCCATTAACGCCATTTGCATATCCTCTGAAATTCGCACTGCAATCATATCCTGATCCACTGCTTTACCCAAACGAATCCCTGCATCAAATCGCCCTGCTACGATGTCGGTAAATTTCATATCGCTCGTCAGTTCTAATTTAACTTCAGGATATTCTTCCATAAATGTCAATAACTTATTCCAAATTCCATACATAAATGAGTGATCCGCACCGTTAATTCGCAACGTCCCATTTAACGTATCGCGAAAGGTACTCAATGCATTGACGTTATCTTCAATACTCTCAAATAATGGAAAAAGCTGTTTAAAAAGCTGCTCGCCCGCTTCAGTCGTGGCTACGCTTCTCGTGGTACGATTGAACAACTTGATTTTAAGCTGCTCTTCCAATTTTCGCATTGAATGGCTTAATGCCGAAGTCGAAACGCCCAAACGCGCCGCCGCTTTGGTAAAACTCCCCGTTTGCGCCACGACAATAAAACTGCGCAGTTCGTTCATATTCTCAACCATCTTATACCCTATTGATTATTGAATTTTGCTCAAGAGCCTATCAAAAAATCACCCACTAATCAAAACAATCTTTATCTACTATAATGACTCCATCAAATCAAACAGGAGTAAAAATATGAAATCAGTGAAATTAAACAACGGAATTGACATGCAGATGGTCGGCTTCGGCGTATATCAAGTGAGCGACGAAGACACCGAAAAAGCCGTATTGGAAGCATTGAAAGCGGGCTATCGTTTATTAGACACCGCCGCCGTTTACGGCAACGAAGCCGGCGTAGGCCGTGCCATTAAAGCCAGCGGCATTCCCCGTGAAGAGATTTTTGTCACCACTAAATTATGGATTCAACGTGAAAACGGCTACGAAAACACCAAAAAAGCGTTGGAAGATTCATTAAATCGCCTAGGCTTGGATTATGTGGATTTATATTTAATGCACCAACCTTTCGGCAACGTGCACGAACAATGGCGCGCTATGGAAGAGTTATATAAAGCCGGCAAAGCCCGCGCTATCGGCGTGTGCAATTTCCATCCGGACAGAATAATGGATTTAATCACCTGCCACGACATCGTGCCGGCGGTCAATCAAATTGAAACCCATCCATTCTATCAACGCGAAGTCGAAGTGGCGTTCCACAAAGAATTAGGCGTTGTGCAACAAGCGTGGGGACCGCTTGCGGAAGGTAAATTTGAGATCTTCAGCAACCCAATTTTAACCGCAATCGCCCAAAAACACGGCAAATCCGTGGCGCAAGTGATATTACGTTGGCTCAATCAACGCGGCGTAGCGATTATTCCGAAATCGGTAAAAGTAGAACGGATGATCGAAAACCGTGATATTTTCGGATTTACCTTAGACAACGAAGATTTAGCGCAAATTGCTACTTTAAATCGTGATGAAATCATCTTCGATCACCGTGATCCGAAAATGGTGAAATGGTTGGCGGATCATCGTGGATAATTGAAAATAAACAAGCGGTCTGATTTTTTCAATATTTTGCAAATTGCAAAATCTCGTCAAAATTCGACCGCACTTTTCTAGCGCAGCGTTACTTTATTTTTCAAATACTCTGCCAGTGTAGTAGGTTTTCGTCCTAACACTTTTTCAATATCAGGTGAAATTCCGGCTTGTTCGCCTTTGGCGATCGCCGTGTAGGTGCTGACCCAAGCATCATATTCCCATTGCTCGGCTTGCCAGATTTTTCTGGATTGATAAGCTTGTTCAACGGTTTCATTGATAAATTTAATTTCTTTGCCCGTATGTTCACCGACAATTCCGGCGATTTCCGCCATAGTCAATTCTTCGGCGCCCGTCATATTTAATGTTTGATTTTCCCATTGTTCCGGTTGTTTTAAAATTTGTGCAACAACCAGCGCAATATCACGGCGAACGACCGCTGAACACTTCCCTTCTTCGGCGGGGCCTTTGATTTCGCCATACTCCATACATAGCTCTACAAAGAAATCCATATAAAAATTATCTCGTAGGAATGTGTATTTGAACCGGTTTGCCTTAATATATTCTTCCGTTGCAAAATGGTCTCGGCCTAATGTGAAGGTGGAATTTTCTGCGGCATTGTAAAATGACGTATAAACGATATGTTTCACTCCGGCTATTTTTGCCGCGTCAATAAAATCTTTATGTTGCTGTAAGCGATTCGGATTTTCCGAACCTGAAACCATAAAAAGCACATCTATGCCTTCAAGAGATTTTATGGTTTCTTCCGATTTGTCGTAGCTTGATTTAACCACAGATTTAAATCCTAAATTTTGGGCTTTTTCAGGTGTTCTGGCCAAGTGTCTTACTTCAATGTTTTCGTCTGAAATAAGTTTCGCCACCATTCCGCCCAAATGTCCGGTTACTCCGGTTAATGCGATCATATTTTTCTCCTGTTTTATGATTTTGGGATACGGGTTGATTATAGCCTAAAAATAAGCGTAGAATAATTAGTAAAATTATTTTACCAAATAGTATAAAATATCACCTATTTATTTTATGCGTAAAGGAAATAAAAATGAAAGCCGTTGTGATTCATCAAGCAGGCGATCCAAGCGTGTTACAACTGATCGAAAAACCCATTCCCACTATCAAAGACGGCTGGTCGTTAGTAAAGGTGATGGGCTTTGGCATTAATCGATCGGAGATTTTTACCCGTAAAGGCTATTCGCCGAATGTGCAATTTCCACGCATTTTAGGCATTGAATGTGTGGGGGTGATAGAAGAAAGTAGCGATAAAAAACGTTTGCCTATTGGGGCAAAAGTGGTGTCGATTATGGGCGAAATGGGACGTGCGTTTGACGGCGGTTATGCGGAATATGCGTTATTACCGAATAATCAAATTTATCCTATTCAAACTGAACTTGATTGGAATTCGTTTGCCGCCGTGCCTGAAACTTACTACACCGCTTTTGGCTCTTTGCTCAATTTAAAATTGGCGGAAAGTGATTGTGTATTGGTGCGCGGCGGCACAAGCGGCGTGGGTGTGGCGTTTGCTAAATTAGCTCGAGCCATGTTCCCAACCATTAAGCTCTATGCATCCACAAGGGATTTAAGTAAGCAAGACAAACTCATGGCAAATGGTTTTGACGGTGCAATTTTAGAAAAAAACGGCGAATTACAGACTGCACTTTTATTCGACAAAGTATTGGAGTTAGTCGGACCAAGCACCCTTATCAATTCCATTGCCCATATGGCAGAAGGCGGTATTGTCTGTATGTCGGGTTTGTTAGGCGGCAAATGGACACTAGACGATTTCAATCCAATCAGCGTGTTAGAAAATAATATCTATCTCACCACATTTCATTCGCATATCGTCAATCAAATCAAGCTACAAACGCTGTTTGACACCATTGCCAAATACAACGTAAATGTGCAGCCTGAAAAAATTTTCACGCTCGAACAGGTACAACAAGCGCATAAATATTTGGAAAGTCAGGCAAGTTTTGGCAAAGTGATTGTCAGAAATTTTAAGGAAGAATGATGAATACATTGCATAAAATTACCAAACAATATACCCGAATACAAAACGATCAGCTTTCACTTTACGAACAATACGCACGCCAACATGGCATAACCGGCAAGGCGTTGTCTATTTTGCTATGGATTTATTACACACAAAATGGTATTACCCAAAAACGTCTTGCTGACGAAACCTATTCTTCTAAACAGGTGATTAATAGCGTAATTAACGGTTTGAAAGAAAAAGCATTTATCTATTTTGCCGACAGCCAACGAGATAAACGAGAGAAAGTGGTGCGCTTAACGCCACAGGGTGAGCAGTATTGCGCTACTTTGCTTGACCCGCTTGAGCAGGCAGAAATGAACGCTATGGCAACACTTTCAAATGAAGAACAAATTCAATTAATTGAATTAATGAGTAAATATCATTTAGCGTTTAAGGCTGAATTACATAAAAACGGATAAAGTAGATGATCAGATACCAAAATGTCACGCAACGTTATCAAGAGAAAACGACTTTTGAAGACTTAACGTTACACATTGAAAAAGGCGAATTTTTTGTATTAGTCGGTAAAAGCGGCAGTGGAAAAACCACCGCCTTGAAAATGTTAAACCGGTTGATCGACGCAAAATCAGGCGAAATTTATATCGATAATAAGCCGATTGCAAGCTATAACCTGCGTAAACTACGATTAGACATTGGCTATGTATTTCAACAAATTAACCTGTTTCCCAATTTAACGGTGGCGGAAAATATTGCGCTCATTCCTGAAATGAAAGACTGGAAGAAAGCGGATATTTTGGCCAAAACAAAATCATTATTACATAAAGTGGGGCTTGAGCCTGAAATGTATCTTAACCGTTATCCAAAAGAGCTTTCAGGCGGAGAACAGCAACGTGTCGGCATTGTGCGAGCCATTATCGGTAATCCGAAAGTGCTACTGATGGACGAGCCGTTTTCCGCCCTTGACCCCATTAGTCGCGGGCAACTACAAAGCCTGATTAAAACCATTCATCAAGAATATAAAATGACCACCGTGCTGGTGACTCACGATATGCAAGAAGCGTTGAGCCTTGCCGATAGAATAGCGGTGTTTAATCAAGGCAACATTGCGCAAATCGGCACACCGGAAGATATTCAACAAAATCCTGTAAATGATTTTGTCGCCGATTTTTTCCGTTTAAATGAAAAGGGGGACACGTGAATTTATTGAATGTTTTTCATCAACGATTAGGCGATTGGTTTGTCGCATTATTCGAACATCTGCAAATTTCATTACTCGCTCTGCTTATCGCCATTGTGATGGCTATTCCGTTGGGTTTTCTCCTTTCCGATCACCAAAAAATCAAAGCATTCAGCCTGCAATCGGCAGGAATTATGCAAACCATTCCTTCGCTTGCGTTATTAGGATTATTCATTCCTTTTACGGGAATTGGCGTATTGCCTGCGGTGATTGCGCTGGTGATTTATGCCATTTTTCCGATTTTACAAAGCACGCTGACTGCCATTGATGAAATTGATCCTGCATTGGAAGAAACCGCCACCGCCTTTGGGATGACGAAATTGGAGAAGATCTTCAAATATCAATTTCCTCTCTCATTGCCGGTGATTATCTCAGGGGTAAAAACAGCGGCGGTGATGGTGATTGGCACGGCAACACTTGCCGCCTTAGTCGGGGCCGGCGGTTTGGGTTCATTTATTTTATTAGGCATCGATCGTAACAGCATCGAACTGATTTTAATCGGCGCGATTTCATCGGCATTGTTAGCCATTATGTTCAGTGTAATGATCAAAAAACTTGAAAATAAACGACCGCACTTTTTGCTGAAAAGTTTGTGCCTTGCCATTTTAACGTTGGGTTTAACCTTTGTGTCACCCAAATGGCAGGCGACAGATAAAATCGTGATCGCAGGCAAACTCGGGGCGGAGCCTGAAATCATCATCAATATGTATAAATTATTGATTGAACAAGAGAGCGATTTACAGGTTGAAATCAAGCCCAATTTCGGCAAAACCACATTTTTGTATGAAGCGTTAAAAAAAGGCGATATTGACATTTATCCTGAATACACCGGCACAGCATTGACGACTTTAGTGAAAACCGAAGTCACATCAAACGAACCGACAGCCGTTTATAACCAGGCAAAACAAGCCCTTTTAGCGCAAGATAATCTCATCTATTTGCAACCGACGGCGTTTCAAAACACTTATGCTATCGCGGTGAAAAAAGAGTTTGCGTTAAACCAAAATTTGCAAAAAATTTCCGATTTACGACCGCTTGTCAATCAACTCAAAGCCGGCTTTTCCCTTGAATTTAACGACCGTCAAGACGGCAATCTCGGCTTGAAATCGCTTTACGGCTTAAATTTGACTGTGGCAACCATGGAGCCTTCACTACGCTATAAAGCGATTAGCCAAAATGATGTGCAAGTGATTGACGTCTACTCCACCGACAGCCAAATTATCACCAACGATTTAGTGGTGTTGGAAGACGACGAACAGCTTTTTCCACCGTATCAAGCCGGCCCGTTATTAAAGGCTGAACTGATCAAAAAACACCCAGAATTTGCCACAATATTGAATAAACTTGCCGATAAAATCAGCACCGAAGAAATGAGTCAAATGAACTATAAGGTGGACGTGTTAGGCAAAAGTGCCAAAGCGGTGGCGGAGCAATATTTAAAAGAGAATGGGTTAATAAAATAGGCGTAATACAAAATCCAGGAGCAAATTACATTCGCCCCCTACGCCCAATTTGCAAAATTCTCTTAAAATCTCACCGCTTGTCATACTTCCGCCGAAAATCGTTCGGGGTCATCTGCGTGTATTTTTTAAAAAACTTGCCGAAGTTGGTGGTCTCATTAAAGCCGAGTTGATAGCTGATTTGGCTGACGAAATAGGCGGAATGCACCAACAAGCGTTTAGCTTCAAGTAAAGTGCGGTGCAAAATCACATTTTTTGCCGATTGCCCTAAAAGCTGCCGGCAGGTTTGACTTAGCGTTTTCGGCGTACAACCCAATTTATCCGCATAAAATTGCACGTCCTTTTGCTGAATAAAATGGGATTCCATCAGTTGTTTAAAGCGCTGTAAACGCTGAACCTGATGGCTTGTGTTATATTCTTCCGTTACCGCCGTTACGCTCAAAAACGCCAATAGGCTCACCAGTTGTGTAGCAAGCAGTAACTGCACTTTTGCCAGATCCAAATCGAACTGTGCCGTTTGGTTCATTTGCCGTAATTGCTGTTGTAACCACGGTATATTCTCCGCACTTACCCTATTCACCCGCTCAAGCTGCATCAGTTGGTGAAACCACGGCATTTGGTTTACGTTCAGCACTTCCGACTGAAACACGATCACCCAGCCGTCCCATTCCACTGTCGGCAGAAAATGATGTACTTGTTTCGGGTGAATAAGCTGCCATTCTCCCGTTTTTAGCGTGATGTCCTGAAAATCCACCATCTGCCGACATTCACCGCTTTCCACATAAAGCCATAAATAGAAGTCCAAACGGTGCGGCTGTTCAAAGGTGCTCGGCAGAAGCCATGTTCGCTGGCGAACCGCACTATCCGCCCGTAAAAATTCCGATACGCGCACAATATCCAACTGTAACCGCTGGTAGTCCGACGTAGGCGAAAAAGCGATCTCATTAATGTTATTTCCGATTTTTACCATAAATAAGCCTGTATTTACCTGTTTTTCGTTCTATTAAAGGCATATTATCACCATATCAATAAAACCAAAAAGGAAAATATAATGCTTCAACCAATCAGTCCGTTACGCCAACGCCGCCTACTTGCCCGCAACGTTTTAGCCAAATTAGGCAAACTCGCTTTTAAACCCGTTTCATCGGCAAAATGGGTCAATGCCAAACGCCGCTTAGACGGCTCAATTTTGGTGCAAATCGAACACGACAACGTCAAGGGCGTTACCCCTGAAATGATGAAATGGTGGTTTGAAAATTTAGGCAGAACAACGACTTGGAACGGGGAAGATTTCAGCGGCCCTGAAATCAGTTTTTACCATCTTTGGCACCACCGCGACCATATCGCCATTACGCCGCTGACCGATAAACCGAACGGTGAGAAAAATCACGGCTTTGCCGTGGGGGCGATGAGTAAAATCGACGAACAGTTTAACGATTACAAAGACCGAATCGGGCAAACCATGATGACTATCGCATTGGATGAGAAAGAATTCACGTTTAACATCAAACTGGGGAAATTAACCTTAGGACATATCGCCCACTATTACGCCCCGGCGGAAGACGGCATTTCATTCTACGCCGAAACCAAAATCGGCAGCGATATTCCCGTGCTGAAATACCTGATCAACTGGCTGTTTATCCCGTTTGTGTACAATCTCACCAGTGCGGAAAACTGGATCCGCCACAATATTGAAGAAACCGGCAGAACGGAAGATATTGTGCCGTTGCTTTATGCGCATAGAGAGCGTTTTAAATAAAAACAAGCGGTCGGATTTTAGGCATTTTTTGCAATTTGCAAATTTCTCTTAAAATCTCACCGCTTGTCGATTTATGTTAATCCATCAGAACATGCCGCGACCACTTTCGGTTTTCTCCGGTACGGCTTGAATCACATCCCAATGTTCTACGATTTTACCGTTGTCATCAAAACGGAAAATATCCACCACCGCTTCGCCACGATCTTCATCGTTCAATTTGCTGTGAACGTGCAACATCACTAAATCGCCATCTGCCATTACACGTTTAATTTCTGCACGAGATTTCGGGTTCGCTTTTAAAAATGGAACAAACGCATCAACAAAGGCTTTACCACCGTCTGCCACACCCGGGTTGTGTTGTAAATACTCTTTGCCGATATATTTGTCGGTCGCTTCTTGCACTTTGTGCTGATTGAACGCCATTTCATAAAACGCCAACGCATTCGCTTTGTTTTGCTCCGGCGTAGTTTGTGCCATTGCAACGGTTGATGAGAAAAGTGCGGTTAAAAGTACGAGTGATTTTTTCATTGAATTTTTCCTTTGTTTGTTCATTCAGCACTATTGCTGTTGATGTTGTGCATTATAATTGAAACAAAAAAGAGAAAAATAGCGTTTTTTGAATATCACTATTTCAAATTTTAAAACAATAATCCCGCTACCAACTCACTCCCCTAAATCTCTCTACCAAAAAATCCACCAAAGTACGAATCGTTAAAGGCAATTTATGGCGAGAAGAGTAAAGGGCATACAGTTGATAAGTAGGTAATTGCCAGTCGGTTAAAATCGGGATAAGCGTTTGGCTTGCCAAATGTTCGTTGAGTAGATATTTCGGCAACATCGCAATCCCTCCGCCTGCCAAAGCAAAGTTCAACAACGCTCCCGTATCATTGGTGGTAAATTGGCTGGTGAGTTCAAGGCTTAGTTCTTGCTCATTTTGGTAAAACTTCCACTCTTTGCGGTTGATATTGGCGTGTGCCAAATAAGTATGCTCAACTAAAGCCTGTGGTGTCGCGGGTGCGCCTTTTTGAGCTAAGTATTCGGGGCTTGCCACCAATAAGGAATGACACATCGCTAACGGGCGAGCCACTAAATTCGGATCGGGCTGGTTAGTAAAGCGAATAGCCAAATCAATGCGTTCATCAATTAAATTCACCGACTGATCACTTAATTGCAGCTGAATATTCAATTTCGGGTGACGTTGTAAAAAATCTTTAATCGCTTGTAATAAATGGGTTCCGCCAAAGGAAGAATTCGATGCAATCCGTAGCGTGCCTTGCAATTCACCTTGCTGCGCTAATACATCTTGTTCAATTTCAGTAGCAAGCGAAACCATTTTTTGACAATGGGCTAAGGCTCGTTCGCCAGCGGAAGTGAGCGACACTCGGCGTGTGGTACGCTGTAATAAACGGGCGTTAAACCACGTTTCAACCTGTGTGACCGCTCGTGTCACCATCGGACGAGATAAATCCAAACGCTCCGCCGTTGCGGTAAAACTCCCCGTTTCAACCACCGTTAAAAAAATGCTCATTGCCTCAATACGATCCATATTATCCTTCTATTGTTACATTTCTTGTAACAATTATATTCAAAAAATGCTGTTTTTCCTATTTTTTATTTCAATATAATGCCATTATTCAAGCCGGACGGCTTTTATGATTTAACGACAACAACATAGGAAAAAAAGATGAAACCTCTTGCCAAATTTACCCTTATTTCAACCGCTTTAATCAGTGTTTCTGCATTTGCGGTGGAACCTGAAACCAAATCTTTAGACGAACTGTATCAAGCTGCCATTAAAGAAGGCGGTACGCTTGTGGTATATGCCGGCGGCGATACCGCAGAGCAACAAAACGGCATTAAAGCCGCCTTTGAAAAACGTTTCCCGAAAATCAAACTGCAAACCATCGTGGATTACAGTAAAGTGCATGATGCCCGTATTGACTACCAATTAGCCACAAAAAATCTGCAAGCGGACGTTGTGCAACTGCAAACCCTGCAAGATTACCCACGCTGGAAAGCGGAAGGCGTGTTAATGGCATATAAACCGTTGGGTTGGGATAAGGTTTACCCTGCTTTTAAAGACAAAGACGGCGCTTGGACCGGTGTGTTTGTCGATGCGTTCAGTAACGTGTCAAACAAAACGGCTTTAGGCGATATTCCAACGCCAACCACCTTTACGGATTACACCAACCCGAAATTAAAAGGCAAAATCATTTCAACCTATCCGAACGACGATGATGCCGTCTTATTTGGCTATAAACTCGCTGTGGATAAATACGGTTGGAATTGGTTGCAAAATTTAATGAAAAACGAACCGCACTTTGTGCGCGGTACACAAGCTCCGGCGGATGAAGTGGAAGCGGGCACTTATGCCGCAACCTTCTCAACGGACGGTATGTTAAAAGCCGATCCGTCTGCAAAATCCCGTTTTGTGTTACCGGCTAACGAAGAGTTTGTGGCATGGGCGCAACGTGCGGCAATCTTAAAAGACGCCAAACACCCGGCGGCGGCGAAACTTTACTTAAGTTGGTTATTAGATAAAGATTTCCAAGAAAACGTCTGGTATATGTGGCCGGTGCGTACCGATGTAAAACAACCAGAAGGTTACAAAGCCATTTGGGAATATCCGAACGCAAACTTAGCCCAATTTGAGCAATTTATGGAAAATCGTGCCGAAGTGGAAAAATTCCGCTCACAAATCCGCCTCTTTGTCGGTGATGTGAAAGGCGAATCTTCTGCGGGCGAATGGGGATTAACGCCGAATCAAATGCGTTAAGATTTTACTCTTCAGCACGAAAACAAGCGGTGGGATTTGGTCAAAAATTTGCAAATGGCAAAAAATTGTTAAAATCCCACCGCTTGTATTACGTATTTCACTCTTTATTATTGAAAATTGCTCAACACCCCTTTCAATATTTCTTATCTAATCAAAATAATTTTCTGCTCTATAATCTCTTCAAAGTTACAAGCGGTCAGTTTTTGTCAATATTTTGCAAAAAGGCTATAGGTAAGGAGCAAATAATGAAACCGATGAAATCCAACATTTTCTCAATATTATTTCTTTCCGCCTCCATTTCCATTGCAACCATGAGCTATGCAACGGAAATCGGTGTTCAAGCTGGTAATAATATCGCTGTGGTGCAAACCCAAGCGGGCACAGTGCAAGGCTATGTGCAAAACGGTGTGGTGACGTATAAAGGCGTGCCTTATGCTACCGCCGAGCGTTTTATGCCGCCGCAAAAAGTGACGAATTGGCAAGGGGAAAAACTCGCCTTAACTTATGGCGAAGTGTGCCCGCAACTGCCGATGGGCGGACGGTCATTCTTCTTTACCGGTCCTGAAATGGTGGAAGGCGAAAGTTGTTTAAATCTTAATGTGTGGTCGCCTTCGGTATCAGACGGTAAAAAACGCGCGGTAATGGTGTGGATACACGGCGGCGGTTTTCAATCGGGTGCCTCCAACGATTTAGACAGCTATGACGGTGCCAACTTGGCTCGCACGGGCGATGTGGTGGTCGTGTCGGTCAATCATCGTTTGAACGCCATGGGCTTTTTGGATTTGTCCGCTTACGGCGAGCCATTCAAACAGTCGGTGAACTTAGGAATGCAAGATTTAGTCGCCTCTTTAGAATGGGTGAAAGAAAATATCACCCAATTTGGCGGCGATCCGAATAACGTTACCATTTTCGGCGAAAGCGGTGGCGGTGCAAAAGAGCTAACCTTAATGGCAATGCCGTCTGCCAAAGGGTTGTTCCATAAAGCCGTTGTACAAAGCGGCGCGGTGGAAACTATGGGCATGACCTTAACCGATCCGACAGTCAATCAACGCGTTACTGAACTGACCTTGAAAAATTTAGGGGTAAAATCGACCGCACTTTCCGATTTGAACCGCTTCACACCGGCACAAATCAATGACGCAGCCAATAAAGCCTTGAAACAAACGGCAGAAGAACAAAAAATCACGCCGTTGCGTGGAAATGGTTACGGCTTGGCTTGGGCGCCAACGCTAGACGGTAAATTAATTCCGCAGCAACCTGTAGGCGAAAAATACCCTGAAATCGCAAAAAATATTCCGTTATTAATCGGCTCAAATTTAACGGAATGGGAAAGTTTTCCGCTACAACTGGATTTGCAAAATTCGCAAAAAAGTAACCGCTTTACGTGGACAGAAGCCGAAACCATGGAACGTTTAAAAGCTAAATATGGCGATAAAACCGAGGCTATCGTGGCGGCGTTCCGTGAAGCTTATCCGAATCGAATGATTGCCGATGCCTTGTATGTGGACAGTTTCTTGCGCACACCGGCGTTAAAAACTGCGCGCTTAAAAGCGGATCAAAAAGGTGCGCCTGTGTATAACTACTTATTCACTTGGGATACGCCGGTATTTAACGGCGTGCCGATGAGTTATCATACGTCTGAAATCGCCTTTGTGTTCAATAATATAGAGCGTATGGCACAAGCCACTGGCGGCGGTAAAGAGGCTCAAGCCCTTGCGGATAAAATGAGCCGAGCTTGGACGAATTTTGCCAAAACCGGCAACCCGAACACAGAAGGCTTACCGCAATGGGATGCTTACACCCGTGAAAACGGCAACGTGATGATTTTTGACAATCAACCTGAAGTGAAACAACATCACGATGAAAAATTGCAACGTTTATTAGCCCCGAATTATCACTTTTAAGGAATAACCCAATGAAAAAATTTGCAAAATTATCCGCACTTTTAACCGCTTGTGCCTTAGCAATACAGGCTTATGCCGCCCCACTTTCCATTGAACAACAAGGCAGCTTCGCCGTCGGCGGCACGGTGAAAACCAGCGAAGGCACCTATCAGCCACAGCCTGAAATCACCAAAGGCAAAACCAGCAACAACTTTATGGACGTGTTCACCGCCTCCGTTCAGGCTGGCGGACAAACCTTACACGGCGACCACGCCACCGTGTTTTACCAAATCCCGACTAATCCGCGCCCTTATCCGTTGGTATTCTTACACGGTGCAGGGCAATCAATGCGCACGTGGCAAACCACACCGGACGGTCGAGAAGGGTTCCAAAATATCTTCTTACGCAAAAACTACCCTGTTTATTTAGTGGATCAACCACGTCGTGGCTGGTCGGGGCGTAGCACGGTGGATGCGGAAATCAAAGCCACACCGGACGACCAATTTTGGTTTGCCCAATTCCGTATCGGCACCTACCCGAATTTCAACCAAGGCGTCGCGTTTCCGCAAGACGAACAGTCGCTCAACCAGTTCTTCCGCCAAATGACCCCGAATACCGGCGCATTTGACGCAAAAGTCATCAGCGACAGCCTAGACCAACTGTTTAACCGCATTGGCAACGGTGTTTTAGTTACCCATTCACAAGGTGGCATTGTCGGCTGGTTGGTCGGTATGCAGAGCGATAAAGTGAAAGGCATTGTGGCCTATGAACCAGGCAACTTCCCTTTCCCTGAAGGCGAAGTACCACCGACTATTACCAGCAAATTCGGTGACATTAAGCCTGCGGTAGCAAGCCAAGCCGACTTTGAAAAACTGACCAAAATGCCGATTGTGATCTACTTCGGCGACTTTATCAGCGACAAACCGTCCGACAACCAAGGCGAAGACCAATGGCGTATTCGCTTGAGTTTAGCCAAACAATGGGCGGAAGTCGTGAACAAACACGGTGGTAACGTGGAAGTGATCGAACTACCGAAAGTGGGTATCAAAGGTAATACCCACTTCCCGATGTCTGATACTAATAATGTACAGGTAGCGGAACATTTGGATGGGTGGTTGAGGGGGAAAGGGTTGGATTGATTTTCAGATTTCATGAAAAATGCCATCTGACATTTCAGACGGCATTTTTATATTATTAAAGTCCTAAACTATTATTAACAACTTTTCGGGCATCATCATCTTTATCCAAGACGATAGGAAATCCTTTAACATCCAATACTTTACTGCTCATGGATATTTCTAATTTTCCTGTTTCATTAATTTGATAAGTAAAGATAGATGAAGAATTGCTTATCATATCTAAATCAGATCCTTCTGCATAACGAGCATGAATTGGGGAAATGAATGATAGAAGCTCATCTCTAATTGCTCTTGACTCATCAATAGTTTCACTATTTGATGCAAATCTTAAGCAGTTCAAAATATCTTGATATGCTTTTTCTAGCTCATTATCAGATAACGATGAAATATATTCACTCTCGGCAACAGCATCATCAACTTTATCTGTAATTTCCTTGTTGTTATGATAATAAGATTCGAGAGTTCCTTTTCTCAAAATAAATAATCCTGATTGTTCAAAAATACTAAATAAGACATTGATTCTATTTTTTATTTTTATCCAGTTTTCAGTAAAACTATTTTCATTAAATAGGACGCATAATGCAGAGCGTCTCTTATCTAAAGATTCATCTTTTGCTAATTTAAAATAAGGATGCTTTTCGGCTAGTTCAGATATATCGCTCCAATTATTTTGCACTAATAAACAGAAGTCATCATGAATTTGTTTGGCTGTTCTTAAAATATCCGATAGTCCTTTCTCACTTGTTAGAATATCAGCACGATCTTTTATCGTTTTATCATGAAAATAAGCATTAACTAAATTCAAACTATCAGCAAAAGCATCTGCGTCAACTAAAACTGTCGGTGTTTTTCCCATTAACCGAAATAACTTAACTGTTTCAGGCATAGCTTCTTTACCATTAATTGGTAATATCTGAGAACCAGCAGCTTCAAGGTTTAGATATAATTTATCTGAAAGCGTATTGCAGATAATAACATCTGTTGGACCTTCAACTAGAAGCGGGGTTCGAGAAAATAAAGCTAATTTGTGTTCTTGCCCTAATCGAGCAATCAATCCTTTAATTTTTTCATTTTTTAGTTCGCCTGCATTAGTAGGTATCTGGATAGATTCTTCTTTTAGATCATTACAAAAAATGAAAGATAATAAATTATCAGTTTTCGAAATTTTGATCATTTCTGTTGAATGAGTTGCCATTATAATGATTTTCTGATAGCCATCCTCACTGGGAATTCCTGCGACACGGGAAATTTCTTTCAACAAGAATGCTTGTAACTGTGGGTGTAGAGAAACTTCAGGCTCATCAATAAGTAAAACACCAACCTCATCATCATACAGTGCAGATAAAATTCCAACTAAATGCAGTAAACCTGATGCTTCACGCCCCGACGAATAATAGGAGTTTCCTTTCCCTAATCTAGCAAATGAGACTTTTAACTCGCCAGCATCCCAGTCAATAGAAATACTTCTTTTAAAAAGTTTTTGTAAACGCTCTTTAACTTTAATCAAAATATCAGGACGCGCTGATAATGTATGCAAATCTCCAGTAATTGTTTCTATTTTATGTCGGTATTCTAAGTTGTGTTTACTACCATGAGTAGTATTATCAGCGTCATTTCTGCGATCGTATTGATCATAATTAGAACGATATTTTTCCATGGGACCTAAACGACCTGCCGAAATAAAACGTACTTTCTTATTTGTATAATTTGAAAAGCTATTTTTTAACCCCTTTAATAAGTGAGTTTTACCTGAACCATTTGGATCAACAATAAAAGTTAGTGGTGATCTTAATTCAACTTCTCGTGAAAAATCACCTTCATGACTATTGATATTAGCTGTAATAGATAATGGAAATTCCATAATTCATTCCTTAGTAATTAAAAAAATATGAGAGTCATACTATGGTTTTAAAATCCACCATAGAAAACTGAATTGCTATTCAATCTTTATTCTATCTTCCCTAAAACCAACTTCAAAAACTCCCTCAAACTCAAACACTGCACTCCATCAAAAGTATTACCGTCAAATTCATCCATAGTCACCACATATTTTGGGTAGTTGTCTTGAATTTTAAGCAAATTGCCGAATTCTCGTTCGAGCGTTTTTTCTTCGTTGATAGTGAGTGTGGCTTGCACATAAATACGTTCACCGTTTTTCTCTGCCACAAAGTCAATTTCTTGGCTATTTAAGCCGCCGATTTTGACATCGAAACCTGCGATTTGAAGATGATTGAAAATACAGTTTTCGAGCAGTTTGCCTCGGTCTTGCACTCGATAGCCAATCAAAGCATTTCGTAAACCTAAATCTTCAAAATAGTATTTTTCGCCAATCTCAAAAATGCGTTTGCCTTCAATATCATAACGAGGCACTTTATGAATCAGAAAGGCGTTGGCAAGGTATTCCGCATAGTTTTGTACTTGCGTAGTTGAAGTGGTAATTTTCTGCGATTTTAAAAAATCAGAGATTTTTTTGGCGGAAAACAGATTACCGATATTACTCGCCAAAAATTGTGTAAGTTGCTCTAAAAATTGCACATTTCGCAATGAATAACGGTTTACAATGTCACGAATCGCAATGGTGGAATAGATATTCCGCAGATATTCAAACACGATATTGTCTTGCAATGGTAGGTCTTTCAAATAAGGTAAACCGCCGTATTTCAAAAACAACGACATCGACTTATCGCTATCATTCAATTTCATAAATTCAAGAAATTCAAAATAGGAAAGGGAATGCACATTGATTTCAATCGCCCGACCACTCAACGCACCTGCAATATCTCGAGAAAGTAAATGGGCGTTGCTACCTGTGCAATACAAGTCCAATTCGTCATCTAATAAAAGCGAACGTAACGCCTGTTCAAAATCTGTAATCTCTTGAATTTCATCAATA
Organism: uncultured Actinobacillus sp.; assembly: GCA_963539805.1. GTDB lineage: Bacteria > Pseudomonadota > Gammaproteobacteria > Enterobacterales > Pasteurellaceae > Exercitatus. The sequence goes on along the minus strand of CAUTMS010000006.1, from coordinate 104,297 downwards.
AAAATATAATTTTTTTGACCGCACTTTTTTTGTTCTTTCACAAAATCATTCAGGCTTTCAGCATCTGTAATATGACTAAATGCCAAGTCTTCCTTATTGATATAAATAATGTGTGCGTTTTCATCTTCTGCTTGAATCTCTTGCATAATCTGAAACAGCAGATAACTTTTCCCAACACGACGTTGCCCGGAGAACACTTTAATCAAATTTTTGCCAATAAACGGACGCACCCTTTCAAGGTATTTTTTGCGGTAAACTAAATCTTTCTTCATACCAACCCTCTTTAATTTATGATTGATACTTTACTCTTAAATTTTGAAAGTTTCAATTATACTTAAAATTTTTATAAATTACGTAGCGAGTTTAAAGTATAAAAATACGTTACACAGTTGCTACAATGACGACAACAAGTTATGCTGAAACACTTATTCAGGCAGGTAATAATATCCTATAGTAAAACTATATTAGTCGCATACAACGGCACATTCACCATCCAATCCTGTTCCCTAAAATCCGCCATAGAAAACCGTATCGCTTGTTCGGGTTGGAACTGTTCCACATACACTTTCAAACTTTTCGCTTTTAGATTTTCTTCGGCTTTGACTTCAATTGGGATTACAGTTTGTTTGCGTTGTAGCACAAAATCCACTTCTGCCGTGCCTTTTTCTGTCGCCCAGTAAAATACTGGATTGTCTTGAGTAGCAATCAACTGTTGCAGCACATATTGCTCGGTTAAAGCCCCTTTAAATTCGGTAAAAATGCGATTGCCTTCTAATAAGGTAGTGCCGTCTAAATGGCTTTGGGCGGCAAGTAAACCGACATCTAAACCAAACAATTTAAAGGCATTATCTTGATAGGCGGACAAAGGTAAATGCGGCTTTTTCACGCGTAGCACAGCGTGAACTAAACCGCTGTCTTTGAGCCATTGCAAAGCAATTTCATAATCTTTACTTCTTGCCCCTTTTTGCATTTGTGCATACATAAATTTTTTGTTTTCTTTCGCCAGTTGTTCAGGAATGGATGCCCAAATTGACCGCACTTTTTGCACCGTTTGCCCATCTTTAATGTGCTTAGAAAAATCCTGTTCATACGCCATCAATAAATTGCGTTGTACTTGGCGAACTTCGTCTAAATTTTGTGTATCAATAAAGGTTTGCACCGCTTCAGGCATACCACCGACAAAATAATACTGACGAAGAAAGTCGATATAACGGCTTTTCATCGCTGAAATCAGCGACCAGTCTTGCATTTCCAACAGCCGAACCAAATCCGATTGCCCAAGTGCGGTCAAAAATTCGTGAAAAGTCATCGGATAAAGTGGCAAAAAATCCACCTTGCCTACAGGAAAAGAAACTTGATGATGCAACGACACGCCAAGCAACGAGCCTGCCGCCACAATATAAAACTGCGGTGCGTTTTCATAAAAGTATTTGAGTGACGACAAAGCCTGTGGCACTTCCTGCACTTCATCGAAAATAATCAGCGTGTTATCCGCTTGAATATCCACACCGCTCTCAATTTTCAAGCCTAAAATCAAACGGTTAATGTCATAATCGCTTGAAAACAACGTTTTCATTCTCGGATTGTTATCAAAATTGATATAGGCAACCCGCTCAAACGCCTGCTCGCCAAAATGTTTCATCACCCAAGTTTTGCCGACTTGTCTAGCGCCCTGAATGATCAATGGCTTACGGTTTGGCTTTGCTTTCCATTGTATGAGTTTGTTTAAAATATCCCGTTGCATAACCCACCTTATTTAATTAATTTCGGTCTATTTTAGATAGAGCAAACATTTTTATCAACGAAAATCCTAATAATCAAAACATTTTTTCAAATGAAAAAATGAATATAACAACATTTTTCTAAATAAAAAATATCTTCATAACATCTAAAAAACAAAAGTGCGGTACGATTTTCAGTTGTTTTTTTCCTCATTATTGAATCCCATTCACAACCTCATTCACTTTTCCCTATCTAATCAAAACAATCTTTTTTCTCTATACTGCTCTCATTCAACCAATACGAGGAAATCCCGATGAAAAAATCATTTAAGAAAACCCTACTTGCAGGTTTATTTATTTCAACATTATTTTTAGGAGCAAACGCAATGGCAGCAGATTACAAACAAAACCCGTTTACTTTAACCTATGACGGTGCAATTACGGAAAACGTGCAAGGCAAAGTCAATATTCAACCGGTGAAATACCAACTGAACGGCTTAACCATTGCAGCAAATGTTTATACCCCGGCAAATTTTGATCCGAGCAAAAAATATCCTGCTATTGTAGTGGCACACCCGAACGGTGGTGTGAAAGAGCAAGTGGCGGGGTTGTATGCACAAAAATTAGCGGAACAGGGTTATGTGACCATTGCTTTTGATGCGGCGTATCAAGGCGGCAGTGGCGGCGAACCGCGTTATGTGGATAAACCGGCTAACCGCATTGAAGACATTCGTGGCGCGGCGGATTTTATCAGTCAGTTCAAAGGCGTAGATGCGAACCGTATCGGTTTGTTAGGGATTTGCGGCGGTGGCGGTTATTCCATCAAAGCGGCGGAAACGGATAAACGTTTTAAATCGGTGGCGACCATTTCAATGTTCAACAGCGGAGACGCGCGTCGCAACGGTTTTATGCGTTCGCAAACCGATAATATTCAAGAACGTTTGAAAGAAGCTTCCGATGCCCGTGCGCAAGAAGCGGCCGGCGGTGAAATTCTTTATACCCCGGCATTTGCAGCGGGAATGACACCGGAACAAGTCGCCGCATTGCCTTATGATTTATATCGTCAAGGCTATGAGTATTATGCCCAAACTCACGCTCACCCGAATTCGCAAACCAATTTTACCGTCAGCAGTTTGTTGGATTTGATGGAATTTGATGTGAATACCAATGTGGATTTAATCAATCAACCGTTATTGATGATTGCAGGCGAAAAAGCGGACAGTTTATATATGACCGAAGAAGTGTTTGCCAATGCAACAGGCACACAAAATAAAGAGTTGGTTAAAATTCCAAATGCGACACATATCGAAACCTACTGGAAACCCGAATATGTGAAACAAATCAGCACAACATTAACGGATTTCTTTGGTAAAAATTTGTAACCGTAGGGTGCGTGTAAACGCACCATTCCCAATACAAAAGGTGCGTTAGCAAACGCACCCTACCGAGAGCATCTTATGAAAAAAACGTTTCTTTTTTCCACCGCACTTGCTTTAGCAAGTTCGCCTGTGTTAGCCACAGAACAAACTATTACCCCTTACACGCAACATCAATGGATTGCCGCCCCGAGCGATCATTTCTCTGGTTCGGCACGTTTTACCCGCTTACCTGAAATCCCGAACAGCCCGGACGGTTCGGCGATTGTGGAATTTCAAGCCGGCACCATTACCGATTGGCACACGCATTCACAAGGGCAATATTTAATTGTGACTGAAGGCGAAGGACGTACACAGGAATGGGGCAAGCCGATCCAAATTATCAAAAAAGGCGATGTAGTTTGGTGTCCGCCGAACGTGAAACATTGGCACGGTGCGGACGAACACAGCAACATGTCGCATATCGCCATCAGCCCGAACGCCAAAGAAAACAAGGCGACGTGGTTAGAAAAAGTGGAACTGCCGAAAAGTGACCCAAAAGCCGATTTGCAAAAAATCAGCCAAAACACACCGCTTGCAGATAAGCAACTTGCCATTGTGCCGATTGCCTTTTACTCCGCCCGTGGCGATTTAGATCATCTAAAACCAGCGATTGAACAAGGCTTGGCAAGCGGTTTAACCGTCAATGAACTGCGTGAAATTTTTGCTCATCAATACGCTTACGCCGGTTTTCCGAGAGCCTTAAACGGCTTGCTGACCTTGCAAAATGTGCTGAAAGAACGTAGTGAAAAAGGTATTCAAGATCCGCAAGGTAATCCGCCTACCTCTACCGAACCGACCGATTATTACGCTTTGGGTACACACACTCTCAATACCTTAAGTGGACGGGATAATTCTGCTGTATTATGGAACTTTGACGGTGTAGATTACGCCCTAAAAGCCCATTTATTCGGCTATTTATTCAGCCGTGATAATTTGAGTGCGGTTAATCGCGAACTGGTTACGATCAGCACCTTAGCCAGCTTGGAAACCGTACAAAATCAACTGCGCTCTCATTTAGGCATTTTGAAAAATTTAGGCTTAAATGAAACGGAATTGAAACGTGTGATTGATGAAATCCGCCAACAAAATCCAACGGCGGCGGATAAGGCGAATGAAGTCTTATTGAGCGTATTGAAACGCTAATTGCAAGCGGTAGGGTTTTAGAAGAATATTGCAAAATATTCTGAATATTCTATCGCTTATAATTGCTATACCTGATACAACAAATATTTTCGTTTATCCGCCTCTGTGATCGTCCGTAACACTCGGCAAGGATTACCGACTGCAATCACACCCGCAGGAATATCTCTAGTGACCACACTCCCCGCCCCGATAATTGAATGATGACCAATTGTTACACCTGCTAACACCACAACATTTGCACCAATCCATACGTTATCTCCTACCGTAATCGGCTGAACGACGATCAATCCCTGATTTCGTAAAATCGCATCTAACGGATGCTCTACCGTAGAAAAAAGGCAATTCGGGGCAACAAAAACATTATCACCAAACGTAATCGATGCTGCATCCAGCAAAGTAATATGATAATTACTATAAAAATTTTTTCCTAATTTCACGTTGCCATAATCACAATAAAACGGCTGTGTAATCACCGTTTCTGCTGGAATGTCACCCAATAATGCCTGCAAAATCGCTTGATGCTTTGTTGTTTCAGACGGCTTGCAATGATTCAACTCAAAACAAAGATCTGCCGCTGTTGCACGGGCGGTAATTAAACGCTCATCGCCATTCGGATCATAAAGATAACCAGCTTGTGCTTTTTCCCATTCAGTCATGGTTTTTCCTTATAAAATGTTGCAAAATTTAACCGCACTTTAGGCTTTCACAAATCGCACACGTAATAAATCGTAAGACCAGTTAAAAATTAAGGCGTAAAGCGTAATCAACAGCGTTAAACCAATATCCGTCCAAAAAGCTTGCCACAGAGTGAAATGAAGCATATGGGCAATGAGCGGTACAGAAATAATCAATAAACCGCCTTCAAAACTTAATGTATGGAATAAACGTAACGGCAAACTTCTTTCTTCACGCTGACCAGTGAAAAATTTGTCAAACACATAGTTAAAGCAAAAATTCCATAACATCGCGATCACCGCCATAATGCCCCCAGTTCCAATAGCTGCACCAACATTTACCGAACCAATCATTAACACGGCAATAGTCGAAAGTGAGACTGCCCCAACTTCAAATAAAATAGAATGGAAAATACGTTCAAAAAATGTCATCGTTGTTTCTCCTTGAGTATAAATGTAATACAATAAAGTACTATTATAGACCAATATAGTACGGACGCGTACTATAATAAACGAAACTAGTACTGTCAAGGACCATCATGAAAAAAGAAGCGGATAAATTAGGGCAACTTTCTACTCAAATGTATCATTTGTATGGTGAGTGGGCGAAGAAACAATCTATTAATATCAATATGTTAGCGGTGTTTTATACGATTGATAAATATCAGCAATGCACTCAAAAACAAGTGTGTGACGAATGGATTGTGCCGAAACAAACCATTTCAACCTTATGCAAGCAGTTGCAACAGCTGGGATATATTGAATTTACTCAAGGCTTGCAAGATAAGCGGGAAAAGACCATGTTCTTAACCGAGCAAGGTAAACAATATGCCGCGCCGTTTGTGGCACAGCTTCAAGCGCTGGAAGAACGTATTTTGACGGAATTTGGAGAAACACAAATGCAACAGTTATTAGCGCATTTGCAACGTTTTATTGAAATTTTTGGGCGTGTGGCGTAAAACGCGGTGTTCTTATAGCACATTTTAGCGTTTCCGAATGTTATATGATTTCAGTCATTTGCAATCCAATCTAGAATTGAGCGGTCAAGCGCACAAAAACTATTGAAAATTTGATCGCACTTTTTTCTTTCAACCATTATTATTGAATTCCGTTCAACAACTCTTTCAATTTTACCTATCTAATCAAAACAATCCGACTTTCCTATAATACGTCCAAATTAATTTATCGGAGAAAACACCATGATTTCTTTATTAGCCGCGCCGATTGGGGTGCTTGTGGGAATGGCGATTGCTTTTCAAACCGGGGTAAACTCGGCTTTACGGCAAAAAGTGGTATCGCCGTTATTATCCTCTTTTATTTCTTTTGGCAGCGGATCCATTATTCTGATATTATTGATTCTGTTGCAAAATGAAAATTTCCCGGTTTCGGCGGAAATGATTAACCAATCATCTTGGTGGATCTGGATTGGCGGGTTATTGGCGATGTTCGGATTGACGGTCAATATCTTAATTTTTTCCCGTTTGGGTAGCGTGCAAACGGCAATTATGCCGATTTTAGGACAAGTCGTCACAGGAACGTTTATTGATACTTTCGGTTGGTTTAACGCGCCGCAATATGATTTTTCACTATTGCGTTTTATCGGCTTGGTCGCCGTTATCGCCGGAATTGGCATTGCAATCGTATTGCCAGCCGTAAAAAATCGTACCGTGCAAAAGAGCGGTGAAAAATCGCTGATTTTTTGGCAACTGCTCGGTATCGGCGGTGGCGTCGCCTCAGGCATTACGCCGCCGGTAAACGCCGCGTTAAGACATGCGTTAAATTCCACCATACTTTCGGTGTTTATCCCTTTCGTTATGGGGACGTTGTTACTTGCGTTAGTGATTTCATTGAAAGAGCCCGCCGTTTGGAAAAACTTACAAACAGTGGTCAGCCGGCCTAAACCTTGGTGGCAATGGATCGGCGGTATTTTGGGCGCGATATATGTCGGCGGAATTGTCATCATTGTGCCGCAAATCGGAACGGGCGGCGCGATTGTGACTTCGTTGTTCGGCTTATTGGTCGGCAGTCTGATTATTGACCAATTCGGCTTGCTCGGCGCCACTAAAAAACCGATTAGCGTCGTGCAAATTGTCGGTCTCCTAGTGTTATTGGCAGGCGTAGTCATCATTCAAATGAGTAAATAAGGAAAATAAAATGAACAAAATTTTAGTGGTCGGTGCAACCGGCAGTATCGGACAACATGTAGTGACAGAAGCCCTGAAACAAGGTTATCAAGTGCGCGCATTGGTACGTAACCCGCATAAAGCCCGTTTTGATGATCGAGTAGAAATTTTTATCGGCGATTTAACCAAACCTGAAACGCTGAAAGGCATCACAGACGGTCTCGACGGCATTATTTTCACCCAAGGCAATTATGCCGATCCCGAACACGTGGATTATCAAGGCGTTAGAACCATTATAAATTTACTCAACGGCCGCCGCGCTAAATTGGTACTGATGAGCACAATTTACAGTATTTTGGTGGTAAATGATCAGCATTTTGACAACGGCTGTGCATGGAAACGCCGTACCGAACGGTTAGTGCGTGCATCTAAGCAACCTTATACCATCGTTCGCCCAAGCTGGTTTGATTGTAACGAAGCGGATGAGCAGCAGCTATTCATCACGCAAGGCAAAACCGATTATACCCTGAGTGCTAATGACGGCGGCGTTTCTCGCCACCAACTGGCGGAAACCTTAGTGCAGGCATTAACCATTCCCGAAGCGGAACATAAAACCATTGAATTATTTGCCCAAAAAGGCGCGAAAACCACGGATTTTAATGCGTTATTTGCCGCCGCCCTCGCCGATATGGCAACAGCGGATTTCGACGGCATTAAGGATCCGAATAATCGTCCTTTAGCTCACGAACCGCCAACAGTCGTACGGGATTTACAAGGATTTGCGCGATAATTCGTCGCGGTTCGCAAGCGGTGTGGGTTAGCCGGAATCTTAAAAAATAATCGAAAAACGCACCGCACTTTTTAAGGATTTTGTACAGATGAAGATGAAGAATTTATTGTTATGCGGAGTATTTTTAATGCAATCAGTTTACGCCCAATCATTGACCACCGATAACACCATCGGTGACGTGCTTACGCAACCGCACTTTCAAGGCTTCGCCGAACGCCTGTTGCCCTGGGACGATCAGCGTAACGCCCCTGACTTGCGCTTAAGCCAAATCGGGCGGCTAATGCCCTATCACAGCCATATTTCGCCGCAAGTGGTCACCGAGACACTCAATAAAATGTTGGCACGCGCCGAACAGGGCGAAACTATTTTTTATGATATTTATAGTGAAGAAGAAAAACGCCAAGATCCGAGCAAACGGCATACGGGCGTGTTTGTCTTCAAAGGCAAGCCTAACGCGCCGTTTGCCATGATCGCCGCCGGCGGAGGCTTTGCTTACGTCGGCTCGCTACACGAAGGTTTCCCTATCGCCCAAGCTGTTGCTGAACTTGGATATAACGCTTTTGTGGTGAAATATCGGGCGGGCATGGGCGGTCAAATCGCCGCCGAAGACATGGCTCAAGCCATTGAATTCGTGCGAAAAAATGCAAAAATGTTACAAGTCGATCCTAACGATTATTCCGTCTGGGGCGGTTCGGCGGGCGCACGAATGGCGGCGAACATCGGCTCTTACGGCACAAGCGCTTTTGGCACCGAAGAAAATTCCAAACCGAACAGCGTGATTATGCTCTACACAGGGCATTCGAATTTCAATCCGAACGGTGAACCCGCCACCTTTGTTGCTATTGGTGAACAGGACGGCATCGCTTCGCCAAGCGTGATGAAACGTCGTATCGAACAGCTTAAAGCGATGAATGTGCCGACCGAATTTCATCTTTACAAAAATCTGGAACACGGTTTTGCCCTTGGTTCAGGCACAACTGCGGAAGGCTGGGAAAAACAGGCAGTGGAATTTTGGCAACGCCAGCGATAAACGGCATGATTTTCAGGCAAAAAGTGCGGTCAAAAATCGAAGCATTTTTTATAAAATGGGAAAAGAGCCTTGAAATTCGAGGCTCTTTTTTGGGAATATTATCAGGCATCGCTTCCCGTTAGATCCCGCGTGTATACTTTCTCCGATACATCAAGCAGACTGTCATGACGACGGTTGGCCAAAATAATATCCGCCCGCCGTTTGAATTCCGCCAAATCTTTCACGACTTCGGAACCGAAAAACTCATTGCCGACATATTCGGGTTCATAAATGATTATCGGAATATTTTGTTCCTCAAGCCGCTTCATTATCCCCTGAATACTGGAGTTACGGAAATTATCCGAGCCGGATTTCATAGTTAAACGATATACGCCGACGACAGACGGATTTTTACTTATAACATCCTGAGCGATTAAGTCTTTGCGGGTACGGTTGGATTCGACAACCGCAGTGATCAGGTTTTGCGGAACATTTTCATAATTTGCCAAAAGCTGTTTGGTATCTTTCGGCAAACAGTAACCGCCGTAACCGAAAGAAGGGTTATTGTAATGCGTTCCGATACGCGGATCTACGGACACACCGTCGATAATATGACGCGGATCCAATCCGTACATCATGGCAAAAGAATCCAATTCATTAAAAAATGCAACTCGTAACGCCAGATACGTATTGGAAAATAATTTAATCGATTCAGCTTCGGTCGGATTTGTTAAGATAATCGACGCATCGGGTTTTAAGCTGCAATCACGTAAAATTTCGGCAAAATGTTGTGCCATCACAGTAGTATCGCCCACAACAATTCGCGACGGATACAGATTGTCATGCAACGCTTTACTTTCCCGTAAGAATTCCGGTGAAAAAATAATACAATCGGTATTGAATTTTTCACGCATTCTTAATGTAAAACCAATCGGAATAGTAGACTTTATAACCACTCCGGCATGATGATTTTCCGCCAATGAGGCTTCCAATACGGATTCAACGGAACCGGTATCGAAATAGTTAATTTCGCTGTCATAATCCGTCGGTGTGGCAATAATGATATATTCCGCATTCTTATAGGCTTCTTCGGAATGCGTCACCGCATGCAGATTAAGCGGCTTCGAAACTAAATATTCGCTTATTTCCTTATCCTGAATCGGTGAAATCCTACGGTTGATGAGATCCACCTTTTCCTCAGAAATATCAAGTAATGTCACCTCATGCTTTTGCGCAAGCAATACGGCGTTAGACAGCCCGACATAACCCGCTCCGACAATCGTAATCTTCATAAATCCCCCTTATTTTTTTAATTTATAAAATGTGAATTCAATCGGTCTTCACAAAGTTTAAATAATCGTCTCGTGGTATGAGCGCGATTTTCAAATAATGTACTGATATAAATATGACGAACTAAACTCAGCGTCGTATAAATTTCCACCTGGCATATCGTTGCGCTGTTCGTTTCGATTAAAAATTGCTGTTTAAACGCCTCGCTATGCGCTTTTAACGCATTAATGTCATCATAACGACGCAATGCCAGTTCTTGGATATGCGCGATATAATTGCCTGCATCCAACGCCGCATGTCCCTGGCAAACCAAATCAAGATCAACCAAAACGATATGCCCCGGTTTACCGTAAAGCTCCAAAACCTGATCCTGATAAAAATCCCGATGAACAGTGACAAATTCGATACCGGTCAACTGCGCCGCCAACGCTTCACAACCGGCTAAAACCGTCCGTATTCGTTCTTTAAAGTGCGGTCGGTTTTCGAGGAATTTTTCCAATCTGTCCCGTAAAACCGCCAATTCGTTTTCTGCCGTCCATACCGGTAATGACAGCTTTTGTGCTATACCGTTTTGATGTAATTTCGCAACGGCTCCGGCTACGGCTCGTCCTAAAAAAGCTAAACGGGCATTGTTCGGCGTTAGTAATTCACCGATACTTTGTGCATTAACCCGGTGCTGAAACCATGCGTTAAATTCAGGCAACATTCCCGCTACTTCGGGTACGCTCACTTTTGATTTATCATCAAATCCCGATTGCCATAATTGTTGCTGCACACGGTAAGAACGTTTATCTACTCCTTTCGTCCGATATTTTCCGATGAGATGCCGGCTCTCCGGTTTATGACCGTGCAAATTTATAACGTGATAATCAACCAAAGCCCGGCGTCCCGGTTTATAACGGCTTAACGTCACCTTATCAATCTGCATGGTTTCAGGCAAAATATGAGCTTGACGCATCGTTTCCTGCATTTGTTTTGCATTAAGCAACATCTGTAAAGTGACATCCGGAGTCGAACTTTGCGGTTCTATAATATTTGTTGTCTGGTTTTTGCCTTTATTCAGAATATCTTCCGCACGCTGTAAAAGCTGTAAAGTATAATGTTCCCAGTTCGGATCTCGTTTGCGGAAAGGCTCTGTCGCCAAACGTAACAAGGCAGAAACGACGAACCAATACAATTCTGCCAAATCGTTTTTCGTTTGTTTTTTATAGGTTTCAAACAAGACGATTAATATTTCATCCGCCTGCCGGCGAGTAACAAATCCCTCAATCACCTGCAATTCAAGACGAGCCTGAAAAGATGCGAGATCAAAGAAAGGATGCCCGGACGCCGAACGATCCCAGTCCAAAATGTGAAGTTTCATTTCACCGGTTTTACTTTGCCGTTGTACGATCTGATCCAAGGAAAAATCACCATGAATCAGAGAAAAACAAACCGGAATTTTTACCCCGCCCTGTTCGGTTTGTTTGAGCAATTTTTGAAACCACTCCGTATATTCCGGCAAAATATGTTTAAACGTGTTCATAACGCCGTGCAAGGATTGCATTTCGTCCTGCCAGGTGTACTTTACCGGATGACAATTAGGCAAACGATGGATTCGTTCTAGTTTTTTTGTCAATTTTTTCACAAGTTCACCGGATGGCAATATCCCGTCTTCGGGACACAAACTTTGCCCTTTCTGCCAGCGGGTCGCTAAGGTACATGTCGCACCGTCCGCGCCTAATAGAGACATTCCGCCATGTGCGACACCAAAAGCGCTGCCGACCAACATTCTGCCAAACTCGTTTGAGGTTGCCGTACGGATAATCGCCATAGGTCTGTTATTCCAGCTGACTTTCGCCACCAAACGACGTTCCGGTTTATAACGCAAAATATTAACTTGCCAAGATTCATCATCAATTTTTGGCAAACCACAGGTCTTTAATAATCGTAGGCGATATTTTTCGCTGATTAACCACTTAAGATGTCTGATTTCCCGATCATGAGCCGGGTGCAATAACATGATACAGGCTTCCGAAATAGCTAATGGAGCCAGAGGATCCCCTGCTTTGATTAATTTCTGTCGGGAAGGGCGGTTCCAGGATTCGGCAAACCGTTCTTTGGTTAAGGCTTTGGCATAATAATATTGACAAGTACCATCAACGAGTTTTACTCGTACCGTACATGCACAGCTATTCGCAGGTTTATAGCGTAAATATTGTATTTCCGCTTTTACGGCATGACTAAACCGAGGAAGATTCTGTAATCGCGTCAACAATGCTACCGGATCCAGCAATAAAAATAAACCGGGTAAATCTGTATCGCGCGTAATAATATTTTTATCGGCGTTCGTTAACATAATTTGCCTTACTTTTCTTTATATCTGCTAAAAATCAGACTGTAATCTACTCAGCCAAGTTGCATCTTCCACCAGCTTGCATAATTCTTACCGTTTGCAAGTAACTCATCGTGACTGCCCTGTTCTGCAATTACACCGTTTTCAACAAATAAAATACGATCCGCGGTCGCCGCAAAAGTTAAATCATGAGTAATCACAATTGTGGTACGATTTTTCATTAAATTATGCAGTGCGTTAATAACATAACTCTCACTTTCACGATCCAGTCCTACCGTCGGTTCATCCAAAATCAAAATAGCACTTTGGCTGATTGCCGCTCTGGCTACCACAATACGCTGACGCTGCCCGCCGGAAAGTGAACCGCCTCGCTCACTCAATACCGTGTTGTAACCTTCCGGCAGTGCGGTGATAAAATCATGAGCATTCGCCAATTTAGCCGCGGCAATAATCGCTTCATCGGTAACGTCATCAACATTATGCAATGCGCCCAGAGCAATATTCTCGCGAATGCTGATACCAAACAGTAAATTGTCTTGCGGCACGACCGTAATCTGTTTGCGCATGCTGCTTAGGGTATATTCACGAATATCATGCCCGTCAATTCGAATAGAGCCGGTATTGGGTTCATACAATCTCAACAATAAACTGGTTATCGTAGTTTTACCGGCACCGGAGGGACCGACAATAGCCACACTCTCTCCTGAGCGAATGGAAAAATCCATATCCCTAAACACAGCAACAAAAGATTTTTCTTTATCCTGATAACCGAAACTTACATGATCAAAACAAATATCCCCGTTTATGTGCATCAGTTCTTTCGCACCGAGCTTATCCTTAATATCCGGTTTTTCATCCAATAAATCAATAATACGTTCTGCTGCAGCCAATGCTTTTGCCAAACGAGCAGTATATTTTGCATATTCCCGTACCGGTCGGAAGGAATTGTTCAAATAGGACATAAAAACAATCAGTTCACCGGGCGACATATGTCCGTCCAATACGGTATTTGCTCCTTGAAATAACACGATAGCCGTCACAAATGCCATCAATACGTCTACACGACGTTCCAGACCGGCTGTCAACTTCTTGGATTTTACTTCCTGCTGACGGCTTGCACTGTTGTTTCCCTCAAAACTACGAATTGTCTCCCCCTCCAACGAAAGAGATTGAATCGTTCGAATCGAAGCAAGATATTCCGAAGCTTTAGAGGCTATTCCACCTTCTTTTTTACGTTGTGCCCTACTGACTTCATGAATTTTCTTTCCCGAATGATTGGTAACAATCCACAGCAAAGGCAAGGATGCAACGGCAAACAGAGTCAGTTGCCAATGTAAATAAAACATTACACTGAGCATACCGATCAAAATAAACACATTTACCAACATCGGCATCAAGGCGGTAACCACCGCTTCACGTAACATTCCTATATCACTCACTAAACGCATGGTGAGATCACCGGTTTTCGCCTGCGAATGAAAGCGCATGGAAAGTCCCAGCAAATGGGAGAATAAATCGCTGCGTATCTTAGCCAAAATACGACTACCTGCTAATGCCAATCCCACCGTACTGAAAAAGCTGCCCGCCGCCATTAATAACGCAATAATGACCACCATAGCGGCACAGCCAAGCAATAAATACTGGTTATCAATAGAATGAAGGGATACATTAAAAATCGAATCAAATTTAAGATCATTCACCGATGATGTCGAACCCATACCGCCGTCTTTGATATCGACATATTCCACGACTTCAATCAAAATATAATCCACGGCGAATGCCAACGGCAACGGTTTTAACAACCGTGCACCGGTAGATACCAATAACGATAATAAAGACAGAACAATCAGCCCTTTCTCCGGACGAATATAATCTCTAAAACGGTAGGCGACATCCCACCACGCATTGTTTTTCATGAATACTGTTCTTATTTTTTATTGTTGAAAGATCCGGCGACTTCAATAATACGTTTCACTACCGACGACCAGCTATGTTCCCGTTCGGCAGTTTGGCGGGCAGCTAATCCCAGACGCTGCAAATTTTCCGGATTCGCAATCAGTCGTTCAATACAATCCGCCATTTGGATCGGATTTTCCGCCTCCACCAACATACCGTTCTGTTCATGGCTGACCACGGTTTCCAAGTGCCCGACACGGGTAGTAATGACGGGAATACCCGCTGCCATATATTCATAAATTTTTAACGGCGAGAAATAAAAATTCTCGAGCTGCGGATAAGGCGCGACGGCGATATCCATTTGCCCCAGCCATTGCGGTACCTGTTCAGGCTGCAACGCACCGGTAAAAGTCACATAATCCGATAACCCCGCTTGTTCGATATTTTCATGTAAATATTCGTATTCCGGTCCGTCGCCGACGATTAACAACCGAATCCGTTGATTGCGTTGGCGCAGAATTTTCCAGGCTTCCACTAATGTGGCCAAACCATGCCAAGGCTTTAGCGTACCTAAAAAACCGACCGTAACCTCAGAAAGTGCGGTCAAATTCCGTAATCTTTTTTCATTCATTGTCGCAGCGGAGGCAAAAAGTTTCAAATCGACTCCATTCGCAATGACATGCACACGCCCTTTGGCTTGCTCAAAAGTCTCAAGATATTGCTTAACACCCGGTGAAACGGCAATCATGGCATCGGCATTAGAAAATACATATTCTGCAATCCGTTGCGCTTCCGCCTCCAAAGGTAATTCGCGATGCTTTTTCTGTTCCTCGATTAACGGTGCATTCACTTCTAAAATTCCCACCGCATGATGTCTCTTGGCAAAGCTCATACCTGCATTACTCCATAAAGAATAACGCTCATAAACCATATCAAAAGGACCTTCGGATTCCAATAAACGTTCCACGTCGGCATTAGCATCCAATGCCGCCCGTGCACGAATTTCCGCAGAATCTTTCGGCAGTGCACTAAAATTACGGATCTTTAGAGTCTTTAATGATTCCGGAATATCGCCGCCCAATCGCTGAGCGAAAAGCGTCACTTCCAATCCCATGGTTAACATGCCTTTAATAACTTCCTGAACATGAACCGAAGCGCCTTTCGTACCAAAAACCGGAATACCGGGATCCGCGCAAATATAAGCTACTCGCATGTAATTCTCCTTTCTTATTCAGCATTAATCGGTTGCAGACGATCGAATCGCCGACTTAAACAATTCCCGTAACCGGGAGGCATTACGATCTTCATCGTATTCACGTTCAATTAGTGCTCTGCCCTTTTTCGACAAGATTTGACATAAACTCTGATCATCCAAAAGTCGTTTTATGGCTTCCGCTAGTGCTTGCGGATTTTGCGGCTCCACACATAGACCGGTTTCCTGATCTTTAACCAATTCCGGAATACCTGCCACTTGGGTAGAGATCACAGGCGTACCTAGTGCCATAGACTCCAATAACACCGTCGGCAAGCCGTCTCGATCTCCGTCTTCGCTAATAATACAAGGCGCTACTACCATATTGGCCTGCTGCATCATTCGGATAATATCCGGCTGAGGCATCGGACCGACCAGAGTAATCACATCTTCAATCCCCAACGCTTTAATCTGTTCTTCCAAATCCGTTTGCAACGCACCTGAACCTACTAAGGTGCAAGACATAAAAATTTTTTGTTGTTTTAATAATGCAAGAGCATCAAGCAGGACATTAAAGCCTTTTTTCGCCACTAAACGCCCAACCGCTAAAATATGCGGTTTCCGTTCTGTATAAGGCGTATAGGGAAACTTATTTAAATCCATACCGTTATAGATCCGAACGACTTTCGAAGCGTCGCCATCGTATTGTTCTTTTAGGTATGACAGGTTGTAATCGGATACCGTTACAGTAGCGAACGCATCGCGCATTTTGACAGCGAGTTCGGTGGATTCTTCGTACTGGTAATAAATATCTTTGGCATGTGCGGTAAAGGTATAGGAAATTCCCGCAAAAATTGCCGCCTGACGGGCAACGGTCGTTGCCTGAGTACCAAAATGCGCATGTAAATGCTGAATACTCCGCTTCTGAATTTCAAGCGCGATCAATACCGCTTGCGCCACTTCATGAATAGCCCCCTTTGCTTCCGCCAGTTTTACGGCAAAATCCGGTAATTGGGTGAAACCGGTTTGAAATAACGCCCACAAAGTTTCCGGGTTACGTTGTTTATGATTTAAGCGGCATACCGGTGCGCGTACCTGTGATATAACGTCCTGAAAATGCGTTTCCTGAACAGGGCCTAAGGCAAAAATATCAATTTTAGCGCCTGCACGTTCATGTGCCAGAATTTCATTTACTACGAAAGTTTCAGAAAAACGAGGATAACGTTTTAGAATATAGCCGATATACAAAGGAAAAGGATTGATTGGTTGTGTTTTATTCATAAAAAATCCAAATAATTTGCAGAAAAATTAATTAAAAAATATCGCTGCTTTCAATAATTGTACGAATTTCCGATACCACGCGCTCCAAACCGTCAAAACGTAAAATATCGCGAGCGTTGCGGTAGGTTCGGGATGAGCTCATCCACTGAGTTAATACTGCGGGTGTCAGATCCTGAGGATGCAAACAATCAACAATCCCCAATTCCGCTAAACGGGAAACGCGAAGCCACTGCTCCTTTCTTGGTTTTATACGGGGCACAATCAAAGCCCGCTTATTAAATGATAAAATTTCGGTCGTTGTATTGTATCCGCCCATCGAAATCATACATTCCGCTTTCTGCATAACAGCCAGCGGTTCCGGAACAAAATCCACTACGCTGAAATTATTCTGCCCGCATGCCATAGCATGAAGCTGATTACGCTGAGTTTCCGGCATCAAAGCACCTGTAATTAACAATCCGTGCCATCCCGTAGGTAATTGGGATTGCACAAAAGCCCGGGCAAGCTCAAAACCGTCCTGTCCTCCGCCGACCGCACATAACACATAAGGTGAAGCAAGATCCGACATAATGGTATCCAGACTTTGTACTTCCATACGATGGGTTTGATCGAGATAACCTACATAGCGCAATTTCTCACAAATATCGTCGGGCAATTGATATTCTTTAGCAAAATCATAGAGTTGTGGGTCGCCATAAACCCAAATACTGGAGAAATAAAGACGCAGAATTTCAAGATTTTTTAATTTTCGCCATTGATTGCGTACAACCTCAGGTTCATCAATAATATCTCGAACGCCTAATACAATATGAGTACCCCGACTGGCTAACTCAGGCAAAATGTTATCCAACTCGCTCATTGCACCTCTGGGAACATTATCCACAATAACAATATCCGGTTCAAAGGCATCAAGTGTCGCACGAATAATATTTTTACGAATCTTTACTAGCCGCTTCACGTCCGTACCTAAAGAACGGGGAATATATTCGCCTTCCTCGGTTTTAAAATAGGTAGGCATCGTTACACTATCCGCCCCTTTTGGCAGTTTAAACGCTCCTGATTCACGTACACCGGACAACAGGAGGACTTCCGCTGACGGATAGGCTTCTAATACGGATTGCGCCAATAACATATTGCGACGGATATGACCGAACCCCATTGTATCGTGTGAATAAAACGCGATCCTCGGCATATTTTTGCGCGTTTTCAATGTGCTTAACATAATCACATTTCCCTTAAAAATCGTACATATAAAAACAATAAGCAAATATATAAAAATTAGTTATTTTTTGCATAAAGATGTATTTTTGACCATTAATTCCCCCGGAAATTCCAAAAATTTTTCTTTTTTATCTAATGGTAATTTCAGTTCAAATAACGTTGCTCCATCACAATAATCTGATAAACTACGGTCGTATTTTTGTTTAAATTTTAAAGGAAACATATGAAAAAGACGTTTTTAGCCCTTTTCACCTCTGCTTCTATAGTCAATTACGCCTCAGCATTCAATCTGGTTGATAATCAGGAATACGGTACTCAGTTAGATTTCGTCGGTTCAGCCCGAATTATGTGGCAAAGTACCTCCGACAAAGAAACTGACGTCCGCGACGGAACAGTCACCCGCGAACACGTTAATCATGCCGTACAAAATAACGGTTCCCGTTTCGGTTTCAAACTAACCCAGCGGTTAATTGATGATTTTTATGCTTTAGGACGGGTAGAATGGCGTTTTCGCGGCGCCGATAATCGCGGTGTAGACGCGAGCTCTCAACATGATTTTGACCATATATACACGCGCCAACTTTATGCCGGAATCGGACATAAACAATACGGCGAGCTAACTTACGGTAATCAGACGGTATTAACCGATGAGGTAAAACAAACCGATTTACCCAATACGTTAAGTTTAAGCGACGGTTTGTTGGTTTCCGGTGCGCGCCGTTCCGTTCAGTATGTGTATGAAGGTATCGAAGGACTTAAGCTGGGTGCGTTTTACGGTGGTGAAAGTCCCCGCGGTAATAACGGTTTATCCCTGGAAGGACACCGTCTTGACAGTTACGGTGGTGCGGCAATCTATAAACGGGAAATAAATAAAGATCAGGAAGTGATTGTTGCAACCGGTATTACAAAAGAACGTTACAGACAATCCGGTGCAGATTCGGATGATAGCGGAAACGTCACTTTTTCCTATCCCTCGATTTATACCGAAACCGCCCATGCGCTGGATTTGGCTTATACTTACGATGATACGACAATAGGTCTGGATTTGGAACGCCGGGTAACTAAAGGTAAAGAAGATATCACTAAAAGAAAAGAGCGGGAAATCCGTATTGTGCTCTATCATAAAATAACCAAAGACTGGCGAGCTTATACAATGTACGCGTATAAAACGGAAAAACGTGATTACGTGGAAAGATCGGATCGTAAATACAAAACCCATCAATTTATGATAGGAACAGAATATTATTTGATTCCGAAAAATACAGATCCGGTTAGTCTAAAAATATTTATCGAATGGCAAGCGACCCGAACCAAGGAATATCGTAAAGACGAATTACGCCAAAAAGAACGTAATTACACAACCGTCATCGGTCTGCGTGCTTACTGGTAATAAACAAAAGCGGTGGAAAATCATTAACGTCTACCACCGCCCGAACAAAATTTAGATTAGATTTTCTGAGCCTTCCATTCTGCCACTCATTTCTGAAAAAAAACTTTCAGACGAGTTTTTCATCCAACAAAAAACATTCGTCCGTCACCAAATTCTTACGGAAATGTTTGCCGTGCACATCAATACAGGCATGCCATTCTTTACATTGTTCGAGCGTAACATGGTCGGTCAGATGGTGAAAATCTCTGCGCATTGTCTCATAGTTTTTATATTCGCCGAAGCCGAGACGAGCAAACAACCGAATAGCGTAGGCGTCGGCAATAAAAGTTTTGCGTCGAAACAGATACATCAGCATACAATCCTCTGTTTCCATTCCCACACCTTTGATAGCAAGCAACATTTTGCGCAATTCGGACGTAGAAAAGCGGTTGTAAGCGGTTAATTCGTCTCCATTTTTTGCAAAAAACGCCAACCAACTTTGCAGATACACCGTTTTTTGTTTGTAAAATCCCGCGGGCGAATCCGTTCCTGCAACTCGTCTGCCTCCAGTGTGCGCAACCCCTGCAAATTCATTACAGACTTAAGGTTATCCAGTGCTTTTTCGACATTTTCCTGGGTGGATTGTTGAATCAAAATCATCGAGACACCATCACATACCCAATTTTCATCTTCCCACCAATGCTGCTCGCCGTAATGCGCCACTAACTTATTCAGCACAGCGAGCTTTTGTTTATCTGTTTTCATTTAAACACCTTTTTCAAGACATTCAACACTGCCATATTTTTTGCCGATTGAGCGTTATTTGCCACCTCGGCGGTAATGCGTTTAGAGGGGAATTTAACCTGAGACAATACCTGTTGCAAGCGGCGATTTTCAGCAAAAATCTGTAACTCCCCGCTCAGAATAAAAGCCAGCCCCATACCTTCGCTTGCCAAATAATAAGCGATGGCAGAAGCATTCGGACATTCGGTACGGTGTTCGGGTAGAATTTTCGGCAGATTTAAAGCTTCAAAGGCATTAAGCAGCACAAAATCGCTATGGTTTAACCAATGGGCATTAAGCAAATCCACAGGCTGTGAAATTGGATTTCGTGCTAAATAATCAGGGGAAGCGGCTATACACAAATCCCAATCCGCCAAGCGGTATGCCACATTATCGGGCGAATCATTGATCTCTCCCGCCCGAATAGCTATATCTGCCGAACCTTGCTGCAATCGAGCAAGCGAATCTTCTGCAAGCAAAACAAGTTGAATTTCAGGTAAATCACGTTGCACTATCGCCAATAACGCCCGAATTTCCGCCGTACGCACAAACCCCGTCGGCAAAGAAAGTCGTACCGTACCGCTCGGTTTGGCTTTAAGTGCGGTCATTTTTTCATGTGTTTCTGTCATCACGTTCGACAGTTTTTCCGCCTGTTGCCATAAAACTCTGCCTGATTCGGTCAGTTCCAGGCGACGTGTATTACGGTTAAGCAACTTCAAACCGTAATGCGCTTCCAGATTTTGCAAATGCTGGCTGACCGCACTTGTCGTCATCCTCAGACTTTCTGCCGCACGGGTCATACTGCCCTTTTTAATCACTTCATTGAAAATTAACAGTCGTTTTGCATTTTCCATTTTAAAGTTCAGCTTGAAAGTGTTTTCGGAATTTAGGCTATTATCAAGTAAAAAAGTATAGATTACAATATGCCTAACTTAAACAGTCAATCAAACTTAAATAAGGAGCATGTTATGACAACAATTTCAATCTTCGGTAAAGGCAATATGGGTAAAGTGTTGGCGGAACGTTTCACACAGGCCGGAAATCAAGTGACATCGGTCGGACGTAACGAGAATGCGAAACTGGGTGAAATCGCGATTTTTGCCGTCCCATTTGCCTCTGTTGATGACATTATTACAAAATATACCGATCAGTTAGCCGATAAAATCGTGATCGATATCACCAACCCGGTGGATTTTTCCACAATGGATGATTTGCTTGTACCGAGCGATAGTTCAGCCGGCGCCATTATTGCTCAAAAACTGCCTAAAACTGCCGTGATCAAAGAGCCTTTAACACCAATTTAGTGGCAAATGTCGGTTCCGGGAAAGTCGCCGATCTTGCCCAAACCACTGTGTTACTCGCAGGCGATTGCGAACAATCCAAAGCAAAGTTGCCGAAACCTTAAACGGTAGCGGTCTGGCAGTAAAAGATGCGGGCTCACTCAAACGCGCAAGAGAATTGGAAGCGCTCGGATTTTTGCAAATTACGCTTGCCGTGCGTGAACAAATCGGCCGGACAGGCGGCTTTGCGTTATTTGCGTAAAACCCGGTCGTTTATTATTTGCAACTGTATTTTTTCCTGTTAAGCAAAATACAGTTGGTTATATCGCCGGTTACAAAATACCGCCCTTTCATTTAATTTACTCATGCAGGAATTCAAACCATGCCCAATATTTCCATCAAATGTTATCCAAAAGGTTTAAGCGAACAGGAATTACAAGCCATTGCCGATAGCGGCATTCCTCGTGAGGAAATTTTCCTTACCACCAAATTATGGCTGCAAGATTACGGCTACGAACAAGCAAAAACGGGTGTAGAATGTTGCCTTCGCCACTTTGACACGTACATCGATTTAATGCTGATTCATCAACCTTACGGCGATGTGTTGGGTGCGTAGAAAAGGTTAGAAGAATATAAAGCGGCGGGTAAAATTCGCTCTATCGGCGTATCAAATATGACCCCAACACTTTGGCAGAAATTTGTACCGCATTTTGCCACCCCACCATCAGTGAACCAAGTCGAATTTAACCCGTATTTCCAACAAAAAGAAATCCGTGAACTAATGGCGAAAGACAACGTAAAACTGGAAGCTTGGGCGCCGTTAGGGCAAGGCAATAAAACACTTTTTGCCGAGCCTGTACTTGTAGCGTTGACGGAAAAATATCAAAAAGACGTAGAGCAAATTATTTTGCGTTCACAGATTCAAGAAGGCATAATCACTCTACCGCGTTCGGTTAACCCCGCACGCATTCAATCGAATGTAAACATTTTTGATTTCAGTTTAACGGAAGAAGAAATAAACCAAATTCGCACTTTAGACAAAGGTCAAGGCATTCATAATCCGGATGCCGATGGTGTAGCGGAGTTTTTATTGGCGAATTATGTGATTGAAGATTAGTTTTTCTAAGTAGGATGGCTTTATACCATTAAATATCCTATAAACAATAAATTGATGGGCTAAAAGCAAGCGGTCGGATTTTCCGAAAACTTTGCAATTCGCAAAAATTTTTACAAAATCGACCGCTCTTTTATACTAATTCATCACGTTTAGACACCGATGATTTAAAAATCGCACCGTTTCGCCCTGATATGAAAACCACGGGCACACCCACTTGGATTTGGGAAGTAGCGGTGAACGATGAAGCGTTAAATCAAAAAATTGATGACGCTTATCGCCAAAAATACGGCTCCAGCCCTTATATGCAACATATGATTGGCGCAGGCAGTTGCGCCGCAACGGTGGAAATCTTACCAAGACAATAGGCGTTTTTTATGAAAACACATCAAAAAACTTTTGTCATTTTGACCGCACTTTTAACCTTGCCGACGACAGTTTTTGCCGCCGACACCCAAGTCGCAACCACGCAGACAGCACAAGGAGCAACACAAATGACCCTTTCGCAACGACAATCTTCACTCGCACAAATCGGCGCATTCACCGCCAAAGGCGATATGCCCGCATTAAAAGGGGCGATTGAACAGGCACTTAACAACGGCTTAACCGTGAATGAAATTAAAGACGCCATGGTGCAGCTTTATGCCTACACCGGCTTTCCGCGCAGTTTAAATGCGTTAAATGCGCTTTCTGAAACGGTAAAAGATCGTCAAACAAAAGGCCTGAAAACTGAATTCGGTCGCGAGCCAACTCGTGATACCAAGGCGGATATGCTCGCCAAAGGTACGCAAACCCAAACCGATCTTATCGGGCAAAAAGTGGATTTAACCGCCCTCTCACCTGATATTGACCGTTATCTGAAAAGCCATTTATTCGGCGATATTTTTGCCAGCGATTTACTTAACTGGCAAGAGCGTGAAATCGTGACCGTCGCCGCATTAAGCGCAATGCAGGGTGTGGAAGGTCAATTAAATTCACATATCAATGTGAGCAAACACAATGGTTTAACCGACGACCAACTGCAAGCGGTTCAAGCGCTCGCTAAAAAAGAAATGAGCCAATTCCCGGCGGGCGAAGAAAATACCGCTTATGCAAAATATTTTGTCGGCAAAAGCTATTTGAATATGCTCTCTACCGATCAGGTGCCGATTGGCAACGTCACCTTTGAACCGGGTACACGCAACAACTGGCATATTCATCACGCCACCAAAGGCGGCGGTCAAATGCTACTGGTGACAGCAGGACGTGGTTATTACCAAGAATGGGGCAAATCCGCGCAAGAACTGAAAGCGGGCGATATCGTGCATATTCCGGCGGGCGTAAAACATTGGCATGGTGCCGCGCCGACCGAATGGTTCCAGCATCTTGCCATTGAAGTACCGGAAGAAAACACCCGCAACGAATGGCTGGAACCGGTTTCAGACGCCGATTACGGAAAGTTGAAATAACCGCTAATCCGTTTGAAATACTGAAAAAACAAGGAGATACCCGAATTTTCCTTGTTTTTACGTTATATAAATTTTGATCGTAAGGAAAACGATGTCTGTTATTTTTTCAATTTTAAAATGGCTGCTGATAATCGCCGTTGCTTTAGGCATTGCGGTATTTGCTTTTATTCAATTGCATCCGACTTTTGGCGGCGAGCCTGATGCCGCCAGTCTGAAAAAAATTCAAAATTCACCGCACTTTAACGGTAAAACTTTTGATAATTTAGAAAGCACGAATGTGGAAATCCGCGATGGGCACAATGCGGAAAAACCGAGCATATTGGAATGGCTGAGTTCCGTCACGAATCCTCCGCCGGGAAAACAACCTGCCGAACCGCTTCCGAGTGAAAAAATTGATGCGGCGAAACTGCAAAATAATCAGTTTATTTGGCTGGGGCATTCCGGACTGCTGTTTAAAATGGACAACAAATTTATCGTTACCGATCCTGTGTTTAACCGCGCATCCCCCATTTTTTTAGGCGGTGCGCCGTTCCCGATGGTGCATACACCGAGTGTGGCGGATCTACCCGATTTTATCGATATTGTGGCGCTTTCTCACGATCATTATGATCATTTAGATTATCAAGTGATGAGTGAAATTAAAGATCGTGTCGGGCATTTTTACGTTCCGCTCGGGGTAAAAGCCCATTTGCAACGTTGGGGTGTAGAAAATAACAAAATTACCGAAATGGATTGGTATGAGCAGACACAACAAGACGGATTGCAGTTTACTCTGCTACCTTCTCGCCATTTTAGCGGACGAAGTTTACGTGATCGCAACCGCACTTTATGGGGCGCTTGGGCGATTAAATCGGCGGATTTCTCTTTATATTTCAACGGCGATAGCGGTTATGGTAAACATTTCAAGGAAATCGGCGAGAAATACGGTCCGTTCAATCTTGCCTTTATAGAAAACGGCGCTTATAACGAAAATTGGGCGCAAATTCATATGTTCCCTGAGCAATCGGCACAAGCGGCGGAAGAAGTGAAAGCAAAAGTGGTCGTACCGATTCATTGGGCAAAATTTGATTTAGCCTACCATAATTGGAAAGACCCGATTGAGCGCTTTACCAAAGCGGCGGCGGATAAATCTTATCAAGTTGCCACTCCGAAAATCGGTCAAGCGTTTGACATGAACAATTTACCGCAGGAAAAATGGTGGCAAAGCGTTCAATAACAACGTGTCAGAACAGAATATATCATTATGGATCAATCGGTTAGCGATTGATGAACGTTATTTCTAGTCATCTTAAATAAGGAAAAAATGATGTATCAATTTAGTTTTTGCAACCCGGCTCGAATTGAATTCGGTGTTGATAAAGAAAAAAATATCGGCGCCTATATGCAGGAATTCGGCGTGAAAAAAGCCTTAATCGTTTACGGCAGTGAACGGATTAAACAATCGGGCCTGTTTGATGATGTTGCTACCAGCTTGAAAGCCCACGGCATTGAGTTTGTGGCATTTGGCGGCATTAAAAGCAACCCGATTTTGAGCAAAGTGAACGAAGCCATTGAAGTGGCTCGCCAAAACGGTGTGGACAGCGTGTTGAGCATTGGCGGCGGTTCATGCTTAGACAGCGCCAAAGCCATTGCTGCAGGCGTGTTGTATGAGGGCGATGTGTGGGATTTCTTTGTGGGCAAAGCAGTGGTAGAGAAAAATCTCCCTGTGTTTGACATTATGACGTTAGCTGCCACCGGCAGCGAAATGAACAACGGCGGCGTGGTGATGAACGAACAAACCCAACAAAAATACCCGATTTACGGCGCAGATTTGTATCCGAAAGTATCGGTCATCAACCCGAAACTACAAGCGACCGTCAGCCGTGATTATTTGGTCTATTCGGCGGCGGATATTATCGCCCACTCTATTGAGGGATATTTTACCGCCAGTGTGCAACCCGAACTCATCAATATGCAGATTGAAGCGAACATCAAAACCGTGATTCGTACCACAGAAATTTTGCTGGAAAATCCGAACGATTTGGACGCGCGCAGCGAGTTTGCCTGGGCGGCGACCATGGCGTTGAACGGCTTGACTTACGTCGGCACATTCGGGGCAACTTTCCCTAATCACATGATTGAACACGCCTTAAGCGCCATTTGCGATGTGCCTCACGGCGCAGGACTTTCGGTGGTTATGCCGGCGTGGATGACGTGGTACAAAGATCAAAATCGCCCGCAATTTGAACGTTTCGCCCGAGAAATCTTCGGCTTGCAATCGGCGGAAGAAGGGATTGCCGCCCTCAAAGCATGGTTCGACAAAATCGGCACGCCAACCACTTTGACGAAACTTGGCGTAAATGATGAACAACTCGCCGCCGTCATCGACAACGCCGTGCAAAACGCCATTGACTGGCAAATGAGCGAAACCTACACCAAAACGGCGATCACGGAAGTATTTGATTTAGCGAAATAATTTACTTTACTGAATAACGCTTCAGACAATCTGAAATACACATATAAAATCCGGCGGTCGGATTTTGCAAAAAACGTTGCGAAATCCGACCGCACTTTTATTGAATTCTATTCACAAGCTCATTCGATTTTCCCATCTAATCAACACAATCTTTTGCTTTTACAATAACAAATATTCCAATGAGCAAGGAGTTAAAAATGGTGAATCAATCTAAACGTAATTTATTAAAAGCGGGCGGTTTAACGGCGTTGGCGTTAGGCTTAAGTCATTCCGCCATCTCTGTTGCGGCAAATACGCCAAAGCAATCCGCATCCGCGTCTAAAGACAAAATTCCAAGTCAACGTAAACTGGGCAATTTGACGGTTTCCGCATTAGGTTTAGGCTGTCAGGGTTTAGGACAAAATATGTACGGCGTGCCGCAGCCAAGTCGTCAGCAGGTGGTACGTTTAGTTCATCAGGCGTTTGATCACGGTGTAACGTTCTTTGATACGGCCGAAGCTTACGGCCCATTTGAAAGTGAACGTGCGGTTGGAGAAGGGGTAAAATCATTTCGCGACCAAATTGTTCTCGCCAGCAAATTCGGTTGGAATATTGATCAACAAACGGGAAAAAGTTTAGGCGGTTTGAACAGTCGCCCTGAACATATCAAACAAGTGGTGGACGGGATGTTACAACGTTTGCAAACCGATCGTATCGATTTGCTCTATCAGCACCGTGTCGATCCGAACGTGCCGATTGAAGAGGTTGCCGGCGCAATTCAAGACTTAATGAAACAAGGCAAAGTGTTGAATTGGGGCTTGTCGGAAGCCGGCGAAAAAACGATTCGCAAGGCTCACGCCATTCAACCTTTAACCGCCGTGCAAAGCGAATATTCTCTGTTTTTCCGCGAACGTGAAAAAGATGTGATCCCGGTTTGTGAAGAGCTCAATATCGGTTTTGTGCCTTGGTCGCCGTTGGCAATGGGCGCATTAGCCGGCTATGTGGACGAAAACAGCCGTTTTGAAGCGGATCCGGGCAAAGATCTGCGCGGCATTATTCCGCGTTTTACGCCCGAAGCAATGCAGCAAAACGTTAAATTAATCCGACTCGTGCAAAAATGGGCAAAACGCAAACTTTGCACGCCTGCGCAGTTTTCACTTGCTTGGTTAATGGCGCAAAAAACCTTTATCGTGCCGATCCCGGGTACGACCAAAGCCCGTCATTTATTGGATAATTTAGGCGCAGACGATGTGCAATTTACTGCCGATGAACTCGCGCAATTCCGCCAAGAATTAGAGGCGATTAAGGTTGTCGGTTTACGTCTGCCGGAAGCGATTTTGAATTTTTCCGAGGCTAAATAAAATACAAGCGGTCGAATTTTGGGAAATTTTGCAAATACAAAAACGTTTGAAAATTCGACCGCACTTTTATTGAAAAAAATTCATTACCCTATTCAAAATTTCCTTGTGCAAGGATGGAAATATTGTGCAATTTACCCGTCCAATACCTTTCGCACTGCTTCCAACGCTTGTTCCCGACTTTTCAGGTAATTCAAATGATATTGCATAAAACAAACTTCATCGGTAAGCGGAATAATTTTGCGGTTTTCGCCGTCATCCCGATAATGCTGCGCTAATCGGCTTGAGAACGATAAGGCTTTTGAGTGAATAAGCTGTTGGCGGAATTGGAAATAGTCCGTTTCAAAGGTGATTTGCTGATGTTGCTCAATCAATTTTTGATGGATTTTAGGAAAAAACGCACCGCCGACTTGCAGTTGATAAATCTCATATGGAGCCAATTCAGCCAGCGTTACGCTTGTCTGTGCGCTTAAAGGGTGAGAATTTGGCACGGAAATCAGAATTTGATCCTGCAAAAATGGGCGAGAAATCACGCTGTGATGTGCAAAAGGTTCGGCGGAAATCACCATATCGGCTGCCCCCGAAAGCAATAATTCAAGCCCTGTCTCGGGCGGTTCAAATTTGCTGGTTTGAATGTGTATTTCATTGGAAAAATTGGATAAATTCGGCAGGCAAAACCAAAGCGGGCCCGCATCACAAAAGGCAATATGATGATAGGAAGATTGCCGTTGTGCCAACTGCTGAAAATAATGTTTCATGGCATTGGCTTTTTCGACAATTTCTTTGGCTTGTAATAAGGCGATTTCGCCTTGTTCATTGAGTTTCATGGCATTTTTCTTGCGTTCAAAAAGCGATACACCCAATTCAGCTTCCAAATTTTTTAAGCTGGTACTTAAGGCTGGCTGGGAAATAAAGAGCTTTTCCGCCGCTTGTGTGAGTGTATCCGATTGTGCGATGGTAATAAATTGTTTTAGCTGACGTAATTCCATAACACATTTCCAGTATAAATAAAATTTATTCTAACATAATTATCTTGTATTGTACTTCCGTTCGTTCAATTTCTAAAATAAGCGCATATTCAGTCAATAAACGGAGCATAAAATGCGATTGATTAAATCCCTTCTGTCACTTTCAATTATGGCGACAACCTTGCCGAGTTTCGCCCAATCTGCCCCAATTGTGCAAATTGACAGCGGTAAATTACAAGGCATTGAAACGCAAATCATCCAACAATTTTTAGGTATTCCTTATGCCAAAGCCCCAGTGGGCGAACTACGCTGGAAAGCGCCGCAAGCGGTTGAAAAATGGGACGGTATTCGCAACGCGACCGCTTTCGGCAACCAATGTCCGCAAAATCGTGATTTGGGCGATTTCGCCAGCGCAGGCGGTCAGGAAGATTGTTTAACCTTAAATGTCACCGCACCGAAAAATGCCAAAGCAGGCGATAAATTACCGGTGATGGTGTGGATTCACGGCGGTGCATTATGGGTTGGTTCAGGCAGTGATTATGATAGTGCCAAATTGGCAGAAGAAGGCAATGCGGTGGTGGTAACCTTTAACTACCGCTTGGCCAGCCTTGGTACATTCGCTCATCCTGCGTTACGTTCAGACGGCGTGAATTTTGCCATGCTCGACCAACAAGCTGTGCTGGATTGGGTGCAACGCAATATCAGCCAATTCGGCGGCGATCCTAAAAATGTCACTATTTTCGGCGAATCGTCAGGCGGAAACAGCGTTTTGGCACAAGTGATTTCACCAAAATCTAAAGATAAATTCCAACGTGCGATTGCCATGTCCGGTAGTGCGGTTATTTTAAAAGGCGATACCTTCGGCTCGGCTCGTGAGCTGGATTATGCTGAAAAACAAGCGGTTGCCTTTGCCAAAGAATTGGGTTGTGAAGGCGATGATCAAACCGTGGCAAGCTGTTTGCGCAAGGTGCCGTTGGATCAAATTTTGGCAAAACAACGTCCTTATTTAATGCAACAGCCTGTGGTGGACGGCGATTTCTTGCCTATGCACCCGAGTGATGCCATTAAAACGGGGAATTTTAATAAAGTGGAACTCATCAACGGACATGTTCGCGATGAAGGTACGTTTTTTGTGGGCTTTCCTGAAACAGACAGCGGTAAAGTCTTAAGCGAAGCGCATTATCTTGATGCATTAAAAGGCATGTACGGCAAAAATGCGGAAAAAGTGGCGGAGAAATACCCGCTTGCAAACTACCCAAGCCCGAGCGAAGCCTTTGCCGAAAGCATTACCGCTTATTTATTCGCTTGCCCTGAACGCACGGTAAACCGCTATGCAAACGACTACACCAATGTGTATGCCTATGAATTTGCCGACCAAACCGCACCGGGTTATTTAAAACCGACGTCGTTCCCTTTGGGCGCAAGCCATACTTATGAATTGCCGTATTTGTTCAAAGGCTTTAAAGGCAGCAAACAAAACCCGATTGACCGCCCGCTTAACCCGTTACAAAACGAGTTAGCCGCTAAAATGGTGAAATCTTGGACGGATCAAAATCAATGGAAAGCAGACGATAAATTCCGCGATCAAGATAACAACGCGGTGATGTTTAACATCACGCAGATTAAAGACAAAAACAATGTTTATCAACGTTATCAATGCGAATTTTGGGATAGTTTAGGGGTGTATTAACGATCAAAATTTCATTGTTTGAAGCGTCTTTAAATTTTTAGATGCGAAATAAATAGTCGAGCGGTCAATTGCAAAAACATTTGAAAATTCGACCGCACTTTTATGCGACGGTTAGCGAAAATAGTGCGGTCAATTTTTTGAAAATTTTATAGTCCAAATTGAATTGTCTACGCCTTACTCGCCAGCCTCATTTTAGGCTCTTTAATCGGTAAACTTAGCAATGCGGCTAATCCTGCAAGAGCCATATCGATATACCACATCCATTCGTAATTACCATAACGTTCAATCGTTAAACCGCCTAAATAAGCCCCGAAAAACGCACCGATTTGATGACTGAGCAAGGTTAATCCAAATAAGGTTGCAAGGTAACGCACCCCGAATAATTTACCTACGGTTGCCGCTGTCGGCGGAACGGTGGCTAGCCAAGTAAAGCCAAGTCCGAGTGCAAAGCAGTAAAATGTCATCGCGGTTTTGGGTGCAAGTAAATAGACCCCGATAAGTAAGACACGAGAAGCATACATCCAGAATAAAATGTATTTACTCCGCCAACGCCCTACGCACCAGCCGACAAATAAACTGCCGAAAATGTTTGATAAGCCGATTAAAGCTAACGCCCAAGATGCCACTTTGGCTTGCATACCGAATAATTTAATTTCGGTCGGTAAATGGGTGACTAAAAATGCGATATGAAAACCGCAAGTTAAAAAGCCGATATGCACAAAAATATAACTACGGTTTTTAAAGGCTGCGATGACCGCTTGTGAAAGTCGTTGTTCCGATTGTTCTGTTGAATGGGTTATGGGTGTAGATGGCGTTTGTCTGTTCCCGGCAAGAAAGCGTGCTAGGGGTAAAGCTAATAAGCTGATCCCCGCCAATACATACATCGCCCCTTGCCAGCCAATAAATGGCGTTAAAATCATAAACTGAATAAAAGGGGCGAAAATGAATTGCCCAAAAGAGTTGCCTGCATTGATCATCCCTGAAGCCACCCCACGCATATCCGGGCTAACCCGATTGCTGATAATCCCCATTAAAATAGAAAAGCTCCCACAGCCCGTCCCTACTGCAATCAGCACACCAATGGTAAATACCAATCCCCAATCGGAAATCAGCAAGGGCATGGCAATACAGCCTATTACGAGAATGAAGGTTCCCCAAAATAACACAGGATAAGGACCAAAACGATCAGATAATGCGCCCGAAACAGGTTGGGCGATCCCCCACATTAGCTGACAAGTCGCCATCGCAAGGCTAATAGATGCCATTGTCAGCCCTGTTTGATTTAATAGCGGCTGCACAAAAAGCCCTAAGGACATTCGCAAGCCGCCTGTAAGCATAATAATGAATGCGGCGGCAAAGGCGAGCAGCCACATCCATTTTCTGTTGTTTGACATATTATTGCTTCCCGTAGAATAATTTGAATAATAAGGATGGTTATTATAAGGGGTTCTGCTTGGGAATTTAACCGGTTTGTATTTTTCGCAACCGCATTCTATAGCGTTTATAAATCTGTTCGCTATAATATGCGCCAATTTTTATTTCCCTTAATTTTCAAGAGATTTTATGGCAGCAGAAAATGGGATTGATGTTCTGCATATTGTGGTTTTACTGACGACAGCCGTCATTGCGGTACCGTTATTTAAACGCTTGGGTCTCGGTTCTGTACTGGGCTATTTAGCTGCGGGGTTAGTCATTGGTCCATTCGGTTTAGGAATATTTACCGATTCCAAATCAATTTTACATGTGGCGGAATTGGGGATAGTGATGTTTCTATTTATGGTGGGGTTAGAAATGAACCCACGCTATCTGTGGAATCTTCGTCGGCAAATCTTTGGGCTTGGCAGTATGCAAGTTATTGTAGCCGGCGCATTTCTCACATTAGTCGGTATCTGTTTTGGCGTGAGCTGGCCTGTGTCATTTGTCGCCGCTTCAGGTTTTGTTCTGACATCAACGGCGATTGTGATGTCAGTGTTGGATGAACGTCATGAAATTTCTACCCCAAGCGGGCAGAAAATTTTTTCGATCTTGCTATTTCAGGATTTACTCATTGTACCGTTGATGGCAATCGTCACGTTCTTATCTCCCCGTCATGCCGAAAGTAGCTCACCTATGTGGCAAAGCATTGGCATAGCCCTCTTATGCATCGCCGCTATTGTGATTATTGGGCATTGGCTACTTAATCCATTATTCCGAATATTAGCGCGTTCTAAAGCGAGAGAAGTAATGACAGCTGCCGCTCTGCTGGTCGTGCTAGGTGCAGGTTTACTGATGGAAATGGGAGGCTTGTCCATGGCAATGGGCGCATTTCTAGCGGGTGTTTTATTGTCGGAATCTAATTTCCGCCATCAGCTAGAAGCCGATATAGAACCCTTTCGTGGACTATTATTAGGGCTGTTTTTTCTTGGTGTAGGTATGTCCCTTGATTTATCTGCCGTCATTGCAAACTGGACTGTGATTCTTTCCGGTGTCTTTGCTCTTATGTTCACTAATATGTTGTGTGTTTACGGCGTGGCAAGACTGGCGAAAAGTGATCATCAAGAAGCGCTCAATCGTGCATTTTTAATGTGCCAGGGTGGTGAATTTGCCTTTGTTCTGTATAGTTCAGCAACATCTCAAGGGGTGTTTAGTGAAGTCAATAATGCCAATATGACCGCCGTAGTCGTGCTTTCTATGGCACTGACACCGGTATTTCTGAACCTACAAAACAAAATTTTCCCACCGAAGCCACAATCAATGCGTCCAACGGATAGGATCGATGAAGAAAATAATGTACTCATCGTCGGCTTTGGACGTTTCGGACAAATTATCAACGGTATGCTCAACGCTTCAGGTTTCCATTCAACCATCATTGATTTAGATGCGAATTTGGTTGATGGGATGAGCAAATACGGTATTAAGAGTTATTTCGGTGATGCTTCACGCCCAGAGCTGCTATTAACGGCCGGTTTAGAAAAAGCCGCCGTACTGGTGATTGCCATAGATAATCAAGCACAAGCGGTGCAAATTGCGAATTTTGCCCGTAGTGTCAATCCCAATATCAAAATTGTTGCTCGCGCCTACGATCGGATGCATGCTTTCCGGCTTTTTCAAACTGATGCCGACGAAATTGTGCGAGAAACCTTTGATTCTGCGGTCCGCTCGGGTAAACGCACCTTGGAGTTTTTAGGTATTTCACATGATACCGCCGAAAAAGTGGGGGATTTATACGCTCGTATGGATAAAAACGGCATGAAAAAAATGGCAATATTATACGATCCGAATGCTAAACAATTTTCTAACAAGGCGATGATTGAAGAAGGTCTTCGTCAGGATCAACGAACAACCGAAGCCATTCAGGCTTTATTAAACGGGACAGAAATTGACGACAGCATTTAAGAAAAGTGAATGCGGTTCAGAATACTGAAACAGCACAAATACTAAAGAGAATAGAATAAAAGTGCGGTCAAATTTAATCATAAAATTGACCGCACTTTTATTGAAAAAAATTCATTACCCTATTCAAAATTTCCTAGCTAATCAACATAATCCGTTTTCTTTATAATGCAATAAGTTTAATCATAATGAGGAACAGCCAATGAAATTTTCAAAAACCTTATTGCTTAGTACAATTTTATCCGCTTCGGCAGTGATTCCCGCTCAAGCAAAAAACCTGATTATTTATTTTTCTCAACCTGAAAATTACACGGCCGATCAACTGGTGGACGGCGTTTCCGGTGCAAGTAAGCTGATTAAAGACGGCGAGATGCTCGGCGCGAATGAATATTTGGCGAAAGAAATACAAAAAACCGCAGGCGGTAAATTATTTCATTTACAAACTGAGCAAAGCTATCCGACTACTCATCAACCCTTATTAGATTTTGCCCAGGAAGAACAGCGTAAAAATATCAAACCTGCATTGAAAGCTTTGCCGAATTTGGATGGTGTGGACACTGTGTTTTTAGTTTATCCGATTTGGTGGTACCAAATGCCGATGCCGCTTTATTCATTACTTGAACAGGTGGATTTCAGCGGTAAGAATATCGTGCCGATTGTCGGACATGGCGGCAGTCGATTCAGCGGTTCGGAACGAGAAATCCGCCGACTTCAACCGAAAGCCAATCTGAAAAACGGTTTTGAGGCTTATTTGTATAAAAGTGTGAAAGCGGAGCCTGAAGTCGAACAACGTTTGGCAAAGTTCCTAACGGAAAATGGTTATGCTAAATAAAGGTTTCCTCTCGCCTGCAAGCGGGAGAGAGACAGATTTGAGCAAAGTTACGGCTTTGCGAAAATCAGAGAGCGAGCTGCCCTCTCCCTCCGAAAATTCTACCAATTTTCTCCCCCCTCTCCCGTAAACGGGAGAGGGGAAGTATTGTTATAAGCATATTTATGAAGAAAAAATACCTATTCCAACTGGCTCAAGATCTGGTGATGACGGCAGTGTTACTCTCGCTGTTCGGCTATCATCTGTATGAAGAAGTCACTCACGAATGGCTCGGCTTGGCATTTTTCGCTTTGATTATTTCCCATCTTACGCTGAATACTTGGTGACTGAAAAAGCTTTTTTCGGGCGACTATAACGGCTATCGGATTTTTCAAAGTGCGGTCAATTTTGCAACATTTTTTCTTTTTCTGAGCGCTTGTATCAGCGGTGTGATGCTCTCTAAACATCTGCTGGCGGAAATGCCTTTTCACTCAACAAGCGATTTAATGCGAAAAATTCATATGACTAGCACTCATTGGTTGCAAATTCTGGTAGGCGTTCATTTAGGGTTACATTGGAAAGCCATTGCCAATTTATTGGCAAATGGCTATCGGATAAATACCGAGCATTTTTTAGCAAAATTTGTCATTCCTGTTTGCTGGTTGATAATCGGTAGTTATGGCATTTTCGCTTTTGTAAAACGGGAGTTACTTCCCTATTTATTGTTGCAAGTGGACTTCGCCTACTTCAATTACAATGAGTCACGAGTGGTCTTTTATTTCGACTTTTTCGCCATTTTGATTGCTTTTGCCTATAGTACAAGATTTTTAGTTTGGTTATTTTTATTCAGGAAAAACAATGCAACAAGTTAAATCCATCAATGGCGTTTTATTATTGATAATTTTAAGTGCGTTAATGGCATTTACTTCACTTTCGACGGATATTTATCTGCCCGCAATGCCGCAAATGGAGCAAGATTTAGGCGGTCGGACGGAACTGACGATAACCGGATTTCTGGTGGGTTTTGCCCTCGCCCAATTACTTTGGGGACCGATCAGCGATCGTGTCGGTCGCAAAATTCCGCTGTATATGGGTATGATTTTGTTTATTATCGGTTCAATCGGTTGTGCCGTGTCCGATACCATTGAACAAATTGTCTTTTGGCGCGTATTTCAGGCATTCGGCGCTTGTACCGCACCGATGCTGGCGCGGGCGATGGTGCGCGATTTGTTTGATAAAACCCGCGCAGTACAGCTGATGTCCACTTTGATGATTATCATGTCGATTGCTCCGATCGGCGGCCCTTTGCTTGGCGGACAGCTGCTTAAAATCAGTTCTTGGCATACCATTTTTTATTTTCTGACAGCGATTGGCATATTGATGTTTTGCTCATTGTTATGGTTGCCTGAAACTCATCCGCAGAAAAAACGGGCAAAGGGCCCATTTTGGTCGGTCTTCCGCAATTACCGCCAATTATTCCGCAATCGAAACTTTATGCGTTACACCCTGTCTCTGACTTTTTATTATGTAGGACAATACGCCTTTATTGTGGGATCGCCGAAAGTGTATATTGATTTCTTCAGTATCGATCCGCAACATTTTGGCTGGCTATTCGGGTTAAACATTGTAGGCATTATGTTTGTCAGTTTTGCAAATCGAACACTGATAAAACATTTTTCGCCTGATCAATTACTTCGCTTTGCCACCCTGTTTATCTGTTTAATGGGAAGTCTGCTCGCCTTTTTTGCCTATACGCAAATCGGCGGCATTACGAGTATTATTGTGTTTGTGTTCGGCTATTTTATTTTAGTCGGCATTATCGGCAGCTGCGCCACCGTTTCCGCCTTAGACAGCGTACCTGAAATGGCGGGCTCCGGCTCGGCCTTGCTGGGATCGTTGCAATACGGCAGCGGCATTATTTCATCGTTATTATTAGCGATTTTTTCAGACGGCACCGCCTGGACAATGGCGTGGATTATGGCGATCTTTGCCGTAGCCAGTGCGGCGATGGTTTGGCGAAAATAAATTTTCGGCGGCCTAAAATCCCAGGCGGTCGGAATGGCTAAAAAAACGTTTGAAAATTTGACCGCACTTTTCTTTATTTCGCCCTTTTTCTTTCGGTCATCAGGAAGTGGGAAGCATATTGAAAGCCGATAATCGGCGAACGTATCAACTTTTTCAACGTTAAGGCTTCTTTATACATCCCAACCAAACCGCTGCAGTAACCGTTGCCATTGCTCATCCAATCCCGCCTGTATTTCCAAGCGGATTTGCGTTATCGGGTGATGAAACGTCAGTTTTTCCGCATGTAACATTAAACGGGAAACCTGCGTTTTGTCGGCGAATGCACGGTTTTGATGCAAATCGCCGTACTGCGTATCACCCAGAATCGGATGAAAAATATGTTTCATGTGACGGCGAAGTTGGTGCTTGCGACCGGTATGCGGAATTAATCGCACCAAGGAATAACGAGAAGTCTGATATTTCCCCGCCGTCCAGGGCATTTCCGCAGTATTCAGACCGATGTAATCTGTCACCGCAGTTTGCGCTTCTTTTTCTTCCCGGCTGAATTTATCGGCGATTTTATCCCGTTGAATTTTTAACGGATAATCGATCCGCCCGGCGCCGTTCAGATAACCCCGAACCACTGCTAAATAGCTTTTTTGCACGGTTTTTCCTTCAAATTGCTGACAAAGTAAATTGGCGATTTCGCTATTCAGCGCGAATAATAATACGCCGGAGGTAGGACGATCCAGACGGTGAACGGGAAAAACATGCCGCCCGATTTGATCCCGCAAAGTCTGCATCACAAACCGGGTTTCGCGGCTGTCCAGCCAACTGCGGTGCACCAACATGCCGGCGGGTTTGTTAACGGCGACGATATATTCGTCCCGATATAAAATTTCCAGCATTATTGATTTTTCAGTAATTGTTCGATTTCAATGATCGGTTGCAATAATTCCGACAACCGTTCCTGTTCTTTTAACGCTTCTTCAATATAAGGCGAAATCGCAATCTGCGTCGGCAAAGGATGATCGCTGTCCAGCAATGCGTGCATGTGCGGAATGAAAATCCATTGCAGCCATTCCGTCGCCGACATGGTGTCAATAGCGAACGGCTGCTCGCTGAGAAAGGCTTCTTCACAGGGCGGTACGCTTTGCCACAGCGCCAGTTCATGCATAACCGCCTGAAGTGCGGTCAAATTTTGACGTGTTTTTTGTCGAATTGGCATAAATTTTTCCAATGGGTTAAGATGACGGCATTTTAACGAAAATAGTCAAAAAAATGTATCTTATTGAAGTTTTTTTCCGACATCGTTCATCTGACGATTCCCTGGCTAAAACGGCTTTGATGAATAAAGTGATCGACCAATGGCGTTATAACGGACAGATTATCGGCCGCGAAATTCCCGTCTTTCCGGCGGAACAGGACGCACAAACCGGTTTGGCGGCCCGCGTGATTTGTCCCGAACAATCCAGTTTATTGCCGGAAAACAATAATGTTGAAGTGAATAACGCCTTAGCGCAGGCGGAAAAGTGCGGTCTGTTTTTGGACAGTTTTCAGATTATCGGCGAGGATCTGAATTCCGATATCACTTTTGAATCGGGCAGGCCGCAATGGCAAGTGCTCTACACCACTTATCTGCAGGTTTGTTCGCCTTTGCACAGCGGCGATCGGCTGGCGCCGATTCCGTTGTATAAACAGCTGAAAGCGCTCCCGCACCTGAGCATGGACGTAATCAAATGGCAGGAAAACTGGCAAGCCTGCGATCAGCTGCAAATGAACGGCGCCGTATTGGAACAGCAGGCGCTATCGGAAATTTCCGAAACCGGCGGCAACCTGTTTAAACACGGCTATTATCTGGCGCAGGAAATCGAACGGCACACCGGTATTCCGACGTTTTATTATCTTTATCGGGTCGGCGGCGAAAGCGCAGCCGCCGAGCTTGCCCGCCGTTGCCCGCTTTGCGGCGGAAACTGGCGGTTAACCGCGCCGATTTTTGATCTTTTTGCATTTAAATGCGATGATTGTCGCCTTGTTTCGAATTTCTCCTGGAATTGGCAAAATGAATTATGATGACCACAGTCTGAGCGCTTTAACTCTCGGACAAAAAACGGAATATAAAGCAAAATATGACCGCACTTTACTACAGCCGGTGCCGCGCCGTCTAAATCGGGACGGCTTGGGCATCAGCGTGCGGCAGCCTTTTAATCAGGGTGCGGATATTTGGACCGCCTACGAAATTTCCTGGCTGAATCCGAAAGGCTTGCCGCAGGTTGCCATTGCGGATGTGGAAATTGATTTTCGTTCGGAAAATTTGGTGGAATCGAAAAGTTTTAAACTGTATTTAAACAGCTTTAACCAGACAAAATTCGCGTCTATGACTGAAGTTCAGCACGTTATGCAGCGGGATTTGCAGGATTGTGCGCAGGGCGAGGTAAAAGTGCGGTTAAATTTTTTAACGTTTTACGCCAATCAGCCGATTCACGAATTCGCGGGCGAAGTCATTGACGATCAGAATATCGAAATTTCGGATTACGGTTTTAACGCCGGCTTGTTGCTGGATTGCACCAATAACGTGCAAGCGGAAGAAACCCTCGTCAGTCATTTACTGAAATCCAACTGTCTGATTACCGGTCAGCCCGATTGGGGAACCGTGCGGATTCATTATGTCGGCAAACAAATTGATCGCGAAAAACTGCTGCGTTATATTGTGTCATTCCGTCAGCACAATGAATTTCACGAGCAATGCGTCGAACGCATGTTCTGCGATATTATGCGCTATGCCAAGCCGGAAAAATTAACCGTATATGCGCGTTATACCCGTCGCGGCGGATTAGATATCAATCCGTTCCGTTCCAATTTTGAACCCGTGCCGGACAATTTGCGTCTGGCGAGACAATAATTATGAGCAATATTTACTACATTAATCCGAAAGGCAGTATGGATCAGCTTTCCCATCTGGAAGTGCGTCAGTTGACGCGTCAGGCTGAATCTTCCCTTTATCAACTTTACCGCAACTGTTCGCTGGCGGTGCTCAGTTCCGGCGCCGCCACCGACGACAGCCGCGCTTTATTAAACAAATATCAGAATTTCGATATTCATCTTGTCGCTAAAGAACGCGGCGTCAGTCTGGAACTGCATAATCCGCCGGAAACCGCTTTCGTCGACGATACGATGATTCGCAATATCCAATACAATCTGTTTGCGGTTTTGCGCGATATTCTGTTTGTCAACGCCATGATGCAACGTTTCGGATTGCACAAATATCAGGACAGCGAAAGCATCACCAATCAAGTGTTCAGCATTTTGCGCAACGCCAACGCCTTAAATATCGACAAAGAACCGAATCTTGTGGTTTGTTGGGGCGGACATTCCATCAGCGAAGTGGAATACCAATACAGCCGCGCGGTGGGATTGGAACTCGGTTTGCGCGAACTTAACATTATTACCGGTTGCGGCACGGGCGTGATGGAAGCGCCGATGAAAGGCGCGGCAATCGGTCATGCCAACCAACGCGTCAAAAACAGCCGTTTTATCGGCGTAACGGAACCTTCAATTATCGCTTCCGAACCGCCGAATCCGATTGTAAACGAATTGATTATTATGCCCGATATCGAAAAACGTCTCGAAGCCTTTGTGCGTATGGGACACGGTATTGTCATTTTTGCAGGCGGTCCCGGTACTTTTGAAGAATTTATGTTTATTCTCGGTATTAAATTAAATCCCGCCAATAAAGCGCAGCAACTTCCGCTGATTCTGACCGGTCCGAAGGAAACTGCCGACTATTTTGCCGCCATCGATCAGTTCGTGGCGGAAACCTTAGGCGAAGAAGCGCAAAAACTGTATACCGTGATTATTGACGATCCCGTCACCGTGGCGCGCCATATGCAAAAAGCCATGCGCGATGTCCGTCATCAGCGTTACGCGGATAACGACAGCTATTGTTTTAACTGGTCGCTGAAAATTGATTACGCTTTCCAGCAGCCTTTTGTACCGACTCATGAAAATATGGCGAATTTAAATCTTCATTTAAACCAAAGTGCGGTAGATTTAGCGGCCAATTTACGTTGCGCCTTTTCCGGCATTGTGGCGGGCAATATTAAAGCCGATACGCAGGATCAAATTGAAAAATTCGGAAAATTTCAACTGCACGGCGCGCCCGAACTGATGAAAAAAATGGATAAACTGTTGGAAAGTTTCGTTAAGCAACACCGAATGAAATTGCCGACCGGCGACGCTTACGTGCCTTGTTACGAAATCCATCAAAAATAAAAAGAAAAAAGGAAGTAAGCATGAAAAAAATTGAACAACTGTTTGCCAACAACCACAGCTGGGCGTTGCGCATGAAAGAAGAGAATTCCGATTATTTTCGCGAACTCGCCGAACATCAAACGCCGCATTATTTGTGGATTGGCTGTTCCGACAGCCGCGTACCGGCGGAAAAACTCACCAATCTGGAACCGGGCGAATTGTTCGTGCACCGTAATGTAGCCAACCAGGTGATTCATACGGATTTGAACTGCTTGTCCGTGGTGCAATATGCCGTGGATGTGCTGGATATTGAACACATCATCATTTGCGGTCACACCAACTGCGGCGGAATTCATGCCGCCATGACCAACAAAGATCTGGGCTTAATCAATAACTGGTTGTTGCACATCCGCGATATTTGGTTTAAACACAGCAGTTTGCTGGGAAATTTATCGCCGGAAAAACGGGCGGATATGATGACAAAACTGAATGTTGCCGAGCAGGTTTACAACCTGGGGCGCGCCTCAATTATTCAGGACGCGTGGAAACGCGGGAAAAAACTGTCCTTACACGGCTGGGTTTACGACGTGAAAGACGGTTATCTGATTGATCAGGGCGTATTGGCGACCAGCCGGGAAACCCTTGAAATTTCATACCGCAACGCCATTGCCCGCCTGCAAACCATGCCGGAAGACGAAATTTTAAAACGGGATGTCAACGCCCCCGAACAGTGAAAAAATCGTCAAAAAAACGCCCGCACTTTTGCCTCAAGTGCGGGCGTTTTTTTCGTTGTTTTTTTAAAAAATTGCGACTGCTAAACCCACAACAATCGCCAATGCAAGAATCGACATCATAATGCCGTAGCCTAAATCGCTCATGTTACGCTCCTAAAATTGCCATAAGTTTCGGCATTCTAACAGCAAGCAACGCATTTTCCTACTCTATTTTGCAGCAAACGGCAAGTTCGCAGAAAAAACTTAATTTCAGGCCGGCTGTAAAGAATGAAAGAAAATGGTTAACGCCAGTAAATCCGCGCTTCCGCCCGGGCTTAAATTTCGTTCGATACAATCGGCGTCAAAAGCCGTCAGCGCGTCATAAAGTGCGGTCGGATTTTGATGAGTTTTTTGCGCTTCCAGTAGCGCGCGGGCCCGCTGCTGAACGAAAGTTAAGCCCGCCATTCCGCCTCGGTGCACCACATTGGTATCCTGATTTTCCGCCATCAGGGTTAACAGCATGATTAATAATTGATTGTCAAAGGACGCCGTTTGATTGGATGCCAACAGGGCAAAATTTCGCCGAACGATTGCAAATCCGCTTTCCGCTTCGCCGCGCGCGCCGGTTAAACCGAATTCGCGGTACAGTCTCACGCCGGCGGTTTCCGCCAGATGGGCGGGATAATGCGCCAGTTCCGCCGTCAGACCTTGGGTGAACGCGGACACCAAACGACAAATGCGTTCCAGCGAAGCTTCGTCATGATTGGCATATATTCTGCCGATTGCCGCACAAACCAGGCCGAAAGCAAAAATCGCGCCTTTGTGAGTATTCACGCCGGCTGTCACCCGGAACATCGCTTTTTCCGCTTCCAACCCTAAAGGCCGAATGCCCGCCAAGACCTCGGCTTCGGGCAACTTGGCACTCGCCGTCCCGGCCAACACGAATCTGGCAAAAAAGGGACGTAAAGCCGTCGCACTTTGTTCAAAAGTGTGCAAATTCATATCTTTGTGAGCGCCGTTGGTTAGACTGTCCACCAAGCCGGGTTTAGGCGAAAGGCGGGCTTCGCGCACTAATGCACGATAAACGCCGTCGGCAATTTGCTCGGCAAAATAAACGGTCTGTGCGCGCCGTTGCATTTCCGCGTAAATTTCCTCGAATCCGTGCTTACGGGAACGGGCGCAGGCCTTGGCATCGTCACTGCAAATCAAACAGGGACGAGGCGGAAAATCGAACTCCGTGCGGCTAAGTAAGCGACCGTCTGCGGCAATCACATCAATATCCCACAAACGGGCCAGCGGCGAGCCGTCTTCCAGTCGCACAGTCGCCCGTTTCAATAAAGTCGCGTCCACCGGTAACACAAATAATGCTTCGTGACCGGTCGACAACGGGCGAATAAACGTTTCGGCGGGCTGAACGTTTAATTCGGTAAAAAGTGCGGTCAAATTTTGCAACGCTTTTTCAAAGGCGTAATCCAGCAATTCGTTTTTCTTCACGCCGCCGACGGCGAGCAAGGTTAAAGAAAGTACGGTCTGACGATATTTTTCCAGGCATTGTTGTTGCAGCGACGCACGCGCTTCCCGGGCGGCCAAAAGTTGATCAAGGGCAATCTCTTGCCCTTGTAGTGAAAATGTTTTGAAAAATTTGTTGAACATTTTATAAGAATACGACAAATCAAATAAGCGCGGTTTCCGATACGATAATACCGTCTTCATCGCTGTAAACAAAGTGTGAAGGCGTAAAATTCAGGTTTCCGAAAGTTACCGTCACATCCACGTTCCCGCTACCGTTTTTAGCGGATTTCTTCGGGTTCGAACCTAAAGCTTTTATGCCGAAATTCATGTTATTGATGGCAACCGAATCCCGGATCATACCGAAAATAATCACGCCCGCCCAGCCGTTTTCCATGGCGATTTTAGCGATGTTATCGCCCATCAGCGCGCAATCCCTCGCGCCCTTACCGTCTACCACGAGTACTTCGCCGTTTCCCGGCTGACTCAGCAGCCGACGTAATAAAACGTTATCTAAATAACAGGAAACGGTACGAATTCTGCCGTAGAATTTTTTGCGTAATCCGTATTGTTTGAAATCGGCGGTGCAGGATGCGACATCGGGATAAGCGTCACAAAGATCCGCCGTTTGAAAGTCTTTCATCATACCTCCGCTATTAAACCGGCGTTTAAATAAAAATGATGACACAAGGTCATCTTGTGCCATCACTATATCATGCAAAAATTATTCTTTCACCTGATATACGGTATCAATCACCGAACCGTCGCGATAACGCACGATCGCAACAGGTTTATCGGTAAATTCGATATCTTTCGGTTTTCCCGTAATGCTGTAAGCGCGGGCGCAAAGTTCCTCAATGGTGAACAGTTTAATGCCTGCCGCCGTTAACGCTTCGATTAAATCCGGGCGTTTCGGGTTAACCGCCGTTCCGTGATCCGTAACCAAAATATCGATATTTTCACCCGGCGTTACGCAGGTTAGTACATTTTCAACCACCG
This sequence comes from uncultured Actinobacillus sp., assembly GCA_963539805.1. Taxonomy (GTDB): domain Bacteria; phylum Pseudomonadota; class Gammaproteobacteria; order Enterobacterales; family Pasteurellaceae; genus Exercitatus. Next base: position 60,104 of record CAUTMS010000006.1, on the reverse strand, counting down.
TCGGAATACGACCGCGAACCAACGGCGCAACAATAATCGCCACTTGCGCGGAAGCCGCCGTATCGCAGTGGCCGCCCGACGCACCGCGAATCACGCCGTCGGAACCGGTTAATACGTTTACGTTGAATTTGGTATCGATTTCCAATGCGGAAAGAATCACCACGTCTAAACGTTCGACGGACGCCCCTTTAGAACTGAAATTGGCGTATTGATTCGCAGAAACTTCAATATGATTCGGGTTACGGGCTAAAGATTCCGCTGCGTCCTTATCGAAGGACTGTACATCAATTAATTTTTTAATTAATCCGGCTTCGTGTAACGCCACCATGCTGGAAGTAATACCGCCCAGTGCAAAGCTGGCTGTGATATTTTCACGACGCATTTTATCTTCCAGGAAACGGGTTACAGCCAGTGATGCGCCGCCGGTACCGGTTTGTAACGAGAAACCGTCTTTGAAGTAGCCGGAATTGAAGATCACTTCCGCACATTTACGGGCAATTAATAATTCGCGAGGGTTAGTCGTCATCCGGGTTGCACCGCCGCCGATTTTTTTCGGATCACCCACCGCATCAACCTGAACGATCAGGTCGACTTTATCCTGACCGATACTGATTGGGTTTAACGGATATTCGCCGAATTCTTCGGTTAATAACACCACTTTATCCGCGTATTCCGCGTCGGTACGGGCATAACCCAATGAACCGCAGATACTTTTACCGGTGAAGCCGTTCGCATTCCCGAATTTATCGCACATCGGTACGCCGAGGAAGGCTACATCGATATGTAATTCGCCGGATTTCACCAAATGTACGCGACCGCCGTGAGAATGAATATTAACGGGTTCTTTTAAGATCCCTTTAGAAATTTCATCCGCTAATTTACCGCGAATACCGGACGAATAGATTTTGGTTACCACACCGTTTTTAATGTGTTCGATAATCGGGAAATGGCTGTCGATTAATGAGCTCGATGCCAAGGTTAAATTTTTAAAGCCCATTTCGGCGATTTTATCCATCACCATGTTTACCACAAAATCACCGGCACGGAATGCATGGTGGAATGAAACGGTCATGCCGTCTTTTAGACCCGAACGACGGATTGCGTCTTCCAGGGAATCGCAGATTTTGCGATCTTTTTCGGTACGAGCGAGAGATTCTGATTTTGGTACGGCCCGATAAACAGGTTTACCGCCGTTAAATTTTTCGATACGTTGTTCTCTGGTTGTCATAGTGATATCTCCCTTACTCTTCACGAATACCATGTTTAGCACGTTCAAGCACTAATTCCGCACGATCAATAATCGGTGCGTCGATCATTTTACCGTTCAATGAAACGACACCTAAACCGTTACGTTTCGCTTCTTCCGCCGCATCAATAATTTTTTGCGCTTGTTCCACGTCTTTTTGTGTCGGTGCAAATAAATTGTGAATTAATTCGATTTGGCGAGGATTCACTAAAGATTTACCGTCAAAACCTAACTGCTTGATTAACGCCGCTTCCGCTAAGAAACCTTCCTCGTTATTAGCGTTAGAATAAACCGTATCGAACGCCTGGATACCGGCTGCACGCGCGGCTTGAAGAATTGAACAACGAGCAAATAACAATTCGATACCTTCCGGTGAACGTTCGGTTTTTAAATTACGGACATAATCTTCCGCACCTAATGCAATACCGATTAAACGTTTTGAGGCCGTAGCGATTTGGTTTGCCTGAGTAATACCTAACGGAGATTCGATTGCCGCCAACATTTTGGTTGAACCCACTTCACGACCGCATGCCTTTTCAATTTCGGTAATCGCCGCATCCATATCCGTAACGTCTTTAGCAGTTTCGGTTTTCGGCATACGCACCACATCAACGCCGGCACGGACAATAGCATTTAAATCGGCTAAACCGAATTCGGAATCCAACGGATTTACGCGCACCACGCATTCGATATCCTGATAAAGCGGATGACGTAACGCATGGGCAACTAACATACGGGCCGAATCTTTTTCTTTTAATGCCACGGCATCTTCTAAGTCAAACATGATTGAGTCAGGACGATAAATAAAGGTGTTGCTGATCATCGCCGCATTTGAACCGGGAACAAACAGCATACTTCTTCTCAATTTCATTTTAATTGGTTGACTCATAGCACTTTCTCCCAGTTAATCGGTTCATCGGTTGCACGTAACAGCGCCGCTTTTAAACGCGCGCGAAGTACGCAGTCTAACGCACCTTTGTCTTCAACGACAATTTGTGCGGCAGTCACATCAAGCTGTTTCAGAACATCTTTCAATGTCGCAATAATGTCATCGCCGAATTGTTTGCCTACAGAACTGTTCAGCTCAATTTCAAGTGTACTTGCAGGTGCAACACGCACTTGCGCATCACTGGATTCCAGTGTGCCGGCTACTGCTGTCTTGGTTATTTGCATAATACATTCCTTACTTGTATACATGTTTAAATGACTTTGATCATTATAATCAGCTAAAATTATTTTGGGTAATCAAAAAGCGTTATGTTTGATGTAAATCAATAAATAAATGAATCATTATTTCGGCTTTTATTTTTACAAATTTGACAACGGCTTTTATAATAGCCGAAAGCTCAAAGGAGAACATTATGGCAACTATTAAGGACGTCGCAAAATTAGCCGGCGTATCCACCACAACCGTGTCTCACGTCATTAACGACACACGCCATGTGGCGGAAGAAACCAAAAAAATCGTCTTAAACGCAATCGAACAGTTACATTATTCGCCAAGCGCCGTAGCGCGCAGTTTGAAAGTGAACACGACAAAATCCATCGGTATGATCGTCACCACCAGCGAAGCGCCGTATTTTGCGGAAATCATTCACGCAGTAGAAGATCACTGCTATCGCCAGGGATATTCGTTGTTTTTGTGCAATACCCAAAATAATCCCGAAAAAATCAAAAATCATCTGGAAATGTTGGTAAAGAAACGCGTGGACGGCATTTTAGTGATGTGCTCAGAATATACGGCGGACAGCCTGGATTTAATGAAATCGTTCAGTGATTTGCCGATGGTGGTGATGGACTGGGGCCCGGTGAATCCGAACACCGATCGGATTTTAGATAACAGTTTTGAAGGCGGCTATTTGGCCGGTAAACATTTGGTGGATAACGGACACAAAGAGATCGCTTATCTCAGCGCAGAACTGAAAAAAACCACGGCGCGGAAGCGTTACGAAGGCTTTTTAAAAGCATTGCATGAAGCCGGACTGGAAATGAATCCCGATTGGTTGCTGGAAGGATCCTTCGAACCGGAAGACGGCTACGAATGCATGAACCGCCTGCTGGCGCAGACGCACCGCCCTAGCGCGATTTTCTGCTGTAACGACGTAATGGCGTTAGGCGCCATTTCCGCTATTACGGAAAAAGGTTTCCGCGTGCCCGAAGATTTTTCTATTATCGGTTATGATAACGTGCATATTTCCCGCTTCAGCGCCCCGCCGTTAACCACGATTCATCAATCCAAAGCCCGCCTGGGCGAACGGGCGTTGCAATTATTGTTCGAACGCATTCAGGATAAATCCTCCAAGCGCGAAACCATTGAAATTCATCCCGAATTAGTTATTCGCAAATCAGTGAAAAATTTAAACCAAAACTAATAAAAAACCTATCCGTCGGATAGGTTTTCTTTTGGTGCATAAATGATGCCAATCAATGTAACTGACGCGCAATTTTTTCCAGTAATTTCACCGTTAAAAACGCCAGATTAAACCGCTGCTCATCCGCGACCGACCAAAATTCGATGCCGTTTTCCACCGCACTTAAGTTGCCCAAATGTAATTTTACCGTTTCCTCATCACTTTCCTTTTCTCCGTTGAGCACCGGCGTTATCACCTGTTCTTCCGCTTGAATGAAGTCGTTATTTTGCCATTGATTCAGTAATTGCGACGTTTCCAGTTCATAATCCGAAAGCGCCGTCACTTTTTGTGCAATCCCGTAAAATACCGGTGTTTGGATACTATGGAACGTCACATTCAGCGCCGGAAAAATTTTCTGAAATTGTGCCGTTAAATTGACCGCACTTTTCGGGAACACATCAAATGCCAGGCGTTGTTCGTTTTCATCCAACGGAATGCCGTTCAACAAACGCGCGGTTTGCCCCGCCAGCCGACCGACGGTTTCGCCGTCCGTATAAGACGCCGGCAGCAAACTGGTGACTAAAACATGATTGAGCTGGTTTTCTTCGATAAAACGCGCCATGCTTAACACTAACTGACTCACCTGCGGATCCGGCATGGACACAATATTGTGCGCCCGCAATTCCGTCAATTCACCGTCATTCACGGAAGGAACAACCACCGGCACACCGGAAATCGCCGCGCTGACGCCTTTCATATCAATCACCACGCAGCCCGCTTCCGCCGCATTTGCCATATGAGGCGCATGACCGGCGCTGCCGGCAAATAACAAATAATCGAATTTCGACCAATCCGCTTCATCCGGAGAAAGCTGTTCCACCGCACGTTGATTAAAACGTACGCCCTGCTCTTCATTAAACGGCACGATTTCCACAATGGAAACCCGGCCGATGTCCAGTACGCTTTGCGCTAAAAATTCGGTTAATTTCTCACATAGCTCAAATTCTGCGGCAATAGCAATATTCAATGCATTCATTTTTTGTCTCTCAATCATAAAATCGTGGGCGTATTCTACTGATTTTTCATCCAAAAAGAAAATAACCTCTAAGCCCGATTCATTGAAAAGCATAAGCCGGCTTTGTCTTTTGCGGCGATGATAAGGGTTTGCCCTAAAAGTGCGGTCAAAAATTCGAGTGTTTTTTATACTATCAAAACAAAAGGACTGATTTCCGTTCATAACAAAAATCAGTCCGCGAATGAATTTTTATCTTAAAAGAGCCCGCAACTTAGGCGGCGGAACCTTCTTTGGCCGCCATTTCTTTACCCGCCCAACCTTCCGGCGAGTAGATACCCAATTTGTTTTTACGCATTTGACGGTCAAAGAACGCCACGACAAACGGGCAAAGGAATAAAGTAATGATGGAAGCCGTCGCACATTGCGCGGTAGCGAGCGGTACATGCGGTGCAAACGTCGGATCGGCGTCCGCTACGGCAGCCGGCGTCATGGCCGAATTCAACGCAGTGGTGCCGATTGCCGCCCCCATGGCGTTACGTTCTCTTTTCGGCAGGAAAATATTAAACACATAGAAGAACACCACGGCGGTAACGGTAGACAATAACCCCAGGATAATACCGGAAGCGCCGGCCACTAAAATGGTATCCACATTGGTACCGGAACCGATGGCGATCGTCATAAAGAAGATGATGATCGGTTGCGCTTTACCGCATAAAGTCCGGAATGTGGTATCCAAATTTCCCCAGACGAAACCGATTAATAACGGAATCAGGGTTGCCACCACCGCCATAAACGGAATATTCGCCAATCCGCTGGCGCCCAAGGCAATCAGGGTGAAAAACGGTCCGTCGTTCAATGACAGAATGGAAATCGCGCCCGTGTCGGTAGAATTACCAAACTGAGACGACAGAGAAATATATAATGAGCTGTTGGAGTTGGTAATGGCGGCAATCAGGACGATCGGCGATAATCCCCAAATACCTTCCGGTCCGAAGAAGTGTCCGACCAGCAAACCGATGGCAACGCCCAGGAAAAATTTGATACTGGTTAATACGACACCTTTATAAAGCGGCATACCGACTTGTCTGACATTAATGGACGAACCGCATAAAATAAGGAAAATCCCCATCATGGCCGGTTGGCCGTTTTTGAACAATCCACTCGTGAATCCTCCGATTTCAAAAAATTGAGGAAAAAATGTTTTTATTGCGACGGCAAGAAGTAACGGAATGATGACCAATCCGCCGGGGATTTTCATCATTTTGTCCATTAATCCCAAATCAATATGACCTTCCGCATTACGTTTTAGCTTAACCATAGGATATCTCCTGACATAGAAAGTATCGACGGACTCCGGGCCCGTCCGAAGCTTATTGACTGATACAACGCTTACTTGTGATATTTCGCATCAATTTCGTTGATCCGCGCAACTTTCGGCGCCGATCCGCCACCGGCGAAATCACATCGGAACCAAACGTCGATAAGCGATTTGGCTAATTCGACACCGATGACCCGTTCCCCTAAACACATGATTTGGGCATCGTTACTTTTACGGGATCGTTCCGTAGAAAATAAGTCATGACACACCGCCGCGCGTACGCCAGGGACTTTATTTGCCGTAATACACATGCCAATCCCGGTTCCGCAAGTTAAAATAGCGCGTTCATATTTGCCTTCCGCCACGGCGACAGCCACGGCCTCCGCCACATCGGGATACAACACGATATCGCCTTCGTCTGCGCCGAAATCATCATATTCAACGCCGATATCGTCCAAATGTTTCATAATTTCAACTTTCAAACGATACGCCGCTTCATCACAGCCAATTGCAATTTTCATTTTTTACTCCTTAATCATTCTCATCTCTGCAGGCCTCTAAAAAGAGCCGGTCTACAATCTTACAAGCGGTATACTCGTCGCCGGTTAATCCGCCTTTGCCGACAATCGGCATTTTGTTATCAAATTTTCCCACTAAGCGCCCGATATCCGCCTGCGGAATGACATAATCGATCATTTCGATCGCCGCGACGCCCAATTGGTTACAAACATTCACCATGGTATCTCCGCCCGTTGCATAGATACCGGCAAAACGCTCCGCTCCGACGGCATCAAAAATATCCGCCACAATCATACCCAGGCCGGCATTAATCCGTTCCGCGCTTTCGCCTGAAATGTAATTGCGTTTCTCGTCTTCTTCGTTAAGATTCAGCAATGGTCCGTGTAATGCCGTTTCCAGTAAAACCGCACGCGGCGGCACTTTATCCGACATATAATCTTTCACTCGTTTCACTACCCGTTTGGCTTCTTTATCGGCGATTTCACCGCCTTCAATCATTAACAACGGATCTACGGAAACACATACATTTCGCTCATCTCGGCATAGCACGTCCATTTGCAATTTGGTTACCGGCGTTGCGCTGCCGGCAACCACCAACACGGTTTTCCCTTTGGCGCAGCTGTCGCCGTTTTTCGGAATATTGGCTTCTTCTTTATGAATAATGCCGCGATGAAAGCCCAGTGCGGCCGTAAACGGCCCCGGATCTACGGCAAGAATGCGGTTTTCCAGCAATAGACAGGCATGCGCAATATTGGAAACATCTTCCAGGGTAATGGCATCCACCACGATAACCCGATTGCCGAGACGGATTTGTTCCATCAAAGCAATCTTGATTTCATAAATACCGTGCATGACATCGTTTAATGTAACTTGCCCCACATGATGGCGGGTTTGCGCCGCCAATAAAGCCGGAATAAATCCTTCTTTCACCGGCGTTCTCACATCCTGCGCAACCGGCGTTTTGATTAGCGCCACGCCGTCAATCACCGAATAACCGCCCACTAAAATCCGACGGGATTGCGGCATTGCCGGAACAACAACCGCAATCGTATCTTCCGGCAAAGTATCCAGCATGGCGTCAATTTCCACACCGACACCGCCGCGCATGGTGGTATCAATCCGTTTAGAGAAATATTGCACGCCCAATTTGTCCAAAAGTGCGGTCGCTTTTTGCACAGTTTTATAGGCTTCGTGTTTCGGCAACGGTCGACTACTGGTACTGATCAGTAATGATTCAGAATGAATTTCGTCATTTAATTTTTCCGCCGCTTCGGTGTGGAAAAATACCGTGGTTTTTGAACCAGAACGCGCCAGCAACACGCCTGTTGTGGTGGCTCCGGTTAAATCATCTGCGACAACTCCGATTACAGGCATAGGGTAACTCCTATAAATGAATTACGATTTTTTGTTCATATACTTGGCGGTATATTCGGCAAGCACCTTGGTGGATTCGATCATGCTGACGCCGTTAGCAATGTTCTTACCGGCAATATCAAAGGCCGTACCGTGATCCACGGAACTGCGCATGAACGGCAAACCGAAAGTAATGGTGACGGATTTTTCAAAATCTAAGGTTTTGCAGGCAATATGACCCTGGTCGTGATACAGCGACAAAATGGCGTCATATTTGCCGGATTTACCGATATGGAATACGGAATCCGCCGGTACCGGGCCGGTGACATTAATGCCCGCCGCTTTTGCCGCTTCTACCGCCGGAATTAATTCGTCGATTTCTTCCCGACCGAATAAACCGTTGTCGCCGCCGTGCGGATTTAACGCCGCGACCGCAATAAACGGATTTTCGATACCGATATTGCGCAGCTCTTTATCGATATTTTTTACGTTCTCCAACACCCGTTCTTTGGTGGCATATTTACAGGCATCAATCACCGACATATGCCGGCTGACGAAAAATACCCGTAATTTATGGCAGCTGAACATCGTTAAGCCGTAAGGCGAACGGGTTTCATTTTGGTAAATTTCGGTATGGCCCGGTTCTTTCACGCCGACCAGTTTGATGGCACGTTTATGAATCGGCGCGGTAGAAACCGCATCAATTTTACGGGCCATGCCCAATTCAATGGATTTCATCACCCAGTCGTAAGACATTTTCCCCGCCAACGCCTGAACTTCACCCCATTTGATAGAATCCGTGTCGTAAACCCCGGTTTCCAACACATCCACCGTACCGTATTCGTATTTTGCCTCGTCGGGATCATCAATCTTGCGGTAATCCAATGAAACGCCTCGGACTTTAGCGGCACGATCAAGAATCGCAATACTACCGATCACAAAGGGTTTACATACGTCATGAATTTCTTTGCTCAGCATGGTATCCACCACAATTTCCGGACCAATCCCCGCCGGATCCCCCATAGTCAATGCAATGACAGGTTTCTTACTCATATAAAATTCCTTTCGTTTATTTTCGTTTCAAATAAAAGATAAATTTATAATACACGTGTTTTTTATAATGTCATTAAAAATGCGGTAAAAATAGCGAATATTTTTTAAAAATGAGAGGTTGATCAAATTTTAACGAAAATAAACGAAAATAATTTTACATAAAGAAAAAAGACGAAAAGTATTCTATAATAGGCATTGAAAAGTAATGAAGGAAAGAAATATGACGCAATATACCGAAAGGGAACAACAAATATTAACGATTCTGGAACAACAACAGTATGTGGATAATATCGAACTCAGCCAATTATTAGATTGTTCCGTCGTGACGATTCGTACGGCTATCCGCTCACTTGAGAAACAAGGCGCATTAATTCGAACGCACGGCGGTGCGTTGCCTACTCCGCCGATGATCTCCGTGTCCCTGCCGGCGGGAAATATATTCAAAGATCGGGAAAATAAACTCAAAATCGCAGAAAAAGCCTACCAATACGTTAACGATCGCGACACAATCATTCTCGATGACTCTTCTAACAGTTTTTATCTGGCGCAGGTTATTAAACGGTATGCCGACAAATATCTGGTGGTTATCACTAATTCCCTTTATGTGGCGTGCGAACTGGCCAATATCGACAATATTGAAATTATGCTGATCGGCGGGCTGATTTCCGGCAAAATCCCGGCATCCATGGGGGAAAGTGCTATCGACATGATGAAAAATTTCAGGGCGAGTAAAGCCTTTATCGGCGTACACGGCGTTCATCCGGAAATCGGTATCACCTCCATCGGTAATGATCAAATGCAAATCAAAAAGCTCATTTTTGAAATCGCCAAAGAAGTCTATGTATTGACCTGCAGCAATAAATTTGTGACGGAGCATTTGTTTGTTTCCGCGCCGTTAAGTAAGGTACATAAAATTATTACGGATAAAGGCATTTCCTTAAAATTTTATAATCAGCTCAAAAACGTTACATCCGTTGACGTCGTTAAATAATCACAAACAGAAGGAATGTGTTATGACAAAGAGAATTTATTTCGGTACTAACCTGAAAATGTACAAAGGCAATGCGGAAGTGGTGGACTATCTGACTAAGCTATCCGAATTAGCGGATACCCTGCCCGCAGATAAGGAGCTGGAACTCTTTGTCATTCCCTCTTTTACGACCTTGAGCGATGCCGTCGCTACCGTGCGCCGCATCTCTTCCAAGCATCCGATTATGATCGGTGCGCAAAATATGAACCCTCACGATTCCGGTCAGTTCACCGGTGATATTTCGCCGCTTATGTTGAAAGAACTGGGCGTTCGGCTGGTAATGATCGGACATTCCGAGCGACGCCATGTGTTTAAGGAAACGGATCAGGATGAAAATGCCAAAGTACTGGCGGCACTCAAACATCAATTCGTCACGCTGCTTTGCGTGGGCGAAACGCTGGAACAAAAAAATTACGATATTTCCGATGAAGTATTAAGAACACAGCTGAAAATCGGTTTGCACGGCGTCACATCGGATCAATTGCCGTTATTACGCATCGCTTACGAACCGGTTTGGGCAATCGGTACCGCCGGCATCCCGGCGTCCGCCGACTATGCCGACGCCAAACAGGCGGTCATCAAACAGTGTTTAATCGAATTATTCGGCGAAGAAGGGAATAAAATTCCGGTTTTTTACGGCGGCAGCGTTAACCCGGAAAACGCTCCCGAATTATTCGTTCAACCGCATATCGACGGCTTGTTCATCGGCCGCAGCGCCTGGGATGCAGAGAAATTCTATGCATTAATGTCCGGCTTATTGACCGAATAAATTGGAATCTATTTAAATTACTACTGCGAAATATTAAAGTGCGGTCGAAAAAACAATCAAAATTTTGACCGCACTTTTATTTACTTATTTTTGGGTGTTTCTGGCTACTTTATACCTGATATAATTAGTCGGATATTTAATTGATTAAAACATCTATTAATCATTTTCGAATATAACAGAATTTTAAGTAAGCTTATTCCAAGGAGTAAATCATGGGAAAATATAAAAAATTGTGGACGATCCTGGTTATCGTACTCACTATAACCTTTACGATACTCGGTTACATGGGCGTTGAAGTTTATCGTCAGGCACCACCGATTCCCAAAGCTTATGTGTCTGAAACCGGAAAAACGGTGATAACGGAAAGCGATATTCTCGCCGGTCAAACCGCTTGGCAAACAACCGGAGGTATGGAAGTGGGATCGCTTCTGGGACACGGTGCATACCAGGCGCCGGACTGGACGGCCGACTGGCTTCATCGCGAATTAACCGAATGGCTGGATATTACAGCACAAACCATGTTTCAAAAAACATATGCCGAATTAGATCCGACCGCTCAAGCCGCGTTACAGGCTGCCTTACGCGAAGAATATCGCCATCATAGCCGCGTGAATGAAGATGGCAATGTCGTACTATCCAATACCCGCTTACAGGCAATTCGTCAAACCGCTGATTATTACAATAAATTATATGGCGACGATCCATCCATGATCCCGACCCGTGAATCCTTTGCGATGAAGAACAATACACTGCCGAGTTCCGAAGCTCGTCAGAAATTATCGGATTTTTTCTTCTGGACAGCCTGGGCTGCATCCACTAGCCGGCCGAATGCGGAAGTCACTTACACTAACAATTGGCCGCACGAACCCTTGATTAATAATGTACCGACGACGGAAAACATTATGTGGTCACTGATTTCTATCGTCTGCTTAATTGCCGGTATCGGATTCCTGATCTGGGGTTATTCTTTCTTTCGCAATCATAATGAGAAAGTGCCTGAAGCGCCGACGACCGATCCTCTGTTAAAATTAAATTTAACGCCGTCACAAAAAGCGTTAGGGAAATATGTCTTTCTGACGTTGGCATTATTTGTAGTTCAGGTCGGATTAGGCGGTGTATTGGCGCATTACACGGTAGAAGGTCAAAAATTCTACGGTTTGGATATTTCTCAACTGTTCCCTTATTCCTTAATCCGAACCTGGCATATTCAATCCGCTTTATTCTGGATTGCAACAGGTTTTTTAACTGCCGGCCTATTTCTGGCTCCGGTTATCAACGGCGGAAAAGATCCGAAATATCAAAAGTTCGGGGTAAATTTCCTTTTCTTTGCATTATTAATCGTGGTAATCGGTTCTTACAGCGGTAACTTCTTTGCATTGAGCCACCGGATTCCTACGGAACTAAACTTCTGGTTCGGTCATCAAGGCTATGAATACTTAGACTTGGGACGTTTCTGGCAATTACTGTTATTTGTGGGTTTCCTGGTTTGGTTATGGTTGATGCTCCGATGTACGCGTTATTCTTTCAAACAGAACGGTGACAAGAACTTACTTGCCATTTTTATCGCTTCAATTATCGGTGTCGGACTCTTCTACGGACCGGGGTTATTCTATGGTGAACATTCCACTATCACGATAATGGAATATTGGCGTTGGTGGGTTGTGCACTTATGGGTGGAAGGCTTCTTTGAAGTATTTGCAACCTGTGCGTTAGCATTTATTTTCTACAATTTGGGATTAGTTAGCTATCACAGCGCAACCATCGCCTCATTGATGGCGGGAAGCCTGTTCCTTGTAGGCGGTATTCCCGGAACTGCACATCATTTCTATTTTTCGGGTACAACAACACCAGCATTAGCCGCCGGTGCAGTATTTTCCGCATTGGAAGTTGTGCCGTTAGTACTTTTGGGAAGTGAAGCCTATGAACATTGGTCATATCAACATAGAACGACATGGATGCAAAAATTACGTTGGCCTTTAATGTGTTTCGTTGCCGTAGCGTTCTGGAATATGTTGGGCGCCGGCGTATTCGGCTTCCTGATTAACCCGCCGATTTCATTATTTTACCTGCAAGGTTTAAATACTACCGCCGTTCACGCACATGCCGCTCTGTTCGGTGTGTACGGGTTCCTGGCATTAGGTTTTGTATTACTTGTAGCGCGTTACTTAAAACCTGATTTCCAATTCAATGAAAAACTCATGAAAACAGGTTTCTGGTCAATGAATGTAGGTTTAGTACTGATGATTGCTATTAGCTTACTGCCAATCGGCTTATACCAGGTTTCCGCCAGTATCAGCGAAGGGTTATGGTATGCCCGTAGCGAAGGTTTTCTACAACAGCATTTTCTACAGACATTGCGCTGGTTACGCACGATCGGCGATTTAATCTTAATCTTTGGCGCCGTATTATTTGCCTATGAAGTAACGCGATTAACGTTCAACCATAGAAAATAACACAATAAAACATTCAGAACATGCCAATATAAGGTAAAAAAGCCATCTTTTTCACAAAGACGGCTTTTTAATTTGACCGGAATGTTCCGTCACATAATCGCGTTATAAGCGACTGCCGCAATAATACCGCCAAGGATTGGACCGACAACAGGCACCCATGCATAAGCCCAGTCAGCCGGCGTGTTGAGTTTTTTACCTAAGCATGCTAATGCAATACGCGGTCCTAGGTCTCGAGCCGGATTAATGGCATAACCGGTTGTACCGCCCAAGCTTAGACCGATTGCCCAAACCAGGATTGCAACTGGTAAAGCGCCGATTGAACCTAAACCTATTGGTGCCGGTGTGTCTGAACCGGGTAACACGACATGGCCGGATGAAATAAAGAAAATGATGGAAACTAAGACAACGGTACCAATGATTTCGCAGAATAAGTTATTTGCATAGTTACGAATTGCCGGTTCCGTTGAGAAACAAGCACGTTTTGAAGCCGCATCGTCTGTAACGAGGAAGTGATCGCGGTAGAATAAATAGACGACGAATCCACCAAGCACACCGCCGGCAATTTGCGCGGCAATATAACCCGGTACCATTGCCCAATCAAATGAACCTTTCACGGCGACACCGATTGTGACCGCCGGGTTTAAATGCGCACCGCTATATTCTCCCGTCGCCACGACCGCAACATATACCGCAAATGCCCACGCGGTCGTAATCACAATCCAACCGGAACTGTTACCTTTTGTTTTGTTTAAACACACATTGGCAACTACGCCATTACCCATTAAGACTAATAGTGCCGTGCCTAAAAATTCGGCTAAATAAGCGTTCATAAGAAAATCTCCATATTATTGATGAACTATAATGTTCTTTTTCAAAAACATAAATCGGCAATTTCGTTCGTTTTCAATCAAGCAATATTTTAGAGACTTATGTGACTGGGTGTTATTATCTGGCTTTATCTTATAGTAAAGCAATAACGTCCCAGCGCTTTTTTTCTAAAATGTTAACTGGATCACATTATTTTTCGAAAAATGTTTAATGTTGATAAATTTTTGTGACGAAGTTCAAAAATTTGAAAAATAACCATTTAATTTATGCGCATATTCGATTAACGTATGTTTGCAATTTGTTCGTTTACGCTCAAAGAATGTTAACTGGCTTTCTATGTGCATAGAAAATAAACGATTTAATCCGATAAACATCCGAAGGAAATTTATTATGGACAAAAAATACATTATTGCATTGGACCAAGGAACGACCAGCTCTCGAGCCGTTTTACTCGACCACGACGCAAACATCGTAGAAATCGCCCAACGCGAATTCACACAAATTTATCCGCAGGCCGGTTGGGTTGAGCATAATCCGATGGAAATCTGGGCGACCCAAAGTTCTACCTTAAACGAAGTGGTGGCAAAAGCCGGTATTACCTCTGATCAAATCGCTGCGATCGGCATTACTAACCAACGTGAAACCACCATCGTATGGGAAAAAGAAACCGGTACGCCGGTTTATAACGCCATTGTATGGCAATGCCGCCGCACTTCCGATATTACCGATAAATTAAAAGCGGACGGTTATGAAGACTATATCCGTCAAACCACAGGTTTAGTGGTAGACCCATATTTCTCAGGCACCAAAGTCAAATGGATTCTGGATAACGTGGAAGGCGCGCGGGCGAAAGCGGAACGCGGCGAGCTGTTATTCGGTACGGTAGATACCTGGCTGGTATGGAAATTAACCCAAGGTCGCGTGCATGTAACGGACTACACTAACGCTTCCCGCACCATGTTATTCAACATTCATACCAAACAATGGGATGACAAAATGCTGGAAATTCTGAATATTCCGCGTTCAATGTTGCCTGAAGTGAGAAATTCTTCCGAAATTTACGGCCAAACCAATATCGGTGGTAAAGGCGGCGTGCGTATTCCGGTTGCCGGTATGGCCGGTGACCAACAAGCGGCCCTGTACGGTCATTTATGCGTGACCGCCGGTCAGGCCAAAAACACCTACGGCACCGGCTGCTTTATGTTGCTTCACACCGGTGACAAAGCCATTACTTCCAAAAACGGTTTGTTAACCACTATCGCCTGTAACGCCAAAGGTGAACCGGAATATGCGCTTGAAGGTTCCGTTTTCATTGCCGGCGCCTCCATCCAATGGTTACGTGACGAACTTAAAATTGTGCACGACAGTTACGACAGTGAATACTTCGCCACCAAAGTACCAAGCACCAACGGCGTTTATGTAGTGCCGGCCTTTACCGGTTTAGGTGCGCCGTATTGGGATCCGTACGCGCGCGGAGCAATCTTAGGTTTATCCCGTGGCGCCAATCGCAATCATATTGTACGGGCAACCCTGGAATCTATCGCTTACCAAACCCGGGACGTGCTGGAAGCGATGCAATCCGACTCCGGTGAAAAACTGAAATATCTTCGTGTGGACGGAGGCGCCACCGCCAATAATTTCTTAATGCAATTCCAGGCGGATATTCTGGATGTTAATGTTGAACGTCCGGTCGTCAAAGAAGTGACTGCGTTAGGTGCCGCTTATCTTGCCGGTCTTGCCGTCGGATTCTGGAAGGATTTAAGTGAATTACAAGACAAAGCCCGCGTAGAACGCACCTTCACGCCGGATAACGACAACGAAAAACGTGAACGTCGTTACAAAGGCTGGAAAAAAGCCGTTCGCCGTGCGCTTGAATGGGCGAAGGACGACGCGGAATAAGGCTCTAAAAACGCTCGAATAAAAGAATGGCTCTAAACTAAAGTGCGGTCGGAAAAAGTGAAGTTTTTTTCACCGCACTTTTTTATTAACCTTAAAAAACCACCTTTTATAAGGTGGCTTTAACTGAATACCGGATTAATTATGGTGGCGATAGTCGTTCGCCTGTTGCAGCAACTGACGGCTTTCTTTCATAAATTGTTCGGAATATTCGCCGAACCATTCACGTACCTGATTAAAAGCTTTGATAAAGCCGGCTTTATCACCGTTTTCAAAAAATTTCAGACTTTCTTCATAACTTTGTTTCAAACTCTCGATCACCGCCAGGTTTTCCGGTTTATCCATAATAATGTCGGCGTAAAGTTCGCCGTCCTGCGCGAATAAGCGGCCGATCATCGCCAATTCCAGACGATAAATCGGTGAGGATAACGCCAGAATATTCGCCAGCTTGATAGGCTGACGGGAAAGGTGATAACCGTTGGCAAAAGTCGAAAAATGACGTAACGCCTGAATATAAGTCATGCTGTGATCATGCTCGGCGGCGTCCACTTGATAGACTTTCGCGCCCCAAATACCGATTTGTTCCAGCAACCATTCGTAACGTTCGGGATAACGTCCGTTGCAGCGCACCACAATTTGTTTCGCCATACTGGCGATATCCGGTCCGAACATCGGATGCAAACCCACCACCG
Source organism: uncultured Actinobacillus sp. (assembly GCA_963539805.1). Lineage (GTDB taxonomy): Bacteria > Pseudomonadota > Gammaproteobacteria > Enterobacterales > Pasteurellaceae > Exercitatus. Next base: position 43,581 of record CAUTMS010000006.1, on the reverse strand, counting down.
CGCCGGTGTGCACTTCCAGCATTTTTTCCAGAGGGCGGCGCTTCACGGAAGTTAAATCCGTCAAAAGCATATTTTCCGTAAGATAAGGTTTCAGTCGCTCAATGGTTTCCAGCGTTTTAGCGATAGGCACACACACCATCACCACATCGGCGCCGGCTAAAATTTTGCCCGCATTTTCCCAATCCCGACTGCCCATGGTGTCTACATGATAACCCGAAGCACGCAAAAAACGGGCGAATAAACCGCCTAACTTACCGTTTCCGCCCACAATCACAATTTTCTTGACGGCGGGATTTACGGTTTTAAACCCGTAATCATTTTCACTGGCGTAGGATTCCCGCATTAAACGGCGCAAAACGTCTTCGATTAAATCGGCCGGCACGCCCGCTTTTTCCGCTTCCTGACGACGAGCCGCCAGCATATGCGTTTCGCGTTCCGGCACATAAATAGGCAATCCCTGTTTGCGTTTCACTTCGCCCACTTTTTTCACCAATGCCAAACGTTTGGCAAACAGCTCAATAAGTTCCTTATCTAAGGCATCAATTTCTTTTCTGATTTCTTTCAGTGCTTCCATTCCGATTTTCTCTAAATACGGGAAAGGACGCGAAATCCGCGTCCTTAAAAGCGGTTAATACACAAAAGTGCGGTCACAAAAAGCATCGTTTTTTGAACGTTGGCTTTACCAACAACCCCTTGGGGGAGCAATCCTTAAAAGGATTGCGAATAAAAAAATAAAAGTTTTTTTAACCCTTCGCCATAGCGACGACTACCGTTGATTTCAGGCTATTTTAGCGATTTTTCAATTCGCCCGCAATTTTACGCAACAGGCTGTCCGTGGTTTCCCAATCAATACAGGCGTCGGTGATGGACACGCCGTATTTCATTTCACTGACCGGTTGATCCGCCGATTGGTTGCCGGCGTTGATGTTACTTTCAATCATCAGACCGATAATGGATTTGCCGCCTTGCATTAATTGTTGCAGCGCGTCCTCCGCCACCAGCGGCTGACGACGGTAATCTTTATTGGAGTTGCCGTGGCTGCAATCGATCATAATCGCGGATTCCAAACCGGCTTTCTCCAGTTCTTCTTCGCATTTTTTCACGAATTCCGCCGCATAATTCGGCGCTTTTCCGCCGCGTAAAATCACATGACCGTCCGGATTGCCTTCGGTATGCAGCAAATTTACCTGGCCTTGTTGATTGATACCAATGAAACTGTGCCCCATAGATGCGGCTTTCATGGCGTTAATAGCGGTGCCCAGGCTGCCGTCCGTACCGTTTTTGAATCCCACCGCCATGGATAAACCGGATGCCAGTTCGCGGTGAGTTTGCGATTCGGTGGTACGTGCGCCGATAGCCGACCAACTGAATAAATCCGCCAAATATTGCGGAGTCATCGGATCTAACGCTTCCGTCGCCAACGGCAAACCCATATCCGCCAGATCCAGCAACAATTTACGGGCAATGTGCAAACCGCTTTCCACATCAAAAGAGCCGTCAATTTTCGGATCGTTAATTAATCCTTTCCAGCCTACGGTAGTGCGCGGTTTTTCAAAATAAACCCGCATCACAATATAAAGCTGATCCTTCAATTGCTCCGACAACGCTTTCAAGCGTCTTGCATAATCCAGTGCCGCAACGGGATCATGCACGGAACAAGGACCGATAACCACCAACAAACGAGGATCTTTTTTATGAATAATATCGGCGATTTCACGACGGTGCGTTTCTATCTGAGTACGCAAATGGGCGGGTAACGGTAATTTCTTTTTCAGTTCGGCGGGGGTAATCAAAACTTTTTCGTCAACGATATGAATATTGTGAATGCTGTCTTTCATTTTTATTCCTTAGTTCATTCTTTGTTATTTTAACTGTAAATTTTTATGTACACTCAATGTAACGCTTAAATTACACTATAAATTTTCTGATTGCAACGGCTAATTACAACGGATAACAAAAAACATTAAAAAAAACGACCGCACTTTACGTTCATCGTTAGACAAACAGAAAAGTGCGGTCAAATTTTATACATTATTTTACGGTACCGCAGTTCAGGCAATATAAATACTGTCCCTTCGGATCATTAAAACGACTCAATACGCCAAGCTGTTTCTGCACGGTTTTAACGTTTTTCGGCATGCCGACGGCATCCAGCACGGAAGTTTGAATCAGCGCGCCGGCTTCGCTTCTCAGCTCTTTCAACCAGGCGCGAATGCCTTCCGGTTCGTCTACCAGCCATGACAAGGAATAATCCGGTTTTTTATCTTCCGGCAAATCTTTTGTCGCCAATTCAAACGCTTTAAGCACGGCGACATCAAAATTACCCAGCTCATCCACCAAACGATGTTTCACCGCATCCTGCCCTAACCAAACCTGTCCTTGCGCCACTTGGTCGACCTGTTCTTTCGTCATGTGACGTCCCTCGCTCACTACACGCAAAAATTCATCGTAGCCATGTTCGATTTCCAGCTGATAAATATCTTTTACTTCTTTCGATAAAGATTCCAGCGGAGAAATATCCGCCAATGGCGACGTGCTGACGCCGTCCGCCGTCACACCTATGTTTTTGGCGGTTTTCTCAAAGGTCGGGAACATGGCGAAAATACCAATTGAGCCCGTTAAGGTGTTTTTATCCGCCACAATATAATCCGCCGTGCTGGAAATCCAATAACCGCCGGAAGCCGCCATACCGCCCATGGAAACCACGACCGGTTTGCCTTTTTTCTGAAGTGCGGTCAATTCCTGGCGAATTTTTTCCGAAGCGAACGCACTGCCGCCCGGGCTGTTCACCCGCAGTACCAGGGCTTTGATCCGTTCGTCCGTTTGCGCCTGATGAAGCAGTTTCACGATGGTATCGCCGCCGACATCCTGATTATCGCTTTCGCCGTCAATAATGGTGCCTTCCACATTCACCACGGCGATGTTGAAATCTTTTTCCGTGCCGGTAATACGATCCGGTAAGGCGGCAAGGTAAATATCAAAATCCACTTGCTTCGCTAAACCTTCTTCGTCTTTACCAAAAAGTGCGGTCAATTTTTCATTCATTTCCGAAGGCGTCGCCAGCGTCGTGACTAACTGACGCTGCACCGCATAGCGGGTATCGTTCCCGTTCAGTATTTTTAATTCCTGCAAATAACGGTTGGCGTCGGGCAACACTTGCGAAGTCTGAATTTTGCGGTTTTGCGCCACCTGCTGTTTATAGTTATCCCACATGCCGTTCATCCATAAAGCGGCGTTGGCTTTGGCTTCCGGCGACATATCATCGCGTAAAAACGGCTCGACGGCGGATTTATAGGTGCCGACGCGGAATATATGAGGCGTAATTTCCAACTTGTCTAACATGGATTTGAAATAAAGATTTTTCGCCGTCATCCCTTTAATATCCACGGCGCCTACCGGGTTCAGATAAATTTCATCGGCAAAACTGGCCAAATAATATTGCGCCTGCGTGTAATTATCCGCGTGCACAATCACCGGTTTACCCGAAGTTTTAAAATGCCGAATGGCGTTACCCACGTAATCCAACGCCGGCAAATCCGCGCCTTCAAAGAAATTCAAATCCAGCACCAAACCTTTAATGCGCTCGTCATTTTTGGCATTTTCAATGGCATACACCACGTCGAAGGTTGAAATCTGCATGGGTACGTTTTCGCTGTTTACTTCCTGCAACGCTTTCTGCCAGGTTACATTTTCGTCGCGGTTATCCGTCAAATAACCGTCCAAATTCAGTCGTAATGCGCCTTGATCGCCCACCAACTCGGTAACGCTCGCTTTATGGGAAAAAACCAGGCTTAACAGGGTTAAGGTCAGTAAAATAAACACTAGAAAAAACAGGTTCATCACCACATCGCGGATAAAATTCAGCGCCCGCCATGCATATTTCACCAGATTAAAAAGAAATTTCATAACACCTCGCATTCAGTCAAAATCGGACGTACTATAACAGAAAAACAATGGAATATCAGTGCTTTCATAATGCAATCTTAACCGGATTTCAGCAGGAAGCTCAAAATTCCGTCGATTTTTTACTCTCAATCACCTATAGGCGATTGCTCGCTCTTTCGGAGCCGTTGGCAGAGCCAGCGTTCAAAATACTAAAGTATTTTGTGACCGCACTTTTGCGGACTTTCGGCGCTTTTTTCTTTTCAGCAAACAATCCTGTCACTCGCCTATCGCAATCGTTTGCCCGATGTGCTATTCTTACGCCGATTTTTCTTATTTCGGGATAGAATTTTATGTCAAATGCAAAACCACAAATCGCCGTTGTAATGGGCTCCAAAAGTGACTGGACGACCATGCAGGAAGCCACCGCCGTTTTAGATGATCTTCAGGTGGCGTATCACGTTGAAATCGTTTCGGCGCATCGTACGCCGGATAAATTATTCGACTTTGCCGAAAACGCGCAACGAAACGGTTACAAAGTGATTATCGCCGGAGCCGGCGGCGCGGCGCATTTGCCGGGCATGATCGCCGCCAAAACGTTGGTGCCGGTGCTGGGCGTGCCGGTGAAAAGTTCGATGTTAAGCGGCGTGGACAGCTTGTATTCCATCGTACAAATGCCCAAAGGCATTCCGGTCGGCACCTTGGCTATCGGACCTGCCGGCGCGGCAAATGCGGGTTTGCTGGCGGCCCAAATTTTAGCCGCATGGGACGACGAATTATTAGCCCGTTTGCAAGCCTTCCGCCAAAAACAAACCGACGCGGTGCTGGATAATCCGGATCCGCGCGATTAATCGTTATTAATGCATTTCTGCGATTAGTTCGAAATTTATAATTTGTGCCGCGACCGTACCGATTTTTACAACAAAGTGCGGTCATTTTTTAAGAGATTTTTTATCATGCAAAAAAGCGCTTTATACCCTACCGTTTATGTGCTCGGCAACGGTCAGCTCGGACGCATGCTGCGTTACGCCGGCGCGCCGTTGGATATTAATGTGGTGCCGCTGGCGTTTAATGCGTCCGTGTTTGAATTGCCGAAAGACGCCATTATTACCGCGGAAATCGAACGCTGGGAAGAAACGCCGTTAACGACCTTACTGGGCAATCACCATAAATTTGTGAATAAAGATGTGTTCGCCCAAACGGCGGATCGTTTCACTCAGAAATCCATTTTGGATCAGTTGAATTTACCGACTTCGCCCTGGACATTAATAAAAAACTCGTCGGATTTTGACCGCACTTTTCGCGAAATCGGCGAAAAAGTGGTGGTAAAACGCCGCACCGGCGGTTATGACGGCCGCGGTCAATGGATTGTGACGCCGGAAAATCAATCGATCATTACGGAAGATCTGTTCGGCGAAGTAATTGCGGAAAAATTCATTCCCTTCGACGGCGAAGTTTCCATTGTGGGCGCGCGTTTCCGCGACGGTTCCGCCCGTTTTTATCCGGTCACCCGCAATTTGCAGCAAAACGGCATTTTGCGTTACAGCGTCGCCGACGGATCCGCCGCTCATTTACAGGCGCAGGCGGAAGCAATGCTGGGAAAAGTGATGCGTCATTTGGATTATGTGGGCGTAATGGCAATGGAATGTTTTGTGATAGACGGCAAATTGTTAGTAAACGAATTAGCGCCGCGGGTACATAATAGCGGACACTGGACGCAGTTGGGCTGTGCCGTCAGCCAGTTTGAACTGCATTTACGCGCGCTGCTTGACTTGCCGACGCCGGAACTGCAGGTTTTCGCACCGAGTGTTATGGTGAATTTAATCGGTACCGAACACAATCCGCAATGGCTAAATACGCCGTTCAGTCAGGTGCATTGGTACGGTAAAGAAGTACGCCCGGGACGCAAAGTGGGACACATCAATTTAACCCACGTGAATAAAAGCGTATTAATTGCCCAACTCAATAAGCTCGGAAACGAGTTGCCCGCAGATTATCAATCCGGTCTGGACTGGGCAATTGAAAAATTAAAATAGTTCAAATTTAAAGGCAATTTATTAAATATTAATTAATAGACTGCTTTTTTATTTAAATAAGCATTGCGAAAAATCCTTAATCTCAGTATAAAAGACATTATTCAGATTAACCCAGCATAACAAGGATTTCATTATGTTCGAAAATATTAAAGCGGCCCCCGCCGATCCCATTCTCGGCTTAGGCGAAGCGTTTAAAGCGGAAACCCGTCCGCAAAAAATCAATTTAGGTATCGGCGTTTATAAAGACGCGCAAGGTTTCACGCCGATCATGAAAGCCGTAAAAGCGGCGGAAACCCGTTTGCTGGAAAAGGAAAACAGCAAAAATTATCTGTCTATTGACGGCGTACAGGAATTCAACGCCCTCACTCAAGCATTGTTATTCGGTGCGGATTCCGACATTATCGCCGACAAACGCGCACGAACGGTACAAAGTTTGGGCGGTACCGGCGCGTTACGCATTGCGGCGGAATTCGTCAAACGTCAAACCAAAGCGCAAAATGTCTGGATTTCAACGCCAACCTGGCCAAACCATAACGCGATTTTTAACGCCGTCGGCATGACCATTCGCGATTATCGTTGGTACGACGCCGAGAAAAAAGCTTTAGACTGGGATAATTTGCTGGCGGATTTGGCCAATGCCGATTCGGGCGACGTGGTGTTATTACACGGTTGCTGCCACAATCCTACCGGTATCGACCCGACACCGGAACAATGGCAACACTTGGCGGAATTATCCGTGAAAAACGGCTGGTTGCCGCTGTTCGATTTTGCCTATCAAGGTTTAGGCAACGGTCTGGACGAAGATGCCGTCGGCTTACGCACTTTTGCCAAATATCACAAAGAACTTTTGATTTGCAGTTCCTATTCCAAAAACTTCGGCTTGTACAGCGAACGGGTCGGCGCCTTTACATTGGTCGCGGAAAATTCGGACATCGCCGGCACGGCGCTGACTCAAGTAAAATCCATTATCCGTACCATTTACTCCAACCCGGCGTCCCACGGCGCTTCAACGGTGGCAACGGTTTTAGCGGATCCCGCATTACGCGAGCAATGGAATAACGAACTTACCGAAATGCGCAACCGAATCAAACAAATGCGTAATAAATTGGCGGCGTTATTGAAAGAATTCGGTGCGCAACAGGATTTCAGCTTCATCACCGAACAAAACGGCATGTTTTCCTTCAGCGGCTTAACGCCGGAACAAGTCGATCGCCTCAAAAACGAATTCGCCGTCTACGCCGTGCGCTCCGGCAGAATCAATGTCGCCGGTATCACGGAAGATAATATCCGCTATCTGTGCGAAAGTATTATTAAAGTACTTTAATTAAAAAAACGTATAAAAAATCGACCGCACTTTTCAGTACGGTCGGTTTTTTTATGTCATTTCGCGCTGCCAACTAGCCCGCAATCCCCTTATGACGCAACAACGCATCTAAGGTCGGTTTGCGTCCGCGGAAGCGTTCGAATAGCGCCATAGGTTCTTCCGAACCGCCGCGAGTGAGGATTTCATCCAGATAGGATTTGCCGGTTACCGGATTAAAAATGCCCTCTTCCTCGAAACGTGAAAACGCGTCCGCCGAAAGCACTTCCGCCCACAGATAACTATAATAGCCCGCCGCATAGCCGCCGGCGAAAATATGACTGAAACTGTGCGGCGTTCTCGCCCAATCCACACCTTTGATCACGGCAACCTGTTTTTTCACCGCCTGCAAGGTATCTAAAATCTGATTCGGCTTACCCGCTTCATAATTATGATGTAAACGAAAATCAAACAAACCGAATTCCAACTGGCGCAACACAAACATCGCCGCCTGGAAATTCTTCGCTTTAATTAGCTGGGTCAGTTTTTCTTTCGGCAATGGTTCGCCCGTTTCAAAATGCCCGGAAATAAAGGCAAGCGCCGCTTCTTCCCAACACCAGTTTTCCATGAACTGACTCGGTAACTCCACCGCATCCCAAGGTACGCCGTTAATGCCCGATACATCACCGACATCAATTTTCGTGAGCATGTGATGAATACCGTGTCCGAATTCGTGGAACAAGGTCGTCACTTCATCGTGCGTAAATAACGCGGGTTTATCGCCCACCGGCGCATTAAAATTGCAGGTTAAATAAGCCACCGGTTTCTGAATGCTGCCGTCCGCTTTGCGTCGGCGACCGATGCAATCGTCCATCCAGGCGCCGCCGCGTTTGTTTTCGCGAGCGTATAAATCCAAATAAAAACTGCCGCGCACTTCATCGGTTTCGTCGATTAAATCAAAGAATCGCACGTCTTTGTGATAGGTATCCACCCCGAAACGTTCTACCGCGCGAATATTGAAAATCCGTTTAACCAGTTCGAACAAACCCGAAAGAACGCGATTTTCGGGAAAATACGGACGTAATTCTTCGTCATTGATGGCGTACAGCACCTGTTTCTGTTTTTCGCTGTAAAACGAAATATCCCAGGGCTCAAGTGCGGTCAGATTTTCGTGAGTTTTACAAAATTCCTGTAATTCCGCCAATTCTTTTTCGCCCTGAGATTTAGAACGCGCGGCTAAATTTTCCAGGAACTCCAACACCTGCCGCGGATTTTCCGCCATTTTGGTGGCGAGAGAACGATCCGTATAACGTTCAAAACCCAGCAATTTCGCCAATTCCACGCGTAAAGTCAGGATTTCTTCCATAATCGGCGTATTATCCCATTTGCCCGCATTCGGCCCTTGTTCCGAAGCGCGCGTAACGAATGCCCGATACATTTCTTCACGCAATTCGCGATTTTCACAGTAAGTCATCACCGGCAGATAGCTTGGAAATTCAAGCGTGAAACGATAACCGTCCACACCTTTACTTTGCGCAGACTGCCGCGCCGCCTGCAAAGCGCTCTCCGGCAACCCCTGAAGCTGCGTTTCATCGGTGATGATTTTGTCCCAACCCATGGTGGCGTCCAGCACATTATTGCTGAATTGCGAACTTAACTCGGACAAACGAGAGGCGATTTCGCCATAACGTTTTTGTTGTTCCGGCGGTAACGAAATGCCCGAAAGCTTGAAATCGCGTAAACTGTTTTCAATGGCTTTCTTTTGTGCCACGTCGTAATTTTCATATTCTGCGCCGTTTTTCAACGCCACATAAGCATTATATAAACCTTGGTGCTGACCGACCCAAGTGCCGTATTCGGACAACATCGGCAAACAAGCCTGATAAGCTTCGCGTAATTCGGGGCTGTTTTTCACCGAATTCAAATGCGCCACCGGCGACCAGGCTTTGCTTAAACGGTCATTGACCTCGGCAAGCGGCTGGTAAAAATTATCCCAGGTAAAATGCGATTGTTTCAGCACTTCTTCCGTCACACTGCGGCAATCATTGATTAACTTTTCAATCGCCGGCTGAACATGTTCCGGCTTAATTTTAGAAAATTGCGGCAACACCGAATTTTCAAGTAATGGATTCGACATAATTATTCCTTCGTTAACAAAAATCTTTTTCTAGATGGTGCGGAATTCTAACAAAATCAAGACGAATACAAAAATTTATTCGTTGAACCCGAAAGACAGGTAGCGCATAATCGCTGAAAAAAGTGCAAAACCGCGGTTCTTTTCCGCTTGCGTACGATGTCGCGTTCTTAAAGCACAAACTTGGCGCCCATCGTGCCGCGATTAATGAGTAAAGTGCGGTTGAATTTTTATAAATTTATCCGCATATTCTGTTTATTCCCTTTTAATAAAACGAGAAAAACCATGTCAAAATTCGTCATTGAACTTAACGAACAAAATCTTACGGAAATTCTGCAACAATCGCAGCAAACGCCGTTGGCCATCGTATTTTACGCGCCAAGCCACGAAACGTCGGTAAAATTTACCGCACTTTTGGAGCGTTACGCCGAACAATATCAAGGACAATTCCTGCTGGCGAAAGTGAACTGCGAAACGGAACAAAACATTGCCATGCAATTCCGCATTCAAGCGCTGCCGAGCACCTATTTGTTCAAAGAAGCGCAAGCGGTTGACGCCTTTCAGGGCGATTTGCCGGAAGATCAGCTGAAACAGCGGTTAAGCCTGATTCTCCCGAAAGAAGAGGAAATTAAATTTAATCTGGCGCTGGATTATTTACAGGCGAACGATTACAACGCCGCCCTGCCGTTGCTGAAAGAAGCCTGGGAATTGTCGGATAAGAAAAACAGCGATATAGCGCTGCTCTACGCCGAAACTTACATTGCCTTGAAAAAAACCGAACCTGCCGCCGATATTCTGGCGAAAGTTCCGTTACAGGATCGCGACAGCCGTTGGCACGGTTTACAAGCGCAAATCGAATTGTTGATTAAAGCGGCGGATACCCCGGAAATTCAGCAACTACAGGCGGATTACGATAAAAATCCAAGCCCGGAAATCGCCTTAAAACTGGCGGTTCAACTTCATCAGGCAAACCGTAACGAAGAAGCGTTAAATTTGCTGTTTGGTCTGTTAAAACAGGATTTATCCGTACAAAACGGTGAAGTGAAACAGCAGTTTTTGTCTATTTTATCCGCATTGGGAAACGATCCGTTAACCAATAAGTATCGCCGATTGCTTTATTCGCTACTCTATTAAACGGGTTTTCTTTATAATCAATGAAGCTTAAAAAACCATTAACGGAAATTGATCAAAAAAACTTCGCTTTTTTTATTCGCAATCCTTTTAAGGATTGCTCCCCCAAGGGGTCGTTGGCAAAGCCAACGTTCAAAAAGCGATGCTTTTTGTGACCGCACTTTTAAATAAAAGGATTCATTATGTCAGACATCAAACACAGCAAACTCCTTATTTTAGGCTCGGGACCTGCGGGTTACACCGCCGCTATTTATGCCGCCCGCGCCAACTTAAAACCCGTTTTGGTTACAGGCTTACAACAAGGCGGTCAATTAACCACTACCACGGAAATCGAAAACTGGCCCGGTGATTTCGGCGATACCACCGGCCCCGAACTGATGCAGCGTATGTTGCAACACGCGGAAAAATTCGATACGGAAATCGTGTTCGATCATATCAACCGCGTGGATTTATCCTCGCGTCCGTTCAAACTTTACGGCGACGTACAAACTTTCAGCTGCGACGCATTAATTATCGCCACCGGCGCTTCCGCCCGTTACATCGGACTGGAATCGGAAGAGAGCTTCAAAGGTCGCGGCGTGTCCGCCTGTGCCACCTGTGACGGTTTCTTTTATCGCAATAAACCCGTTGCCGTCGTCGGCGGCGGCAACACCGCCGTGGAAGAAGCCTTATATTTGGCAAACATCGCCGGCGAAGTGCATTTAATCCACCGTCGAGACGGCTTCCGCGCGGAAAAAATTCTGCTCGGACGCTTACAGAAAAAAGTGGAAGAAGGCAAAATCATTCTGCACACCAACCGCACCTTGCACGAAGTTTTAGGCGATAACATGGGCGTAACCGGCGTGCGTTTGAAAGACACCCAATCCGACGCTACGGAAGAATTGAAACTGGACGGCGTATTCATTGCTATCGGTCATGCGCCGAACACCGAAATTTTCCAAGGTCAGCTTGAATTGAACAACGGTTACATTGTGGTGAAATCCGGCTTGGAAGGCAATGCCACCGCCACCTCCGTAGAAGGCGTTTTCGCCGCCGGCGATGTGATGGATCACAATTACCGTCAAGCCATCACCTCCGCCGGAACCGGCTGCATGGCGGCGTTAGACGCCGAACGTTTTCTGGATGCGCAGGAATAAATCTATTCCATAAATAAAAAGTGCGGTCAAAAAACTTTGAGATTTTTGACCGCACTTTTCTTTATTCCAACTTCCTGCACACCGATTACAAGCGATAAACCGCATGATTTTCGCTTTATTTATGATAATCACAGAACCTTAAATTTGATATAAATCAAATTCACTATATTCAATAAACACAAGAAAAAATGAGAAAAAATAAAAACGAATATATTGTCAATTTTCAAAAATATGATCCTGATCACAGATTTAATTACTCAATATAGGTATATTTACGTCCGCGTTAAACGCATATTTTTTATAAGGTTTTATTCACTCAAAAAGGAAACGTAGGGAGCCGATTATGAAAAAATCAATGTTAGCATTAGGAATCGCCGCTTTAATGAGTTCGGCGGCAAGCGCACACGAAGCGGGCAGCTGGATCGTGCGCGCCGGTGCGGCGCATGTGATGCCGACGCATGTAGAAAATACCTCAAATACCGCCGCGCCGGCATTGGGTTTAGATGTGAATGCAAACACACAATTAGGCTTAACGGGCACATACATGATTACCGATAATATCGGCGTTGAATTATTAGCGGCTTCTCCATTCAGCCACGAAATTACTTTAGGCGGCCAATTGGTAGGTAAAACCAAACAGCTGCCGCCTAGTCTGTATGCCCAATATTATTTCTTAAACAAAGAGGCTAAAGCGCGTCCGTATCTCGGTGCGGGGATCAATTACACCAACTTCTTTAATGAAACCGAAAAAATGGCCGGCGTGACCGATCTTAAACTTCACGATTCATGGGGCTTGGTGTTAAACGGCGGTTTAGATATCAATCTGACCGATAATCTGCTTTTTAACACGGCCGTTTATTATGCAAAAATCAAAACCAAAGCGGATTTCAAAGTGGTGCGCACCCAATTATCACAAGACGTTCGTTTAGATCCGTTAGTCTTTTTCATGGGCGTTGGTTATCGTTTCTAATTTAAACGTGCGTTTGATCTGAAATTTCGATCCTCTTTAAACATAAAAAAACCTGTACCTTAATCCGTCGGCGATTTAGCCGATTTTCAGGTACAGGTTGTTTTTTTTAGTTAAAAACTATTTTCCCCAAACTTCTTCCGCAATTTCACGAATGAAATTGAGTTTTGCCCATTGTTGTTCTTCCGTCAGAATGTTGCCCTCTTCCGTTGAAGCAAAACCGCATTGCGGGCTTAGGCAAAGTTGGTTGATATCCACATATTGTGCGGCTTCTTTGATACGGTTGATAATGTCTGCGCGCTTTTCCAAAGTGCCGTCTTTTGACGTCACCAAGCCTAACACCACTTGCTGATCTTTGATAAAACGCAACGGTTTGAAGTCACCGGCGCGATCGGAATCATATTCCAAAAAGAAACCGTCCACGCGACAAGTGCCGAATAAAGTTTCCGCTACCGGTTCATAACCGCCCGCAGAGAACCAGGTCGAACGAAAGTTACCGCGGCAAATGTGCATGGTAACGGCAATGTCGTCGGCCGGTTTGGCATCCACGATTTTATTCAGCATATACACATAATCTTTGGCGATTTGGTCTAAATCGAAACCGCGTTCCTGATAGGCTTTGCGTTTATCTTCCGCACAGAATTCGCCCCAGCTGGTATCGTCTAATTGCAAATTCCGGCAACCCAATTTATAAAAAATATTCATCGCTTTAATATAAGCGTCGGCAATGTCGTCCAACAGTAACTGATTGTTGTTTTCGTAACGCGGAATCGGTTGATAATCCGTAGCGCGCACATTGGTGATTAAATGCAGCATGGAAGGCGACGGAACGGTAAATTTTACTTCCGTGCCGTCGGCAATTTTCTGCACCGAGCGAAAATGTTCGACGAACGGATGATTTTCGGAAAAATCGATTTTACCCACAATTTTCAAGGTTTTCGGGCGAACGTTATGATGCTTGAATTGCACCGAAAATTTTTCCGCATCCACTTCTTCTACGCCGTCCAAACCGGCTAAAAAGTCCAAATGCCAGAAAGTACGGCGGAATTCGCCGTCCGTGACCGCGTGCAGCCCCACCGCTTTTTGCCGCGCCACCAGCTTGGCGATTTCCTCATCTTCCACGCGAGTTAAATCCGCACAGGAAATATCGCCGCAAGAACAGGCGAAACGGGCGGATTTAATCGCGTCGGAACGTAAAAAACTGCCCACAATGTCAAATCGGTAAGGCGCCGAAGTGCGGGTTGTTGCGTTTGGGAATAATGTTGTCATTATTTTTTCCTTCAATGAACAGGCTTAATATCAGAACGATTCTAGCAAAAATTAACTGCGGAATTGAATGAAAAATATTTTGCCCGAATATGAAATCGATTCATATCAAAGAAATAGAAAGCCCCAAATTTTACCTGTCAAAAAGCGTTTCCGAATTAAAGCCAATAGCGCCAATTCTATCGGTTCCTTTAATAAGAAGACTTCTAATGTATTAACCCGTTTCGTTACATAAAAAACATCTGAATTTTCTCCCGCACTTTTACAAAATTCGTGATCCCTATTCAAAAAACGTAATCGATTGCTTGCCAAATAAACGACGATATTCAAAATACCGGAAAATTGCGACGGAGAAATCATCATGAAAAAAATATTTGTGAGTTTTTTATTGTTATTTAGCACACAAAGTGCGGTCGGAAATCCGCCGGATTTAATGTTATTGCAAAGTTATGACAAACAGGACGTCAGCGGTTGGGTGATGAGCGAAAAACTGGACGGCGTGCGCGGTTACTGGGACGGCAAACAACTTTATACCCGGCAGAATCAGATTCTCACGCCGCCCGGTTATTTCGTGCGGAATTTTCCGCCTTTTGCCATTGACGGCGAACTGTTTTCCCAACGCAATCAGTTCGACAAAATTTCCGCCGTCGTGCGTTCGCAAAAGGATAAAGGTTGGGAAACCCTGTCGCTGTATGTGTTTGACGTGCCCAACGCATCGGGAAATTTATTCGAACGTTTGGCCGTATTGGAAAATTATCTGAAAGATCACCCTTCGCCTCATATTAAAATTATTCCTCAGATTCCCGTGCGAAACCGTCAGCATGTTATTGATTTTCTGCATGAAATCGAAAAATTGAACGGTGAAGGCGTCGTCATTCGTAATCCCGACGCACCTTACGAATTCGGCAAACGCAGTACGCAAATTCTGAAATTTAAAACCGCACAGGACGAAGAATGCACGGTGATCGAACATCATAAAGGCAAGAGGCAATTTGAGAACGCCTTCGGTTCCCTTACCTGCGAGAATCACCGCGGGCGGTTCAAAATCGGCTCGGGGTTTAATCTGCAGGAACGCACTAATCCTCCGCCGGTGGGTTCGGTCATCACCTATAAATACCGCGGCCTGACCAACGCGGGAAAACCGCGCTTTGCCACTTATTGGCGCGAGAAAAAATAGACGGAACATCCCGCGTGAATTTTGCCGCCTAAACAGAAAAATCAGAATTGATCTTTTGCTTTACGCCACGCTTCAAATTGCGCCAAATTTTCAGCGATTAAAAACGGATTAATTTGTTTTTCCAAGGCCAACGTTGTGGGCAAACTCGGACGATTTTGCGCCCGTAATCGTGCCACAAAAACTTGCTGATTTTTGACCGCACTTTTGTCGTCCAGCACGCTTTCGGCAAAAGCCAAATTGCTCAACGTATATTCGTGAGCGGGACAAACCAACGTATCATCGGGCAGATTTTTCAACCGTTGGACGGAATCGTACATTTGCGCATAATTCCCCGTAAACACTCGCCCGCAGCCGGCGGAAAATAAGGTATCGCCACAGAACAAATGTCCGTCTGTCACATAACTGACGTGTTGCGGCGTGTGTCCGCCGGTCGGTATAACCCGAATACGATAATGCGCCGTCACAATTTCGCCTTCATTTATAATATGGGTTGCGCCTTTGTCCGCACATTCTTGCGGACCGTAAACCGGCACATCGGGAAAATATCGTTTAAACGCCGCAACACCGCCCACATGATCATCATGTTTATGGGTTAACAACACGGCCTCTACGCCAAATTTATTTTCCCGTAAAAATGGCAATAACCGGTCAATTTCGGTAATATCAACCACAATAACGGGACAATTTTCCCGTCCGTAAACCCAAATGTAGTTATCCTTTAATGCAGGAATCGGTTTTAACATAAGTCAGTCCTATGAAATGGAAAGCAAAATCGCCTTACAGTTTAACGCCGCCGACAAGTTGGTCGCAACTGCCTTTCGGTGATGCCTATTCTACCTTAATCGGCGCCCATTTTGAAAAATGGTTCGCCCGCATACAGGGGCGCCGGCTGTTAAAAATCAGCGGTCTGAGTGCGGAAGTGCCTTGTCACGAGCAGCTCCAGCAAGTCGTGCTGAACGATAAAACTTGCGAAAATTTGACCGCACTTTGCCAACGCCGGCAAACGATTTTTATCGAAGGCAGCCTGCAGGAACTGCCCTTCGGTGAAGGCACCGTCGATGCTTGCCTGCTCGCCAATACCCTGAATTTCACTCAGGATCCTCACCAGCTTTTACGGGAAACGGAACGCATTCTGACCAATGACGGCTACGTGCTGATCTCGTTGTTTAATCCCTGCAGCAAATTGCTGTTCAAACGCAAACTGGGCAAGTTTAATTTTCGCCTTTTCTTCCCGTTCAGAGTAATCGATTGGCTGGAATTACTGAACTTTGAAATTCTGTTGCAGCAAACCGTTTCCTTCGGGCATGAACCGAAAATATTCGGTTCGCTGTGTCTTATCGTCGCGCAAAAACGAACGTTACCGCTAACCCTGCAGCCGCAAAAAGTGCGGTACGAAGATCAAGAGATTTTTAATCCCGTCAGTGCTTTCAAAGAAAAAATAAATACTTGAGAAAACAGCCTTTTTCGCCTATTATGCGCACAATTTTTTGAGCGAAGGAAACGGCATGACAGAACAAACATTTATTCCCGGCAAAGATGCGGCGCTGGAAGACAGTATCGCAAAATTTCAGCAAAAACTGACCGCACTTGGTTTTAATATTGAAGAGGCTTCGTGGCTGAATCCCGTGCCGAACGTGTGGTCGGTTCATGTGCGCGACAAAGATTGTCCGCAATGTTTTGCCAACGGCAAAGGCGGCAGCAAAAAAGCGGCGCTCGCCTCTGCGCTGGGAGAATATTTCGAACGGCTTTCCACCAATTATTTCTTCGCCGATTATTATTTGGGCCAGGATATCGCCAACGGCGATTTCGTGCACTATCCGTCGGAAAAATGGTTTCCCATTGAAGATGAAGATAAATTGCCGGAAGGTATTTTAGACGACTTTTTGTTGGGTTATTTCGATCCGGAAGGCGAACTCTCGCCGGAATTATTGGTGGATTTGCAATCGGGTAATGATGAGCGCGGAATCGTGGCCATGCCTTATGTACGGCAATCCGATCAAAAAACGGTTTACATTCCGCAAAGCATCATCGCCAATTTGTACGTTTCCAACGGCATGTCCGCCGGTAACACCAAATACGAAGCGCGCGTGCAGGGCTTGTCCGAAGTATTCGAACGTTACGTGAAAAACAAAATTATCGCCGAAGCCATCAGCCTGCCGCGGATTCCCGACCAGGTCATCGCTCAGTATCCAAGTATTCGGGCGTCCATTCAAAAACTGGAACAGGAAGGCTTTCCGATTTTGTCTTACGATGCTTCATTAGGCGGAAAATATCCGGTAATTTGTGTGATTTTGCTCAACCCGAACAACGGTACCTGTTTCGCTTCATTCGGGGCGCACCCGAATTTCCAAGTGGCATTCGAACGTACGGTAACGGAATTATTGCAAGGCCGCAGTCTGAAAGATCTGGATGTCTTCACGCCGCCGTCATTCAATAACGACGACGTGGCGGAACACGCTAATCTGGAAACCCATTTCATTGATTCCAGCGGTTTGATTTCCTGGGATTTATTCAAAGAAAACGCCGATTACGATTTCGTGCACTGGGATTTTTCAGGAAATACCCACGAAGAATACAATAATTTAATGGATATTTTCGCTGCGGAAGGCAAAGAAGTGTATATCATGGATTACAACCATCTGGACGTATATGCCTGCCGCATTATCGTACCGTCCATGTCGGACATTTATCCCGCAGACGACTTGATTTACGCCAACAATAATATGGGTATGAACTGGCGCGAAATTCTGTTGGATCTCCCTCATTTTCATCATGACAAAGACACTTACCGCGAATTGCTCGATCAATTTGACGAAGAAGGCATTGACGACGCCACCCGCGTACGTGAATTTATCGGCATTGTGCCGCCGCCGAAATCCGGTTGGACCACCTTACGCGTGGGCGAATTGAAATCCATGCTGTATCTGGCGCTGGGCGACTTAGACGCAGCGCTTGACTGGGCGAATTGGACCTATAATATGAACGGATCCGTATTTACCGCCGAACGCGCTAACTATTACCGTTGTCTAACCAATTCCATGGAATTATTCCTGGACGAGAATCGCGATCCGCAACAATATCGCGCCGTGTTCGAAAAAATGTACGGCGCAGCGGCGGTAGATTGTGCCTGGCGGGCGATTCGGGGCGGCAATCCGTTCTACGATCTGATTGCTGATGACGAACGTTTACAAAAATTCGAAGCTCATCAAAAATTACTGGCCGCTTATGCAAAACTGCAAAAAGCGAAACGTGAAAATTGGCACTAAACTTAATCGAAAACGCACAACGTCGTGCGTTTTTTTGTAAAAAATATTCATTTGATTTTTAAGGAAAAATATGGCTTTTAGCTCTTTATTTACATTATTAGACGACATCGCCTCCGTACTGGACGATGTCTCGGTCATGACCAAAGTGGCGGCCAAAAAAACCGTCGGCGTACTCAGCGACGATTTGGCATTAAACGCTAATCAGGTCAGCGGTAAAGACATCACGCCGCAACGCGAATTGCCAATCGTATGGGCGGTGGCAAAAGGATCGCTGATTAACAAAGTCATTTTGATTCCTTTGGCATTATTGCTGTCCATCTATCTGCCTTCCGCCATCAACTGGCTATTATTGATCGGCGGCGGCTATTTATGTTTTGAAGGTGCGGAAAAATTATTGCATAAATTTCTGCATAAAAATCGACCGCACTTACCGGCGGAAGCGGCGGCTCCGTTGACAGAATCGGAAAAAGACAAAATCAAAGGCGCCATTCGCACCGATTTTATTCTGTCCGCCGAAATCATTATTATCGCCTTGGGCGCGTTGCAGGAAACGGATACTCTGACCAAAGTCTTGTCATTGTGTGCGCTGGGCATAGGAATTACGCTTTTCGTGTATGGCTTGGTGGGATTAATCGTCAAGCTGGACGATATCGGTTTCTGGATGTTGCAAAAGAAAAGCGTTGTTTCCCAGAAAATCGGGCAATTTCTGCTGTTCATCATGCCGTGGTTTATGAAATCCCTATCCATCATCGGCACCATCGCGATGTTCTTAGTGGGTGGCAGCATTTTCGTGCATTATTTACCGGCTATTCATCATTTCATTGAAAGATTAAATATTCACAACGACCTCAGCTTCCTTGCCAATTTCGTCGTCGGCCTAACAACAGGCTTTGTTTTATGCGCCGTATTATTACCGATAATGAAATTCTTTGAGAAAAAATAATAAAATGAAAAAGCTAAAGTATAAAAAACTTTAGCTTTTTTAAAAAAGTTGAATGAAAAAAACAACAATTAACTATCCAAATAATTTCTAATATTTAAGGTAAAAACTAACATTAAAATTGTTAGCATAACAAGAAAATATAGAACGCCTGTCACGCCTAAAAAATGAATAAAATATCCTGCTAACAAACTTGCAATTGCCGTAAAAATTTTGATAATTAATCCGCTAAGCCCGGATATTCTGGCTACATAAGATATCGGCATTCTTTGGATAGTATAAGTATTGTAACAAACATTCCATATTCCGCCTAAAATAGCTTTTAATACGAAAAAGAAAAAATACCCCCAAACATTCGGTACTATAACAAATCCTAAGAATACAAAAATTCTTAATATATTCACCCCAATAACAAGTTGAAAAATATCAAATCGTTTAGATAAAGAATTTGATATCACACTTCCGATTATCCCTCCAATCCCTAAACCGGAAAGAATATATCCTGTAACATCAAATCCTATATTATTTAGTTTTAATTGATAAATAATAGTTAAATACAAAACAGGATGTAAAAAATTATTAATTGCGGTTAATATTACCATTCTTAAGAAGAATTTATTTTCCTTTATCCAAACTGCGGCATCCGTAATTTTTCTGAATAATCCCGAAGACTCTTCGGAAAAGGAATATTCCATTGATAAATTTAATCTATACAATAAGAAAACCGAAAAACACGATATAAAAAATGATAATATATAAGGAGTTAACAAGTTAAATGAAATTAATATTCCACATAAAGCAGGAGCTAAAAGTTGAACGCCTCTTGTTCTAATTTCATATTTACTTATAATTGATGAGGTATCATCTTCTTTCAGCAAACTTTTCAATGCTGCCGGCTCAGTAATTTCAGTCAACGTTGAAAATATTCCGAATAAAAAAGATATGGGTATTATCATCCAAATAAGATAATCAGTGTTTTTTATATAAAAAAGCACACTAATTAACATTATAATAATTAATCCTCTAATTACTTCGCTTCTTAATAATAACAGCTTTTTATTTTTACTTTCGATCAACGGCGAAATAAATAGTTTCACCAGAATTGTAGGCAGAAAAAAAGCAAAAGTACACCAACTCGTCTGTACGGCAGAATAACCTAAAGTTAATACGGTAAGAGGAATTGCAAGATGAAAAATTTCCATACTTAATAACGTTAGTGCAGAACTGGTAATGAATATTAAAAAATTTTTATTCATTATTTATCGCTCCTCCTATATACAATAGTTTGTACCATTGCTTTATTAAATTTCATCGACCTTCAATAATATTCCCAACCCGCTTTGCCGTTTGATTGGGTTTTTGACCGCGGTTAGCCAGATTTCTTCAGAAGCGAACACTGAAAGCCGCGGTTTGGCTCTGGTGACGGCGGTATAGAGTAATTCCTTCGACAGAATCGGGGAATAATCCGGCGGTAGTACGACGATGGTATGTTCAAACTCCGATCCCTGAGATTTATGGATCGTCATGGCAAAGGCGGTTTCATGCGCCGGAATACGGTTCACCGACACGCTTTTATAACCGTCGCCCGTCTCGAAATACACCCGATTATCGCCTAAATACAAACCAATATCGCCGTTGAATAATTTCACGTTATTGTCATTTTGCGTCACCATAATCGGTTTGCCGACGAACCAATCACGACTATGCTTGAACCGGACTAACTCTTTCTGACGCAACGCTTCGGCAATCTGTCGATTAAGGTTTTCCACGCCGAATTCGCCGGCACGAAGTGCGGTCAGAATTCGTACCGAATTAAACGCACGGAAAATCTGCCGCAATTGCGCAGCGGTAGGCATATTGTCTTTCGGAATCAGCTTCAAATAATCTTGATAATTTTCTACCGCACTTTGCAATAATTGGCGCAAATAACGATGACGATAAGCCTGTCGAAAGTTAACCTCATTCGACGGCGCCACGAATTCCGCCAGCGGAATGTCCGAGCTGTCTTTCAATAACCGCCAACTTTCCTTCGCCTGCATATTATTAATGGCCGCCGCCAGTTTACCCACTGAAGAATCCAAATTAAAACGCGTGCTACGGGTTAAAAAAGCCAAATGGTGGCGAAGATTATGGTAATTTGACGATCCGTTAATCCGTTCTCCGGTTAATTCGTGCAACAACGCGGCAAATTCCGGCGAATAATCGTAACGCAAGAATTGCCCGATTTCGCCCAGAATCGCTCCCGCTTCCACCGAAGCCAGCTGATCCTTATCGCCCAACAGGATCAGGCGCGCATGAGGCGGCAAAGCGCGTAGCAATTTTGCCATCATCGACAAGTCAATCATTGAGGCTTCGTCCACAATCAGCAAATCCAGCGGCAATGGATTATATGCGTGAAATCTTACGCTGTCTTCAAACGGTCGCACGCCCAGCAAACGGTGCAAAGTGTCACTTTCCGTGGAAATGGTTTCCCGCACCGCCGGCGGCAAATCCAATTGCACTAAACTGGCTTCCAGACTTTCTTTCAGACGAGCCGCCGCTTTCCCCGTCGGCGCCGCCAAACGAATACGCAACGGCGGTAAATGTTGTTCGTATTGCAGCATTTGAATCGTCGCCACCAAACGCGCCACGGAATAGGTTTTCCCCGTACCCGGCCCGCCGGAAATCAAGGTAAAGGGCTGAATTAAGGCCGTAGCAACGGCAATTTTCTGCCAATCCGTTTCCGTTTTTTTTTCCGTAAAAAAACGAGACAACAGCGCGCGCGCTTTTTCCACCGGAACAAAAAACGGCGGATTTTTGTTCTCAATCGTCTGTCGGCGATTGTTCTCACCTTCGGCACCGCGAGCTAAAAAAACGTCGCTTTTTTTGACCGCACTTTTCAGATAATCCGCTACGGTTTGCTCATCCTGCCACACTCGATATAAATACAAGGCGTTATGCTGAAAAACGAAAGGTCGGGCTTGTTCCTGCGGAGTGTCGGTGAATGCCATATGTTCCGCCAATGCCGATTGCCATTGCTCCACCGGTAAGAAATTGATTTTTTGTTTGATTTCAAGCAGATAATCCCGTTCTTCCTCAAAGGTTCGATAAGCTAAACCGAAGGGATTGCGTTCCAAATCCTGATCTAAAAACAGACAGGTATTGCCCTGTAAATGCGCGCCATGAACCAACGCTGCCAACAACACCGCCAGCGCCTGTTGAACGGCGTCGTACGCCATGCCCTGCTGTTTTTCATCAATCAGTTTAGCGAAATAAAAATCGGCGTCCGTCAGCACATTTAGCGCCTTCAATCGGGCGAGTAAATTAAGCATACACTAATTCCTCCAGTCCCCGAATCAGGCGCACATCGGGACGAGTGGTAAAAACGCCCGTCCCGCCCGTGCCGTTCATTCCGCGCACATAAGCATAAGTGACGCCGCCGAAATGGGTTTCGTAATCGTAATCGGGTAAACGCCGTTGGAGAAAACAGTGTAACGCCAGGCTGTACAGCAAATACTGTAAATCATAATGATGTCGCTGCATATTCGACCGAATACTTTCCTCGTTGTAAGCGGACAGCAAATTGGTTTTGTAATCCAGCAAATAATATTTCCCCTCATGACGATAAACCAAATCGATAAACCCCCGCAGCATGCCCTGAATCTGATCCAATAAATAAGGCTGCCGATACGACGGATGATGTTGTTGCAACAGCCAATTAAAGGCTTTTACGTCAAAAGTGCGGTTCAAATTCAGGTA
The DNA here is from genome assembly GCA_963539805.1 of uncultured Actinobacillus sp. Taxonomy (GTDB): domain Bacteria; phylum Pseudomonadota; class Gammaproteobacteria; order Enterobacterales; family Pasteurellaceae; genus Exercitatus. The sequence continues at coordinate 20,608 of CAUTMS010000006.1, read as the reverse complement.
GAATTGCATTTCTTTCAGGCAATTTTGCGGGTTCACCTCCGTTAATTTCACACCGGCGGACAACGGCGTGCGCAACACCGCCTCAAGCCACATTCTTAACGGAGGCAGCCAGGATTCGTCCAGCTGTAACCCTTGGCAAATCGCGAGAAGTTCCGCGTTCTCAATAGGTTGGTCGAAGTCATGTTTTTCAAAAAAACGGTGCAAAATCACACCAAATTTCGTGCCGCCTTTTAACGCCAACGGACTGTATTCCTGCGGAAAATCCCGCCACAAAACGGCGGCTTCCTCATTGAGCGGCAAAAACTCGTCCTGTTGTTCGTCATAATCCAGGGCGTCATCAAAAATCTCGGAAAATTTGACCGCACTTTCTTCTCCGTGAAAGCGTTGATTTCTCTCGTGCATTTGCGCTAATGCGGTAAAACTGGTGACGCCCCAGTTTCGTTCGATCTTGCCCGTAAAAGTTGCCGCTGCAAGAGACATCTCGGCGTTCGTCGGAGGTTGCCATTTTTCGTCGGAAACGATTTCCGGCATAGCTTCCAAAGTATAATTTTCAGCATTCAAACAGGCGGATAATAAAGCCGCCGTCTGTTTTTCCGGTTTGCCGGTAATTTTTATGCCGTCGCCGATTTCGCCGCGGCTTAACGCATACCAAACCGGATTCCAGCAGGCTTCCCGTTTGCCGCCGAATTCCGTCGGCAACGCCATGGCGACCTGATATTTCGCCCGCGTCAGCGCTACATACAGCAGACGCATTTCCTCCGCCAGTTTTTCTTGCACCGATTTATCCTGATGAAGCGCATTCATATCCCATTGCGGTTCGGCGTTTTTATCATGAAAAATGGCGATTTCGTCCCGGCTTTTCACATCGTCAAAGGCTAAAAACGGCAGCCAGACCAAATCATATTCCAATCCTTTGGATTTATGAACGGTAACGATTTTCACCAAATTCTGTTCGCTTTCCAACCGCACTTGTTGTTCGGCCTGACGATCTTTGCCCTGAATTTGACGCTCAAACCAGCTCAACAAAGCGGATTCGCTTTCGTTCAACACGGTGGCTTCCTGTAGCAATTCGGCTAAATGCAATAAATCCGTTAAACGGCGTTCCGCATTCGGCCGAGCGGAAATGCGCTCGATAATATTGACTTCATCGCCTTCGCCTTTATCCAGAAAAATCCGGTGCAACATCGGCAGCACGCCTTGTCGGTACCAGATGCGCTGATAGTTTTCAAAACACGTCATCCAGCCGTCCAGTAATTCGGGCTGTCGTTTAATTTGCTGCAATTGCGTCACGGAAAAGGCAAAAATGCCCGTCGCCAGCGCATTCATAATATGACGTTCGCTGAAGGGATTCAGACAGGCCGCCAGAATAAAGGCCAATTCCCGCGCTTCCGTGCAATCAAACACATTGGTGCGATCCGACAAATAGACGGAAGCAATACCGCGTCGTTGCAGGGCGGATTTGATTTTGTCCGCATCACTGCTTTTGCGCACCAACACCGCGATATTTTCAGGACGAAGCCGAATGTTTCGCATGCCGTCTTCCGCCGTATCGTCGATAAATTCGGCCTGATTTTCGACCGCACTTGTCAGCCACTGCCGAATATTGTCGGCGCAATATTCCGCCGCCTGTTCGCGCGTGCCCGAATAAAACGCCATCGGTGCCTGTTGTTTTCCCCGCCAGACAAAGTGCGGTTGATTTTTGCCCGGTTTTACCGGTTCAAACCGAATGTTGTCATATATAAAGGCGGCGGGAAAATCGAACAAACCGTTCACCGCCCGGATCAAACCGCTGTCGGAACGATAATTTTTGTTTAATGTGAAACGATCCCGCCCGGCGTCTTCCGCCGCTTTCAGATAAGTGAAAATATCGGCGCCGCGGAATTGATAAATCGCCTGCTTCGGATCGCCGATCATCATAAATCCGCAATCCGGCCGATTCACGTAAATAGTTGAAAAAATTTGATATTGCTGTTCATCCGTATCCTGAAATTCATCAATCATGGCAAAAGGATATTGATGGCGGATAAAGGTTGCCAGCTGTTCGCCCCGTTCCGATTGCAACGCATTTTTTAGCAGGCGCAGTAAATCGTCGAAGCTTTTTTCCGGATGATGTTGTTTGTAAGTTACTAACTGGCTATTCAGCGCTCGCAGATAATGGAAAAGCAGGATCTTTTCGTCTAAATCCAGCCGGCTTTGCGCCGCTTCAATTTGTGCTTTTTGTTCGTCCAAATAATGGAAAAACCGATGAGTCAACGCCGTTTTACCTTTTAATACCGCGCCGTTCAGATAATTCTGGGTGAAATACCAAAGCTCGTTGGGAATATCACGGCGTTCGCTGTTCACCCAATCCTGAATTTTTGCCGTGCGGGCAATAAAATAATCCCGTTTAAACTTGTTGCCGTTAAACACCGAAGTACCGGCATAATTCGCTTCAAATAAGGCGGAAATCTCGGCAAAATGCGTTATCCAGGCGGATTTTAATTCATCAACCATCTCCGTCGTCGCGGCTAAATGAGACGCTAATTCCTGTCGCAGAAATTCATCGGTGGAAATAGTCAGTAAGTGCGGGCGATTTATCGATACTTTTAAGGTTTCGCCTTTTAAATAAGCGCGAATCTTTTTTAACACGTTTTGCGGCGAAACTAATTTTCGATGGATAAATTCGCTCACGGCAAAGGATTGCCCATAAAACTGTTCTCGCCAGAAATCATTTGCCAGCTGATTCAGCAATTCCGTTTCATCCGTCACCAGTTCCAAATTAAAATGAATGCCCGAATTCACCGCATATTGCATCAGCATGCGGCGACAAAAACCATGGATGGTATAAATCGCGGCAAGATCCATATTCTGTTCGGCAAAAGTCAGCCGGCGGAGAGCCTCGTTCGGATCCAGTCGCTCCAGAAAACGAGCAGTCAATTCCCCGTTTTCCTTTACCAGAAACTCATTATCCGTATTCAGGAACAGGCTTAAATCCTGATTCTCCCGATAAGCGGCGAATTGCGCTTTTGCCAGATGAATACGGGAACGAATACGCTCTTTCAGTTCTTGGGTTGACGCATCAGTAAAGGTCACCACCAGAATTTGTTCCACTGTCAACGGCGTAGGAAAAGCGTTATTCCCCGCCTGCAACAGTAAACGCAGATACAAAGACGCCATGGTGAAGGTTTTACCGGTACCGGCGGAAGCTTCAATCAAGGTCGTCGTTTGCAGCGGCGTACTGATAGGATTTAAGTGCTGAATCGGCATAAATTTTACTCATACAAATAAAGGGGATTTTATTCCCCTTTTTATTTAATGCGTCAGTTAAAAATTAAAAACTTTGTCCGCTTCTATCGACCAATCGGCAAGTTCCGCCAACGTACCGATTTGCACGCCTTCGGCAAGCGGGAGATCGGTCATACCGCGCGCATTGGTACAGGTTTTGCACAGTTTAACGGCGGCCCCCTGGGCAGTCAGAATTTCCAGCATTTGCTGAATATGATAGCCTTCCGCCGGATTTTGTTTCGCCAATCCGCCCGCTACCGCATCAGACATCAAAAACAGCTTCAATTCGACCGCACTTTTATGTTGTTCCTGAATCTGTAACGCCAAACGCAGCCCGCTGAAAAAACTTTCATTACCGTAAGGGGCGGCATGAATAATGAACAATAACTTTTGCATATGTTCCTCCCGAAAGAATTATCCTACCCAAATAAATTTGATTAAAAACAGGATCGCCACCACCCAAACCGGCGCATTCACTTCGCGAATACGCCCCGTGCAGGTTTTCATCGCACAATAGCTGATAAAACCGAATGCAATCCCTTCCGTTATAGAATAAGTAAAAGGCATCATCGCCGCGGTAATAAACGCCGGCGTGGCTTCGGTTAAATCTTCCCACTGCACTTTAATCAGACTGGAGGCCATTAAAATTCCCACATAAACCAATGCTCCGGCAGTAGCATAAGCCGGCACTAATCCCGCCAGCGGCGAGAAGAAAATGGTTAACAGGAATAATACTCCCACGACGACTGCGGTCAACCCCGTTCTGCCGCCCACGGATACGCCCGCGCCGCTTTCCACGTAAGTACTGATGGCGGATGTACCCACATAAGATCCTACTACGCCGCTCAAACTGTCCACAAACAACGCCTGGCGCATTTTCGGGAATCGACCTTTTTCGTCGCTGATACCCGCTTTATCGGTAACCCCCAGCAAAGTACCGGATGAATCAAATAAGTTCACCAACAGGAATGAAAAAATAATGCCGAGCAACGCGCTGTCCAGGGCGCCGGCAACATCCACTTTGCCCACCACGGCATCCAAACTCGGCGGCATAGAGACCACACCGTGGAATTGCACGTCCGGATCTAAAAATAACGCCAATCCGGTCACCACTACAATAGAAATCAATACGCCGGAATAGATATTCCGCGCCGCTAACACGGTAATAATGAAAAAACCCAAAATGCCCAGCAACACTTTCGGATCATGCAGTTCGCCCAATGCGACCAAGGTTGCCGGATTGGCCACAACCAGTCCCATATTTTTGAAACCGATTAAAGCGATAAAAAATCCGATTCCCGCGCCGATTCCCACGCGCAAACCCAGCGGAATGGATGCCATCAGCCAATAACGAATCTGAAATAGAGTTAACAAAAACAACCCGACGGATCCCCAGAAAATCGCTCCCATGCCGATTTCCCAGGAATAACCCAATTTCGCCACCACCACATAAGCGAAGAACGCATTCAGCCCCATGGCGGGGGCCAACGCAATCGGCAAATTACTGAACAAGCCCATGGCCAAAGTACCGAAACCGGCAATCAGGCAAGTGGTAACGAATACCACCTGTTTATCCATGCCGGCATCGCCCAAAATGGACGGATTGACAAAGACAATATACACCATGGTGAAAAAAGTGGTGATACCCGCCACAATTTCCGTTTTGGTGGTCGTGCGTTTTTCATTAAACTGAAAAAAACGGGAAATAAAAGATTGATTTTGCATCATTGGTTCACTTTTAAAATAAAAATCAGGCCAGAATTCTAACAAATTCTCGGTTAAACTGCGATGTATTTTTCCTAAAAGTGCGGTCAAAAATCGTGAAGTTTTTTGAACGCTAACTTTGCCAACGACCCCTTGGGGGAGCAATCCTTAAAAGGATTGCAAATAAAAATCGCGAAGCTTTTTGAACGTTGTTGATAAGCATCCCGAAACAATTTCATAGAAAATCACGACGTTCTAACTGTTCGCCAAATCAAAGAACGCAGTTTGACACGCCATCCATTCGCCGACACGAAAGTAAAAAGTTGACAAGTTTTCCCTTTGGCAGCAAACTAGCAAGCGATGTTTTATCGGAGATGATCATTTATGACTATGAAACAACTTAAAAAATTTGCTTTTATCGGACTTTCGGCATTAATGCTTCAAGGTTGTGCCGCCGCATTGCTAGGCGGCGCGGCAGTAGGCACGAAAGTGGCGACGGATCCCCGTTCCACCGGCACGCAGATAGACGATGAAACCCTGGAATTCAAAGTCTACGATGCGATTACAAAAGACGAACAGATTAAAGCGGAAGGCCGTGTCGTGGTCGTATCTTACAGCAACCGTTTATTATTAATCGGACAAGTTCCGACGGATATTGCCAAAGAAACCGCTACCAATTTAGCCAAAGGTGTGGAAGGCGTTAACCCGGAAACCATTTTCAATGAAATGACCGTCGGTCCGGTCATCGATTTGACTCAACGTTCCAAAGACAGCTGGATTACCAGTCAGGTTAAATCCAAAATGTTAGTGGATTCGGCCGTGAAAACCACCGATGTCAAAGTCATTACTGAAAACAATCAGGTGTTCCTGATGGGGAATGTTACTCAGCAACAGGGTAACGCCGCCGCCGAAATTGCACGGAATATTTCAGGTGTGACGCGGGTGGTAAAAGTGTTCAAATATCTTGATTAAACGAACGGATTCCGCGCATAAATAAAAGTAAAAGTGCGGTCAAAAAACGATGCTTTTTTTGACCGCACTTTTTCGTTTATGCCGAAATTCAATCAGGCTGAACGATTCGTCAAATAACGCTCAACCGTATCCACAATCGCCTGAGTTTGCGGATCAATTTCAATATTCACCCAATCGCCGACTTCCCGTTTTGCAATCAACGTGCGGTGAATGGTCTCCGGAATCAGGTTCACACTAAACCGATTTTCTTTCACTTCGCTGACCGTCAAGCTAATGCCGTCAACGGCAATAAAGCCTTTGGTGAGAATATATTTCATCACTTCCGGCGTCGGCAGTTCGAACCAAATCTGCAGATTATTTTCCGACGGAATGCGCTGCACCACTTTCGCGGTGCAATAAACGTGTCCGGATAAAATATGCCCGCCCACTTCCGCACCGAACTTCATCGCCCGTTCGATATTCACCCAATCGCCCGTTTTCAACCCGCCGAGATTGGTAATGCGCAGAGTTTCGGTCATTAAATCGAAACTGACCGAATCGCCGTCGATTTTGGTTACGGTTAAACAAACGCCGTTATGGGCTACGGAGGCGCCGATTTCCAGATCCGCCAGCAATTCCTGTGGCATTTTAACGGTATGTGTTCTAAAATTCGCTTTCTCGACAATAGATTGAATTTGTGCCGTGCCTTGCACGATGCCTGTAAACATAAGAAATCTCCACAAAAAATTTCCCACATTATACTTGATATGAAAAAATTTCTAAACATTGCCGCTTATCAGGAACAAGCCAAGCGCTTGGTTCTGCTTGCTTTTCCGATCCTTTTGGCGCAAATCGCACAAAATTCCATGGCGTTGGTGGATACCATCATGGCGGGACGTGTCAGCGCGGCGGATATGGCGGCAATTTCCGTAGGCGCATCCATTTGGTTCCCGTTGGTGTTATTCGGACAGGGCTTATTGCTTGCTCTGCCGCCGACCATTTCCTATTTAAACGGTTCGGGTAAGCGCGATCGTATTGCCCATCATGTGCGTCAAGGATTATGGATCGTTTTACTCGCCGCCGTTCCCATTGCCGCTTTGATTTATCACAGCGATTTTATTATTCAAAACATGAAAATGGAGCCTAAACTCGCTGAGATTACGATAGGTTATCTGCACGCTATGGTCTGGGGTTTGCCGGGCTATTTGCTGCTGATCAATTTCCGTTGTTTGAACGACGGCATCGCCAAAACCAAGCCGGCAATGGTGATTACCTTTTGCGGATTGCTGATGAATATTCCGCTTAATTATATTTTTATTTACGGCAAACTCGGCATTCCGGCGTTCGGTGCGGTAGGCTGCGGTATCGCCACCTCGCTGGTGAACTGGGCGATGTGCATTATGATGATTCTCTACAGCAAGCGGGCTAAAAATCAGCGGGATCTCAAAGTATTCGAACACATCATTGAGAAACCGAATTTCGCCACGCTCGGCAAGTTACTGCGCCTTGGCTTTCCTATTGCCGTGGCATTGTGGTGCGAAGTGGCGTTGTTTGCGCTGACTTCCCTGTTTTTATCGCCGCTCGGAACGGATATGGTGGCGAGTCATCAAATCACGCTGAACACCAGTTCGTTCATTTTTATGCTGCCGATGTCGCTGAGCATGGCAACCACCATTTTAGTGGGACAACGTCTTGGCGAAGGATCGCCGCAAAATGCGAAGAAAGTATCTTACGCCGCTTTAATGGTAGGACTGAATATCACCGTTCTGACAGCATTCCTCACCGTCGTCTTCCGTGAACAAATCGCTTCCATTTTCGTCAACGACGGCAAAGTCATCGCCATGGCAAGTTCGTTGTTGTTGATCGCAGCGCTTTATCAGTTTTCCGATACCGTGCAAGTGGTTATCGGCGGCGCGCTTCGCGGTTACAAAGACACCAAAGCCATTTTGTACATTACCGTTTTCTGTTATTGGGTTATCGGTATGCCGGTGGGTTATACGTTGGCAATGACCGATTTTATCCTGCCTCATTTGGGCGCGAAAGGATTCTGGATCGGTTTTGTGGTCAGCCTCACAATCGCCGCAATTTGTTTAAGTATCAGAATGCGGAAAATTCAGGCCCGTTCCGACGAAATATTACTGGCGCAGCTGGATAAACTGAAATAACGCCGCCTTTTCGCCGCCGCGGATAAAGATAAAAGTGCGGTCAAAAAACGCGAAGTTTTTTATTATCCATCCAAATGAAAATAATTCCTATTAGAGATTGATTAACTCAATCGTTTTCGCTATACTCGCCAAAAATTTTCATTGTGATCCGCTCGGGCGGCAATTTTACTGCCCGGGCAATCCTTTTCTCTCTCTTAGGAATATCTTCATGAAATTTAAATTAAGCCTGATTTACACCGCACTTTTTGCCGGTGTTTCTTTTGCCGCCGTAGCTGAAACGAGCCAGACTACTAAGGATGATTTGGACCAAATCAATGTTGTCACGGAATTGGAAAAAGCCAAAGCCGCGGGAGACAAACAAAAAGATATCGTTAATCTCAGCTTACTCGGCCGTCAAACCGCCTTTACCTCGCCTATTTCCGTGGTGAATTATGATGAAAAAGCCTTTGAGAATTCTCAACAACGCAATGTTGTCGATGCGATTTCCAAAGTGGATTCTTCCGTTATGAATTTCGGCGGTGAAACCAATACTATTTCCGGTGTATATGTGCGCGGTTTACAATTAGACGCCCGTCAAATCAGCGTAAACGGATTGCCCGGTCTTTATTCCACCTACAATTCCCCAACGGCTGCCGTGAGTTCCGCCCAATTGATCAAAGGCGCCTCTACCGCCATCGGCGGAATGGATCCCGAAGGCGCGGCGGGTTCGTCTATGAATATCGAAACCAAACGCGCCACCGATGAAGACATCAATAAAATCGGATTCGGCTGGTTCAGCAATAACCGCTTGCAGGAGACCTTTGATTTTGGTCGCCGTTTCGGCGCAAACAAAGAATGGGGTGTCCGTTTAAACGGTAAATACCGGGACGGTGATACGGCGCGCAATAACTATGATGAGCGCAATAAAGAATTTGCCTTAGGTGCCGATTACCGCGGTGACAAATTCCGAGCCGGCATCGATTATATGTACAGCAAACGGGCAACCCACGGCGGACGGGCGCGGGTACAGGATATTCAGGATCTGACATTCCGTTTACCGGATGCGCCGGATGGAAAGACTAACCTAATTCCGTATTGGAGCGGGCAAACCACCGAAGATCAAACCATTATGGGAACGTTTGAATATGATTTGCCTTACAACATGATGTTGTCCGGCGGTTTGGGTTATATGGATTCCCGTTATTACGGTTCCTTCGGGCAAATCCGCATGACAAATACCGACGGGGATTATTCCGTTCGCTCTATGCGCGCTATGGATTATCACACTCGTACAACCAGCGGTAACTTAAAATTACAGGGTGAATTCGAAACCGGTTCCGTTTATCACAACTGGAGTTTAGCGTTCGACGCCGTAAAACGTCAACGAGACTTCGACCAAAGTCCGACCATCAAAAATTTTACCTCCAATATCTATAATCCGGTATTCAGCCGAGGTCAACCGACCTACGGTGCGTTAGTGCAGAGCACCAACGAAAAGTTAGGCAGTTACAGTTTAGCTCTCGCGGATACGGCAGGTTTTGTGAATAATACCATTCGACTTACCCTCGGCGGTCGCTTCCAATGGATTAAACAACACGATTACCAGACGAATATTAAAGCGCATGAAAACCGTTTCAGTCCAATGGTGACACTTGCCTATGTACCGAATCCCGATTTAGTTTTCTACGGTAATTATCTGGAAGATTTAGAACCCGGTGCGGTGGACGAAGATACCGGCGTAATGGCTAAACCTATCGTAAGTAGACAAATTGAACTGGGTGTGCGTAAAAACTGGAATGATTTATTTACTACCACCACAAGCGTATATCAGTTGTCTCGTCCGGGCATTCATCGCATCACAGGCGAAGAACAAGGCAAAGAACGTAATCGCGGCGTTGAATTCAACATCTACGCTAACCTATTCAACAAAACATTACGCCCAAGCTTAGGTGTGACGTATAACCGCGGAGAATTGATTGATTACTCAAGATATTCGGACGGCGCGATTATCAACGGATCTCAAGTATCCAGCCCGCGCTGGATCGCTAAAGCGGCGGTGGAATGGGATACGCCGTTTATCAACAATTTAACCTTAAATGCAGCGCTTCAATATTACGGCAAATCCTATCAGGATTATGCGGAAAACTATGAATTTCCGTCTTATACCACGGTGGATTTAGGTGCAAAATATGTAGCGCGACTGGATGCCAAACAAACCTTAACCTTCCGGGTCGGTGTTGAAAATCTGTTTGACAAAAACTACTGGCAGGTGCAACGCGGACGCTATGATCGCAGCTTCGCCGTGCTCGGTATGCCGCGAACCTATTGGGCAAACGTCGAATATTCATTCTGATAAAATTTATGGCGGGCACCAAGCCCGCCTGTATTTAAGAGCGCCCGCCGCTCTTTTGTCATTTTTGGAAAACCTGTAAATGAACTGGCAAACCGAACTAAATAACAGTTTACCTTGGCTTTTGAAATCGCTGTTTTGGTTAATTTCAGGCTTAATTTTGACCGCACTTTTGCTGCGGAGAACCGAATTCGGACGTAAGTTTTGGCTAATCACCCGACCATGCTTAACTCCCCAAAACCGTTGGAAAAGCCTGAGTTTAATCCTTTTATTGCTGGTATTTATTTTGCTTGAAGTGCGAATCAGTGTGTTAAATACCTTTTTTTACAACGGATTGTACAGTTCCATGCAAAACAAAGCGGCGGACGCTTTTTGGTTTTTTGCGATGATAAACGCCCTACTGGTCGGCTTTAAAATCATTCATGCCATATTGCATTACTTTGTCCGTCAGGTGTTTGAAATCCGTTGGCTGGAAAAACTGAACGAACAAATGCTGAACCGCTGGCTGCAGAATAAAAATTACTACCGCGTGAAATACGAAAAAGATCTGCCCGATAATATCGATCAGCGTATTGAACAAGACGCGCGGGAATTTATTACCGGCACCGTAGATTTAGTGGACGGCGTGGTGGGCGCGATTCTGTCCATTATCGAATTCACCGTTATTCTGTGGGGCCTATCGGGCATGCTGACATTGTTCGGTCTCGAAATTCCGAAAGCGGCGGTATTCTTCATTTACGGATTTATTCTTTTGGCCACCGCTCTTTCCGTGTGGATCGGCCATCCGCTAATCAAGCTCAATTTTAATAAAGAAAAATTCAACGGCGATTATCGATACTCGCTGATTCGCGTACGGGATAACGCGGAAAGTATTGCGTTTTACGACGGTGAAAATAAAGAACGCGCGCATCTTCAGGAAAAATTTCGCGCCGTTATCCAAAACCGTTGGGCGATTGTGCGGCAAATGCTGGGATTGGACGGATTTAACACCGGCGTTACCCAAATTGCGATGATTTTACCGCTAATGTTGCAGGCACCGCGTTTTTTCGCCAATAAAGTCACCTTAGGCGATATGCATCAAACCGTACAGGCATTTAATCGTTTGATGCGTTCGCTGTCATTTTTCCGTCTGTTTTACGAAGAATTCACTCTGTATCAGGCGCGGTTAAACCGTCTGCACGGGTTTATGAGCAAGCTGGATTATCTCGACGACAACCAAATTTTCTCTCCCGTCGAATGCGGTTCGGGCATTCGTTTAACGGATTTCGGTTTGTGCGATCAGCGGGGCGAACCCTTGTTACGACATATTAATCTCAGCTTAAAAGCGGGCGACGCCTTACTGATTCAAGGCCCGTCCGGCGCCGGCAAAACGACCTTGCTGAAAGCAATTGCGGGAATTTATCCTTTTGCTACTTTCGGTCATTGCGAACGTCCGTGTAACGCCAATATTCTGTTTTTACCGCAACGTCCTTATATGCCGCAAGGATCATTGCGGGAGGCAATTTGCTACCCAAATATCGATCCGCATCACCCCGAGCTGGAACGCTATATGCAAAAATGCCGTTTAGAACATTATATTACGGCGCTTGATCAGGAAAACGATTGGCAGGCGATTCTGTCTCCGGGCGAATTGCAACGGGTTGCCTTTATCCGGATTTTTCTGACCAAGCCCGACATTGTTTTCCTGGATGAAACCACTTCGGCATTGGACGAACCGACGGAATTCATTTTGTATGATAAAATCCGTAAAAAACTGCCGAATATGATTGTGCTGAGTATCGGACATCGCGGCACCTTACACCAGTTCCACAATCGGGAATTTCATCTTTCCGCTTGTCGGACGGCGTAAGAAAACAATTAAAAAATCGCCCGCACTTTTAACCTTTCATGGAAAAGTGCGGGCGATTTTTTCACTATTTTTTCGTCGGCAATCTTCATTTGGCTTACCAAAGAAAAAGGGAGCCGATTTAATCCGCTCCCTTTGCATATTTTATTGCCGAATTATTCAACAATTAAAGTACGGCATAAGTTGGTTGACGTGCCTAATGCGTCACCTTGAGTGAGCAGCACCAAATCGCCCGAAACCAAGAAACCTTTTTCTTTCAGCAGGTTAACCGCTTCTTTCGCACTGTGTACGGTGCGGGATTCGTGTTCGAACAGAATCGGCGTTACACCACGATACAGTGCGCATAAATTCAGGGTCGATTCGTGACGTGACAACGCAAAAATCGGTAAACCGGAACTGATACGTGACATTAAACGCGCCGTGCGACCGCTGTTGGTCAAGGTAATAATCGCCGCAACGCCTTTCATATGGTTTGCCGCATACATAGCGGACATCGCTACCGATTCTTCGATAGTAGAAAATTGAACATCCATACGGTGTTTAGACACGTTGATACTTGGCATTTTTTCCGCACCCAGCGCCACTTTCGCCATGGCCGCCACCGTTTCGGAAGGATATTGACCCGCTGCGGTTTCCGCCGAAAGCATCACGGCATCGGTACCGTCCAATACGGCATTCGCTACGTCCATCACTTCCGCACGGGTCGGCATCGGATTACTAATCATCGATTCCATCATTTGGGTCGCGGTAATAACTACGCGGTTTAACTGACGCGAACGACGGATCAATTTTTTCTGAACGCCGACCAATTCGGGATCGCCGATTTCCACACCTAAGTCGCCGCGGGCAACCATAATTACATCCGAAGCCAGGATAATATCATCCATCGCTTCGTCGCTGGCAACGGTTTCCGCACGTTCCACTTTCGCTACGATTTTCGCTTTTAAACCGGCCGCTTCCGCCAATTCGCGGGCGTAGTTTAAATCCGCACTTGAACGCGGGAATGATACCGCCAGGTAATCGACGCCGATACGTGCCGCAGTAATGATGTCCGCTTTATCTTTTTCGGTTAATGCGTCCGCCGACAAACCGCCGCCCAATTTGTTGATACCTTTGTTATTTGACAAAGGACCGCCTACCGTTACTTCAGTGAACACTTTCGCCCCTTCGGTAGACAACACTTTTAACTGAACGCGACCGTCGTCCAATAACAGAATATCGCCGGGCACCACATCCTGCGGTAAGGTTTTGTAGTCCAAGCCGACCGCTTCCTGATTACCTTCGCCTTTTGGTAAATCAGCGTCTAAAATAAATTTATCACCGATACTTAAGAAAATTTTGCCTTCTTTAAACGTGGAAACGCGGATTTTAGGACCTTGCAAGTCGCCTAAAATCGCAACATGTTTGCCTAATTTTTTCGCAATTTCACGAACTTTATTAGCGCGACCGATATGATCTTCCGGCGTGCCGTGGGAGAAATTCATACGTACAACGTTCGCACCCGCGGCAATGATTTTCTCAAGGTTATTGCCTTTATCGGTCGCAGGACCCATCGTACATACGATTTTGGTTCTTCTTAATCTTCTAGACATTGATTACTCCGTCAGTTATTTTTTAAGTGATTATTCTCGATTTGATTCCGGACATACAGCTTTTTCGCCGCGGAAAAACTGGCGCGTATTATACGCCGAATCGCGGGTAAAATCGAGATCGAAAACATACAAAATTTTCACCGCACTTTAGCGCCCGTCCGGCTTTCTTACAAAATCAAAAATTTGCTATACTCTCTCCCCGAATTCAGTTATTCAATAAGGATATTATTATGTCAAACTCAGTGATTACGGTTATCGGTAAAGATCGCATCGGTATCGTTTACGATGTCGCTAAAATCCTGGCGGACAACCAAATCAATATCATGAATATCAGCCAGCAGTTAATGGACGATTATTTCACCATGATTATTCTGGTGGATACGACAAAATGTCCGAAATCCTTTCCCGAACTGGCGGAAACTTTTGCCCGGGAAAGTAGCAATCTGGCCCTTGACATTCGTTTGCAAAACGAAGAGATCTTCAAAGCCATGCACCGGATTTAGAGGTAAAAAATGAGCATTCAATCCAATGAAATTCTCGAAACCATTCGCATGGTAGCGGATCAAAATTTCGACGTACGCACCATTACCGTCGGTATCGACCTGCATGACTGCATCAGCCGCGATATTGATCAATTAAACCGAAATATTTACCAAAAAATCACTTCCGTCGGCAAAGATCTGGTTAAAACCGCACAAATTCTTTCCGCCAAATACGGCGTACCTATTGTGAACCAGCGCATTTCCGTCACGCCTATCGCCCAAATTGCGGCGGCGACCAAATCGGATTCTTACGTCTCCGTTGCGCAAACTTTAGATCGCGCGGCAAAAGCCATCGGCGTATCCTTTATCGGCGGCTTTTCGGCACTGGTGCAAAAAGGGATGTCGCCTTCGGACGAAGTGCTGATTCGTTCCATTCCGGAAGCCATGAAAACCACGGACATCGTCTGCAGCTCCGTCAATATCGGTTCTACCCGCGCAGGAATTAACATGGATGCGGTGAAACTGGCGGGCGAAATCATCAAACAAACGGCAAACATTACGCCGGAAGGATTCGGCTGTGCCAAAATCGTGGTGTTCTGTAATGCCGTGGAAGACAATCCTTTTATGGCGGGCGCTTTCCACGGTTGCGGCGAAGCGGATGCGGTGATTAACGTGGGCGTATCAGGCCCTGGCGTGGTAAAAGAAGCGCTGGCAAATTCCCGTGCCACTACGTTAACGGAAGTGGCGGAAGTCGTCAAAAAAACCGCCTTTAAAATTACCCGCGTAGGCGAATTAATCGGTCAGGAAGCGGCTAAAATGCTGAACATTCCGTTCGGTATCCTGGATTTATCGCTTGCCCCTACGCCGGCTATCGGCGATTCCGTGGCGCGCATTTTAGAAACCATGGGCTTAACCGTTTGCGGTACCCACGGCACCACAGCCGCCCTTGCGCTGTTAAATGACGCCGTAAAAAAAGGCGGCATGATGGCGTCCAGTGCCGTCGGCGGGTTAAGCGGTGCGTTTATTCCGGTTTCCGAAGACGAAGGCATGATCGCCGCAGCGGAAAGCGGTATCCTCACGCTGGATAAACTGGAAGCCATGACGGCGGTTTGTTCCGTCGGTCTGGACATGATCGCCGTACCGGGCAGCACGCCGGCGCACACGATTTCCGGCATTATCGCCGATGAAGCGGCAATCGGCATGATCAACGGCAAAACCACCGCCGTGCGTATTATTCCGGTCACCGGTAAAAACGTGGGGGAAAGCGTAGAATTCGGCGGTTTGCTCGGTTACGCACCGATTATGCCCGTGAAGGAAGGTTCCTGCGAAGTGTTCGTCAACCGCGGCGGACGCATTCCCGCGCCGGTACAATCCATGAAAAACTGATTGTCAACGGTTAACTCAAAAGTGCGGTCAATTTTTTAAAAGAATTTCGGTATTATTAGCAGTTGCACAAAAGTCAATTTTAGGAAAATTTATGTAGGGGCGGGGTTTATCCCCGCCCGTAAGCCCTGATATTTGAATGAGATTCGGGCGGGGATAAACCCCGCCCCTACGAAAATATTAAATGTTTGTGCAACTGCTACATAATACCGAAGAATTTTTTGTAATAAACGCAAAGCGAATTTATTGCTCATCAGAAGCCGTTAAAAATTGCGATCGGTTTTGGCGTTTTGTCACAAAAAACAGGCCAAAAACCGACCGCACTTTTATTATGATCAGGGTTTAATAACCGAGAGTTTTGCCGTCCGGATTACGGGGATCGGAATAGCCGTAAAAGCCGTCGGCATCCGCCTGAATAATCTGAATTCGGCCCATCGGCGCTTTTTCTTTAATGGTATAACCCATGCCATTCAGCAACGTTAACGTATCCGGGCTCAGCCCTTCCTCTACCCGCAGTTCGTCCGGCAACCATTGATGATGCACCCGAGGCGTGACAATGGCTTCCGCCGGGTTCATGCCGTGATCCACCGTATTCAGGATACTTTGCAACACGGTAGTAATAATGCGCGCACCGCCCGGACTACCGGTGACCAACCAAGGTTTAGCGTCTTTCACCACAATAGTCGGGGTCATCGAAGATAGCGGACGTTTTTTCGCGGCAATCGCATTAGATTCGCCGCCGATCAAGCCGTACGCGTTGGCAACGCCCGGTTTAACGGAAAAATCGTCCATTTCGTTATTCAGCAAAATTCCCGTGCCTTCCGCCACAATGCCGGTGCCGAAATTGGTGTTCAGCGTGTAAGTCACCGCCACGGCATTGCCTTTCTCGTCCATCACGGAATAATGGGTGGTCTGATCGCTTTCATAAGGCTGCGGTTTACCCGGTTTGATGTCGGAAGCCGGTTTAGCGACATTATCTTTAATACCGCCGATTAAGGATTTGGCATAATCTTTCGACACCAATCCTTTCACCGGCACCTTGACGAAATCCGGATCGCCCAGATATTCCGAACGATCAGCATAAGCCAGTTTCATGGTTTCCGCTAAGGCATGAATCGTTTTCGCACTGTTGACGCCGTATTCCGATAACGGATAATTTTCCAGCATATTCAGAATCTGCACCAAGTGCACGCCGCCCGAACTCGGCGGCGGCATAGTGACGACTTTATAACCGCGATAGGTTCCCACAATCGGTTGACGTTCCACCGCCTGATAATTTTTCATATCTTCAAGGCTGATCAGCCCGCCGTGTTTTTCCATTTCCGCGACGATCTTAGCGGCAATATCCCCGCGATAAAAAGCGTCGGCACCCTGTTGAGCAATCTGTTTCAACGATTTCGCCAGATCCTTTTGCACCAGTAATTCACCGGCGGCAAGCGGTTCACCGTTTTTAAAGAAAATCTTTTTACTGCTTTCCCATTTACCGAGGGTGTCTTTCTCAGTCTGTAAGGTTTTTGCTAAAGTCAGGCTGACGGGAATGCCCTCTTCCGCCAATTTTATAGCGGGCGCCAACACTTTATTCAGCGGTAGCGAACCCCATTTTTTCAGCGCATATTCCATGCCCGCCACGGTGCCCGGCACGCCCACGGCCAAGTGGGTATAAAGGGATTTGCCGTCGACTACGTTGCCTTTGTCGTCCAAATACATATCTTTGGAAGCTTTAACCGGCGCCATTTCGCGAAAATCCACGGTAAAATCCTGTCCGGATTTGGCGTCATGTAATACCATAAAGCCGCCTCCGCCGATATTGCCCGCATTCGGCAATACCACCGCCAGCGCAAAACCGACACCGACCGCCGCATCCACCGCATTACCGCCCTGTTTCAGGATATCCAACCCCACTTGGGTGGCAAGTTCCTGTTCGGAGGCGACCATGCCGTGTTTGCCGTAAACCGGATGAAAAATATCGTTTGCGCTGTCGTAACGCTGGGCGGCGGCAACCGTCGCATCAGGTTGTGCCGCCGGTTGAACCGTCTGCGCCGAAATCGGCAAAGCGGCCAGAGAAACCGCCACAGCCAACGTA
Organism: uncultured Actinobacillus sp.; assembly: GCA_963539805.1. Classification (GTDB taxonomy): domain Bacteria; phylum Pseudomonadota; class Gammaproteobacteria; order Enterobacterales; family Pasteurellaceae; genus Exercitatus. The sequence goes on along the minus strand of CAUTMS010000006.1, from coordinate 2,809 downwards.
CTTAATAAGAAAGGTTTAATGAAGTGTTTGTGCATAATTTTTTCCTTCTGGTGCGATCGTCCGAATTTGACGATCTCCCTGAGATTATGCGATCAATTTATGAAATGCAAGTCCGCTTTGTCAAAAGCGATATTCGGAAAATACAAAAAGTGCGGTCAAAAACATTCACGTTTTTTACCGCACTTTCATTCCAATCGAGTTATGACAAAACGAACTTTTATTGGATTAATAAATAGAAATTGCTGTCGCCGCGTACAATATTCAAAGCAACGGCGGACGGTTTACCTTCCAGGATTTTACGTAAATCCTCAATGGTCTTCACGGATTGACGGTTTACGCCGATAATCACGTCGCCCGCTTTTAAGCCGCGCGCGGCGGCCGGCGAATTGGCTTTCACCTCTTTAATTTCTATGCCGTCTTTGCCGTTGTGCAGCTCCGCGCCCTCCAACGCAGCAATCGCGGTGCTTTCGGAATCATTACTTTGTGCCAGTTTGCCGTCTTCCGCCTGTAACGTTACCTTCACTTTTTCCGTTTTGCCTTCGCGCAACAAGGTCAATTCCAACTGTTTACCGGCGCCGGAAGTGGCGATTTTAGCGCGTAATTCGGCAAAGCTGGAAATGCGTTGACCGTTTAATTCGGTGATGACATCGCCCGCTTTAATTCCGGCTTTTTCCGCCGCCGAACCCGGCATCACTTCGCTGACAAAAGCGCCGCGTTGCGCGTCCACATTAAAGGCTTTCGCTAAATCCGCATTAAGTTCGCCGCCTTTAATGCCCAGCTGACCGCGTCTGACTTCGCCGAATTCGATAATTTGCTGCACCAGATTATTCACCATGTTGGACGGAATGGCAAAGGCGATGCCCGCATTACTGCCGCTCGGCGAAATAATGGCGGTATTGATACCGATTAATTCCCCGTTCAGATTGACCAACGGACCGCCTGAATTTCCCTGATTCACCGCCGCATCGGTTTGAATATAGTTTTCATAAGCCCCGCTGTCCGAACCGGTGGAACGTCCCAAAGCGGAAATAATGCCCGATGTCGCCGTTTGTCCGACTCCAAACGGATTACCAATCGCCACGGCAAAATCCCCGACTCGCAATTTATCGCTATCCGCTAATTTAATGGCGGTCAGTTTGCTCGGATTTTCAATCTGCACCAACGCCACATCGGATTGAGAATCCTTGCCCAGCACTTTGGCTTTGAATTCGCGGCCGTCATTCAATGCCACAGTGATTTTATCGGCGCCGTCTATTACGTGGTTATTGGTGATCACATAGCCTTTCTCCGCATTAATAATCACGCCAGAGCCCATGCCTCTGAATTTGCGTGATGAAGATCGTCCGTCGCCAAAAAAGTCATCGCCGAAGAAAAAACGAAATTCTTCCGGAATATCGAATTTACGTTGATTGGCTTTTTGCGTTCCTTCCACCGAAATGGACACTACCGCCGGCAACACGCGTTCCAACATCGGCGCCAGACTGTTCGTCATAACCGGTGCCGGTAACGCAGCGTTTTCCACCAACGGCGGTAAATCCGCCATGCTGAAAGTTGAGGTTAACCCCAACGCTAATGCCGTTAAAGTAAATTTTACGCTTTTGATTTTTTTCATTACATTCCTTCCTAAATAAAAATAAGAAATTAATCACCTGATTCGACAAGAAATATGGGGGAATGTTCGAAGAAATTCAAGAGAAGAAGAAAAGTGCGGTCAAAATTCGATCAATTTTTTGACCGCACTTTTAAACGGGGTTATTTGGCTTCGTCGTCTTTACCGTCGTTATTTTTCATATTCGAAAAAATATTGGCGAGGATCGGGCCGGATACATTATGCCAGAAGCTGAACACGGCGCTCGGCACGGCGGCAACCGGATTGAAATGCGCAGCGGCCAAGGCGGCGCCCAAACCTGAATTCTGCATACCGACTTCAATGGAAACGGCTTTGCTGTCCGCAATATTCAAGCCGAGTAATTTCGCCGCCGCAAAACCTGTCAGATATCCCAGACAGTTATGTAACACCACGACGCTGAAAATCAATAAACCGGATTCCACGATTTTGTCTTTGCTCACCGCAACGACCGCCGCCAGAATTAACACGATGGAAATCACGGAAACCAACGGCATGGTTTGGCTCATTTGGCTGATTTGTTTTTTAAACAGGGCGCGCACGACCAAGCCTAAGAAAATCGGAAACAGCACCATTTTCAGCACGGAAACGAACATCGCCGCGGCATCGATTTCCAACCACTGACTGGCCAGCAGGTAGAAAATAATCGGCGTCAGCAGCGGCGCCAGCAACGTGGAAATGGTCGTGCAGGCGACGGATAACGCCGTATTGCCTTTCGCCAGATAGGTCATCACATTTGAAGACGTGCCGCCCGGGCAAGCGCCGACTAAAATCACGCCGACGGCTAAATCCGGTGGTAAATTAAAGGCTTTTGCCAGGCAGAATGCAATGGACGGCATAATCAGAAACTGTCCGACCACGCCGATCATCACGGATTTAGGATGTCTGAACACTTCGCCGAAATCATTGAACGTCAGCGTAATTCCCATACCGAACATCACTAAACCGAGCAAATACGGAATGGCGTCTTTCAGCGGTTTGAAAGTGTCGGGAAACTGAAAAGCCAGATAAGCGAAAACCAGCACCCACAAGGCGAAAGTTTTGCTGAAGAAACGGGTAATTTTAAGTAAGGTTTGCATAATTTATCCTTAGGCTGAAAAAAGAGTTGTACATTATCACAAAACCGTAAATAACAATCCGCACGTGGAACGTGCGGTTTTTAGGCAACCCTATAAGGGCCTA
>CAUTMS010000005.1:0-161186 GCA_963539805.1 uncultured Actinobacillus sp. | reverse complement strand
GTCGTTGTGTGGGGCGTATTATAGGAGTTTTCGCCGCCTTTGCAAGTGGTTTTTGTAAAAAAATGTCAAAAAAGATTCAATTGTTTATCTATTGTTCACTTTTGCTGTAATTTTAATCAATTTTCAATAATTCCAATTCATCAAATCCCCATCTTCTTAAGACTTGATGAAATTGTTGTTCAAAATTAAAGTGCTTCGTATAGAAAACACAATTATTCTTCTCTTTTTTTGACCGCACTTTACTATTTTCTAGCAATGATTTTACCCTTTTAGCAATAGCACAGCCCGGGTCTAAAAAGAATTTCACCTGCGGCAAGCACATTTGAATTTCTTCTTTAATTAGTGGGAAATGTGTGCATCCTAAAATCACGGTATCAAGATCGGACAAACTCTCCCAAGCTTGCAATTCTTTTTTTAACAATAGCAAATCAACCGAATTGCCTTTGATTTTTTGCTCGGCGATTTCGGGCAATACGGTTGATCCCAATCGTTCCACCCGGCAATTCAAGGCATATTGCGCAATCAATGCATCGACATACTCACGTTTAACCGTACCTTTGGTTGCAAGCAATCCGATACGCTTGGTTTGTGAAACCGCCGCCGCCGGTTTAATGGCCGGTACCGTACCGACGATAGGGATAGAAAAGATTTGACGCAGACTCGGTAAGACTACCGTGCTTGCCGTATTACACGCAATAACGATAAGATCGAGCGGATAACGCATATTGATTGTTGTACAAATTTTTAATACTCGTTCAATCAGTGTTTCTTCACTTCTTTCGGAATAAGGGAAAAATGCATTATCAAAGCAATACAGATAATGGCAATCAGGCAGCAAGGATTTAACTTCGCTGTAAACACTAAATCCTCCAACACCCGAATCAAAAAATAAGATGGTCGGCTTCATTTATTCATGATCAAAAATAAAATTTGTGAAGTATGCTACGCCTTAATTTTCTTGAATTCAAGTACAGGGTTCTTGAAATAAAATGCCGCAAGTTACTGCGGCATTTCTAGAATTTATCCTTGATTACCAAGGATAGTGACGATCCCAGTGATCATATCGCCCAATCCCCACGCCTACCCCGATATGAGGTTGAACTCGGGCGGTTCCTTGCGAAACCCGCGGATATTTATCACTTTGATTAAGCGGATTATCTACGCGTTTAGGCGCTGTTACCCGCTGATCTTTCGGCACGGTATTGCCGGAATAAACTTTGTTATTGTATTCCTGCACAGCTTGCATATCTAACGGCGCTTGCGGGTGATTTTCAACCGGTGACGAACAGGCCGCACATAAACAAACCGCTCCCAAGATAAAATAATTACGCATCACTTCCTCCTTACTGACACACGATATCAGATAAGACATCCGCACGTTCCCGTACATTGATTTTCGCTTTATATTCGCCGGTTTCCGTTTCATCCTGACGGAGTTTGTCTAAAATATCTTTCGCCTTAATATTAAAAACCGTCGTATATTGCATGCCTTTAATTTTATTTAAAATCGAAACATTCGCCCGAATAATGATAGCATAGTATTCTTCCGGATTAGGAAGATAATAAGTGGTCGAATCCGTCAAATCCACGCCGGTCTGATTACGATATCCGCGACAAATACCGGCACCGGACTGATATACCGTATGCGAATAATAATCTTGATGTATATTATAGACTTCCAGCTCGATACTCTCCGCCATTCGTTTCATGTCTTCGGAACGATTCGGATCCAACTTATCCATGCTGCCTTTCGCAATAAAGGTGCATTCCGTCGAATTCGTTTGGCCCATGCTCGACACAGGGAATAAGATTAACAAAGCAAGAATAATTTTTACACCCGACTTCATTTTTCCATCCTTATTTTTCTTTTTTCTCTTCAGTTTGTTCTGCAATGGCATCTCGAGCGGAACGGATCGATTTTTCAATCAGCTCGCGGCGCGCATCGTCTTCCGGCATCAGCTTAAGCATCATCGTCCATGTAACTGCCGCCATTTTGTAATCTTCCTTTGAGAAATAGTAAAAAGCCAGCAAACTCAGTGCCTGCAGATTGGTATGATCACGGCGAATTACCTCTTTCAGTAATTCTTCTCCGCGCATTTTCTCATTCGTATCATCAGACATCATGAGAATTCTAGCATAAGAAAGCTTATATTCCGTATTTTCAGGTTCTAATTTTGCCGCTTTTCCATAAGCGTCGAAAGCTAAATTGCCGTTATTTAGCGACATACCGATTTGTCCGAGCAACCACCAGCTTTTCGCATCATTCGGATCGTTCTGCAATTTTATCCGCAACGCCGTGGCAAATTGTTGCAATTCCTGATCCGTTAACGGATTATTATCTTCGTCTTTCACCCGCTCATAAAAATAAGGCAGCTTCTCATAAGTTTTAGCGAGCATATCCTGCGCCTGCCAGGCACCAATTTTAAAATAAATCGCGCCGGCAATAATCAGCAAGCTCAAAAAACCTGAAACAAACCATAATTTGCCGTAAAATTTGTCCTCAAAATTGACCGCACTTTCGGGCGGAATATCCTCCAACAAATTTTTCTGCAATTCAATTTTAACCTGTTCGGGATCATCCACCAACCCTTGTTGCACATCACGTTCGATTTCTCGCAAACGATCCAGGTAAAACGCTTTATTTAGCGTATCACGTTTCACCTGCGAGGCTCGGGTTGTTTTTCTCAGCAAAGGATAAAAACAAATCAGCGCAATCACTAACGTCAGCAATATGCCGCTCAGCCAAAAATTCATATTATTCCTTCTCGTTTAAAATAGATTGTAAACGTCGGCGTTCCGAATCATCCAAATTCTCCGGATTGTTGACCGCACTTTGCTGATTCGCTTTGTCAGTCGGTCGGGCTTTTTTCCGACGCATTACAAACCATGCGCCCGATACCACAAACGCACAAGGCAATACCCAAAGCAACAAAGTCGCCGGCGTCAGCGGCGGGTTATAAGTGACGAAATGGCCGTAACGTTCCACCATGTAGTTCACCACGTCCCGTTTGGTTTTGCCTTCCTGCAAAAGTTCGAAAACCTTGGCGCGCATATCCACGGCAATTTGCGCATTACTGTCGGCAATATTATTGTTCTGACATTGCGGACAGCGCAATTCCTGCGTGAGCGTGTGATAATCCTCTTCCTGCCGAGCCGATTGAAAATTCAGCGCGTCGATGGCGGCAAATCCCGTGCAGGACAGCAAAAGTGCGGTCAAAAAAATCATTATTTTTTGCATTAGTTTTCTCTCGCCAATTTATCATACAGAGGCTTTAAAGTCTGAGTCCAAACTTTTTCGTTAACATCGCCGGCATAACGATAATGAATCACTCCGTTGCCGTCCAGCACGAAGGTTTCCGGTGCGCCGTATACGCCGAGATCCAGCCCCAATGCACCTTTTTCATCGTTAATCACGACCTGATAAGGATTGTTCAAATCTTTTAACCATTTAATGGCTTTATCGGATTGATCTTTATAATTGATGCCGATAATGGGCACATTTTGTTTCGCCAGTTCGTTCAGATATTGGTGCTCCGCATAACAAGTCGGGCACCAAGTAGCCCACACGTTAACTAAAATCGGTTTGCCCTGTTGGAATATTTCCTTGCCCAATGGTTTATTTTCAAATAAATCCGTCATTTGACGGAACGGTATCGGTTTTCCCACCAGCGCACTTTCCAACGCTTTGGGATCGTCTCCCTGCGCATTACGCTGTAATTGCACCACAAAAGCGATAACCAGCCCCAGAAAAACAATGAGAGGTAAGAACAGTTTTTTATTCATTTATTTTTTTCTTTAACTATTTTTGAGAAACGATAACGACGATCGCTCATGCAAAGCAATCCGCCCAACGCCATAAACAGACCGCCGAACCAAATCCAACGGACAAAAGGTTTGTAATACAAGCGCAACGCCCAGGAACCGTCTCCCAGGCTTTCACCTAAGGCCACATAAAGATCGCGGGTAAATCCCCAATCAATCGCCGCTTCCGTCATCGTCATTTTGCTGACGGTATAAAAGCGTTTTTCGGCAAACAACGCGGCTTCCTGCTTATCGCCGACAAAAACATCCACTTGCGCTTTGCCGCCGGCATAGTTCGGACCGTTTGCTTCGGTAATACCTTTGAATTCAAAACGATAATCTTCAATTTGCACGCTGTCCCCCACTTTCATGCGCACATCACGCTCAACGCTGTAATTCTGGCTGAAAGCGACGCCCCAGATAGTCATCGCCACCCCTAAATGAGCGGCAATCATCCCCCAGTGAGAGCGGGATAATTTGGTCAGCCCCGCCCAGAATCCGCAACGATGAGTCGCGCGTTGATACAATTCATACAAACTGAGTAACACAATAATGACCGCCATCATCACGCCTAACACGGCGGAAACCGTTAATTTGTGTTGTAACAGTAATGGCAAACCGAAACCCAATAATGCCATGAGAATAACGCTGACAACTACCGGCGTGCGAATAGCCGAGAACTGATCCCGTCGCCATTTCACCAACGGGCCGATTCCCAACAGCAACGCAAACGGCGTACAGATAATCAGGAACATCTGATCAAAAAACGGCGCACCGATCGAAATGGTGCCCAATCCCAATTGCTTATGCACCAAGGGCAATAACGTACCTAGCAACACTACGGAAAGTGCGGTCATTAAAAGGATATTATTGAGTAACAACATGCTTTCGCGCGAATAACGTTCCGAGTTATCGCGGGATCGAATCCGATTGCCTTTAAAGGCATATAAGGTCAACGAACCGCCGATTACCACCACGAGATACGCTAAAATATACAGTCCGCGGGTCGGATCCGAAGCAAAGGCATGCACGGAAACCAAAATGCCGGAACGCACTAAAAACGTACCGAGCAAACAAAGCGAGAAAGCTAAAATCGCCAATAACACGGTCCATGCTTTGAAAGCGCCGCGTTTTTCCGTGACCGCTAAACTATGTAGTAACGCCGTTCCCGCCAACCAGGGCATCAGCGAGGCGTTTTCCACCGGATCCCAGAACCACCAGCCGCCCCAGCCGAGTTCGTAATACGCCCACCAGGAACCGAGCACGATACCTAAAGTTAAAAAGATCCAGGCCGCCATCGTCCACGGACGGGACCAGCGCGCCCAGGCGGTATCCAGTTTTCCCGTCATTAATGAGGCAATGGAAAAAGCAAAGGCCACAGAAAAACCCACATAGCCCATATACAGTAAAGGCGGATGGAAAATTAATCCCACATCCTGCAGTAACGGATTCAACTCACGCCCGTCCACCGGGAAATCCGGAAAGGTTCGGGTAAACGGATTGGAAGTAAACAGCACAAATAACAGGAAACCGATACTGATAATTCCCATAATGCCCAATACCCGCGCCACCGCTTCCTGCGGTAACCGTTTACTGAACAACGCAACGGCGGCGCCCCATAAGGTCAGCATCCAAATCCAAAGTAACAATGAACCTTCGTGCGAACCCCATACCGCGGACAAACGATATTGCAACGGTAAATTGGAGTTAGAGTTATTCACCACATATTGCACGCTGAAATCATTCACGGCGAACGCATAAAACAATGCGCCGAAAGCCACGGTAAGCGACAAAAACAAGCCGTATGTCATCGGACGCGCCAATGCCATGAATTGAACGTTGCCTCTTTCGGCGCCCCACAAAGGCAAAACCGCCAGGAAAACCGACACGGCTAAACTGAGCGCAAGCGCATAATTACCTAATTCCGCAATCATTATTGGTTCTCTTTTTGCTGTTGATCCCGCTCGCTTTCCCCTTTCAGATCAGCATTGCTGACCCCCATCGGCTTATGTACTTTTTCCATTTGTTCGCCCAATTCCGGCGGAACATAGTTTTCATCATGCTTAGCCAACACTTCGGAAGCCTGCAGAACCGTCGGTTCAATTAATGTGCCCTGGGCAACAATGCCCTGCCCTTCACGGAATAAATCCGGCAAAATGCCTTCATATTCCACGGTAATGGACGGACCGATATCATTCACATCAAACCGCACTTTAAGGCTTTTTGCATCACGTTTCACCGAACCGGCCACCACCATACCGCCCACCCGAATACGCTGGCCGACTTCCGGTTTCTGACTGGCATCGTTTTGTTTGCCGTTCACCACTTCCGACGGCGTATAGAACAAATCGATATTCGAACGCAACGCATACATCATCAATCCCGCGGCGACAGACACGCCGAGCAAAATAAACAATACGACTTTCAATCTGGATTTACGTCTCGGATTCATAAACCGCCTCTCGTTTTATTCGCCTGTAATCGTTGTTCGCGCGCCAGTTCGCGTTTCACTTCCGCAAGAATGGTTTTCTTGCCTCGATAACTTTGTACAATCAAGCCGACAATCGCCGCCAGCGACACCCCGTAGGACAGCCAAACGTAAAACCCGTAGCCGCCCATATTTAAAAAATCACTCCAAGATTGGAAAAACATCTTTCTCTCCCCAAAAAACGTTTAAAATTTTATGCGTAATCGCCGGTGCGATTACTTATGGCTTCGCCACCGTTGGCAAAGCCAACGTTCAAAAAACGTTGCTTTTTTTGACCGCACTTTTATTTCGCCAGCGCGCGTACCCACGGACGTTTAATGTCTTCGCGCAATAAGGCGTTACGATAACGCACCAATATCAGCCAAACGGTTAACGCCATAAACCCGAAAATACTGAAAATCAACGGAATCAACATCGGCGTGGCAATAGAAGGCTTCTCAAATTTCGTAATGCTGGCGCCCTGATGCAAGGTGTTCCACCATTCTACCGAAAAATGAATAATCGGGATATTAATGACCCCGACAATACACAAAATAGCGGTGGCTTTCATGCCGGCGTTGCGATCCTGAAACGAAGAATACAGCGCCATGACGCCAAGATATAGAAAAAACAAGATCAATGAAGCGGTTAAACGCGCATCCCACACCCACCAGGTTCCCCACATCGGTTTCCCCCAAATTGAGCCGGTTGCCAGCGCCAAAAAGTTAAACACCGCGCCAATCGGCGCCATCGCGATAATGGACAGGTGCGCCTGTTTAATCTGCCAGACTAAACCAATCATGCCCGCCAACGCCATGGCGACGTAAATGCTCATCGACCAAATCGCCGACGGCACATGCACGTACATAATCCGGAAACTGTTACCTTGTTGATAATCGGCGGGTGCAAACGCCAAGCCCCATACCAGACCGATACCGAGCAGCAACGCGGTCAGAACCGCAAAAAACGGACTGAGCTTGCCGCACAGGCGATACTGAGTTTCAGGTTTAGCATAAGGATGTAACCATTTCCACATGAACATTTTTCCTTTTAATTATCCAAACTTACGCGTAACGCCGCCGCAACGGCAAAAGGCGCAAACGTTAACGAAGCGACCGTTATCGCAGCAAGAATCGCAAGTTGCCCCCGATAAGGCAAATTTAACGTTGCGGCATCCAATACGGACGCCGAAAAAATCAAAATCGGGATAAACAGCGGAACCACCAACAGGCTTAATAATACGCCGCCCTTGCGCAATCCTACGGTTAATGCCACGCCGATCGCCCCGATACAACTCAGCGCCGGCGTACCAATGAATAAAGTCAATGCCAATGCCCACCAAATATGCGCATCCAGAGACAGCAATAAAGCCGCAACCGGCGACAGCAAAATCAACGGCAATCCCGTCAACATCCAATGCGCCGCCACTTTCGCCAACGCCACCAACGCCAAGGGTTGCGAAGTTAACATCAACTGTTCCAGCGAACCGTCGATAAAATCGTCCCGGAATAAGCGCTCAAAGGACAGCAAGGCGGAAAGCAATGCCGCCACCCAAGCCACGCCGCCCGCAATTTTGGCAAGCAAGTTGGGATCCGGCCCGACAACCAGCGGAAACAAAGTAATCACGATCAAAAAAAACCATAACGGATTCAGAATTTCCGCCCTTTTCCGCATGGCGATACGCAGTTCCCGCTTGATAATTTCAACAAATAGCATGGCTTATTCCAAAAACTTGTAAAAATCTAACCGCACTTTATGCAGTATCCGGCTCGGTACATCCTGATGACTGGTTAAAATCACGATACCGCCGTTTTTCACATGCCGTTCAAAATGTTCCGTCAGCACGCTTACGCCGTGTTTATCGATGGCATTAAAAGGCTCATCCAAAATCCACAACGGCGCTTGCGATAACCACAAACGGGCTAGCCCAATACGTTTTTGCTGCCCGGCGGAAAGCCGGCCGGCGGCAATATCTTCACGCCCCGCCAATCCCACCATTTCCAGCGCCTGCCATAATGCCGATTCGCTTTGCTCACAGGCGGAAATTTTTTGGTAAAAGCGCAAATTTTCCCACGCGGTTAATTCGGGCTTCACGCCGGAAAGATGGCCTAAATACAATAAATCCGTGTGAAATTGTTCGCGACACAGGGAAATATCCTCACCGTTCCATTGCACACGGCCCGTTAACGGCTGCGCCAATCCCGTAATAATGCGTAACAGACTGGTTTTACCTATACCGTTATGCCCTTCAATTTGCACGAAATCGCCCGATTTAAAAGTTAAAGACAAATCGGTAAATAAAACTTTATCGCCCCGTTGGCAGGCGATTTGTTCTAATTGAAGTTGATGAAGCATAAAAAATCCGGCCTAAAATAATGCTAGATTCTAGCATAAGCTATTAGGAAGTCGTAGGAAATTGAGGCGGAAGAGTTTAATCATTTAGGGGTAATGAGCGCAAAAATTGCGTTAAATCAAAAAGATCGGACAAGCCGATCTTTGGATTAATAACCGTCTTCACTCATATTCGGTAAGAAACTGGCTTGCTGAATACGGCGAACATAGGTTTCAATTCGCCCGTCGCCGTGCAGAATAATTTCACGCCAGCCGGGTTGCAGCGTATCCAGCTCAAAATGATTACTATCCGGCTTAAACTGAATACAGGTGGAAGGCGTCGACATCACTCGGTATCCGTTCCAAATACCGTCTACCGCCTGATGAATATGTCCGTAAACAATGCCTTTCACATTGTTGAATTCCGCCAATATCTGCGCTAATTCATTGGCGTTACGCAGGTTATGTTGATCCAACCAGGCGGAATGAGTTGAAAGCAAATGATGATGCAACGCAATCAGCGCATAACGAGCCGGTTCCGCTTTCAGTTTATCGTGCAGCCAATCCAACTGATATTCCGTCAAACTGCCGTGCGGCACGCCGAAAACCTGACTGTCCAGTAACAGTACCTGCCATTTCTCACCTGCCAGAATCTGCTTTTTTGCACAAATGTTGCCGTGACTTTTATTCAGCAATTCGTTCATTTTCGGCTGAAAATCATGATTGCCCGGCAACCAGAAAACCGGTTTTCCCAGCGGTTGCACCATCTCGCAAAAGCGCAAATAACCTTCATCCGAACTGTCCTGCACCAAATCACCCGTCGCCAAAACCAGATCCGCCTGAAACGGCGAAGCCTGAATTTCCGTTAAGACCTGGTTAAAGCTGGCGCAAGTATTTATTCCCAATAACTCGCTGCCGGCGTCCTTAAATAAATGCGGATCGGTGATTTGTAGAATGCGTATCTCATCCGAATCCGTGTCATATTGATACGTGTTAATCATGGGATTCTCCTGTTCCCCATCCAATATCGCAATCGCAAGATTATCCGCTTCAAAAAAATTTGCACCTGTTAAAATGCTAAAATGTTACAGAGATCATATTTCTGTACAAAATTTTTGCTAAAAATGCCACATTCGTCACATTTTACAACCAAGCCTGTTGCAATTTTTTATAATTGAGTTGCAACCACAACAAGCCTAACACGGCAATGCTGTTATCCACTTTACCCCGTTCAACCCATTCATAAGCGGTTTCCCGAGTGACCACATGCACTTTAATGTCTTCATGCTCTTCCGCTAACCCGTGCAAGCCTTTGGCTTTCGAACTATCCACTTTGCCGGCAAACAAATGAATACGTTCCACCGTGCCTCCCGGACTGTCCCACACACTCAAGGCATGGGTTAAATTTGTCACCTCGACGCCGGCTTCTTCCTGACTTTCACGCACGGCAACTTCTTGCGGCATTTCGCCTTCTTCAACCATACCGGCAATCAGTTCCAGCAACCAAGGCGAACCGGGCAAATCCGGATTATAGGCGCCAATACGAACTTGTTCCACTAAAATCACCGCGTCTCGCTCGGGATCATAAGCAATAACGGCGGAAGCGGCGCCTTTCACCAATAATTCGCGAACCACTTCGCCGCTCATGCCGCCGGCAAACAGTTTATGGCGAAAATGCATCCGTTTTAATTGAAAAAAGCCATCATAAAGTGGCTCCTCATTAAGAATTTCAATATCATTCTGACTAAATTGTTGGACATCTGCCATGATTTTTCCTTATTTGAGAACGGTTCTAAGAATACTAAAAAATCGTGCCTATTTTGAATTTTTTATTGAGAAATTTGAGGTACGTCACAAATTTTTTGCGTATTCGGCTAAAAATTGACTAAATATTTGACCGCACTTTTGAGCGAATACGAACAAAGCCCTTGCGGCGACCAGTAAAAATATTGCGCCTCGTTTAATTCGTTTCCCGCGGCAAACGCTGCGAGGTAAAACGGCAGTTCTTCGGAAAAAAACAACCGACCGGCGGGGCAATGCGCCGAACGGATTTGCAGCCGCTTCGGAAAATGTTGCACTTCGCTCAGTTTCACAATGCCGACACCCTGGGATTTCAACACGGCTTCACGCAAACACCAGCAACGATAAAATCCCGCAGCGACATTGCTTTGTCGCGCCAGCCAACGCTGTTCCGCTTGCGGCGCGAAATGCGCCAAAAGTGCGGTGAAATTTCGTTCCGTTTTCGGCATTTCAATATCAATGCCCACTACCGGTTTGGCGGACGAAACCGATAATATCACCGCCACCCAATCGCCGGAATGGGAAATGTTAAAATCGACATGTTCCGACGGAAATTCAGGACGACCGCTGTCGGTATAATAAATCTGCGACAAAAATGCGGTATCGATTTGAGCCTGCCGGCATAACCGCCATAACAGAAAATGAGCGAGCCGACGGCAGCGATGACGTTGCCGAACGCGCGTATTCCCTTGGAATCGGTGCTCAACCGATTGACGCAAGCGTTCCGGAATCAGTTCCGGCGGCAGCAGTTGAAACGGGTAATCCTGCCGAATATTGCCCCATGCGATGAAAGTTGCCATTATTTTGATTGATAACACAAAGTCAATAAGCCGTTTTGACCGGCTTTGATTTGCGTACTTTGAGTTTGAGTCAGCATTTTATTTTTGTCGTCATTCTTTGGCTATGGGCGCATCGGTGATTTTTTCTCATCGTAAAAAAATTTTCACATACGGAACACAACGCCTGCGCATTTTTCATACGCAGTAACATTGCCGTCACACAGAAAAAATTCTTCATTAATTACCCGATAAAATCCGAAAAAACACCGAAAAAAATGACCGCACTTTACCTTCATTTTCAGCAAAATACGGTCATATAATGCGCCAAATCTAGCCTGCAAGCAAGGTATTCACGCGTTTAATAAAGGCAGCCGGATTATCCAGCGTGCCGCGTTCCGACAACATGGCTTGCTCCAGCAGCAATTCCACCCAGTTGGCAAAAGCGGATTCATCCGTTAATGCCGCCACTTTTTTCACTAAATCGTGATCCGGGTTTAATTCAAAAGTGTATTTTACTTCCGGCATCGGCTGACCGCTCATCGCGAACAATTTCGCCATTTGCGTGGTCATTTGATCGTTATCCGTTGACACCACCGCCGGCGTGTCGGTTAAACGATGGGTTAAACGCACATCTTTCACTCGTTCGCCCAGCAAGGTTTTCACCCGTTCTACGAAACCGCTTAAGGCTTCGTCCTGCGCTTTCTCTTTTTCTTCTTCGGCTTTGTCCGCCAAATCGCCTAAATCCAAATCCGCTTTGGTGATGGATTGCAGCGGTTTGCCATCGAATTCCGTTAAATAGCTCAACATCCATTCGTCGATACGATCGGAAAGCAGCAACACTTCAATGCCTTTTTTATTGAATAATTCCAGGTGCGGGCTGTTTTTCGCCGCCACGTAACTGTCGGCGGTAATGTAATAAACGGCTTTCTGCCCTTCTTTCATGCGAGCGATGTAATCTTCCAACGACACAGTTTGTTCGCTGCTGTCCGTATGAGTGGAGGCGAAACGGAATAATTTGGCAATTTGTTCGCGGTTGGCAAAATCTTCGCCTACGCCTTCCTTCAAGACCAAACCGAATTCTTTCCAGAACAAGGCGTATTTTTCCGGCTCGTCTTTCGCCAGTTTTTCCAGCATTTGCAAAGCGCGTTTCGTCAAGGCCTTACGCAACGCCGCCGTGGTTTTATTGTCCTGCAGAATTTCACGGGAAACGTTTAGCGGCAAATCATTGCTGTCTAACAGACCGCGCATAAAACGCAGATAATTCGGCATGAACACTTCCGCGTCATCCATGATGAAAACCCGTTGTACATAAAGCTTCAAACCGTGTTTTTGATCGCGGTTGAACAAATCCCACGGTGCTTTGGACGGCACATAAAGCAGACTGGTATATTCCTGATTCCCCTCCACTTTATTATGTTGCCACACTAAAGGATCGGCAAAATCGTGGCTGATATGTTTATAAAATTCTTTGTATTCCTCGTCGGAAATCTCGCCCTTTGTGCGCGTCCACAACGCCTGCGCTTTATTGATTTTTTCCCATTTTACGCCGGTTTCCTTGCCTTGGTCGTCGAATTCTTTGGTCAGAATTTCCACCGGCAAACCGATGTGATCGGAATATTTTCCGATAATTTCACGCAAACGCCATTCATTTAAAAATTCTTTTTCGTCTTCCCGCAAAAACAGCGTAATTTCCGTGCCGCGATCTTTTTTCTCAATATCTTCAACGGAATATTCGCCTTCGCCGGCTGAAGTCCAAAGTACGCCCTGCTCCGCCGGCACGCCTGCGGCGCGGCTACGCACTTCCACTTTATCCGCCACGATGAAAGCGGAATAAAAACCCACACCGAACTGACCGATCAACTGGCTGTCTTTAGCCTGATCCTGTCCAAGTGCGGTCAAAAATTCCTTCGTTCCTGATTTCGCAATGGTGCCGAGATGTTCCATCGCCTGTTCGCGCGTCATACCGATACCGTTATCACTCACGGTAAGCGTGCCTTTTTTCTCATCAAAACGAATACGTACTTTTAAATCGCCGTCGCCTTCATACAATTCCGGCGCGGAAAGGGCTTTAAAACGCAATTTATCCGCCGCGTCCGAAGCATTGGAAATCAATTCGCGTAAGAAAATTTCCTTATTGGAATACAGGGAATGAATCATTAATTGCAGAAGCTGTTTCACTTCCGTTTGAAAACCAAGAGTTTGCTGATTATTGCTCATATTATTTGTCCTATTCGTTCAAGGTCTTTAAATTGACTTTGTTGATATAGGCATTATTTTGCAAATTTCAACCGGACGCTGAGGAAAAATGTGAGGATTTGGCTAAATTTCCGGCAAAAAAGAAAAAGTGCGGTCAGAAAAACTCACGTTTTTTCCACCGCACTTTACACAACAATCAAGATCGACGTTAAAGCTTAGAATGTGTAACGTACGCCGATTTTTGCGCCGTATTGATTTACTTTAACATCATTTACTTCGCCGAGACGGTTATATTCCGCCGCAACATTTAAGTCCCAACTTGGGGCGAAATTATATGTTACCCCGATAATCCCGCCGTAACCGAATTCCGTGTTGGAATTAGAGAAATGGAAATAATCGGAAACGTTATTAAAGTCACTATTAACTTTAATATGATTGGCGGAGATTCTTGCTCCCAGATAAGGCGTTAGGCTGGTACCTAAGTCAAAATCATAATAAGCCGCAAGACCAAAACCGTATGCTTTTACCTCATTTTCGCCCGCGCCGAAATCCTCGTCGCCTTTACCGTAGTAAGTGTAGTCTAAGGCAAAGCGCCAATCATTGATTTTATAGCCGACGGCGACACTTGGAGAAAATGAACCATCACTTACACTGCTAGGTAAACCGCCTGAAGTTTTCAATCTGGAATAACCCGCATCACCCTCAACATACCAGTTTGCGCTGGCAACGCCGCTGAATAACAATGCGCCTAATGTCATGGCTAATGTTGTCTTTTTCATAAATCCCCCTTCATTATTATGTTAAAAAGTTCAGCGTAAATATAACACAACCCCGCTGAAATTTCACGGATAAATTTCATCCGCCGGCACCAACCGCTTTTGGCAAATTTGGCATAAATAAACCGCATGTTCCCGTTGGATTTTATTATGGCGTCGCACGGAAAGCCGATGAAGGCGGCAGCCGCAACGGTAAGCGAAGGTTTTGCCCCGAACGGATGTGACGTCAAACCGATGACAGGTTTCGGCGGGCAGCTGAAAGACCTTTGTCATCACCGTTCGCCATTCTTCGCCGTGAGGTTTCACTCTGCCAAACAGTTGATACACAATTAAATGCGCCAATTCGTGCGGCACCACTTGATTCACAAATTCCGTCGGATTTTCCAACAATAAAGTGCGGTTAAATTTTATCGTGTTTTTTTGCAGATACGCCACGCCCGCTTTTAACCCGCGCACTTCGTAAGTCACTGTCGGCGCGGTAAAAGTGCGGTCAAAAAATCGCTCGGATTTTTGCAAACAGGCGTTCAGTTTACGTTGAACCTGCATTTTCAAATGACGAAATTGGGTTTGTTGTTCCATGGCAAAATACGGTTGTATCACAAAAATAAAAGCACGCGTTCCGAAGCGTGCTTTTCATCAATTACGGTCAAATCTATAACCCGGCAGCCGCTCTTAATTCGGCGGCGCGATCGATTTTTTCCCACGGGAACTGTTCGCGGCCGAAGTGACCGTAAGCGGCGGTTTCGCGGTAAATCGGTTGAATTAAATCCAACATTTTGATTAAACCGTACGGACGTAAATCAAAAAATTCGCGTACCAGTTTCACCAACAATTCGTTTGCCACTTTTCCGGTTCCGAAGGTTTCCAGCATAATGGACGTCGGTTCCGCTATGCCGATGGCGTAAGAAAGTTGAATTTCACAGCGATCCGCCAGCCCCGCCGCTACGATGTTTTTCGCTACATAACGGGCGGCATAGGCGGCGGAACGGTCGACTTTTGACGGATCTTTACCGGAGAACGCGCCGCCGCCGTGGCGCGCCGCACCGCCGTAAGTATCGACGATAATTTTACGTCCGGTTAAACCGCAGTCACCCATTGGTCCGCCAATGACGAAACGTCCGGTGGGATTGATGAAATACTTGGTGTCTTTATCCAACCATTTTGCCGGCAATACCGGTTTGATGATCTCTTCCATCACGCCTTCGTGCACTTCTTTTTGGCTGACGTATTCCGCGTGCTGAGTGGAAAGCACCACCGCGTCAATGCCCACAATTTTATTGTCTTCGTATTTGAACGTGAGCTGACTTTTAGCATCCGGACGCAACCAGTCAAGGGTGCCGTTTTTACGCACTTTTGTCTGGCGTTCCATCAGACGGTGAGCATAAGTGATCGGGGCCGGCATGAATACTTCGGTTTCATTGGTGGCGTAACCGAACATAATTCCCTGGTCGCCGGCGCCTTGCGCGAGCGGATCTTCACGATCCACGCCCTGATTAATATCGGAAGACTGTTTGCCGATACCGTTTAACACCGCGCAAGAATGCCCGTCGAATCCCATATCCGAATGTCTGTAACCGATGTCGCAAATAACCTGACGGGTGATATTTTCAATATCCACCCAGGCTGAGGTGGTAATTTCGCCGCCCACCAGCGCCATGCCGGTTTTTACGTAAGTTTCGCAGGCGACGCGCGCTTTTGGGTCCTGTTTGAGAATTTCGTCTAATACCGCGTCTGAAATTTGGTCCGCAATCTTATCCGGATGGCCTTCTGACACGGATTCGGAAGTAAATAAATGGGTTGACATGTTCTTTCCTTAAAAAATGAGTTTAGCCGTTTAGACGGCTATAATACGCATTTTTACCTGAATTTCAATCTAAAAAATAAAAAATCCCCCGGACAAGGTAGCCGAGGGATCATTTTCAGCCGTTTTTAGCGCGCGCAGATTTCGGCATCCACAAAAAAATAAGCGATTTCTCTGACCGCACTTTCCACGCTGTCCGAGCCGTGAACCGAGTTCCGCTGCCGGCTTTCGGCAAAGTCTTTGCGAATCGTTCCGTCCGCCGCCTGTGCCGGATCGGTGGCGCCAATCAAAGTGCGGTAATCTTTTACCGCATTTTCTTTTTCCAGTACGGAAACCACCACCGGCGCCGACGTCATATATTTCACCAAGCCGTCAAAAAACGGTTTGCCCTGATGTTCCGCGTAAAAACCTTCCGCCTGCGGTTTGGTTAAATGCAGCATTTTGATTGCCGCAATACGGAAACCGCTTTGTTCGAAACGGGCCAGAATCTGCCCGATTAAATGACGTTCAACCGCATCGGGTTTGATGATCGATAATGTTCTTTCTAATGCCATAATAACTTCCTATACATTCGCTTTCGTCACTAATAAATTGGCCAGCGTTTGCACGCCGATTCCCGTAGCGCCCATCGCCCACAAATCACTCGCGGATTTGCGGAAGGTAGCGGAACAATCGATGTGCAGCCAGTTTCGCTGATAATCTTTCACAAAATAAGATAAAAAGGCGGTGGCCGTGCTCGCCCCTGCGCCGGAACCCGCCGGCACCGAACCCACGTTAGCAATATCGGCGAACTGCGAATTCACCTGCGAACGGTGGAAATCTTCAAACGGCAAACGCCAGAACGGTTCCCGTTCTTCTTTCACCGCCTGAAACAAATCACAAATTAAGTCTTCATCCATAGACAGCACGGAATGATAGTCATTGCCCACCGCAACTTTCGCCGCACCGGTGAGGGTTGCCGCGTCGATGATGAACTCCGCCCGTTGCGCATCTGCATCAATCAAGCCGTCCGCCAACACCAGGCGTCCTTCCGCATCCGTATTCAGAATTTCGGCGCTGACGCCGTTACGGTATTGAATAATGTCGCCCAGTTTCAAGGCGCGATCGCTCACCATATTTTCCGCGCAGCATAAAAACAGTTTCACCCGTCGGTTCAAACCGTGAGCAATCGCCATGCCCAGCGCACCGGTTAATAATGCCGCGCCGCCCATGTCCGAACGCATGGAATCCATGCTGTTGCTCGGTTTAATACTGTAACCGCCGCTGTCAAAGGTAATGCCTTTCCCCACCAGGCAAGCCAACACCGGCGCATCGGCCTCGCCGGTCGGATTAAAATCCAACTGCAATAATGCGGGCGGATTCGCCGCGCCTTTGCCCACCTGCCAGATTCCCGCATAACCTTGTTTGTGCAAATCCTCTCCAAAAACGATGGAAAATTTGACCGCACTTTTCGCCGAATAAGCTTCCGCCTGAGCTTGAATAAACGCTGCGGCGCGGGTCGCCAACTCCGTCGGCGTAATCACATCCGCCGGCAGATTGATGATTTCCCGCACAAAATCACCGCACTGAATACGCGCCAACAGTTCTTCGTGATCCTCGCCTAACTCCGGAAATTCCACCGCCCAATCCTGTTTTGCACTATAGAATCCCTGATAAAATGCCCAACAATTTTCCAGATTCCAGTTTTCGCCGCTCAACACCGCCTCTTTAATGCCTTGCCCGCGCAATTTACGCGCCGCTTTTTGCACTAAAGTGCGGTCAAAATTTTCATTGTTTTTTGACAAATGAATGACGGCCTGATTATCGTTGAAACTGAGCGGCGCATTTTCGCCCCAAACGTCGGGAGCGGGTTGCGCGGAAAGTAAAATATCCATGATTTTCTCCATAAAAAAACCGATATAGCTGCGTCACTATATCAGTTTTTTAGAATTTTGCATGCGTTTCGAATGATTTCTGTTTGGTGCGCGTCGCTTAATCAAATAAAACGGCATCCGCCAGCAATTTTCCCGCTAAATCCTTGACGGACAGATTCGGCTCGCCGGTAAGATTCCATTCGATCCCGACGTCGGGATCGTTCCAAATCAAAGAATGTTCCGCTTTCGGATTGTAATAATCCGTGCATTTATAGGTAAATTCCGCCGTATCCGTTAACACGTAAAAACCGTGAGCAAAACCTTCAGGAATCCATAACTGACGCTTATTATCCGCCGATAAAATCTCGCCGACCCATTGCCCGAAGGTCGCCGAACTTTTACGCAAATCCACCGCCACGTCAAACACCGTGCCTTGTACCGCCCGCACCAGTTTACCTTGGGTGTTTTCCGTTTGATAATGCAAACCGCGCAGCACACCTTTCACGGATTTCGAATGATTTTCCTGCACAAATGTACGATTCGCTACATTTTGCTTAAACCATTCATCGCGAAAAGTTTCCATAAAAAAACCGCGTTCGTCGCCGAAAACCGTTGGTTCTAATAATTTTACTTCCGGGATTTTTGTATCGATAATTTTCATGATGAATATGCCTTAATATTTTTGAGTGCTTTTTGCCAGTCGCTCGGTTCAATTCCAAATACCGCGTTGATTTTGCTTAAATCCAAACGGGAATTAGCAGGACGTTTGGCCGGGGTGAGATAATCGGTGCTGGTAATTTGGTTTAAGTGCGGTCGTTTTTTTAACAGTTTTTCAGTCTCCGCCGCCGCAAAAACCGCATCGGCGAATTCATACCAGCTTACATAAGGCTTACCGCTGAAATGATATGTACCGAAAACATCCGTTCTGCCGTTAATTATTTCAAACGCAATTTTAATCAATGCCGAGGCAATATCACCGGCATAAGTCGGACCGCCGATCTGATC
Source organism: uncultured Actinobacillus sp. (assembly GCA_963539805.1). Classification (GTDB taxonomy): domain Bacteria; phylum Pseudomonadota; class Gammaproteobacteria; order Enterobacterales; family Pasteurellaceae; genus Exercitatus. The sequence continues at coordinate 142,377 of CAUTMS010000005.1, read as the reverse complement.
ATTTACAATATTAAGGCTTTCACGTTCTTTACCCAAACGCAACATGGTTTTCACAAAATTATTGCCGTGTTCACCGAATACCCAGGCAGTACGAAGAATGATATGTTTCGGGTTGGCTTTTTGTACTGCAATTTCGCCGTCTAATTTGGTACGACCATAAACGCCTTGCGGATGAGTTTGGTCGTCTTCTTTATATTCACCGGTGCCGGTACCTTCAAAAACGTAATCGGTGGAAATATGTAAAATCACCGCGCCGATTTCATTGGCGGCTTCGGCCAAATACTGCGGACCTTTGACGTTAATCGCTTCGCTTAATTCCACTTCGCTTTCTGCGCGATCCACTGCGGTATGCGCCGCCGCATTGATGATGACATCCGGCTTAAAAAAAACGACGATATTTTTGACCGCACTTTGATCCGTAATATCCAATTCATCGCGATCTACGGCTAAAATTTCCGCTTTACCGATAAGTTGTTGAGTTAAGCAATATCCGACCTGCCCTTTTGCGCCTGTAATCAAAAAACGAGCCATTATTTTGCTCCTTTTACTAAACGCAATAAGTATTGACCATACTCATTTTTCGCCATCGGCTTGGCAAATTGCTCGATTTGCTCCACTGAAAGCCAACCGTTGTAGTAAGCGATTTCCTCCAAGCATGCCACTTGTAAATTCTGTAAACTTTGCACGGTTTTCACAAAAGCCGCCGCATCGTGCAAGCTATCGTACGTGCCGGTATCAAGCCATGCAAAACCACGGCCTAAAAGCTGAACATTGAGCGATCCGTCATTAAGATACATTTCATTCAACGTCGTAATCTCCAACTCGCCACGAGCCGACGGCTTCACTTGTTTGGCAAATTCCACCACACGGTTGTCATAGAAATATAAGCCCGTTACCGCCCAGTTTGATTTCGGTTGAACCGGTTTTTCTTCAATTGATAACGCACGGAAATTTTCATCAAACTCGACGACGCCAAAACGTTCGGCATCCTTGACTTGATAAGCAAAAATAGTCGCCCCTTTTTGTTTGACAGATTCCGTCGCGTTTTTTAATGACTGAGAAAAATGCTGACCATAGAATATATTGTCTCCTAACACCAGGCAAACCGGTTCATTACCAATAAAGGCTTCACCAATCAAAAAAGCCTGAGCCAAGCCGTCCGGACTTGGCTGAATAGCATATTCAAGATTGATACCAAAATCTGATCCGTCACCTAATAAACGTTTAAAACCGGCATTATCTTCCGGTGTGGTAATCACTAACACATCACGAATACCGGCAAGCATTAGCACTGAAAGAGGATAATAAATCATGGGTTTGTCATAAACCGGCAAAAGCTGTTTTGACGTACCGCGTGTAATCGGGTAAAGGCGAGTGCCCGAACCGCCTGCTAAAATAATTCCTTTCATATAATCCTCTAAAGTGCGGTCAGAATTTGCAACGTTTTCGTAAACTTTGACTTCCCGTTACTTATTTTTTATACCCAGCCGTTCACGATTATAAGAACCGTCTAGCACACGGCTCCACCATTTTTTGTTAGCAAGATACCATTCCACCGTTTTACGAATACCGCTTTCGAACGTTTCTTGCGGTTTCCAGCCGAGTTCACGACCAATTTTAGTTGCGTCAATGGCATAACGTACATCATGGCCCGGTCGGTCCGTCACATAAGTGATTAAATCTTCGTATTTTGCTATGCCTGCCGGTTTATTTGGCACGAGTTCTTCTAATAAGGCGCAAATGATGCGAACCACCTCGATGTTCGATTTCTCATTGTGTCCGCCAATATTGTAGGTTTCACCAATTTTACCTTCAGTTACGACTTTATAAAGCGCTCGGGCATGATCTTCAACAAAAAGCCAATCACGAATCTGCTGACCATTGCCATAAATCGGCAAAGGCTTGCCATCCAAAGCATTCAGAATCATCAATGGAATGAGTTTTTCAGGAAAGTGAAAAGGACCATAATTATTAGAACAATTAGTCACAATAGTTGGTAAACCGTACGTACGCAACCAAGCTCTAACCAAGTGATCACTAGAAGCTTTTGAAGCGGAATAAGGACTGGAAGGAGCGTAAGGGGTTGTTTCCGTAAATAAATCATCGGTACCTTCTAAATCACCATATACTTCATCCGTTGAAATATGATGAAAACGGAATTTTCTCTTTTTATCTTCCGACAACCCATTCCAATAACTGCGTGCGGCTTCTAATAAAGTATACGTGCCAATGATATTGGTTTCGATAAATGCAGCAGGACCGTCAATAGAACGGTCCACATGACTTTCCGCCGCCAAATGCATCACGGCGTCAGGCTGATATTCGGCAAATACGCGATCTAATTCCGCCCGATTGCAAATATCTACCCGTTCAAAGGCATAATGTGGACTATCGGAAACGGATTCAAGGGATTCAAGATTTCCCGCATAAGTGAGCTTATCCACATTCACCACGCTGTCCGGCGTATTGCGGATAATATAACGAATAACGGCGGAACCGATAAAACCGGCCCCGCCGGTGATGAGGATGATTTTCATTATTTATTTTTTAACGTTTTTAAGATATCGTCAGCTATACGTTTCGCAGCTCCATCAATCCATAAACTTTCTTTTAATTTCTGTACTGCATCAGATTTAATTTCTAATTCAGAAAGAAAAAAACGTTCAATTAGAAAGAATAATTCTTCAGAATTTTTTACTACATGACAACAATTTCGGGCCAACTCTCCATTTTCATTAAACTCCATGTGAGAAGTCGACTCAATATAAATAATTGGCTTATTAGTCAAAGGGTATTCAGCCAAAAAAGAAATGCCATCTGAAATCATTAAATCCGACCATTCAAAACTCTTAATATAATCCCAATATTCATCAATGGAAGTATTCGGTAATTCATTCCATTTATAAATAAATTTCTCCCAAAGTGCCCTATCATAATTCTGCATTGCTGAAGCTAATAGTGGATGAGCTCGTAACTTGATATGAATTCTCTGTCCATATTTCTCCGCAAGATGGATAAAATCTAAACAATTTTTCTCAAATGTGCCAAACGCAAGCCAGTTACCCCCAATACTGTGATGTGGTGCCCAAATAACATTAAGCACCCCTGTTTTTATAAAATGATGATTCTCAATAATATTTTTAGTTAGAAATTCAATTTTTGTATTACCAAGGAATTCATATTTCTTATAATCACCTAAATAAATTTCTTTTGCATGATTAACAAAATATTGACTGGTTCCATAAATCTTCTTACTCAGCAAATGTAAATTCTGATTATATTCCAAATTAAGTTTATCTGTAGAAAAATCATTTATAACATCCAAAGAATAATAAGGAATATAAAAAATATTATAATTTGATAAATTTATTGCTGAATAAATATTAGGAATATCGGCATCCCATCCAGATTGCCGAATAATTGCAGTCGGAGAAATAGCTGACAAATATGAAATTAATCCAGCCACATCATCGTACTGAATATAATGGTATTTTATTTTCTCATCTGATAGAAAATCTGTTGTTTTGCTAGAATAAGATTTTTGTAGATCGCTTGAATTATCTCCTGCATTTATTGCCAAAACAAATATTTCGACATCATCTCTTTTCTCAAATTCATAATAAAGTAATGATAAAGCTGCCCACGTATACATGTTATGTATAATAAAAAGCACTCTATTCTCTTGACTAGAATGAATATTGAGCTGACGAAGCAATATGGAGTTCGTTTTATTATCCAATAAATCTAATCTTTTCTGAATTTGGTTAAGAGTAGGGTCCAACCTTAAAATTAATTCAGAAATAAGAGATAATATTTCTTTTCCATCTTGAAATTCCCGAGTCGAAATTTTTTCATTATACTCCTCAAGCTCTTTAATTATTTTTGTTTGTTTTAACAGTAAATCATCTAGTTTATTATTTATATTTTCTAAAAATTTCTTTTTAAAAATACGATATAAATATTTAATCATGTTAATACGCCCCATCTCTATTCAAAACCACATTCACCGTTTTGAACAAAATTGCAATATCGTTCCATAATGACCAGTTTTTGACATACCAGGAATCAAAATAAACTCGGGTATCGTAATCGACATCATTCCGACCGCTCACCTGCCAAAGCCCGGTCATGCCCGGTTTAGCCATAAGATAATAATCCACATCCTCCTGATAACGCTCCAATTCTTCTTTAACAATAGGACGGGGGCCGACAAGGGACATTTCGCCTTTTAACACGTTAAATAATTGAGGGAGTTCATCAAGACTCCACTTACGAATAAATCGACCAATTGGTGTTATTCTTGGATCATTTTTTAACTTACACTCTAAATCCCATTCGGCTTTAGCTTTAGCATCTTTTGCCAGTAAATCGTGTAGAATCTGCTCTGAGTTTATGACCATGGATCTAAACTTTAAACACTTAAACGGCTTACCATTACGACCTATGCGTTTATGCCCATAAATAGCTTCCCCACCATCCTGTCTGATTAAACAATAAAGCATGAATAATATGGGAGAAAACAAAACAATCAATATCAATGAACCAATAATATCCATTGTCCGTTTAACTATTCGAGAAGAACGTTTTGCTAAATTATTATTGACGCGCAAAAGCATTACTTCATAGCTAAATAAAAATGACATATCCGTACTATAAAGAGGTAACCCACGTAAAGTCGGAATAACAGAAACAGAACGATATTGCATTTTTGAAAAATAACGCAACCAATGGTTACGTTGTTCATATTCATCTTCTTCTAAAGCAATAATAAATTGATCACTTTTATGTGTGACCAAACGCCAAATTCCCTGGCGAGTTTCATTAATTATCGGAACATTCAACTGTTTTAATTCATCAATTTGATTTAATGCGATAAAATATTTTATTCTAAATCCTAAATAAGGCTCACTCATTAAAGCTTTATATGCATCTATCGCATTTTTTCCACCGCCAATAATAATTGCATTTTTTAAATATAATCCTGTTCGAATTAAACACTTTTTAACTATAACACGACAAAACGGAACAATAAAAATCGTTAAACTCCAGCTTAAAACCCATAAATAACGTGAAGAATAAAGTTTGGAGAAGGCAATGGTAGCAAGCTCAACTACAGCTAAGATTGCCAGTGTTCTGATAATTTCTTTAAGTTCAAACCAAAACGGTTTTCGATAAGTATAATGACGATAACGTACCCAAAATAAAATCACACAAACAACAGCCAAACTAAAATGGATGAAAACAGCTTCCTGAAACTGCTCTATAGGGAAAAAACGGTCCAAATCTCTCGTCCAAAAATTAAGAGAAAATAATCCTAGGATATAGGCTGCAAGAAATGAGCAGAAATCTGTCATTGCTAATATATATTTACAAACTAGAGCTTTTTTCATAGAAATTATCTTTTGGGTAAAAATTTTCGCTTTAGTAAGCCAATAGCCTTCTTTACAAGATTCTCACCTTCTAAAGCAACCACTTTCTGTTCTTTTACTTTTAACTGATTTTTAACCAGCCAAACATTAAATAATCGCTCTGCTAGAAAACCAAAAACTCTTTTTTGATAAACATCATAATTCGAAATATCGATCTGACACTCAAGCTTAAGCAGAATGTGAAATAACCACTCACAATATTGTTCGAAATGAACTTTCGACATTACGAACATATTGAATAGATGCAGTTTCTTGCCATTCATCACCCGATCAAATGCCGGGATATATATAGGAAAATCTTGTTCAATAATTTTTCTAGTTGCATCTAAATCTCTTACAAAATGTGCATTCTTATAATGATTATAAACAGATTCAATATAATAATTACGCTTTCTAGGTACAATTACATCATAATCTTTCAAAAGATTCAAAAGAAAATCAGAAGATGCAACTTCCTTATTTTTTATATGGAGTCCTTTGCCTGAAAAATAACGACGATAATGAATCAATCCAATATACTCAACTTTAGACAAATTCTTCCAAGCCCAATATAATGCTGTTAACTCACAAAAAGAGGTATTTTTAGCTGAAATATTATCATCTGTATTATCAGCTATAATTCCCAAATCATTTTTGTTCATTGCCTTTCCGACTTGGATTGGAAGATAACCATTATCTTGTGGAAAGTCGTAAGCTTTATGAGTAGCAATAAGAATTTTAATATTCATATTAGACAATATAATCCTTATGCGCTGAAAATTTCTTTGCTAATCCATGGATAAGTCCTTTCCAGCTGAGTACTAATTTTTGCAAATTCGGTCTGGTAAATACATAAAACCAAGTAACTTTTGCACAAAATAAAGAAGCAATAATAATATTCTTATAATCAAGTAAATTACGTAAATTATTGCGACACATACAATACAATTTCAATTTTGATTCTGTATCATTAAACTTCATCAACCCAAAGAACATTGGAGTACCTAATGTATTTTCTTTAGGGTGAAAGAAATGAGCACTTACTACCGTAAAGATTCTAAAACAGTATTTTCTCGCTCGCCATGTATATTCCATATCATCACCCCAAATAAAATATTCCTGTTTAGGGAGTCCCGTTTTATTCACTAACTCTCGCGAAAACAAAATACCATTAAACGGCATTACAATATCAGGAATAATATTTTCTTTTGTTGCGATATTCACATCCGCTAAATTAGATAACACTGTTTTAGAGTTAGGTAATCGTAATGTAAAAGTTAATTCATTTGGATTTTTAATATTTAAAACTAAAGGACCAATATAAACATCATCCGCAGCATAAGGGATAAGCTCAGCCAAACTATCTACTGCCGGTAAACCGTCATCATCCATTAGCCAAATATAATCAAAATCTTCCTTATAAGCGAACTCAATACCTGCATGAAATCCACCAGCTCCGCCTGAATTTTCATTAAGCGTAATCAATGTGAATTGTTCTGAATTTACCCAACCGTTTTCTGCCAAAAAATCTACCGTACCATCTTTACTTGCATTATTAACCACAACTATATGATCAATTGCATAAGTTTGATTTTTTAATGCAGCCAAACAATTTAATAATAGCTCTTTGCGATTATATGTAACGACAACAGCACAAATAGACTTTTCACATTCCATAAATATCTTCCAAATCATAAAAATGACCGCCCATAATATTACTATCAAGTGCGGTCAGAATTCCAAACGTTTTTTTTACACTTCCATATTTACATAGAATGGTTTTAAAGATTCACCTGCAGCTAATGATGCTTTAATTTCATCGGCAGCTTCTAATGCTTCTTTAATAGTCACGTCCATATCTAAATAACGATATGTACCTAAACGGCCAACAAAAGTGACTTGAGTTTCCTTGTTCGCTTTTTCAACATATTGTTGCAATAATGCTTTATCTTTTACTAAACGGATCGGATAGTAAGGAATATCATTTTCTCCGCATAAACGACTAAATTCACGATAGCAAATCGTTTTTTCGTGTTGTTCCCAAGGTGCGAAATGTTTATGTTCAGAAATACGCGTGAACGGCACTTCTTCATCACCATAGTTAATTACTGCATTACCTTGGAAATCCCCTTCTGCACGGAATGCTTCAAAGTCTAAAGTGCGGTAGCCCAAGCGACCTAAATCAAAATCAAAGTAAGCATCTAACGGACCAGACCAGAAAATATGGTCAAATTCCGCTTTCATTGATTCCGCAAATGGCGTGCTTAAACGCACTTCAATGTTCTCGTGTTTTAAAATGTTTTCTACGATAACCGTGTAGCCATCTTTCGGCATACCTTGGAATTTATGCGCAAAGTAGTTATCGTCATAGTTAAAACGTACTGGTAAACGTTTTAAAATGCTCGCTGGTAATTCTTTTGGTTCAACACCCCACTGTTTTTTGGTGTAGCCATAGAAGAATGCTTTGTATAAATCTTTACCCACAAAACGCATTGCTTGCTCTTCAAAAGTTTGCGGATCAGTAATCGACATATCCGCTTGGCTTTCAATCAATGCTTTCGCTTCTGCAGGCGAGCAGGTTTTACCAAAGAATTGGTTGATGGTGTGTAAGTTAATCGGTAATGAATACACAGCACCTTGGCTAATGGTTTTCACGCGGTTTACAAACGGCATCCATTCCCCAAATTGGTTGATATAGTTCCATACACGTTCGTTATCCGTATGGAAAATATGTGGACCATAAATGTGAACCATGACATTAGTTTCTGCATCACGCTCAGAGTGGCAGTTACCTGCCACATGATTACGTTGATCGATAACAGTTACTTTGTAGCCCTGTTCTGCTAATTCACGAGCGATTACGGCATTAGAAAAGCCTGCGCCAACTAAAAGAAATTTTTTCATTTAATATATTCCTATAATTAATTTATATTTGTTTACCAAATCTAATAAATGGTTTTTCTATTACTACATGTAAGATATACGAAGCTATTATACACACAAACAGATACAGCCCAAAATCCTTGATAAACATACCATTTTGAGTTAAATTCACAATTATTGGATGGAATAAATATAAGGGATAAGAGATTGAGCCCATAAATACCCCAAATTTATTATCAAACAATTTATAAAAACATCCTTTTTCTTGAGCTATAAAATAAATAAATAATCCAAACAACACAGGAGAAATATATTCATATTGTTTTAAATATCCATTTTTTCCATAGAGTAAAATTAAAATAATTATAATTTGAACTATTGTAGATGCAATTTCGTTAATATTGTGATATTTTTTATTATACATAGTAAAAAAGAAAACCACACTACCTATAATAAAGCCAACCAAGCACCTAATAAAAGCAAAAGAAACTAATTCTGTCGCTTTATGATAGTGAACATTCATAAAATCAGGTGAATGAACGTTTAAGTATAATAACAAAAACATAGCTGTAGGTAATCCAATACTAGCTAAAAGCCATAATCTCCTACGCAATAAGTAAGTTAAAGGAAAGTAAATAATACCTAACCAAAACTCAGCAGATATCGTCCATGCAATACCTATAGGTTCGGGATATAAAAACCCACGTTGAATATTCCAAGGAAAAACATTCAATAATCCAATTATTCGAAAAATATCGAATGCATTTGGTTTATTCCCATTTAGAGCATGAATAGCTACTAATGGTATTACTATCACAAAATAAACAGGTAAAGCCTAAACAAGCGAGATTTTAAGAACTTCACAAAATATTGCTCTGCTATGTTCTTACTATAAAATGCTTGTTGCGTTAGCACATATCCACTGAGAATAAAAAAGAAGTTAACCGCTAAGATAAATGATCTTGGATATAAATCCTTTTCTCCTTGCCAATAAAACCAATGACCTATTGCTACTAATATAGCAAAAATCCCCCTATAAAAATCTAACGCAACATTTCTAGTCATAAAATATTATTTTTGATTAAAAATAGAATTCCAATAATCCTTATCAAAGTCCGTATTTTTCATATACTTAACTATATTAGGATATTCGTTTTTTACGTCTTTCATTGCTCTGCGTAGCTGATTAAATAAGGATAGTGTTTTCTTAAGTGAAAACTCACAATAATATCCAATATTTCCATCCACATTATATAAGAAATATTTTTTATATGGGTACACAATTGTAAAATTGCCATTATGCATTGATAATAATGGCGTTTTATTATTTTTTAATGTTGATTTTTTCCAAGGTAAAACCAATCTACCTAAACTTAAAAGTAATTTAATATATTTTTTAGTTCCTCGAGGAGAATTAGCTTTTTCTCTCTCAAAATAGATATCAATGTCACTTGTTATGCCTTGTAAAATAGGCGTGTATTCTCTACCTAATTTAACTGGATAATCACCATTTCCAGATAAAACAAAATCTGTCGATAACATTTCTTTATATTTCAAAGAATCCTGTAATGCTTTAATACGAATCGCAGCACGGCTATAGTCCCACATTAAGATATCTCGTATTACAAGCTGGAAAGTGCGTTTAAATGATACTTTCATTTGCTTTTCTGGTATATCTAAAAAAGCAAATGTATGAACTTCATTACGCATACTTAAATAATCAGTCATAAATAAATGGCGTTTAATTGAGAAATCTTCATGCCAAACAAAAATTGTAGGGAATACAGAAAGTTTAACACCATTTTTCTGTAAATATAATGAAGAACAAATATCATCCCACTTAAAGAAAAAGTTTGGTAATATTGGGGTTTCTTTAACTTCAGCCATATAGAACCACCAGCCACTAAAATCTGGATTGCCTTCTGAATATAAAGAATTATATTGTTTATTATTTGATAAATCAGATAAATAATCACCATCATTGATCGCAGTAAAGAAACGATTAACTTCCCAAGGCAAACGTCCACCTTGTTCATGAATTTTATCTTTTTTAGTGAAGTGGAACATCATTCCACCATAAGCTTTTTTATCACGAGATATTTGAGCTATAGCCAAAGCACGAAATACAACTTCAGGACATAAAAGAATATCATCATCCATAAAAAGAATATAGTCAGTTTCATTCTTATGGGCCTCTAATAGCCCTCGCATAAATCCACCAGTACCACCAAGATTAGCTTGAGAAATTAATAAAAACTTATCTGACTGAACAAAATCATTCTCTTTTAAAGTACTTCCATTATCAACAACAATAGCTCGGAATTGGAATTTATCTAATGGTTTATAAGATAAGACAGAATTAACATTATTTGTTACATATTGTTCTTTTTTGAATGTCGTAATACTTAAATCTACTGTTTTATGTGAAACTATACTATCATCAACACACCACTCACCACTTATAATTTCTAGTTCGTCAGAAGTAGAAATGGAAAAAGAATAACGTTTTGTTCCTGGTTCTAATAAAAATGGGCCAAAAATCAGAGGGCCATTTGCATCATAATCATACATTTGACAAACAATATCATCATTCCACTGAGTATGTTTAGATACTGTTAGCGACGTAACATTACCTTTTAAATTTAATTTTAAATATACCGACGGTGCTTTTGTATTTAAGAAAAAATGTTCTGCTGGAAAACTATTAAAAACACCTAAAAAATTCACTGAGGCATTATTCAATCGAATTTTATTATCAATAGTTCTAACTTTCCCAGACTCTTCGATTTGATAAAACATATGAGTAGGAAGTGATGAAAATTCAAACAAAATATTTTGAACTGTAAACATTTTAACCTCTTTAAAAGAATAAATTCTATATTTTACACACTACAATACACGTCAACTACGTATATTGAATATACGATTTAAAATAGATGAACCCTGATTATATTATTAATTTTTCTTAATGCTCATATAATGGAATTATATCTTTAGCTTTTCCTGAAGCTTTTACAACGCCTTTATCAATCCAGATCACATTTTGACAAAGTTGTTTTACTTGAGTTATTGAATGTGAAACAAACAGCAATGTAGTTCCACCAGAAAGCATATCTCTCATTCGTTTCTTACACTTTTCTTGGAAAACAGCATCTCCGACAGCTAATACTTCATCAACAATCAAAATTTCAGGTTTAACAATAGTCGCTATAGCAAAGCCTAGGCGTGCTGCCATACCTGATGAGAAGTTTTTTAATGGTACATCAACAAAATCTTGTAACTCTGCAAATTCAATAATGTCATTAAAATGCCGCTCCATAAAGGATTTTTTGTGCCCTAATAGAGCACCATTTAAATAAATATTTTCACGAGCAGTAAGCTCACCATCAAAACCCGCCCCCAATTCAATTAATGGTGCAATATTGCCATTAACTTCCACAGTGCCTTTGTAAGGTTTCAAAATGCCACAAATTAATTTAAGAAGCGTTGACTTACCTGATCCATTAGTACCAATTAAAGCCCAAGATTCCCCGCGCTTTACTTCTAAATTAACATCTCTTAATGCTAAAAACTCTTGGAACATAAGTTCTCCTTTTAACATTTTTATTACATATTCTTTTAAACCATTATAGTTCTCAGTTGCTTTATTAAAGCGTACTGTTGCATTGGTTACTTTAATTACTGTTTCTGTATTCATTAGATATATAAAATAAATTCATCTTGTTTCTTATTGAAATACCAAGCACCTAAAATTAACACAATAAATGCCGTCGATATTCCCATTAAAATTGAATCAGTATTAGGAAATTTAGCATATAGCACAATATCACGGAATTGCTCTATATACCAATACATAGGATTAGCATTTTTATATAACGTTTGATATTCTTCAGGAATGATTGTTACAGGATAAAAAAGTGGCGTTAAATACATCCACATTGTAACGAATACTCCCCACAAATATTGAATATCACGAAAAAATACGGTTATTGCTGCTAACCATAATCCCAACCCCAAACTAAAAATAAAAACTTGTAAAATTATAACTGGGAAAAAGAGCAGATTCCATGATAGCTCAGCTCGAGTATAAAGCATCACTAATACTAGTGCTCCAAGAGAAAAGAGTAAGTTAACTAATGAGCTACCTACTTTTGACATAGTAAAAATATACTTAGGCACATATGTTTTTTTCAATAACGCTGCATTCCCCGTAATAGAACCGACTGACATATTTGTTGCTTCAACCATGAAGCTAAATATAGTCTGTCCAGCAATAAGATATAGTGGAAAATTAGGAATATCAAAACGGAATAAATTTGAAAATACAATTATCAATACCATCATTAACATTAACGGATTCAAAATACTCCATAAATATCCCAGATAACTACGGCGATATTTTAATTTCACATCACGGATAATCAACTGCTTAAGCAGTTCATCAAATGCTAAAAAACGTTGAAATTTACCAATAAATTTTTTCATAATTATTTTCTAATCTTCCAAAACCACTTTCCCAATAAACCCTAAGTTACGATAACGTTGTGCGTAATCAATGCCGTAACCCACAACAAATTCATCGGGAATTTCAAAACCGACCCATTCTACGGGTACCGAAACTTCCCGACGGGAAGGTTTATCAAGTAAAGTACAAATCGAAAGACTCGCAGGTTCGCGCAGGGCTAAAATGGCGCGTACTTTATCCAATGTGTAACCGGTGTCGATAATGTCTTCCACAATCAGTACGTGTTCGCCTTTGATATCGCCGGTTAAATCCTGACTGATTTTCACATCGTGGGTAGAAGTCATACCTGTGCCGTAACTGGAGGTCGTCAAAAATTCAACTTCCACCGGTAATTTCAGCTCCCGCACCAAATCCGCCATAAACATAAACGAACCGCGCAGCAAACCTATCACGATTAACTTATCAATTTGTTTTTGTTGGTAAAATTCAGTGATTTCTTTGCCTAACGACTGAATTCTTGAGTGGACTTCCCGCTCGGAAATCAGGACATCAACATGATGTTTTTTCATTCAATTTACCTTTGCTAAAATTTTTTGGATTATAGCAAAAAAAAAACTGAAGTCATACAACTTCAGTTTTTACCCTAACGAATTTACTTTCTACTCTACCTGTCGGAGCATCTATGCCTTAACAGATGGCACTAAGGTTAAGCTAAATGAGAATTATTGTCAATAACATTTTTTTGCATTTTAACTAATTTCCTGAAATCTTCATATTTTCCAATAGGATAGAGCCGGTTTGAATATTGGAACGATGTTCGACATCATCGGCAACCGCTACGATACGATTCAACATTTCCGACAAATTACCGGCAATAGTGATTTCGGATACCGGATAGCGGATTTCTCCGTTTTCCACCCAAAAACCTGAGGCGCCGCGGCTGTAGTCGCCCGTGACCATATTCACGCCTTGTCCCATTAAATCCGTGACAAGCAAACCTGTACCCATTTGGCGCAAAAGTGCGGGCAATTTTCCGTGAGAATTTGATTTAACCAACCAGTTGTGAATACCGCCGGCATGTCCCGTGGTTTGCATGCCCATTTTCTTCGCGCTGTAACTGGTGAGCAAATAGGTCTGCAACACGCCGTTTTCGATAATTTCACGCGCTTGCGTACGCACGCCTTCGCTGTCAAAAGGGGTGGACGCCAAACGCCCGATTAGATGCGGACGTTCGCTGATTTGAAACCAGTCGGGCAGAATTTTTTGCCCCAATTTATCGAGCAGAAAACTGTTTTTGCGATACAAACTGCCGCCGCTGATTGCCGCCGCCAGATGTCCTATTAATCCCGTCGCCACATCGTTCATAAAAATCACCGGACATTGTTGTGTGGCAATTTTTTGCGGTTTCAAGTGAGAAATGGTTTTCTCTGCGGCATGCCGTCCCACCCATTCCGGGCTTTCCAGCTCGGCAAGTTTGCGGGAAACCGTGTATTCATAATCGGTTTCCAGTTCGTCGTCCGCGCCGCCCAATACGGAACAGGAAACGGAATAACGGCTGGATAAATAACTCTGCAACATGCCATAACTATTGCCGTATACGCGCACGCCTTGATGAGAATTAAACGATGCACCGTTGCTGTTTACGATACGCTTGTCGTAATCCAGCGCGGCGGATTCCGTCTGTAAAGCCAATTCGACAGCGGTATCCACATTTATGTCCGCCGGGTGATACAAATCCAAATCCGGCGCGTCAAACGCCATCAGCTCTTTCGGCGCCAGGCCCGCGCAATCGTCGGGCGAGGTATATTTGGCAATCGCCAACGCGGACTCCACCGCATTTTTAATGGCTTCGCGACTTAAATCCGAAGTGGACGCACTGCCTTTTCTCTGTTCTGAATACACCGAAATGCCCAGGGCGCCGTCGTTATTGAATTCCACATTTTCCACTTCCCGCAAACGAGTGGAAACGGACAAACCGCTGACTTTGGTTACGGCAACCTCCGCCGTTGCGCCGGCTTTAGCGGCAATTTCCACCGCATAACTCACCGCATCGCGCAATTCCTGTTCCTGCGCCGTTAAAAGTGCGGTCGGATTTTGTTCTGTTTTCATTATTTTCTCTATTCGCTAAAAGGATTAAACAAACGTACGCCTGTTCGCTCAAAATCGGCAACGTTCCTTGTGACTAAAGTTAAATTATGCTGTATAGCGCTTGATGCGATCCAAGCGTCATTTTCCGGTGCGGCATCCGGAATATGAAGTCGAGCGCAAATCGTTGCCGTATGCTGATCTAACGTCAAAATACGACCGGAGAAAGAACGTAAAATATCCACTTCAAACCAATATCTCAGCAATTTACCCTGTACGGCATCCTTTCTCTCTTTTTGCAAAATTCCGCGATCCAGCTCCATCAGTACAACTATATTCGTAAAAATCTCGTTCTGAGAAATACTTTCCAACCAGGTTTTGACTCCCGGGTTAGCTCTTCCTTTAGGAATTTTCCGCGCTTCACTAATAATATTCGTATCAAGCAAATACATAAAAACCCTTAAAGTTCAACTGGTTGTCGTCGTGTTCGGCTGCGCGGTTTCAATTCCAAATCAATCGTTCCGACCGTAGGATCTGATGGGGATAAAGCTTCCGCTGCCGACATCGGGCATTGCTGCAATTGCTCAAATTTTTCATAGCTCATCAATACGAACACCGGCTCACCACGATTGGTGATAGTGACGGGCGAAATCATTGCGGCCTTTTGAGCTTGTCCCAAATGCTGATTGAATTCTCGGCTTGTCATAATCGTCATCATCGTTCTCCTTGTCTATACATTTTCCATAATGTTACTACATTTATAAAAAAGTTGCAATTTGTCCCTGTACCGGTTCTTTGCTAAAATGCCGCAAAATTCAATCGGTATAAGGAATGATTATGAAAAAACGGGGCAAAAAACCGGAACTGGACTGGACGGACGACGAACAGGAAGAAATCATCTGGGTGAGCAAAAGCGAGATCAAACGTGATGCGGAAGAATTGAAAAAATTGGGTGCAAAATTAGTCGAATTAACCCAGACCAATTTAGACAAAATCCCGTTAAACGAGCGCTTGCTGGACGCCGTAAATCTGGCTCGTCGCTCGGAGAGAGAAGCCAAACGCCGCCAATTGCAATTTATCGGCAAATTACTGCGTTCGGCGACAGAGGATGACATTAATCACATCCGTGAAAGTTTGGATAAAATCGAGAATAAGCACAATCAGCAACAAGCTATGTTGCATAAACTTGAGCAGCTACGCGATGAACTGGTTGCCGGCGATGATGCGATATTAACAAAATTTTACGATGACTATCCGCAGGCGGATCGCCAGCATTTGCGTAATCTGGTGCGCGCGGCGAAAAAAGAAAAAGAGCAAAACAAGGCGCCTAAAGCCTATCGCGAGATTTATCAATATTTAAAAGAATTGATTCTGGAAGATTAAACATAGGCTGGGCTTGAACGTAGGGTGGGCTTGCCAGCCCACCATTAGAAACTTTTTGGTGGGCAAGCATGCTCACCCTACCTGTCACAAGCATGCCACCCTACCTGTCATACGAAATACCGTTCAAAAATCTCATCTAAATGTTCAATTAAACAATCTTTGCCACCGATTTCTTCCGTATCCCAGGCGGAAATCAAAAGCTCCGGCGTAAACTGATTCTGCGCCTAAAAAAATAAAACCCGATACTTCAATATCGGGCTTTCTTTTGTCCAAAGGGATTAATCAAATCAAGCTTAAGTTTCTCAAAATCTTTTGTGTTGCGAGTAACCATTTTAAAGCGGTGTACTTTCGCTGTTGCAGCGAGATAGGCATCATTGAGTGGCTTTTTATTCGGAATATGAAATTCCGCACAAGCCAACATAATTTGAGAACTCAATGGCAAAATACGATGTTCAAAAAGGGGTAATAGCCTTGTTTCAAACCAATTTTGAAGAATAGCCGCTTGTTGAATATCTTTGCGTTGTAGTTGAAGAATGCCGACCTTAATTTCAAATAACGTTACCACACTTAAATAAGCATCGTTCAAATTTATTTGTTCAAACCACTTTGTGACATTCGGATCTGCTTGGTGTTTCTCCATTTTACGCAGTTCACTCACGATATTAGTATCAAGTAAATACATCGCCTTTACTCCACAAAATCAGGTACGTTCATTTGGCTTTGATTACGCACTTCTTTGAGTGCTGTTCCTAAATCTTGTTCAACATCATTTGTCAGTGAACCTGCTGGATGCCCACTTGAAAAGGCTTCAGCTAATGTTTGCGGTTTTGATTGTGCTTGATAATGTGCATAGCTCGTCAATACGCTTACAACCTTTCCCCATTTGGTAATGTAAACTGGCTCTGCTTCTGCAATTTTTAACACTTCACTCGCCCTTTGGTTAAATTCTTTTGAAGTAACAACTGCCATAATGCCTCCAAGCTAGAAATTTGTCGCTATATTACTACCTTTTTATTCAGCGAACAAGTTTTATACAAAAAAAGAAAATCCAATACTTCAAATGTACGAACTAAACAAAATAGCGCTGAAAAATCTCATCTAAATGCTCAATTAGACTTGTTTTTCCTGCAATGTCTTCATTTTTCCACGCGTTCAATAAAATATCAGGGGAAAATTGTTTTTCTGCAAGTTCTGCGAGTGGTAAATAGCTGATATGCCACGGCTCGCGACCTACTTCAATTTTTTTTGCGCTTTGTATAAAAGGTAAAGAAAAATCGAATTTTGCGAGATTATCAGCTAGCCATTGGCTCAGTTCGAAGAAATAGCCGCCTTGTTCGTATTCCCAGGGTTCAAGCTGAAGCGACTGGTTTTCGGGAATGCGATCAGGATCCCAAAAATCAATTTCTGTGCCCCAATGGTGGCGGCTGGCGCCCGGCAAAGCCGACCAACGCAAAATGGCCTGACATTTTTCCCATGAAGAAAGTGCGGTCAGATTTACCGCAGTTCCGTGATCGTCGTGTACCTTGCGTTCGCCGTTGAATTTTCCGTTCCAAATCAGCTGCTGCCGCCAAAAATCGCGAAAACTGCTGGCGGGTTGTAAATTAAAGCCGTTTTTGACCGCACTTTGCTGTAACGCCTGAAACGCCCGCGCCGCCTGCGCCTGCAGAAAATGGTTCGACGAATAAGGACAAGGCAACGACAGCAAATGCGTGCGGGATTTACCGGTTAGTTGTTCGGGGGTTAATTTCATTTTTGGTTACCTTATCGGGCAATTACGGACGTTCGTTAAGATCAAAAAAAAGCGCACCTAATATGCCCTGATAAATTTAGGTCAATCCAAAAGACTAACCAACATTTGTTGATAAACGGCGCCCAGTGCCACTAAATCCGCCACAGGTACACATTCGTTCACTTTATGAATAGTGGCGTTTAACGGACCGAGTTCCACCACTTCCGCCCCCATTAGCGCGATAAAGCGTCCGTCTGAGGTGCCGCCGCCGGTATCCAGTTTAGGTTTAATGCCGACGATCGATTCTAATCCGTTTACCACGGCGTCTACCAATTTTCCTGGTTCGGTGAGAAAGGGTTTGCCGGATAAATCCCAGTCGATACGATACTTCAAGCCGTGTTTTTTCAACATTTCCGCCACGGTATTTTTGATGAGCTCATCCGTCACTTCCGTGCAATAACGCAAATTGAACTGCACGTATAATTCGCCCGGAATCACGTTATTAGAACCGGTTCCCGCCCGAATATTAGCGATCTGCAGGCTGGTCGGCGGAAAAAATGCATTGCCGTTATCCCATTGATATGTGGTTAATTCCTGTAAAAACGGCAACGCGTTATGCACCGGATTTTCCGCTAAATGAGGATATGCTACGTGTCCCTGAATGCCTTTAATATAAAGATTGCCCGTGATGGAACCGCGCCGTCCGTTTTTCACCACATCGCCCAAAGTGTTCGAGCTGGAAGGTTCGCCCACCATGCAAAAATCAATATTTTCGCCGCGCGCCATCAGGGTTTCCACCACCCGTACCGTACCGTCTTTGGCGGCGGCTTCTTCATCCGAAGTAATCAAAAACGCGATCGTGCCGGCGTGATTCGGATTGGCTTTCACATATTCTTCCGCCGCCACCACCATCGCCGCTAACGAGCCTTTCATATCCGCCGCGCCCCGTCCGTACAATATATCATCCACGATTTTGGCTTCAAAAGGCGGATAAGTCCATTGGCTTTCATCACCGGTCGGTACCACATCCGTATGCCCGGCAAAGGCCACAACCGGCGCACCGGAACCGTGTTTCGCCCACAGATTCAGGGTATCGTTAAAGGGCATCCATTCAATGGCAAATCCTAATTGTTCCAGTCGTTGCGCAATAACCTGCTGACAACCCTGATCATTCGGAGAAACGGACGGACGACGGATCAAATTTTGCGCTAATTCGATAATGTTATGATTCATAAATTCTTTTTTATGCCATCTGTAGGGTGGGCTTGCCGGCCCACCAATAAGTTATTATTCAAGATCAAGACAGGAAATTTCATGACAAATATCTCCTCCTCAATCTTCATCAAAAAGACCAAGTCTAACATCACGATGAAATGATGAATATTCCCAATCACTAACCTTCGCTACATATCCATGTTTAACAGGATTATAATAAATATAATCAATATGATTGTTCAAATCTCGATCATCTCGAATCAGATGCTCCCAAAACCGCCTTTGCCAGATACCACTTTCTCTTTTCTTTAATTGACTTGCTGTTTTATCCGTTCGATTCTGTATACGCCTCGAAAAATTTGTTTCAATTGCACCAATTCTTCGGGAGTAATTACTCTCACCTTCAGGCAACTGAATAATAACATGAAAATGATCAGGCAATACTACAATCGCAATAGTTTCAAAGGGATAATAAGATTGAACTTCACGGTAGGCTTCACGAAAATCACCAATAAAATCAGTTAACAATGTACTTTTACGATCTAATAATACTATCGTAAAAAAATACATTGCACCTTCAGTAAAATCACGACGATAGTTAGACATTCTCGATATTCTGTTTATTGGTGGGCTAGCAAGCCCACCCTACATATATTCATTTTATTTGGGAAAACGCTGCCGTGTAATCTTGCTCATTAAAACCAATTAATGCAATTCCGTCTTGCAGGATGATGGGGCGTTTGATAAGCGTCGGTTGCTCCGCCAGCACGCAAAGTGCGGTCGATTTATCCAACGTTTTTTTCGTGTTTTCATCCAGATTACGCCAAGTGGTGCTGCGTTTATTGACTAATTCCCGCCAGCCGAATTGCGCTTCGGCACGCACCAGAAAATCGGGTTCCAAGCCGTCCGCACGGTAATCGTGCAAACGGTGTTCAATGCCGTGTTCCGTCAGCCATTTCAACGCTTTTTTCACGGTGTCGCAATTTTTAATGCCGTAAACAATCATCATTTTAAGAAATCCTTATCCGAAATTACGCGAAGCGGTTGCATATCGCTGTCGCCCACAATAACACGCGTCGGATCGGAACGCAAACAGCTGCCGCCGTAATGCCCGCCCACCGTAAACGTGCAGATTTGGGTATATTGCTCCTCCACTTTCGGCAGGCACCAAAGACGTTGATAAATATTGGTCTGGCTGTCAAATTTGCCAAAAGTGCGGTCGGAAATTTCACCGTTTTCGCCGATAAGCTGCACATTGTCACCGCGGCGACCGCCAATCGGTTTTTGCGCATAACCGTCTTTGCGTAAAGCGTCCGTCAACTCAAAAGTCGCTTCCAGCAAATAACGGTGATTCGGAAATAATGACCACAGCACCGGCAAAATCGCTTTGTTGCTCGGAATCGCCGTCCACAACGGTTCGTACACCAGCACTTCCGGACGCAGCAGAACGTCAATTAAACGCACGGTATCGCCCGGATAACCCGTGCGAATCGGCAGCGCCACTTCTTTGCCCGTCGCATCTTCGCGCAGCTGTTCCAGCACGGTTTCCCACGCCCAGGTTTTCCACACCGTTCGGACGCGATTGCCGTCATCGTCCAGCAAATTACCGCGCATATCCCAATGCAAACCTTCCGTGCCGTGAATAATTTTGGTTTGAAACTCCGCTTGCGTTAAGGCTTTCTGCATAAACATGGCGTGATAATCTTCTTCAAAATCATTATCCTGCATGATATGCACCAACGGCGTCGCCTGACTGTGCTTCCAGCAATCCGTCAACACATTACGCAAATCCGCCCCCGGATTTTTGCCCGCCGTTAGCCCCGCCTGCATCGCCCATTGATTCAGAATATCGCCCGCTTCCGCGTGGCAGGATGCGCTGTCCGCGTTGTATTCGTAAACTTTCAGCCCGTTTTTATCCATACAGAAATCCAACCGTCCGCTAATGGTTTGATAACGACGATTCTGCCAGGACAATCGCAGACGCGGCCACAGCAATTTCGGGATATTGAACAGTTGCAACAGATTATCGTCTTTCAGCACCTTATCGGTGGCATGCAAATACATCAAATGCAATTCGTTGGTGGCGCGAATCAATTCCTGATGAGCGGATTCGGAAATCGTAAAATAACGATATTGATCGGTGCGACTGACATAATGTCCGTTCATCGCCGTAACAAAAGCTTTCTCGAAATCATTCTTTTCGTTCAGCCATTTGCCGTCGAACTGACCGCGGTTTTCCAGATGATTCGGTTTGATTTCCAGCAAAGCCGGTTCCGGCATCGGTTGCGGAATGCTGTAAGCGGTGTCGTCCGTTTGAATCATCCAGCCCAGAATTTCCGTGTCGTCAAAAGTGTCGTGCAAAAAATAGCCGTTTTCATCGACGGTCATCGGCAATTCCCGGGTCCATTGCTGACCGCTCGGTAAGCGGGAATGCAACACATTTTGTTCCGCAATTCGGATTTTATTTTCAAGGACTTCCGTAATAATCGCCACATGTCCGGTATGTTTGAACTCGCCGCCTTCCTGCCAAATCAGTAAAGCGCCGGCCTCAGGCTTTTTTTTGCTACCGTTGGCAAAAGCCTGCAACGGCAAAATCGTGTCGTTCACCACTTGTCGCAGAAATCGCAAAGAAAAAATTTCATAGGCCATGCCCACATCCGTAAACACCCAGCCGTGATTAAGATAAAGATAGCGCCGGGCGAATTCCACGCACTGCCATTTATATCCCATATACTCATGTCCGATATAACTGCGAAACGCCGCATCGTCGGGATATTCCCGTTTGTCCGCGGTTTCATAATCCGACGAATAAATCGCGATGCCGCCCGGCGCGTACCCGAGCAGACTGCCAAAAGGATCGTGGGTGGTAATATTAGGGGAAATGTCAGGCATACTGCGCTCCTAACCGAAACGAATAAAAGAAGGGCATTAGTATAGATCCAATTAAACGGGAAAACAAAAGTGCGGTCACAAAAAGCAGCGCTTTTTGTGACCGCACTTTACGCGGAAATGAAGAACCGCCGATCTCTGCGGGATTATTTCAGCAAATAAGCGCGCAATGTGGCGAAATCCGCATCCATTTCGTCGGAAAGCAACGACAATTTATTGTGTTTGTCCAAGGCTTGCGGTAGCGGTAGTTCAATATTCAGAATGCGTTCTACGCTTTCTTTGAATTTCGCCGGATGCGCGGTGCATAAGAAAATGCCCGTCTCGCCCGGTTGAAGTTGATCCTTCAACGCCTGATAGGCAATTGCACCGTGCGGTTCGCACAGATAACCTTCCGCATATTCCGCTTTTAAGGCGGCCTCCGTTTGCGCATCGTTTAAGCCGGCGGAGGCCAAATCTTTCAGATTCCACCCGTTGCGTTTAAACAATTCTTCCACCCGCGGCCAGTTGTTCGGGCGACTGACGTCCATGGCGTTGGAAAGGGTGGCAATCGTTGCCTTCGGCTCCCATTTACCGTCGGCCAAATAACGCGGCACGGTATCGTTGGCATTGGTGGAAGCAATGAAACGCTTAATCGGCAAGCCCAAGGTTTTAGCAATTAATCCGGCGGTTAAGTTGCCGAAATTGCCGCTCGGCACGGACACAACCAGGTCTTTGCGTTTTTCTTTCGGTAATTGAGCGACCGCTTCAAAATAGTAACAAATTTGTGCCAATAAACGGCTGATGTTGATGGAATTGGCGGAATTCAAACCTATTGTCCGCCGTAATTCTTCGTCGTCAAAGGCTTGTTTCACTAACGCCTGACAAGCGTCAAAATCCGAATGAACGGCAACGGTGCGGATATTGCCGCCAAGGGTACAGAATAATTTTTCCTGCAGCGGGCTGATTTTGCCTTTCGGGTAAAGAATCACCACATTAATGTTTTCCAATCCGTAAAAGGCATGCGCCACGGCCGCACCGGTGTCACCGGAAGTGGCGGTTAAAATAGTGATTTTACCGTCGCCGCGCACCGTTGCCAGCGCCTGCGCCATAAAGCGTCCGCCGAAATCTTTGAAGGCCAGTGTCGGGCCGTGAAACAGCTCCAGCGCGTAAATATTTTCATTCACTTTCGCCAACGGCGCCGGAAACGTGAAAGCGTTTTTCACCATGGCATTTAATTTTTCCGGCGGAATTTCGTCGCCGATAATCGCTCCCAGAATTTTCTGACTGCGTTCCACCAACGGCAGATCCAGCAAAGCGTCAATATCGGCTAACTGCGGAATCGTTTCGGGGAAAAACAAACCTTGGTCTTTTCCCAGCCCCTGACGCACCGCTTGGGCAAAGTTCACTCGTTCTTCAGGGTGTTTGATGTTGTATAGATTCATGTCTGCGTCCAATTTCTCGTTAAATTTCGACCGCACTTTACACCAATTCCGGAAATTGCACAAAAAGTGCGGTCAATTTTTTCGCTGTTTTTTTAATCCAATGCTCTGGCGCCTTGATTGTCCACTTTACAAATGTGCACGAAGCCTTCGTTATTTTGCAGATAATGTTGTTCCAGATATTTTGCCACGTTAGTCGCCGTTTGCAAATCCGGCGCGATGGCAAACATGGTCGGACCGGAACCGGAAATACCGCAGGCCAACGCGCCGAGATCCCGCGTCGCCTGTTTCACTTCGGCAAAATTCGGCAGCAAGGCGGCGCGATACGGTTCGGCGATAACATCCTGCATCATCATTGCGGCCAACGCCTCCTGATGGGTGTGGCAGGCATGTACGAAGCTGCCGAGATGGCGACCGTGGTCAATCACATCTTTGCGGGTATAGCTTTTCGGCAGAATAGCGCGCGCTTCGGCGGTGGAAACTTCAATGCCCGGATACGCCAGCACCCAGTACCAGTGATCAAAAAACGGCAAGGTCTGGCTGATATTGCCCAGACTTTCCACCATTAACTGTAAGCCGCCCAGATAGCACGGCGCCACGTTGTCGTAATGGATTGAACCGGAAATCCGCCCTTCCAGTTCGCCCATCATTTCCAACAATTCCATTTTAGAAAAAGGTTCATTATGGAATCGATTTAACGCCACTAACGCGGCCACGATAGAACAGGCGCTGGAACCCAGGCCCGAACCGATAGGCATATTTTTTTCCAGCGTCAAGCGTAACGGTTTGACGCCGACGCCCCGTAATTTCAAGCGTTCGCTGAACAACACATACGCCTGATAAACAATATTTTTTTGCGGCTCTTTCGGCAATTTGCGGACAAAATAACCGACGCTTTCCAGTTCAAAACCGTTTGCGATTTCATCAATTTGAACCACATCGCCCAATAAAGAACCGTCGATGGGTGAAATCGCCGCGCCTAAGGTATCGAAACCCACACTGACATTGGCACTGGAAGCCGGCGCATAAATTCGTAAGGACATCATATACCTCCGTGCAACGTGCGAAGAATATCGGCAAATACGCCGGCGGCCGTGACGTCCGTTCCCGCGCCGTAACCGCGCAATAACAGCGGAATCGGGCTGTAATAACGGGTTAAGAACGCTAAGGCGTTTTCGCCGTCTTTCACTTTATAGAGCGGGTGATTTTCATCCACCGCCTCAATGGCGACACGGCATTTAGAACCGTTAATGGAGCCGACGTAACGCAATACTTTGCCTTCTTTTTTCGCCGCCTGAACCCGTTGGTCGAATTTCGCATCCAAATCAGGCAGAACGGCTAAGAATTCATCCCGGCTCATGCCGTCGGAGAAACCGCGCGGCAATACGCCTTCCACTTCGATATCTTCAAACTCGAGCGGCAACCCGGTTTCACGGGCTAAAATCAGCAATTTCCGCGCCACATCGGCGCCGGATAAATCATCGCGCGGATCCGGTTCGGTAAAGCCTTTTTCTTTCGCTAACAACGTGGCTTGCGAAAGCGTTAAACCTTCTTCCAGTTTACCGAAAATGAAAGAAAGCGAGCCGGACAGAATGCCTTCGAATTTTTCCACTTCATCGCCGGCAGCCAGCAGATTTTGCAGATTTTCAATTACCGGCAAACCTGCGCCGACATTGGTTTCATATAAAAATTTATGGCTTCCCTGACGCGCCGCTTCACGCAACTCCTGATAATAGGCATAACTTGAAGTATTGGCTTTTTTATTCGGGGTAACCACATGAAACCCTTCGCGCAATGCCCGAACATAAAGATTTGAAACGGATTGCGCCGAGGTACAGTCTACAAACACCGGATTCACCACATGATGCAGTTTAATGAAGGATAACAGCACATCGAAATCCGACGGTTGAATGGCATTTTGCAGGTCGTTTTTCCAGTCGTCCAAATCCAAACCGTTTTCATTCAACAACATTTTATTCACATTCGCTAAGGCGCAAACGCGGATTTCAATGTCTTTTTTGGCTAAAAAAGCCTTTTGTTGTTTGATCTGCTCGATCAGCGCACCGCCAACACCGCCAACACCAACGAGGAAGACGTCAATGGACTTTTTATTGCTGAACAATCCCTGATGTGTGGCTTTTACCGCTTCAATCGCTTTATTCATCGGCACCACGGCGGAAATGGAGCGTTCGGAAGAGCCCTGCGCAATGGCCACAATGCTGATATTAGCCTGAGCCAGGGAAGAGAAGAAACGCGCCGCAATACCTTTGGCGGTACGCATACCGTCACCCACCACGGAAACAATGGATAAATCTTTAATGATATCCACCGGATCAAGGGCGCCGGATTGCAGCTCCCGGGCAAATTCCGTATTTAATACGCTCAGGGCGTGATCCGCCAATTTAGCCGGCACGCAAAAACTGATGCTGTATTCGGAGGAAGATTGGGTAATCAAAATCACGGAAATTCCCGCTTTCGACATGGTTGAAAAGACGCGCGCCGCCATGCCGACCATGCCTTGCATGCCCGGGCCGGACACATTAAACATCGCCACATTGTCTAAATTGGTAATGCCTTTCACCTGTAAACCTTCAGCGGCATTTTCATCGCTGTCGATCACCGAACCCGGTGCGTCCGGATTGCCGGTATTTTTAATCAGACAAGGAATATTGGTTTGCACCAACGGACCGATAGTCCGGGGATGAATCACTTTCGCGCCGAAATAAGACAACTCCATGGCTTCGCGATAAGATAAATGCGGTAAGAGACGAGCGTCCGGTACCAAACGCGGATCGCAGGTAAACACGCCATCCACGTCCGTCCAGATTTCGCAGGCGCTGGCTTTCAGACAAGCGGCCAGACAGGCGGCGGAATAATCGGAACCGTTACGTCCCAGCAGAACCAATTCACCCTTTTCGTTTCCTGCGGTGAATCCCGCCATTAACACCAGGTTTTGCTTAGGAATAGACGTTACATCCACCCGTTTGGCGGATTCCGCAATATCCACGGAAGATTCCAAATAGGTGCCGTGCGCCAGTAATTTTTCCACCGGGTCAATCACCGTCACCGCATAGCCGTTGGCTTCAAACCAGGCTTTCATCATGGCGATGGATAATTTTTCGCCGCGGCAATCTATGGTCGCTTTCACCGCGTCCTCCACTTTACCGGCGGCGCGGATTTGTTCCAGTAATTCGGCGATTTGAGCGAATTCCCGGTCGATCAACGCCTGAGTACCGGCAAGGTCGAAATTGTTATTTTCAGCGTGTAATCCTTTGATGATGGTATAAAAAATATTAACGGCTTCATCAAAATGGCTATCGGTAGGTTGGTTCAGACTCGCTTTTTCGGACAAGGCGACAAGGTGGTTGGTAATTTTGGCGGGTGCCGAAAGCACGCCGGCGGCTTGTTCTTCCAAATGGGCTTTTTCGATTAACCGGGCGGCCTGCAAAAACCGTTCGGGATTCGCCAGAGATGTGCCGCCAAATTTGAGTACACGCATAGGTTTTCCTTCTTAATATGTTGTGATTTACGAATTGAGTTCCGTTGTAAAAAAGCCCGCACTTTTTCAGTTGCGGGCTTGATTGAATACCTTTCGTTCGCACTATCCCGCCGCTATGATGGTCATAATGGTGGTCATCGTCATGATGGTGAAAGTGCGGTCGGATTTCATGATATTTTTTCCGTAAAAACGAATGTGGTTAGAAATACCTAAAAAGACTTTATTTGTCAAATAGAAATTGCGTTAAAACCTATTTAATCACCGTCCCGACGGAACGATTCCCTTTCACCGGCTCCAACATTTACATGTCAACGGTTAAATTTTCAGCGGCCGTCGTCGTTTGACGTCCGGTTTCCGCCGCATTCATCGCGGCAAAAACGCTTAATGTTGCTAAATTTCATGCCAATAATGTTCTTCCCATAATTTCGCCTACTAGAAAAAAACGAATTAAGTTAAAATAAGCTTCGCGACGCTCAGCTCGAAAGCGATTCCAATATAAAGACTATTCAAAAAATATTTAATAAAAACGGCGTGGACGGAAAAATGACAATTCGGCAAAATCTTGAACATATTCACCAACAAATCGAAAACGCATGTCTGGCGGCAGGACGCAACAAAAGTGCGGTCAAATTATTAGCGGTTTCCAAAACCAAACCGGTGACGGATATTCAGGCGGCAATTGACGCCGGACAACAGGCTTTCGGTGAAAATTACGTTCAGGAAGGCGTGGAAAAAATTCAGTTTTTTGCGGAAAAACATCCGGAACTGGAATGGCATTTTATCGGTCCGCTGCAATCCAATAAAACCCGTTTGGTGGCGGAACATTTCGATTGGATGCAAACGGTGGATCGCGCCAAAATTGCCGATCGCCTGAACGACCAGCGCCCTGCAGACAAAGCGCCGTTAAATGTGCTGATTCAAATCAATATCAGCGACGAAACCAGCAAATCCGGTATTCGCCCCGAAGAAATGGCGGCGTTGGCAAAACACATTGAAAATCGCCCGCACTTACGGCTGCGCGGGTTAATGGCGATTCCCGCCCCTACCGACGATATTGGCGAGCAGGAAAAAGCCTTAAACGCCATGAAGAATCTGTTCGAACAACTGCAGACGATCTGTCCGAACCAACAAATCGACACCCTTTCCATGGGTATGACGGACGATATGGCAAGCGCCATAAAATGCGGTTCCACTATGGTACGTATCGGCACGGCGATTTTCGGCGCGCGCAATTACGCTTAACCGCATTATTTCACGCCGACGAAACGTACTTTGCCGTGTTGCAGCAGCGTGTTCATTAAATCCGCTTCCTGTGCGGCATTGTTCACTTTGCCTTTTAACGCGATCAACTGCAAACGCAGATGATCAAGTTCATGAATGCGTTTCACTACGTCGCGAATATGGCGATCCAGCAACTCGCTCATTTCGTCTTTAGCCGCCGGCGCATTTTTCAGATCCAGCAACTGCTTAATTTCATTCAGCGAAATATCCAACGAACGGCAATAACAAATAAACGTCAGCCGTTCCAAATGTTCGTCGTTATACAGACGAAAATTACCCGACGTCCGTTGCGGCGGCGGCAACAATCCTTGTTTTTCATAAAACCGAACGGTTTCCACCGTACAACCCGTGACTTGCGCCAATTTACCGATTTTCATTTTTTCTTCCTTAACATGATCTGCCTCAAAAAAGTGGTATTTATGCCTTGACCCTAAAGTTACTTCATATTTTACACTATACGCCCGTTGAACACAGAGCAATATTGGAAACGTTCGCATGAAAAAAACCGCATTTATTTTGACCGCACTTTTCGCCCTCCCGGCGACGGCACATAATGTCTGGCTGCAAAAAGATCCGCAACATAACGATACTTACGTGTTGAAATTCGGTCATGAAACCACAGAAAACTACCCCGAATATAAGGTTAAATCCATACAGGCGATAACCGACGACGGCAAAGACGGCAAGGTGGAATTAAGCTTTCGCCCGGCACAGGACGGCAAAGGCGAAACCTACATCAAAGCGGATAACGCCGCCATAATTTACATGCAATTCGACAACGGCATTTGGTCGAAATTACCAAGCGGCAAATTCGTGGAAAAAAGCAAAAAAGACGCGCCCGATGCGGAATTTTCCCTTAATCCGGTAAAATTCGGCAAAGCCATTTTGAGTTGGAACGAACAGGCGACAAAACCGCATAATATGCGCTATGAACTGGTTCCGCAAGCCAAACCTACGGCGGGAAAACCGCTGGCGATTTTAGTCCTGCATAACGGCAGCCCCGTTGCCGGCATTAAACTGGGATTGGGCGAAGACCAACCGGCGAACCTAAGCGATGCAAACGGCATCGCGCAATTCACGCCAAGCCGGGGCTTCAATAAAGTGTGGGCGGAATTCAACGAAAAAGTGACGGACAACCCCGATTACACCGATCGCAGCATCGAATATCTGTTGACCTTTGATGCGGGCGAAAACAAATAATGAAAACTCGAATAATTTTGACCGCACTTTTACTGAGTTTCACGGGCTCCGTTACCGCTCACGGCCTATCGATTTTCGCCCAATACGACGGAACGGAAATCAGCGGCAAAGCCTATTATTCCGATCAAACTCCGGCGGCGGAAACCTATGTGGAAGCGGTCCGCGCCGGTGAAACGGAACCGGCGGTTTACGGCAAAACGGACAAACAGGGCGCATTTCGTTTACCGATTCGTGAAAACGCCGATTTCACCGTGAATATTGAAGGCATGGAAGGCCACAAAGCGACCGCCAAAGTTAACCGAATTGAAAGTGCGGTCAATTCCGGCGCCGTTTCCAATGAAGCCATTCTGGCCTTACGGGAAGACATCAACCGCCTGAAAGATAAATTGTATTTCCACGATATTCTCGGCGGAATCGGCTATATTTTCGGTGTTGCGGGCGTGGCGGCGTGGTTACGGTCGCGTCAATCTAAAGGAAAAAATTAATGCATATTTCCGAGGGAGTTCTACACAGCCAAACGCTGATTATCGGGGCGACGGCGGCACTCATCGGCGTGAGTATCGGTTTGCGCAAAACCGATTACGAACGATTGCCGCTTACCGCCTTATTTGCCGCCGCGTTTTTTGTCGCCGGCACGATTCACGTGCCCGTGGGAATCGGATCCGTGCATTTAATTCTGAACGGCCTGGCGGGATTGTTTCTTGGCTGGGCGGTGTTTCCCGCTTTTCTCATCGCCTTGTTGTTACAGGTCATATTCTTTTCCTTCGGCGGATTTGCGGTGCTCGGCGTAAATCTGTGCGTGATGGCACTGCCCGCCGTTCTGGTGCACTTGTTGTTAGGACGCTGTTTGCAGCACTCTTTAAGTCGCGCCCGCTTAATCCTGTTGGGCGTCTCGGCGGGCGTCATCGGCGTAGGCGGCGCCGCGCTGCTCGCCTCGCTGATTCTGGCGTTTGACGGCGGCAAAGCTTATTACGATCTCATCAGCTTGCTGATAATCACTCATATTCCGGTCTTTTTTATCGACGGAATCATTAGCGCGGGCGTTTTACTCACGCTAAACAAAATGTCGCCCGCCCTATTACGGACAACGTCATGAAACCGGCCATTTTTCAACCGCACTTTCGCCTCATTTTCACCTTTGTTTTAGGCTTAATCGTTAGCGCCATCCAAAATCCGCAATGGTTGCTGAATTTGCTCTGTCTTACGGCGGGCGCGCTGCTGGTTGTGTTGATTCGACAAGGAAAACCGCTGACATTTTATCTTCGACGCGCCCTGATATTTAACCTGTTTACCCTGTTGATTTGGTTGACGCTCAGCTGGAAAATAAGCGGAAACGGCCCGGAATGGAACGCGGCGGGCATGCGTACGGCGTTACTTATCACGTTGCGTATGAACCTGATTTTATGCACGGTTTGGTTATTTCTCATCAATATGACCGACAGTATTTTGGTGCAGGCGGTGAGCAAACTGCCGTTGCCGGACAAACTGATTCATCTGTTTATTCTGACGGTGCGTTATATTTCGCTGCTCGGCGAGCTGAACCGGCAAATGGCGCAAGCCATGAAAGCCCGCGGATTTCAGCCGAAATTTAACCGACGCACCTTTTCCGTCATCGCTCAACGGGTGGCGTTATTGCTGATTCAGGCGATGGTTCAAGTGGAAAAAAGCGAAATGGCGTTAAAAGCGCGCGGTTTTCGCTTTGCTTCCCGCTCGTCGTTACTGGATAAACCTTGGTGGAAAACAGTGGAAATTTCTACCGCACTTTTACTTATTATCGGGATTTATTATGCTCAGCGTTAATCATCTTTCCGTTCGGCGGGGCAATCAATGGATTATCCGGGATCTCAGCTTTCGGCTTGAAGGAATGCATCGCTTGTTTTTACAGGGCGAAATCGGGACGGGAAAAAGCACATTATTGCAAGCGTTGCTGGGTTTTATCCCCGCCCAACAAGGGGAAATCCGATTATTCGGCACGCTTTGCCGAACGGAAAAAGATTTCCGGCCGTTTCGCGGTCGGGTAGGATTTTGTTTTCAGAATCCGGACGATCAACTATTCGGTCCGACCGTTTTGGACGATGTGGCGTTCGGCCCGCTTAATCAAGGTTTATCCAATCCCGAAGCCTACGCCGTTGCGTTGCGACAGCTGGAAAAACTGGGTATGGATTACCTGAAAGATCGCTCGGTTAACGTGCTGTCCGGCGGCGAAAAGAATTTTGTCGCGTTGGCGGGCGTATTGGCGATGCGGCCTGAAATGTTGTTGTTAGACGAGCCCACCAACGGATTGGATAGTAAAAATATCAAAAAACTCACCGCACTTTTGCGCGATTTAAACCTGCCGATGTTAGTTGCCTCCCACGATTCCGCCTTTACCGAACAACTGGCGGATTCGATGCTGTGGCTGCGAAAACCGGAAAACGGGTAAAAAACGGCGTCGCGGGTAAACCACCTGAAAAGTGCGGTCAATTTTAGCGAAGTTTTTTTAATGTCGCACTTTTATTCGTGCTTATCTTTTTGTTTTATGATTTTCATCATTTCCATAATATGCGGTCTTAACCGGCTGAATAACGGATTGTCTTTGTCTTCCATCATCGGCTCGGTCATTTCTATGAAAACGGTATAGGTACGACAAAATCTCTAGAAAAAGCGATTTATTGGTATCGACAAGGGGCGGAATGCAGCGACCACGTCGGTGAACCCGCACGGGTGGCACTTAAACGTTTAGGCGTTTCATAATTTTTTTGACGGTAACTTTTCGGTTGGCGCCGACGACATTGCAACATCATGTTCTTCGGCGCTTGTATATCAAACGCGAAAATGTACAGTCGGCGAGATTTTTAAACTTTATAATCCGAAAAAAACTCGTGAAAATTCTCCCGCACTTTACTTAAAAACCACCCGGATTCACCCCAATTTTGGGATTGCGTAATTGAGTATTCGGGCTCGTTCCACACAAAACGCGTTCCTTCTCCCGGATTTAAGAAACGCCGCGCAATCCCAAGGCTTCACCGTTTCAACTATTCGGAAAAACGTTCGATTCGAGCGCCTAAGCCGCGTAATTTGTCTTCGATGTGTTCGTAACCGCGATCAATGTGATAAATACGATCCACCACGGTTTCGCCGTTTGCAATACAACCGGCCAGTACCAAACTGATGGATGCCCGTAAATCCGTCGCCATCACCTGCGCGCCGGACAAACGTTCCACTCCGTGGATAATCGCCGTATTGCCCTCGATTTCCCCTTTTGCCCCCATGCGGATTAATTCCGGCACGTGCATAAAGCGGTTTTCAAAAATCGTTTCGGTGATTTTACTGGTTCCCTCCGCTACAACGTTCAGCAAAGTAAACTGCGCCTGCATATCCGTCGGAAAACCCGGGTGCGGCATGGTGCGGATATTTACCGCTTTCGGACGCTGTCCGCGCGAATCCAGCGTAATGGTGTTTTCCGTCACTTCCACTTGCATACCCGCTTCACGCAATTTTTCGATTACCGCGTCAAGGGTATCCGCTTTGGTGTTATGGCAAGTAATGCGACCGCCGGAAATCGCCGCGGCGATTAAGAACGTACCGGTTTCGATACGGTCCGGCACAATGCTGTGCTCGCAACCGGCTAAACGGCTCACGCCTTCAATTGTAATGGTATCGGTACCGGCGCCTGAAATTTTCGCGCCCATTTTATTCAGGAAATCCGCAGTGTCCACAATTTCAGGCTCACGTGCGGCATTTTCAATGGTGGTGGTTCCCTTCGCTAAGGTTGCCGCCATAATCAGCGATAACGTAGCGCCGACACTGACTTTATCCATATAAATACGAGTACCGGTTAAACGACCGCTGACCGTCGCTTTCACATAACCTTCATCCAGTTCGATCGTCGCGCCCATTTTTTCCAAGCCGGAAATATGCATATCTACCGGACGAGCGCCGATGGTACAGCCGCCCGGCAAGGACACCTGTCCTTCATGAAAACGGGTAAGCAACGGCGCTAACGCCCAGATTGAAGCGCGCATGGTTTTCACCAATTCGTAAGGCGCAACGTAACGATCGATTTTAGAGGCATCAATTACCACGGTTTTATCATCGCTACGCTCAACGGTGACGCCGAGTTTTCGTAAAATCTCAAAAGTGGTATCGACGTCCTTTAATTCAGGAACGTTGATTAATTTAACGGGTTCTTCCGCCAAAATTGCGGCAAAAAGAATGGGAAGCGCGGCATTTTTCGCCCCGGAAATCCGCACTTCACCGCTTAATGTTGATTGGCCATATACACGGAATTTTTCCATTTTCGTTACCTCCTAATTTAATGCGTTCAGAACGCGATCACGCGCCCATTTCGCTTTATCGTAGGTTTTAATGGTTAACGCATGAATTTCACCGGTTTGAAAATACGACATCAGCGGCGCATAAATCGTTTGTTGTTGTTTAATGCGCGACAATTTTGCGATATCGTCATTTACCACGATGACGCTGAAATGCGCGTCTTCGCCTTGCGCATACACTTCATCAAGATTAAGGGATTCTTTTAAAATACGTTCGATTTCTTGCGGTTCCATTCCAGAATTCCGTTGTAAGGTTAATGAGTTTGAAGAAAACCACTCAGCCACTGATCTAAATCAAACAGTTCGGCCAGGGTAAGTAACTGTGAAGGCGCATGTTCAATGGTCAGAGTTTTATCCGGCTCCTGAACCCGGCGCACTTGATGAATGAGATCACAAAGCAGCGCAAAACCCGCACTATCCATTCGAGTAATCGTTGATAAATCAAAAATTACGTTTTGGCGAGCAATTTGCTTGTCCGATAAAACGGCAAAACGCTGCTGCCACAAAGGCAACAACGTATCGCGCGAAAGCTCTCCAATTAATCGGAGAGCCATTTTATCATCATTTTGCGCTGTCGACCACGTGAGTTTTTCAGCTTGCGTCATAACATTATTTTTTGCTAAAAGTGACCGGAACGGCTGCGGCTTTCTGTACTTGCGCGGTTAAAGCGTCGATACCTTCTTTACGCAAAATGTTGCTCCATTCCTGTTTTTTGGTTTCAACCATGCTCACGCCTTCCGCCGTCATGTCATAAACCTGCCATTGTCCGGTTTTACTGTTTTTACGCCATTGGAAAGTGAGATTCATCGGTTGCGCCTGGATCAGTTTTACCTTGACGCTGGCTTGACTGTCACCGTTTAGTTGAGCTTTCTGTACTTGTACGTCTTGTCCGTTGTACATGGTTAACGCCTGAGCATAAGCCTGCTCGATAAATTTATCGAAAGCGGCAAAGAACGTTTCGCGCTGCTGCGGCGTGGTCGAACGGAAATACTGTCCCAATACCAACGATCCCGCATAATTTACATGTACGTAAGGCATTAAATCGTTACGCACGATATTTTTCAGCATATTCGGATTGGATTTGATTGCCGCATTATTGGATTTCAAATCGGCAAACAACTTATCCGCCGCCCGCTGCGTTAATTCATAAGGGCCTTCCGCCGCCATCACGGTTTGTACGGCCAAAAGTGCGGTCGCCAATACGACCATTTTTGATAACCACGTTTTAAATAAAAGCTTCATGATTACTCCTAAACTTTGCTTTCCTAATAAAATTACTGAGCCGCCGGCGCCTCGTCCGTCGCTCCGTCTTTTTTGTCCTTATCGCCGTACAGGAACTGGCCGATAAGATCTTCCAACACCATCGCCGATTTGGTATCCACAATTTTGCTTCCCTCTTTCAGCATGGCGGTTTCACCGTCATCAAAACCCATACTCAGAGAAATATACTGTTCACCCAGCAATCCCGAAGTTTTAATGGAAAGTGAGCTGTTGTCGGGAATTTGATTGTATTCTTCATTCACCGCAATCGTCACTTGCGGCAAATAGGTTTTTTCGTCCAACGAAATGTCCGTTACACGACCAATCACCACGCCGCCCACTTTCATCGGCGCACGAACTTTAAGACCGCCGATATTATCGAAAGTTGCAGAGATATGATAGGATTTTGTTTCGTTAAACCCTTGCACGTTGGCGACTTTCAGGCACATAAACACTAAGGCCGCAATGCCCAGCAATAAGAAAAAACCTACCCAGAATTCATATTTAATTGTTTGTCGCATAATTTTTAACCTAATTTTTAACTATTCCGCACGGGCTTGCCAGCCCCAAAAAACTGTTCCGTTTTTGACCGCACTTTTACGCCGCAAAGCCGATCCGATTTTTATCAGCCGCCGAACATAATGGCGGTTAATACGAAGTCTAATCCCAATACCAATAAGGAAGCGTGCACCACGGTTTGAGTCGTCGCCTGACTGATGCCTTCGGCGGTCGGCACGCAGTCGTAACCGTTAAACAGCGCCACCCATACGACGGTGAAGGCAAAAACCAGACTTTTAATAAAACCGTAAACCAAATCTTTGGTGGCGACCGTATTTTGCATCACCGACCAAAAACTGCCGCCGTCTATGCCTTTCCAGTCCACGCCGATTAAGGAACCGCCAATCACGCCCACCGCCGTAAACAGCACGGCTAAAATCGGCATGGCAATCACGCCCGCCCAAAAACGCGGGCCAATCACTCGCCGGAGCGGATCCACCGCCATCATTTCCAAACTGGAAAGCTGTTCCGTCGCTTTCATCAGACCGATTTCGGCCGTCAACGCGGAACCCGCCCGTCCGGCGAATAAAAGCGCGGTCACCACCGGCCCTAATTCGCGCAATAACGCCAATGCCACCAGCTGACCGACGTTCGCTTCCGCCGCGAAATCCACCAGCACGACATAACCTTGCAATCCCAGCACCATGCCGATAAAAAAGCCCGACATCAAAATAATCAGCAAAGATTGGACGCCAAGCACATGCAACTGTTTAAGCAGCAACGGCGTGTGCTTGCGAAATTGCGGTTTGCCCACCAGCGCACCGAACAACATAAAGCCCGAACGTCCGAGCGCCTGCACGGATTTGATGGCGGCCGCACCGAAGTCAGAGATTAATTTCACAATCATTGGAACAAATCCCCCAAATAATCATCGGCGGGATAATGAAAACGCACGGGACCGTCTTCTTTCCCTTGAATAAACTGCACCACTTGCGGATCTTCGCTTTTCAGTAAATCCGCCGGTTTGCCTTCCGCCACTACCCGTTTATTCGCAATAATGTAAGCGTAATCGGCAATACTCAATACTTCCTGCACATCGTGGGAAACGACGATAGAGGTCAGATTCAGCGCCTCATTCAAGCGTTTAATTAAGCTGATAATCACGCCCATGCTGATAGGATCCTGGCCGGTAAAGGGTTCGTCATACATGATTAATTCAGGATCCAGCGCAATGGTTCGCGCCAAAGCCGCGCGTCGCGCCATGCCGCCCGATAATTCTGACGGCATCAAATCCGCCGCCCCGCGCAATCCCACCGATTCCAGCTTCATCAGCACCATTTTGCGGATAATGGATTCCGGTAAACGGGTATGTTCGCGAATGGGAAACGCCACGTTCTCAAAGGTCGAAATATCGGTAAACAAGGCGCCGGACTGAAACAACATTCCCATGCGCTGACGGGTTCTATACAATTCCGAGCGGGACATTTTGCAAATGTCGGCGCCTTCGAACAGAATTTCCCCTTGTTCCGGGTGCAGTTGCCCGCCAATCAGTTTTAACAGCGTGGTTTTACCAATCCCCGACGGCCCCATAATTGCCGTGATCTTGCCTTTTTCCACGCGCAAATTGAGGTTGTCGTAAATGGTTCGTTCACCACGTTTGAACGTGAGATTGTTCACTTCAATCAGTGTGTTCTCACTCATCGCAATTTTCCATTTAATTTTCTCAAAAATAAAAGGCGGATTCTGTCAAACCCACCTGTTTGCCCTTGTATTTATACGAATGCATTTAAATTATAGACTGTCAAAATGCCGAAATGTTCGGCGCAGTAAAAAACCTTCATTTTTTTGACCGCACTTTTATTCCGCTTACGCCCCGATCACGGCAAAACTAATCTGTTCCAGCAAACGCTTATACAAATTGGTGGCGTCGTTCGGACCGGCTTTAATTTCAATCACCGTCGCTTCTTTGCGCATATACGCCTGTTTCAGCACGGAACCCAAATCCGCCCAGGTGTAAGGACGGGCGTATTTGAGATCGAAAACCGACGCCGCTTCCGCAAAACCGAGATTATGCGGCAGACGATAATAAGCGTTTTTCGCATCGGCATCCACCGGCAGCATATCGAAAATTGCGCCGCCGTTATTATTAATCACAAACAGTACGAACGGCTGCGTCACTTTTTTCAGTAACGCCAAAGAATTCAAATCATGCAGCGCGGACATATCGCCAATCACGGCCGCAACCGCCTGATTCGCGCCGATACCGACGCCGACGGCGGTGGCGATTAACCCGTCGATACCGCTGGCGCCGCGATTGGTATAAATCGGATAATTTTCGGTACGTTTGGTTAAGGCGTCCACTAACCGCACAAATAAACTGTTGCCGAGGAATAAGGCCGCATTTTTCGGGAACGCCCGTTCAATGTGATGAGCCAACGAGGCTTCGTTCAAGCTGCCGCCCACTTGTTGTTCGATGAAACTGGCGCAGAAATTCGATAAGGCCACCGCTTCCAGCAGCCAAGGTTTTTGTCGCAACGGCGGATGGGCGCGCAACCATAAATGCGCTTTGGCGTTAAAACGGGTTTGAATGTGGTGATAAGGATCAATCCGCTTCGGCGATTCGTCCACCAGCCAAAACTCGCCTTTAAAATCCGATAAAAACTGATTAATGCGTTTGCTGACAAAATGCGAACCCAGTTGAACCACAAGATCCGCCTGCAATAATTTTTCCCGCACGGTTTTGTTGGCCAGCCAAATGTCGGCGTAAGGCAACGTCGGTTCCACACCGGATTGCACGTCGGTTAACAGCACCCAGCCCATGGTTTCCACCCAGAGTTTCAGCCCCATGCCGTGTCCTTGCGGCAATTTTCCCGCCACAATCACACCGCGCTTGGTGCGCCAGTCGTCCCAATGTTCGTGCATTAACACTTCCAACTGCGGTTCCTGATATTCCGCCCATTTTTTGTTTTGTCCTAACCAGCGACGAACCGGCCCCAGCCAGACGTGTTCGTCAATTTCGTTCACATCGGCTTCATATAAAGGCTCGGCGAAAGGCACATTGATATGCACCACGCCTTTCTCTACCAACTGGCGGTGACAAGCCTGATCCAACGTGGAAATCAGCCATTTCGCCGCGTAACTCTGACTCGGTTTCGGTAAATTCACGGTCGCGACAGGATAATGCGCGAACATATTTTCCTGCAAAATCGCCTGATTGGCTCCGCATTCCAATAATTCGGGCGGACGATCCGCCGTTAAGACGATCAGTTTTTCACCGCTTTGACGCGCTTCCACAATCGCCGGATATAAATTGGCCGCCGCCGTGCCGGACGTCACAATCACCGCCACCGGCGAATTGGAGGATTTCGCCATGCCTAAAGCTAAAAAGCCCAAACCGCGTTCATCAAAATGGGTGTGACAATGCACTTTGCCGCGTTCCTGTAAACGGACGGCTTCAAGAGTTAACGGGGTCGAACGCGATCCCGGCGCGATACACACATGTTTCACGTTATGACGAACCAAAGTTTCCAAAATCACTTTTGACCAACAACGGTTAAAGGTGCTGATTGACATAGTTACTCTCCGTGATGTGTTAATAAGGTTAATAAGCCCGAGGCTTTGCGTTCTATTTCCCGCCATTCTAACAGGGGGACGGAACCCGCTACAATGCCCGCGCCGGCAAAAACGCGGATTTTATTCGATTCAATAAAGGCGGAACGAATAGTCACGCAGAATTCGCTGTGGTTTTTAGTCATGACGCCCAATGTTCCCGCATACCAAGTGCGGTCAAAATTTTCCGTGTTTTTTAAAAAATCCAACGCTTTTTTCTGCGGCAAACCGGAAACCGCCGCGGTGGGATGAATCGCCTGTAAACAAGCGGCGTCAGAAAACGGCGGTTTTAATTCCGCCTGAATCCGACGACGCAAATGTTGCACGCGGCGAAGCTGTTTCAACCCCACTTCGCCCACATCCAGACGGCGGACATAATTTGCTAAGTTATCACAAATATCCTGAACCACCAGCAGATTTTCGTTGTCATTTTTCGGATCGCTCAGTAACCATGCGGCTTCCCGTTGATTTTGAATCGGATCTTCGCTCATGGCGGCGGTGCCGGCTAACGCTTCCGTTTGAATAGAACCGTTGTGCCGGGCAAACAGACGTTCCGGCGTCGATCCCACAAAAGTCCGCTGCGGGTTTTCCGCATATAAAAAATGATAACATCCGGTGTTTTGCTTTTCGCTTTCGGCTAAAAAATCTTTGCCGTCAATGGGATTTGACGCAATAAAACCGCTTTCGTTCGCCAGAACGACTTTGGTGAAATCTCCGCGCTCAATGGCATTGACCGCTTTTTGCACCCAATCGCACCAGCGCTTTTCATCCGCTTTTTGCGTATCGATTCGCAGCGGTTGCCGCACCGGCGAAAGTGCGGTCGAATTTGACAACGTTTTTATCGCGTCCAGCACCGCTTGTCGTTCGCTTTGCGGATTTTGTTCGCCGTCCGCATAAAGCGTGGCGTACAGCTTGTTATCCGTCTGTTCCAATACCATTCGCGGCAACCAGAATGTCGCCCGTTTGTCAAAGGTTAAGCCGCCCACCACAAGCAAATCCGTTTGCCGGACAAATTCCTGCGCCGAAATCTCGCTGGAAAACGACCGCACTTTACCGATAGCGGCAATGCAGCGAGCGTCGTCGCGGAAGTTCAAATAATATTGCGGGAACATCACTTGCCCTTTCAGCCACGGCAACAGCGAACCAATTGCCGGCATTTCGGCTCGAAATGCGGCGATCGTCGGAGATTGCGGGGTGAACGGGTGCGTTTTGACTTGTTCTGACAACGCGTGCTGTAATTGTTCCATTTGCCTGCGACAGAGGTTAATCCATAAAAATGGCGGCTATTTTACCGCAAATAAAAAAATTTTTTTAGCAAATCTTTTATTCCGCCCGAAATGGGGGTAAAGTGCGGTTAATTTTCCGCAAGTTTTTTATTTCAGCAGTAAGGAACGTTCAATGACTTTTTTTCCTAAATCCGACAAACTCGAGCACGTTTGTTACGATATTCGCGGTCCCGTTCATCAGGAAGCATTACGCCTTGAAGAAGAAGGCAACAAAATTTTAAAACTCAACATCGGTAATACGGCGGCATTCGGTTTTGAAGCGCCTGACGAGGTGCTGGTGGATATTATGCGCAATATCGCCACTTCGCAGGGTTATTGCGACTCGAAAGGCTTATATTCGGCGCGTAAAGCGATTGTGCAATATTATCAGTCCAAAGGCATTATGGGCGCGACGGTGAACGACGTATATATCGGCAACGGGGCGTCGGAACTGATTACGATGTCCATGCAGGCATTATTAAACAATGACGACGAAGTGTTGGTGCCGATGCCGGATTATCCGTTATGGACGGCCGCCGTCACCTTGGCCGGCGGTAAAGCGGTGCATTATCTGTGTGATGAAGAACAGGATTGGTTTCCGTCCATTGAAGATATTAAATCCAAAGTCACGTCGCGAACCAAAGCGATTGTGATCATTAACCCTAACAATCCGACAGGCGCCGTTTACAGCAAGGAACTGTTGGAAGACATCGTGGAAGTGGCGCGCCAGAACGATTTGTTGATTTTTGCCGATGAAATTTACGATAAAATCACTTACGACGATGCGGTGCACTATCATATTGCGGCACTGGCGCCCGATTTGCTCACGATTACCCTGAACGGCTTATCCAAAGCTTACCGCGTATGCGGCTTCCGCCAGGGTTGGATGATTTTAAACGGTCCGAAAGCGCGGGCAAAAGGTTATATCGAAGGGTTGGATATGATTGCGTCCATGCGTTTATGCGCTAATGTGCCGATGCAGCACGCGATTCAAACCGCATTGGGCGGCTATCAAAGTATCAATGAATTTATTGTGCCGGGCGGACGCTTATATGACCAACGGGAACGCGCTTATCAGCTGTTAAACGATATTCCGGGCGTCAGTTGCGTAAAACCGAAAGGGGCGTTATACATGTTCCCGAAAATCGATATTGAACGATTCAATATTTACGACGACGAAAAAATGGTGCTGGATTTATTGCGTCAGGAAAAAGTGCTACTGGTTCACGGCCGCGGTTTTAACTGGCATAAACCGGATCATTTCCGCTTGGTCTTTCTGCCGCATATTCAAACACTGGACGACGCACTGAGCAAATTTGCCCGCTTCTTAAGAAACTACCGTCAATAAACGGAGAATCAATATAAGGTAAAAAAGCATCGATTGATGCTTTTTATTTTGTTTGAATAGCGTTATTTTTCCGTCGCAAGCGGCAACTCCATTACAATCCGTAAACCGCCGAAAGGACTTTTTTCCGCCCAAACCCGGCCCTGATGTTGCTGCACGGTATTGACGACAATCGCTAATCCTAAGCCGGTTCCTCCGGTCGTTCGGGTGCGCGCTTCATCAACACGATAAAAAGGCTTAAAGATTCGCTCGTATTCCTGTTCCGATACGCCGGCGCCGTTGTCGTCCACAATAATCATCATAAGATCGCTTTTCTTAAGCGTCATCAAGGCGACAATTTTATTATTCGTATACTTTAATGCGTTCCGCAAAATATTTTCCAACGCACTGGCTAAGGCTTCTTTATCACCTAAGATTAAATAGCGTTCGGGATGTTTAATTAATTGAATAAAAGTAAAATCGATCTTACGATGTTCCGCTTCGAATTCAGCGTCTTCAATCACTTCATTCCAGATGGAATCGACGGTCAGGTAATCCCGCTCCAATTGCAAACGTAACTGGTTTCTGGAAAGCAACAACAAATCGTTGATCATTTTATCCAAACGTTCGGATTCCATCTCAATCCGCTTGGTTTCCGGATATTCGCCCACGCGACGACGCAATAAGGCCACTGCTAACTGCAAACGGGTTAACGGAGTACGCAGCTCATGAGAAATCGATGAAACCAATCGTTGGTGGGTATCCAATAATTCCGCCAACGAGGTGGTCATATGGTTTAAACTCTTTCCTACCTGGCGTAATTCAATCGGCCCTTTATTCTCCAAATCGGGATTGGTAACAAACTGGCCGAGAGAAACCAATTCCGCCGCCTGTCTGAAACGCCTGATAGGTATACCGATTCTCCATGCCAGCAGCAACAATACGGGCGTAGAGGCTAACGCAATAATCAACATAACCAGAAACGGATGAGCAAACAGATAAGAAAGAAAGACAAGATGCGTATCCACCGGAGAGACGAAATACATTAAATAAGCCACATCCTTAGGCTCATTATGTTCATTAATAAGATTCACGTTAACGGAAAAGGGCCCGACGATACGTCTTTCATTAACCACCTGTACCATGGGATTGGAAAAATCGTTGGAACGAAAAATAAAATTCTGAACATCAGGATATTCGTCGGCCGAAGTTCCGGCAATCTCTTTCGTATCTGGATTAAACAATACGGCATGTAAATCACTCGTTTCTTCAGTAGGCAGCGAGTTTTTGGCAAATCCTAAAATACGATAGATTTGATTTGTCCGGTAAACGGAAAGAATTTGTTTGTGATAGGCGCGCAACTCCTCACTTTCCAGTTTCTCGGGCCCATGGCTGTCTAGAAAGTGCAAAAGAACGAATGTAATACTCAAGGTGGTAAAAATAACCAGCCAAAACGACGCAAGCAACTGAAAGGAAAGGCGATTAATGCGTCGGTAAAAAAAGGAAAGCAAGACTTCCGCCTTATTATTCGGTCAATAAAATATAACCCCGTCCGCGCACGGTTTTAAACCAAGGCAAACCATGTTCGCGCTCAGGTAATTTTTTTCGTAAGTTTGACATATGCATATCAATGGTGCGATCAAACGGTACCAATTCTTTACCCAACGCCTCAAGACAAAGTCGCTCGCGGGAAATAATCTGTCCCTGATATTTCACCAGAACATATAACAACGCAAATTCCGAACTGGTCAGTTCCAAGGTCGAATCATGATAAACCACTTGCTGACGGGTCGGATAAATTTTCAGGCCGAAAAACTCCATATCCTGCATTTCATCCATTTTGGATGATAAACCCGAAATCGGAGCGGCATTCGTTGTCCGGCGCAAAATCGCTTTAATACGCGCAACCAGTTCTCTGTCATTAAACGGTTTCGGCAGATAATCGTCCGCGCCCAGTTCCAAACCGATAATACGATCAATATCGTCACCGCGGGCGGTCAACATCAGAACCGGCACAACCGATTTCTGACGGATTTGCTTAAGGGTTTCAATACCGTTTAATCCCGGCATCATGACGTCAAGCAAAACCAGACAAATGCTATCATCCAGTTTTTCCAACGCTTCCAGACCGTTTTGCGCCGTCACGACTTCAAACCCTTCCAGTGACAGCAGTTCCCCTAAAAGATCCGTTAATTCGACGTCGTCATCAACTAATAAAATTTTCGT
Organism: uncultured Actinobacillus sp.; assembly: GCA_963539805.1. Lineage (GTDB taxonomy): Bacteria > Pseudomonadota > Gammaproteobacteria > Enterobacterales > Pasteurellaceae > Exercitatus. The sequence goes on along the minus strand of CAUTMS010000005.1, from coordinate 98,427 downwards.
CATTAAAGTATCCTATGTATTTGATCAACGCTCCGGCTGAAAAATCATTTCCAGAACTGCCACCAACTACCCGATTCCTGCGGCGTAGCTTCAATAATGGCGTTATTTACCACTTCCCTTTTGGTTTCGGGTAACGGTTTATCCAGATTAAAATCCGTGACATTGCCCGCCTGATTAAAATTCACCGTTAAAGTATGTTGCTGCGGCGCTTCATACGCTTTTTGCTGCAAGTAAACGTAATACCAGGTTTGCGTACTGAAAGGATCCTGCAACACCGGCGAGCCCAGTAAATATTTCACCTGCTCGCGCGTCATCCCCACTTGCAGCTTATCAACCGTGGATTTTTCCAAATAGTTACCCTGCGGTACATCGATGCGATACACGACTTTTTCCACCGTTGAACATGCAGACACCACAAATGACATGCAAAGTGCGGTCAAAATTAGTTTAATTTTCATTATGCTAGCCAGCCTTGTTGTTCTAATTTATAGATAATGATGATACAGAAACTTCAGAAAATTGCCAAATTAATTATCACGCTTCAGATTTCGTTGTAATTGATCACGCAGATTTGCCGGCAATCCGTGAATCGTTAAACTGTCCGCCGCTTCGTCCCAGATAATGCGCTGATTCATTAACGCCGCATCAAAACTGATGGTGACGCCTTTTCCCGAACCGGAAAATTTGGTCAGCGCTTTTAAGGTCGAACGCACCGGCGGAATTGTCTCTTCCAGACCGTAATCCCGTTCATGGGTAAAGGAGGCAAAAGACCGCTCATTTAGAGTGGGCAATTCCGCAGAAAGTTCCGCTAAAGCGATGTCATCGCCGGCATGAATTTGTCCTTTACAATAATCAAATACTTGTTTTTTCACCGCTTGGGTCTGTTCTTTATTCAACTCGCCCTGATCGCAATAATCACTCACCGCCTGCAATAAACACTGATTTTGCAATTGCGGGTTCAAGCCTTCGTCCGCCCCTAAAAAATCCATAAAGAAATCCCCGACTTTGCGCCCGACGCGACCTTTAATAAAGGTTAAGTAACGGTTTGACTGCGCGTTCAACTGTAAATCCGTTAAATTAATCCGTGCCGCAAGATCAAATTGATTAATGTTCAGATATTGGGTTCGGTGAATCTCCAGATTTTCATCCACTAACATGCTGATTCGGCTGTCCAGCAATGCAATAAACAGATAATCCGTCGCTAAAAAATTATATTGGCATAAAACCAGCGTACCGCTTTCCGCGAAGGCATATTTACCAAGCTCGGCTGCCAGTAATTGCGCGGATTCATAACTGAACGGCAGAAAATCCGTTTCCCGCTCCAATAACCGATTTAATTGCTGAGCAAACAACGATTCCCGCTTAAACACGCCGTAGCCTTTGGCTTTGCCCTGATAAGCCCGATGCAGTTCAAGCATTAACTGTTCCACTTCCGGACTAATTTGCAAAAGATCGTTACGTAATACGGTATTTAGCTGGAAATTTCCGTCTTCCGCAGTTTGCTTAACCAGCTGATGTAACACAATTTGATTGACTGTAATGCTCATTTTACCGCCCGAATAAAAAGAAATTTATAAAACGTCGCTAATTATAACCGCACTTTACACGAAAATGTGATAGGATCGCGAAATTAAATCCACAGAAAATTCAGATCTGATTATGGCTAAAAACTCAAAATACCCGGACAAACAAGTTGATGCGGTTTTACACGACATGATCGCCGTGCTGGAAAAGCACCAGGCGCCCGTAGAATTGTCGCTTATCGTTCTGGGTAATATGGTCACCAATTTACTCACCAGCAGCGTGGGAACCCATCGGCAAGCGGCATTGGCGCAGGCATTTTCCGACGCGTTAATGAATTCGGTAAAAAAATAAGTCTGGCGCCGGAATGCTATGCTTTGGTTGAAAAACGGTAAAATTAAATTCGATCGGCAATACCGAGAGCAAACTTCCCAGAAAATTTCCTGGGGACATTGGTTTGCTTTCTTTAATATTATTTGGGCGGTTTTAATCGGTTCCCGCTATGCTTTCATTATTGACTGGCCGCATACGTTTTTTGGTAAGCTGTACTTTTTCATCAGCCTGCTCGGGCATTTCAGCTTTGTCACATTCTCGCTTTATTTGCTGGTTATTTTTCCGCTCAGTTTCATCATCAAAAACGAACGCACTTTTCGCGGAATTTCCGTAATTTTCGCGACCCTCGCCACCACCTTATTATTGGTGGATACGGAAGTTTTCGCCCGTTTTAACCTGCATCTTTCCTCCGTTGTCTGGAATCTGCTGGTAAACCCCGAAAACGGTGAACTATCCCGCGACTGGCAGATTTTCTTCACGCCGATGCCGTTTCTGCTATTGGTACAGATGGTCTTTTCCCGCTGGGCGTGGAACAAGTTACGCAGTCTGGAACGCCAAAAATGGATCCGTCATGTGGGTTTCGGCTTAACCGCATTATTTATTTTTTCTCATTTGATTTATGCCTGGGCGGACGCCGCCATTTACCGCCCGATTACCATGCAAAAATCCAATTTCCCGTTATCTTATCCGATGACGGCCCGCTCGTTTCTGGAAAAACACGATTTCCTGGATAAAGAAGAACATCAGGCAAAAATTAACCAGGAAGGCAATGCCGACGCGCCCGCCATTCAGTATCCGAAAAATACTTTAACTTACGAAACGACGGCGGAAAAACCGAATGTGTTAATCATCACCGTTAACGGTTTACGCCAAGATGCGCTTCAAGCGGAAAAAATGCCGGCTTTGTATGAATTTGCCTCCCGCGCAACCCGGTTCAACAATCATTACACCACCGGATTAACGGGCAATGGCGCCGTTACCGGTTTATTCTACGGTTTAACCGCCAACTACACCGACAGTTTATTGAATCAAAAACTGTCTTCCGTGCTGGTGGACAAATTACGCCGGGATCAATATCAATTCGGCTTATTTTCCGCAACTAACTTCAACGACAGCATTTTCCGCCAAGCGCTATTTTCGCAGGTCAGAATGAAACAAGGTAAGAAAAATAACGAAAGTGCGGTCAAAAACTGGCAAGAATGGTTTAATCGCCGGTTAACGGATACGCCGTGGTTCAGCTATATCAGCTTAGATTTAACTCAACCGATGAAAGGGCAAAACTATAAGGATCTCACGGCGGAACAACAAGCTTACGAACAACTGCTGAAACAAACGGATCAATTGTTAAATCTTGTATTGTCTCAATTACAGGCGCAGAATCAGTTGGAAAATACGGCGGTGATTATCACCTCGGAACGCGGATATGTCTTCCGGAAAACGGAAAAAGAACAGCTGGAATATTTCGCGCCGGAAGCCATAAAAGTGCCGATGATTGTTTCCTGGAAAGAGTTGAATACGGGCGTTGAAGACAAATTAACCAGCCATATCGATGTGGTGCCGGCGCTGATGTACAACCTGTTCTGGGTAAAAAATCCGAACTCGGATTATACGTTAGGACATAATCTGTTCGATCATACTCAACGTCCGACGGAATGGGTTCTGCTGGCGGATAGCCGTCAAAATGTCATTGTTGTGGCGGATGGTACGCAATATCACCTTGATCGCAAAGGAAACTATCAAAAATTTGACCGCACTTACGAAAAAACTTCATCAACGCGACCGCCGCTCGGCCTGTTCCTTGATGTTTTTACGCAAAGTCGATCTTTTATTGAAAAATAACGCTTGGACGATTATACTAGCGACCTAGCATCAATAGAGACTAGACGACAATGTTATTAATGAAAAATCAGAGAGTTTTTTATAACATTCCTTTCAATGCAGCCGGCTTGGCAACACCGGTTAGCGCCTTTTTTCATACACCCATCTGTCTATCGCTAATCTCATTTATTTCACCGATTTGTTCTTTTTACGGAGTTATATATGAAGAATCACGTTCGTAGTTTTAAAACCTACATCCGGGACGAAATCATCAAAAAAGGCGGTTGGGTTAACGCTCACGCCCATGCCGACCGGGCATTCACCATGACCCCCGAAAAAATCAGCATTTACCATAACAGTAATCTTCAACAGAAATGGGATTTAGTGGATGAAGTTAAACGAACATCAACCGTAGAAGATTATTACGCCCGTTTTTGTCAGGCTATCGAATTAATGATTTCCCAGGGCGTGACGGCATTCGGTACTTTTGTGGATATCGATCCGGTTTGTGAAGATCGCGCAATTATCGCCGCCCATAAAGCCCGTGAAGTTTACAAAAACGACATTACGCTAAAATTCGCCAATCAGACATTAAAAGGCGTAATTGAACCGACCGCCAGAAAATGGTTTGATATCGGTTCGGAAATGGTGGATATGATCGGCGGTTTGCCTTATCGCGATGAGCTGGATTACGGACGCGGTCTGGAAGCCATGGATATTTTGCTGGACAAAGCCAAATCTCTTGGGATTATGTGCCATGTGCATGTAGACCAATTCAATACGCCGAAAGAAAAAGAAACGGAACAACTTTGTGATAAAACTATCGAACACGGTATGGAAGGCCGTGTGGTAGCTATTCACGGCATTTCCATCGGTGCGCATTCGAAAGAATACCGCTATGCCTTATACGAAAAAATGCGACAGGCCAAAATGATGATGATCGCCTGTCCAATGGCCTGGATTGACAGCAACCGTAAAGAAGAACTGATGCCGTTTCACAATGCATTAACACCGGCGGACGAAATGATCCCGGCGGGCATCACGGTCGCGCTGGGCACGGATAATATCTGTGACTATATGGTTCCGTTATGCGAAGGGGATTTATGGCAGGAATTAAGTCTGCTGGCGGCGGGTTGCCGTTTTCCTAATCTGGACGAAATGGTGAATATCGCCAGTATCAATGGCCGCAAAGTCCTCGGCTTAGATGTTTAAAATCAAGTTATCGATGAAAACCACCGCAAGGTGGTTTTTTATTTCCTGAAATAACACCCAATAAGTTGCCCAAAGTACAATAAGTAAAGTTTCCAATATAAATCCTTTGTTGCACCGCATGCAATAAAAAAGCAGGCGTTCAGCCTGCTTTTAGTTTTCATAAATTGAGAATTAAGCGTTGCCGCCTGTGATTTTCGCCACTTCGGCCGCAAAATCTTCTTCCACTTTCTCAATACCTTCGCCCACTTCAAAACGGACGAAACCGGATACTGTCGCGCCGGCTGCTTTTAAGAAATCACCGACGGACTGTGCAGGATCCATAACAAACGGTTGACCGGTTAATGAAACTTCACCGGTGAATTTTCTCATACGACCTTCAACCATTTTTTCTGCGATTTCACGCGGTTTACCGGATTGCATTGCGATATCCACCTGAATGTTACGTTCATGTTCAACAACATCCGCAGGCACATCTGACGGATTCACATATTCCGGACGGCTTGCCGCAACATGCATTGCCACTTTTTTGAACAATTCTTCGTCACCGCCCTGACCGGCAACCAATACGCCGATTTTCGCACCGTGCAAGTAAGATGCGCGTGCGCCATCCAAGTATTGAACACGACGAATAGTCATATTTTCACCGATTTTAGCCACTAACGCCGCACGTTTTTCTTCAAATTGCGCCGCTAACGCTTCAATTTCAGTGCCTTTGTTAGCCGCCGCATAATCCGCCACTTCATTTGCCAAACCTAAGAAGCCGGAATCTTTTGCGACGAAGTCGGTTTCACAGTTCATTTCGACTAACACACCGAAACCGTTTGCAATACGTGCAATGATCACACCTTCTGCCGCTACGCGACCCGCTTTTTTCGCTGCTTTAGCCTGGCCGGATTTACGCATGTTGTCGATTGCCAATTCGATATCGCCGTTCGCTTCAACTAACGCTTTTTTACATTCCATCATACCTGCGCCGGTACGTTCACGAAGTTCTTTAACTAATGATGCTGTAATTTCAGCCATTTTCTTGCCCTCTAAAATTGAGTTGGAATTTGATTGAAATGCGATGTTGTAAAAACAACGTAAAAAAACACCGCACTTTAGAATTTGAGACAAAACAGGGAACCTTCGCCCCCTGTTTTTATACCGGATTACTCTGCCGCTTCTTCAGCAAATTTTTCTTCAACCGCTGCTTCGGCTTTGCGACCTTCTTTCACTGCTGCGGCTGCAGCAGTTAAGTATAATTGAATCGCACGAGTGGCGTCGTCGTTACCCGGGATAACAAAGTCAATATTATCCGGGCTTGAGTTAGTATCAACAATCGCGAATACCGGAATACCTAAATTGTTCGCTTCTTTGATGGCAATGTGTTCGTAATCGGCACCGATAACGAAAATTGCATCCGGAAGACCCGCCATATCTTTGATACCGCCAAGGCTTAATTCCAATTTAGCCATTTCGCGTGAACGATCCAACGCTTCTTTTTTGGTTAATTTTTCAAATGTACCGTCTTGAGATTGCGTTTCCAAATCTTTCAAACGTTTGATTGACTGACGAACCGTTTTCCAGTTAGTCAGCATACCACCTAACCAACGATGGTTTACATAGAATTGCTGGCAATCTAACGCCGCCGCTTTAACCGCTTCGCTTGCTGCACGTTTTGTACCGACGAACAAAACTTTACCGTTGTTGTTTGCGATACGGGTTAGTTCGGCTAATGCTTCGTTGAATAACGGAAGGGTTTTTTCCAAATTCACGATATGAACGCCGTTACGCGCACCGAAAATGAACGGTTTCATTTTTGGATTCCAGTAACGGGTTTGGTGACCGAAATGTACGCCTGCGTTAATCATCTCACGCATTGAAACTTGTGCCATAATATTTTCCTTTTATTGGGGTTGGGCCTCCACATACCAAGTAAACCGACCGTTTGGCACCCCGATTTACCCGAACGATATGTGTGTGTTGTTAATAAAGTTAATTCGATTATTTTTGAAAGCCAAAAATAACCGCGACTTTATATCACAAAGTGCGGTCAAAAACCAGCGAATTTTTTAATTTCAACATAAAAAACAGGGCTTCGAAAGCCCCGTTTTCAATCCGATTACCACTGATACAGCCGGTCATACCGTAACCGCGGGTATCCGCACCTGCGCTGAGCTTAATAATATGTTTGCCGTTATCGGACAAGCGGGAATAGCCCACCGCAATCGCATTTTCGTTGCGATAATTGGCCACACCGACGCCGACACCGCTACCGCCGTTTTTCGTCACTTGCGGAATATTTGCCATCGCACCGGCTTGCGCAATCCCCGCCCGCAGTTTTTTGTCCACCCGGCGTACGTTTGCATTGGCATTATTCATGCTGTTACGCAATTGACTGACGTTAACCGCGTCGGTATCCGCCGTTCCCGGCGCTACATTGGTAATTTTCTTGTCGTTCATGTTAATACCGTCGCTGTTTATCGTCGGACCGTTATTCACTTGAACCGTATCAGCCGTTACCGTATTAAATTTCGGATTATCCGACACCGCTACATTGATTGTTTTGCCCGAACCGCTGATTTCCACATTGCGACCGGCATTAATCGCTACCGTATCGCCGGCTTTCACGCTATTATCCGCCGTTGCCGTATAAGTGTTCTGAGTGGCGCCGTTTGCCGTTGCATTATCCACAGACGATGTCACATTCCAGCTGACATTATTCACAGCATCAATCACGTTCTGCACTTTTGCAATACTGTTAGGCGTCACATTACCGTCCGCAACGGCTTTGCCGTTTGCCGTGGTCATATTTCCCGTGTTCACGTCCACTGTCACATTACCGTTATCAACGGTGATATTCGCCGTAGTGCTGTTCACAAAATTTAACGTACTGCCGTCAATCGGCGTTGATTTTTTATTAATTTCATCCGTCAGTGTTGCCGCGACCAAATAAAGCTGGGAACCGTTAATCGCATCGGTGGACGCCATCGAAATGTTACCCGCCGCCACATTTTTGATCTGGCGATACGTATTATTATCCGATTGACCCACTGATACCACGAGCCCGTCGCGTTCCGGTTGCCCCGCAAAACCGCTGTAAGTAATGCCGTTAATCGTGGCCGACGTCTCCGTGGTTGCCGTTTCACCCGTTGCCGAACCCGAACCCAATGCGACGGATTCATTCAATGTCGCGCTGGAATAACGTCCCACTGCCGTCGAATAGATTGCGTTGGCAACGGCATGCGAACCTAAAGAAACGGCGTCAATCCCGCTTGAATCGGCCTGATAACCCAGTGAAACGGAAGCATTCCCGGAAGAGACCGATTCAACGCCGATAGCGATTGCGGCGCCATCTTCCGTCACACCGCTCGCATTAGCCAAATGTCCGATAGCAATGCCCGCAACGGAAGAAACATTGGTTGCATTACCGATCGCGACGGCGTTTCTGGTCGAAATGGTAATTCCCTGACCAAGTGCGGTCGAATTTTGAGTAGAATTTGTATCAGAATTAATCGTGTTGTTCGTCCCCACCGCAACGGAATTATGGGAGTTAACCCAGTTATTCGAACCGACTGCCGTCGCGTTATCCGAGGCGACTGTCGAAACGGTATTTAAGCCTGTGATATTATTCGAAGAAGCCGCACCGATAAAAGTACCAACCGTATTATGATAACCATAACCGATAGATTGAGATCCGTTGACGTTATTGGTATCGCCGTATGCCTGTGCATATTCGCCCAGCGCCTGGTTGCCGTCACCAAATGCATTAGCCTGGCTACCGTTTACGCTGTTTTGATTACCAAAAACGCTGGAACTGTTTGATGTCGTCAACACTTCATTATATTGACCAAAAACCGTATTACCGTAACCGGTGCCGGTTATCGGTGCGACGTAAGTCGAACCGTTGCTCGTCGGCGAATCCGCCGGGGTGGAATATGCCGGCGCAATAGCGTTATTCTGGCTTGCACCATTGGCCGCGTCATTTTCCGCATAAATGAGTGTTGTCGTATCGGATGCGGTTGCAGTTGAGGCTGCGAACGCAGCAACCATACCCATGGTTAACGTATTAATTTTCATAGTACCCCCTTATTGGTTCCAAAACATATCAAGACAAAAAATAACTTATCTTTACAAAGATATTTATTAGAATAGACTTAATTTACAATTTTATTGGTACGACCACAGTCAAAATCAGGTCTAACCTCTTCTAAAACCGACCGTATTTTCAACATAAAAAAACCGCTGAGAAATCTCAGCGGTTTATTCTTAAGTTTTTATCTGTTAATTATCTTCGTTCTGCTTCATAAAAGATTCATTCACTTCAATCTTCGCTTTCGCCCGTAATGATTGCAACAAATGAATCTGAGCATCACGCATTTTATCCTGTAGCACCTGCGCATCGAAACGCTGACGTAAGGCATCGTCTACCTGTCCGTCTTCCACTTTGTCTAATGCCACAATCACCACATCGCCATTGTTGGCTTTTGCCGCCTTATAGCTGGTCTGGTTTTCTTTCGGCTGCATAGTGAAAATAATATTATTTAACGCCGGATCTTTATTTTCCGCATAAACCCATTTTTCTTCCGCACCGAAGCTAATACCCGCCGGTAACGGTTTATTGGCGTCCAACTCTTTAACAATATTCTCCGCCTGCGCTAAAACAGCGGTTTCCGCTTTCTGACGTTTTAAGAAATCGGTAATTTCCTGGCGAGCCTCTTCCAGACTTCGGGTGCCTTCCGCTTTATGATCCACTACGCGAACGACGATAGAATGTTGATCACCTACATTCATCGGTTCGGAATTCACATTGCCTTGCGACACGTCACCGTCAAACATTGCATTCACCACAGACGGGAAATTCAATTCCGGCGGCACGCCGTTACGCGGAAAATAATCGGTTTCTTTGATTTCCACGCCGGCCGCTTTCGCTGCCGCGGCTAATGAAGCGCGATCTTCGAAGGCTTTCTCCGCCACCTGTTTTTCCAGCGAATAAAATTGGTTACTGACCAAATCCCGACGAATAGCCTGAGTAATCTGTTCTCTCACTTGTTCAAGCGGCAATAACGCGGAATCTTTACGATCCAATACCCGAATAATATGGAACTGACCGTCCACATTAACCGGCGTACTGTAACGGCCGACTTCAAGAATCGTTGCCGCATCTTCAAATTCTTTCGGTAAATCGCCGGCGTTTAACCATCCCAAATCCCCGCCGTTTGCGGCAGAAACTTTATCGTTGGATTTTTCTTTCGCCACAGTAGCGAAATCCGCACCTTTTTGTAAGGCTTCATACGCATCCAAAGCCTCTTTTTCGTTTGCCAGTTGAATATGAGCAAGGCGTTCTTGTCCCTTGGTGGTGAAATCCGCTTTATGATCCTGATAATATTGCTGAATTTCCACATCAGTCACTTTCACCGATTTTTCCGCAAGCGCCGGCGTTAAATCCAGATATTGCACTTTAATTAATTCCGGGACGGTAAATGCCGATTTATTCGAATCGTAATAATTCCGGATTTCTTCTTCCGTCACCGTTTGCTTCTCAATTTCGTCCGCTAACGGTAAATGCGCCAAACGCACGGTGCGGGACTGAAAGAATCCTTTGGCAAAGGCTTCCTGACTGGCCGGCACTAAAAAAGCGGTATCCGTCAATGCGGTTTGTAGTTGCGCCAAACGTAACGCTTCGCGTAAATATTGCGCATAAGCGTCCGAGCTTAAATTATTGTTACGCAGGAATAATTGGTAAGTTTCATTGCTGAATTTGCCGTCCACCTGAAACTCCGGCGTACGCACAATTTCCCGTTTAATCTGTTCATCGCTCACGGCAATATTCAATTCGTCGCCATATTGGCGCAATAATTCCTGATCAATCAAACGGTTAAGCACGGTCTGGCGTAATCTTGCGGTAAATTCCGGCGTGTCCGATAAAGCGGCGAACTGCGGGCCTAACTGTTGTTCCAGCCGTTGAAATTCATTGTTATATTGCTGTTGAAAGTCTTGTTGGGAAATTTCTTCACCGTTCACTTTTACGGCCGAGGTATCGGAAGACGAACCCAGATAGCCGTACATGCCCGAAATCACGAATGAAACGGCAATGGCGCCTAAAATGGCTTTCGAAACCCAGCTATTGGCGGCATGGTGTAATTTTTCCATTAACATGGCGATTAATCCTATATTTAAAAATAAAAATCTCGTCGATTATAAAGTAAAGTGCGGTGAAAAATAAGCAAATTTTTCACCGCACTTTTAACTTATCGGGAAGAATCGTTAATTTGCTACGCGCTCAATCAGCTGCTCGAACGCCATTTCGTCGTAACCTTCTTCATAAAGCGCATCATCGCCGGAATTGCGTAATTCCCGGTTATTCAAGGTGAGGCAACCGTATTGCTCAAGTTTGCTTTTCGTAAACGCCGAACGGAACGCGGAACTGGTATTATTCAAACTGATCACGCCGATGGTGGATTGGTGACATTGAAATTTATTAACGAACACCAGATTATATCCCGATTCGCGAATGTAACCCGTTTTATTCAGGGCGGCGCCGAAAATTTCTTCCCGCACCAGTTTATTGGTATTTTTCACAAAAACATTGCGTCCTCCCGCGCGGATATAAGCCGCCGAAGTATTGGACAACGCCTGAATTTTCGGCTTATTCAAAGAATATTTGGCGAGCTTCACCAAATCCATGGCACTCGAAACATTATTACTGGACAATCCCGAGCTGTCGCTGAAACGCGTGGATTTCATGCCTAATTCTTTTGCTTTTTCATTCATTTTGCCGATAAATTGAATGCGCGACATCCCCGCCGAACGCGCCAGCGCATGGGCCGCATAGTTATCGGAATGCACCAGCATGGCTTTCAATAATTCACTGCAAGGCATCGGCGTATATTTCGGCAATTTGGTGTGCGTGCCCTTAATGTAATCGTTATCTTCATCCGTAATCGATGCCGTACAGTTTCGATCGCGGTTATTTTCCAAAAATACGTTTGCCGTCATCAGTTTCGTCACCGAGGCGATAGGCTGCACGGAATAAGGCGAACGGCTTTCCAATACTTTATCGTGGGTAAAATCATAGACCACATAAGATTGCGCCATCGCAAAAGACGGAAGAAGCAAAAGAATCGAAAAGGCTTTTTTTAACATAACTTGCGAACTGGATAAGAAATAAACGATTTATTCTAGCAGTTTTTTTACGGGCTTACTATTCTCACAAGCGTTTAAATATTAAATATTTCCCGGCTTTCTTACGTAAAAGTGCGGTCAAAAAATCTTATGTTTTTTCGACCGCACTTTATGCTTTTATCTGATGACGGTTTTCATCGTCTTCGGCGATTAATTCACCGTCGGTTTGTGTTTCGGGGTTTTACGCGGACGCGGCACTTTCACCGAACTCACCGGTGCCAGTTTCACAAACTCTACGCCCTGCGGCGGATTTTCCAGGGCGATCGTCAACACTTCGTCAATGGTTTCCACCGCATGAATGGTCAGGCTTTGTTTGGCGTTTTCCGGGATTTCTTCCAAATCTTTCACATTATCTTTCGGAATAATCACCGTTTTAATCCCGCCGCGATGGGCCGCCAAAAGTTTCTCCTTTAACCCGCCAATCGGCAACACTTTACCGCGCAGGCTGATTTCGCCCGTCATCGCGACATCGGCACGCACCGGATTTCCCGTTAAACAGGAAACCAATGCCGTACACATGGCAATCCCCGCGCTCGGGCCGTCTTTCGGCGTGGCGCCGTCCGGCACGTGAATATGGATATCGCGTTTTTCGTGGAAATCAGTGGCGATCCCTAATTTTTCCGCGCGGGAACGCACCACCGTCATCGCCGCCTGGATGGATTCTTTCATCACATCTCCTAGCGAGCCGGTGAAAGTCAGTTTACCTTTGCCGACCACGGAAGCGGTTTCAATGGTAAGCAAATCGCCGCCCACTTCCGTCCAGGCCAGGCCGGTTACTTCGCCTACACGATTTTGCGTATCCGCCAGACCGAAGTCAAAACGTTTCACCCCGAGATAATCATGTAAATTATCGGCATTCACCACCAATGTTTTCACTTTCTTATCCAGCAGTAAGTTTTTCACCGCTTTACGGCAGATTTTTGAAATTTCGCGTTCAAGCCCGCGCACGCCGGCTTCACGGGTGTAATAACGGATAATGTCTAAAATCGCGCTGTCTTCAATGGTCAGTTCGCCTTTTTTCAATCCGTTGCGTTCCATTTGTTTTTGTAACAAATGGCGAGTAGCGATATTGAGCTTTTCATCTTCGGTATAACCGGAAAGACGAATCACTTCCATACGATCCAGTAACGGTCCCGGAATATTCATGGAATTTGAGGTCGCCACAAACATCACATCGGATAAATCATAATCCACTTCCAGATAATGGTCGTTAAATTTTGAGTTTTGTTCCGGATCAAGCACTTCCAATAACGCCGCCGCCGGATCACCGCGGTAATCCATCGCCATCTTATCAATCTCATCCAGCAGGAATAACGGATTTTTTACCCCGACTTTTGCCATTTTCTGAATCAGTTTACCCGGCAACGAACCGATATAGGTTTTACGGTGACCGCGGATTTCCGCTTCATCACGCACGCCGCCTAACGCCATACGCACATATTTACGTCCGGTCGCATTGGCAATGGATTGCCCTAAGGAAGTTTTCCCCACCCCCGGCGGTCCGACTAAACAAAGGATCGGTCCTTTGATTTGGTTCAGACGGCTTTGAACCGCAAGATATTCCAGAATGCGTTCTTTCACCCGTTCCAGGCCGTAATGATCCGCGTCTAAAATCTCCTGCGCTTTCAAAATATCTTTTTTCACTTTAGTGCGTTTATACCAAGGCACTTGCAACATCCAGTCGATATAACCGCGAATAACCGTCGCTTCCGAAGACATCGGCGACATCATTTTCAGTTTTTTCAACTCGCTTTCCACTTTTTCTTTCGCTTCTGCCGGCAGCTTCGCTTCATCCAGTTTTTTACGCAGTTGATCGATCTCGTTATCCGCTTCCGCTTCTTCGTCACCGTCCAGTTCTTTGCGAATCACTTTAAGCTGTTCGTTCAGGTAATAATCGCGCTGCGTTTTTTCCATGCGTTCTTTCACCTTGGAACGAATCCGTTTTTCCACTTGCAGCAAATCCGTTTCGCTTTCCATCGTACCAAGCAAATATTCCAAACGCTCCTGAACGTTAGCGCGCGCCAAAATTTCCTGTTTATGACGCACCGCCACCGGCAAATGCGCCGCCAGCGTATCCGCAAAGCGATCCGCATCATCAATCGCGGAAAGCGCATTCAACACTTCGGGCTGAATCTTTTTATTCTGCTTAACGTAGTTTTCAAATTCTTTAAATGCCATTTGACGCACGACATCCAGCTCTTTGGCATCGCTCCAGACCGTATCCACCAATTCGACGGTCGCCGTAAAAGCGTCCGTATCGCTGATACTGACGATATTGGCGCGCTGCTGACCCTCCACCAGCACTTTTACCGTGCCGTCAGGCAGTTTCAACATTTGAATAATGTTCACGATTGTGCCGACGTTGTATAAATCCTTGGCTTCGGGATCTTCAATTTCCGCCTGTTTTTGCGCCACAAGCAGCAGCTGTTTGCCGGATTCCATTGCTTGATCCAGGCTGCGAATGGATTTATCGCGACCGACAAACAACGGCATCACCATATAAGGAAAAACCACCACGTCACGAAGTGGAAGAAGCGGTAATTCCCGGCGTTCAATTTGTTTTGCGTTCATATTTATATACTCTTTCTTCTCTTTAAATCTGTCGATTAACAGGTAAGTGGGGGCGAAAAACGAAAGTTCAAGTTTAGACTAAAAAGTGCGGTCAAATTTAACCGCACTTTTTTAACGATAAATGAGAGACTATTTGAAAATCAATTTCGGCTTCTCGCCTTTTTCAATCACATCTTCATCCACGATAACTTTGGCTAAATTTTCCTGCGACGGCAAATCGTACATGGTATCCAGCAAAACGCCTTCTACAATGGAACGCAAACCGCGCGCGCCGGTTTTACGCGCCAGAGCTTTTTTCGCCATCGCTTTCAAGGATGCCGGGGTAAATTCCAACTCGACATCTTCCAGCCCGAATAACGCCTGATATTGCTTGGTCAGCGCATTTTTCGGTTCGGTTAAAATTGAAATTAACGCATTTTCATCTAATTCGCTTAACGGCGCAATCACCGGCAGACGACCGATAAATTCCGGAATCATACCGAATTTGATTAAATCTTCCGTTTCAATTTGTTTGAACAAATCCGTCAGCGTAAGTTCATCCCGTTCGCCTTTAACTTCCGCATTAAAACCGATGCCGCTGCCCACATGTACGCGTTTTTCGATGATTTTATCCAGTCCAGCAAACGCACCGCCGCAGATAAACAGAATTTTCGAGGTATCCACTCGCACCATCTCCTGTTGCGGATGTTTACGCCCACCCTGCGGCGGAACGGCGGCAATCGTGCCTTCGATCATTTTCAGCAACGCCTGCTGTACGCCTTCGCCGGACACATCGCGGGTAATGGACGGATTAGCGGATTTGCGGGTAATTTTATCGATTTCATCGATATAAATAATCCCCTGCTCCGCTTTTTCCGTATCGTAATCACAGTTTTGCAGCAATTTTTGAATGATGTTTTCCACATCTTCGCCCACATAACCGGCTTCCGTCAGCGTGGTGGCATCCGCCATGGCAAACGGCACATTCAGCATACGGGCAAGAGTCTGCGCCAATAAGGTTTTTCCACTTCCGGTCGGCCCGATTAACAACACATTACTTTTGCTTAATTCCACTTCATCGGTTTTATGTCCGGAACGCAAACGTTTGTAATGGTTATACAGCGCAACCGCCAGCACTTTTTTGGCATAATCCTGACCGATAACATAATCGTCTAAATGTGCGCGGATTTCATGAGGCGTCGGCAGTTTCTCTTCAATTTTGTCCGCACTTTCTTCCTCTTCCGCTTCGATTTCCTCATGTAATAAAGTATGGCATAAATCAATGCAGTCGCCGCAAATATAACCCGATGTACCGGCGATGAGCTTGCCCACTTCGTCCTGCGACTTGCCGCAAAACGAACAACGTGTATCTTTTTCGTCTGTCATGTTATCTCTCAATGCTTAGCCGCGTTTTACCAAAACGCTGTCGATTAATCCGTAATTTTTCGCTTCTTCCGCAGACATAAAATTGTCACGATCGGTGTCTTTTTCGATTTGTTCCAACGGTTGACCGGAATGGAACGCCAGGCGTTCATTCAGCGTATGTTTGATTTTTAAAATTTCCTGCGCATGAATCTGAATATCCGACGCCTGACCGCGGAACCCGCCTAAAGGCTGATGAATCATCACCCGGGCATGCGGTAACGCCGCCCGTTTGCCCGCCGCCCCGCCGGCTAATAAAAACGCGCCCATGGAACAGGCCTGACCGATACAAAGCGTACGTATATCCGGTTTGATAAACTGCATGGTGTCGTAAATCGCCATCCCCGCCGTGACGGAACCGCCCGGGCTATTAATGTACAGATTAATGTCTTTATCCGGATCTTCCGATTCCAAAAACAAAAGCTGGGCGACGATCAAATTCGCCATGTTATCTTCCACTTCGCCGCTTAAAAAAATGACGCGCTCTTTTAAAAGACGCGAATAAATATCGTACGAACGTTCGCCGCGCGAAGTCTGTTCGATCACCATTGGAACCAATGCCATAAAGTTCTCCGTTAAATTCGGTTAAAAAATCGTTCGGTTATTCTACCTGAAATTCGTTTGAAATGAAAAAGTGCGGTCAATTTTCGGCAAGTTTTTAAAACTCACGTAAAATCGACCGCACTTTACGAATCAGTCAGCCAAATTATGCTTTCGGATTCATGATTTCATCGAATGAGGCTTTTTTCTCAGTCACTTGCGCTTTCGCTAATACCGCGTCGACTGCTTGTTCTTCCAATACCACATTACGTAAGTTTTTCATTAACTCGTTGTTTTTATTGTAGTATTCGATAACTTCCGCCGGTTGTTCGTAAGCGGAGGCAATATCCTCAATCATGGCTTTT
Source organism: uncultured Actinobacillus sp. (assembly GCA_963539805.1). Taxonomy (GTDB): domain Bacteria; phylum Pseudomonadota; class Gammaproteobacteria; order Enterobacterales; family Pasteurellaceae; genus Exercitatus. Next base: position 81,499 of record CAUTMS010000005.1, on the reverse strand, counting down.
ACGCGATCTTCATCGGCTTTTAATTCGTTGGAAGCAATGATTTCGCCGAACAGTAAGCCCACTTGAACGCGACGTTTAGCTTGTTCTTCGAACAATTCGCGCGGTAATTGCGCCGCTTGTTGCGCATTGCCGCCGAAACGTTGCGCGGCCTGGCCACGTAACACTTCGATTTCCTGATCAACCGCCGCGAAAGGCACTTCGATCGCATTTTCAGCTAATAAACCGTCGATAACCTGTTGTTTTACGCGTGAAGTTAACGCATTTTTCAATTCGCGTTGCATATTTTTACGGATTTCATTACGTAAATCCGCTACGGTTTTGGTATTCGGACCGAATTTCGCCACGAATTCATCGGTTAATTCAGGCAGCACCATCACTTCCACTTTTTTCAGGGTAATAGCGAATTTCGCCGCTTTGCCTTTTAAGTTTTCGGCGTGATATTCAGCCGGGAAGGTGACATCGATATCGAACTGCTCGCCGGCTTTGTGACCGACAATACCGTCTTCAAAGCCCGGAATCATACGGCCTTGGCCCATGAGTAATACGAAATCGGACGCTTTGCCGCCTTCAAATTCTTCACCGTCGATAGTGCCGGTGAAATCGATGGTTACGCGATCGTCCGCTTTCGCCGCATCCTGACTTTCAGTCCAAGTCGCCTGTTGTTTGCGTAACACTTCAAGCATGTTGTCCACGTCCGCTTCAGTGATTTCAACAACCGGTTTTTCAACTTTAATATTTTCCAAACCTTTTAATTCAACTTCAGGATACACTTCGAACGTCGCGGTGAATACAACGTCTTTGCCGCTTTCTGCGTTTTCAACGGCAAAAGTCGGACGGCCGGCAAGGTTTAATTTTTCTTTAAACGCTAAATCGAAGAAATGACGCGGCAACAGGTCGTTTAACGCTTCGGAACGTGCGGATGCGCCGAAACGCTGTGCAATGATGTGATGAGGCACTTTACCTTTGCGGAAACCGTCTACGCGCGCGTTTTTGGCAAAACCTTTTAATTGCTCGCGAACGGCCGTTTCAACTTCATTAGCAGGAATAGTAATAGAAACATGACGTTCTAAACCTTGAGTTGTTTCAATTGTTGACATTCTTGTTTTCCTTTAAGTAAATTTGAATGAATTTAGCTATATTTGGCTATAAAACTGGCGAATTATAGCGAAAGATTCAGATTTCGTCGAGAAAAATTTTGTACACAAAAAATCCCGTCTCAACGGACGGGATGGCATAAAAAACCGGATTTTACAGTGATTTCGGTAAGCGAATTTTTTGCCCCGGGAAGATTTTATTTTCGTCTTTAATCACTTCTTTATTAGCTGCCACGATTGCCGTATATTTTGCGCCGTTACCATAGGTTTTTTCCGCAATTTTCCACAGCGAATCGCCTTTCTGGATGGTATAAAACTCGTCATCACCGCCCAGCGAACCGTTCAATACTTTAATAGCGTCGATATTCACCGACTCGATACCTTCAATGTTGCCCGCCATCAAAATGGCTTTTTCCGCCGCTTCCGCCGTCGCGGCCACACCGGAAAGTTTTGCCACGCCGTTTTCAACGGTTACGGCCACATTATCGATGCCCGGATTATCTTCGGCGATGTGATTCGTCACAGCCTGAGATGCGTCTTCTTCTTTATTGAAGATTTTTTTACCGATGTTTCCTACAAAATCAAATAAGCCCATTTTTCTTTCCTCTGTTAATGTGCAAGCGAACGGTGAAACCGTACAATTTTTACGGCGCGGTTGTCACGCAAAAAACTGCATAAATTCCGACCGCACTTTGCTATTTTAGTTCAGATTATTCATCGATGTAAATCGGCCTGACCGAGTTATGCGTTTAAATGTTGTTCGTAAGCCGTCAAGGTGTTCGCCATCAGCATAGCGACCGTCATCGGCCCGACGCCGCCGGGAACCGGGGTAATAAACGCCGCTTTTTCCGCCGCTTTGGTAAATTGCACGTCACCGCGCAATTTGCCGTCTTCGCCGCGGTTAATGCCGACGTCAATAACGATTGCGCCCGGTTTCACCCAATCGCCGTCGATAAATTCCGCTTTGCCTACCGCCACCACCAGAATATCCGCTTGCCGAACGTGACTTTCCAAATCTTTGGTAAAACGGTGAGTTACGGTGACGGTGCAACCGGCAAGCAGCAATTCCATAGCCATCGGGCGGCCGACAATATTCGAAGCGCCCACAATTACGGCGTGTTGACCATGCAAATCCCGCCCTGTGGTTTCAAGCAGTTTCATAATCCCGTACGGTGTGCAGGCTCGTAAAGTCGGGATGCGTTGACACAAACGTCCGACATTGTACGGATGAAAACCGTCCACATCTTTATTCGGCGCAATCCGTTCAATCACTTTGGTGCTGTCAATGTGTTTCGGTAACGGTAATTGAACCAAAATGCCGTCTACAGCGGGATCCCGGTTTAACTCATCGATAACGGATAATAATTCCGCTTCCGTTGTGGTTTCCGGCAGATCGTAAGATTTGGAGCGAATCCCGATTTCCGTACAGCTTTTCCGTTTGCTGCTCACATAAACCTGCGATGCCGGGTCGGATCCCACCAGAATCACCGCCAATCCGGGGGCGCGTCGTCCCTGCGAAACATATCGCTGAATTTTCTGAGTCAGTTCCGATTTGATTCTTTTCGCCAGTTCCGTACCCGAAATTACTTCTGCCGCCATGATTTTTCCTTTAAGTTAAAATAAGTCACGAAAACGTTTGCTATTGTCGCAAAAATTCCGCGCGAATGTAAGTCTCTCTCGGTGAAATTGACACAATTTTGAGCGTTCAACGAAAAAAACGAAAAAAATGATTGACTGAAATGGAAAGAAACTTATAATGCACACATCTTGTCGGCGAGTAGCGCAGCTTGGTAGCGCAACTGGTTTGGGACCAGTGGGTCGTAGGTTCAAATCCTATCTCGCCGACCATTTCTTTTTATGTTTCCTTTGAATTTTCTTAACAGAAATATCCATTTGAATTGCGCCCTTAGCTCAGCTGGATAGAGCAACGCCCTTCTAAGGCGTGGGTCAAAGGTTCGAATCCTTTAGGGCGTGCCATTTCAATCGTCAAAAACAACGAAAAATCCGACCGCACTTTTACTTTATCGTTCGATTCGTTAAAATGGTCGCATCTTTTTTCTGTTATCGGGTTATTTTTGAAAGGTTTAGTTATTCGAATCAGTGTGGCTCTGGCGCTTTTACTGTGGGCCGTGGATATGGTTTTTCCGTGGCAACAGATTATTCGTTCCGAAGCCAATCACTATGAGGCAATTCAGGAGCGCGGCGCTTTAGTGGTGGGCACCGTCAATAATTCCGTCTCTTATTTTATCGATCCCAACGGTAATCCTGCAGGCCTGGAATACGATTTAAGCAAAGCCTTTGCCGATTATCTGGGCGTAAAATTAGAGGTGAAATCGCTGGATAACAGCGATGCGCTGTTCGAAGCGTTACAAAATAACGAAATCGATATCGCCGCCGCCAATCTGCTGCATCAGCAACGTTATCAGAACCAATTCCAATTCGGTCCGGCTTACACTTCCGCTTCGTGGCAGTTGGTTTACCGCAAAGGGAAAGACAAACCTCGTTCATTGGCGCAATTATCGGCAAAAGATAAATTGGTCATCGCCAAAAGCGAAGAATTGCTTAATATTCTGTCCGCCGAACAGAAAAAACAACCGGCTTTAAGTTGGCAAACCAGTTCTCAGCTGAGCCAGGAAGCCTTATTGTTACAAGTGGCGGAAGGCAAAATCGATTATACCATCGCCAATTCCATCGACGTTTCGGCGGCGCAGCAAATCAAACCGGAAATCGCAGTGGCGTTCGACATTACGGATGAAGCGGATGTGCATTGGTATTTACCGTCCAGTTCGTACAGCGAACTGCAGGCCGCTTTGCTGGATTTTATGAACGGCGCCATTGAAAACGGCCTGATTGCCCGCATTGAAGAAAAATATTTCAGCCATATCGCGCAATTTGATTACGTGGATATTAAATCCTATACCGACGCCATTGAAAAAACTCTGCCGAAATACACCGCACTTTTTGAGAAATACAAAGGCGAGCTGGATTGGCGGTTACTCGCGGCGGTCGCATACCAGGAATCGCACTGGAATGAAGACGCTACTTCGCCAACCGGCGTTCGAGGCATTATGATGCTCACCAAAGCCACCGCGGATCGCATGAACATCAATGACCGCACCGACGCCGAACAAAGTATTAAAGCGGGTTCCGAATATTTACATTGGTTGATTTCTCAAGTACCGAACAGCGTACCGCAGGAAGATAAAATCTGGTATGCCTTAACGGCGTACAATATGGGATTAGGCCACATGCTGGACGTTCGCCGTTTAACCAAAACTCTGGGCGGCGATCCGGATAACTGGCTGGACGTGAAGAAAAATCTCCCGTTACTGGCGGAAAAACAGCATTACAGCAAGCTGAAATACGGTTACGCCAGAGGATACGAAGCCTTTCAATATGTAGAAAACATCCGCCGTTACATGAACAGCATCACCAATTATCATCGGGTGCAGGAAGATCAGATTTCGCAACCGCTTGAAAATGTGACGGATTCCATTATGCTAACACCGCAGGAATCGCAGAATTAAGGAAAAAATATGGCTTTAAAACGCAGAACGTTTTTACGCAAAACGTCAAAATTATCTCATCTCGCCCAAGTTCATCGCGTACTGCGCCTTCATCGTTTAAAACGACACAAACGCAAAATCGCCGATCGCAAAGCGCTCCATTTTATGAGCTTGGAAAACGATTAAAATTTTATGCGTAATCGCCGGGGCGATTACTTATGGCTTCGCCACCGTTGGCAAAGCCAACGTTCAAAAAGCGTTGCTTTTTGTGACCGCACTTTTACCCGGAGTGTGATCGGTATTTATCCAATTTTCACTTGTTTTTGCAATGAATTTCTGTATAATTCGCGCTCTACAGTCACATTCATTTTTTAGTTCCTTGCTTCCGCAGACTGGTGACTGGTCTATCGTCGGAGGCTGATTAACCCGTAAGGAGCAGTAATGCGTCACTACGAAATCGTTTTTATGGTTCATCCGGACCAAAGCGAACAAGTACCAGGTATGATTGAACGCTACACCGGTTCTGTAAAAGAAGCCGGCGGTCAGATTCATCGCCTAGAAGATTGGGGTCGTCGTCAATTGGCATACCCAATCAATAAATTACATAAAGCACATTATGTGCTTATGAATGTAGAAGCGCCTCAAGAAGTCATCGACGAGCTGGAAACAACTTTCCGTTACAACGACGCCGTTCTTCGTAACGTGATTATTCGTACTAAGCACGCCGTAACCGAAGCGTCCCCAATGGCTAAAGCAAAAGACGAGCGTAAAGCTGCTGTAGCCGAAGTTGAAACCAACGATTTTGAGGATGCTGAAGAGTAATTTGAACATTGAGAATCGTTTATCGTTAATCGGTATCGCCGACAGCATTAAACGAAGTAAAAGCCCTAATGGCGTCGAACACTGCCGTATTTGGCTCGAGCATCGTTCCGAACAACAAGAAGCGGGATTAGCTCGCCAGGCATGGTGTAAAATGCCGATACAAATTAGTGGCAATCAATTAATTCATAGCACTCAAGGCATTACGGTCGGCAGTAAAATTCTGGTTGTCGGATTCATTAGTTCCCACAAACAAGCCAACGGCTTAAATCAGTTGGTTTTACATGCCGAGCATATCGAATTATTAGATTAGGAGACTAGCCAAATGGCACGTTATTTCCGTCGTCGCAAGTTCTGCCGTTTCACCGCGGAAAACGTAGTTGAGATTGATTATAAAGATATCGCTACATTAAAGAACTACATTACAGAAAGCGGCAAAATTGTTCCAAGCCGTATCACCGGTACTCGTGCGAAGTATCAACGTCAATTAGCGCGTGCAATCAAACGTGCTCGCTACCTTGCGTTACTTCCGTACACTGACAATCATCAGTAATTAAGGAGATCGGTAATGCAAGTTATTTTATTAGACAAAATTGCTCACCTCGGTAACGTCGGTGATCAAGTAAATGTTAAATCAGGTTTTGCCCGTAACTTCTTAATCCCTCAAGGTAAAGCGGTTATGGCGACTAAAGCTAACATTGAATTCTTTGAAGCACGCCGTGCTGAATTCGAAGCAAAAGCAGCGGCTGAATTGGCCGAAGCGCAAGCTCGTGCAGCGAAAATCACTGCATTGGAATCTGTTATTATTGTTTCTAAAGCCGGTGACGAAGGTCGTTTATTCGGTTCAATTACAACTCGCGATATCGCGGACGCAGTGACGGCCGCCGGTGTTGAGGTCGTAAAATCAGAAGTTCGTTTATCAACCGGTCCGTTACGTACTATCGGTGAACACGAAGTTCGTTTCCAACTTCACGGCGAAGTATTCGCAGCGCTAAACGTTGTTGTGATTGCAGAATAATTTATTCTTCAATAAGAACGTAAAAACCCGGTTTAGACCGGGTTTTTTATTGCCTGTTTTTGTTAATGGCTGAAATTAAAACCGGAATAAATAATCTGTCTGAAAGTGATTTAATAGGAAAAGTAAGGATAAGATGACATACCTATAATGCGATTTGCGGAGTGAATCGTTCGGTTAACGCAACAAATTCCGACATCGAAATCAGATTAACAAATGGAGGGATTATGTTTTTTAATCCCCGCGCCCGAATATCATCTTCCATGGCATAACAGGACGCACCGTTTTTGGTAAACAGATGAGGGTATTTTAATAACAAAATCACGCCGTTCTGCCATAATACTACGGCATCACGATCTGTTAACAGTTGAAAATAGCGTTCCAGTTCAACGCCGTCATAAACGGATTCGGAAAATGTATAAAGCATAAAAAATATTAAAAAGTCATCACTTTTTCGGCCGATTGCAATTTCTTCAATAATTCTTCACGTTCCAGAGGTTCGCAAACTAATGCGCATTCCTTATCCGACACACCGAAATCCATGATTGAATCAAGGCATAAATAACGATTTTTGATATCGTAAACATCCAATACTTTAAATGCTTCGGCCACATCTCTTTGCAAGATATTGTCGGGCTCTTGCTCCACTAATAAATTCAATACGCCTTCTCCTATGAAAAAGACATCAATATCTTCTTCCTTGGTAAAAGCCATGGCGGCCAATAACGCATCCAGCCCTTCTCTTGCTCTGGCCGTTCCATGCGGTGCCGATTTAAATACAAAAGCCAATTTGCTCATAAAGTAATCACTTGTTCAGATTCTAAGATTGCCCGAATAAATTCGCCTAATCCGGCAATCAAAAAACCATCGGCAAGATTAGTTAATTCAGGGTTAAGTGCGGTCAGATTATCAACGATTCCGCGTCGTTGGCCGGCAGAAACACAGAGATGTAAAGGGATCCCACAATCCCGACTTAATTTCTGCCAGGCTTTTTGCAAATTAAATTCATCGGTAGCGGGATAAACAAAAGCGTTACCGTTTGTTACTCCGTCCTGAAAAAAAAATACTTGCGTAATTTCGTGTCCGGCGGCAAGCAAGGCTACGGCAAGCTGATATGCGGTAAATGCGCCCTGATTCCCGTAAACCGGACGACTGACCGCAATAACATAACGCATTATTCATGCTCCTGCTTAATTTGACGAATATACAAATAAACCGTATGACGGGAAATATTTAATCGTTCCGCGACCAGATTGATTGCGTCTTTAATATCAAAAATCCCTTTCTCATATAAGGACATGACAATTTGACGGTTTTTATTATTATTGGCAACCAAACGATCCGCCGTAATTTCCTCGATGGTTTGTTCGACGGTCTGCGTCACCAAATCTTCGACCGAACTGGCAAAATTCACCGATGAAGTTTCATTTGATTCCGCCGTCGGCATTAATGCCTGGATAAACTGGGAAACAGGCACGTCCAAATTGATATTGATACACAGTAAACCGATAATTTTTTGCGACTTATTTCGGATAGCGATTGTAACGGACTTCATCAACCCGTTACTTTTCGCCCGGGTAAAATAAGGCTTTGAAACGCTGTCCGTTTTCATATTGTGCAAAGATTGCAATGCGCGATCCGTAATGGGCGCCCCTTCCTGACGATTGGTATTATGCCCGTTCGCAATATAAATGGCAGAACGCTCCAAATCTTCCAAAGAATGCAGGACAATCTCGCAATACTCGCCGATTAATGCGCTCACACCGTCCACAACAGCGCAATAAGAATTCAGAATAGCCCGATCATCATCAGTAAACGGCCGTTTATCATTCAACATCATCATTAATGTAATTTTAAATTATCGTTATTATTTTCGTTTAAAAAATCAGGATAACGCAAAAACGCAGTAAAATTTGCCCGCACTTTTCAATGTACTAACGTTTACCCAACATTCCGGCTAATCCGCCCATTCCGCCGCCCATTAAACCTTTCATGCCGCGCATCATTTTTGCCATACCGCCGTTACGCATTTTTTTCATCATGCGCTGCATTTCGTCAAACTGTTTTAATAATTTATTCACGTCCTGCACTTGAGTACCGGAACCCAATGCGATACGACGGCGGCGTGAACCCTTAATAATATCGGGATTCGCGCGCTCTTTCAGGGTCATGGAATTAATCATGGCTTCCATTTTGACGAACATCCTATCGTCCACTTGATTTTTTACGTGATCCGGTAAATTCTTCATCCCCGGTAATTTATCAAGCATAGACATCATGCCGCCCATTTTTTTCATTTCAACCAGCTGCTCGCGAAAATCATCCAAGGTAAATTGATCACCTTTTTTGAATTTCTGCGCCATTTTCTCGGCTTTTTCCTTATCGACGGAACGTTCGAGATCTTCGATTAAAGAAAGGACATCGCCCATGCCGAGAATACGGGAAGCCACACGATCCGGGTGAAACGGTTCAAGCGCATCGGTTTTCTCGCCCACCCCTAAGAATTTAATCGGTTTTCCCGTAATCTGACGAATGGATAATGCCGCACCGCCGCGTGCATCGCCGTCGACTTTGGTTAAAATAACGCCGGTTAAAGGCAATGCTTCATTAAAGGCTTTAGCCGTATTCGCGGCATCCTGGCCCGTCATGGCGTCCACAGTGAAAAGCGTTTCCACCGGATTCAGCGCGGCATGGATTTGCTTGATTTCATCCATCATCTCGCCATCCACATGCAAACGCCCCGCGGTATCCACAATCAGCACATCATAAAATTTTAATTTTGCTTGCGCAACCGCCGATTTAACAATATCCACCGGATTTTGATTTACTTCCGAAGGAAAAAAATCCGCATGGACGGCTTGCGCTAAAGTTTCCAGTTGTTTGATTGCGGCCGGACGATAAACGTCGGCGGAAACCACTAAAACTTTTTTCTTATGACGTTCGCGCAGAAATTTTGCCAGTTTCCCCACAGAGGTGGTTTTCCCCGCGCCCTGCAATCCCGCCATTAAAATAACGGCCGGCGGTTGTACGGCTAAATTTAAGCTTTCGTTACTTTCGCCCATGGCGGCTTCAAGCTCGGCCCGAACGATTTTTAAAAATTCCTGCCCCGGCGTTAAGCTCTTATTCACTTCCTCGCCGATTGCACGTTCTTTGACTTTATTGATAAATTCGCGCACCACCGGTAAAGCCACATCGGCCTCCAGCAACGCCATACGCACTTCGCGTAATGTATCTTTAATATTATCTTCGGTCAATCGCCCTTTCCCCGTAATATTACGCAGGGTTTTCGACAGGCGATCCGATAAATTCTCAAACATGGTTTGTTCTCTTTAAAGTCGAAAAATTGGGTTGATTATACCTGAATAATTGCGTGAATTGAAATTTTTGCTGCAGATCGCTAAAATAAAAACTATTCTCAAATTGAGGCGGACTTTTTTATTTATGTCGTATGCAATTTTTTCCGTAATTTTTTATGTTATCGGTATTCTGCTGATTACGCCGATGCTGGCGAAAGCGCAAAACGGCGAACAAACCCAAAAAATCAATAAAACGTTCTTTATTTTGACCGCACTTTTAGCGATGATTTTGCATCACTTATCCTTTCGTGAAACCGCGGTGCCCGGTTCGGAAGGAACCAGTTTTTCCTTGCTCGCCGTCAGTTCCATGATCAGCCTGGTTATTGCGTTATTGGTAACGGTTCCCGCGATATTCAGAGTCAAAACCCTCGCTTTTTTGCTGCCCTTGGTTTACAGCTTCGCTATTATCAATTTATTACTGACGGAATTTTTATCAAGCCAAGCGGTGCAATGGCATCGTCACGTCTTATTCCATATTGCGTTATCATTATTAACTTACGCTGTCTGTTTTATCGCCATGCTTTACAGCATGCAGATTGTCTGGCTGGACAATAAACTCAAACAGAAAAAAATGATGCCGTCTCCCGCCATTCCGCCGTTAATGATGGTGGAACGCCATTTTTTCTGCGTAATGTTAACCGGTTTTATTTTGCTTACCGCCACGCTGGTTTCGGGCTCCATTTATTTATTGGACGCCCCGGATTCCTCCAATTTACATAAAGCGTTATTTTCTTTTCTCAGCTGGACGGTGTTCGGTATTTTGTTAATCGGGCACTGGAAATACCACTGGCGCGGAAAAAGAATGATCATTTATACGATTTCAGGTATGATTCTGCTTACTATCGCTTATTTCGGCAGTCGGATTATGCTGTAAAATATGCGTCCGATCCGGACGCCGGCAATCATCGAAAACATAAACGAATTGCTCTGCCGAGCCTATTTCTACTTTACAAAAGGACAACAAGTTGGACAGTATTCCCCTTAGTACTCTGATTATTTCGCTTGTCATCTGTTTAATTTTATCCGCCTATTTCTCCGGTTCCGAAACGGGGCTGCTTGCCGCTAATCGTTATCGCACCCGCCATCTTGCCGAAAAAGGGCATTCCGGCGCCAAAAAAACGGAAAATTTACTAAAAAAAACGGACAAATTGCTCAGTTTGATTCTTATCTGTAACAACCTGATGAATATTTCCGCTTCCGCCATCGCCACCATTATCGGTATGCGTTTGTACGGCGATGCCGGCGTGGCTATTGCAACCGGGGCATTAACCTTTGTCATGTTGGTGTTTTCCGAAATTTATCCGAAAACTATTGCGGCCATTTACCCCGAAAAAGTGGCGTTTCTCAGCAGCCATCTTCTCACTCCGTTGATGAAAATATGCACGCCGTTGGTGTTTTTGATGAATATCATCATAAAAGGGCTGATTAAAATCACCGGTTTAAAATCGGAAGCCAAAAATACCAATCTCAGCCCGGAAGAATTGCGCGCCATCGTCAATGAAAGCGGTAAATTCATTCCATCCGCTCACCAGGAAATGCTGCTTTCCATCCTGGATTTGGAAGAAGTCACCGTAGACGACATTATGGTTCCGCGCAACGATATTTCGGGGATTGATATTAACGACGACTGGAAAGCCATCATGCGCCAGCTCAACCACGCTCCGCACGGCCGCGTGGTATTGTATAAAGACAATATGGACGAAAATGTGATCGGCTTCCTGCGCATTCGCGAGGCTTTCCGTTTAATGCTGGACAAAAACGAATTCACCAAAGAAGTGTTATTGCGTGCCGCCGACGAAATTTATTACATTCCGGAAGGAACGGCGTTGAACGCTCAATTATTGAACTTCCGCAACAATAAAGAACGCATCGGTTTGGTTGTGGATGAATACGGCGATATCAAAGGTTTAGTCACGCTGGAAGATATTTTGGAAGAAATCGTCGGCGAATTCACCACTTCCACGACGCCTTCCATCGATGAAGAAGTGGTGCCGCAATCCGACGGTTCCGTTATCATTGACGGCGCAGCGAATCTGAGAGACATCAACAAACTTTTCGACTGGAATCTCAATACCGACGACGTGCGGACTTTCAACGGATTTATTCTCGAATATTTGGAAGAAATCCCGGAAGAAGGCACGGAATTTGAGTTGGACGGCTTACGGATTACCATTCTGGAAGTTGCCGACAACATGGTGAAACAAGCAAAAGTCGTCAAAATTTGACCGCACTTTTCATAAAAAAGACGCTCATAAGAGCGTCTTTTTTCATACTGTCAATCCAGCGCCTTGCCTTTCAATTCGGGAATTAAGAATAAAGTGGCGACCATATCCAACAGATAAATTGCCGCTAAAAAACCAATAGCGACCTGAAAAGAATAAGCGGAAACCACCGCGCCCACCACAATGGGACCAAAACCGCCCACGGCTCGTCCCAAATTAAACAACACATTCTGCGCCGTGGCGCGGGCTTCCGTCGGATAAGCCTCCGACATCAACGCACCGTAGCCGCCCATCATCCCGTTCACAAAAGCCCCAAGTGCCGCGCCGGCAAACAGCATAACGGTCGGATGAGTTAATTGGGAATAAACGATAATACTGATAACCGCACCGGCTTGGAACAGCAGAAAACTCGGCTTGCGTCCGATTTTATCCGCCAGACGGCCGAAAATCCAAATTCCCGCCATCATGCCGAAAATCGTCACTGCCGTCCACACGCCGGATTTAGTCAGGCTAAAACCGAGTTGCTTGGATAAAAAATTCGGCAGCCAGATCATAATACCGTAATAACCGAAATTTTGTACCGAAGTTAACACCACCACGCCTAAACTGACTTTCGCCGTCGCCTTATCTTTCACCAATAATTTGAACGGCGAACCTTTCGGTTTATCCGTTACGGTCTGTTTTTTCACAAAAACTTCCGGTTCATGTAAACGGGCACGCAAAAACCAAGCGACAAAAGCCGGGAAAATCCCCACTAAAAACATACCGCGCCAACCGATAACCGGTAAAAACAATGGGGTTAATAACGCCGCCGCCAATACGCCGACCTGCCACCCCAACGCCACATAGGAAGAAGCTTTAGCACGATGGCGCGCCGGCCAGGCTTCCGCCGCCAGCGCCATACCGATGCCGAATTCACCGCCTAAACCGATGCCTGCAATGGTGCGATAAATTAGCAGATCCCAATAATCTTGAGCAAACGCACACAATCCGGTAAATACGGCAAATAACAGAATAGTCCAGGTGAGCACCCGCACACGCCCGTATTTATCGCTCAACGCACCGAACACAATTCCGCCCGCTACGGCGCCAATCAGTGTCCAGGTGACCAAAGAACCCGCCTGAGCCGGTGATAAAGCGAGATCGGCGGAAATGGCGGAAAGCATAAAACCGAGAATTAAAAGATCGAAACCGTCCATGGCATAGCCCACGGCAGAGCCCATTAGCGCTTTCCAGCCGTAGCTGTTTACTTTATTTGACATGATGAAGTCCTTTTGTTGCTCGCCGGCAACCTTTAAAGTCAAAGAAGAGAAAAAAGACACTTTCACATCGGGAAATTGAGGCGTAGTTTAGGAAATTCCGCCTGATTTGACAATAAAATTTCGTAAAAAATGACCGCACTTACATAAAGTGCGGTCGATTTTCAGCAAGTTTTTTCGGGTTATTCCACCGTTACCGCTTTCGCCAGGTTACGCGGTTGGTCAACGTCGGTACCCTTGATTAACGCAATATGATACGACAACAATTGTAACGGCACGGTATAAAAAATCGGCGCGGTCACTTCGTCTACCTTCGGTAACACGATGGTTTTAAAGTTATCGGCGTCGGTAAAACCGGCGTCGCTATCGGCAAATACATACAACTGACCGCCGCGGGCGCGCACTTCTTCGATGTTGGATTTCACTTTTTCCAATAAATCGTTTTCCGGCGCCACCACCACGACCGGCATTTCGCTGTCGATTAACGCCAACGGGCCGTGTTTTAATTCACCCGCCGCATAAGCTTCCGCATGAATATATGAAATTTCTTTCAGTTTCAGGGCGGATTCCATCGCAATCGGATAATATTCGCCGCGACCCAAGAACAAGGTGTGATGTTTTTCCGCAAAATCTTCCGACAACATTTCAATTTGTTTATTGAACACCAAAGCGCTTTCAATTTGAGCCGGCAAGCGTTGTAACGATTGAATGATGTGATGTTCCTGTTCTTCGCTTAAATTGCCTTTCAAACGACCGAGCGCCGCGGTTAACAATAACAGACAGGTTAATTGAGTGGTGAACGCTTTGGTTGACGCGACACCGATTTCCACCCCCGCACGCGTTAAGAAAGCGAAATCCGATTCACGCACCAACGAAGAGCTTGCCACGTTACAAATCGTCATTGCCGACATATAACCGGATTCTTTTGCCAAACGTAACGCCGCCAAAGTGTCCGCCGTTTCGCCGGACTGTGAAAGCGTGATCAACAAGCTGTTCGGACGGGTCACGAATTTACGATAACGGAATTCCGATGCGATTTCCACATCACAACTTACGCCGGCAATCGCTTCAAACCAGTAACGCGCCACCATGCCCGCATTATACGAAGTACCGCAAGCTACGATTTGAATATGCTCTACTTTAGCCAAAATTTCCGCCGCATTCGGACCGATAGCGTCAATGTTGACTTTACCTTCTTTGATACGACCGTCCAAAGTGTTCATGATGGCAACCGGCTGTTCAAAAATTTCTTTTTGCATGTAATGACGGTAAGGACCTTTATCCGCCGCATCCGCTTCAAAGTTACCTTCATGGATTTCGCGTTGCACTTTTTGACCGTCACGGGTATAAATTTGTACGGATTTGCGGGTAATTTCCGCTACATCGCCTTCTTCCAGATAAGCGAAACGGCGGGTTACGCTTAATAACGCCAACGGATCGGAGGCAACAAAGTTTTCACCTACGCCGTAACCGATAACTAACGGGCTACCGGAACGGGCGACGATTAAATGTTCGGGCTCTTCTTCGTTTAATACCACCGTACCGTATGCACCGCGCAGCTGTTTTACGGTTTTTTGTACCGCTTCCAACAATGAACCTGAAGTACGCAATTCCCATTCCACTAAGTGTGCGATGACCTCGGTATCGGTTTGAGATTTAAATACATAACCGCGTTCCTGCAGAAGCGATCTTAATTCTTCGTAGTTTTCGATGATGCCGTTATGCACGACCGCAATTTTGCCCGAACGGTGCGGGTGCGCGTTGGCTTCCGTCGGTTCGCCGTGAGTCGCCCAGCGGGTATGCGCAATACCGGTTCCGCCCAACAGCGGTTTTTCCGCCATGGCGTCATCCAGGGCTTTAACTTTGCCCACACGACGCAGAATTTGCATATTTTTATCGGCACCTAATACCGCAACACCGGCTGAATCATAACCGCGATATTCCAAACGATGTAAACCATCGACTAAAATTTCCGCCACATCACGTTGCGCTACCGCACCAACAATACCACACATAATTTTTTCCTCTTAGTTGCAGTGAGATTTTCTCACTAAATGGTTAAATATAAACTTTTCAATTATTTCGCAATAATCACTTCGACATGATGTCGTTCGATAACCGCTTTATCTTTATCGGACAGCAAGTCATCCGTTACCAACACGTCAATTTGCGCCCAATTCAATTCTAAATTCGGCATTTTACGCCCGATTTTCTGGCTTTCCACCATCACAATCACTTCCCGGCTGACTTCCGCCATCACCTGACTTAATCCCACCAATTCGTTGAAAGTCGTCGTGCCCCGTTCCAAATCAATACCGTCGGCACCGATAAAAAGCTGGTCAAAATCGTAAGAACGCAACACCTGCTCCGCCACCTTTCCCTGGAAAGATTCCGAACGGGTGTCCCAAGTGCCGCCGGTCATCAACAAAGTCGGTTCGTTTTCCAGCGAACGCAATTCGCTCGCCACCGACAGCGAATTGGTCATCACCACCAATCCTTGTTTACTGTTTAACTGCTTAATGAGCGCCGCCGTCGTACTGCCGCTGTCAATAATAATACGATGATGATCCTTAATCCTTTCAGCCGCCGCTTTCGCTATAGACATCTTTCGTTTCGAAAGGTTCTCATCTTGTGATTCATCAATGAAATCTTTCGGCATTAAAATTGCTCCGCCGTAACGGCGAACCAAAAAACCGTTGATTTCAAGTGCGGTTAAATCTTTACGGATAGTGACTTCGGAAGTATCAAACAGTTGAACCAACTGTTCTACGCTCACTTCGCCCTTATCCTGCAACAACTGCATAATGGCGTGGCGGCGTTGTTGAGTATTGCGCACGGGGGAATTTCGTTTTGTCGTTTCCATGGTTAATGTTAGCCTAAAGTTTCGTTTCGGAATTATAAGTTAATTTTTCGAAATGTAAACAATAAAAAAGCCGCAATCAGCATCGCGGCTTAGAATTGGGTTTATTGAGGATTATCCGTCGCGCGGACATTAAAAAACGTTGCGGTTTTCGGTTTTTATGCGTAATCGCTGGTGCAATTACTTATGGCTTCGCTACCGTTGGCAAAGCCAACGTTCAAAAAAACGTTGCGTTTTTTGACCGCACTTTTTAGATTTCTTCGTCAAGATCGCCGCGGGCCATGCGGCGGAAATAATCGCGGGTTTCCTCTACAATCACTTTACGCAAACCGATTAACGCAATTAAATTCGGGAACGCCATCAAACCGTTGACGATATCGGCCAGAATCCAGATTAAATCCAGTTTCAGGAACGCCCCGCAAGCCACCAATAAAATAAAAATCGAACGATAAATTTTAATGCCGCGAATATCGAACAAATATACGAAACAACGTTCGCCGTAATAACACCAGCCTAAAATCGTGGTGAAGGCAAAAAACAGCAAGCCGACCGTAACGATGGTCGCCCCAAACTGCGTGCCAAGCCCCAGGGAAAATGCCGCATTAGTCGCGGCCGCGCCTTCTATCTCGGCATGCCATACGCCCGTAATCACCAAAACCAATCCCGTCATGGAACACACAATAATGGTATCCAGGAAGGTTCCGGTCATAGAAATCAAGCCCTGACGCACAGGTTCTTTGGTATGCGCCGCAGCGGCCGCAATCGGCGCCGATCCCAAGCCGGATTCGTTGGAAAAAATCCCGCGCGCCACCCCCGATTGAATCGCTTTCATAACAGTAATGCCCAGCGCACCGCCTAAAGCCGCTTCCGGATTAAAGGCGCTTGCGACGATCAACGCCAAAGCGGCGGGCACTTTATCCGCATTAATCATCAGAATAACCACGGAAGTCGCCACATACAAAATCGCCATAAACGGCACGATGAAGGTGGACACCGAAGCAATCCGTTTCACCCCGCCCAATACGATTAAAGCGACTAAAACGGTCATCACCGCCGCCGAGGCTTCAATCGGCACGTTAAAGCTATCGTGCATAGCGTGAGTAATGGCGTTAATCTGCGGAAAAGTCCCGATACCGAAGAACGCAACCAAAACGCCGAAAACGGCAAATAATTTCGCCAGCCATTTAATGCCCAATCCGTTTTCAATGTAATACATCGGGCCGCCCGCCATAAAGCCGTTTTTATCGCGTACACGATATTTCACCGCCAACAAGCCTTCCGCGTATTTGGTTGCCATACCGAGCAACGCCACCAACCACATCCAGAATAAAGCGCCCGGTCCGCCCGCTTTAATCGCCGTAGCGACCCCGACGATATTGCCGGTGCCGATCGTAGCGGATAATGCGGTACAAAGCGCCGCAAAGGCGGAAACGTCACCCGCCTGCCCTGCGCCGCTTTCGCGTTTAAACATATACACAAAAGCCCGCGGCAAATGGCGGAATTGAATAAAGCCCAATCTCAGCGTTAAATATAACCCGGTGCCGGATAATAAAATCAGTAAAGGCGGCCCCCAAATAAAAGAGTCGACGGCAGATAAAATTGATTCCATTTGTAAATTCCCGAAAATTGAAAAATACAAAGGCAGAAGAGATAAAAAATGATAGGTAAAATGAATCTCTCGCCCCTGTCCTTTTGCCTGAGCGTTTCAAGTGTCGCCACTTTTTCGCCTTCGGCGTCCGCGCATAAAATGCGAACGGATCTCTCCAAGGGTTCGTCCAGTAACAGTCCCCGCGACGGATGTCGCACCTGAAAGATTTTGCTTCTTCGGTGTGAAGTTAATTCTCCACTCTCCAGCTACCTTCGTCCGAACGGTTTTTTATCGGTTGCGACCAATAAAAAGTGCGGTCGATTTTATCAAAGTTTTTGAAAAATTCAACCGCAGTTTAAGTGCAAAAAAATATATGCCGGCCCGACCTTATTTACCCTGCGCAATTTTCACCGAAATATCCGCCAGTTGATCCCAAATATCGGCGCCGAAATCCAGTTTCGCCGTACGTTCCAGATCCGCCAGCTGTTGGATAATTTGATACAATTTGCGATAAGTTAAGCGTTGAAAGGTTAACACATAAAGATTCCGGCGGTTTTGCCACACTTTAAGACGATCGAAGCCTTCCCGCAGCTGAGCGGCGGGCAACGGCGCATCAATGGCGGGCAAACTCTGTGCCGGTTTGGACAGTTCCAACAAAGTCATCAACTCACGTTGTAACGTCCGCAATAACACCACCGGTTGCACGTCTTCCGCCTGCAAGCCGGACAGAATCCGTCTGGCGCGCGCTTCTTTGCCCTCCAGCACGGCATCAATCCATTGAAAAGGCGTAAACGTCGAAGATTGCTCCACCACTTTCTGCACCCGGGTAAATGTGAGTTTTTTGTCCGAATGCAATAACGCCAGCAGCGCTAACGCCTGCTTCAGCGCCAGAAGATTGTTTTCATAGCTGTAACACAACAACTGCAGCGCATCCTGCTCAATGGTTAATCCCATGGTTTTCACGCGATTCGCCACCCAGCGCGGCAACTGCTCGGCGGTCGGCGTTTGGCAGTTCACCTGAACAATCGACGGTTCATAACTTATCGCCCGTTTATGCCATTCGCTCTTTTCGAACAGTTTGGAAAACTTGGCGAATTGTACAATCAGTAACACGTCTTCATTCAGCACCGACATCAATTCCGCCAGATTTTTCTGTAAAAGTGCGGTCAGATTTTCCGGTAAATTTAGGCTGATGACTTGCTTGTTAAAAAATAATCCGCGGGACTGGCAACGTTCCTGCAAATCCATCCAATCCGTCGAATTATCCGCCGTCACTTCCAGCCGTTCGTCAAAACCTTGTGCGGTAGCGGTTTTGATAATCAGATCGCGACTTTCCGCCAGCAACAGCGGATCCTGTCCGACCAAATAATAAAGGTTCGCTAAGTGTTGACTTAGCGAGCTGGTCAGTTGTTCGGAAAAAATACGAGTTAACGCCATTTATTTTGTTTTGACCGAAGAATCCGGTTTAGCTTCGACTTGATGCTGCAGCGCGACCATTTTGGAAATAAGCTGACGCGCTGCCTGTTCGCGCATGTCGCGCCACATGATTTCCTTTTCGGAAGATTTGGCAAGCGCCGCACGAGAGTTATCGAAGAAGGTTCGGTTCACGCGAGTGGAAATCGGATAAGCGTCTTTATTAGGAAAACGAACGGTCGCGCTGACATCCAACATCAGCATTTTTTCCGCTTCCCGTCCTTGTTTAAACACCGACACGACTTCGTCATCCGTGCTGATTTTGGTAATTCTCAGCACCGGCACATCTTTCGCGGCATCCACTAATTTAATGTTGTTTAACTGCAACTGTCTGCGCATCGCCATGGACATATCGCTGTACGGATCGCCGCTTTCGAAAGTCAGCGTTTGCAATTCGGCGGGCACCAACTGTCCGGTCTGAAAATGAAAACCGCAGGCGGAAAGACCGAAAAGTGCGGTCAAAAATAACGCTTTTTTGATATGTTTAAACATAGAATCGTCTCTATTTACAAATAATATTGAATAAAATACTGGCTTTTTCCTGAATATTCAATAGCGCAATATTTTTGCCCCGTTTCGCTTCGTCGGCTTTCAATTCACCTTGCAAATCCGCATCGGAACCGGTAAAACTCGGGGTATAACCAATCTCTTTCGGCGCTTCGTCATGGCGCAGATTGACATTAATCAGGCCGGTATAAAAATCCGTGAAACTGTTGCGCGGATAATAATTGGCGGTCATCAGTAAATCCACGCCGGTTTTGCTTTTGAAATCCCGGCAAAGGGCATTTTTTCCTTCAAACCGGGCATGCGCCAAACGGAATTTTCCGAATTCATAAAAATCCACCGTACGAGATTCTGCCATTTGCTTGACATCCTGCGCCACATAAGGGCTGAGCGACTTACCTTGCGCCCGGAAAATCGCCGCTACGGCGTTTTTCTCCGTATCGAACAAATAATACAAATCGCCTAGACGTTCCCGTCCGCCAAGGCTTTGGCGAATCGCCTCGCCCTGCGGTTGATCGAGGGTTTTGGCGCGTTGCGCATCCGACGAAGAAACCCGCCGCACAAACGCCATTTTTTTCACTTGCCCGTCAATATCTTTATAAGGACGCCATTCCAATCCGTCATGATCAGCCAGACTACAACCGCAAAGTGCGGTCAAAATCAGCGACATTTTTGCCCATTTCACGATATTCATAACGTCCTTAGCAAGCAATTCCGACGACCTATTTCGCGACGAAGCTGAACAATTTGCCCGGCACGTAAATGGTTTTCACGATGTTTAATCCGCTCAGGAATTTTTGCACGTTTTCATCGGCAAGGGCGACTTGTTTGATGTCTGCTTCCGCCATATCCGCCGGCACGGTGATTTTGCCGCGGACTTTGCCGTTTACTTGCACCACCACGAGTTTTTCGTCTTCCACCATGGCCGCTTCATCCGCTTGTACCCAAGGCGCGAAGTCGATGATATTTTCGTTCCCCAGATCTTTCCATAATTGGAAACAGATATGCGGCGTGATTGGGTAAAGCATACGCACGACCGCGCTCAGCGCTTCGCCCATTATCGCGCGATCCTGCTCGTCCGCTAACGGCGCACGGGTTAATTTGTTCATTAATTCCATGATTGCCGCAATCGCCGTGTTGAAGGTTTGGCGGCGGCCGATGTCATCGGACACTTTGGCGATGGTTTTATGCACGTCGCGGCGTAACGCTTTTTGTACACTTGAAAGTGCGGTCGGATTTGGCGACGTTTTTGCCGGATTTTTATTGTATTCGAACGCCAAATTCCACAAACGACCTAAAAAGCGTTTCGCGCCTTCCACGCCGGATTCCTGCCATTCCAGCGTCATTTCCGCCGGGGAAGCAAACATCATAAACAGGCGGACGGTGTCGGCGCCGTATTTTTCCACCATTTCCTGCGGGTCGATACCGTTGTTTTTGGATTTCGACATTTTCGTCATACCGGCGTGAATAAGTTCGTGCCCTTCCTCGTCCGTGGCTTTCAGAATTCGGCCTTTTTCATCGCGTTCTAAAATCACTTTAGTCGGCGACACCCAAATCCGTTCGTTGCCCGGGCCGGTGTAATAGAAGGCGTCTGCTAATACCATGCCCTGGCAAAGTAATTTTTTGGTCGGCTCGTCCGTTGTCACTAAGCCTGCGTCACGCAATAATTTGTGGAAGAAACGGAAATACAGCAAATGCATGGTGGCGTGTTCGATACCGCCGATATATTGGTCGACGGGCAACCAGTAATTCGCTTCCTCCGAATCCAGCATGCCTTCATGGTATTGCGGGCTGGTGTAGCGCGCATAGTACCAGGAAGATTCCATAAAAGTGTCGAAAGTGTCGGTTTCTTTTAAGGCCGGCTGACCGTTATAACGGGTTTTTGCCCAGTTCGGATCCGCTTTAATCGGGCTTTTTACCCCGTCCATTACAACGTCTTCGGGCAGAACGATCGGTAAATCCTGCAAAGGCGCCGGCACCACCTCGCCGTTTTCCAATGTCAGCATCGGAATCGGCGCGCCCCAGTAACGCTGACGGGAAACGCCCCAATCGCGTAAACGGTAATTAACCTGACGTTTGCCCACCCCCATGCGTTCCAGTTTATCCGCAATGCCGTTAAATGCGGCGTCAAAATCCAAACCGTCGAATTCCGCCGAATTCACCAGTTTACCGTGTTCGGTAAACGCCGCTTTGGTTAAATCGATTTCTTCGCCGTTTATCGGTGCTATAACCTGGTTAATCGGTAAACCGTATTTGACGGCGAATTCAAAGTCGCGCTGATCATGAGCCGGCACCGCCATTACGGCACCCGTACCGTAATGCATTAACACAAAGTTCGCCACCCACACCGGCACCGGGTTGCCGGTAATCGGATGAATCGCATTAATGCCGGTCGCCATGCCTTTTTTCTCCATGGTGGCCAGTTCCGCTTCCGCCACTTTGGTATTTTTGCATTCCCGAATAAAACGAGCTAATTCCGGATTATTTTGCGCCGCTTTTTCCGCTAACGGATGACCGGCCGCCACCGCTATATAAGATACGCCGTAGAAAGTGTCCGGACGAGTGGTGTAAACCGTAACGGTTTCGTCGCCGTTTCCGATTTTGAAGGTAATTTCCACCCCTTCGGAACGACCGATCCAGTTGCGTTGCATGGTTTTTACCATATCCGGCCATTCCGGCAGTGTGTCCAGTCCGTCCAGTAACTGTTCCGCATAATCGGTGATTTTAATAAACCATTGTGGAATTTCCTTTTGTTCCACCGGCGTATCGCAACGCCAGCAGCAACCTTCGTGAACCTGTTCGTTGGCCAGCACGGTTTCGTCGTTCGGACACCAGTTCACCACCGACGTTTTTTTATAAACCAGGCCTTTTTTATAAAGCTCGGTGAAAAACCATTGTTCCCATTTATAATATTCCGGTTTACAAGTGGCGATTTCACGATCCCAATCGTATGAAAAACCCAACATTTTCAGTTGTTTTTTCATGTAATCAATGTTTTCGTAAGTCCATTTCGCCGGTGCGGTTTTATTTTTTACCGCCGCCCCTTCCGCCGGCAGACCGAATGCGTCCCAACCTACCGGTTGTAACACGTTTTTACCGTTCATTCGTTGATAACGGGAAACCACATCCGCAATCGTATAATTTCGCACGTGTCCCATATGCAAACGACCGGACGGATAAGGGAACATCGATAAACAATAATATTTTTCTTTGCTGCTGTCTTTGACTGCCTTGAAGGTCTGATTATCCTGCCAGTATTTTTGGACTTCCTGTTCAAGCAAATCAGGACGATATTGTTCTTGCATAGTATTACCTTAAAAATAACGAATTTTTTGACCGCACTTTGACGGCTAAACCGGTTCTGAAAAATGAGGTATAGAATAGCGTAAAATGGGGGAAATTAACAGATTTTTTGCGGACTATCGCGACGCTTTATCACCGAAAATCAGCTTATATTGCGTATTTCCGAAGCAATCGCGAATCCGCTTATTGGCGTTATTTCAAACCGAACATAAATCGCGTTAACGGCATACTGTTAACGATGAGATAGCAGATAAAAGACAACAGATAACCGGCCGTTACCAATAACATGAAATAAACGAACGGTGTCATGCCGGGAACGTCAAAATAATAGCCAAAAACAATCAAAACCGGATGATGAAACAAATACACGATGATCGCGGAACGCACTAAAAACGCGACGGCGCGGGAAGGCGGAAAAGACGAAGTAAAAAAGAAATCGAATAATAATAAACTGACCGAAACGGCCGACGCATGCTGAATACAAACATTGATTGCCCGCATGGCAAACGGTAGATTTTCTTTTGCTTCACTCACGCTAAAGGTTTGATAGCTTAACCCCGCTATGGCGATAATCCACAAGAAGGTTTTAATCGATTTTTTATGAAAAAATCCGCGAATCGCTTCATTACGATAAATCAGATAACCGATGAAAAAGTAAATACTGTAATACAGCGTTTTTTCTATCAGATAGCCGTACAATGAATAAAACAACGAATGATCCGCCATAGGAACGAACATATTCAAAACGAATTTAATGCCGAAAGGCAGATACATATAAAAAACAAATAATCCCAGCTTTACAAACCCGTTAAGCCCGCTTAAATAAGCGAAGAATTTATCTATCGGCAATAAACAAATCAACGAAATTATCATTAAGGTTAACAAAAACCAGGAATGCACAATAAAATTCCCGATACCGATATTTTCCCAGGAAGTGATGCCATGCCGAACCACAAACCAGACTTCAAAAGAATTGATTAACAGAATAGAAAAAATCAGCGGCATCAATACCCGCAAATAGCGTCCTTTTAAGAAATAACGCTTGCCTTTTTTCACTAACACCATGGCCGAAAAGAAACCGGCGATTAAGAAAAACGCCTCCACTCGGAAGAAATGCGTGATATGCACGATATTATGAATTAACGCATCCTGATATCGATCGCTGTGATAATTCCATTGATAAAAAGGACTGATGATCGACGCCGCATGAGTCAACACGCCGATCAGCATCAACAACGCTCTGAGTTGATCCAATCCGTAATAATATTCTTTCCTGGCAATCATTAAAACCGGCTTCCCAATTTAACGTTTTATCTTTAAACGGATAAAAACGAGGTCATTAATCAGCTTTGTTTGCCTTTCGTCATAATGACTTTTGCCGAATCGGACAGAACAAAGTTGTTCCAGTTTAATGAATCGGAATGCTTTTTCGAGTAAATTTGCCTAATATTACTCAACCCTTACCGGATGAATATTAATCTTACAAAGAATAACCAAGGCTTACATTATTCTTTCACTACCGCATGATAATGCAGCTTATCAATGGCGTTGATCATCATTTCGTCGGTGACCTTTTCATCGGCGACCACTTTCACCAGACGCGTGTTGAAATCGGCTTTGGTGGACACCACGCCGTCAAGGTTGCGCAGTTCCTTGTTCACCAAATAAACGCAAAGCTGGCAGTTCATTTCTTCGATATGCAACGTCACCTTGCGTTCGGCGGCAAAACCGTTGCCTGATAACAAAAGTGCGGTCACAAAAAGCAACGCTTTTTGAACGTTGGCTTTACCAACGGTGGCGAAGCCATAAGTAATCGCACCGGCGATTACGCATAAAAAAATAAACGTTTTTTTCATGCTAAAAGTTCCAAAATATAAGGTAAAACATAGGGATAGCTTAAGAAAAAGAGAATCACCGGCGCCATTATCCAGTATAAAATCCGCAATGTCCGACGGGATAAATATTTACTGCAAATGATTTTATCGGAAAAATTCAGCAGCCAGAATCCGTAGCCGAAAGCGCCCAAAGAAATCACCAGCATGGGCGCCTGCAAATAGCTGTATTCGCTTAGCTGCATCAACCAGGCGGAAGACACGCCGAAAGCCAAATAAAGCAACGGCCCGATACAGCACAGAGTCGAAGCCACGGCGGCAGTCAGCGCCGTGGTACACATCGCCCAGAATTTAGCGTTAGCGCTCTTTTGAGGTGAATTCATAACCGAACTCTTTGGCGTCGTAAGAATTTAACGGATCGCCGCCCACTTCCGCATAAGGATAGCCAAAGTTATTCAGCGGCGCCAATTCCGGCATTGGATAAAGATTGAAATCCCGCGCATGGTTAAAGCCCATCCAGTTGCCTTCCCAATTTCCGAACAGATATTGCGAAACCGCTTGAGTATCTTTATCTTCCACGGATTTCTTCTCGGTTAAGCGATATTTCGCTACGTCCGCAGAATCCACCGGCACCCAACCGAAGCCCGCTAAATAGAATTCCGCCCGACAATGTTGACCGCCGTTTTCGTTGGCAACCTTATCTTTTGCGCCGCCAAAAGCGGATTGGGAATATTCGCCCATTTTCACCGCCCGACCTAAACGGATACCGAAAATTTCACGCGCCGGAATGCCGGAAGCGCGGGCTAAGGCCACGAAAACGGAGTTAATATCCGTGCATTTGCCTTTTAACACACCGGTGGTTAAGATTTTTTCCACATCGCCGTCACCGCAGCCCAAAACGGAATTGTCCCGTTCCATATTGTTCACAATCCATTGGTGAATCAGCTCGGCTTTTTTCAACGGATTGCTTTCTTTGCCCGCAATTTTATCGGCGAACTGCTTGACGATGCCGTCGGTTTTGATGTGTTGAGTCGGTTGTAAATATTGCTGCACGTCCACGGAATATTCAATTTTTTCAGGAACTTGATAATCTTTCAACAAACCTTGTTTCATCGGTTCACGGTCTTTGGTTTCGACGACAAGCTTAACCGTTAAATCACGTTTAGCCGCGTCTTTCTGCCAAACGGCAAATAAGGTTTTGGCGCCGTATCGGTTGTTTTCCGTGATATAGGCTTGTTGATAATTACCGTCAAATTCGATGGATTTAACCTCCTGATAATCGTTGCTGAAAGGCAACGGCACCCACAATTTGGTTTCGCCGCTCGAGCCTTTCGGCACCTGCAAATCGTAATGTTGGGTAAATTCGTAAGTGTGCGTTGTGGTATTCGGTGAGGTTTGCGCCTGGGCCAACGCCGCAACAGCGGAAAGCGCGGCGGCTAAAATCAGTTTTTTCATGGAAAGTCCTTAGAGAGGTAAACAAACAAAACTTGTTATATTCAGGTTCAGCGCTGAGGACAGAATGAACCGCGGTTAAGAATAGCTTAAAATTTCAGAAAAGAAAATGATATAAACGGAATAAAGTGCGGTCATTTTTTGCGAAGTTTTTATTGATGACATTTTTCATACAGCGGCAATAATTCTCGAATGGTCCGGCTGATAAAATCCACTACGTCAAGATGAGCCAAATCGGCTTTTTCCACATTTTTGCCGATACACCAAAAATCCTCGTCGGAACACAAATTCAACTCGGATTGAGAAAGTTGTTCTACCTGGCGGAAATCCGCATATTCGCTTTCATCACCACGCCAAATATCAAACTCGGCGAATTGCCGGAAATTAAAATCCTCCAGCCATTGATTATATTGCTGAACGCGGATTTGCGAACGATCCGCGCGATAACAATGCCAATCCAGGCTGACCTGTAAACGGCGACGATTCAGCAACACCGACAAAATCGCAGCGGAATTTTGATTAAATTCATATTTGAAATAGGCAAAGAAATGAGCGCGCACCTGCCAACCGTTGCACCATTTTTCGATATGCGGCTCGGCGAAAGGCGAACCGAGGCGCGCCGAAACCTGCAATATACAGCTTTTCCATTCGTTCCATTCCCGTTTGTAATCCGCTTTGATACGGGAAATGTCTTCAGGACAATATTTTTTCAACTGGGCAAATTGAAAAAACGGAATATCGAATAATTGACAGCTTGCTTCGGAAATCATGCAAAAACTCCGTAATTTTTATGCGTAATCGCCGACGCGATTACTTATGGCTTCTTCACCGTTGGCAAAGCCAAGGTTCAAAAAACGTTATTTTTTTTGACCGCACTTTGGCTGAAAATCCGTTTGTCGTCCCAGCATAACAGCGTCATGCGATTGCCCCAGGCGCAGCCCGTATCCAACGCATAAATATTGGCGGGCGTCGGATAATCCACCAGACTTGCCCAATGGCCGAAAATAATATTTTCGGTTTTAAACAACGGATTGTCGCAGGCAAACCAAGGCATTAATTCCGACGGCGCCTGCTCCGGCGGCAGCTTGCAGTCGAAATCCAAACGGTGATCCGCATAACAGAAACGCATGCGGGTGAACGCATTAATGCTGTAGCGTAAACGTTCAATCCCTTGCAAATCCGGCGACCAGCGTTCGGGCCGGCTGTCGTACATTTGGCGCAATAAGGCGCGGTAATCCCCTTGCCGCAACACCGTTTCCACTTCACGCGCGCAAGCCTGCGCCGTCGCCACATCCCAATCCGGTGAAATGCCGGCGTGAACCAGGCTGAAATTCAAACATTCGTCATGCACGAATAACGGTTGACGGCGCAGCCAATCTATTAATTCATCAAAATCCGGCGCGGCAAAAAGTGCGGTCAAATTATCGCGAGTTTTTACTTTTTTAATGCCGTACGCGCAGGCAAGCAAATGTAAATCATGATTACCCAATACCGTCTGCGCCGACGAACCGAGATTTTTCACAAAACGCAGGCATTCCAGCGATTTCTCTCCGCGGGCGACGAGATCACCGGTGAGATAAAGTTTATCTTTTGCGGGATCAAACCGAACCCGTTCCAGTAGCATTTGCAGTTCGTCAAAACAGCCGTGCAGATCGCCGACAAAGTAAACTGACATATTTTTATACTTCCGTATCCAGGATTTCGCCGATGTCGCTAAGCTCAGGCGGATTATCGTGCAACCAGTTTGCCAATCGAACATAATCGGCAATGGTTAAATTTTCAGCGCGCGCCGTTAAATCTACACCAAGTGCGGTCAGATTTTCAGGCGAAAATAACGTCGAAAGCGCATTGCGCAACGTCTTGCGACGTTGATTAAACGCCTGGCCGGTCACGCGGTTAAGCCAATACAAGTCTTTCGCCGGATGCGGTAATGCTTTGTGCGGAATCAGACGAACCACGGCGGAATCCACTTTCGGCGCCGGTTTAAATGCGGTGGGCGGCACCTCCAACACCGGCATCACCTGACAAAAATATTGGGTCATGATGGTCAGGCGGCCGTACGCTTTGCTGTTCGGCGCCGCACATAAACGTTTCACCACTTCCTTTTGCAACATAAAGTGCATGTCCTGAATTTTGTCGTGAAACTTCAGCAAATGGAAAATTAACGGCGTGGAAATATTGTACGGCAAATTGCCGAATACGCGTAATTTCAAGCCTTGTGCGGCGAGTTTTTGTTCTTCATATAATTTGCCGAAATCAAATTGCATGGCGTCGGTTTCAATCACATTCAGTTTCTGATGTAAAAACGGATGATGACGCAAACGCTCGGCCAAATCGCGGTCCAGTTCCACCACGGTTAAGCGATCAAGTTGATCGGCGACCGGCTCGGTTAACGCGCCCAAACCGGGACCGATTTCAACCAGAAATTGCCCTTTTTGCGGATAAATAGCGGCGACAATGCTTTGAATAACGTTGTCGTCATGTAAGAAGTTTTGCCCGAACCGTTTGCGAGCGGTATGTCCCAGGTGTCGTTTGGAATTGTTCATAATAATGATGCTAAAAAATAAAAAAGAGTGGGCGAAACCCGCCCACTGAGAAAATTCGTGTAATCCTTTTAGTTAAGAACCCGATTAAATTACTTCGTTAAATATTTGATTTCTGCGCCTTTGCGTAACGCTTTCACCCAATCTTTCGAATATTCGCGAAGTTGCTCGTTAACCAAGGTTTCGTAGGCTTTTTGACGATAGGCGACATCCGTCATATCCCCTTGGCGGGTATCCGTCACCTCCAGAATATGCCAGCCGAATTCGGTTTTAAACGGTGCGGAAATCGTGCCTTGTTTAGTGGTTTTCACCACTTTAGCGAATTCCGGCACATAATTTTCCGGGAAAGCAAAACCTAAATCACCGCCGTTGGCACCGGAAAGATAATCTTTCGAATAATTTTTTGCCGCCTCCGCGAAGGTGGTTTTACCGGTTTGAATGTCCGACCGTACCTGAGTTAACTGCGCTTTTGCCTGTTCATCGTTTAACAGCGGATTCAACTTCAACAGAATGTGACGCACTTTGTATTGGGTAGCGGTGACCGCTTTCGGATTACCGCTGGCTTTCGCCTGTTGCAACATTTTCTGGCTTAATTCTTCCACCTGTTCGCGGCTCACATCCACGCTCTTGCCAATACTACGGTTACGTACTTCCGCCATCATAATTTGGTTGGAAATATTCGCTTTGAACTGAGACAAGCTGATGCCCTGATAATCCAAGGCGTCCAGTAATTGTCCGTAGGTTAAGCCGTTTTGTGCCGCGATATTGCGCACGATTTGATCCACCTGCGCCGGATTCACTTTAACGCCCGATTCTTTAATGGCTTTCTGCACCAACATATCATCGATAATTTTATCCACAGCGGCGCGGCGATTGCTTTCGGTATTCGCCCGTTTTCCCAGCACCCGTTGCAATTGACTTTCCAGAATAGGTTCGCCGTTCACTGTCGCCACAACTTGTTCAATCGCCTGAGCGCCGGTTGCAACGGCAAACAATCCTACTGCGGAAATGGCAATGGCCTTTAAATATCCTAATTTCATAAACTATCCAGATATAAGTTAATAAATTTGCTTATTAGAGAAAAAACGACGGAAAAAGTTCCTTATCGCGGCAACAAAGCCACTTCATAACAGCCGTCAAACTTCATCGTACGCACCTGCACTTTCTCGCTGCGACTGGTCGGCACGTTTTTTCCTACGTAATCGGCACGAATCGGCAGCTCGCGATGCCCGCGATCCACAAAAATCACCAGTTCCACTCTGGACGCGCGGCCGAAATCCACTAAGGCATCCAGGGCCGCCCGAATGGTTCTGCCGGTAAACAGCACATCGTCCACCAGAATCACGGTTTTATTCTGCACGCTGATGAAGTCGGAAGAACCGTTATACACCGGCGATTGGCTGCTCGGTTCGGCATATTCCAAATCATCCCGATAAAAAGTGATATCCAAATCAATAGACGGAATTTGAGAACCGGTTAACTCATTGATTTTCCGCTTAATTAATTCTGCAATCTCCGCTCCGCGGCGTTTAATTCCGACAATCACGAGTTCGTTTAAATTCTCGTGTTTCTCAATAATTTCGTGGGAAATTCGTGAAATTGTGCGCATAAACTGGTCTTCATCAATGATGATTTTTTCCATACCCATGCGTTCTCCAAAGGTTAATAATTCAAAGATTGTATTACTATATCAAAAATCCGATAAAAAATGACCGCACTTTATGAAATTATTCGTCGGCATAGCCGTTTTCCGGCAATAGTTTGCCGTCTAAATAGGCTTTGCCCTGAATTTCCTGCAAACGCCCATCGATAAACCACTTCACCACCAACGGATAAATCTGCAATTCCTGGGTTTTCACCCGCGCTTCAATATCCGGAATGTCGTCTCCGGGAAAAACCGGCACTTTCGCCTGTAAAATAACGGCGCCGTCGTCCAGTTCCGGCGTGACGAAATGCACGCTGGCACCGTGTTCGCTGTCGCCGGCGTCCAGCACTTGTTGATAAGTGTTCAGTCCTTTGTATTTCGGCAATAATGACGGATGAATGTTGAGAATTTTCCCTGCAAAACGCGTAACAAAACGTTCGCTCAGAATTTTCATGTAACCCGCCAACACGATTAAATCCGCACCGATATTTTCGATATAATCCCCGATGGCTTGGTCCATCGTCGCATGATCGGCGAAGTCCCGGCGGATAAAAAGTGCGGTCGGAATTTGCGCAGTTTTTGCTCGTTCCAAGCCGAAAGCGGAAGCCCGATTACTGATGACCGCCGCTACTCTGGCATTAATACGGCCCGCCGCACAGGCATCGATAAGCGCCTGTAAATTCGTTCCCGTTCCTGAAATTAATACGACAATTTTTTTCATTATTAAAACCAAAAGCCCAATCCGGTGATCGGGCTTTGCTGCATTATCTTTCCATTAACGAATGATGACTTGCTCTTCGCCGGCATTTAACGGTTCAATCCGGCCGATTAACCAAGCATTTTCACCCGCCGTGCGCAAAATGCCCAACGCTTTCTCCGCTTCCGTCTGAGGCAACGCAATCACCATGCCGACGCCGCAGTTGAATGTGCGATACATTTCATGGCGGGTAATATTGCCCTGTTGCTGCAACCATTTAAACACAGGCTGCCATTCCCAGCTGCTTTCATCGATCACGACTTTCACATCTTTCGGTAACACGCGCGGAATATTTTCCCAGAAACCGCCGCCGGTTAAATGGGCAATGGCGTGCACTTCCGCTTTTTCGATTAACTCAAGTACGGATTTAACGTAAATTTTAGTCGGCGCCAACACCTGTTCCGCCAACGATTTGCCGGCTAATTGTTCGGTCGCCGGATTCACGCCCGCCACCTCAATCACTTTACGCACTAACGAGTAACCGTTGGAATGCGGGCCGCTTGAACCCAATGCAATTAACGCATCTCCCGCCCGCACTTTAGAACCGTCCAGAATTTTTGACTTTTCCACCACGCCGACACAGAAACCCGCCAAATCGTAATCGCCTTCATGATACATGCCCGGCATTTCTGCGGTTTCGCCGCCGACTAACGCACAACCGGATTGCACGCAGCCTTCCGCAATACCTTTTACTACATCGGACGCTACATCGACGTCTAATTTTCCGGTGGCATAATAATCCAGGAAAAACAACGGCTCGGCGCCTTGCACCACCAAATCGTTTACACACATGGCAACCAAGTCGATTCCGATGGTATCGTGTTTTTTCAGATCAATAGCCAAACGCAGTTTGGTTCCCACCCCGTCAGTCCCCGAAACCAGCACCGGTTCTTTATATTTGGTCGGTAAAGCGCACAATGCGCCGAATCCGCCTAAACCGCCAATCACTTCCGAACGCGTGGTGCGTTTCACATGCGGTTTAATGCGTTCGACCAATTCATTCCCCGCATTAATATCGACGCCCGCGTCTTTATAACTTAAAGATTGTTTGCTCACGGTAAATTTCCTTCTAAAGATTGGGTGAGTAAAAAATTTGTGGCGTATTGTATCAGCTAACGTAATCGTTTGCGATAATTTTCCGCGTACGCCGGAGAAAAATCCGGTCGGTGAAAATCGGTTATTTTTTAACCTACGCCAATCCGGTCTAAACGGGAAAAAATTCCGGCTCATCATTCCAGGTTTAACTTATTGATTTTATTTCTATATTTAGAACAAATCGCCTTCACCCGAGGAAATTTTACCGCGTTCTTCCCGACTTCGATCACAACCTTATCCACAAAAAAACTGAATAACTCATAAATGGCTTTTCCCGCTTTCCGATCGGTCAAAATCCGAGCGAAATATCGTCCTTTTCCCGATAAAAAGTGCGGTCAATTTTTGCTTTAAATTTTAGAGAATCATATTCGAAACCCCGTTACTTTCCGAATCTTCGGCGAAATCGGAATTTTCTGTCAGTCAATTATCCCCAAATTTATCCACAACACGCAGAATGGCGCGAGATAAACCGCATACAGTATTGGCGAAATCCGCCTGCTATGACATAATTCATGCTTATGAATTTTTACAGTTAAGGTGAAGGATAGTGATCGACTTCGATGGCTACCGTCCTAATGTTGGCATTGTGATTTGTAATCGCAAAGGACAAGTGCTTTGGGCAAAAAGGTACGGGCAAAACTCTTGGCAATTTCCGCAAGGCGGCATCAATGAAGGCGAAACGCCCGAACAAGCGATGTATCGCGAATTGTTTGAAGAAGTGGGATTGCAGAAAAAAGACGTCAAAATTCTTTACGCTTCGAAGCAATGGCTGCGTTATAAATTGCCGAAACGATTATTGCGGCACGACAGTAAACCCGTTTGCATCGGGCAGAAACAACGTTGGTTTCTGTTGCAGTTACTTTGTAATGAAAAAGAAATCGATATGGGCCGTACGCAATCTCCCGAATTCGACGGCTGGCGCTGGGTTAGTTTCTGGTATTCCGTTCGTCAGGTGGTTTCCTTTAAACGCGATGTATATCGGCGGGCAATGAAAGAATTTGCGCAGTTTTTATTCGATCCGAGTAAAAATGAGACCGTACTTTTTCAACATAACGAAGCAGGAAAGGCGGAATCCGGCAAAAAACAACCCTATTACCACAAATACGCCCCCAAAAATAAAAAAGGGAAAAAACGCAGATGATAACGTTATTTTTAATTTGCCTGCTGGTAGGTTGTCTAGTCGGTTTTCTGGCGGGTTTATTTGGTATCGGCGGGGGATTGGTCATTGTGCCCGTGCTGGTTTATTTGCTTCCTCTGGCCGGCGTACCGGATTCTCTGCTGATGACGACCGCGCTGGGCACATCTTTCGCCACCATTATCGTCACGGGCGCATCTTCCGCTTACAACCACTATAAAATAGGCAATATTCGCTGGTCGTCGCTAAAAGTGTTTGCGCCATCCATTATGATCGCCACATATCTGGCGAGTTTATTTATCAGCAACCTGCCGCGCGAGCTGGCAAGCAAAATATTTGCCGCATTAGTGGTTTATCTTGCCGCCAAAATGGTTTTGTCCGTTAAATCCAAAACAGGCGACAAACCGCTAACCACGCAAGCCGCCATTATCGGCGGTTCCGTCATCGGTATTTTATCCAGCGGCGCAGGCATCGGGGGCGGCGGTTTTATCGTGCCTTTTTTGAACAGTCGCGGTTACGAAATGAAGCAGGCTATCGGTTCTTCTTCATTCTGCGGCATGTTATTGGCATTGTCCGGCACCTTAAGTTACATCACCAGCGGCTGGAACAACGCCAATATGCCGGATTGGTCCTTGGGTTACGTTTATCTGCCGGCCATGTTAGGTATTGTGGCAACCTCCATGTTTACTACCAAATTCGGCGCAATGACCGCAACCAATCTGCCGGTCGCCAGACTTAAACGTTATTTTGCCGTTTTCTTACTGCTGATTGCCGTTAAAATGTTTATCGCATAAACAGGATTTATTTTCAGGATTTTTATGACAAATTTTATTCATCTTCCTTACATCGATCCGGTGATTTTTTCTATCGGGCCCATCAGCCTGCGCTGGTACGGCGTAATGTATTTACTGGGTTTTGCCTTCGCCTACTGGTTGGGTTTACGCCGGGTGAGAAAATCACAAGGCGCCTGGACCGAAGATCAATTCGAGCAATTGCTTTACAACTGCTTCGCCGGCGTGATTCTGGGCGGACGAATCGGCGATGTTTTTTTCTATAATTTCGATATTTTTTTACAGGATCCCCTTTATTTATTCCGCATCTGGGAAGGCGGCATGTCTTTCCACGGCGGGTTAATCGGCGTAATTATCGCCATGATTCTGACTTCCGTCCGCCAAAAACGCAGTTTCTGGCAAACCGCCGATCTGATTGCACCGCTGATTCCGTTCGGATTGGGATTGGGCCGTCTCGGCAACTTTATTAATAACGAACTTTGGGGACGTCCGGTGGAAAACCCCGACGCCGTACCTTGGGCGATGTTCCCCTACGGCTATACCGGCGATGTGCCGTTGCACCCGTCACAACTTTACGAAATGCTGCTGGAAGGCGTGTTGCTGTTTATCATTCTGAATCTGTTTATCCGTCGGTCACGACCTCAAGGCGCGGTTTCCGGTCTGTTTTTAATCGGCTACGGCGTGTTCCGGTTCTTAGTGGAATACGTACGCGAAATCGATCATCACGTCAACACGGCAAGCGATCTGATTACGCGCGGGCAAATGCTGTCGCTGCCGATGATCATTATCGGCATTGCCGTCATGATTTGGGCGTATTCACATAAAAGTGCGGTCAAAAAATAAGGAGTTTTTATGCGTCAATATTTAGATTTATGTCAACGTATCGTGGATGAAGGCGTCTGGGTGGAAAACCGACGCACGGGCAAACGCTGCCTCACCGTGATTAACGCCGATTTGACCTATAACGTGGCGGATAACGAATTTCCTATTATTACCACCCGCAAAAGCTACTGGAAAGCCGCTATCGCCGAATTTCTGGGCTACATTCGCGGTTACGATAGCGCGGCGGATTTCCGCAAACTCGGCGCGAAAACCTGGGACGCTAACGCCAACGAAAATCAAGCCTGGTTAAACAATCCCGCCCGTAAAGGCACCGACGACATGGGACGCGTTTACGGCGTACAAGGACGCGCATGGCGTAAACCCAACGGCGAAACCGTGGATCAAATGCGCAAAATCGTGGATGATCTCAGCCGTGGCATTGACGATCGCGGTGAAATTTTAACCTTCTTAAATCCCGGCGAATTCGATCTCGGCTGCTTGCGGCCCTGCATGTACAATCACACCTTCTCATTACTCGGCGACACGCTGTATTTAACCAGCTATCAACGTTCCTGCGACGTGCCACTCGGCTTGA
Source organism: uncultured Actinobacillus sp. (assembly GCA_963539805.1). GTDB lineage: Bacteria > Pseudomonadota > Gammaproteobacteria > Enterobacterales > Pasteurellaceae > Exercitatus. The sequence goes on along the minus strand of CAUTMS010000005.1, from coordinate 45,833 downwards.
ACTTCAACCAGATTCAGGTTTTCACTTTCTTAGCCTTAATGGCGCAGATTACCGGCAAAAAGCCCGGACAGGCGTATCATAAAATCGTCAACGCGCATATTTATGAAGATCAGCTGGGATTAATGCGGGATGTGCAGCTCAAACGCCAACCGTTCCCGTCACCGAAACTGGAAATCAACCCGGATATTAAAACTTTAAAAGATTTGGAAACCTGGGTGACCATGGATGATTTCAAAGTAGTGGGATATGAATGCCACGAACCGATTAAATATCCGTTTTCGGTATAAGCTTATTGATTTCTGACTTCTTTGGCGAAACAAGGAAAGTCAGAAAAGAGACTTATGAACACATCAATACCCAAAGATCAAGCCACTCTCGATGAATTCTTCATGAATCACGCGCTTACGCTTGCCGACAAAGCGCAGACGGCGGGCGAGGTTCCCGTAGGCGCGGTTCTGGTGGATGAGAATAACCGAATTATCGGCGAAGGCTGGAATTTATCGATTATTCGCAGCGATCCGACGGCGCATGCGGAAATTATAGCGTTACGTCAGGGTGCGGAAAAAATTCAGAATTACCGTTTATTGAATTGCACTCTTTACGTCACGCTGGAACCTTGCACCATGTGCGCCGGCGCGATTCTGCACAGTCGGATTAAACGGCTGGTTTTTGGCGCGGCCGATGAAAAAACCGGCGCAGTCGGTTCCCGTTTTCATTTTTTTGAAGATTATAAAATGAATCACGTCATCAGCGTAACCGGCGGCGTGTTAGCGGAAAAGTGCGGTCAAAAATTGAGTGATTTTTTTAGCATGCGGCGGGAACAGAAAAAAGCGCAAAAACAAGCTCGTCAAGCCGGACAAAAAAACGTCGAAAAATAAAAATCCACCTTATAAAGGTGGATTTTTAACGAATGTAAGAACCGTTATTCGTCCAGGAAACTGCGTAATGTTTCCGAGCGGCTCGGGTGACGTAATTTCCGCAATGCTTTTGCTTCGATTTGACGAATACGTTCGCGCGTCACATCGAATTGTTTACCCACTTCTTCCAACGTGTGATCCGTATTCATATCGATACCGAAACGCATACGCAACACTTTCGCCTCACGCGGGGTTAAACCTTCCAGTACTTCGTGCGTCGCCACCTTCAGACTTTGCGCCGTTGCGCTGTCTAACGGCAGTTCAAGGGTGCTGTCTTCAATGAAATCGCCTAAATGGGAATCATCGTCATCGCCAATCGGCGTTTCCATGGAAATCGGTTCTTTAGCGATTTTCAGCACTTTACGGATTTTATCTTCCGGCATACCCATGCGTTCCGCCAATTCTTCCGGAGTGGCCTCCCGTCCCATTTCCTGCAGGCACTGACGGGAAATCCGGTTTAACTTGTTAATGGTTTCGATCATGTGTACAGGAATACGGATGGTGCGCGCCTGATCCGCAATCGAGCGGGTAATCGCCTGACGAATCCACCATGTGGCATAAGTCGAAAACTTATAACCGCGGCGATATTCGAATTTATCCACCGCTTTCATCAAACCGATGTTGCCTTCCTGAATTAAATCCAAAAACTGTAAACCGCGATTGGTATATTTTTTCGCAATGGAGATCACCAAACGTAAATTCGCTTCCACCATTTCTTTTTTCGCGCGACGGGCTTTCAATTCGCCTTGAGAAATGCGATCGCCGATATCCCGGATTTGCTCGATAGTTAAATGAGTTTCCTGTTCCAAATTCTGTAATTTAGCAATAGAAGCGCGAATATCCTCCGCATATTTCGCCAGCTTTTCCGCATAAGGTTTTTTGCCGCCCAATAACTTGGTTAACCAGACATCATTGGTTCCTTTGCTCGCGGAGAAAACTTTCACAAATTCTTCTTTCGGCATTTTGGCATAATCCACCGCCCAACGCTGAATTTGGCGTTCTTCGATACGGATACGCTTCATCATGTCGCGCATCGGAATGACTAACACATCAAATTGGCGCGGCACTAAACGGAATTGGGTGAAAATATCGGACAACGCTTTCATTTGTTCGCGCGCTTTGGCGCTGGCACGACCGTGTTTGGCAATCGCCGCAATGGTTTTATCGTGTTGGTCTCTTAACGCATGGAATTTTTCACGGGCGACTTCCGGATCGATAGAATTGTCATTGTCATCATTGGAACCGTTGTTATCGCCGTTGCTTTCTTCGTCTTCGCTTTCATCATCCAGATCCGCATCCACTTCGATATCCGCATCTTCGTCATCCGCTAAATCTTCGCTAAATTCGACCGCACTTTCTTCTTCCACCGTCGGATCCACAAAACCGGTAATCAAATCCGCCAGGCGAACGCCGCCTTCTTCCACTTGCGCATATTGGTGAAGTAAATAGGTGATGCCTTCCGGGTATTCCGCAATGGCGCTTTGCACCTCGTTGATACCGTCTTCAATGCGTTTGGCGATACCGATTTCGCCTTCCCGGTCAAGCAGTTCCACGCTACCCATTTCGCGCATATACATGCGCACCGGATCGGTTGTGCGGCCCAGTTCGGATTCCACGCTGGAAAGCACCTGCGTGGCTTCTTCCACTGCATCTTCGTCGGTTTCGGTAATATTTTCGTTTAACAAAAGATCATCGGCATCAGGTGCGGTTTCCAACACTTGAATACCCATATCATTAATCATTTGAATAATGTCTTCGATTTGATCGGTATCCACCAAATCTTCAGGGAGATGATCGTTCACTTCCGCAAAAGTCAAATACCCTTGCTCTTTCCCTTGGGCGATTAACAATTTCAATTGAGATTGTGGATTGTGCTCCATAGTGATCCGCCTTTGATTAATTTGTCATTCTTGTAAAGAAATAAATTTTAACATTGTTATGACAGTTTACCTAGAATTGTTTTACGCTCGTTCTCGACTCAATAATTGTGCAAGCTCTTGTTTTTCATCCAAATCCAGGCCTTGTTTACGATCTTTTGCGATCAAATCCTCTATGCGTTGAGATTGCAATTGATTGGCAAAAAATGCGAGCGTATCGATAAATGTGACGGTAATATTGTCGTCTTCGATTAAATGATCCCATACCGACAGAATTTCAAGGGATTTAGCATAATTTGTGTCGCGGAAATATTCCAGAATCTGCCCCATGGTAATCCCTACATTTTCACGACAAAGTGCGGTCAGATTTTCCAACAAATCCAGGCCGTTTACGTCCGTTTTTAATTCTTTAAAGGCTTCCAGCGTATAAGGCAGTTGCGCCAGTTCGGGATTTTGCAGCAATAATGCAACCAAAACACGCATCGGCGTGCGTTTCATTTCCGGTGCCTTTTTGACCGCATTTTTCCCCGTTTGTCCGCCTTTGGCAAATAATTTTTCAATTTGGGCCGGCTCAATAATGCCAAGCTTTAACGCCAACGTATTCTGTAAATATACCCGCAACATATCGCCCGCCACGCGATTAATCAGCGGCACCGCCAACGCGGCTAACTTGCTTTTTCCCTCTTTAGTGGAAAGATCCACTTGTTGCAATAAATGATCGAACAGAAAATCATGCAAGGTCTGCGCCGTTTGAATATAGGATTCAAAGCCTTCTTTGCCGAACTGACGAATGTAACTGTCGGGATCTTCCTTCTCCGGCAGAAAAACGAACTTTAACTGACGACCGTCTTCCAGATAAGGCAAAGCATTTTCCAACGCGCGCCAGGCGGCGGCACGTCCGGCACGGTCGCCGTCATAACAGCACACCACCTGTTCCGTCGCTCTGAATACCAACTGGATTTGCTCGGGCGTCGTTGCCGTGCCCAGCGACGCAACGGCGTAATTCACGCCGAATTGGGCAAGCGCCACCACGTCCATATAACCTTCGACCACCAGCAACATTTCCGGCGATTCATTTGCCTGTAACGCTTCAAATAACCCGTAAAGTTCGCGTCCTTTATGGTAAGTCACGGTTTCCGGCGAATTCAGGTATTTCGGCGTGCCGTCTCCCATTACGCGACCGCCGAAAGCAATAACCCGACCGCGGCGATCCCGAATCGGAAACATAATGCGATGGCGAAACGCGTCATACAGTCCGCCGCGTTCATTCCGTTTCACCATACCCAAAGTAAACAGACGCTCCTGTTCTTCTTTGGTCCGTCCGAAATGACGCAGGACGAAATCAAAACTGTCCGGTACATAACCGATACCAAATTGACGGATGATTTCTTCGGATAAACCGCGTTGCTGCAGGTAAGCCTGGGCGGGAATCGCCGTGGTAAGCTGTTTTTGATAAAGCGTGGCAATGTCTTGCATCAGCTCGTATAAATCACGCTTTGCCTGAAAACCGATCGGCGTTTTTTGATTTTTACGGTCGGCATACTGTTCCCGCGGAACATCCAGTCCTAACATCGCCGCCAACTCTTCCACCGCTTCCACAAACTCCAGTTTGTCGTATTCCATTAAGAAATTCAGTGCGTTGCCGTGAGCGCCGCAACCAAAACAATGATAAAACTGTTTGTTCTTACTGACGGTAAAAGAAGGCGTTTTTTCATGATGAAAAGGACAGCATGCCTGATAATTATTCGTACCGGCTTTTTTAAGTTTAACGCGAGAACCCACTACATCGACAATATCCGCTTGAGCGACAATATTATTGATGAAATCCCGTGGAATATGTCCTGCCATGGCAAATTCTCCTGCGTTTAAAGCAACAAAACCGCGATCCCACTGGCATCACGGTTTGTTGAACTCGAGTTTTAATTCGTTAACGTGACGAATTAGTATAAACGTGTGTTACGTGCATTTTCGCGAGCGACGCGTTTCGCATGACGTTTTGCACGAGTAGCGTTTTCACGTTTACGAATTGTCGTCGGTTTTTCGTAGAATTCACGAGCACGAACTTCCGCTAAAATACCGGCCTTTTCGCAAGAGCGTTTAAAACGACGTAATGCAACGTCAAATGATTCGTTTTCACGTACTTTAATTACTGGCATATGCCATCACCTCTAGTAAAATTTTGATAATAAGTTAGTTAATTTTGCAAAATTACTGAGCAACTTACTCAATAAGGGTCGTAATTCTACTTCACTTAGGCTATAAAAGTAAAGTTTAAATTTCGCCGCTTTGCCCGCGTTTTCGGCTAATTTCGCGAAATAATGTAAAAAGTGCGGGCAAAAAACGCAATGTTTTTTAACGTCACAATAAAAAGACGAACTTTATCGTCCGTCTTTTGAGCCAAACTAGAATTTATAGGAAACGCTGAGTTTGTAGTTGCGACCCGGATCGTAATCCACTGCGCTATAATATTGCGTACTGTGATCTTTATAGGCGCGGTCGAAAATATTATCAATACCGAAGGTTAATTCCAAACCTTTAACCTGTTGCGGCGCCCAGCTGACGTAAGCATTGCTGAGAACATATTCTTCTTTTTCCGTAATGGATGTAGCCGATGTGTAATAGGCTAAACCGCGCACCCACATGGTATTCCAGCCCATTTCCACATTGACGCTCGGAATGCGGTAATTCAAGCCGAAAGTATAACGGTCGCCGGAATCCGGAAATGCACCGTATCCGTCGGATTTTTGTTTACTGCGCGCACGAGCGTAACTCACGCTGGCGCCGAAATTGTCAATCCAGTAACGGGCTTGCGCTTCAACCCCTTGCAATTTCACATCGCCGAGATTTTCATAGGTACTACTGCTGCTGCCTGCAAGAGTCTGGTACACATTTTTATAATCCGTACGGAAATATTTCGCCGTGATTGAAAAACCGTCCGTATCGGTAAAAATGTTATTTGTAGCATAATTAAAACCGGCTTCTTTATTATCGCCGCGAGTCGGATCAAGTCCCGCATCGTAACGTCCCGGAGCCACTAAGGCAAGTTCACCAAAGCCCGGGCCTTTAAATAATTCCGTATAGTTGGCAAATACAACCAGTTCGTCAGTCAAAGCATATTTCAAACCTAAAGCCTTGGAAAAACGATGAGATGAGGTATCGGACGAGAGTAAATCCGCACGATAGTGATCGAAACGGACACCCGGAGTAATCACAAGGCTACCGATACCGATGGCGTCTTCCAAATAGACGGAAGTGGAATAAGCATGTTGCGTATAATCGGGACGATACCCCGTAACAGCGCCGGTACGACGGTTGGTTTCCACTCCGCCATAACGCAATGCGGTGGTTTTATAATATTCGCCGCCTACAAGCACGCTGTGGTTGGTAATACCGAGATCAAAGTCGGAACGGTTGGATAAAGTTCCGCCCACGGTTTTGACTTTTGTCTGTTTACGGTTCATCGATGAGTTTTCGGTTTCGGTATAATAGGCGTTGGCTTTCACGTTTACCCACTTATTATCATTCGGATTATAAGCGTAGCCCAACGTATAAGTGGAACGTTCGATTTCGGAACGTGCTTTCCCGTGACTTGCCTGAACAAAACCGTTTTCACCTTCCGACGGCACATCACCTAGACACATCGCCATATTGGCACGATAGCAGTTAACGGAAGTATTGGTGTAATGTTCGGCGGATAATTTTAACCAATGATTTTCACCGAAATTGTATTTACCTTTGAATAAATAATTTTGCAAATGACCTTTATTTTCGTTTTTTAAGCCGTTACCGTCTTTACCGTTATTTTGATGACGATAGTTAAAATAGCCCAATAAATCCAAATTGCCGGCACGACCGTATAACATCCCCGTACCTTGGTTGGAATCGCCGTTGGAACCGTAGGAATATTTCACCTTACCGCCGAAATTCTGACCTTCTTCCAGCATATCCTCGGCATCAACCGTTTCAAACTTAATCGAACCGCCCAGAGATCCGGCACCGGTTGCCACGGAATTCGAGCCGACATCAATATCCACTCGCTTTAAAATTTCAGGATCAATACCATAGTTGCCGGAATGGTGGAAAGAATAACCTTCCTGACGAGCGCCGTCCACGGTGATATTCAAATATTCTTCGCTTACGCCGCGAACATTGTAACGTTCAACGATAGAACGCGCGCCGTTCACATTCACACCCGGCACACCGCGCAAAACATCGGACATTTTAGTCGCCTGCCGAACCTTCACCACCCCTTTCGCTGCGACATTTTGGATTTGCGGCGAAAAGTTATCGCTCACCACATCAATGGTATCCAACTGATCCGAATCCGCGGCCTGCACGGACATCGCCACAAACGCCGCCACAGGCAGCAATGCAAAACGTGTTTTTTTCATGTTGTTTCCTTGGTTAAATTGCGCTTAATAAGAATGAGAGTAATTATTATTTATGACAATGTTACATGTCAAGAAAAACTTCAAAAAATTTGACCGCACTTTTCTTGTGGAAAAAGGCCGACAATCGATTACCTTAAATTTCGGCCGCAACAGGCGACATTCCGTTCAGATATTGTTATAATCCTCGCATTATTTTTCGCTTCAAATGAGGAAGATTATGAATTTATTAGAAAAAACCTTAGATTTAAGTTATTGGAAACGCCTGAAAATTGCCTTCCAATATGTAATGCCGCAAAAATATCTCACCCAATTTGCCGGTTGGTTCGCCAAACAAAAATGGGGAAGCATCACCCACTTCGTAATTAAAATGTTTGCTAAAAAATACGATATCAACATGGATGAAGCGGCAAAAGAAAACTTCAGCGATTATGCATCCTTCAACGAATTTTTTATCCGCAAATTAAAAGACGACGCCAGAAAAATCGACGAAAATCCGACCGCACTTTGTCAGCCGGCCGACGGCAAAATCAGCCAGTGCGGGCATATTTTTGACGAAACCATGTTGCAGGCTAAAGGGCATAGTTTCAGCCTGCGCGATTTATTAGCCGGCGACGAAGAATTAACGGAAACCTTTAAAAACGGCGAGTTCGTCACCACTTATTTATCACCGCGCGATTATCACCGCGTTCACATGCCGTGCGACGCCACATTACGCAAAATGATTTATGTGCCGGGCGATTTATTTTCGGTGAACCCGTTTTTAAACGAACACATCCCAAATTTACTCGCCCGTAACGAGCGCGTCATTTGCCTGTTTGATACCGAATTCGGAAAAATGGTGCAAATTCTGGTGGGTGCCACCATCACCGCCAGCATCAGCACCACCTGGGCGGGAACAATTAATCCGCCGCGTTTAACCCATGTGAAAAGTTGGGATTATGAGGGCGAACAAGCGATAAAATTGACGAAAGGCCAGGAAATGGGCGCGTTTCAGTTGGGCTCGACCGTCATCAATTTATTCCAGCAGGATCGCGTGAAATTAGCGGAAAATTTAGACGTCGACAGCGTAACGCGGGTCGGCGAAGTATTGGCTTTTAAAAAGTAAGAAGGAAAAACAATGTCAATTTTTGATTCGGTAAAATTGGAAAGCGTCGCCGAAAAAGGCGGTTACGGTGTAGGTTTACAAATCGGTCAGCAGCTTGCGGACAGCGGTTTGGGCGTATCCGCCGAAGCCGTAGCAAAAGGAATTTACGACGTATTGAATCAAAACCCGCCGGCGCTGGATTTAAACGAAGTCACGGCGGCGTTACAACAATTACAACAAGCGGCGCAGGAAGCGGCTCAGGCGCAATTCAAAAAAATTGAAGAAGAAGGCCGTGCATTTTTAGTGGAAAATGCGAAAAAAGCCGGCGTGAATGTGACCGAAAGCGGTTTGCAATACGAAATTCTGACAGAAGGCAACGGCGCTAAACCAAGCCGCCAGGATACCGTTTGCGTACATTACACCGGCACCTTAACCGACGGCACTACGTTCGACAGTTCCGTCGTCCGCGGTACGCCGGCAGAATTCCCGGTGAGCGGCGTCATTGCAGGCTGGACCGAAGCATTACAATTAATGCCGGTGGGTTCAAAATGGCGCTTAACCATTCCGCATAATCTCGCTTACGGCGAACGCGGCGCGGGCGCTTCCATTCCGCCGTTCAGCGTATTGGTGTTTGAAGTGGAATTATTGGATATTCTTTAATTTCAATAAGTTAAACAAAAGTGCGGGTAAAAAAACGATCGTTTTTTTGCCCGCACTTTTCGTATTTATCCCGCTAATGTCGAAATATATTTCGCTAAAGTTTGTGCACTGAGGACGGCCATTAAAACGGCTACCGTCCATCCAATAACGGCCAGGCTCTTCGGGTGTCGGTAATTACCGACGATGCGGCTGCGATAGGCGGCAAGCAGAATCAACGCCAACGCTATCGGCAAAATCAGCCCGTTCAATGCCCCCACAAACACCAGTACTTGAGCGGGGCGCCCCACCGTTACCAGCACCGCGGTAGAAACGATGATAAATCCGATAATCCATTTATTACGGTTCGCTTCAATATGTTTATTGAAGCCGGAAATGAAGGAAACGGACGTATAAGCCGCCCCGACCACGGACGTAATGGATGCCGCCCAAATCACCACACCAAAAATAATAGCGCCGAAACTGCCCGCCACATGTTGGAACGGCGTTACCGCCGGATTTTTAGGATCCAGCATCACGCCCTGACTAACCACGCCTAATACGGCAAGAAACAAAACAATGCGCATAACGGAGGCAATAAGAATGGCCGAAACGGAACTGCGGCTGACATCCGGTAAGGCCGACGGTCCTTTAATGCCGGCATCCAATAAGCGGTGTGCGCCGGCAAACGTAATATAACCGCCGACCGTACCGCCTACTAACGTCACAATGGCAACGGGATCCAATTCCTCCGGTACAAAAGTCCGAATCACCGCTTCGCCTACGGGCGGATGAGACCGGAATGCGACGTAAGTCGTCAGCGCAATCATGACAAATCCCATCGTCTGAGCAAAACGATCCATCACGCTGCCCGCTTCTTTCACAATAAAAATGCCGATAGCGATAACCGCGCTTATCACCGCTCCCGTTTCGGGCGATACGCCGGTAAGTATATTGAGTCCTAAACCGGCGCCGCCCACATTACCGATATTGAAGGCCAATCCGCCCATTACAATCAGGACGGCTAAAAAATATCCCGCTCCGGGAAAAACCAGGTTGGCAATGTCCTGCGCCTTACGTTCCGAAACGGCGATAATGCGCCAGATGTTTAATTGCGCCCCGATATCGAGCAAAATCGACAGTAAAATCACAAAACCGAAACTCGCCGCCAGATTTTGCGTGAATACCGCCGTTTGCGTTAAAAAACCCGGTCCGATAGCGGATGTGGCCATTAAAAACGCCGCACCTAAAACGGCGTTTCTACGATGCCGGATATTAGAAGTTGATTTTTCCGTTTTCATAGTTGTCTTCCTGTATTGTTGTGTATGTTTTTTTATACTTTAAGCCGTGACACGGATTTTTTGTTGTTGTAATGCATCACGGATCTGTCGGGCGAATTGCAGCGCGTGAACGTTATCACCGTGTAAACAAACGCTTTCCGCCTTCACGCTGACGGTCGAACCGCCCACAGCGGTCACCGTGCCGTCCAACATTTGACAAACTTGCATGATAGCTTCCTCATCGCTGTTCACCATCGCATTGGGTTGAGTACGCGGTACCAGCATACCGTTCGGCTGATAATGGCGATCCGCAAATACCTCAGAAATTGTTGCCAATCCCGCCTCTTCCGCAAGACGCAGTAGCAAACTGCCCGACAAGCCCATCAATTTTAACGCCGGATTAAAATCCCTGACGGCGTGAATAATCACTTGTGCCAGGTGCGGATCGTTCGAAGCTTCATTGTATAAAGCGCCATGCGGTTTAACATAAATCAACTCCGCTTGCTGAGCATCACAAATTGCCTGCAACGCTCCCAGTTGATAATGCAGATAAGCCGTTAAGTCAGCGTCCTTGAGTGGCATATTTTTACGCCCGAAATTTTCCCGATCGGGAAATCCCGGATGCGCACCGATACGAACGTTATTTTCTTTCGCCCACTTGACGGCATTGCGCATTTCTATCGCGCCGCCGGCATGTAATCCGCACGCAATATTGGCAGAGGTAATCAATTTCAATAAAGCTTCGTCAAATGGGAAACCTTCGGCCAAATCGGCGTTTAAATCAAGCTGCTTCATAGGCGATTCTCCGTATATGATTAAGGTAAATATCATTTTCCTTATGTAATTTTTCCACGGTTTGCATATCCGCAAGATAAAATTTAACTTCGCCGCCGAAACGGACTTGCGCTAACCGCCCCAGATCGGCGGAAACCACCGTGGCAATTTTAGGATAACCGCCCGTAGTTTGTGCATCCGCCATTAAAATAATAGGCTGACCGTTCGGCGGAACCTGCACCGTGCCGAACTGAATCGCATGCGACAACATTTCAAGCGGCGCCTTTAATTGCAAACTTTCGCCTTTGAACCGATATCCCATGCGATCGCTGGAACCTTGTAATATCCAGGTTCGTTGCCACCACAAACGTTGAGATTCCGCGGTAAACGCATCATACTCAGACGACGGAACGGCATAAATCGTATTACGCCATGCGATGGGCGCGACTCCGATTGTCGACAGCGCATTATGCTGCGCCGGAGTCGGCACGACATCGCCCTGTCGTAAATAGCGTCCTTCAATCCCGCCAAGCCCCGTACGATTATCCGTGCTGGCGGATCCCAATTCATGAGGCACCTGAAAACCGCCCTGTATACACAAATAACCGTACATCCCGATTTTGGCCCGAACCAGAGTCAAAAGCTGTCCAGCTTTGGCGGTGTAACGCCAATAAGAATAAATCGGTTCGCCGTCTAAATACGCTTCGTAAAAGGCGCCGGTGATGCAAAACGGCGTATCATAATCGAATTGTACCGTCATTCCCCCGAGAATCACTTCAACCGCCGCGGTATTTTCTTCATTGCGAACAAGCAAATTACCCGTTTTCAACGCTAAAGGATCCATCGCTCCGGCTTGCCCGATACCCAGTTCCCGCCAACCGGAACGCCCCAGATCCTGGACGGAAGCAAGCGCCTGAATATCCAAAATTTTCATCATAAATCGATTTTCTCCGTGATAAAACGCACTCGATCACCGGTTTTAAGTAATGTGGGCGGTAATTGATTTTTATTGAATAACGGAACCGAAGTATGACCGATAAGCCGCCATCCGCCCGGCGAAGCAAAAGGATAAATGCCGGTCTGACTGCCGCCAATCCCCACCGAACCGGCGGGAACGAGCGTTCGGGGCTCGGCGCGACGCGGCGTATGTAACGATTCGGGCAAGCCGCCGAGATAAGGAAAACCGGCCTGAAAACCCATCATAAATACGGTATAAACCGGCTGAGTATGCAAAGCGACAATGTTTTCCGGCGTCGTATGATGAAACGCCGCCACCTCCATCAAATCTTCTCCCCATTGTCCGCCGTAACGCACCGGAATTTCCACAAGACGGCTTTGGTAGTCAAGTGCGGTCGTTTTTTTCCATGTTTTTTTCAAATCCGCCGCCAATCGCGCAAAATCAACGGGATAATGCACAAATACCGTTACGTTATTCATCCCGACCACCACTTCCCGAATCCGGGAATATTCGCGCAAGTGCGCCGCAAAAGCCCAAAAACGCTGCTGCTTTTCAAGACTGGCCGGCGGTGGTAAACGACAGACAACCGCCGATTCAGAGGTCGGTATAATTTCAAGCATCCGTTATCTCCTTTTAAAATAATATGTTAATAACGTAAATCAGCCCGAACTGTCAACACAGAAATGGAATGTAATTAAATATTAAGCTATTTTATTAAAAATAATATAACCAAATAGAGAAAAAATAAAAAAAACAGAGTAAATAACTCTGCTCTTATTAGAAAAAATATAACGTCTATTTTATTACGATCATATCATCACGATGTACCGCGACGGCGCCGTATTCATATCCCAAAATACCTTCGATTTCGTGAGATTTTTTACCTTTGATCAAAGTCAGCGCATCGCTGTTATAACGCGGCATACCAAGTGCAATATCTTTGCCGCCGAGGGTACGGATTTTCACTACTTCGCCGCGGGAAAAGCGTCCTTCTACGCGCACGATTCCCGCAGGCAACAAGGATTTATGCTGAACCAACACGGCGTTTTCCGCACCGTCATCAATGATCAGCCGTCCCGCCGACGGCGCGGCAAACAACCATTGTTTGCGACTTTCCAAATGTTCCGGCGCAACGGTGAATTTCGTGCCGATAGGTTTGCCGTAAGCCAAATCCGTAATCACGTCGGGGCGGTTGCCGGGAGCAATCACGGTTTCTATGCCGGAGCGGGTTGCAATATCCGCCGCGCCGATTTTAGTGGACATTCCGCCGGTACCGAGCTGCGTGCCGCTGCCGCCTGCAATGGAACGGACATGATCGGTAATCTCATTCACCACGGGAATTAATTTCGCCGCCGGATTTTTGCGCGGATCGCTGTCAAACAAGCCTTGTTGGTCGGTCAACAGATAAAGCTGATCCGCCTGCACTAAAATCGCCGCCAGTGCCGATAAATTGTCGTTATCGCCCACTTTAATTTCTGCCGTCGCCACCGCATCGTTTTCATTAATCACAGGAATAATGCCGTTATCCAGCAGCGCCTGCAAAGTATCGCGTGCATTCAGAAAACGTTCGCGATCTTCAATATCCGCGCGAGTCAGCAAAATCTGCCCGATATGAATATCGTAAATAGCGAAGAGCTGTTCCCAGGTCTGAATCAACTGACTTTGTCCGACGGCGGCAAGCAGCTGCTTCGAGGCGATCGTCGGCGGCAATTGCGGATGATTCAGATAATCCCGCCCCGCCGCAACCGCACCGGAAGTGACGATAACAATGCGAAAGCCCGCCTGATGTAATCGGGTAATTTGCTGCACGATGGAAATCATGTGCGGACGATTCAATTTCGGCGAGCCCTGAGTTAAGGTGCTCGTACCGAATTTAACGACAATAGTTTTGCAATTCTGCGCCATAAAAGTTGATCCCGGAAAGAAAAGAGCCATTAAAGTAGCACTAAACTAGCCCAAAATCACGAAAAAATTACGAAAAATCCGACCGCACTTTACCGCCTTTTATCTTTATGTAAGATCCGTTTTCATCCGCCCGAAGATAGGCATATAATTGCGCTGGATAAAACTTTTCACGGAGAAAAATAATGACGGATATTTCGCCGAAACAACGGGATATTACGCGGCTTTGCGTTCAAGTTGCCGCGTTGCAGTTGCAACACGGTCTGGAAAGTGCGCAAGTGGTGCAAATGACCATGCGACTGGGACTGGCGTTGGGCGTGGACAGCGTAGAATGCGCGTTAACTCCCGACGCTGTTATTATCACCACCCTGCTGAACGGACATTGTCTCACCACAACCAGACGCGTGCTGGATAAAGGTTTGAATATGCAGGTGATTACAGAAGTGCAGCGCATCATTATTACCGCCGAGCATAGAATCTATAACATCAATATGGTGAAAGAAAAACTTAACCGGATCAAGCCGTTACGTTACAATCGATGGCTGGTGGTGTTTATGATCGGGCTGTCCTGCGCCTGTTTCGCTCACTTGGCGGGCGGCGATTGGACGATTTTCGCCATTACCTTCGCAGCTTCCGCCTTAGCCATGTTCGTCCGCCAGGAATTTGCCAAGCGACATTTTAATCCGTTAATCGTATTTGCCGTCACCGCCTTTGTGGCTTCCTTGATTTCGGGGCTGGCGCTCAAATTTGACCTTGGCAACAATCCCCAAATCGCGCTGGCGTCAAGCGTATTATTGTTAGTGCCCGGATTCCCGCTGGTGAATTCTATCGCCGATATTCTGAAAGGGCACATCAACATGGGATTGGCGCGCTGGTCACTGGCAACGGTGCTCACATTCGGCGCCTGCATGGGAATTGTGTTTGCTTTAAACGTGCTTAATATTTCGCAATGGGGAAATTAATATGGAACTGATTTTACAGTTGTTGGACGACATGATTTTTGCCGCCGTTCCCGCCGTCGGTTTCGCGTTGATTTTCAATGTGCCGCCCAAAGCCTTAATTTATTGCGCTTTTTTAGGCGCTATCGGTCACAGCTTCCGAACATTATTGCTGCATTTTGACGTTCAACTGGTGCTGGCGACCTTTCTGGCGGCCGGCTTAATCGGTTTCATCGGCGTGCAGATTTCGCAACATTATTTGGCGCATCCGAAAGTTTTCACCGTCGCCGCCATCATTCCTATGATTCCGGGGATTTACGCCTACAAAGCGATGATTGCCATTGTACAAATCAATTCTTACGGCACTTCGCCGGAATTGTTTCAACAAATGATGGACAATTTTGTGAAAACCGGCTTCCTGCTCGGCGCATTAGTCTTTGGACTTGCGCTGCCTCGTCTGTTATTCTATCGCCAAAGACCGGTCGTCTAATTTAAAGGAAAGCTATGTTATTCAGCCTTATCGTTGCCGCCGCCAACAATCGCGTCATTGGAAAAAACAATCAAATGCCGTGGCATTTACCCGCGGATCTCGCCTGGTTTCGTCAAAATACCACCGGCAAACCGGTGATTATGGGACGCAAAACCTTTGAAAGCATCGGACGTCCGTTGCCTAAACGGACTAATATCGTATTGTCGCGCAGCCCTTTTGCGCACGAAGGCGTAATTTGGAAAAACAGCCTGGAAAGTGCGGTCGATTTTTTGAAAGATTTTGATGAAATTATGCTGATTGGCGGCGGGGAATTATTCAAACAATATTTGCCGAAGGCGAATAAGCTCTATCTGACGCAAATTCAGGCGGACATCGAAGGCGATACGTTTTTCCCCGAATTGAATTGGGCGGAATGGGAAATCGAACATGAAGAATGGCGCCCCGCGGACGAAAATAACGCCTATGACTTACGCTTTTTAATTCTACGTCGCAAATCCTGCGATATGGCGAACCCAAAGGGCTGAATTCAGCCCTTTTTTCTTATATCGAAATTAATTCTTCACCCCAAATTTCCCGGGCAATTTCTTCCGCTAAACAACCTTCGCCCATTGATCTCCCATCAAAATATTGCCTTCTTCGGTAGAAGCAAAACCGCATTGCGGGCTTAAACAAAATTGTTCCAACGGGACATATTGCGCCGCTTCGCGAATGCGCGATTTGATAAATTCTTTGTGTTCCTGTTCCGGGAATTTGGATGTGACGAATCCAAGTACCACCCGTCCTTTGTTGCCGGCAAAATAATCGCGTCCTGATAAGCTTTTTGGACATCTTTCATCATTGCCGCTTCATTCGGATAAATCGCAGTATTCAGTTGATAGTCATACATCAACAGATTCGGGCTTGAAATAGTGAATTTGACGATACCGCTACCGTTCACAATTTTTTGCAGCGATTTGAAATGGGCCAGGAAAGGATGATCTTCATTCCAGGAAATTTTACCGGAACAACGAATATTGTACTTACGCACGTCGACACCGCGGAAATTATAAGCTTCCTCCGGCACATAACCTTCTATGTCGTTTAAATTTTCCCAAAAATCAAGATGACAAACATGAATTTAATTCATGTTAATGCCTTGCGCACAGGCATAAGCCGAGCTCCACGCCCACTGAAAATTGTAACCGCCGAGCCAGCCGGCGACATCCAGCACTTCGCCGATGAAATACAGACCTTTCACCTTTAAACTTTCCATCGTTTTAGAAGAAATTTCACGGGTATCCACGCCGCCCAGCGTCACTTCCGCCGTACGATAACCTTCCGTGCCGTTCGGTTGAAAACACCAATGGTGAATTAAATCCGTCAGTTTTTCCGACCGCACTTTGGTTAAATTCGCCACAGTTTCGTCTTCTATCAGCCCTTGCGCCAACCAAATGTCCACCAGTTTTTTCGGCAACACTCGATTTAGTAGGGTTTTCAGTCGGATTTTCGGTGAATCGGTTTTAGCTTGTCGCAGCAGATCGGCAATGTTGGCCGACGGCAATAAATCAATGGTCAGCGATTCGTGCGGTTGCCAATAGTTGGAAATTTGCAAAACCGCAGGGCCCGAAATGCCGCGATGCGTAAACAACAGCCGATTGTTAAAACGTTTGCCATTTTGAGCGGTAATCGTCACCGGCAACGAAATACCGGAAAGTGCAGTCAAAAATTTATCGATTTCTCGATAAGTAAAAGGGACCAGACCGGCACGCGGCGGTAACACCGTTATGCCGAATTGTTCCGCAATCCGGTAGCCAAAAGGTGACGCGCCAAGCCCCGGCATCGATAATCCGCCGCTGGCAATCACTAAATTGTCACAACGGCACAGTTGCCCGTTGGCGCGAATCATAAAGCCCGCATATTCGCCCGTTTCCGATTCGCTTTCAGCGCGCTCCACAGACTCAATCTGCTGACGCAAGACAATCCGCACGCCGCTTTGCTCGCATTGGCGCGCCAGCATCGCGACGATATCTTCCGCACCGTTATCGCAAAATAATTGCCCGTCTTCCTTTTCGTGATAAGCAATGCCCGCTTCCGCCGCCATGGCGATAAAATCCCATTGGCTGAAACGCGCCAACGCCGATTTAACAAAATGCGGATTATGAGAAAGATAATGCTGCGGAGTTACATCCAGATTGGTGAAATTACAAAATCCGCCGCCGGACATCAGGATCTTACGTCCGATTTTCTTGCCGTTATCCAGCACTGCGACGGTTTTGCCCCGTTTGCCGATTTGCGCGGCACAAAATAAGCCGGACGCGCCGGCTCCAATAATTATCGTGTTGAAATATTTCATTATTTTTTTGCTTTCTGTAACTGTTCCGCCATTCGCATGGTTTCGATAATTTTACGGCGATCCACTTCCTGTCGTCCGCTGTCCAGCAGTTGCTGCCAATAACGGATCGCCTGTTCGTAATCGGTTTTCAAAAAAGCTTCCGACGCCAACAAGGACAAGCTGGAAGTTTCATACTTATCCTGTTGTAGCGCGGCATCGACTAATTGTCGCACTTTCGGCGTAATTTTTTGTCCGGCCTGATAATAAAGCGCGGTCGCCGCCAAACCCAAAATTTCAGGCTTACTGCCGCGCAGGCGTTCTGCGTTGCCATAAGCAACCAGAGCATGTTCGAATTCGTTGTTTAACGCGTAAGCCTGCCCCAACTCTATCCAGGCGTCCGCGTCATTAGGATCCCGGCGCAATTTATTTTGTACGGAAGTCACATAATCCGTATTTTTTTCCGTAGCCGTAGCGGTTTGAAGTTGTTTTTGTTTATCAAAAAACGCCTGTTCGCCCTGTTTCACGTAATCAAAACGGTTGAGGGAAAAATAATAGGCAAGCGGCACGCCGATTAATATCAGCCATAAAAATGCGGAAAAAACAGAGGTATTTTTGACCGCACTTTTTACTTTCGGCGCGGCGTTTTCCCGCAACGCCTGTTCGTCGGTGAGTAAACGCTGACTCAATTCATCCGCTAATTCGGCGGAAGGATGAGCGTTCATTTGCGCCTGATACAGCTCAATATTTTTCTGCCGACGATAATTTTTCTGCCAGTCGATTTTCGCCGCAAAAGGCACAAAAACCAGCATGGCCAGTAGAGCGAAAATAAAGATGCCTAAAGGTAATATCATTGCTTTTTCTCTAATAAATCCGTCAGCGCCCGTTTTTGTTCCGGTGAAAGTGCGGTAGATTTCGGCGAGGTTTTTTCCCGTTGACGGGAATAACGCCATAACGCGCCCAATGCCGCTAACAATAACAGAACCGGCAATCCCCATAACAATGCGGTCGTTCGTTGAAACGGCGGTTTATACAGCACAAAATTGCCGAAACGCGATGTCATGACCTCTATAATCTGTTCGTTGGTTTTTCCTTCGTCAATCATTTTATACACTTCAAGACGCAAATCGTAAGCGATAGGCGAATTGGATTCCACCAGGTTTTGATTCTGGCATTGCGGACAACGCAAAGATTTGGCCAACGCCACCGCGCGGGTGCGATCCTCCACCGATTTAAACCGGTAAGTATCCACCATTTCGCCGCGGGCAACGCCTGCAACCAAAATCAACAGATAAAATAAAATTCTCATTGCAATTTTTCCAATTCCGGCAACAGGACGTTTTCAATAATTTTACGATCGAGCGCACCCGATTGACGGTAACGAATGACGCCGTATTTATCCACCACATAGGTTTCCGGCGCGCCGTCCACACCAAGCTGCATGGCAAGTTTGCCGCGGCTGTCATCAATATTAAACAAGAAAGGATTGCCCCAATGCTGCAAATATTCCAGCGCATTTTGCCGTTTATCGCGATAATTCAAGCCCACAATCTGCACGCCTTGCTTCGCCAGTTCCAGCAATAAGGCATGTTCCTGTTTGCAATAATAGCACCAACTTCCCCAAATATTGATTAAATGCGCCGTTTTCGGCAGATTTTTATTACTGACAATTTGATCGGGATTCTGCAAATCCGCCTGAAAAAATTCCGGCACCGGTTTATCAATCAGCGCTGAGGCAATTTTTTTCGGATCCTGCTGCAAACCGACAAATAACAACGCACAAAGGGTTAAAATCACCGCTAAAGGTAAAAATAAGATAATTTTTTTCTTCATAATTCACATTTTTTCGAAAAAAGGGTTACTCCGTCCCGCAAAAATTCATATAATAAGCGACGTTCTTTCGTGCCGACTTAGCTCAGTCGGTAGAGCAACTGATTCGTAATCAGTAGGTCGTCAGTTCGATTCTGATAGTCGGCACCATTTCTTTTCTCATTCTTTCTTTTTACCGTTTCGTTTCAGGCTTAATGCCGCACATAACGCGCCGATTGCCATTAATACGCCGCCGCACCATAACCATCCTGCGAAAGGTTTATAATGCAGACGAAAAGTGAATTCGCCCGGGTTGCCGCTTTCGCCGGTTAATTTGTCGCCCATGACGATATAAATATCACCGAGCCAGCCCCAGTTAATGCCCACTTCGGACATATTCATGGTTCGCACGTCATAATAGCGGCGTTCAGGGTAAAGTGCGGTCAGAATTTCACCGTTTTTTACCACGTCGAAACGGGCTCTTTCACTGGTATAATTAGGACCGATTTCATTGCTGAATCCCACATAACGGAACTCGTAACCGTTCAGTTGCCGGCTTTGCCCCGGCGCTAAACGTACGCCGATTTCAGCAGCGAAATAACCGGACATCACTGCGCCGATTACCGTCACCGCCACACCGCAATGGGCCAGAATCATGCCTGCGCGTTTCAGCGTCATCGTCCGCCAGTTGGTCCAGACGGTGGCGATAACCAACCAAATGGCGAGGCTCAGCAAAATCAACGCCGTCCAATTAAATTTTAAGCTCGGTTCCTGATTCAGGGTATAACGAATCAACGCGTAAGCGGCCACCGCCGACGGCAACAGGCACGCCAGTCGTTTAAACAGAAAAGTGCGGTCGATTTTTTGCCATTTTGTTGCCGGCGCAATCACCATAGCAATCAGCAAAATCACGATTAACGGCAGGAAAATACTGTTGAAATACGGCGCGCCCACAGAAATGGAGCCCCATCCCATGGCGGTGAATAACATCGGATAAAATGTGCCGATAAACACACTGATCATCGCGACGGCAAATAAAATATTTGCCAATAACATCAAGGTTTCTTTAGAAACGACGGAAAATCTGACCGCACTTTGACGTAAATCGGTTTTCACCGCAAACAACGTAAGCGAGCCGACGGTCATAAGAAAAAACAAAGCCAGCAGCGCGGAACCGCGTTCACCGTCCACGGCAAACGCATGCACGGAGGTTAATACGCCGGAACGTACGATAAACGTTCCCAGCAAACTGAAAGCAAAAACAAACAGGGAAAATAAAATGGTCCAATAGCTGAAAATGCCCCGCTGTTCCGTGACAATCAAACTGTGCAATAAGCCCAGTCCGAGCAACCACGGCATTAAAGAGGCGTTTTCCACCGGATCCCAGAACCACCAGCCGCCCCACCCCAGTTCGTAATATGCCCACCAGGCGCCGAGCACAATACCGACGGTTAAGAAAAACCAAGATACTAACGCCCACGGACGCATCCAGCGCGCAATGGCGGCATCCGTATGACCGCCGATTAATGCGGCAATCGTGAGTGCAAAATTCACGGCAAACCCCACATAACCGAGGTATAACAGCGGCGGGTGGAAAATCAATCCCACGTCCTGCAACATCGGATTAAGATCCCGACCTTCCGGCGGCAACGGAAATTGCCGGATAAACGGATTGGAAAAGAAAATGATAAAAATGCCGAATCCCAAACACAACGATCCCAAAACCGATAACGCCCGGGCAGCAATAATCGGATCAATGTTGCGACTGAAAAAGGCGAATAAACTCACCCAAACGCTTAACGCAAACAACCAAAATAACATGGAACCTTCATGCCCGCCCCAAGTCGCTGCGATTTTGAAAAAGGTCGGCAATTGAGAATTGGAATGCGCCGCGATATATTCCACCGAGAAATCATCAACGGCAAAACCGTATGCCAAAATACCGATAGAAATCGCGGTAAAAATGGCGGAAATATAGCTGAGATTCCAGGCATATTGCGGTTTACCGATCATCGGGCAAATCGCCAATAAAGCAAAAGCAAGCGTGGCGATCACAAGCGCTAAAAAAGCAAGTTCGGGTAACATGAATCTTTATTTCGTCTATCGTTTCATTAATCTGAATTCATAAAAAAGGGCGTTATAAAACGCCCTTATTTTACAATAAAAACCTTACTGCGCGATGGTTAATTGCCCTGCGTATAAAATAAAATAACGTAAGCATAAAACACCGATCAGGTCGAAAATAGACACTAAAATGATGAACTTAGCGTTATATTTAAATTTATCGCTGGCAAATAAATTCGCAACAAGCGGGATCAAAATACCAATCAACATTACCCCGATCCAGAAAACGGCGCCCCAGAATCCGGTTAATGCGTTATGTAACGACACCACTTTTTGGCCGCCGCCGAAATATAGGCCCACAAAGAAACACACGATTAACCCTAATTCGGTCACCATGATCGGCACTTCGAATTTATGGATAAAGTGAACTTCGTGGCTGTCTCCTTTGATTTTACCGGCAAGTAAAATACACAAAAATGTAGCGGCGATACCGGACGACGTACCGGATGCCAAGAACAACGCCGGCAAAACCGGATTATTCAGCATCGGATAACTGATTAATGCGGAAAGTAAAAATCCCGTATAGGCCCCAAGTACGGCGGCCAGGACGAATAAAATCACTTCCGATGCGCCGAAAATCCATTCGATTTTTGTAATCATAGTGGTCACAAATCGAAGTTTCGGCACGAAACGTTTAATCAGCGCGTCAATTTCTTCTTTAAAGATAACGGCAATCCAAATTACCATGAATAACATGTAAACTTGAAAGAGCATTACCCCCATCGACATTACCGAGTTGAACTGATAGTTAAACATCAATTTCCAGAATGTCCAAGGACGGGCCAAATGGAAAATCAATAAGGTTAAACCGATTAAAGTCGGAATCGTGCCTAAAAACGCCGCACTACGGATAATCCAGTTTTCATTCGGTTTATCCAATTTATGACTACGGCGGTAAGCAATCGCTAATTGCACGGCACCTGATGAAATCCCCAATAAGAAGAGATAAATGGCAATCGAACTATCCCAAACGAGGTTCGGGGTTTGGAACGGTACATATTCATTCATTATCTATGTTCCCCCTTGCCAAATGGAATATGATACAAATTCGGTTCGGTACCTAGGTGTACTTTAGTACGGTAAACCGGATTCTCGCGAACTTTACGTGCAACGGCGCTGTTGCTGTCGTTCATATCACCGAATGTTAACGCTTTGGTCGGGCAAGCTTCCACACAAGCCGGTTGTTTGCCGTTTGCCAGGTTGGTATCGCGACAGAAGTTACATTTATCCGCCGTTTTATGCACAGGGTGAATAAAACGGACGCGATACGGGCAAACGGCCACACAATACTGACAACCTACGCAAAGATCAGGGTTCACATCAACAATACCGGTTGTCGGATCAATGTAAGAGGCGCCTGTCGGGCATACCGCTACGCAAGGTGCGTTAGTGCAATGCTGACAAGACTGGCGGAAAAATTCATATTCCTGATTCGGAAATTCGCCGATAGGCTCGCTACGGATAATTTCCAAACGAGAAACTCCTTCCGGCACTTGGTTGGTTTCGCGACAAGCCTCCATACACGCCGTACAGCCGATACAGACGGATTCGTCATGTACCATTGCATAGCGCTTCGGTTTTTCCTGCTTTTCGCTTTCGCCTTGTGCCTTTAAACTAACTATTGTTCCCGTCGTAAGGATTAATGCTCCCACTCCGGAAACAAAGTTTCGGCGTGAGCAAGTTGTCATTGTTTATCCTTTTGTTCGGTCGTCATTTGTTGTGCGGCTTCTTTACGTTTACGTTGTTCGCCGTGACAATCAACACAGAGTTTTACGCGTTCTTTCGTTTTAATTTCTTTCATTGCCTCTTTTTCAGGATGCAATGTATGGCAAGACGCACACGGCAGTTTCATGGCGTGGACATCGTGCGCCCAGAATTTTTCGCGTAAATCTTTTGGTTGGTGGCAAGAGAAGCACACTTGATTCTGCTCTTCGGCTGTGTACATCGGTTTTTCATCGCTGAAAATATCGCCGTCAAAACGCATGACGTCTTTCGCACCTTTACGGTGGTTTTCGCTGATATTACCGTGACAGCTTACACATGTAATCGGTTTGCCCGTCGCAGGATTTTCTTTGGTTAAATGCACACCGTGGAATTTCCCTGCGTGATTTGTCCCCACGGCCTGATCTTTCGCGACATCAAGATTATGACATTGCGCGCAATAATGATTAGGATCGCGCACGTTATCTAATTTTTGTTCAAAAGACGCAACCGGAGACTCTTGTTTTGCTTCAGTTTTCGCTTGTTCGGCTTGAACTGTTGTCGCAAATAGCATCACCCCGAATACGGCCGAGAGCTTTGCAAATTTTTTCAATACAGAGTTCATTTTCGTTACCTTAATCGTTTGATTGAAGTTACCGCACTTCGAAGCGCTTTCGGATGTCAAAGTGCGGTCGGTTTTTTCATTATTTTTCCGGTGTTGTCGGCGGTGGCGTTAAAATTAAACCTTTTTCAATCGCTTCTTTATTCCACTCCGGAATAACGGTTTTGATGAACTCTTCTTTATCTTTGCGTTCTTTTTCGATATCAATACCCATGACTTTCCAGGCTTTTTCAGCGGTCGAAATATCAGGATAGTTGATAGGTTGTTGAACGCCGTGTTTCGCTAAAATTACCGCTAATTTGGCACGCGCATCCGCCGCACGATCCAAACCGCTGGCAATAATTTTCAATGCGACATCCGGTGCGTGCATGTGCATACCGTGGCTGGCGGCGGCAAAATCCCAACGCCATTGCGCATGACGAATCGCTTGTAACGCGTCTTTCATTTCCTCTTTCGTTGCACCGGCATCCCAGGCGGCTTTTGCTTCAAAGTGCGCTTTCACAATTTGATCTTCAAGTTTAATCATAACTTCGCGAACATCGGCTTTGTGTTGAGCAACCGTTTTCACTAACGTTTCCTGGCTTTGGTCATGGCAACGCGCGCAGGTATTTTGGAAATTATCCACGACCGGGTTGCCTACCACTTGGTGATCCGTAAAGACTTTGCCGTCTTTATCCTGTTTTTTCGCCATGTGGCAGTCGATACAGGTCACCCCGTTTTTACCGTGCGTGCCCATAGACCAGGCTTCAAAGTCAGGGTGCTGGGCTTTTAACATCGGCGCTTTTGAAATGGAATGTTCCCAGTCTTTGAATTCGATTTCGTCATAGTATTTTTCAATACTATCCACATCGCGACCTTTATACCATGGGAATACCACATTATTCACGCCGGTACTTTTATCGAAGTAATATTCAACGTGGCAATTAGCGCAAACACCGGCGCGCTGATCGGTACGATCCGAAGTCGCAAAGGTTTTACCGACCGTATCCAACGCACGTAAAACATGAGGACGGGCAACGCGCAATGCCGGCTTGCCGTCTTTAAATTCTTGGGATTGCGTGTCATGACAGTCCGCACAACCAATACTGTTTACCACTTCGGAACCGGCTTTTGCCCATTTACCGCTGAAATAGCCTTCTTCCCCCCATTCCGCAATTAAACGGGGAACATCGGGACCTTTACATGTCCAACAAGCCATTGCCTGAGGACCGTCGTTCGCATTTTTAGGCGCACCGGTACGTAAAATATTACGCACATCGGTCACTGTATAAAAATGACCGCGAGGAGAGTTAAATTCTTTCGCAAAGGCATAACCGCCCCACATTACGATCATGCGCGGATCATCCTCGACTTCGCGATGAAATTCCGTTTGGTCCGCCGTTTTTGCCCAGGTTTCATATTGACGAGGAAAATCCTTTGCAAATTTTTCGTTGACGGCATCAATCTTCAAATCGGGATTAGCTTTCGTTAATTCCGCTTGAGTCGGTGCACGTTTTGCGGCCGTTTCAGGTAAAGGTTGTTGCAACTGCTGCGCTTTTTCATGTGTCGTTTTCGGATAATCTTCCGCTGATGCCGAATTTACCATTGCGAAACCTAAACCAATCATCGTTAATGATGATAGTGTTTTCTTGAGAATGTTCACGGTAATCACTCCATTAAAAAATTAATAACCAAGGTTATATTTTTATATACAAATTTAGGTTTTATTCAGGTTCACTTAATATAAATTATTCATATTTACATTAACTCACATGAATAAAATGAAAATTATTCGAGGGTAAAAATAACAAAATTAGTAAGGGTTTTCACGATTATTTAACAAAAGCTTGCGTTCGATCAAGGTTTTCTTAATACCCTATATTTTCTAAGCTTATTAATGGGTTACAAATACCTAACAATGGGTATAAAAATGAAAATTTGATTAGCGTCACAAATTTTAAAATATAACTATAATAAGTTATTAACAAATAAAAAAACGGAGAACCGAAGTTCTCCGCTTTATTAAAATAATCATTATTTCACAAGACCGCCGCTTGCCTGTAAATCCGCATGATAAGACGAACGTACAAAAGGTCCGCATGCCGCATGTTCAAATCCCATTGCTTCCGCTTTTTCGCGAAATTCGTCAAACTCCTCAGGCGGAACATAGCGTGCAACCGGCAAATGATGACGACTCGGTTGTAAATATTGCCCTAATGTCAGCATGGTTACGCCGTTGGCACGAAGATCGCGCATAACATTTAGAATTTCTTCGTTACTTTCGCCTAATCCCACCATTAAACCGGATTTAGTCGGAATATGAGGGAACATAGTTTTAAATTCACGCAATAACTTCAGTGACCACTCATAATCCGCACCGGGGCGAATTTCACGATACAAACGGGGCACATTTTCCAAATTGTGATTAAAAACATCCGGCGGATTATCTTTCAGCTTTTCCAATGCCAATTCAATACGTCCGCGAAAATCAGGCACCAGAATCTCAATTTTAATGCCCGGATTTAAAGCGCGAATTTCCCGCACACAATCCGCAAAATGCCCGGCGCCGCGATCCGGTAAATCATCACGGTCGACCGAGGTAATCACCACATATTTAAGTTTCATATCCTGAATGGTTTCCGCCAGTTTTCTCGGTTCTTCCGGATCCGGCGGTAGCGGTTTTCCGTGCGCAACATCACAAAACGGACAGCGACGGGTACAAATCGCCCCTAAAATCATAAATGTTGCGGTCCCGTGATTAAAACATTCGTGCAAATTCGGGCATGACGCCTCTTCGCACACGGAATGCAATCCGTGGCGACGCATTCCGTTCTTAATGCTATCGATTTTTGCCGAACTGGCGGGCAGTTTAATTTTCATCCATGAAGGTTTTTGCAATAATTCCCGCTCAGGATCGATATTAGTCACTTTAATGATTGAAGTTTTTGCGGCATCGCGATATTTCACGCCGCGTTCCATTTTAAATGGCGTACCCATAAATTTTCCTAAATTATAAAAAAAGTTGAAATGTTAAAATTTTGTTGCATTATACCCCAAAATTTCAGCAAAGTGTGTAACTAATTTAGGCGATACTTTATCGCAATCCGCTTCGCCGATTTCAACAAAATCAGCTAACTGACACATTTCAAGTCCGACATAACCGCAAGGATTAATATGATGAAACGGGCTTAAATCCATATTGATATTCAGTGCCAATCCATGAAACGAACAACCGCGACGAATACGCAGCCCCAGTGAACAAATTTTTTTCTCTTTTCCGTCTGCTTGCACATAAACACCAGGCGCATCGGTTTTCGGATACGAATTTATACCGTAATCCGCCAGCGTTTTTACTACGGATTGTTCAAGTGCGGTCACTAATTGACGCACATTTAAGTTCCGTCCGTAAGCTTTATGGCGTTTAATATCGATCAGGACATACATAATTTGCTGCCCTAAACCGTGATAAGTAATCTGTCCGCCGCGATCGGATTGCACCACGGGAATAGCGGTCCGATTAAGCAAATGTTCCGGCTTTCCCGCTTGTCCTTGGGTGAACACCGAAGGGTGCTGCACCAACCAGATTTCATCGGGCGTATTTTCATCTCTCCGATCGGTGAAATCCTGCATTTGCTGCCAAACCTGATTATAATCCCGCACGCCGAGCCGGCGAACAATTAACGGCATATTCATTACTGTTATAACACCATTCTCACGCCTTCAATTTTGGCGAGCTCGGCGTAAAGGGTTTCAATCTGTTCGATATTAACGGCCAGAATTTCAATCGAAACGGAATTATATGTTCCCTTCGCGCTGCGTTGTTGAGTCGGGCTGTAATCGCCTTTTGCATGAATTTGCGTTACCGCAATAACGTCGTCAACCAAATCATCACGATGCGCGCCCACCACTTTAAACGTAAACGGGCATGGAAATTGTAATAAATCTTTCAGTTTCGCTTGCGGTACATCTTGTAAATTAATCATTTTCTGTGTCATAAAATCACCTCAAAACAGATAAAAAAATCACCGCACTTTTACATAAAAAGTGCGGTCGTTTTTTGCTTCATTTTTTTAATGACAAATGGTGTCGAATATCAGCATTTCAAGGCTAGTCAAACAAACTTTTTATCGTTAAGACCAACCAGTCCCAACCTTTACCGATAAACCCGGCTTCACCTACGTCTTTCATCACTTGCAAATCCAGATTCGCAACGTCTTTGCCGTCCAAACTATAAACCACTTTGCCTACGGTTTGTCCTTTCGCTAACGGCGCTTCCAAATGTTTCGCCGTAAATTCCATCCGCGCTTTTAAATCCGCCTGACGGCCTTTCGGCACCGTAATAAAACCGTCCTGCAACACACCGACCGCAACCTCGCCGTCTTCACCGTAATAAACCGGTTGTTCGCCCACGGCTTTACCGGCTTCTAAGGTTTTGAACGTGTCAAAACTGTTAAAGCCCCATTGCAGCAATTTTTTACTTTCCACCTCGCGGCCTTTATAAGTCGGCACGCCCATCACCACGGAAACCAAACGCATATTATTGGCATTGGTTGCGGAAGCCACTAAATTGTAGCCCGCCTGACTGGTATGACCGGTCTTCATGCCGTCCACATTCATGCTTTTATCCCACAACAAGCCGTTACGGTTAGGTTGTTTGATTTTGTTGAAGGTAAAATCCTTTTCCGCATAAATTTTATATTCTTCGGGCAAATCATGAATAATGCGGATACCGATTAACGCCATATCCCGCGCAGAAGAGTACTGATTCGGATCATCCAAACCGTGCGGCGTGGTGAAATGGGTATTTTTTAACCCGAACTGCTGCACATATTTATTCATCAATGCCACGAATTGCTCGGTGGAACCCGAAACATGCTCGGCTAATGCCACACAGGCGTCATTACCGGAAACCACAATAACGCCGCGGTTTAAATCCGAAACCGAAACCTGTTGATTCAGATTCAGAAACATTTTCGACGAATCCGGGAAATTTTTACCCCAAGAACTCTCGCCGATGGTGACTTGATCATTCGGGTGAATTTTTCCCTGCTTAATCGCATCACCCACCACATAACTGGTCATCATTTTGGTTAAGGATGCCGGATACTGGCGTTGATCGGGATTTAATGCCGCCAGCACCGCACCCGAATTATAATCCATCAAAATATACGTTTGTGCGTTTAACTGAGGCGGAGTAATACCGTATTGAGCGTCTTCGGCTGAAGCGGCAAATGCCGTTGCCATTAAACCGGCGGTTAACGCAATTTTTGTTTTTTTAAGGGTTGCTGATAACATCTCTGTATTTACGATCCTGACTAATTTTTAACAATATGTAATTTTTCAATTTTCACATTCCCGACGCCGGAATTGAGCATGCCCAAATCAGATGCGGCGGCACGGGATAAATCGATAATTCGGGAACCGTGATAAGGCCCCCGGTCATTAATTTTCACCACCACTTTTCGGTTATTACGCAAATTCGTGACTAAGGCGTAAGAACCCAAAGGCAGGCTGCGATGTGCCGCAGTGTATTCGCGGGAATTATAAACTTCTCCGCTTGCCGTGCGGCGACCATTAAATTTGTTGTGATAATAACTCGCCCGCCCGTTTTTGCTGTAATGAGCGGCGGAACCGGATTTGGTCGAATAAGTTTTTCCCTCTACTTCGTAAAGGGGATGATTAACGCTTTGGTATTGATGAATCGTTTGTCTCTTCACCACTTTTCTAGCTTCCGCCGACGAAGTACAGCCGGTCAAAAATAACGCTAAAAGTGCGGTCAAAATAATCTTAAATTTCATCATAATTAAATTCTCAAGTTGTCCTAAGTGCCAACGAATAAATCAAAAATCCGTTAACTAAGAGTAAAAAAATACTGATTAGTTCCCTTGGGAATAGAGAGAACGCTTATGGGTGTGGATTGACATAATCAACCCGAACCCCGCCATGAGCGCCACAAATGACGTACCGCCATAGCTCACCATCGGCAATGGCACACCGACGACCGGTAAAATGCCGCTCACCATACCGATATTAACAAATAAATACACGAAGAAAATTAATGTCAGCGCACCGGTTAAAATACGGCCAAATGCCGTTTGCGCCTGAACGCCAATCATTAATCCACGGATAATAATAAAAAAATACAGCAATAACAGAATAATAACGCCTATCAATCCGTGTTCTTCGCTTAATACGGCAAAAATAAAGTCCGTATGCGGCTCCGGCAGAAATTCAAGCTGGGATTGCGTCCCCAACATCCAACCTTTACCCATTAAGCCGCCTGAGCCGATAGCAATTTTCGATTGCAAAATATGATATCCCGCGCCCAGCGGATCTTTCTCCGGATCAAGCAGGGTTAACACCCGGGTGCGTTGGTAATCATGCATCAGATAAAACCACATCACCGGAATAAAAGCGGTCAGCCCCACCACCGCAATGCCAATCAGCCACCAGCTCATGCCTGCTAAAAATACCACAAATATTCCCGAAGCACTAACTAAAATTGATGTGCCCAAGTCCGGCTGGATAGCCACCAGCAAAGTCGGCACGATGATTAATCCCAGGGAAATCATCGTATCGGCCAGGGTCGGCGGTAACGAACGATTACCCAAATAAACCGCAACCATCAGCGGTACGGCCAATTTTACAATCTCCGAAGGCTGAAACCGGACAATACCGAGATCAAGCCAGCGTTGCGCTCCTTTGCTCGTTGTCCCCACCGCATCCACCAATATCAATAAAATAATACCGGCGATAAACAAATAAGGCGCAATACGTTGATAAAACCGCGGCGGAAATTGGGCCATCACAATCATCACGACGAACCCCAAAATCACCTGAATCACACGGCTGCGGAACATCGCTTCGCTGGCGCCGGACGCACTGTAAAGCACAATCAAGCCGTAACCCGTAATCGCCAATAAACCAATCAACAACCAAAAATCCAGGTGCATTTTGCCCCAAAGGTTGGATAGTAAAGATTTTTTCTCGTCCATTTCTCTATTCCGCCGGTTTTGGTTCGGTCAACGGGACATTTTGCTGTATGTCATTTTGTTCTTGCAAGATAACCGGGATATTCTCTTCAAAATCTTGCTCATTTTCGACCGCACTTTCGTCTCCGTTATTCGAAGCCGGTAAATTTTCCGTTTCGTCAGGGACTTCGTTCGGCACCACACCGCCATTTTCCGTCTGTTCTTCCGCCTTCATCAATTCAGGCAAGCGTTTATTCAGATAAAAATCCATAATTTGGCGCACCAGGGGCGCCGCATTACTGGAACCGCCGCCCGCATTTTCCAGGATGATCGACACAATCAACTTCGGATTTTCATAAGGCGCAAACGCCGTAAACCAGGCGTGATCATGCAGGAATTTTTTTAAATTCGCCGCGTTGTATTTTTGCCCTTCTTTCAGACTAAATACCTGCGCCGTACCCGATTTTCCCGCCGCCACATAAGATGCGCCGGCAAACGCTTTGCGTCCGGTACCGCCCGCACCGTTAATTACGCCGTACATCCCGCGTTTAGCCGCGCTCCAGGCCTCCGCTTTCGGTTCCTGAATATCTTCGTACAACAGCGGATCCTTATAAGGTTCCACCGTAGAACCGCGCGATTCTTTCATTAAATGAGGCGTGTTCACTTTGCCGTTATTCACTAAAATCGCCGTCGCTTTCGCAAGCTGTAACGGCGTCGCGGTCCAATAACCTTGACCGATACCCACCGGGATCGTATCCCCCATCACCCAGGTTTTTTTATAGCGTTTTTGTTTCCAGTCCCGCGTCGGCATGATACCCGGCGTATCTTCGTGAATATCCACGCCGGTGGGCACGCCGAAACCGAAACGCTTCATCCAGTCGGATAATCGGTCAATCCCCATACGGTAAGCCACCGTATAAAAATAAGTATCGGAGGATTCGGTAATCGCCTTTTGCAAGTTCGTCGGACCGTGCCCCGATTTTTTCCAGTCGCGAAAGCGTTTAGTGCTGTTTGGCAACTGCCAATAGCCCGGGTCGGAAATCGTCATGCCCGGCGTAATGACACCTTCCGTTAACGCCGACACCGCAATAAACGGCTTCACGGTGGAAGCCGGCGGATACGCTCCTTGTGTCACACGGTTATACAACGGACGGTTTTCATCATTCAGTAAACGACGGTAATCCGCCCCCGAAATACCGCCCACAAACAGATTGTTATCATAACTCGGGCTGGAAACCATGGCTAAAATGCTGCTGTCTTTCGGATCCAACACCACAACCGCCCCCTTTTGATCGCCCAAAAGCTGCATAATAAACTGCTGCAACGGCAAATCGATCGTCAAATAAACACTTTTACCGGCAATGGGCGGCTGTTCGCTTAATTTACGAATCACTTTACCGCGGTTATTAATTTCGACCTGCTCAAATCCCGCCTGCCCGTGTAATTGTTCCTCATAATAACGTTCGATACCTAACTTACCGATATCCGTTGTGCCCGCATAAGCCGTTTCTTTTTCGGCGTTTTTCAAACGTTCGGCATCTTTATCGTTAATTTTCGCCACATAACCCAAAATATGCGTGAGCGGTTCGCCGTAAATATAGTGACGTTTAAAATAAGGGCGCACGTCCAGACTCGGATAATTGTACTGATTAACGGCAAATCTGGCGATTTGTTCTTCCGTTAAATCGGGTTTCAGCAAAATCGGCGTATAACGGGAAGAGCGACGGCGTTCTTTCTTGAATTGTTCGATATCCTTATCGGTTAACCCCACCACTTCGCGCAATTCGTCAAAAGTGCGGTCAAGATTTTCCACTTTTTCCGGCACGATATACAAACCGAAAAACGTCAGATTTTCCGCCAGCAACGTGCCGGAACGATCATAAATCAGTCCGCGGGTCGGCGGAACCGGCAATAATTTAATGCGGTTACCGTTTGAGCGGGTTTGATATTTATCGAAATCCACAATTTGCAAATGATATAAATTCACCAACAAAACCGCCGTAAGCACCAACGTGCCCACAAAGGCCACCAATGCGCGGCGTGCGAACAGATTTCGTTCCGCTTGGTTGTCGCGAATCGGTTCGTGAGTCGGCGGCGAAAGCAATTTTCTCAGAAACTTCATAAAGTTATGCTATTTTTAATCATTCACGGTGATAAGGATGATTGGTTGTGAGCGACCACGCGCGATACAGGCTTTCCGCCACGACGACGCGCACCAACGGATGCGGCAAAGTCAACGGCGAAAGCGACCAGCTTTGTTCCGCGGCAGCTTTACATTCCGGCGACAGCCCTTCCGGTCCGCCGATTAACAAACACAGATCGCGACCGTCGTTTTTCCAGGCTTCTAACTGCTGCGCCAACTGATGCGTCGTCCAAGGCTTGCCCGGAATATCCAGCGTTACAATTTTATTTTTACCGCAAGCCGTCAGCATGGCTTTGCCTTCCTGTTCCAAAATACGGGCAATATCGGCGTTTTTGCCGCGTTTACCGGCGGCAATCTCGATTAATTCAAACGGCATGTCTTTCGGAAAACGGCGTTGATATTCTTCAAACCCCGTTTTCACCCAGGCCGGCATTTTTGTGCCCACGGCAATCAACTGAATTTTCATAAAAGTGCGGTCGATTTTTCTTGAGTTTTTTGGAAATTAAGCCCAAAGTTTTTCGAGCTGATACATTTCCCGGCTTTCACGCTGCATGATATGCACCATCGCCTGCCCGAAATCGACCACCACCCAGTCGGCCGTGGCTTTGCCTTCCTCGCCGAAAGTGTCAAATCCCGCCTGCTTGCTTTCGTCGATTAATTTTTGCGCTAAAGACGCCACATGGCGGCTTGAGCTGCCGGTACAAATAATCATGTTATCCGTCACGGAGGATTTGCCCCGCACATCGATGGTTAAAATATCGGCGGCCTTTAAATCGTCCAGTTTTTCGGTTAAAAATTTCGTTAATGCGGTTGTCATTCTCTTTCCTTTAAAAAGCCTGAATTTTATCACAAATTTTCTATTCCGGGGTAATCCAGTTCAGCGACCATTTTCCCGTGCCTTCCGGTACCAGCACTTCGGTTAAGTACGGCAGAATCGATTTCATTTGCGTTTCCAGCTGCCACGGCGGGTTGACGACAATCATGCCGCTCGCCGTCATGCCGCGCTGATCGGAATCGGGGCGAACCGCCAGTTCGATTTGCAGAATTTTGCGGATACCGCTCCGTTCCAAACCGCGTACAATACGCTTCGTCTGTTGGCGCAGCACAACGGGATACCAAACGGCATAAATGCCGGTTGCAAAACGTTTATAGCCTTCTTCAACGGCTTTCACCACCAAATCGTAGTCCTCTTTCAATTCGTAAGGCGGGTCGATCAACACCAAACCCCGGCGTTCTTTCGGCGGCAGCGTGGCTTTCAGCTGTTGGAAACCGTCATCACGTTTGGTGACGACATTGGCATATTCCTTAAAATTATTACGCAACAGCGGAAAGTCCGAAGGATGCAATTCCGTTAGCAACGCGCGATCCTGCGGACGCAGTAATTGTGCCGCAATCAACGGCGAACCGGCATAATAGCGCAGCGCTTTCCCGCCGTAATTCAGCCGTTTAATCTGATCCACATAACGTTTTACTTCCGGCGGCAAATCATCCCGCTCCCATAAACGGGCAATCCCTTCTTCAAATTCCGCCGTTTTTTCCGCGTTTTCGCCGAACAGACGGTAACGACCTACGCCGGCGTGCGTATCAAGATAATAAAAACCTTTTTCCTTGAGTTGAAGATTCTCGATAATCAGCATTAACACGATATGTTTCAGCACATCCGCATGATTGCCGGCATGAAAGCTGTGGCGATAACTCAGCATAACGTTTCCTTATAAAAAACAATGGAAAAACCGACCGCACTTTTCCAAGTGCGGTCGATTTTCGAAGCGATTTTAGAATAATTCCTGTTGCGAACCGTCCGGCGCTTTACCGAGGCGTTCCTGCAGCGCAGGCGGTACATAATAAGCCGGGCCGGCTTTTTCCTGCACATAAACCCGTTTAGGCTCAGTGCCGACGATGAAATATTCGGTGCGCCCGCCGTCGGCGGACAACAACCCCGAACCGATATCAATTTTCTTCTCGACAATATTTTTCGGTATCGGCAACACACGTTCCGGCACGTCGGCAAGCGCTTGTTTCATATAGGCAATCCAGGCCGGCATAGCGGCCGTGGCGCCCGCTTCATGTCTGCCCAAATTCCGTTTATTGTCGTCAAAACCGATATAAACGGCTGTGGTCAGATTGGCACCGAAGCCGACATACCACGCCACTTTCGAATTATTGGTAGTACCGGTTTTACCGCCGACGTCCGCCCGTTTGATTTGGCTGCCCATGCGCCAGCTGGTGCCTTTCCAGTTTAATCCTTGCTCGCCGTAAATCGCCGTATTCAACGCACTGCGGATTAAAAACGCCAATTCACCGCTAATCACGCGAGGCGCGTATTCTACGGTGGAATGATCCGATTTCCCTTGCACCATTAAATTCAAATCCGTTTCCTTAATTCGGCCGTCTTTGGTTTGGATTTCCGGATCTTCCGTCGGCTCGGCGGCTTCGTCAATTTCCTCTCCGTTACCGGCGTCCGCCGTATTCTTTAACGGCACATTGGCGGCGGCATCGGCAACGGAAGCCTGGAATCCGTCGATTTTTTCATTGGTTGAAGAATAAATCGTCGGAATATCGTCACAAGTCGGGCAGGCAATTTTCGGATTCGCCACAAAAATTTCCTTACCGCTATTATCCAGAATTTTATTGATGATAAACGGATCAATTAAAAATCCGCCGTTATCAAACACCGCGTATCCGCGCGCCATTTCGAGCGGAGTGAAGGACGCCGCACCTAACGCCAGGGCTTCACTGGCAAAATATTGATCGCGTTTAAAGCCGAAACGCTGTAAAAATTCGGCTGTGAACGGAATTCCCGTCATCTGCATGGCCTTCACCACAATCATATTTTTGGATTGTCCCAAAGCCACGCGTAAACGCATCGGGCCGTCATAACGATCCGGCGAATTTTTCGGACGCCACGGCTCCTGTCCCGGTTTGTTAATCACAATCGGACTGTCCTGCAGCACGCTGGAAAGCGTCAGCCCTTTTTCCAATGCCGCCGCGTAAATGAACGGTTTAATGGATGAACCGACCTGTACCAAAGATTGAGTGGCGCGGTTAAACTTACTCTGTTCAAAACTGAATCCGCCGACAATCGCTTCAATCGCACCGTTATCGGAATTGAGCGAAACCAGCGCAGAATTGACTTCCGGCAGTTGTCCCAGTGTCCAACCGCCGTCTTCAAGCTGACGAATCCAGATTTGTTCGCCCGCCCGCACGCCTTTGTTTCCGGCGAAACGAAGTGCGGTCGAATTTAGCGTCATTTTTTCACCTGAAGCCCGCATCACTTCCGCACCGCCTTTATTGACGGCTAACACCGCGGCCGGTACAAACGGCGTCGCACTCGGTAATTTCTGTAAAAACTCGGTGATTTTGTCTTCGCTCCAGGCTTCTTCGCCTTTCTTCCAAAGCGCGGCGGCTCCGCGATAACCGTGGCGCATATCATAAGCAATGATATTCTGAATCACCGCATTCTGCGCATTCGTCTGAGCTTGCGAGGAAACGGTGGTATAGACCTGATAGCCGCTGTTATAGGCATTTTCCTCGCCATAACGTTTAACCATTTCCAAACGGACCATTTCCGTCACATAATCGGCGCGGAACTCCAGTTGTGCGCCGTGATAGCGGGACACGATCGGCTCTTTAATCGCCGCATCGTATTCCTCCCGCGTGATATGGCGCATTTCAAGCATACGCCCCAGCACGACGTTACGACGTTCTTCGGCGCGTTTTACGGAATACAGCGGATTCATCGTAGACGGCGCTTTCGGCAAGCCCGCAATCACCGCCATTTCGGATAATGTTAAATCTTTCAAATCTTTACCGAAGTAAGTTTTCGCTGCAGCCACAACGCCGTAAGAGCGATAACCAAAATAAATTTTATTCAGGTAAAGTTCTAAAATTTCGTTTTTACTCAAGGTGTTTTCAATATCGATCGCTAAAACCGCTTCTTTGGCTTTACGGATAATCGTTTTTTCGTTGGTTAAAAAGAAGTTGCGGGCAAGCTGTTGAGTGATGGTACTCGCGCCTTGTGAAGCGCCGCGATTGGCAATCGCCACGCGAATCGCACGGACAATCCCTACCGGATCTACGCCGTGATGATCGTAAAAACGGCTGTCTTCCGTGTCTAAAACCGCATCAATCAAACGTTTCGGCACATCTTCCAGTTTCACCGGAATACGACGTTGTTCCCCGACTTCCCCCATTAATTTACCGTCTGCGGTATAAATCTGCATAGGTTGTTGCAGAGTCACGGTTTTCAGGCTTTCTACATTCGGTAAATCCGCCTTGATTTTGGCGTAAAACAAACCTACCGCCACACAACATAAAATAATGATGGTTAACAAGGTACTTAAAATTAATTTTGCGATCTTCATTCCAGAATTCACTCTTGAGTAATGCGTTGGATTTTAATTTACGGAATACTGCCCCAATCCGATTTGGGCGTAAGTATATAGATTTTAGAGCCGTTAAGCGAAAGAAAATTCATTTTGAAGGAAAATTTCATGTCGGGAAAAATACAAAAATATCAGGCGACAATTCAAATTGGCGTGTGGAAACAGGGAGAAATTTGGGAAGCGGTTTGGTTTTCGCCGAATCAGGAAGAAATCCGCCCGCACTTTACACGCACGGAAGAATTTTTAACCGGTTGGCTGATTCAGCATTTTGACACGAAAAAGCGCCCGTTGAGATTCCATTACATCGTCAGCTTATTACCCAATCACATTTGGTGCAAAACCCTGATTCTACCGCAGGTTTTAAATGCTCAGGAATGCGAACAGCAGATTACGGCGATCATCGAAAAAGAATTGCCGTTGCCTTTGGATCAACTGTGGTTCGATTACCGTTCGGAAATGCTGAAACAAGGCATGAAACTGGAAATTTCCGTAGTGATTCAGGAAACGGCGAAAGACTGGCTGGAACAATACGCGCCGCTGTCCGTTTCCGTGCTCGACAACACCGCGCACGCCGTTTTCCGCGCGTTTCGTTATCTTAAACCCGAGTTGCCGAAAAACACGCTGTATCTCTACCATGACGAAAATTTCTGTCTCGCGCTACAGGAAAGCACGCAGGAATTCCACGTATTACAACAGCAAAACATGCCCGCGGAACAGCTGGTTCGGCGCTTTACGGAACGCTATCAAACCGAAATCGGGCAAATTTGTATTTATCGGCGAACGGCGGATAGCGAACAACATCAGGACCAAGAACGTCCTAAAAGTGCGGTCAAAAATCATCACGTTTTTGCAAATGCCGTTTATCTTTCCACGGAACTGCCTTTTATCGCGCTGGGAAATGCGCTTTGGCGAACGGATTTACATCAACGCGCCATCAAAAACGGTTAACCGATAATGAATTTGCTGCCCTGGCGATTAACCGCTCACCGACAACGAAGCCGGCAAGCTTTCAGACGTTTGATGCTGGCGCTGGGAACATTCCTTGCGGCTTATATTGCACTGTGGCAGGTTAATCTTCGCGGTGAAAGCGAGCTAAATCGCACACTGGCCGAACTCGAACAAATGAATCAAAAACTGCCGGCGCTGATTGCACAGGTGCGGCGGCAACAGCAGCATTTCACGCAACAGGCGAACAGTAAACCCGTTACCCGGGCGCAAATTCAACAAACCATGGATTTATTGCAACGACTGCCTTTCATTCAGGGAGAATTATCCGATTTCACCCTTGACTCGGAACAAATCAGATTAAAAGGCAAGGCGCAAGATCAGCGGGAATTCGAACAAATTCAACAATTCCTGAATGACTTACCGGATTTGAAAAGCGAATTACAGCAATTTTTACCGCAACAAAACGAACTGCAATTTGAGTTTTATCTTTCCAGGAAAAACGAATCATGATAAATCGCTACTTTCGCCGTTTCGGCACCAGCATCGGCCAATGGCAATATTTTTCCCAACCCTACAATTCCTGGGGGAAATGGGCGTCATTTACGCCGATAAAACAATACCTCGGATTGCTTTTGCCGTTCGCGTTCCTGTTGAGTTTTCCCGCGCATCAATATTGGCAAAACCAACATATCTTGGCGGAAAATTCTGCCGAATTACAACGGAAACGACAGCAATCAGATCACCAGTCACGGCTGCTGGCAATTTTGCAGCAAAAAGCGCAACAACATCTCAGCCAGTCTATGACGGCAAAACTGGCGTCAATCCATCAGCAAATTCAGTCGCTTGCCGTCGATTTATCGGTTACGCATTCCCAGTGGCAACTGCAAGGTACGCCCAGCCTGGATCTGAAAATCCAAGGTCATTTCGCCGAAATTCAACAATTTCTGACCGCACTTTTACGGCAAATTCCCGAATTGGCGTTGCTCAGCTGGCATATTCGAAAAAACGATGAAAGCGATAATGCCGGAACCGACAGCCATTCTTCCATCGAAAGCAGTCTGTCGTTCCAGCTTCAAATTGACAAGGAGTAATCATGTATCGTTTAAGTCTTTTCCTTTTCATT
Organism: uncultured Actinobacillus sp.; assembly: GCA_963539805.1. Classification (GTDB taxonomy): domain Bacteria; phylum Pseudomonadota; class Gammaproteobacteria; order Enterobacterales; family Pasteurellaceae; genus Exercitatus. The sequence goes on along the minus strand of CAUTMS010000005.1, from coordinate 6,473 downwards.
TTTGCTTTAAGCTCGGCTTACGGTGCGGATCCCTTTGATAAAACCCGTCGTGCCGAAGCTCATCCGGCTCAGTCTAATTCGATTACCGAAACACCGAATCAAACCTGTCATTCCGGGGATGACGTTATTGCCGAAAACATACAGTTTAAACGGCTTAAACTGGTGGGGCTGTTATCGGAAAAAGATCGGCCGCAAGCATTATTTCAAACCGATGAAAAACAAATTTTCATGGCTAAAGAGCAGGATTTTATCGCGCAGGAGCGATTGCAGATTCAGCAAATCGGTAAAACCGCCGTTCACTTGAATCAGTGGAAACTCGATTGCCATAAACCCGAACGGCTAACCTTGAAATTTTAGGAGAAAAACATGAAATTCCGGGGCGATTTTACGGTAAAGTGCGGTCTGTTTTTGATCAGTTTTTTAGCATCAATTCAGGCGCAATCCGCAGAAAACCGCGTTTTTTCCATCCGTTTGCAACAAGCTCCTTTAGTGGCGACCCTGCAACAACTGGCGCTGGAACTGGACGCCAATTTAATCATTGACGACGAGCTGGAAGGCACCTTATCCCTCAAATTGGACAATACCGATTTAGCTCAGTTACTGCGTTCGGTAGCGAAAATCAAACAACTGGATTTTTGGCAAGAAAACGACATTTACTACCTTAACCGAAAAAATGCATCTTCTTCGGCAAACACGGATTTCAACACGCCGGAAACCGCCGATATTCCCATTATCCCGGCAGAAACGAAGCTAGAAACCGCTACCGTCAAACTGCACTACGCCAAAGCGTCGGAAGTGATGAAATCGCTTACTGCCGGCAACGGCGCATTAGTCAGCGAAACGGGACGGCTGACCTTCGACGATCGTAGCAATCAGCTGATCATTCAGGACGATAAACAATCCATTCGTAATATCAAAAAACTGATCGCCGAATTGGACAAACCTATCGAGCAAATCGCCATTGAAGCGCGCATTGTCACCATGAACGACGAAAGCCTGAAAGAACTCGGCGTACGCTGGGGCATGTTCGAACCGACGGCGGGAGCGCATAAAGTCAGCGGCAGCCTGGCAGCCAACGGATTCGCCGATATCACGAACAACCTCAATGTAAATTTTGCCACCGCCACCATGCCCGCCGGTTCCGTCGCATTACAAGTGGCTAAAATCAACGGACGCCTGCTAGATATGGAATTAACCGCTCTGGAACAGGAAAAGAACGTGGAAATCATCGCCAGCCCGCGCTTGCTTACCACCAACAAAAAATCCGCCAGTATCAAACAAGGAACGGAAATTCCTTATGTCGTCACCAACGGCAAAAATGACACGCAATCGGTGGAATTCCGTGAAGCGGTATTAGGGCTGGAAGTGACGCCGCATATTTCGCAAAACAACGCCATCTTAATGGATTTAATCGTCAGCCAAAATTCGCCGGGCAACCGCGTTTCATACGGAGAAAACAGCGAAGTCGTCTCTATCGACAAACAGGAAATTCAAACCCAGGTGTTCGCCAAAGACGGCGAAACCATTGTGCTGGGCGGCGTATTTCACGATACCGTAACCAAAGGCAACAATAAAGTGCCGGTTCTCGGCGACATTCCCGTTATCAAACATCTGTTCAGCAATGACAGCGAACGCCGCCAGAAACGGGAACTGGTTATTTTTGTCACGCCGCACATTTTAAAAAACGGCGAAACCCTGGAACAATTAAAACACAAAAACGGTTTACAAAACCGCAAGCCGTCGCCCGTTCGGGACAAAACGCCGCTAAATCGGCAATCGACGGAAAATCTCGTAAAAAGTGCGGGCAAAAAATGACGGATTTTACGCTATTCAATCACAGGTTAACAATTCGTGAAAAAAATCCTAAATTAGATCAATTTTTGGCGGATTTACCAAAAAATTAGTAGAGCCCCGTGCGTTCTTGGTGTAATCTTACGGGCGTTTCTCAATTTCAATATTTTTAAAATTAAAAGGGTAAATTCCATGATCAAAAAAATTGCAGTCTTAACAAGTGGCGGTGACGCGCCGGGAATGAATGCCGCAATTCGTGCCGTGGTACGTGCGGGATTATCCGAAGGCTTAGAAGTTTACGGTGTATTCGACGGTTACCAGGGACTTTACGAAAACCGTATCGAACAACTTTCGCGTTACAGCGTGTCCGATGTCATCAACCGCGGCGGCACATTTTTAGGTTCCGCCCGCTTCCCGGAATTCAAACAACCGGAAGTGCGGTCAAAATGCGCCGAAGTTTTGCATTCGCGCGGCATCGACGCCTTAGTGGTGATCGGCGGTGACGGTTCTTATACCGGCGCAAAATTATTGACGGAAGAACACGGTTTCCCTTGCATCGGCTTACCGGGCACAATCGACAACGATATTCCGGGCACCGACTACACCATCGGTTATCAAACCGCATTGGAAACCGCCGTTGACGCGATCGACCGGTTACGCGACACCAGCGGTTCTCACCACCGTATTTCCATCGTGGAAATCATGGGACGTCACTGCAGCGACTTAACCATTTGTGCGGCAATCGCCGGCGGTTGCGAATACATCGTCGCGCCCGAAGTCGGATTCAATCAGGAAGAATTAATTCAGCAAATCGAGCGCAGTCTTGCCAACGGCAAACGTCATGCGATTATCGCCATTACCGAATTGGTGACGGACGTACACAAATTAGCCAAGGAAATTGAAGCGCGCGTGGGCAACGAAACCCGTGCAACCGTGTTAGGCCACGTACAACGCGGCGGCTCGCCTTGCGCTTTCGACCGTATTCTGGCCTCTCGTATGGGCGTATACGCGGTAGAATTATTGCTGCAAGGCGAAAAAGGCCGTTGCGTGGGTATTCAACAGGAAAAACTGGTACATCACGACATTATCGAAGCCATCGACAGCATGCGCCGTCCGTTTAAATCGGATTATCTGGAAGTTTCCAAAAAATTATTCTAGCGGCGGAAGCACAAACAAAAAAGTGCGGTCAAATTTGACCGCACTTTTCGCTAAACCAAACTTTCTACAATAAAATCCGTAACTGCGCGTAAGCCCGCGATGCTTTGTCCAGGGCTTTTTCCACAGAAATATCACGGCTCAAGATGACTGCCATACGACGATGGCCGTCTACTTCGCCTTTACCGAAAATGCGTAAATCCGTATCGGCTTCCGCCAGCACTTTATCCAGATTGGAGAATTGAACCTGATTGGATTTTCCTTCCACCACCACGGCTTTAGAAGCCGCCGGACTAATCAAATTAACGGAAGGAATCGGCAACCCCAAAATCGCACGCGCATGCAAAGCGAATTCGGACAGCTCCTGCGAAATCAGAGTAACCATGCCCGTATCATGCGGTCGCGGCGACACTTCGTTGAAAATCACGTCATCACCGCATACAAACATTTCCACCCCGAAAATACCGCGTCCGCCCAATGCCGCGGTGATTTTTCCCGCCACATCCTGTGCTTTTTTCAATGCGACTTCAGACATTGCCTGCGGTTGCCAGGATTCTCGGTAATCGCCGTTTTCCTGACGGTGCCCGATGGGCGCCAAAAACGAGGTGCCGCCAAGATGGCGCACGGTAAGCAAGGTGATTTCATAATCAAATTTCACAAAACCTTCCACGATAACGCGCCCCGCACCGGCGCGTCCGCCTTCCTGCGCGTAATGCCAGGCGCGTTCCACATCCGCTAAAGATTTGATTACCGACTGCCCGTGTCCGGAGGATGACATAATCGGTTTCACCACGCAGGGAACACCGATTTTTTCCACCGCACGTTGAAAATCCGCGAAATTATCCACAAACCGATAGGGCGAAGTGGGCAGCCCCAATTCTTCCGCCGCCAAACGACGGATGCCTTCGCGATTCATAGTCAGTTTTGTGGCTTTCGCCGTCGGCACCACGGTAAAACCTTCCTGTTCCAGCTCAACCAAAGTATCCGTGGCAATGGCTTCCACTTCCGGGACGATATAATCGGGACGTTCTTTTTCCACCAACGCACGTAATGCCGCACCGTCCAACATGGAAATCGTATAAGCGCGGTGAGCGATCTGTTGGGCGGGAGCGTTCGCGTAACGATCCACTGCGATGACTTCCACACCGAGGCGCATTAATTCAATCGCCACTTCTTTACCCAATTCACCCGCGCCGAGTAACATTACCTTCGTCGCCTTGGCGGTTAACGCCGTACCAATTGTCGTCATGTTGTCACTCCTTCGTTATTCGGGCAGTAAAGATTCGTCTAACAACAACGCTTCATTTTTATTGATACCGATACCGCGCGCAATCACATGTTGCGCCGTCGCCTGCGCGTCGTCGAGCGAATGTTCGGTGAAAGTGCCGCATTGATAAATATTCAATTCCGGAATGTTGCTTTGATCCCGTACGTTCAGAACATCATGCATTGCCGCCAGCCATGCGTCCGCCACCCGTTGTTCGTCCGGCGCGCCGATCAGCGACATATAAAAACCGGTGCGACAACCCATCGGGGAAATGTCGATAATTTCCACATCGGCGCCGTTCAAATGTTCACGCATAAAACCGGCAAACAAATGTTCAAGGGTGTGAATGCCTTTAGGCGACATTATTTCTTTGTTCGGTACACAAAAACGCAAATCAAAAACCGTGATAGAATCCCCTTTCGGCGTCATCATCGTTTTTGCGATGCGCACAGCCGGCGCCTGCATTTTGGTGTGGTCAACTTTAAAGCTATCTAATAAAGGCATAAAAATTCCTCAAAAAAATTTGAACTTAATAAAAACCCGCCTGTCCTAGAATACAAGCAACTTGCAGTTGTGATTAATAATAAAAAAATTGGTTCCTTAGGTTATATTCACCGCTCAATCTCGCAAGAGAAAGGGCGGTTTTTTTTACCCGCGGATTTCACATAACCGCTGAGAAATACCCGGATAAACATGTTCCGCCGGCGATGGTTCGCAAAAGTGCGGGAAAAAAATCAATCGTTTTTCATGTACGTTGTCAGATAAGATTGACGATCCGCATCGGTAATTTCCCGCAATACGCGACAAGGATTCCCCACCGCCACACTGTTGGCGGGAATATCTTTGGTGACAACCGCTCCCGCGCCAATCACCGTATTATCGCCGACGGTGACGCCGGCCAAAATGGTCACGCAGCCGCCAACCCACACGTTATTTCCGATGATAATTTTTCGTCCGTGCTCCCAGCCTTCATTACGAAGCGATACGTCAAGAGGATGATCCACCGTATACAAACTCACATTCGGACCGAACAACACATTATCGCCGATACGGATGCCGCCGGTATCCAGCATAGTACATCCGGCGTTGGCAAAAAAATTTTCGCCCACTTCGATTTGAAATCCATAATCGCAAAAAAACGGTGAGTTCACTTTGATAACCTGACCGGTTTTGCCCAGAATCTTCTTGATTAACGCCGTTTTTTTCGCTTTTTCCGAAGGTCGCAGCAGATTATTATAATCGAACAACATTTCACGGCAGTGTAAGCGTAAATCGGACAAATCCGGTTCGGCGGCGAGATGAGCGAATCCCTCCCGCATTAACATCAACTGCGTCGTCATTTCGCACCTCGGGTTAGCGTTTGGGTGCGCACGTCAAACACATCCATGCCGCCGTTCAATGCGGCTTGCACGCCAAGATCCGCGTCTTCAAATACCAGACAGGCTTGCGGACGAACGCCCACTTTTTCCGCACATTTCAGAAAAGTTTCCGGATCAGGTTTGTGCGCGCTGACTTCATCGGCATCGACAATGGCATTAAAATAACGGCGTAATTCGAATTTATCCAGCAACATATTCACCATATTACGGTGAGAACCGGTGCCAAGCGCCATCGCGCGTCGCCCCAAATTGGCTTTCACAATATCAAAGGTCGGCAATAAAGTCGCATTCAGTTCAACCATTTCAAAACCGAACTGACGTTTTAAACGAATGACTTCATCCAGTAAATCCATCGGAATACCGTAACGACAGCAGGTTTCCCGCGCAATAGTGCGCACCGGCGCGCCGCCCAGCTCGTACATAATATCGCCGGTGATGGGATAGCCTAATTGACGCCCGACTTTTTCCCAGGCTTTGGCATGACTCGGCATGGTGTCGATAAGCGTGCCGTCCATATCGAAAATTAAGGCGTCATATTGATTAATAACGGATTGATCTAACATTTTTCTTCCCGATGTTCCTTCTAAAGCAATAAAGTGCGGTCACAAAAAGCAACGCTTTTTGAACGTTGGCTTTGCCAACGGTGGCGAAGCCATAAGTAATCGCACCGGCGATTACGCATAAAAAACGTGGCATTTTTTCAGCCCGGAAAATGACCGACAAACAATGCGTTCAATTATAAGGCATAATTTTGCTATGCAGACTAAAAATTTGCAAACAAGCGGAATAAAAATGAATTGAGAAATGAAATTCAGATAAAATCAGAATGGCGCACCCGAAAGGATTCGAACCTTTGACCGCTCGGTTCGTAGCCGAGTACT